>CAWIJC010000001.1:0-805636 GCA_963836365.1 uncultured Actinomycetes bacterium
ATTGCGGACGTGGCTGCAACAACGCGCCACACGTTCGCCCCAACGGTTGTCGGGAAGGCCGACCACGAGCACGTCGAACACGTCGGGATGCGACTTCAACGCGCCCTCCACCTCTTCGGGGAAGATCTTCTCGCCACCGGAGTTGATCGACACCGAACCGCGTCCGAGCAGCGTGATGCGGCCGTCGGTCTCGACGGTCGCATAGTCGCCAGGAATCGACCAGCGCTTGCCGTGCGGATCGACGATGAACGTCTCCGCGGTCTTGACCGGATCGTTGTAGTAGCCGAGCGGTATGTTGCCGCCGCGCGCGAACACGCCCGACCTGCCCCGAGCCCGGCTCGACCGGCGCGAGATCGTCGTCGAGCACGACCGAGTCGGCGGCCGGCTGCACCGAGGTGATGCCCTCCTTCGGCGCGTCGCCCTTGGTGACGAACCGGATCCCGTTCATGCCGGACTCGGTGGAGCCGATCGCGTCGGTCATCACGACGTGGTCGGGCAGCAGTTCCTGCAGCTGCTCCTTCACCGACTGCGAGAAGATCGCGGCCGTCGAGCTGAACGACACAAGCGACGACACGTCGACTTGGTCGCGCATCCCGGCGAGCGCCTCCGCCAGCGGGCGCGCCATCGCGTCGCCGGTCACCGCCATCACGTTGACGCGATACCTCTCGACCAGCCGCCACACTTCCTCGGCATCGAACGCGGCCGGGATTACCGCGGTGTTGCCTTCGAACAACGTGCGATACAGGCTCATCTGGCCGGCGCCGTGCATGAACGGCGGCAGGATCATGTTGACGAGACCAGCTGCTTGCGACGGGTCGATCTTCTCGCTGGCCGTCGCCGGAGACGCCACCTTCTCGTTGGTGAACACGTCGATGCCGCCCGCGAGCGCGAAGTACACGTCCTCGTGCCGCCACATCACGCCCTTGGGCATGCCGGTGGTGCCGCCGGTGTACAAGAGGTACACGTCGTCGTCGGAGCGCTCGCCGAAATCGCGCCCGGGCGAGCCGGACGCGATCGCGGCTTCGATCTCTACGGGCGTGAGCGCGCCGTCGTTCTCGGTGCTGCCGTTCCACTCGATGCGTATGAAGTGCCGCAGCTGTGGTTGCGCGTCGCGTGCGGCGAGCACGAGCGGCGCGTACCCGCGGTGGTAGAAGAGTGCAACCGGGTCGGCATTCTGTAGCAGGTACCGCAGCTCCTCCTCGACGTAGCGGTAGTTGATGTTGACAACGCTCGCGCGCAGCTTGTACGCCGCGAACGTCGCCTCGGCCCACTCGATGCAGTTCGTCGCAAGGATGCCGACGTGATCACCCGCGCGCACACCCATCTCGTGCAGCGTGTGCGCGAGCCGGTTCGTGCGCGCCTCGAATTCGGCGTAGGTCACCTGCCGGCGGGCGTCGACGAGAGCGGTCCGATCGGGCACCCGGTCGGCCGCGAGCTCGAAGAGGTCGGCGAAGTTGAAGTGCGCACGAGGGCGTTCGCGCATGGTCGTCAGCCGAGCAACAGCTGCGCGGCGGCCGCGAGGTCTTCGTCGACACGGTCCGGACCGTCGACGCCGCACACCCAGCCGTTGAGCGACGAGAGCCACACTTGCATGAGGATGCGCGCGATGCGCACCTCGCGATCGGTCGCCGCGCGCGGTTCGGGAGCATGAATCGCGTTCGTGATGATCGCGGTCATGATCTCGGTGACGCGCCGCACGATGTCGGCGTTCTCCGGTTGCGCGGCTCCAATCGAGCTGACCATCGCCGCGGTGACATCGGGGTGCGCGCGTAGCGAACGGTTCGCGCGGCGCAACACCGCGACGACGCGCGCGGCGGCACTCTGCTCTTGCGGCGGATGTACATCGAGGTAGCGACGCAGATCCGACTGTTGCTCGGCCATCGCCTCGAGCAGCAACCGCTCCTTGGAGGTGAAGTACCGGTAGACCGTGCCGAGCGCGACGTCGGCCGCCGTGGCGACGTCTCGCATCTGCACTCCGTCGAAGCCGCCCTCGGCCGCGAGGCGCAGCGCCGCGTCGAGCACCCGGCGCCGGCGGGCGGCCTGGCTACGGGCGAGCGCGCCCCGCTCGGGCTCCGGGCTCGGCTCGGCGGCGGTCACCACGGAATTGGAACACGTTTCGTTTCCGCCTGTCGAGCGCCATGCTCTGTCCGACTGCGAGCAACCCCGCCGCGCAGTGCGGGCGTGCGTTCGCGACGAGAGCGGCGACCGGAGCCTTTGACGTGTCAGGCCGGTCGTCGCTCTCTGCCGTGACGACGGTACGACAGGCATGGGGGGCGATCCAGTCCGCGAATTCTCCCGGTTTTCGTCGCCGCGACGCTGCCCTGCCCGGGCCGGAGCGGGAGCCGACCGAACGTGACGGACGTCACGGCGATGGCGCCGGCACCGGGTGCCCGGCCGCTCGACTGAGCCGATCGGCCTATTGCCGAATAATGGGAAAGCCTCATACTTTGGTCACGCTTCGTAGCTGCTCATCGCAGAGAGTGGAAGCGCACCTGAAAACAAGCCCCCCAGGGAGGCGATGATCCGCAGGCGTGACTGGTCGCTGGAGGCGCCGGCGGGGAGCCAAGCGAAACCGGCCCGGGGATTGATTGCGGCGAGCGCCGCAGGAGGTCCTGGGTCGAATGTCTTCGCTATTCGCACGTCTCATCGCGAGCTGGCGTCGTCATCCCGCGCGCGTCGTCGGCGGGGTCGCGATGGTGCTGACCGTCGCCGGCGTCGGCATCACGGCGACGCCCGCATTCGCGCACCACCCCGAAGTCACCGCGAGCGTCGACTGTCGCGGCCTGGTCTCGTTCACGTCCACCGCGTGGAGCACGACCGATTCGAACCGTCGCATCAACGCGTCGATCGGCGTGTCGTATTCGACCAACGGCGGCGGCGCCTTCACGGATCTGCCGCTCGACCCCGCATACCACTACGGCGCGGACAACAACTACACCTTCTCCGACACGTTCCAGCTCGCGACGCCGCTGCCCGCGACGGTGATCGTGAAGGTCACGGCGCTGGCCGGGTGGGGCCCGTCCGGCAACCTCGCCGCCCCGGGCGGGACCCGGCAGACGCTGGCGCTGACCCGGCCCACCTGCCCGGCTGCTCCGAGCGCTTCCATCGCCGACGTCGATTGCGCCGCGCACGGGGTCGTCGTGACGCTCACCAACGGCGGCGAGGCCGCCGCGACGTTCACCGTCGTCGAGAACGACGAGTTGATCGACACCGTCGCGGTCGCCGGTGGCGCAACGATCACCAAGACCTACCCGCTCGCCGAGGACCAGACCGCGACCATCAAGGTCACCGCGCCCGGCATGGACGACGTCGTCCGCACGCTCACGCGGAACTGCGAACAGCCGCGAGCGCACGCGAGTGTCAGCTGCTCCGCCGGCGGTGCGTACCTCACCTTCGGCAACGACGGCGATTCCCCGACGACGTTCACCGTTGACAAGGGCGACACCCAGGTCGAGCAGGTCGACGTTGCGGGACACGGCAACGCCGCACGCACCTACCCGATTACCGAAGGCGAGACCGCGACCTTCACCGTCACCTCGAGCGGCGGGATGAGCGACATCGTCGCCGACCTGACGTTCGACTGTCGGCGCCCGAGCGCAACGATCTCCGACGTCGACTGCGCCGCACAGGGCGTGACCGCCACCTTCACCAACGACGGCGAGCTGCCCGTGTCGTTCACCGTTCGGAAGGACGACGCGATCGTCGATTCCGTCGAGGTTGCCGGTGGCGCAACCGAAGCGCGCACGTACCCCGTCAGGGAGGACGCGACCGCCACATTCACGATCTCGGCGCCCGGCATGCACGAGGTCAGCCGGGACGTCGCCCGGAAATGCGAACAACCCGCCGCCGAGATCACCGACAGCTGCGTCGACGGCGGCGCGGTCGTCGGCCTCACCAATGACGGCGCCTCGACGACGACCTTCACCATCGCCAAGAACGGCCACACGATCGACACGGTGAACGTCGCCGGCCACTCCACCGCTCGGCGCACGTACCCGCTCGCGGAGGACGAAACCGCAACGTTCACCCTCGGCTCCCCGGGCGGCATGGCCGACGTCGAGCGGACCATCACGCACGACTGCGACCAGCCGGTGACGACCACGACGACGACGACCACGCCGCCGCGGACGACGACGCCGACGACGCCGGCACCGCCGCGCACGCCGCCGGAGACGAAGGTGGCGCCGGCGAGCACGTCCCGGGCACTCGGCGCGACCGCCGGCCAGCACGCCGCGGCGGGCAACCAGGAGACCCTTCCCTTCACCGGCGGTGCGCCGCTTCCCCTCGCCGTCGCCGGTCTCGGCCTGCTCGTGTTCGGGGGCGTGCTCGTGCGCCGCAAGCGCACCAAGAGCGCCTGATCGCAGGAGCGTTGCGGGACGCGCACGGGGGCCACGGGCAATCGTGGCCCCCGTCGCGATCGCAGCGACGTGATGCACCGCGCGCATCCGTCGTTGGCATCGTCGGCTCCGAAGTGCGACGCTCGTCGGATGGCCACCGACATTCTCGAGCTCGCCGACCGGCTGTTCACGGGCGCGTTGCCGATCACCGAGCACCATCCGTTCGCGACCAGCGGTGAGCTGGCCGAGCTCCAACCGGGGCTCGCGTTCGTCGACACGTTCGCGAACTCGGCCGCGATCGCCACCGCCGAGGGCCTGGTTGTCGTCGACACCAGCGGCGTGTTCCACGCCAAGCAAGTGCACGAGACGATCCGGCGTTGGTCGGGTTCGCGCCTCGACACCGCGATCTTCACGCACGGGCACATCGACCACGTGTTCGGTGTGGAGCTCTACGAGGACGACGCGCGCGAAAACGGCTGGGCCCCGCCGAGCGTGATCGCGCACGAAGCGATCGCGGCGCGCTTCGAGCGGTACCTGATGACCGCGGGATACAACGCGGTGATCAACCAGCGGCAGTTCAAGGCGCCCGGTCTCCGCTGGCCGACCGAGTACCGGATGCCCGACGAGACCTACCGCGACACGATGTCGATCACCGTGGGCGACGAGGCGCTCGAGCTGTTCCACGATCGCGGCGAAACCGACGACGCAACATGGGTATGGAGCCCGGCGCGCCGGACGTTGTTCGCGGGCGACATGTTCATCTGGGCGTCGCCGAACTGCGGCAACCCGCAGAAGGTGCAGCGATACGCGCGCGACTGGGCGATCGCCTTCCGCAAGATGATCGCGCTCGAACCCGAGATCTTGTTGCCCGGCCACGGGTTGCCGATCGTCGGTGCCGATCGAGTGAAGCAGGCGCTCACCGACGGTGCCGAGCTGCTCGAGTCTCTGCTCGAGCAGACGCTCGCGATGATGAACGACGGCGCGCGCCTCGACGACATCGTGCACACGGTGAAGGCCCCGCCGGCCTTGGTCGCCAAGCCGTACCTGCAGGCGATCTACGACGAGCCCGAATTCGTCGTGCGAAACATCTGGCGCCTGTACGGCGGCTGGTACGACGGCAACCCTGCGCACCTGAAGCCCGCGCCCGCGGTCGCGCTCGCGAGCGAGCTCGCCGATTTGGCCGGCGGTGCGAGCCGATTGGCCGAGCGGGCGCGCGAGCTCGCGGCCGCCGGCGACCTGCGCCTGGCCGGCCATCTCGCCGAGCTCGCGGCACAGGCGGCGCCCGACGACAAGGGCGTGCATGCGGTGCGTGCGCACGTCTTCGGCGCGCGGGCGAAAGAGGAGCCGTCGACGATGTCGAAGGGCATCTTCTCGTGGGCCGAGCACGAGTCACGGGAGATGACAGCGAAGTGACCGCAGGGAACGCAGCGCGGAATCGACCCATGAACACGGAGATGACAGCGAAGTGACCGCAGGGAACGCGGCGCGGAATCGACCCATGAACACGGAGATGACAGCGAAGTGACCGCAGGGAACGCAGCGCGGAATCGACCCATGAACACGGAGATGACAGCGAAGTGACCGCAGGGAACGCAGCGCGGAATCGACCCATGAACACGGAGATGACAGCGAAGTGACCGCAGGGAACGCAGCGCGGAATCGACCCATGAACACGGAGATGACAGCGAGGTGACCGCAGGGAACGCAGCGCGGAATCGACCCATGACGACCGAGGTGTGAGTGAAGCTCGAAGGGTCGAGCATCCTCGTCACCGGTGCGTCGTCGGGCATCGGCGCCGCGCTCGCGCCGATCCTGGCCGAACGCGGGGCGACCGTCGGCATCGTTGCGCGACGTGCTGAGCGGCTGGAAGACGTGTTGGAACAGTGTCGCAAGTTCGCGCCCGGCTCGAAGATGTGGGCCGCCGACCTCGGTGATCTCGCGCGAGCCGAACAGGTCGCGCTCGAGGCGTGGGACGCGTTCGGCGGCCTCGAAGCGCTCGTGAACAACGCCGCGATCCCGAAGCGCACGCGCGTCACCGACCTCACTCCCGCCGACGTGCAACACGTGATGGACGTCGACTTCCACTCCCCCGTGCGCATGGCACTGGCGGTGTTGCCGCGCATGCTCGAACGCGGCAACGGTCAGATCCTGTTCGTGTCGAGCATGGGGGGCCGCATCCCGATCGCGAACGAGGCCGCGTACAACGCGGCGAAGTACGCGATGTGCGGGTTTGCCGAAGCGATGGTGCTCGACCTCGCGGGAACGGGTGTCGAGGTGAAGCTCGTACTTCCCGGCCCGATCGCGACCGAGATCTGGGACCAGCCCGACAACGAACCCGCCTTGTTCGAGGTCGACAAGGTGCCGGCGGGCGAGTGCGCGGCGGGCATCGCCGACGCGATCGTGGGCGACGGCTTCGAGTACTACGTGCCGGCCGTGTTTCCCGGCGGCATCGACGCCAAGGCGATCGTTGTCGGCAAGACCGAGCAGTGCGACAGCTACCTCCGCGGCATGGCCGAGTTCGCGAAAGGCCTACGCGCGCAGCAGTAGCCTTTCCCGGCGCCGTCCGGAACTCGTGCCCGGGTTCAGGCCGGCACGAGCTCCACGGGGATGCCGTTGAGCACCGCATTCCCCGACAGCGGGTCGAACATGTCGGTGCGCGCGAGCACGTTGGTGTTCGCGCCGGGCTGGGCGGCGGCCGTGCGGAGCTGTATGCCATCGGCACCATGGCCCCAGCCGTGCGGGATGCTCACGACGCCCGGCATCACCGCGTCGGTCACTTCGGCGGCGAGCACAATCGCACCGCTGCGCGAACGCACGCACACGTCTGCCCCGTCGGTCACACCCAGCCGGCACGCGTCGTCGGGATGTACGTGCACGGTGCAACGCGGCTTGCCCTTCACCAACACGTCGATGTTGTGCATCCAGGAATTGTTCGACCGCAGGTCGCGCCGGCCGACGAGCAGCAACGCACCGGGCGTCACGCGCCGCTCGAGCGCGTTGCGTAGACGCGCGACATCCTCGCGCGCACATCTGCGGTACGAGCTCGATCGTTCCCGAAGCCGTACGCAGCACTTCGGGCACACGCGGTTCGAGCGGTCCGAGATCGACGCCGTGGGGCGCCTTCTCGAGCACGGCGAGCGACAGGCCGCCGGCGTTCGCGCCGAAGCCGTCGCCGTAGGGGCCGGTGCGAAGCATGAGATCGAGCACACGCTCCGGGCCCCGACGCGCGTCGAGCACGCGCAACAACTCGTCCGCATCGCGCCCTTCGACGTTCGATCCCGCGGCGCGACCGCTTTGTGCACCAAGCTCGTGATCACGAAGTCGTCGAGCGCGTCGACCTCCGCGTGCGGACCGAGCCCCTGCAGCACCCCGCCGAGCCGCAACAGCGTGTGCCATTCGGGTACCTCGCCGGGCGCGAGGTCGATCAACGGCGGCGAGTAGTTGGCGATGTTGCGGATCGCCAAGCTGTACAGGGCGAGGTCGTAGTGCCCACGCGCGAGCTCAGGTTCGGGCGGGAGGATGACGTTCGCGTGACGGGTCGTCTCGTTCACGTAGATGTCGACGCTGACCATGAAGTCGAGCGACGCGAACGCGCGATCGAGGCGCGCGGAATCGGGCGCCGACGACCCGGGGTTGCCCGCGATCGTGATCAGCGCGCGGACTCTGCCGTCGCCCGGGGTCTCGATCTCCTCCGCGAGGCACACGAGCGGGAGCTCGCCGAAGTGCTCGGGCACGCCGCGCACGCGCGACGCGCGGCGGCCGAATGTGACGCCTCGCCCTCTCCCCGGCGTCCCGCTGGTGTTCACCACCCGTCGCGGGGCGCGGGAACATGGCACCTCCCGGGCGGTCGAGGTTGCCGGTGCACACGTTCAGGACGTCGACCAGCCACGACGCGAGCGTGCCGAAGGCTTGGGTGCAGGTGCCGATGCGCCCGTAGACGGCAGCCGCCGGCGCGGCCGCGAGCTCGTGCGCGAGACGTCGGATCGTCGCCGGCTCGACGCCGCACGCGGGCGCAACGCGCTCGGGCGCGAACTCCCGCGCGAGATCGCGCATCTCGCCGAGGCCGGTCACGTGGTTCGCGACCGCGCCGAGATCGACCAGACCGTCGGCGAACAACACGTGCACGAGCGCGAACAGGAACAATGCGTCGGTCGCGGGCGGATCGCGACGTGCTCGGTCGCCTCCTCAGCCGTCTTCGTGCGGCGCGGGTCGACGACGACGAAGGCGCCGCCGCGCGCACGCAACGCCCGCAGGCGGCCCGGGAGGTCGGGCGCAGTCATCAGTGAGCCGTTCGACTCGAACGGGTTCGCGCCGAGAATCAGCAGATAATCGGTGCGATCGATGTCGGGCACGGGCACCGACAAGGCGGTGCCGAACATCAAGCCCGCCGACACTTGCTTCGGCATCTGATCGACGGTGCTCGCCGAGTACACATTCGATGTGCGCGCAGCCTGCAGCAGGACGCGCCCGTAGACCAGACCCGCGAGGTTGTGCGCGTTCGGGTTTCCGACGTACACCGCGAGTGCATCGTTGCCGTAACGCTCGCGCAACGGCGTGAGCCCGGCGTGGATCGCTTCGAAGGCATCGTCCCACGACACCGGCGTGAAACCGTCGTCCGTGCGCAGCAGCGGCGTGCGCACGCGGTCGGCGTCGGTCTCGAGGTGCTTCAGCGCAGTGCCCTTCGGGCACAAGAAGCCGTGGCTGAACACGTCGTCACGGTCGCCGCGGACGAGCGAGATCGCGCGGCCGTCGATGTGCAGCTCGAGGCCGCACGTCGCCTCGCACAGGTGACACGTGCGGTACGCGATGCATGATGCCACGCGCGGGAGCATACGACCCGGCGCGCGGCGTGTCGCTTCCCTCACGCGTAAGGGAACCACCGCGGAAGACGGAGCACCGCGGGATCGCCACGCGTCGTGAGACGCAACCTTGCGGATCGCGCCCGTAGAAGCACAGCACGAGATCGCATCCCCAGCCACGCGCCTCACCGTCGGCGGGGTCGGCACGGCCCGGTTCGACGGTCACACCGGTACCGTGCAACCTGATTCGCCACGAGCGCTCGTGATCCGTCGACAGCACGACGAATACACCATCCACCAGCGGGCGCACGTCTGTTCCCGACGCGCGAACGACGTAAAGATCTCGTCGAGCGCGCCGTTCACGAAGCCGACAGGCCAATCGATGGGCTCGTAGCCGACCGCGAGATCGACGTGATGCACCTCGACCTCGCGGACACGGGCCCACAGCATCTCGCGGATCGTTCGCTCGCCCGAGATCACGTGCCCGCGCCGCAACCACGCGTCGCCGTCGAGCCGTGACCAAGCTTCGAGCATCTCGTCGGACGCGCGGCGAAGGTCGCGAGCAACAGCGGTGGCGGACGCGTCGCGACTGAACGAGCCGGCAGTGTGCAACATGCTGCGTCCCGGCGCGCAGAAGCTCGAAGCTTGCGGCGGGCGTCACCCCGACAGGCCACGCGCGGCGCCGCGTTCGTCCTAGGGTCGAGCGGTGGCCGACGAACGTCTGTACTTCCGTCAGGTGCTCGCGGGACGTGACTTCGCGCGCGACGATCCGGTTGCGCGGCAGATGGTCAACTTCTCGTATTTGATCGGCGATCGCGGGACTGGCGAGGCGGTCGTGGTCGATCCTGCGTATGCGCCGGGCGAGCTGGTCGACATGCTCGGACGCGAAGGCATGACGCTGACCGGGGTGCTGGTGACGCATTACCACCCCGACCACGTCGGCGGTGACCTCGGCGGTTGGTCGATCGCGGGCGTGCGCGAGCTGCTCGCGAATCCCGCCGTGCACGCCAAGCTGCACGTGCACACCGACGAGGCGTTCGGGACCAAGCGCGTGACCGGATGCAGCGACTCCGACCTCGTGATGCACGCGTCGGGCGACACCGTGCACGTGGGGGCGATCCCGATCACGCTCATCCACACGCCCGGTCATACGCCGGGATCGCAGTGCTTCTACCTCAACGGCAGGCTCGTGAGCGGCGACACGCTGTTCCTCGACAGCTGCGGTCGCACCGACTTGCCGGGTGGCGATCCGGAAGCGCTGTACGAGAGCCTCACGCAGAAGCTCGCGACGATCCCCGACGACGCGGTGTTGTATCCGGGCCACATGTACTCACCGGATGCGTCGGCGGGGATGGGCGAGGTGCGGCGCACGAACTACGTCTTCCGCCCGCGCACGCGCGAGCAGTGGATGATGATGTTCGGCCACGACGGGCCGTGACACCCACATCGTGCGCGGCGACGTGGGCTACGCGGCGTCGGACGGATCCTTGGCGCTGTCGCGCGGCACGAGCGTGACAGCACGTGGTGCACGCGGCCCGGTCGTGCGGAGGGCCCGGCCGGCCGGATGCGCACGCATCGCGGCTTCGAGACCTTCGAGCATGGTCGCGTGACCCGACCGTGCCAGCCGCCACCTACGTTCCGCGCGCTTCCGAGTTTCCGACATGCCCCCAGATCGGCGCCTCCGCGAGCGACTTGAGCGCACCGTGCGGCGAACGCATGGCGCGGCACCACGATGGCACCTGTTCAGGACGGGTCGAAGAGGACAGGAAGCGCGCGCGGTCCGCGGAACGCGTAGCCCTCGATGATTGCATCTTCGGCGCGCGCCGGATCGAGGCGCAGTCCCGGCAGGCGATCGAGGACCGCGCCGAGGCCGACGCGCAGCTCCAGACGCGCGAGATGCATGCCCAGACATTGGTGCGGGCCGGTACCGAACGCGAGGTGATGTTGCGTCGGGCGATCGGGCTGCCATTCGCCGGCATCGTTCCAACGGAGCTCGTCACGGTTGGCCGAACCCGTCAGCACGCCGACCGGCGAACCGGCAGTGATCGGACAGCCGGCGACTTCCGCTTCGCGCGTCGCGACGCGACTGACCATTGTCACCGACGTCTCCCAGCGCAGCGTCTCTTCGATGATCGCCGGGATCAACGCGCGGTCCGCGTAGACCGCCCGCAGCACGTCGGGATGCGTGAGCAGCGCGTACAACGCGTTGCCCATCACGCGGAAGGTGGTCTCGCCACCCGCCGGCAGGAGCAAGCGCAAGAAGCCATAGATCTTGCTGTCGGAGAGCTGCTCGCCGTCGATCTCGGCGTGCACGAGATCCGAGAGGAAGTCGCCGGTCGGTTCCGCGCGCCGCGCCTCGACGAGCGGGCGGAGGTAGTCGACCATTGCCGCGCTCGCCTTGTGGCCGCGTGCCGGCGCGAGCGGTCCGGTGTTGATCTCCTCGGCCCACTGCGCGAACTGCTGCGCGTCCTCGAGCGGTACGCCGACGATGCCGCAGATCACTTCGACGGGATAGCGCGACGTGACCGACGCGACGAGGTCGGCGCGGCCCACCGGCGCGATCGCGTCGAGCAAACGGTTGATCGCGGGCCGCACCAGCGTGGCGTCCCACTTCTCGAGCTGCGACGCGTGGAACGCCTTCGCCACCAGGTTGCGGTACTTGCGGTGCTGCTCGCCGTTCATCGCGAGGATGAGGTCGCCCATGAACTGGCCGATGTGCTCACCGTTGATCGACGACGAAAACGTCCTGTCGTCGCGGAGCACGGCTTCGGCGTCGGTGAACCGCGTCACCTGGTAGTAGGTGCCCGCGCCCAACGTCGCGTCGCGGGTCTGCGCCACTGGGCACTCGCTGCGCCGAACCGCGGCCCACTCCTCGTAGGGCTGCGCCGCGAGCCAGTCGATTCTCGGACCATCCGCGGGGTCGGCCACGGGCGTCACGGTACTCAGATGCGACACGCAGGGGTCAAGGTGCCGCCGGCATCCGTCGATGCCCCTGATCGTGGCCACGGGCAAGGCGAAGAAGCAGCGGTTCCCCGGACCGGCGACGGTGGCAGTGCCGGCGCCGGTCGGCGCGGGCTTCCTCCGCGTCGTGCAGACTGCAACGAAGCTGTCCCTGCACGCGTAGACATCCGGGGCCGGGAACTACCCTGCCCCGCATGGCTGCGCACGCCCACGGTGTCAACCCGTTCGCCGACACCGACGACCAGGCGGCGTTGCGCCGGCTCGCCCGCGACGTCGCCGAGCGGGAGCTCGCCCCGATGGCACGCCACGGTGACGAGACCGAGGAGTTCCCGCAGTGGGCGTGGGACGCCTTCCGCAAAGCCGAGCTGTTCGGGATCACCGATCGGTGAGAGATGGGGCGGCGCCGGGCTCGGCGACGTCGAAGCCGCGATCGTGCTCGAGGAGCTCGCCCGCGCCGACGTGTCGAGCGCGATCCTCGCCCAGCTGATCTTCAACGGGCCGCCGCGGGCCATCGAGCACCTGGGTACACCCGCCCTGCAGGACCGCTGGCTGCCGCTCGCCGCGACCGGAGAAGGCTTGTTCTGCATCGGCATCAGCGAGACCGAAGCCGGCAGCGCGGTCGGCCACATGCGCACCCGGCTGACCGACGACGGTGACGGCTTCCGTCTCAACGGCTACAAGAACTACGTCACCGGCGGCCACAAAGCGCGGGCGTGCCTCGTGTGGTGCCGCTTCCCCGGCAGCGCGGGCACCAAGGGCATCGGCGCGGTCGTCGTCGATCTCGACGATCCGGGCGTCACGGTCGCGGGCACGCACGTGAAGATGGGCCTGCGGGCGACCAGCGAGGCCGAGCTCGCGTTCGACGACGTGCGCGTGCGACCGCGACGACGTGTTGTTGTGGGGCGACCCCGGCGAACAGCGAGTCGTTCAAGACGCTGATCTCGCACATCAACCACGAACGCTGCGGCAACGCCGCGATGTGCGTCGGTGCCGCGCAAGGCGCGCTCGAGTACGCCGTCCAGTACATGAACGAGCGCAAGATCGGCGACATCACGCTCGCGGAGCTGCAAGGTCTGCAATGGAAGATCGCCGACATGGCGACACAGCTCGAAGGCGCGCGTCTTCTGCTCCAGCGTGCGGTGCACATGGCGGGCCCGGGCGGCACGCCACCCGCGCTCGAGACCGCGATGGCGAAGACCGCGGCGAATCTCGCCGCCAAGTTCGTGTGCGACGAGGCGATCCAGCTGCTCGGCGGCTACGGGTTCTCGCGCGAGTTCCCCGTCGAGCGCGTGTATCGCGACATCCGCGGGCTGTGCATCGGTGCGGGCACCGTCGAGATCCAGCGCAACTTCGTCGGCACTTCGGTGCTCAAGGGCGCGACGCCGGCGAGCGACGGCTGGAAGCACCGCCGCTGACGAGCACGACGTGCAGTTGCGGCCGAGCTTCACGACGCCGCTCGCGGCCGCGTACCGCGAGCCCGGCGGCGCCTGGACCGACCCGTCCCTCGACGAAAGGCTCACGACCGTCGCGGCGCCGGCGCTCGCGACACGCGTCGCGACCGTTGCCGGCGGCCTGCGCGCCGCCGGCGTGGGCGCGGGCGACGCGGTGGCATGGCAGTCGCCCAACCGGCCCGAGGTCGACGTGCTGTACCGGGCCTGCTGGCGACTCGGCGCGATCGCGGCGCCGGTGCATCACCACGCGGGCGAGGCCGACGCGGCAAGGATGCTCGCCGCGATCGAGCCGGCGATCGTGGTCGACCTCGACGCGCTCCCCACGGGCGAGCCCGTGCACGACCCCTGGACCGACGCGACGCAGCTCGCGGCCGTGTTGTTCACGGCCGGTTCGAGCGGCGTGCCGAAAGGCGTGCTGCACACGCAGGCGACGCTCGTGTACAAGGCCGCCCAGATGGAGCACGCCCACGAGCTGACACCTGACGACTGCGTGTTGATGCCGGCGCCGTGCGCGGACATCTCGGGCCTCTTGAACGGTGTCACGCTGCCGGGCGTCGTGCCGTTCCGTACCGTGTTCATGGCGCGGTGGGATCCTCAGCGCGCGCTCGACCTCATCGAAGCGCAGCGTGTCACGTTCATGGTGGGGCCGCCAACGTTCTTCGTGTCGATGATGCAGACCGCCGGCTTCGCCGCCGAGCGCGTCGCGAGCATGCGGCTGATCTCGAGTGGCGGCGCGGGTGTCGGAGACGCGTTCGTGCGGGAAGCAGCCGAGGCGTTCGGCGCGCGCGTGAAACGCACCTACGGCTCGACGGAGGCACCGACGATCGTGACCGACGGTCGCGCGATCGGCGCGGTCGAGCTCCGGGTCGATACCAACGGCGAGCTGCTCGTGCGCGGCCCGGAAGTGTGCGTCGGCTATCTCGACCCGGCGCACAACGCGGGCGCGTTCACCGCCGACGGCTGGTTCCGTACCGGCGACCTCGCGACGATCCACGACGGTGTCGTCGAGATCGTGGGACGCGTGAAGGACGTCGTGATCCGCGGGGGTGAGAACATCAGCGCCGCCGAGGTGGAGGCCGTGCTCGAGGCGCATCCCGACGTCCGTCACGCGGTCGTGGTCGGCGAACCCGACGCGCTCGATGGGCGAGCGCGTCGTCGCGTTCGTCGAGACACGCACGACTTTCGATGTCGACGTGTGCCGGTCGTGGTTCGCGAAGCGGGGCGTCGCGCGCTACAAGACCCCCGAGCGTGTCGTGGTCGTCGACGCGATGCCGCTGCTGCCGACGGGAAAACCCGATCGAGCCGGGCTCAGGGCCGGGCTCGATCACGCGTGATCGCATGATTCGACCTGTCAGTGCGAGGGTTCGGGCTCCCAGGGCGAGGTGTCGACGCCCATCATGCGAAAGCCCTTGATCACCGCGCGCGGGTTCAAGATCCCCGGCCTCCAGTCGTGGTTCCACATGCGTTCGTTGGCAACGTTCTGCACGAACATCTTCGCCTGGTCGAGGTCGACGAGGACGCCCCGCGTCGACGTCTGCCGTTCATACCGCTCGGCGTGCTCCGCGTCGATGACGTAGTTCATCGAGTCGCACATGCGCGTCATGTCGACGTTGTTCCAGTCGTACGGCGACAACGAGATGTGCAGGAACACACCGGGTGGCGACACCGACTGCAACTCGAAGTTCTTCGACACGAGCGTGACCGGCGCGAGGCAGCACGCGCAGTGCGACTCGAGGCGGATGGTCTTGTCGCGGAACGGGGGCATGTGCGAGAACGCGACGGCTTCGCTCGCGCAGCCCACGAACGAGTGGAACTCGTCGTCGATGTAGGCGCGCACCTGCGACGGGAACGACGAGAACGGCGGGGCCTTGAGCAGGTTGCCGTTCTGGGTGTTCTCGTCGACGGTGATCACGATGCCGAGCTGGAGCTCCTTGTAGGCCTGGAGGATCGGGCGGCGATCGAGGCCCGTCGCCTCGTGCACTTCCCGCAACGTCGGGCCGCGACCGTGCTCGCACCAGAAGGCGAAGATGAGCGCCCGCACGCTCTTGGCGCTGTCGGAGAACTCGAATTCCGGCACGTTCTGCGGCACGGGACCACCTCCGGCCGCGCACACTAACGAACGTCACGCAAGCATGCGCAAGGCGCGAGTAAGGGAGAACAGCCCTTGCAACCCGGCGCGCCTCATGAAGTGGACACCCTCGAATCGAGGACGACCGCGTCGTCGGCATCGGTCACCCAGATTCTTCGCGCGTCGACGAGCGGCAGAGCCGCGGTCATCGTGACGTCGATCTGCGCACGCGACGAACGGAACGTGCCCGCGCCGATCCGCTTGTTGTCGTCGCCGGTCAGCCACAACCAATAGGCGTCGCCGTCGTGCAGGCCGCGCACGTGCAACTCCACCTCCGTACCGGCCGACCGCGCGCGCAGGCGTGCCCACGCCGAGACTCCGGCCGAAGCCGCCGGGAACGTCACCTGCGTCGTCGGCGGCTCGGGGCGGCGCAGTGCGACCACGGTGGTGAGAGAGACCACGGCCGCAATGACCGCGGCCGCGGCAAGGAGGCCGACGCGACGCTGTGTGCGACGACGCCGCTCGACCCGTCGGCGCGCGAGACGGTCGCGCACGCGCTCGCCCAACCCCGGTGGTGGCTCGGCGGCGCCAACGGCTGAGCGGCGCGGATCGGCGAGCGGGAGCGCGCGGGCGACCGAGCTCAGGTCCCGCAGCTCGGCGCGGCAGTCGGCGCAGCCGTCGAGGTGCGCGCGCAGTGCCGGATCGTCGATCGCGTCGCGACCCGCGAGCGAGGCGGCACCGAGAGCTCCGCGGAACTCGCGGCAGGCATCAGACGTCATCGGACCACCCGAGTTCTTCGAGCGCGAGCCGCATCGCCTTGAGGGCGTAGTACACGCGGCTCTTCACGGTGCCGACGGGCACGCCGAACTGCTCGGCGACGTCGTGATACGTACGCGCGTTGTAGTGCACCTCCACGAGCGCTTGGCGGTGCTCGGCGCTCAACATCCGCAACGCTTCCTCGACCTGCCACGCGGTGAGCACTTGCTCGATCTCGTCGTCGAGCGCGCCGGCTTCGTCGAAGGTCGTACCGGGTGCGAGCGCGGGCCGAACCGCGCGTGCGCGCGAGAGATCGATCACGACGTTGCGCACGATCGCGAACAACCACGTGCGCAACGAGCCCAGCGCGTCGTCGAATCGCGACGCGGCCTGCCACGCGCGCAGGAACGTCTCCTGCACGGCTTCTTCGGCGAGACCGCGGTCGCCGAGTGATCGGAGCGCGAAGCGATACAGCTCGGCGCCGTGCGCCGCATACACGGCGCGCACGCCGTCGTCATTGGCGAGCACCGGCCCCGATTCGACCATCGTCCTCCGCGGTTGCGGCCTGCACTCCCGCGCCGCGTGACCGGGCAGCGATCGTGGTACACGCCGGCGGCGGATGAGGATACGTCGGGTCCTCTCGTCGGGTTCATCGAACCCCACGGCCATTCCATCCGTACGCACCGAGTCCGAGACTGGGGGTCACATGCGCAGCGCGTCGGTTCGATCGTTTGCCATCTTCGCGGTCGCGGCGATGGTTCTCGCCGCCTGCGGCGACAACAAGAAGAGCAATGCGACGTCGACGACACCGGCGACAACCGCCACCGAGGCCACGACGGCCACGACGGCCGGGTCGGGGTCCGAGGGCGGCCCGGAAACGATCAAGCTCGCCGACAACCGCACGATCGGCAAGCAGATCCTCGTCGACGGCGAAGGCAGGACGCTGTATGTCTTCAAGGCCGACACCAAGCCCGACACGAGTGCGTGCGGCACCGGGTGTGACGAGACATGGCCGCCGGTCGTGACAGCGGGCGCGCCCAAGAACGGTGCCGGTGTCGACGCCGGCGACCTGTCGACGTTCAAGCGTGACGACGGCTCTACGCAAGTCGCGTTCTCCGGCAAGCCGTTGTACTACTACGCGTCCGACACGGCCGCGGGTGACGCCAACGGCCAGGGCGTGGGCGGCTCCTGGTACGTCGTCGGCAAGGACGGCAAGAAGATCGACAATGACACTTCGGGGTGACGCCGATGCAGCGGGAACGATGGGTGGCGGCGCGCGGCGCCGACGACGCACGGGTTCCGAGTGGGGTCGGGCTACACCCGGTCGACGGCGTCGCACGCCCATGCGATGCCGCCGATCGGGTCCTCGACGGCGATGCGCAGCACCCATCCCGTCGTGACGTCGGAGGCGCTCCACACGAACCAATGCAGCTCTGCAATCGCGTCGCCGAGCGCTCGCGGCTCGGGCTGGTCTGCCGGCTCGAATCCCGCGAGCGCCGCGGCCGCAGCCCACGCGAGGTCGCGACCGGCGGCGGCGCCTCGGCGCCGGTGATGGCGTCCGCCACTTGAGCCAACCCAACCCAGGGTGGCGAGCGCCTCGCCGGCGTCGACCCACGCGCCGCGCACGTCGTGTACGCCGGGCGGGACGATCGCCGCGATCGCGTCCGCCGCATCGCCTTCTACGGCGACGACGCGCGCAGAACCTTCCGAGAGCGCGGTCCAAGGACGCACGAGACCGCGCAGGGCATCGTCGACGTCGGGATCGTCGATCGTCCGCGCGCGCTTCGGCGGCAGATCCACGGCGCGGCCGCGTATCGGTTCGGGTCCGGGCTCGTCGAGCCCGTCGCGACGGTAGGTCGCGACGAGATACGCCGGCTCCCACGACTGCAGTTGCAGCGGGATCGCCAGCACCTCGGCGTGCGGGACGGTGGCCGCGTCTACGACCTCGCCGCGCACGGCGCGCTCGTGCGCGCAACATCCTGCCTCGGGCGTTGCCCGCACGTACGGGGCCAGGCTCTCCCACGTGTGGGACGACGCCGCGACCTCGGCGAGCGGGCCCGGCGCGAACCGGCCGGCGTCGTCGGCGAGCACGACGGCTGCGAACTCGGCGGCGCGGCGAGCGCGAGCAGGTACTCGGCGTACGACGCGGCCGGCCACATCTGGCGCCCGCGATCGATCGCGCGGCGCGCGCGTTCGCGTAGGGAGACCAGCAGATCCCAGTCGCGGTCTTCGCAGATCTCGCCGGCGACGCGCACCAGCCCGTCGAGATCGTTGGCGTCGATCGCGTCCCCTACGGCGTCCCGCATCTTGCCACCGAGACGACAGCGGAGCGACCGGACGGGAGCGGAGCGTGGAGTCGACCCATGGTCATATCACGCTGTCTCCGGCTTCGACACGCGGTCGCAGCAGCTCGGTCAACCGCTGGCGATGGAACGACGAGTCACCGAACGCGAGTTGCTCGAGCTGCGCACGCTTCATGAAGAAGTGAAGGTCGTGCTCCCACGTGAACCCGATGCCGCCGTGCACTTGCAGCGCCGACGACATCACGCGTTTCGACGCGTCGCCACACCACACCTTCGCGGTCGACGCCGCTACCGACGCATCGGCGTCGTTCGCGGCGAGGCACCACGCGGCCCAATACATCGACGAACGCATGCCCTCGACGTCGACGAGCATGTCGGCACAACGATGCTTGACGGCCTGGAACGATCCGATCGGACGCCCGAACTGCTCGCGGTCCTTTGCGTAGCCGACCGCCATCTCGAGCGCGCGTGACGCGCCGCCGAGCAGATCGGCGGCCGCGAACGTCGCGCCCCGGTCGAGCAGCCGCTGCCGGGCATCACTGCCGCCGAGCGTTCGCGCCTGCGAAAGGTCGACGTCGAGCCAGCCGAGCTCGCACGTGAGGTCCATCGCCGGCTCACGGCGCGGTCGTTCTCGCAGCTCGACGGCGTAGACAGCATCGTCACCGCACACGACCGCGACGTCGGCCGACGGCGCGTACTGCACGGGCGCGGCTGCGTCCCAGGCCACGCACGCGAGCGCCTCGTTCGCGAGGAGTCGGGCGGGCCACTCGTCGTCACCCGCCTGCACGAACGCGTCGAGGGCCAACACCGTCGGCACGAAGGGCGCCGGTGCCGCGTGCCGCCCGAGCTCCTCGGCCAGCACCGCGACCTCGATCGCGGCGAGGCCGAGACCGCCACGAGCCTCGTCGACGTCGACACCGACCCATCCCTGGTCGACCATCGCGCGCCAGAGCGCAGCGTCGTATGCGTTGACGGTCGCCGTATGCGCGCGGACACGGTCCGGCGCCGCGAAGCCGTCGAGAAGCTCCCTCGCGCCGTCACGTAGCGCCAGCTGATCCTCCGAGAGATCGAAGTCCATTCCGGGGATCTTCGCATCCGGTCGTGTGAGCATGCATGGCGCCGATGAGGATGTCGGTAGATTCATGCCGTCACCCTCGAACCGAGGAGATCCCATGCCCGATCCTCCCGCCAAGCTGATCTGGGACGGCAGGGAGATCGAGCTCCCAGTTGTCCGTGGGAGCGAGGACGAATCCGCGATCGACATCTCGAAGCTGCGCGCAGAGACCGGCCTCGTCACGCTCGACTACGGCTACATGAACACCGGCAGCACCGAGTCCGCCATCACGTTCATCGACGGCGACGCCGGCATCCTCCGCTACCGCGGGTACGACATCGAGGCACTCGCCGAACAGGAGCATCCGTCGTTCCTCGAAACGGCGTGGCTGCTGATCTACGGCGAGCTGCCGACCGTCGCCGAGCGTCAGGAGTTCAGTCACAAGATCCGGCTGCACACGCTGCTGCACGAGGATGTCAAGAGCTTCTACGACGGGTTCCCGAAGGATGCGCACCCCATGGCGACGCTCGCGTCGGTCGTCAACGCGCTCGCGACCTTCTACCAATCGAGTGAGGATCCGCACGATCCCGAGCACCTCGAGCTCTCGATCATTCGCTTGCTCGCCAAGCTGCCGACGGCTGCCGCGTACTCGTACAAGAAGTCGATCGGACAGCCCTTCCTCTATCCCGACAACTCGCTCGACCTCATCGAGAACTTCCTGCGGATGATGTTCGCGTTGCCGACCGAGCCGTACGAAGTCTCACCGACGATCGTCCACACGTTGAAGCAGCTGCTGATCCTGCACGCCGACCACGAACAGAATTGCTCGACGTCGACCGTGCGCATCGTCGCATCGTCGGACGCGAACATCTATGCATCGATCGCTGCCGGCATCGACGCGCTGTGGGGACCGCTCCACGGCGGCGCGAATCAAGCCGCGATCGAGATGCTGGTCGATATCCGCGACAACGGCGGCGACGTACGAGACGCCGTGCGCCGCGCGAAAGATGCGCACGACGACTTCCGCCTCTCGGGGTTCGGCCACCGCGTGTACAAGAACTACGACCCCCGCGCCCGCATCTTGAAGACGACGTGCGAACGCGTGCTCGCCGAGCTGAACTCGAAGGACGTGCTCTTCGACATCGCGCTCGAGCTCGAAGACGTCGCCCTCACCGACGACTATTTCGTCGAGCGAAAGCTGTACCCGAACGTCGATTTCTACTCGGGGTTGATCTACCGGGCGATGGGATTCCCGATCAACATGTTCCCAGTGCTGTTCGCGATCGGACGCCTGCCCGGCTGGATCGCGCACTGGAAAGAGTTCCACGAGACGCAGAAATCGCGCCTCAATCGTCCCCGCCAGATCTACACCGGCCCGGTCGAGCGCAAGTACGTCTCGATCGAACAACGCACCTGACCCAGCTACGGTGCGGTCGGCATGGATCTGACCGCGAATCCGAGCGAAGCTGCGCTGCGCGAAGAAGTGCGCGCGTGGCTGCGCACGAACCTGCCGTGGGAGTACGGCAAGGGCCTGCCGCCGCGCTTCGACGACCTCGCCGAGGAAGTCACGTTCGGACGTGGTTGGCAGGCGAAGCTCGCCACCGGGCGGCTCGTCGGCGTGGCGTGGCCGTCCGAGTACGGGGGGCGAGGCGGCGGCCCCGTCGAGCACTACATCGTCACCGAAGAGCTCGCGCGCGCACGCGCCCGAGCTCGTCGGCCGCATCGGCGTCAACCTCGTCGGACCGACGTTGCTCGCGCACGGCACACGCGAGCAGAAGGAGCGCTTCCTGCCGCGCATCCTCGACGCGTCCGAGCTCTGGTGCCAGCTGTTCAGCGAGCCCGGCGCGGGCAGCGACTTGACGTCGCTGACGACGCGAGCCACGAAGATCGACGGTGGGTTCGTGCTCAACGGGCAGAAGGTGTGGACGAGCTACGCGCAGTTCGCCGACTGGGGTTGGTGCCTCGCCCGGACCGACCCGCCCCCGGACGGGTCGACTCCGGACTCCGCCTCGCCTCCGGCCGGCTCGCCGGTCGTCTCCCCGCGCCCCTCGAAGAGCAAGGGAATCTCGGCGTTGGTCGTCGACATGCACGCGCCCGGCGTCGAGGTGCGCCCGCTGCGGCAGATCACCGACGAGTCGGAGTTCAACGAGGTGTTCTTCTCCGACGTGTTCGTACCCGACGACCGCCTCGTCGGTCCGCTGCACGAAGGCTGGCGCGTCGCCAACTCCACGCTGACGCACGAGCGCGGTGTCAACCCGCGCCAGCTCGTCGTTCACGCTCAGCTGCTCGACGAGCTGTGGCGGCTCGCGCTCTCGTCGGGCGCGGTCGACGACCCGCGCGTGGGCCCGCGCCTGGCGCAGGCGTTCGTCGAGGTTCGGCTGTTCCAGCTGCACAACTGGCGCACGATCTCGCGGACGGCGGCGGGCCGTGAGCCGGGCCCGGTCGGCGCGATCAACAAGTTGTGGTGGAGCGAGATGAGCAAGCGGTTGCACGACACCGCGATGGCGGTCGTCGGGCCGGCGCAACCCTTGTGGCGCGGCGCTGCTCGCAATCCCGGCGACGGCGCCTGGCAACGTTCGTGGCTGTACTACCAAGCGAGCTCGATCTGGGCGGGGACGAACGAGATCCAGCGCAACGTGATCGCCGAGCGCACGCTGGGCCTGCCGCGAGAACCGCGATGAACGAAGCGCCCACGTGATGCGTATTGCGACGCATGCATCGACGTCCAATGCTCGTCATCGTGTCCGCGCTCGTACCCCTTCCACTGCCGCTTTCATTCAGCAACGATGAGGGCGACGCTCACCGTCGTGTCGTAGGACAGCCCGCGTGCTACGCGACGCGTGCGACGTAGCGGCAGATCGCGGCCGCCTCCTCGATCGGATCGACCTCGCGGAGCCGGGCGCTGCGCAGCGCGCACCACCAGCACGTGGCAACCGCACCCGCGAGTGCCATTTGCTCGCCATGATCGAGCGCGTCGTGCACGAACGCGGCACGAGCGAGCGCGTCGACGGTTGCGTCGACGCGAGCGACGTGCAGGCATTCGACCCCGAGCGGCACGAGCGCGGGCTCGCGAAAGCGTTCGAGCGCGGCGTCGGGATACTCGTGCACGATGCGGTCGGCGTCGCGCGGCTCCGGCGTCAGCCGGAGGTAGACACGAGCGACGGCAGGCGCCGCGCGCACGACCTCCCCGACAGAGGTCTGCTCGCGCGCGACCTCGAGCAGCACGTGAAGCGCATCGTCGTCGCCGCGCAGGCACGCGACAACCGGCGCGATCAGCGCGCCGACGGTGCGAGCGGCGTCGTGAGCCCCGGGGTCAGATGACTGCGTCATGCCTTCAACCTTCGGCACACGGTAGCGACCGGCCGAGCGGAGATCCGGTGATCGGGTGATCGGCGTCACCGCTAGCATCCGCGCCGTGCCGGCTCCTGCGTTCGACACGATTCGCTACGGCGTCGCCGGTGCGATCGCGACGATCACGCTGGCCCGGCCCGGCGCCGCGAACTCCCAGAGCAGTCGCATGATCGACGAGCTCGACGCGGCCTTCGACGCGGCCGACGCCGACGACGCCGTACGCGTCGTCGTGCTCGCGGCCGACGGGAAGCACTTCTCGGCCGGTCACGACCTCAAGGAGCTCCTCGCGGGCGAGGAGCACTGGGCGGCGATGCGAGACACACCCGAAGGCAAGCTCCGCCACGAGCAGGTCATGTACTTCGACAAGCTCGTCAAGATCCGCGATCTCCGGAAGCCGACGATCGCGGCCGTGCAGGGTGTTTGCTCGGCGGCGGGGCTGATGCTCGCGTGCATGTGCGATCTCATCGTCGCCGCCGACGACGCCCGGTTCTCGAACCCCGTGCTGCGCATGTCGGGCGTCGGCGTCGAGCTGTTGATCGAGCCGTGGGAGCTCGGGCCGCGCAAGGCGAAAGAGTTCCTGTTCTGCGCGGCGGAGTTCGGCGCGGCTGAGGCGGAGCGCTACGGGCTGGTCAACCGCGTCGTGCCGCGCGCGTCGCTGGCGACGGCCGCGCGGGAGCTGGCCGAGCAGGTTGCGCTCGTGCCGCCGCTCACGGCCGAAGCGGTGAAAGCGTCGATCAACCACATGGTCGACCTGATGGGCCAGCGTGAGTCGTGGCGCTACCACTTCATGTTGCACCAGTTCGTGTCGAACACGCCGACCGCGCTCGACCGCGTCGCCGCGCGCAAGGAGGGCGGGATCGACGCGGTGAAGCGCGAGCAGCAACGGTGATCGCGTGAGCGCGCTCGCGGGCGTGCGCGTCCTCGACCTCGGCACGAGGATCGCCGCGCCGTTCTGCGCCGGGCTGCTCGGCGAGCAGGGCGCCGAGGTAATCAAGATCGAGCAGCCGCGTGGCGGCGACTTCATGCGCGCGATCGGGCCGTTCGCACCGACAGGCGACGTCGGCGGGTACTCGTTGTTCTGGGCCGTCGAGGGTCGAGGACGCAAGAGCGTCACGCTCGACCTGCGTACGGCCGATGGCCAGCGGCTGTTCCGCCGGCTCGCCGAGACCGCGGACGTCATCGTCGAGAACTTCCGCCCCGGCACGTTGGAGCAGTGGAACGTCGGGCCGTCGTCGTTGCCGCCGCGGATCGTGTCGGTGCGCATCTCGATGTTCGGCCAGGACGGGCCGTACTCGCCCCGCCCGGGCCTCGATCGCGTCGGCATCGGATACGGCGGACTGTTGCATCTCACCGGTTATCCCGACCGGCCGCCGGTGCGCGTCGGCGTCACGATCTCCGACTATCTCACCGGCATCTTCTGCGCGCATGCCGCAACCGCGGCGTTGTATGCGCGTGATGCGCGCGGCGGCGACGGGTGCGTGATCGACGCCGCGTTGTACGGCGCGGTGCTCCGTGTCCTCGAGTGGACGCTGGCCGGCTACGACAAGCTCGGCATGGTGCGGTCGCGTGAGGGCAACCGTCTCGCGAACTCCGCGCCGCTCGACAACTACCCGACGCGCGACGGAAAGTACGTCTGCATCGTCGCCGGCTCCGACGCGAACTTCGGCCGCCTGTGCAAGGCAATGGAGCGGCTTGACCTGCTCGACGACCCGCGGTTCATCACGCTGGCCGACCGGGCGACCCACGGCGACACGATCAACGGGATCGTCGGCGAATGGGCCGCCGTGCTCGACGCGCGCGAGATCGAAGCACGCTGCGTCGCGCACGACGTCCCGGTCGCGACCGCGTACACCGCGGCCGACATCTTCGCCGATCCGCACTTTGCGGCCCGTGGTGATCTCGTTGCGGTCGACGATCCGGTCGTCGGGCCGTTGCGGCAACAGGCGCCGTTCCCTCGTGTCGTGGGTGCGCAACCGGTCGTCCCCGCCGGCGCACCCGAGTTGGGGGCGCAGACCGCCGAGGTGCTGTCGTCGATCGGCGTGTCGGCCGGCGAGCTCGCCGAGCTGCGGGCAAAGGGCGTCGTGTGAGGATGCGCGTGCGGTGAACGCGATCGCCGACGGGCTCTTCGAGCTCGACGACGCCGGCCGGATCACGCTGGTCGGCGGCTTCTCGCCGACCAGCGGCAGGTATCACTTTCCGTTGCTCGACACCTGCCCGTACTCGGGCGCTCGCGACGTCACGCGTGTCGCCCTGACGCGCGACGCGACGCTGTGGGCCTGGACCGCAGTGACGGCTGCCCCTCCCGGCTACGAAGGTCCCGTGCCGTACGGGTTCGGCGTCGTCGAGCTGGTACACGAGCGGCTGCGGATCGTCACGCGGCTGCGCGAAGCAGATCCGGCCGCGTTGACGTTCGGCCAACCCGTGTCGTTGGTCGCCGAGATGCTGCCCGGCGAGAAGGTGACATGGGCGTTCGCGTAGCGATCACCGGTGTCGGGCTGCACCCGTTCGGTCGCCACGAGGGTGCGTCGAACACCGACATGGGAGTGCACGCCGTGCGCGCCGCGCTCGCCGAGGCGGCCAACCCGTCGTTCCAAGCCGCGTTTTGTGGCACCGCGTACGGCGGCGTCGCGTCGGGCCACAAGGTGCTGGGCGCGTTGGCGCTCACCGGCGTGCCGATCGTCGACGTCGAGGCCGGGTGCGCGAGCGGCGGCGCGGCCTTGCAGCTCGCGGCGGGCGCGATCCGCGCCGGCCAATACGACTGCGCGCTCGTCTTCGGCGTGGAGAAGATGCCCAAGGGCATCATCCGCTCGTCGTTCTTCGAGCCGTGGCGCGAGGAAGCCGGCTTCGCCGCAACGCCCGCGTACTTCGCGCTGCGGGCGCAGCGACTGTTGCGCGAGGCCGGGTTGACGAAGGAACACCTGGCTTCGGTCGTGGTCAAGAACCGGCGCGCAGGCGTGCACAACCCCGATGCGATGTTTCGCGCCGAGGTCACCGCCGAACAGGTATTGGGCTCGCGTGTCGTGTGCGAGCCGTTGCACCTGTGGATGCTGTGCTCGCCGAACGAGGGTGCGGCGGCGGTCGTGTTGCAGCGCGCCGACGCCGGAGGGCGCGCGGTGACGCTCGCGTCGGCACGCCTGCGATCGCACCTGCCCGGGAGCGTGCTCGGGGAGGCAACGCCGCTCTCGGGGATCGACGACGCCGATATCACGCCGCCCTCGACGCTCGCCGCACAGGACGCGTACGAGGAAGCGGGCGTCGCGCCCGGCGACGTCGACGTCGTCGAGTGCCAGGACACCGATGCCGCGCGCGAGCTGCTCGCGTACCAGGAGCTGCTTTTGTGCGCGCCGGGTGAGCAGGCGAAGTTCCTCGCCGAGCCGACGGTGGCGGTGAACCGCAGCGGCGGCCTGCTGTCGAAGGGCGAGCCGCTCGGCGCGTCGGCGCTCGGCCAGGTCGTCGAGCTCGTCCGCCAGCTGCGCGGCGCCGCGGGCGCGCGTCAGGTCGACGGCGCGCACGTCGGCCTCGCCCACACCGTCGGACGCGGTGCCAACGCCAGCTGCGTGATCGTCACGCGGTAATTCCGCGCAACAGTTGGCAGCGTTCTCCGCGCCTGGCGCGGGTTTCCCTGCCAACTGTTTGTCGGATTCACCGCGCGCGGAGGAACCAGCCTTGGGGGTCCCAGCGGCGGAGGGCCGCGACCTCGTCGGCGGTCGGAGGGTCGAGCACCGGGAGCACCCCGTCGGCGACGCGCAGCTCCCAGCCGCACAGCGCGCGCACGTCGTCGACCGCCGCGCCCGGTGCGAGCGCGGTCAGCACGAGCTCTCCGCCGGCCTTCTCGAACGTCCCCAGATCGGTAACAAGCGCGCGGACATGCGTGCCGGGCGACGTCACATAGCTGCAGTCGGGCACCGTACGCTGTTTGGTCAGCTTCGCGACGACGATGTTCTCCGCGGCGGTGCTCGCGACGTCGTTGCCACCGCCGGAACCGACGAGGAACGGTCGTGGTAACACCTGCGTCGAGTTGATGTTGCCGAAACGGTCGACCTGTGCGCCGCCGAGGCATCCGATCGTCGTTGTTCCCGCGCCGCCAACCAGCGCCCCCAGCACGAGCTGTGCGTCGGCGAGCATCGTCGCGGTCGGGAAGTTGCGATGGTTGAGCACGAACGGATCGGCGGGTGTCGCGTCGTACCCCCACAGCCCGATCTCCGCCGTGAGCACGACGTCGCGTCCTCGCTCACGTGCAAGTTGCACGCCCAACCACGCCGACAAGTTCGCGACGCCCGCGCCGGCGAGCACAGCGTTCGCGTTCGTCGCGCACACGCGATCAGCGAGGTGACGCGCACCCCACACCGCGGCGTGCTCCCAAGCGTTGAACGGTGCGTCGAGATCAGGGGGAAGCGCGGCCTCGTCGCGCCGCCACGAGTCGGGCGCGGCCTTGGCGCGCAGTGCGTCGACCCGCGCCGCGCCGAGTCGCGCGATCCATTGCTCTTGCGACTCGATGTCGAGCACCCAGTCGCGAATCCACGCGTCGTACGTCTCGGGATCAGCACGCGTCGCCGCGCGCGCCGCGACCCAGAACTCGTAGTCCTCACCGTAACCGTCAACGGGAAGCTCGCCCGTGAACAGACCTCCGGGATGGGCGCCCATCGGACACTCGACGACCGCGAGCACGCGATGTCCGGGCAGGCGAACGAGATGCGACCAGGGCCGGATGTCGTCGACCACGCGTTCGACGGTGACGATCGCACCCCGCCGCGCCGCGAGCGTGCCCCACACGCCCTCGAGCAGCGGCGGATGCAGCGCGACGTTGCCGTCCCGGTCGGCGAGCGGGGCATGCAGCAGCGCGACATCGGGCTGCAACGGTGCGAGCAGGCCGGCGGGACCGAACGGCGTGTCCACGACCGCGAAGGCGTCGTTCGCCTCCATCGATGAACCCGCGATCGAGCGGGTGACGATCGTGGGAAGACCACGGGCTGCAGCCTCGAGACGCTGTGAATACGTGAGGAACGACCAATGCTCGACCTCGACTTCACCTTTCTCGTAGGCACGAGCGAACCACGGGTTGGGGGTGAAGTTCGGAAATGTGTCTCCTGAGTATCCAGTGATCACCTTGCGCACCAGATTCCCGCGAAAGAACAGCGCACCGAGACTGGACAGCGAGAGCATGGCGAGTGTGAAGTCGGGATCGCGTCCCCACCATTGCCTCACGACCTCGCGCAACGCGGCCGTCCAGCGCGTCTGCCCGACGATCGGATGCAGCACGTCGCCGCGTTGCACATGTTTCGCGACCGCCTCGCGGAGTGACGCGCGCTTGTCCGGCATGCACGGAAACTAGCCACCCGAACGGCCGGTAATCTGCCATGAGTGGTTGCGAACGCGGTCCCGCCCGAGCCCGAGAAGCCCAAATCCTCGGGCCGCCGGTACCGCGGCCTATCCGCCGAAGAACGTCGCGCGGATCAGCGTCGGCGTCTCGTGCGGGCGGCGATCGAAGAGTTCGCAGCGCGCGGATACCACCGCACGTCGGTCGAGGACATCGTGCGCAGCGCGCGCACGAGCCGCACTGCCTTCTACGCCTTCTTCGACAATCGCGAGGACGCGATGTACGGCGCGTTGCAGACGTCGTTGCGCCACCTGCTCGATTCCGTGCGCAGCCAACTCGTGCACGCGCCGGCCGGCTCGGACGTGATGGCGGTCGGCGTGCGCGCGTACGTCGACTGGCTCGTCGCCGACCCGCCCGCGGCGCGGATCATCTTGCTCGAAGGTGTCGGCACATCGCCCGAAGTCAACGCGTTGCGGAGCCGGACGCGACGCGAGCTCGCCGATCTGATCCGCGACGTCTGGAGCGAACGCGATCCCGCAGCCGCGCGGGGCGCATACGCACCCGCGATCGCAGTCGGCGTGTTCGGCATTCTCTTCGAGTCGATGGTGCATCTCGCGGAGACGGGCCGTCTCGCCGACGCACCGTCGCACATCCCCGCGCTCGTCACCGCGGTCAATCGGGTGATCACGCCGAATCCCGCGGCTTAACCTTCGGGCGTGAAGCTCGGGATCGTCACTCCTGCGTTGACGCTGTTGCCGCGCGCGCATGCCCAGTGGGAAGCGCACGCGTCGTTCGCCGATGTCGTGCACGTGGTGCAGGAAGCCGAGCGTCTCGGCTATCACCACTGCACATGCAGTGAGCATGTCGCGGTGCCCGTACCCGTCGCCGAGGTTCGTGGTGGCCGGTACTTCGACCCGCTCGCGACATTCGGCGCGCTCGGGGCGTCGACGTCGACGATCCGCTTCGCCGCGCACGTCCTCGTGCTCGGGTACCACCATCCGCTGGCAATCGCGAAGCGCTACGGCACGCTCGACGTGGTGACCGGCGGCCGCGTGATTCTCGGCGTCGGCGTCGGTTCGCTCGAAGAGGAGTTCCGGCTGCTGAGCGCACCGTTCACCGACCGTGGCGCGCGTGCCGACGACGCGATGCGTGCGTTGCGGGCGGCGCTCTCACGGACCGAGCCGTCGTACCGTGGCTCGTTCTTCGACTTCGACGGCTTCCTCGTCGACCCGTGCGCGGTCCAGGAGCACGTGCCGATGTGGGTCGGCGGCCGCACGCTCCGTTCCTTGCGGCGCGCCGCCGAGCTCGGCGACGGCTGGGCGCCGTTCGGCCTGCGCACCGACGAGCTCGCGGACATGCTCCGGCGCATCGACCTCCCCGGCCGCCCGTTCGACGTCCTCGTGCAGAACGAGCACCCGCTCGACCCGCTCGGCGAACCCGAACGCGTCGGTGAGCAGCTGCGTCGCTTCGCCGCTATCGGCGCGACCGGCGTCAACGTGCGCTTCGTGCACCACTCCCGCGACCACTACTGCGAACAGCTCGCCGCCCTCCTCGCTGTCGCACCTCCCGAGTAGACAGTCGCCACTCCCCGGTCGCTTCCCCGTCGATGACGGAATCCGACCTGCACGGGCCGGACTCGTTCGATCAACCGGATCAGCCCATCGGGCGCGTGGGTCAGATGCGTTCGATGACCGTCGCGTTGGCCTGGCCGCCGCCTTCGCACATCGTTTGGAAGCCGAGGCGGCCGCCGGTCGCTTCGAGGTGTCGCAACAAACGAGTCATCAGCGCGACTCCGGACGCGCCCAACGGATGGCCCAACGCGATCGCGCCGCCGCGCGGGTTGAAGCGCTCGATCGGGTAGCCGAACTCCTTCTGCCACATCAGCGCGATCGCGGCGAACGCTTCGTTGCACTCGACCGCGTCCCAGTCGTCGACCTTCATGCCGGTGCGTCCCATCAGCTTGTACGTCACCGGGACCGGTGCCGACAGTACGAGTACGGGGTCTTCCGCCGCGACGGCGAACGCGCGGAAGCGGGCCCGTACCGGCAAGCCGTGCCGTTCTGCGAACTCAGACGACGCGATGAGCATCGCGGCCGCGCCGTCGGTCATCTGCGACGAGTTGGCCGCGGTGATGTCGGGCGCGGGCTGGTCGGAACTCTCCCACGCCGGTCCGAGCGACGAGATCTTCTCGAGCGACGCGTCGGCGCGGATGCCTTCGTCGTCGGTCAGCATGCGGCCGTCACCGAGCGGCACGGGCACGATCTCGCCCGCGAAGAACCCGTTACGCGTGTTCTCGGCCGCCCGCCGGTGCGACTGCAGCGCGTACTTGTCCATCTCTTCGCGCGTGATGCCCCACTTGTCGGCGAGCACCTGCGCGACCCAGAACTGGATCCCGAGCGTGTTGTTGGTGTTCGCGAGGAACTGACCGCTGAACGGCCCCACTCCGCCACGCGCGTTGGACGACATCGGCGCGCGCGTCATCGACTCGACACCGCACGCGATCGCCACGTCGTACGCGCCCGCGAGGACGCCCTGCGCGACGAAGTGCACAGCCTGTTGCGACGAGCCGCATTGGCGGTCGACCGACGTGGCCGGCACTTGCCCCGGCAATCCGCCCGCAACCAACGCGTTGCGCGTGACGTTGCAGCCCTGCTCGCCGGACTGCGTGACGCATCCTCCGACGACGTCGTCGATCAATGCGGGGTCGATGTCGTTGCGCTCGATCAGCGCGCGCAACACGAGGCCGAGCAGATCAGTGGGATGCCACTCCGCCAACGCACCCTTGCGCTTGCCGAACGCGCTGCGAGCGCAGTCGACGATCACCGCTTCGCGAGCAACACCATCACGTGTCATAGCCTCACAATATGCGGATCGCGGTCCTGGTGAAGCAGGTGCCGAAGTTCGAAGACATGGAGCTCGGCGACGATGGCCGCCTGCGACGCGACGGCATCGAGCTCGAGCTGAACCCGTATTGCCGGCGCGCGGTGAGCAAGGCCGTCGAGCTCGCAGCCGAGCGCGCGCAGTCACGCGTCACCGTGTTCACGCTCGGTCCGCCGACCGCGGAGGACACGTTGCGCGAAGCGATCGCATGGGGACTGGCGCGCGACGTCGACATCGACGGGGTATTGATCACCGATCCCGCGTTCGCGGGTTCCGATACTTTCGCGACCGCGAAGGCACTTGCCGCAACGCTCGGGCGCGACGGGCCGTTCGACCTCGTGCTCACCGGCCGCAACTCCGTCGACGCCGACACCGGCCAGGTCGGCCCGGAGATCGCCGAGCTGCTCGACCTGCCGTTTCTCACCGGCGTGCGCTCTCTGCACATCGACGGCACGAGGGTGCACGCGCGGTGCGAGCACGACGACGGCTGGCTGCAGGCCGAAGTCGATCTCCCCGCGATCCTGTCGTGCGCCGAGCGGCTGTGCGAACCCACGAAGGTCGACCCCGAAGAACGCGCACGGGTCGGCGCCGACGCGATCCGCCACGTCGCCGCAGTCGACCTCGGCGCGGGGCCGTGGGGCGCGGACGCGTCGCCGACAACCGTCGGCCCCGTGAAAGTGATGGCTGCAACACGCGCCCGTGTCCGCTGGGCCGACGCGTCGCTCGCCGAGCAGGTGCGCAATGCTGTCGACACACTCGTCGAACGGGGCGCGCTCGCCGCAGCCCCCGACACCTCGGTCGAACCGGTCGCGAGGTCGCGCACGCACGCGCCGTGCACGATGGTGCTGTGCGAGCCCGCACGCGCGCACATGACACGTGAGCTGCTCGGCGAAGCCGCGCGTCTTACCGGCAATGTGCTCGCGGTCACGCTCGAGCCGCCCGACCCGCCCGAGCTCGTCTCGTGGGGTGCCGACGAGATCGTGTATCTCGACGGCGACAACGTCGAAGAAGACGTCGCCGACGCGCTCGGCGACGTCATCGCGACCGAGGCACCGCTCGTGATCCTCGCGGGGAGCACGGCGTGGGGACGCGAAGTCGCGTCACGCGTGGCCGCGCGCATCGGTGCGGGTCTCACGGGCGACGCCGTCGCGCTCGATCTCGAGGACGAGCGCCGGCTCACCGCGTGGAAGCCGGCGTTCGGCGGTCAGCTCGTCGCGGCGATCGGCTATCGCTGGAATCGCCAGATCGCAACCGTGCGCGCCGGTGTGCTGCCGACGCGACCGCCCCGCCAGCGCGCCCGACTCGTTCACCTACGAGACGAGGCCGATGGCCACGCGAGGTCGCGTGCGCGTGCTCGCGCGTACCAGGGACGACGATCTCGACATCCTCGCCGAGGCACACACGGTCATAGGCGTGGGGACGGGCATCTCGCCCGACGAGTACGACGACCTCGAACCGCTCCGCGCGATCCTCGGTGCCGAGCTCGGCGCAACTCGCAAGGTCACCGACAAGGGCTGGCTTCCCCGCGCGCGCCAGATCGGCCTCACCGGCCGGGCGATCGCACCGCGTCTGTTCGTCAGCATCGGCGCGAGCGGCAAGTTCAATCACGTCATCGGTGTGCGCGCCGCGGGCACGGTGCTTGCGATCAACCCTGATCCGAACGCGTTGATCTTCGAGGCCGCCGACGTCGGCATCGTCGGCGAATGGAAGAACGCGTTGCCGTTGCTCGTCGACGAGCTACGCGATCAGCTCGCCGCGGCAGGCTGAGGCTCGGGGCGCCAGAACACCGCGAGCAACGTCGCGGCGCCGCCGAGGCCGATCGCGAGGGCGATCGTCAGGCCCCACCAGCTGCCGGGCTGGAAGTCGATCGCGTTGTCGAGCGACCATTCGCCGGGACCGAGGCACGCGATCGCGATCAGCGCCGCGACGAGGTTCATGAGGTATTCCCAGCCCTCGGTCGGCCGGCGGAACACGAAGAATCCCGCACGGAGATGGTTCGTTATCCACGCGACGACCATCGTGCCGATCAGCGCGCCGGCCGCCAGCGGTGTCAGCAAGCCGGCGACCAATCCGGCGCCCGCCGCCAGCTCGGTGATGCTCGCGAGCCACGCATGCAACCAGCCCGGTTTCATGCCGAGACTCGCGAACCATCGCCCGGTTCCCGCGATCTTGCCGCCCCGGAAGATGTGGTTGTAGCCGTGGGCGATCATCGTCGCGCCGACGAGAACGCGCAGGACGAGCAGGCCGAGATTGATCTGGTCGGCAGCAGGAATGGCACCCATGAGCGCGGACGATACTCAGGACTAGCGTGCGGCGCATGACCGCCGCCGACCGGCACGACGACGACTACGACCCGTTCGAGGAGTTCAACCGCAGCTCAGGAATCGGCGTCATCGACAACCCGTATCCGTTCTTCGCGTTGTATCGCGCGCAGTATGCGATCAAGCGGGAGGAGATCGGCGAGACGGCATGGGTCGACGACGGCGACGTCGACTTCATGGAGCTCGACGACTCGGTCGGCGTGTTCACCGCGTACACCTTCGACGCGGTGCAGCACGTCTTGAAGGACGGCGACACGTTCTCGTCGAAGGCGTATGCCGACGTGATGGGCAGAGTGCTCGGCCACTCGATCCTGGAGATGGACGAGCCCGAGCATCATCTCTACCGCGGGCTCGTGCAGCAGGCGTTCAGCCGCAGGGCGATGGACCTGTGGGAACGCGAGCTCGTGCGCGACGTGGTGAACGAGCAGATTGACGGCTTCATCGATCGGTCCGACAAGCGCGCCGACCTCGTGCGCGAGCTGACGTTCCCGTTCCCCGTGATCGTCATCGCGCGCCTGCTCGGGCTGGCACGAGAAGACCTGCCGAAGTTCCATCGCTGGGCCGTCGAGGTGATCAGCGCCGGTTTCGAGTTCGAGCGGGCCGCGCGCGCGTCGCATGCCCTGTACGAGTACTTCTGCGCGATCATCGCCGAGCGCCGCGAGCATCCGTCCGACGACGTCATCTCGGTGCTCGCCCAGGCCGAGCTCGAGGGCACGCGCCTCACCGACGAGGAGATCTGCTCGTTCTTGCGGTTGCTGCTTCCCGCCGGCGCGGAGACGACGTACCGGTCGTCGTCGAATCTTCTGTGGGGCTTGCTCTCGCATCCCGACCAGCTCGACGCGCTGCGCAGCGGCCGCGGCCTGCTCACGCAGGCAATCGAAGAGGGTCTGCGCTGGGAACCGCCACTGCTCGGCATCATGCGCACGGCCGCACGTGACACCGAGGTCGACGGGGTCGCGATCCCGGCGGGCTCGACGATCGCGGTCAGCATCGGCTCGGCGAACCACGACGAGAAGTACTGGGAGAATCCCGAAGACTTCGACATCCGCCGTACGCCGCGCCAGCACCTCGCGTTCGCCTGGGGGCCCCACATGTGCCTCGGTTTGCATCTCGCGCGCATGGAGACTCGCGTCGCGATCTCGCGGCTGCTCGACCGGCTGCCGGGCCTGCGTTTCGACCCGGACGTCGAACCGACGCCGATCTCCGGCGCGGTGTTCCGCGCCCCGACCGCGCTGCACGTCACATGGGACTGAACGTTCTCGGCGGCGAGTTGCAACCGTGCGGCTTCGATCCGCTGACGGGCTTCTATCGCGACGGCTGTTGCGACACGGGCGCCGACGACGCCGGAGTGCACGTCGTGTGCGCGGAGATGACCGAGCAATTCCTCGCGTTCTCGATCGGCGCGGGCAACGACTTGTCGACGCCGCGTCCCGAGCACGGCTTCGCGGGCCTGAGACCCGGCGACCGCTGGTGCCTGTGCGCGTCGCGCTGGCAAGAGGCGTTCGACCAAGGTGTCGCCCCGCCGGTGTTGCTCGCGGCCACACACGCCGCAGCCGCGGAGTGGTGCTCGATCGAAGCACTCCGCAACCTCGCCCTCGACGCATGACCCGAGGGGCGTCAATAGGGGGTCGTTTTCCGACCCTCACTCACGCCCCTCGCGTGGTCGTAGACTGACACGGCTGTCACCTTCCGAGGGGATCCACCATGCGCCTCGAAGACCTCGTTCTCGTCAGCGTCGACGACCACGCCGTCGAACCGCCCGACCTCTTCGAGGGTCGCTTGCCCCAGAAGTACGTGGACGTCGCGCCGCGCCTCGTGCGCAAGGAAGGTGCGAGTCATCCCATCGATGTGTGGCAGTTCATGGGCGCCGAGCTGCCGAACATCGGGCTGAACGCGGTCGCGGGCCGCCCGCCCGAGGAGTACGCGATGGATCCGCAGTCGTTCGACGACATGCGGACCGGTTGCTACGACATCCACGACCGCGTGAAGGACATGAACGCAAACGGCGTCCTCGGGTCGATGTGCTTCCCGAGCTTCCCGCAGTTCTGCGGCCAGCTCTTTGCCCGCGCCGCGCAAAAGGACGAAGCGCTCGCGGTCGCGCTCGTGCAGGCGTACAACGACTGGCACATCGAAGGGTGGTGCGGCGCGTATCCCGGCCGGTTCATCCCTCTGTGCCTGCCGATGATGTGGGACGTCGACAAGATGGCGGCCGAAGTGCGGCGCGTCGCCGGCAAGGGCTGCCACGCCGTGACCTTCTCCGAGAACCCGGTACACCTCGGCTTCCCGAGCATCCACTCCGGTCACTGGGACCCGTTCTTCGCGGTCTGCGAAGAGCTCGGCACGGTCGTCAACGTGCACATCGGGTCGTCGTCCAAGATGGTGATCACGTCTGACGACGCGCCCATGGATGTGCTGATCACGTTGTCACCGATCAACATCGTGCAAGCCGCGGCCGATTTCGTGTGGTCGAACACCGCGAAGAAGTTCCCGAGGCTCAAGTACGCGCTGAGCGAGGGCGGCATCGGATGGATCCCGTACTTCCGTGAGCGCATCGATTACACCTACGATCGTCACCGCTTCTGGACCGGCCAGGACATGGGCAGCCGCAGCCCGAGCCAGGTGATGGACGAGCAGATGATCTGCTGCTGGATCGACGACCCGGTCGGCATCGAGATGCGCCACAAGATGAACGTCGACATGATCTGCTGGGAATGCGACTATCCGCACTCGGACTCGTCGTGGCCGCAGTCGCCCGAGGCGTTCTACAAGCAGATGCAGGCCGCGAACGTCGACGACGCCGAGACCGACAAGATCTCGCACGCGAACGCGATGCGCCTGTATCTCTACGACCCGTTCGCCGAGCTCGGCGGGCGCGAGAGCTGCACCGTCGGTGCGCTGCGCGCGCAGGCTGCGGGCTGGGACGTGAGCATCAAGGCGCGTGGCATCAGGGCGTCCGCTACCGGCGCGGCCGATCTCGCCAAGTTCGCGAAGTCGTAGACGTACTCGACGCTCACCCGACCTTCGGGCGGTAGCGCAGCCGCGGCGCAAGCCCGCCATCGCCGAGCGTGCGCAGCGCGCGTTCTTCGTCGGCGTCGATCACGATCCGCATCGGTCGACTCCGCGCTCCGATCTCCAGCGGTCGCGGCGCTGTCGTCTCACCCGCATCGCCGGACTCACGTTCGACGATGAACGTGACCACGCAGTCGTCGCACACGTGCGTGTCCTTCATCACACAATCTCGACAATCAATGATCCGATCCCCCATGGCCGCAGCATGCCAGTCGGGTGAGACAGCAACGGCGGAAGCCGGATGAGCCTCGCGGTGGCGCCACTCGTAGACTGCCGCCGCGCCGACGATCGTCAGGGGGACACGTGCATGCACGCCACGAGGACATCACGCTCGCCACCGTAGGTGACGGCGAGGTCATCGACGTGACGATGCACGCACAGAAGACGATCGACAACAACGGCTTGCAAGACGGCATCTGCACGGTGTTCGTCGCCCACTCGACCTGCGGCGTCACGATGATCGAGTGCGAGCCGGGCTGCAACGCCGACCTCAACCACGTGCTCGACGATGTCGCGCCGCAAGACGCGCGCTGGGAGCACAACGAGCGGAACGCCGATACCAACGGTCACAGTCATGTGCGTGCCGCGATGATCGGGCCGTCGGTCACCGTGCCGTTCGTGAACGGCCAGCTCTGCGTGGGGACGTGGCAGAAGATCGTGTGCATCGACTTCGACGACCGTCCGCGCTCACGACGGTTGATCGTGCAGCTGCTCGGCGCCTGACGCTCCGCACCATCGGCACGTCACCTGTTCGACGCGCTCCTCGAGCAGTTCTTCTTCTTCGACGTCGAGGTCGCCGCCCAGCGAGTAGTGGTGGAACGCACGTGTGCGCCGCGTGGCGACCACGTCGAACCGCGTCATGTTCCCGCACGCCCCGCACCGGTACCGAGTCGCCATGCCGGTGCGCATCGTACCGGCGGCGAACATGCATTCGTATCGAACGCCTGTTCGGCTAGCGTGCGCGAGCGTGGATCTCGCGACCCCGCTCTTCGACGTCACGTTCGTTGTCGTCGACCTCGAGACCACCGGCTGCTCGCCCGCGCACGACGCGATCACCGAGCTCGGTGCGCTGAAGCTGCGGGGCGGTGAAGTGCTCGGTCGCATCGACACGCTCGTGAATCCCGGTGTGCCGATCCCGCCGCTGATCACGACGCTGACCGGCATCACCGAAGCGATGGTGTCTCCGGCGCCAAGGATCGACGCGTTGCTGCCCGCGCTGATGGAGTTCGTGCTCGGGACCGTCGTGGTCGGGCACAACGTACGCTTCGACGTCTCGTTCCTCGACTCGGCGCTCGTCAGCCACGAATACGCACCACTCGCGAATCCGCGCGTGGACACGATCGGGCTCGCGCGCCGGCTTGTGCGTGACGACGTCGACGATCTGCGACTTCAAACCCTTGCCCGTCACTACCGCGCGTCGATCGAGCCCGTGCACCGCGCGTACGCGGACGCGGCGGCAACCGCCCACATCCTGCACGCCATGCTCGAACACGCCGGCACCTTCGGTGTCTTCGGTCTCGACGATCTCCTCGCCCTTCCCTACATGCGCACGCATCCGTCGTCGGCAAAGCTCCGTCTCACCGCGCGCCTCCCACGATCTCCGGGCGTGTACGTCTTCAGAGATCGCGCCGGCGCCGCGCTCTTCGTCGGCGCCGCCGCGAACTTGCGCACGAAGGTGCGCTCGTTCTTCGTGTCGGACGGACGCCGCACGGTTTCGCAGCTGGTCACCGAGCTCGCGTCGATCGAGCATCAGGTGTGCGAGTCGTCGTCAGAGGCAGGCGCGCGACTATGCGAGGTCGCCCGCGAGTTGCAGCCGGCGTTCAGCGAGAGGCCGCGCGCGGCGTCGCGCTGGCCCCGCCATCGGGCGAGTGCGTAGACGCCGCTCTGCACGAGGCCGGCGCACAGCAATGCAACGAACGGCAACAACCGGATGACCGGCCAGAAGCGGCTCACACTCTTGGCGAGGAACACGTCGGATTGCTGATCACTCGTGAACAGCCCGATACCGCGCGCGACTGCGAACACGACGAAGAACGCGAGCGGCACCGCGACGAGCCACAACAAGAACCGCGCCCAGATGGGTACCGGCGCGAGCGTGCGTTCCGCGCGAGCGGGCGCGGCGGCGCCGGCATTGCGGCGAGCGGCGGCGCGGCCGACGCGGACGCGGGCGCGGGCGGTACCGGCGGCAGCGCACCCGTTGCGGCCGCGTGTGGATCGGGGGGCGCGGGGTCGGGCGCAGCGGCCGGCGACTCGCTCACCGGAGGCGGCGGAGGAGCCGGAGGCGCGCCCGAGCGTGCGGTGCGCGGCACGAGCTCGGGCACCTTCAGCGTGCGGCCACACCCACGGCACGGGAACGTCCCGGCGTCGGGCACGCTCGGCAGCGGGTGCTTCGTCCCACATTCGGGGCACTGCAGAACCGGTGCCACGACTATTCCTCGGCGGCCTTGGCTTCGGTGCTCACCCGCACCATGTTCTCGAGCGCACGCGCCGCATGCCCGCCGTCGACCGAAGCGGCCGCGGCCTCCATTCCGGCGGGCAGATCGGGCGCAACGCCGGCGACCACGAGCGCGGCCGCCGCGTTCAGCAGTGCGACGTCGCGATGCGCGCCCTTGTCGCCGGCCAGCACCGCGCGGATCGCGTCGGCGTTGATCGAGATCTCGCCGCCGGTGAGCTCTTCGAGCCTCGCGCGGCGATGCCGAGCTCGAGTGGATCGATCACCGTCGTGCGCACGACGCCGTCGACGAGCTCGTGCACGGTGCTCGTGCCGGTCGTCGTCAACTCGTCGAGCCCGTCGTCGCCGTGGAACACCATCGCCCGTTCGGTGCCGAGCGCGTGCAGTGTGGCCAGCATGCGCGGCGCCATCGCCGCGTCGCTCACGCCGACGACCTGACGGCGCACGCGCGCCGGGTTCAGTAGCGGCCCGAGGAAGTTGAACGTCGTCGCGACGCCGAGCGCGCCGCGTGCCGGCCCGAGGAACCGCATTGCCGGGTGATAGCGCGGCGCGAGGCAGAACCCGACTCCGGCTTCGTCGACACAGCGCGCCACGCCCGCCGGCCCGAGCTCGATGGCGACACCGAGCGCCTCCAGCACGTCGGCCGACCCGCACTTCGACGACGCCGCGCGATTGCCGTGCTTGACGACGTGCGCGCCCGTGCCCGCGGCAATCAGCGCCGCCATCGTCGAGACGTTGACGCTGCCCGAGCGGTCTCCTCCGGTTCCGCACGTGTCGATCGCGTCGACCGTGACCGCGACGCGTGTCGAGTACTGATGCATCGTGCGCACGAGGGCGGCGAGCTCCTCGGCCGTCTCACCCTTGGTGCGCAACGCGACGATGAATCCTGCTGCTTGGACGTCGACCACGCGTCCTTCGAGGATCTCGCCGAGCGCGGCGGTGACTTCGTCGTCGGACAGCTTCTCGCGGCGCGTGAGACGCGCAAGGATCGGAGTGAGTACCGGGTTTGCGTTCGTCACTTCGCTAGTCCCACCACAAGTCGTGGTCGAGCACACCGCGTGCGATCAGGCCGAGCTGCACCTGCGACGTACCCTCTACGATCGTCAGCTGGCGCGGCATCACGGTAGAACAGCTCGGTCATGTGGTCTTTCATGTAGCCGGCCGCGCCCAGCATCTGCAACGCTTCTCCCGAGACCCTCACGGCAACTTCACTCGCGTAGTACTTCGCCATCGACAGGAACGGCACGTACTCCTTCGTGTACTTGCCTTCGTCGGCCATCGTCGCGGCGCGATAGGTCAAGAGCCGGGCAGCTTCGATCTCGGTGGCAAGCTCCGCGATCTTCCACTGGATGCCTTGCATGTCGGCGATCGTGCGACCGAACGCGGCGCGCTGCTTCACGTAGTCGACGGCGTACATCAGCGCGCCCTCGGCGAGCCCGATGCCGCGCGCAGCGACGATCGGCCGCATGGAGTTCAGCCCGAGCATCGCGAGCCGGAACCCGCCGACTTCGCCGATGACGTTCGCAGCCGGGACATGCACCTCGTCGAGCACGAGCTCGCCGGTGTCGACACCGCGCACACCCATCTTGTCGTCGGTGCGTCCGAGGGAGACGCCCGGCCAGGAGCGCTCGATCACGAAGCACGAGATGTCGTCGTGCTTGCGCGACTCGCCAGGACCGGTCTTCGCGAACACGCAATACCAGTCGGCTTGCACGACACCCGACATCCAGCACTTCGTCCCCGTGAGCACCCAGTCGTCGCCGTCGGGCACGGCCTTCGTACGCATGCCGACGACGTCGCTGCCGGCTTGCGGCTCCGACAAGCCGAAGCCCGCGCGCTGCTCGCCAGTGGCAACCGCGCGGACGTATCGCTGCTTTTGCTCCTCGCTCCCCGCGATCAGTACCGGACCGGTCGGCAACCGGGTGAGCAGCAGCATCAACGCCGCGGTGTTCGAGTACTTGGCGACCTCTTCCATCGCCAGCGTGAGGCCGAGGATGCCGGCACCGCCACCGCCGTACTCCTCGGGCACGACGAGGCCGAGCAGCCCCGCGTCCCGGAACACCTCGAAGATGTCCTGCGGGTACTCGGCGGACGTGTCAATCTCGCGCGCGCGCGGCGCGACTCTCTCCTGAGCGAGCTTGCGAACGGTGGCCTGAAGCTCCGCGTATTCGCCTGAGAGGGCAAAGGACATCGGCCGGAGAGCCTACTGAGGACCACAAACCCGAGCGCGCGAGGACGAAATGGGAGTCGGCGGTCAACCTTTGGTAGGTCCGGGCCGTGAGAAGCGCGTGATCGCCGAACCGGTCGACGGCACGATCCGGGTACCCCTCGCAGCCGGCGCGCGCCGACCGGAGCGGCCCTTCCCTGACTCGTATCCGGAGCTGTATCGGGCCGCATACCGCGTCGCGTTCCGCTTGCTCGGGAGCAAAGAGGAGGCTGCCGACGTCGCCCAAGAGGCGTGTGCCCGCGTGTTCGCGCGGTGGAGCCGGGTCGCTCGCTACGACGAGCCCGTCGCATGGGTCGCGCGGGTCGCGGCGAACCTTGCGGTCGACTGCTGGAGGAGACGGCGCACGGCGCACCGCTTCAACGAGTTGCAAGAAGATCGTGGAGCGACTGCCGACCGACGCTCCGACGACGACCGGATCGATCTGCACCGCGCGCTCGTCAAGCTCCCGCGCCGTCAACGAGAGGTCGTGCTCCTGCGCTACGTCGCCGACCTGCCCGAGCGCGCGGTGGCATCGGCGCTCGGCTGTTCGGTCGGTTCCGTGAAGACCCATGGTTCGCGCGGGTTGGCATCGTTGCGCCGCGCGCTCAGTCGGGAGGACGACTGATGTTCGAGCACCTTGATGACACGTCGGCACCTGCATCCGTGCCCCTCGACGACGTGGTCAGGCGCGGTCGACAGCTACGCGCGCGTCGGCGCGCAGCGTTCGCGGGCGTCGCGGTGCTCGCCGTCGTCGCGGGCATCTCCGCGGCGGCGGCGTTGCAAGGTCCGACGGCGAAGAAGGTCACCGTCACCGCCCCGCCGACGTCGACGACCGTGCGGGAGCCGGCGGCCGGCGCGACACGGCGACGCCCCACGACGACGACCACGACCGTGCGCCGCTCCGGGCCTACCACTCCAACGAGCCTCACGCCGCCGGTCACGGCGCCGCCGCACGATCCACACGATTACTCGATGCTCTCGGTCACGTACGCCGGCAACGGCCTCAACATCGACGCCGGTGCCGGGGACTTCGTCTCGTACATCGTCTCCAATGCCGGCAGCTGGGGCGTCGAATGGACCGCACGCGCGTGCCCGGCGTCGCTCCTGGGGGCGGGCGCGCCCCCGACGCTCTGGTCGCCGTACACGACGATCTGGCCGCAGCCGGTCGCCGGCTACCCCGCGTGTACGTCTGGTGCCGGTACCGTGGAGCGACTCGCGCCCGGAGAGACACGCGAGATCAGCGAGCCGGTCATCGCCGGAGCCGTCGACGCCAACGGCAGTGTGTTCCCCGCGAAACCAGGATTCACGTGGTTCCGGGCGGCATTCCTCTCGCAATGCGGGCAGCCGTGCGAGAGCCCTCCCGCAAACTCACTGGCGGTGACCGTGTGGCCGCCCGGGGACCCGGGCTCGTACTACAAGCTTCGCGTCGCTTCCGACGAGGTCGACGCACCCCCCGGTGGTGCCGTCAACGTCCGCGTGACGTATACGAACCCGCTCGACTTCGCTGTCCGCATGCCGATCTACGGGCCGTGCTGGCGCGTGGAATCCGCCGCGGGTGCGGTCGATTGCTCCGGCTCGACACCTGCGGTCACGGTCGGCCCGAAGTCGACGACCCGGCTCGTCGGCACTGTCTACGCCCGCACGAACTTCACCGCGACGGGCAGACCGCTCTCGACCGGCCGCTACCGGCTGAAGATCGCCGATCGGGTCGAGAGCGACCAGGTGTACCTCGTCGTGCGCTGAGATCGCCCGCCGTGGCGACGCCTACGACGCGCGGCGCCGCTGGCGAACGAGGCGGCGGCGCTCACGCGCCGTGTAGCCGCCCCAGACGCCGATCTTCTCGCGCACGGCGATCGCATGCTCGAGGCAGGATTCGCGCACGACGCACGTGTCACAGATCCCCTTGGCCTCCACGGCGGGATCTTCGTCGTCTTCGGGATAGAAGACCGCGGGCTCGACGCCCTTGCAGCGTCCCCTCTCCCGCCATTGCAGAGCTCCCATTCCCACACCTTCCGACACGGCCGCTCACACCGCCCGCGACCTCCCCACAATCGGCCGGGCGCCCGGCCGAGTTGAGTGGTCCGGATGGGTTGTTCGACAGCCGGCAAATCCTCGGCCCGCACCCGGCAGGCCGCCGGCCGCCGGCCGCCCGTACGATCCCCGGATGACCGCGCCCGCCGTCGCCCCGTCGCGGCCTCGCGCCGAACTCGCGATCGCGGTCGCCGCCATGGCGACGGTTCCGGCCTGCGTCCTTCGGTTCGGTCCGCTCGCCCCGACGCCCGTTGTGCAGGCGATGCTCTTCGGCCTCGGTGTCGTCGGTGCCGCGTTCATGTTGACGTGGGCCGCCGAGGTCGTGCAGCTCGACATCTCCGCGGGTCTCGCGCTGGCGTTGCTCGCGCTGGTCGCAGTGCTGCCCGAGTACGCCGTCGACTTCGTGTTCACCTGGAAGGCCGGCAAGAACCCGGCCGAGTACGCGCCCGACGCGCTCGCGAACATGACCGGGGGCAACCAGCTGTTGATCGGCGTCGGCTGGTCGTTGGTCGTGCTGATCGCGGCGTGGCGGATGCGCGTGCGACGCAACGCGCGGGCGAGTGTCGACGGCGCCGATGCCGAGGACGTCGCGGTTCACGAAGATCCTCGTGAGGTCGAGCTCTCCCGTTCGCACGCGGTGGCGATCGCGTTCTTGGTGCTCGCGAGCGTCTACGGGCTCACGCTGCCACTGCACCGCACGCTGACGCTGATCGACACTCTTCTGCTCGTCGCGATCTTCGCGTGGTACATCTCGCGTGTCGCGCGCGCGCCCGCGGAGACGCCGCATCTCGTCGGCCCCGCCGCGCAATCGGTTCGCTTGCAACGCGAAATCGCCGCATCGTCGTCGTCCTGTTGTTTCTCGGCGCGGTCACCGCGATCCTCATCTGCGCGGAGCCCTTCGCGGAATCGCTCGTGCACACCGGCGAACAGTTCAACATCGACGACTTCGTCTTGATCTCGCTGGTCGCGCCGCTCGCGTCGGAAGCGCCCGAGCTGTTGGTCGCCGGGATGTTCGCGTGGCGGCTCGATACCAACGCCGGCTTGGGTGCGCTCGTGTCTTCGAAGGTGAACCAGTGGACGTTGCTCGTGGGCACGTTGCCGATCGTGTTTGCAGTCTCGTCGTCGTCGTTGCACGGGCTTCCGATCGACGCGGTGCAGCGTGAGGAGCTGTTCGTGACCGCCGCACAGTCGGTGTTCGCGGTTGCCGTGCTCGCCAACCGGCGGATCAGCGTGGCCGAAGCGAGCGCCATGCTCGGTCTGTTCCTCGTGCAGCTCGTGACCAAGCTTCCGTTGTTCGAATCGATTCACACCAGCGCGCGTATCAGCGTCGGATGCATCTACCTCGGCCTCGCGGCAGTGCTGATATGTCGGGGTCGTCGGGCGCTGCCTTTGCTCGTGCGCGACGGATTGCGCGCGCCGTACAGCGAGCTCCTCGACGAGTCGGTGCCCGCGTGTGATTGAATCGGCAGCGGTGGCGAGTCGGCCAGGCGGCCGCGTACGGGACCGCTCTCGCAGTGGTGACCCGTCCGAGGAACGTCCGGACTCCACAGGGCAGGGTGCTGGGTAACGCCCAGCCGGGGTGACCCGCGGGAAAGTGCAACAGAGAGCAGACCGCCGATGGCGGTGGCACGTCGACCCTCGAGGACACGTGCCCGCCGCACAGGCAAGGGTGAAACGGTGCGGTAAGAGCGCACCAGCATCCGGGGTGACTCGGATGGCTCTGTAAACCCCACCCGGAGCAAGGCCGAACAGGGAGAGGGTGGTCCCGCCCGATCACTCCCGGGTAGGCCGCAAGAGCCGTCGGGCAACCGCCGGCCGAGAAGGATGGCCGCCACCGGGCCGCAAGGCCCGGCACAGAATCCGGCGTACCGGCCGACTCGCCACCACCATTCGCCGGGGGCCGAAAATGGCTTCGACCGGGAAAGGCATCCCGGTCATTCCCGGACGATCGCGTCTCTGCGCGGCGCGGTAGCGGTGCGAGTCGGTAAAGACGGTGCAAGCGAGACTCAGCCATGCGTCCGCGGTCAAGACGCTTAACGCCTATGGTCACCTGTGGCCGGATTCGGATGACCGCACCCGCGACGCCGTGGAAGAAGTGCTTGGGATTCTCGGACGGCCTGGAAGCGTCCTGAAACCCGCGTTCGACGTGGTCAGCGTTTCATTCAGTCTGAACGCCGGCATGTGGCCGATCTGATGCCGCGCATGGCGTGACCTAGCGGTCGGGTTCGAGCCCTCAGGTGCCCTCGTGTGACGGCTTTCGAAACCCTTCGCGTTGCTTCGGCCGTCGAGTTCAAGGTCTTGCTCGCCGGGAGACGCGCCACGACTCGAACCGGCAAAATCGCCGAACTCGCGAAGTCCCGCTCCTCCCCGCCTGGTGCACGGCCGAACAGCAGGCCGTGGGAGTTCAAGTCGGCGGGGCGTTGTTGACCTTACGTCCCGGCCGACGCTCCGGACGGTGCTCGCGTTGAGATAGCGAACGTTGGCCGGCTTGCGCACGGCGGAGACTCATCGACTTTGTCGTGCGCCAGCTCGATGGGACCACTGGTGCGCCAGTGTGATGGGACCGGCTCGCGGGGGTTGTCAATGTCGGCGGCGTGATGATCGCGGTGTGGTCGGGACGCGGTCAAGCGGGGTGTCGTTCGGCGTGGTGACGGTGGGCTTCTGCCGTTGCCGGTAGGACTCGCCGTCGAGGACGAGTTCGTGCGCGGCGGACTGCAGCCGGTCGATCGCGGACTGGGCGAGGAGCGCGTCGGCCATGAGCCCCAGCCACTCGATCGGCTCACGGTTCGATGTCACGACGGTGGCTGCGGCACGGTGCCGTTCGACGATGAGCTCGTAGACATCCGCGGTGTCGAGCGCGTCGAGTGGTTGCAACGCGAAGTCATCCACGATGAGCAGGTCGACGCGCAGGAGCTTGCGCATCTCGGTGTCGTGGCTGTTGTCGAGCCGACTGGCGCGGAGCCGTTTGAGGAGCCGGTCGCAACGTTCGAAGTGCACGCTGTGCCGTCGGCGGATGGCGGCGTGGCCGAGCGCGGTTGCGAGGAACGTCTTGCCGACACCGACCGGTCCCATGATCACGGTGTTGTGGCCGGCGTCGACGAAACGCAACGAGCACAGTTCGTTCCAGACGTGGCGGTCGTAGCTGACCTTGGCGGTGTCGTCCCACCGGTCCAAGGTCATCGTCGCGTCGAGGCCAGCGGCGCGGGCACGACGATCGGCCGACGTCGTCTCCCGACGCGTGACTTCGTCGGCGAGGACGAGCTCGAGGAACTCGGCGTGGCCGAGACCACCGGTGTGCGCGAGCGCGAGCCGTTCGGGAAGCGTGTCGAGACAACGGCCGAGCTTCACGCGCCGCAACAACGCCTTGAGCTCCGGCGTAACGATCGGCGCGTTCATCGCTCGCCTTCCGATCCAGCTGCGAACGCAACCTCGGCTTCATGACCGCGTTCGCGTCTGACGGCGAAGTGTTCGTTGTCGCGGGCGAACCGCCCGGTGATGACGGTGCCCGGCGGTGGCGGCGGCTGGATAGTTATCGCGTGTTCGGTGCCGCGCTCGAGCATCCTGCCGATCAACGCGACGTTGACGACCTCGTGATCGAGCGCGCTCACGCACGCGGCGTCGACACGTTCGGCACCCCACTTCTTGACGAGTCCTAACAGCGCGTAGACCTGCCGCATCTTCGTCCACGGCAACGGGATGTCCAACAACGCGGTCGCGTACACGCCGATCGCGACGCCGTGACCGGCGGCCATCCGTTGCAGCCGGTCCAGGTCTCGCATCGCGTAGACGCTCTTGTGCGCGGGCAGGTCGTCGGGATCGGTCGACCGGTGCCCGGGCTGCTGGCGGGGATGGACCTTCACGAGTTGCCCACGAGCGAAGACCCGCACGAGTGACCGGTCCGCGCGGACCTCGACGCGGGTGCCGATCAGGTTGCCCGGCACCGAATACAGCGCCTTGGCGACCTCGATGTGATGATCGCGATGCACCTTCGCCGTCGCATAGATCGGCACGTCGTAGGCCTCGGTCGGTGCGGGCAACAACCGTGGGAACTCGTCAGCGTTGAACACGTCGATCGGGCGGCACTGTGTGGTGCCGTGCACCCGCAGCCCGGCGGTGGTCGCGCACCACACCTCGGCGCGTCGTTGCGCATCATCGAGGTCGATGAACGTCTCGCCGGCGAAGAACGACCGGCGCACGAACGGCACCGTTCGCTCCACACGTGGCTTGTCTTGCGGGCTGCGCACCCGTGCCGGGTCGACCATGAACCCGCGGGCTTGCGCATACTCGACGAACGCCTGATTCAACCGTGGTGCCAGCGCGTCCGCACTGTCGACGATCGCGCTCATGTTGTCAGGGATAACCGTGCGGAACACGCCGCCGAAGAACCGCCACGCTGCTTCGCACCCGTCGATCACCGCTTCGGTCGTCTGGCGGAACGTCAACCACACGAAGCAGTGCCGCGAAAACACGCGGTGAAGATCAACGCGTGCACGACACGGTTGCGGCCCGACTCGGGATCGAACAACAGGCCCATGCGGCCGAAGTCGAGCTGGCACTCGTCGCCCGGCTCGCCGTCCGCGACGCGCACCGTCGGGCCACGACCGCGCGTCCGGCCACACGCCTCGAGCACGTAACGCTGCACCGTCCGGCACGGCACGATCACGCCGCGCCGGCCGAGCAGCTCGTGGATCTTCACCCCAGTGAGATCCGACCCAACCCACGTTGCGATCTGATCGTGGTTGTGCTGCAACGCACGCCACGCATCGCCGTGACCGTTCGTGCGATGCGGCCGCACCGCCTCGACCACCATCCCGACGAATGCATCGCTCAACTGCTCGTCGTCGCTATCACGGACCAGCCCGAGCGACGTCGCCGCGTCCACGTAGCGGTGGACCGTCTTGCGGTCCACACCCGCCAGCCGCTCGATCGCTCGGAACCCCTCGCCGGCCAACCAGAGACGAAGCACCTCACGCACCTCGAACACACGCACCTCCCGGAACGCCATCGCCGCGCCTTCCCGATCCGCTGACAGGAACGCGACGACTGCACCTGAAGCGGTGCCGACGTTGGTGGACCCCGGGAGGCGGTCCCATCACTGGCGCTGCAGTGGTCCCATCACTGGCGCTCAGGTGGTCCCATCCCGCTGGCGCAACTCACCTCAAGGTAGCCCCATGCGGCTGGCGGGCGACAGCCGCGGACGCGGACTACGAATCCCGCGGGATTCAAGCGTCGTCCGAAGGGGTGACGACGACCCTCGCCGAGATCACGACGGAACCCCGGTGGTTGCCTTCTGTGGACGCGCATCTGGTCTCGATTTCCACCCTCCGAGCTAGGGAAGCCCGAGGTCGTCGCAAGAGTGCACTCGTCCGCTACAGAGTTTCCGACTCCCACGGGATCGTTTCGCACTCTCGATGCAGCCGCGGAGTCGTGCACCCCACGCCGACGGCGTCGACCTTTATTAACACGCGCTTGGAGCGCACTGCTCTGAGAAGATCGTCGCGCCCGCCCGGACAGCCACGTTCTCGTCTCCGCCGCGCACGCGTCCTACCTGTCGCATTCAGAAGAGAAGAGCACGGTCTCGGACCCACGGCCTCGAGCTGGGCGTCGTGCGCGATCGCGTCCGTGTGACTGCACGGGACGACTCGCCCTCACGACTGCGCATGCGACAGTCGCACCCAACTTCGCGAGACTCCCCGTGTGCATTGGGAGCTGCTCGATGTCGTACCGGACGATGACCGGCGAAAGCTGTTGTCGCTGCTGGTGCGAAGGAAGTTCGCGAAGGGCGAGGTGCTCTTCCATGAAGGCGACCCCGGCGACTCACTCCACCTGGTCGCGAAGGGTCATCTGGCCACGCGCGCGACCACGCCCCTCGGAGACGTTGCCACCGTACGCGTGTTCCAGCCCGGAGACTTCTTCGGCGAACTCGCGATCTTGTCGCCTGGTCCGCGCAACGCGACGATCGTCGCGCTCGAGCCTGTCGAAACGCTCGTGTTGCACGTCTCGCATTTGGAGACGTTGCGCGCGCAGCACACACATATCGACGGCGTGCTCGTCGAAGCACTGGTCGCCGAGGTTCGACGACTCTCTGCGGCGCTGGTCGAGGCGCTCTACCTTTCTGTCGACAAGCGACTGTGGCGCCGGTTGCTCGATCTCACGAACATGTACGGCGAGACGCCGCCGATCGAGATTCCGTTGACCCAAGAGGATCTCGCACAGCTTGCGGGCACGACGCGTCCAACTGCCAACCGCATCCTGCGCGACGCCGAACAGAATGGAGTGCTTGGCATCGGCCGGGGTCGTATCGAGTTGCTCGACGTCGAGGCGCTCCGACGTAAGGCGCGCTGAGTCACGACAGGCTCAACGCCCTCGGCGCATCGATGAGTGCATTCTCGGTAGCGCGCCGGCCGGATGCGCACGCGGACCCGAGGATTCGATTTATCGCGTACACGGGCCAGCCGTCTGCTTCGTCGAGTCGTTGAGAAGATACGCGGAACGGTGGAGCGACCTCAGCCGCTCCACCGTCCGCATTTGATATGTGCTGCAGCGTCATGCCGCGAGCGCAAGCTCCACGAGGGGAGCTCCCTTGCGCCATCCGGCACTCGGAGCCGGGTGCAAGCGTCCCGCCGCAGGGGACGGGTGAAAGCGCCCGGCTTGCGGCGCGGGGTGGTACACGCCGGCCTCCGGTGCGGGCCGACGCCATCCGGCACTCGGTGCTGGGTGGTACCGACCGGCCTGCGGCGCGGGGTGCAACTTGCCGGCCTCCGGCGCCACTCGCTTCCATCCCGCACTCGGTGCCGGGTGAAGTCGACCAGCTTGCGGCGCAGGGTGGAGCTTTCGTGCGCGGAACTGACGCTGCGTGCAGAACTTGATGCGAGGCATTCCTCTTCTCCTTGTACGAGCCCGAAGGCGTGTTGAACGGTGTTGCATCAGCATCGTGGCGTGACACGCGGCGTAGGTCTGTCTGCACGCTCACGTGCGAAGTGTGCGCGTCGGCACGGAGACAACATCGCTCGCTTCGTACCGTCTCCGCATGACGAAGACGCGGACCGACGAACCAACCGAAGTCGCTGCCGGCGCATGGACTGTGTTGCGCCGCAACCCCGGATACCGCCTGCTCGCGACGAGCTTCGGCGTGTCGGGACTCGGCGACTGGATGTTCGGTCTCGCCCTCGCGGTATGGGTGTTGCAGCGCACCGACTCCGCCGGATGGGTCGCAGCCGCGGTCGTGGTGCGCATGGTGCCCTACGCAGTACTGGGTTCCGTCGGTGGTGTGCTTGCCGATCGTTACGATCGTCGCCGGGTCCTGATCGTGTTCGATCTCGTCCGCGCCGCGCTGCTCGCCGGCATGACACTCGTGATGTTGAGCAACGGTCCCGTGCTGCTTGCGATCGCGCTTGCGACCGCGACGAGCACCGCCACGGTGCCGTACCGCCCAGCAGTCGTTGCCATCACGCCGTCTCTCGTCGCGCGTGACGACCTCGGCATCGCAAACTCGATCGAGGCCGCAATCAATCACACGATGTTGTTCGCGGGACCCGCGCTGGCCGCCTACCTCCTGCAAACCTTGACCCCGGCCGTCGTCATCGCGTTCGACGCGTGGACGTTCCTCCTGAGTGCGGTCCTGATGGCGCGTCTTCCTCGCGTGCCGCATGTCGCCACGGCCACGCCCGAGGCACGATCACGGTGGCACGAAGAGCTCCGCGCAGGTGTGCGAGCGACGCGGGAGCTCGCGGGCGCGCGGGCGCTCCTCGCGCTGCTCGGCGTGGCGGGGCTCGCGTACGGCGCAACCTTGGTCACGCACGTGCTCTTCGTGGAGCGTCAACTGGGACTGCCGGCCAGCACAGCCGGATACCTCTCGGCCGCGAGCGCGATCGGGGGCGTCATTGCGATCAGCCGCGCGGGGCGACTCGCCGGTCGAGCACGCCCCGCAAGTGTGCTGCTCGGAAGTACCGCACTACTTGGGGCTCCGTTGGTTGCGCTCGCCTTCGTTCGCAGTCCGGTGCTCGCGTGTCTTGTGATGGTGCCCGAAGGTGTGGGATCTGTCACCCTTGACATCGTCAGCGTCACGGTGTGGCAACGGATCACACCGTCGAACGTGCTGGGGCGCATCTACGGTCTGCAAGACAGCGTCGTGGGCCTTGGGACGCTCGCCGGTGCGTTTGCCGCGCCGATGCTTGTCGCCATGCTCGGCATCGGCGGCAGCGTCGCCGCCGTGGGGCTCCTCGTCCTCGGCGCGGTGTGCGTCCTGGCACCGGCACTGCGCACGATCGGCGACGAGCCCTCCGCGACACCGGCCGTGGACGAGCCCACGCTCATCGCCGCGTGATCCCCCGTCTCACAACTCGCCGGTACAACCCGCCCAACCGCCAACGGCATGCTGCGCCACGCGGAACAGAATGGCTTGCTCGGTATTCGACGGGGCCGCATCGAGGAATTCGACATCGAGGCATCCAGGGCAAGCGCGCTGACTCACGACCGACCGAGCGAGTTTGGGCTATCGGCGAGCGCCTTTTCGGCCGCGCATCGCCCGGCGTCGACGATTGCATCGAAGCGCCCGAAGTCGAGCAAGCCGACCTCCGCGAGATCGGGCACGATCGCAAGCGTCGCGAGCGCACGTTGGTGGTCGGCTCGTCCCCGGCTGGCCAAGGTCGACGACCGCGCGAGTGTCTCGACAATGCTTGGCAGCTGCGCGTCTCGGGTCGATCGCGACGTGCGCCGCCCACCGGGCAATCCGCGTGCGAGGACGTCGACGGCAATCACGGGTCCCTCGTGGGTCGTGGCCATGATCTCAATGGGAAGATTGTCGAGCACTCCCCCGTCGACGAGGAGGCGATCACCATCGCGCACGGGAGGCGCGAGGCCGGGTAGTGACATGCTCGCGCCGACCGCCGTCACGAGAGATCCCCGCCGATGCACGACAGTCTCGGCGGAGACAAGGTCGGCACTCACACAGAAGAAGTCTCGCGGGAGTTCCTCGATGCCGATCCGCCCGAAGAGACGATCGAGGAGCGACCGTGCGCGTTTGGCGCGGATGAGCGCGACACGAGGAATCGCGTAATCGGAAAACGGCTTGCGTTCAACGAGCTCGCGACGCAACGTCGCACTGACGGAGCGCGGCGACAATCCCGACGCGGCGAGCGCCCCGACGAGCGCGCCCATGCTCGTACCGCCGAGCCGGTCGATGACGATTCCTGCCTCGTCGAGCGCTTGTAGCACGCCGACATGGGCCGCGCCGCGAGCACCACCACCCGACAGGATCACACCAATCGATCGGCCCGTGATCCGTCGGGCCGCGCACACGATTCCGCCCAACGGATCGCCCTCGCCGACAAGGTGATGCGCACGCGGCGACAACGTACGCAACGCCTGGCCGACCGCGCCGGGATGCGCCGCGCCCGCCACTAAGAGATCCGACCGACTGCCCGAAGCCAGCGGTTCGAACGTCGCGCCCGCGCGGGTCACCGCGACAACGCGGTCGGCCTCGCGTTCGCAGAACCGAAACCATTCGTCGCGTTCAGGTGACGCCACCAGCAGGACGTAGGTGTGGGTGCGTTCGAGGGCTTCTACGGCACGACCCCAAGTCGTGGAATCGCCCCCGTCGGGACCGGCGACGACATGTATCTGTTCGGACCGAAGCGTCGCGGTGAAGCCGTCAACGACCTCCCGCACTGGCGCGCCCTCGTGCAATGGCACAATCGCCAGCACCCGCGAACGCGTCGCGGCCGAGACCGCCTCCGGCTGGCTCTCGAAAACGAGCTCGGTCAATGCGCGCACCATCGCGCGTGCGAATGCCGCGTCTGAGTCGAGAAGCGCATCGAACGCGGACCTCGGAACGCGCCAGACTTCACTATCTCGTACCGCCCGCACCGTCGCAGAACGCGGCTCGCCGGAGAGGAGCGCGAGCTCGCCGAACGGCACGCCCGCACGCAAGAGCCGCACCCGCTCACTCTCATCGACGCCGCCCACGACCTCGAGCAAACCGGAGCGCACGACGTAGAACCGCGTCGCCCGGATCTCCTTGCCGGAGAACGGTCTCGCCGGCTTGCGCGCGGACGAGCTGGCTCGCGCCGGCTAGCTCACCCAACGCCTCGCGCTACGGAAGCGAACACGCCCATCGTCGCAATCGCATCGACGATTTCGCTGATCGTCGCTCGTTTCCACGCGTGCTCATCCATGCAGTTTCCCGGACAGCCTCGCGCTGTCGCTCCCGGGACACCACACACGGCTGGTCGCGGGCCAACGAGTCGCATCAGCGTCGACCGGCCCGACGTCGGGTCGCGCACCGGCGTTGTGTGTCCCCGGACACGGTCACGTGTGCGGCTTCGGCGCATCGTGTGTACGTCGAACCGAGGAGGCACACGATGACGGCGAACGAACTAAGGCCAATGCGGACCCGCCAAAGCGCATCGCGCGTCCCGGTCGACAACGCGGAGGCCATCCCGTCGTACTTGCAGCGCTACGCCGACGAATACGAGGCGTGGCATGCCCAACGGGAAACCGCGACCGGCCAGAAGAACTGAGCAGAGCCGGGGATCGTCAACGACGCCGATCCCCCGCTCGCCCAATTACAAGACGCGAGGATGTCCAGACTGCGCGAGGCACGCGTGGCCGGCGAAGCTTCTCGACCAGGTCGTTGACGCGTTGCGAGCGTGCGTCGACAAGGCCGCTCGTGCCAGCCCCCTTCGCAAGGGTGCCGCGGTGCACGCAAGCAAGGACGGCCACGCTCGTACGCGATCGAGTCGCCTCGGGACTAGCGCTGCCTTGTGTGTCGCGCCGCACGCTCCTGATATCGGTCGGACACAGACCCAACGCCCGAACCGGCGCACGATCTCCTCGAGGCCCAACAAGGAACAAAGAAAGGAGGTGCACACCATGACCAACATCAAATCCATCGCCGCCAAGGCCCTCCTCGTCGCAGCCCCGATCGCGTTCCTCGCGATCGAGACGGCTCCGAGAATCAACTTCAAATAGCAAGAGTTCCGACGTACCCAAGACCACCAAGGGAGGTGCACACCATGACCAGCATCAAGTCCGTGGCCACCAAGGCGCTCCTCGTCGCAGCCCGATCGCGTTCCTCGTGATCGAGACCGCCCCAAGGTTGCATTTCTAGATAGTTGCGTACGGCAGGCGCGGGACTGTTCGGGTCCCGCCGCCCGCACCGCAACCAGCCCGAAGGAGATCGTGATGAGTGTCCGCAACCCGTCCACCCGACTCGTCGTTGGGCTCGCATTCGTGATGTTCGCCGACCTGGCCACCAAGCTCGCTGCGACCGCGATCGCGGCTGGTCACGCTTCCGGTCCGTTGGTGCCGCTGCGCAACGACGAGTTCAGCCTCGGCGTCGCCGGCGCACCACTCGTCACCACGGTCGTGCTTGCCGGGTTCGGCGTAGCGCTCGCGGCGGCATGCACAGTTGGTTCCACGCGTCGCGGCGAGCTTCGCATCTGGATCGCCGCCTGCCTGCTCGGCGGTTCGCTCGCCAACCTCGTCGACCGGATCGCGTTCGGATCGGTGCACGACTTCCTCGCGACCCCCTGGATCGTGTTCAACCTCGCAGACGTGGCCGTCGTCGCCGGACTTGTTGGACTCGTCCTCACCCGCACCTGCCACTTCCGCAAGGACGTGATCTCGTATACACACTCATGACGAACCGTTTGCGACTGGAGTTGGGAGTCGTCGTCGAGTCCCATGCCCTCGACAACGACTGACGCCTGTTCTCGAGCGCTGCGATACGGTCCCACGCGTGGTCGAGGATCGTCTCGCAGATGCTCGCACCGCGCTCGGCGCGTGGCGACGTCCTCATCGCATACGACGCGGCGCAGAGCGTCGTCGACGTCGATCCCGACGATCTCGACGCCCGTTTCCTCGTCGCGCTCGCGCTGGCAAGGGCCAGGTCTCGCGAGCATGCGCTGCAGGCGGTCGAGGAGCCCCGCGCGCGGCGCGCGTCAAGTCGACTCATCCGTCTCGGTTCAGCTCCTCGAGGATATCGACGCGCCCCTCTTCAGGGTCGACGTCTTGGAGGCCATCCCCCCGTACTTGCAGCGCTACGCCGACGAAGACGAGGCGTGGTAGGCCAACGGGTGGCGGCCACGGGCACCAAGAACTGAGAGAGCCGGGAATCGGCAACGACGCCGATTCCCGCTCGCCAATTCCCGCGGACGGCGGAACGCACGAGTCGGCGACCGACCCCGCTGTCGGGCAGATTCACGGCGTGCAGTCGAAGTTGGCGTTGCACTCGTAGCCGGAAGCGGTCAGCGATCCACCGCGTCCGTCGGAGACGGTGAAGCTGAACCCGTCCTGTTCGGGTGCCGACGGATTGTTCGGCGTGTACCGAATCGCAGGAATGCCGCTGTGCGAGACGATCTCCACGGTGCCGTGCGAGGCCCCCCATACAGACGTAAAGCGCAGCGTGTCATGGTCGGTGTCGGTGATGCAGGGGCTACTCACGCCGGGTCCTTGGAGCGGCTGGAAGTCATAGGCATTCTGGCCTGGGTGCAGGGGCGCGTAGCAGTGCTTGATCTGGCGCGGCGGACGGTTGGGGTTGGGACACGACTGCCCGGTCGGCACGGACGATCCATCGGGACACCCGGTCGATCCCGCCCGCGTTCCGGTACCTGATCCACTGCCTGTTCCCGTTCCCGTGCCCGATCCCGTGCCCGTGCCCGTACTCGAGCCCGTGTGGCCGGTCGGCCCGCTCGGATTCGTGGGCACAGTCGGGTTCTTCGCCGCGGCGGCGAGCTTCGCGATGGCCGCGAGCTCCTTCTTGCGCGTGCTGGTTGCCTTCGTCCACGCCTTCTTCCATGCGGCGAGGCGGCCGTCGTCGAGGCCGCGCGCCGGCACCGTGATCTTGTAGCCGATCTTCCGTGTCTGCTTGGCCTTCACCGAGATGCGGTATTCGACGATCGGATCCGCCTTGATCACCTTGGGGTTGGAGCCGGTGAACTTCACCTTCGACACGTTCGACGCAAGTTCTTTCGGGATCACTTCTTCGAAGCGATCGGTAACGGTCTTCTTCGTCGGATTCGAGATCGACAACTCCGCGACGAGCAGGTCGCCCCTGTCGCCGGTCAGCTGCCAGCCGCGGTGTACGCGCAACCCTGAGTCGAGCTTCGCCGACGTGAGCTCGGTCGTCGGCCCGGCCGCCGAGGCGGGCGCGGGCGCGAGCGCGGTCGTCTCGGTTGGCTTGTCGGCGACCTTCGTCTTGTTGCCACCGCCACCGACGAAGCCGACCAGCGCGACCACCAGGACGGCGACCAACACGACCGCGGCCGCCGAGATGATGACGGGCCACGGCGGTTTCCGAGGTGGGCGCGTCGATTCGCCAACACGACGATCGACATCGACGTCGGGCTGCGGTGTCGGTGTCGGGAACGGCGGCGGTGGTGTCCACGCCGCCGGCGCCGATGGTGCCGACGCGGGCACCGCGGGCACCGGCGCTGCCGGCCCTGCGAGAGGCGGTAGTGGCGGCGCGACGACTTCGGGTTCGACTTCCGCCGTGTCCGGAACGTCGGCCGCCGGCGCGACAGGCGGGGATTCGACGGGCGCGAGCGCGACGGGCGGAGGCGCGGGCGTGCCCACGATTTCGCTCGGCGCGGGTGGCGGCATCGTGGCGTCTTCACGGTTTGGGCGGCGGAATGTCGTCGTGGCGTTTCGGCCCGCCGCGCTCGTTGGACCGTTGCCACCCGCCTGCGCGGCACTGACCAGTGGCATCGCCGCGACGTCGAGCCCAGCGGCACGCTGCGCGTCCTGAAGCTCGCGGCCCAACGCTTCCGCCGACGGTGGGCGTTGCGCGGGATCCTTCGCCATCGCCTGCTCGATGACATGGCAAACCGCGTCGGGGATGCCCGAGCTGCGCAGGTCCGGCACCGGATCTGTCGCGATACGCGCCAACACGGGGACCAACGAGTCGTCGGAGTCGCGCACGAAGGCGGCGTTGCCCGCGAGAAGCTCGAAGATCGTCGATCCCAACGCATATACGTCGGCGGCGGTCGACGCCTGCTGTCCCGCGATGATCTCGGGCGCGGCGTGCGCCAAGCTCGTCGTCACCGATCCCGTGCGCGAGACGCTTCCGCCTTGCATGCGCGCGAGGCCGAAGTCGGTGAGGCACGGCTCACCGTACGGAGAGAGCAACACGTTCTCGGGCTTGATGTCACGATGCAACAGACCATTGCGATGTGCCATCTCGACCGCGCCGCAGAGCTTGATGCCGATCGCGATCGCCTCTTCCCACGGCAACGGGCCGACGCGCGCGATGCGATCGGCAAGCGATCCGTCGGCGAGGTATTCCATGACGAGATACGGATGTCCGGACTCGGAGAACCCCGAGTCGAACACCGTCACGGTGTTCGGATGTCCGGAGAGCATGCCGATCGCGCGGCATTCGGTTTCGAAGCGCTCGCGTTGGCGCTCGTCGGCCCGGACCGGCAAGACCTTCACACCGACGGTTCGGTCGAAGCGCGGCTGGAACGCCCGATACACGATGCCGAATCCGCCGCGACCGATCTCGATCGCAGGCTCGATACCCGCGATCCCGAGATCTACAGCACCCGGCTCGGACCCTGCCAACGCCACCCTCCAACACCGCGCCGGACACAGCGCGATTGCCCCGGGATGCGCCTCGACGGCGAGACCATAGCGGTGGGAGCGCCGGGATTCCAATGGTCCCGGGGCGGCGCCGAGCTCAGCTCAGTGCAACCTGCACGAGCTCGACCGCGCCGCGCTCGATCAAGTAGCCGCGTCCAGGTGAGAACGCTCGCCGCTCTTGACGTGGCAGGCGTATACCGAAGAGCTCGCCGTCGATGTCGCGGTCGGGGTCGAGCAAGAGGCCGGCCTTGTGCCTGCGAAGGTGGCTGAGCCAGCCACCGAACACGTGATGCATTGCACGTGCCTCGACCGCGGCGACCACATGTACGTTCACGTCGCCGCCCCGCCGGGCGACGCTTTCGAGCGAACGCGCGGCGCCGCTGTCTTCCAGTTCTTGCGCGTCGTCGATGACCACGACGACGTGCGGCAGATCCATCGCGTCGGGGTCGCGCTCCTGCACCGTGCGTTCGATCTCGGCGGCGAGCTCGTCGCACCTGCTTCCGCGACCGACCGCGGTCCAAAGGTCGAGCGCTGCGAGCTCACCGCGCCGCGGCGCGAGCAGAAAGAGTCCAAAGGAAGGATCACTGGCGCGCAGTCCGGCCGCGATCGTCGCGAGCGTGCTCGTCCGGCCGCTCCGTAGCGGACCGACCACCATGAAGTGGCCCTCAGTGAGGTCGATCGCGACGGGTTCGAGTGTCCGGTCGGCGATACCGATGCGCGGATGCATCGCGGCGTCCGCTTCCGGCGGGAGCTCGGTTCGCGTGACGCGAACCGGCAACGTTCGCACCGGCGGCGCCGCGATGCCGGCGTATGTTGCATGGAGCAATGCGCCGAGCGCGCGCACGGCGCCGACTTGCGCGTCTCCCGCCTCGCCGTCGCCGGGTACGGCGATCTGAATCTCGGTGCCATCGACGAACGCGCGTCCTGGCGGCATCACGGCCCCGCGCACGACCGCCGGTTCGATCCCGAGCGACGCGTACTCCTCGTCGTTCGCGAGTCGACAGACGACCCGACGCGTCACCACGCCGCTGAGCGCCCCGGGAACCGCGCCACGCCGGTCGGCGGTGATGACGAAGTGGATGCCCAACGAGCGACCCTCCGCGACGAGCCTCGGCAGCTCGTCGACGAGCCGGCCCTGATCGACACGCTCGAAGGTGGCGGCGAACGTCGCGTAGCCGTCGAGCAGCACGACGACACGCGGTGTGGACATCTCGCCGCCGGCGCGCCGATACTCCGAGAGCGTCGACACCCCGAGCCGCCCGAAACGTTCTTTGCGTTCGTTGACGAGGCCGCGCAGCGTCGAGAACAGCCGGTTGATGCGTTCCTCGTCGTCGCCGGGAATCACCGCGCCGCAATGGGGCAGTGCGTCGAGCGCACTCAACCCGTAGGTGCCGCAGTCGATCACATAGACATGAAGGTCTGCGGGCGAGGTCGCGCGGCCATGCCCGCGGCGATCGTGCGGAGCAGTGTCGTCTTGCCGCTTCCGCCCGCGCCGTACACGAGCGCGCTGCCGTCGCGTTCGAGCGCGAGCACGAAGGGCCGTTGCCGTTGGAGCGACGGCTCGTCGGCCAGACCGAGCACGACCGTGCTCTCCTCCAACGGGTCGACCGAGCCAGCGGACAGCGTGGCGAGGGGCACGACATCCGCCAGGGCGGGGAGCCAGGGCGCGCGAGGGCGCGGCAAGGCCTGCGATTCAGTCGCGGCGCAGACCGCGGCCACGAGGCGCTCGAGATCGGTGCGCGCGTCGACTCCCTGCTCGACGTCGCGCTGGACGGGCCGGCCGTCGGCTCCGACCGGTCGGACGAGCACGCGAGGTCCGCCACGGGCGGGGTGTGAGCGCGCGCCCGCGAAGGCAGTCTGGAACTGCACGAGCTCGCTCGGACCACTGCGCAGGAACGCCCGACCCGGAAGCCGACGCGGGATGTCCGCGGCATCACCGGCGTTGATGATGTCACGGCTTTCGGCATCGTCGGCGACGCGCAGCGCGATGCGAAGGTTCACGTTGGCGCGGATCTTGTCGTTGACGACACCGGACGGTCGCTGGGTCGCGAGCACGAGGTGGATGCCGAGGCTGCGGCCGCGCTGCGCAATGTCGACGATGCCGTCGACGAACGCCGGCAGCTCCTTGGCGAGCGTCGCGAACTCGTCGATGATCACGACGAGCCGCGGTGGGGCCCGGTCGGGAGCCACATCCGTGAGCTCGTCGAGACTCCCGGCTTCACGCACGATTCCCTCGCGACGCTTGAGCTCCGCGTCGAGAGCGATCAAGGCGCGGCGCGTGAGGTGCGGGTCGAGGTCTGTGACCAGACCGACGGTGTGCGGAAGCCGAACGCATTCACGAAACGCGGCACCTCCCTTGTAGTCGACGAGCAAGAAGGTCATCCGGCTCGGCGGATAGGACGCCGCGATGGATGCGACCAACGTCTGGAGCAGCTCGCTCTTTCCGGAGCCGGTCGTTCCACCGACGAGCGCGTGCGGACCGTCGTTGCGAATGTCGAACGACAAGTCGCCAGCGTCCGATGCGCCGACGGCGACGCGATACTGCCCGCGGTTCGTCGCCCATCGCCGCGTCACTTCGTCTTTGTTGGGGCCATCGAGCTCGAGCAGTTCGAGGAGCGACAGTCGTTCGGGTACACCCTGGCCAGGCAGGCGCGCACCCGAGTCCTGCAGCGGTGCGAGTCCGCGAGCGACGCGTTCCGCGACCTCACGCGCGACTCCGTCGACCGCGACCGACTCGATCGACACACCGGTCTGCGCGAACCGCAGCCTGAGCAGACCGGTTGCGTCGTTCCGCGCGGCGATCGCACCGCACGCGCCGGGGAGATCGCGCGATCGCTGCTCGAGCCACATGCAGTAGATGCCGAACGCGGGCCCTTCCGCAAGGAGCTCGTCGGTGATGTCGCGAGGCACCGTTACCGCGCCGTCGATCACGAGCACGACGCGGGGAACCGGTATCTCGCTCGCTGGTCCCGTCCTCGCCTGTTCGCGACGTGTGTCGAGCAGCGCCGTCGCGGCGTGCAGCAGTCGGAGCGTGCCGGACGTGTCGCTGACGAGACACTCACCGCCGAGCGGTGACACCTCGGGTTGCGCGTGAGGCAGCCAACGAAGAAAGTGCCACTCGCCGACGCGTTCACCACCGATCACGCCGGCGACGACGACATCGCGCGGGCTGTGCAGCGTCGCGACCTGCACGACAAGCCAGCGCGCGAGAGGGTGCGTCGCGGCCGCGGGGCCCGTGAGCCCGACGGCGCCGAGCTCCGGAAGCGACACGACCACCGGAACTGCGGGCAGCAACGCCTCGTCGACGAGGGGCGCGGCGGTCGCGCGGTGCTTCGGCGCGCCGCCGGCCGCGAGATCGACGCCCGACTCGGCCGGCACGTCGGCGAGGCCGATTCGCAACTCCAGGAAGTCGGGATCCGCGCGCCGTCGTTCCCAGAGCTCGGGCGCGTGCGCGAGCGCGAGACCGGTGAGCGTCGCCGCATCGGGCGCGGCGCGACGCCGCGCCGCGAGCTCGTCGGCCCACGCGACGTCGAGCGCGGTCCGTGCCGCCGCGCGTGCGTCGTCGAACTCATGGAGCTGCTGGCGGTACTCCCGGTGGCCGCTGCGCCGGTCCGAGACGACCGTCGACACTGCCATGATCGGCGAGAGCAGCATGAACAGCATCGTCGTGGGGTTCTTCGTGATCAGGAAGAGCACACCACCGAGGACGAGCGGCGCGAACGCCGAGACCAACGGGATGCGTCGTTTCGTCGGCTCGTCCGGCGGCGCCGCGAGCGCGATGCGCGTACGTGGCGGCGGCGTGTATGTACGGGGCGGGCGGTTGAACGCGATGGTGCCCGCATCGGTCGGCAGTGCACCGCCGTCCGCGAGTGTGTCGTGTACGGGACGCAACATGATCGCGGTCGCGCCCAGCTCGAGAACTTGACCGGCTGCGATGCTCGTCGGTGTCGTGAGTGGACGGCCTTCGAGATACGTGCCGTTCGTCGAGCCGGCGTCGCTGACGAGCACACGTTCGTGCTGCACGTCGATGCGCAGATGCACTTGTGACACGGTGGTGTCGGAGATACGGATCTCGCTCGGCGCGCCGCGACCGACACGGTGCACACCTTCGGCGAGCGGGGCAACGAGTCCTGCGGCCGGCCCGCCGGTGACGACGAGTTCGGTCGCCACCGCGCCGATGGTCGGACCAGAGCCGCCGATTCCAGGCAACCGCCGCGCCGCGACGAGAAAGCGGTCGCCGTTGCGAAGACCAAGTGTTCCCAAACGTGCATGCGCGTCGATCCACAGGTCAAGGCGCTCGCAGAACACCGCTCGGTACGGAGGATCACCGTCGGGCACGAGGAAGTTCCCGAGCGCGTCGAGCAGCTCCGCGCCCGTGGCGTTGGGATCGGTGTCAACGAACACGTCATGTTCGTCGCCGCTCGTCGTCAGCAGGGTGACGAGCAATCGGAACGGTGACGAGATGCGTGCCGCGCCTCGAACACCAGTTCCCTCGCCGGCCACGGCCACCTCCCGGGACGCGTGTCCCGTCTGTACCGCGCTTCTTACCGCCACCCTTTGTCAGGCCGCAACAGACCGACAGACTGTGCGAGTGAAGATCGGGTCGGGAACGGTCACGGCGCTGTTCACTGACATCGAGGGCAGCACACGCCTCTGGGAGCAAGATCCAGATGCGATGCGCACGGCGCTTGCCGCTCATGACGAGTTGTTGCGCGCCACCATCGTCGAGGAAGGCGGTCACGTCTTCAAGATGGTCGGCGACGCGTTCCACGCTGTGTTCGTGTCCGCACGAGATGCCCTGCGCGCGGCGGTCGCGGCACAGCGGGCGCTCGGCGAGCAGCGATGGCCCGTCGGTGCACCCATTCGCGTACGAATGGCATTGCACACCGGTCAGTGCACCGAACACGACGGCGACTACGTGGGCCCGATGCTCAACCGGCTCGCGCGGCTTCTCGGCACGGCCCACGGCGGCCAGCTCGTCATCTCCGAAGCGGTGGCATCCATCGTGCGCGACGACCTGCCCCGTGAGGTGTCGTTGCTGGATCTCGGTGCGCATCACCTGCGAGACCTCACCCGTCCGGAACGCGTGTTCCAAGTGGGCGCGCCAGGCTTGGCCGACGAGTTCCCGCCGCTCGAGTCGCTCGGCCCGTTGGTGTTGCCACGCCCGCTGCCGGAGCCGGTGACGACATTCGTCGGGCGCGAGCGAGAGCTCGCCGAACTCCGCGCGCTGGTCGCCTCGACGCGGTTGGTCACGGTCACCGGTCCGGGCGGCGCGGGCAAGACGCGGCTGGCGCGCGAAGTCGCCGCGAGCGTGGTCGACGACATGACCGACGAGCTGTACTGGGTGGAGCTCGCGCCGTTGGGGGATACGCAGCTCGTCACCGCGACGGTCGCGACCTCGCTCGGCGTGCGCGAAGTCCCGGGCGAACCAGCACTCGAGCGGCTCGTGCATGCGTTGCACGACCGATGGATGCTCGTCGTGCTCGACAATTGTGAGCACCTGATCGACGCGGTCGCCAAGATGTCGGAGCGGCTGGTGGAGGCGTGTCCGCACCTTCGGGTGCTCGCTACGAGCCGAGAACCGCTGGGCGTGAGCGGCGAGTATCAATTTCGGATCGCGCCGATGAAGCACGACGAAGCGATCGGGTTGTTCCTCGATCGAGCCCGCCAGCAGCTGCCAGACTTCGCGCTCGATCCATCGAACCGCGACGTCGTCGCATCGGTGTGCCGCCGCCTCGACGGCATGCCATTGCCGATCGAGCTCGCGGCCGCTCGACTCAGCTCGCTCACCATCGACGAGATCGACCGCCGACTCGACCAACGGTTGCTGCGTCGTGCGACTCGCACCGGGTCGACGCAGACACACGAGCGTCGATGCGCTTATCGGGTGGTCGTACGAGTTGCTGAACGCGCACGAGCAAGTCGCGTTCTGCCGATGTTCGGTGTTCAGCGGAGGATTCGAGCTCGACGCGGCCGAAGCGGTCGTTGCCGACGGCGCACTGATCTACGACGCTGAAGTGATCGACCTCCTCGCCGCGCTCGTCGACAAGAGCCTCGTGCAGACCGAACCTCACGGCAAGACAACGCGCTACCGCCTGCTCGAGATCGTCCGCGAGTTCGGGGCGGCGCGCCACGCCCACACGGACCCTGTGGACGTGAACGAAGCACAGTTGCGACACCGCGATCATTACCTCGCACTCGCCGAGCAGGCCGCTCCCGAGTTCTACGGACGCGACCAGATCGCATGGATCGAACGCATCGATGAGGAACGCGACAACCTGCGGACCGCGCTCGCGACGTGCCACCGCGATGTCGACGGGAGCGACAAGGGCTTGCGCCTCTTCAGCGCGTTGGAGCAGTTCTGGCTCGTGCGTGGCCTGCACGCGCAAGGTGTCGAACAGCCGCCGGCCGCGCTCGGCCTCCTCACGGGCGTCGCTTGGGACACGAACGAGATCGGCGACCCCGCGCTCATGAGCGATGCACTGGCGAAGCTCGGCGCCGCCTTGATCGAAGGCGATCCGGCCGGTGCCGCCCTCTTGCGTGCGGTCGAGATCGCACGCTCGTCCGGCGATCCGCGACGTTTCGCGGATCGTCTCGAGGTCGACCTGGGCGATGCCGATGAGGCCCGGCGCATCTACCGTGACGCGCTCGACCGCCGACGGGCGGCGGGTGACGAGTTGGGCGCGTACGCAATCATGCACAACCTCGCGTTGGTCGATGTCGATGCCGGCGAGCTCGAGAGCGGCAGCGAGTTGTTGCACGACGTCGCGAGGTGGAGCAGCAGCCGTGTGCCGCCGTTGTTCGCGTACGCGATGACGAACCACGGAAGAGTGGCGGTCATGCGAGGCGACACCCGCTCGGCGCGCGAGTCGCTGGAGGCAGGGCTGACGACCGCGACGCAGTACGGCATGGGTCCGCTCCTCACCAACGCGTTGTTCGCTTGCGCGCTCGCAGGCACGTTGCTCCGCGAGTATCGGAACGCGGCGATGCTGCACGGCGCCGCCGCGGGCCGCTTCGATCGCCTCGGTGTGGTACCGGAGCCGCTCGAGGCAGCACGCGTCACGGCCGATCATGAACGGCTGCGGGCGGTCCTCGGCGCCGGCGGCTTCGACGAGGCGTATGCAACCGGTCGGAGCCTCTCTGAGGCCGACGCCGTCGCGCTCGCACGGGCGACGCTTCTTTCTCGCTCTCGTGGCCCACGGTAGGGTTCCCGACGACGGGTGACCCGCTCTCGCGTCTTCGAACACGTCGACGCGGCCACCTTCAGCGGATCTTCACCGGTTCGTAGGCGATCGGCAGGATGCTGGCCCGGTATTCGAACCGGCCACAACCGGTCGGCCGGTGCGTTCCAGGAAGTGAGCTGCACGATGGACCCGATCCTCAACCTCGACCCGGAAGCAATGCGAGCGGTCGCCGCACGGCTGCGCGCTCAGTCCGAGCGGCTCGCCGCCGGATCCCAGCGGATCCACGCCCGTGCCGGCGCGCTTGACTTCGAGGGTCCGGCGGCCAGCCGCTTCCGCGACCAAGTGGTCGACCGACACCGTCGTGCGCTGTCGGCGTCGGGCCGGCTGCAGGACCTGGCCAACCAGGTGCTGCGCCGGGCCGGTCAGACCGAGGACGCCCAAGCCGCGGCCCGCGCCGCGGCGACCGAGGAGGGATCGTGATGCTCATCCGCATGGACGCCGCAGGCCTGGTCGACATGGCGCAGGTCCTGCAAGGAACCGCTTTCGAGTACCAGGAGTTGGGATATGACCTCGCGGCCGTCGACACGACCGTGGTGCCCGAGCTCTCCTACGAGATCAGCGGCGTGCTCATCGAGTCGCGCAGCTTGGCATGGGAACTCGCCGAGGGATACGGCTACGACGCCGAAGACCTCGTGATGCGCCGCGGAGCTCGTGTCCGAGGAGACGTCGTTGTACACCGCGAGCAGCGAAGTGTTCGCGTCGTCGTGTTGCTGCACGTCGTCTGGTGGGTTCGCGTTCGTCGACGCGGAGTACTCGTACTCCAGCGTTGGCTATGTCGATGCAGTCGTCGGTGCGGAAGTGATCTGGTCCGAGTCGGCGACGAGTGCGGCGTGGGGCGACGGCATGCCGTCCGCGACGAGTGCGGCGTGGGGCGACGGCACGGCGTCCGCGACGAGTGCGGCGTGGGGCGACGGCAAGCAGAATGCGTACGGCTACGACGAGCTGCTCCAGCCCGCGGACGCCAGCCAGACGTATGGCTACGGCGATATCTTCAACCAAGACAGTGGCGGCAGTGACTACGGCTACGGCGACCTCTTGAACCAAGGCAGCAGCGGCGGCGACTACGGCTACGGCACGCTCATGAACCAAGGCAGCAGCGGCGGCGACTACGGCTACGGCACGCTCATGAACCAAGGCAGCAGCGGCGGCGACTACGGCTACGGCGCGATCCTCGGCCAGCAGTCCTCGCCCAGCCTCACATGGGGAGGCACCAACTACGCCCCGTACTTCGACCCGAACAGCTCGGTGTACACGGGCGGCTACCAGGGGCCGCTGTACAACCCCACCGTGTGGTACCCGAACGGCATCGGCGTCAACGACATCACGATGTACCCCACGCTCGGCGGCCCAACGGTGATCACGGAGGTGCCGACGTCGTACGGCCTCGAGACCACAGCGGCTGGGCCCGCGGCGAGCTCCTGGCAAATCTGATGCGACCGACCGAAACCAACGAGCGATTCGGCTCGCGGATCGGGCTCACGGTGCCCGCGCCGTGGACGGTGCGCGACTCGTTCCAGGCGGTCTCGCCGGATCGGCGCGTGCACGTCGCCGTGTCCGGGGAGCCGGTCGCCGCCGGTCTGACGTTGGCCGACTACGCCGAGCGGTACGCCACGCTGACCGCACAACGGCTGCCTGCGTACGAGCTCGACGCCCAGGAGTCGGCGATGTTGTTCGCCGGACGCGATGCAATCGTGCGGACGTTCTCGTGGGCGGCCGCCGACCGGCCGCGCGTTACGCAGGTGCAGGCGTGTTGCGTCCTCGCCGATCGGGGCTACGTCGCGACGGTGACGGTGCCCGCGTCGGCGTTCGCCGACGCGAGGGACAACATCATGGGACTGCTCGGCGCGATCACGATTTCCGACGGAGGCGGTCCGGGGTTCGCGGTCGTGCCAGCCGACGACCGTGCGATCGCGATCGAAGCGCTCGATCTCGGCGTCGAAGACCACGACGACGACTGGAGCACAGCCCGCCACGCGTGGACTGCAACGAAGGTGCCGGCATGACCACCGACGCCGGCGCCCCGGCCACCCAGCTCCGACCGCACCTCTTCGGCGCCGAAGAGCTCGTCGCGATCGCCGAGGCGATCGGCGCGTCGTCGTTTCCCGGTGTCGACGAACAGGTGGTCGGCGAACCGAAGTCGCCCGCACGTGCCGCCGCCGTGCGCGCGAGGGCAGCGCGCGCTGGTTGCTCGCGGTGCACTCGTTCCCGAGGGCGCCGGCCGTGGGCGCGTCGCGGCAGAGCTCGCTCCGATCTTCCACACGGTGATGCAGCCGCGTCTGGTGGTGAACCTCGACTTGCGCAGCCGCATGGGTCGGCGTGTGTTTCTCTACAGCGTGCGCCCCAGCCTCGCGGTCGAGCTCTCGGCCGCGCCCAACGGCGTGTACTGCCTGCTTCCGCTTCCGAGCGGCGAGCTGGCCGACGGCGTCATGCGCCGCAGCGGCCTCGCCGAACGCGTCACGATCGACGCCTCGCCGGTTCGACTCTCGGCCGACCACGTGGCGAGGCTTCGCGGCGTGAGCGGCGAACCGTCAGAGCAGGTGCTCGCGGAGCTTCCCGAGGGTGCCGCGCCGATCGTGCAGGCGCTGGCGTCGGGGATTGGCACGACGCACCTGCGCTGTCTTGCGCGCGAGAACGGCAAGCTGAGCGGCGGCTCGCTCTCGTGGATCGACGGCGGTGAACACGGGCTCTGGCTCGTCGAACCGCTCGGGGCACCGACGATGACACCCGACGACGGCACGCCGCAGGCGTGTGAGGTGCGCCCGACGACGGCCGCCGACGTCTGCGCCGCGTTCGTCGCGCTCGCTTCCCGGCGTGTAGCGGCCGAGCGCGCACGTCCATCCGGATGCGCACGGCAGACCGCGCCCGCGAAAACACCCGGCGACCGTTCCCTTTCCGTAAGGGTTCGGCACCGGGTGTTCGCGAGACCGTGGTCGGCGGCGTTGTACGTTGTAGCCGTCCGCTTCAGCTCCCGGCCTGTGCAAGTGCGTCGCGCCGACGGGCAACTTCAACACCGCTCTCCTGCAGAGCCGCCTGCAACTTCCGCAGCATCGGCTCGAACTCACTCTGCCACTGGGCGCGGAAGCGCTCGGCGGCCGGACCCTCCCAGAACGTGTTCTGAAGTTGGCCGCGGATGTTAGATGCGAGGCTTTCGACGCTCTGGCTCTCGCGGTCGAATGTGGACTTAAGGGTTGCAAGCTGCTCGAGCTCGCCTCCGATCCTTGCCATGACATGTCTCCTGTCGTCAGTGAGTCGGCCAACGTTTGGAAGGTCGACGGGTGTTTGTCGTCGAACCAACTCTCGTCCGCGGCGCCGAACGACGGGTAAAGAGTCGCTGAAGCCGCGGTCATACTCGTGCACCGGGCGTGGGCCGACAACCCCGGACTACCTTTCGGCTGCCGCCGACCCTTGGGGGTGGGATGCGATTCCGGGTGCTCGGACCCCTCGAGGCGTACGACGGCGACACGCAGGTCGCGCTCGGTGGTCCGAAGCGCAAGGCCGTTCTCGCAGTCCTTTTGCTGAACCCGAACCGCGTGGTCTCTGCGGATGGGCTCGTCGAGCAGGTGTGGGGCGACGAGGCCGCGTTCGGCGCGGCCAAGACCCTGCAGGTGTACATCTCGCAGCTGCGCAAGACGCTTCGTCGCGCGACGGCAGACGACCTCATCCTCACGCAACCACCGGGCTATCGCGTCGCGGTCGCACGCGACGAGCTCGACCTCCTCGAGTTCGAGGATCTCCTCGCGCAAGCTCGTTCGGTCGACCGCACACGCAACCCCGCACGGGTCGCGCAGCTGCTCCACGCCGCGCTCGGTCTTTGGCACGGCGCGCTGCTCGCCGATCTCGCGCTCGAGCCGTTCGTGCAGACGTACAGCGCCGCCCTCGAAGAGTCACGCCTCGGCACGCTCGAAGACCGCGTCGACGCCGACCTTGCATGCGGGCGGCACGCCGTGCTGTGTCCGGAGCTGGAGACACTCGTCGCCGCGCACCCATACCGGGAACGGCTGCGGGGTCAGCTGATGCTCGCCCTGTATCGATCCGGACGGCAGGCCGACGCGCTGCGCGCCTATCGCAACACGCAAGAAGTGCTGGTCGAGGAGCTCGGCATCGACCCCGGACCCGAGCTACGCGATCTCGAAGACCGCATCCTCCGCCACGACGAGTCGCTGCTCGCCCCAATCGTCGCGTACGCGCCCGGCGTCGAGACGACGGTCGATCAGCTCGCGTCGGAGCCTGCCGCGAACGTGCCGCCGCCCGCGGCTGTCGATCACACACGCGAGATGCTTCGGGTCGCGACGGTGCTCCGCGTGCGCGTGCGCATCGAGCCGGAACGCGCGCCAAACGACCCCGAAGCGCTCGCCCGTGCACTCGCGCCTCTGCGCGAACAGGTTCGGGAACTCGTGCGTGCGTACGGCGGAATGCCGACGGGTGTCGACCCGCTCGACGACATGATCGTGTTCGGTGTGCCGACAGCGATGCACGACCATCGGGCGCGTGCGGCGGCCCTTGTGTCCGAGCTCGAGTCGACGTTCTCCGCCGGCGTCGCGTTCGGGATCGGTTCGGGCGAAGTCCTCGCGCGCGTCGCGGCCGACGGAACGATCTCGGTCGCGGGCATGCCCGTCGTCGTCGCGAGCGCGATGGAGGGTGTCGAGTTGCACGCGCGACGCGCGGCACCCATTGACGCGACGCACGTTGGGCGGGAAAAGGAGCTCGCGCTGCTCGCGGCCATGCTCGATCGGACGATCGCCGATCGCCTCGCGCATCGGGTGACGCTTGTCGGGCCGCCTGGCATCGGGAAGACGGCACTCGTGCAGGAGTTCTTGTCGCGTGTTGCGACGAACGTCGTGGTGCTCAGCGGTCGCTGTGTTCCGTACGGCACGCGCCACCAGAGCGCACTCGCCAGCCTGATGCGCGACGCTATGAGAGCGCCTCCGTTCGACGCCACGCTCACCCACCTGGTCGACGTGCCGGACCTCGCGGCGCGCACTGCCGGCCTGCTGTCCGAGGTGGTCGGCCATTCGGCCCGCACGTCATCGGGGGACGACGTGGTGTGGGCGGTGCGCACAGTCGTACATGCGATCGCGCGCGGCAAGCCGGTGGTCGTGTTCGTCGAAGACGTGCACTGCGCGGATGCGACGATGCTCGCCACAATCGAGGAGGTCGCGCGCACCGGCCACGATCTTCCCATCCTGCTGCTTGTAGAGGCGCGTGCCGAGCTGATCGACGAGTACCCCGAGTGGGGCAATGGTTGGCTCAACGCCACAACGCTCGCGCTCGCGCCGTTGGATGAAACGCACATGTTCCAGCTCGCGACACGCATCGGCGATATCGACGTTCCGGCACGCCTCGAGGCGCTCGTGACACGGGCGGGCGGAAATCCCTTCTTCCTCACCGAGCTGCTCGCTCACGAACACGACGGCGGCTCGGCCGACACCGTTCCTTCCTCGTTGCGCACCGCACTGGACGCTCGAGTTGATCGGCTCGCTCCCCGCGACCGCTGCCGTTCTCGAAGCGGCGGCCGTCGCCGGTCTCCACGTCGACGCGGCAACAGTGGCTGCCGCCCTGCCTGCACGTGAACCGGCCGACGTGCGCGATGCAATCGCTGCGCTCGTCGCACGCGATCTCCTGAGACCGACCGACGCGACACCCGACGGCGATCAGGTCGAGTTCCGCCACGCGCTCGTTACGGGAGACCGTGCTGCTGTCGCTGCCAGGCACTCGGGCTGCGGGCTTGCATCGCCTCCTCGCGAACCACCTCGTTGCGACAAGTGAACGCGTGGGCACGGACGTCGACCACCAACGCATCGGTGACCACCTCGAACACGTCTGGGCGGGTACGCGCGAGCCGGCCGATGCACTCGCCGCGGGCGACCATCTCGCGGCGGGCGTGTGGGTCCTTTGGAACTGGGCGGACCCCGACGCGGCGATCGATCTGCTGGCACGTGCCACGCGGCTGTGGACGCTCGCCGACCCGCGAGTGACGTGGTGTGGCGCCCTCGACGAACACCTCGAGCGGGCGCGGCTGCTCTGTGAAGGAGACGCGCTCATCCGCGCCGTGCTGGAAGCCGGCGCAGTTGTGTCCGGACTCGTGGAACCGATGGCGGCCGGTACTCCGGAACTGCGGCTGAACGCAAGCACCGCGCAGAAGACGCGACGCTCATAATCGAATCCGCCAGCGACCCCGACAGTCCTCTTGCGATTGTGATGGCGGCGCGCGTCGCGATGGCCGCGGGTCGATTCGATTCGGCGATAGCCGAGCTCGCGCGGCTCGATGATCCCGCGCGCGATCACGATGCCGCGACTGTGCTCGGCCCCGCGCTCGTTTGGGGAAGCGAACGGGTTGACGTCGCGCGCCACCGGCTGGCCGCGCTGCCTGATACGTACGAGCGTCGCGTCGCGGATGCCTTGCTCGCAGCACTTGCCGGTGACGATGCCGGCGCGCGCGCGGTGTTCGATGCGGAGTTCCGCGATCATCGCTCCGACTTCGCGCGAGCGCTCATCACGTCCTTCGAAGGGGACGGGACGTTGCCGGAACTCATGAGCGACGTCGGATCGCCGGTACTGCGCGTGGAGGCATTGCTCGCACAGGCCCGACACCTCGCTCTGGACGATCGCCTCGCCGAGGCCGAGCAGGTCGCGACGGCGGCGGCGACGCTCGCGGCCGCCAAGGGCTATGCAGGCGCGCTTTCGTGGGCGCGGGCGATCGGCAGCGGCGGCGCCCTGCCATGACCAAATGTCGAGAGGTGTCGCGTCGCTCACAGCGGTGCGTACACCGGGCCCATTTCAGGTCCCGAGACGGCCGTAGCGCAGGCCCTCCGCGCGGGCATCGCGGCTGGCGAGCGCGTCCGGCCGCCCGACGCAGATCATCCGTGTCGGCGCGCGTTCGCCGGAGATGCCGGCCGACGCGCCGAGCCGCCACGAGAGACATCCGGGCCGTGCTCTTCGGCGACTTTCACGGCTTCGGCCGACTGCGCGACGAGCAGTTTCCCGCCTTCGTGCACGGCGTGCTCGGTGCCGTTGCCGATGCGCTCTGGCCGTTCGAACCCGCCAGCGTGTGCTGCGAGGCGGTGGACCAGCGTTCACTCGGACACCGGACACGCGCGGGGTCCAACCCGCACTCCAGTGAGTGACTCCTCGCGGCGATCGATTGCTCCCGTGAGCCGGTCGCCGCGCTCGTCGTTCTCGGCACATTGCGTACCGTCAGGGTCATGCCGACTTGCTCCGGTTCGCTGATGGTGCACGCCGACGACACGATCGCTGGCCGCAACAACGACGAGGACAACGAACCTTGCGCCGGACGCGAGACAGATTTCGTTCCCCTGAACGCTCGAGAGAACTCGGCCGCGTCGTGTGAAGAGGCTCCGCCACGCCCACCTCTCGTTTGCGCTCGCGAGTCGATACCTGGGACGCCGCGCTGCGGCCGGGACCGTTCCCGCGCGCGCCGGCGCTAGGACCCAGGCGTAGTTTCGGTATGCCGCGACCTGATCGCGGCCTGCGGGCGTCCTGAGCGTGTGTTTTCCCTGGTCAGACGCTCATGACCCCTGGCGGGATCACCCGTTGGGGATGAAACTTTTGGGTGTCGCCTGCTGACGTCGTACAGCTCTGTGGTGTCGTGAGCCCGAAGGTCAGACTGACGCGGGGGTCTGCAGGCACCCTTGATTGTTGCTTCGAGCACGAGTCTCAGAATCTCGATTCTGGCGGTCCCCATGGGCGACGCGTTCATGCCATTGATGAGAGGGGGTTGTCGTGGATGTGATCGTGGATCGGTGCGCGGGTCTCGACGTGCACAAGAACACGGTGATGGCCGCGGTCCGCACGCCCGATGGGGTCGGGGGCCGGTCCGAGGTCGTGCGCGAGTTCTCGACGTTCACCGCGGATCTTGTCCGTGTGCGGGACTGGCTGGGCGAGGTGGGGGTCTCTCAGGTCGTGATGGAAGCGACCGGGGTGTACTGGCGTCCGGTGTGGCATGTCCTCGAAGAGCAGCCGCGGTTCGAGTTGATGTTGGTCAACGCGCGCCACGTGAAGAACTTGCCGGGCCGCAAGACCGACGTGGCTGACGCGTCGTGGCTCGCGCAGCTTTTGGAGTGCGGGTTGTTGCGCGGGTCGTTCGTGCCGACGAAGGAGATGTCCCGGCTACGGGACTTGACGCGGTATCGCACGAAGTTGACGCAGGAACGAACCCGTGAGATCCAACGCGTCCAGAAGCTGTTGGAAGACGCGAACATCAAGTTGGACTCGGTGATCACCGACGTGATGGGCACGTCCGCCCGGGAGATGCTCGACGCGTTGATCGTCGGCGAGGCGGACGTGGAAACGATGGCGCAGATGGCTCGGACTCGGATGCGTCCGAAGATCCCCGAGCTGCGCTTGGCGTTGGAGGGCCGCTTCGATGACCATCATCGTTTGATGCTGGGTCTGCATCTGCGTCACATCGACGACCTCACCGCGATGATCGTCGAGCTCGACACGAAGGTGGACGAGCTCATGGGCCCTTTCGCTGAGCCCGCTACCCGCCTGTTGTCGATCCCGGGGGTCGGGAAACGCACCGCGGAGGTGATCGTCGCCGAGATCGGCGTTGACATGAGCCGGTTCCCCACCGCGGGGCATCTCGCGTCGTGGGTCGGGTTGTGTCCGGGCAACGACGAGTCGGCCCGCAAACGCCGCTCGGGGAAGGCCCGCAAAGGCAACGAGGCGCTGCGCAGCGCGATGTGCGAAGCGGCGTGGGCGGCGTCGCACACTCGCGATACGTACCTGGCGGCGCAGTATCGGCGATTCAAGCGGCGCATGGGCACCAGGAGTGAAGGCAAAGCGATCTTCGCAGTCGCGCACACGATGATCGTGATCGTCTGGCATCTCCTGGCGGAGAACACCGGATACGCGGAGCTCGGAGCCGACTACTTCGACCAGCGCCGCGACGCCGACGCCCGCCAGCGCTACCTGATCCGCGAACTCGAGAAGCTCGGCCACACGGTCACCCTCGCGCCAGCCGCCTGAACCATCCGACACCGATTCGGCCTACGGTCGATCCGGGGCTCCGCCCCGAACCCCAGCGCGCTCCCGGGTCGATCACGAGCATGAAGTTTCGTCTCAGAGCACTTCTAGGCCAGTGTCCGGCGTACCGGCCGACTCGCCACCACCATCCTTGTCCACAGGGCGAAAACCCGCGTTGACCTGCGACAGCATGAATCACACGTTTGTCGTTGTCGCGCGTCCAGACGCATGGTTTCGCGGCCTCGCGCGGCCTGGCCGCGGCCTCGACCCTGACAGGAACGTCAGGTTCCAATCGATCAGTGTCCACGCTCGCAAGAACGCGCAATGATCCCCGAGCGGTGAGCTGGCGAACTCGTAACCGCCTAAAACAGCTTCGGCCGCGTGTCGCCGCGCTCGGTGATGTCGTCGAGGGCGGCCGAGAGCTGGTTACGGTTGCGGATCGCAATCGCGCCTTTGTCGAAGAGCAACTCGTTGCCCCTGAGCGTCGATTCGCTGAATTCCAAGGCGAGCACGGGCCGTCCAAGTTCGATCGCCTGTAGCCCGGCATTAAATGTGCCGCCGGCCTCTTGCGCTTCGATCACGACGAGCGCCTGACCGAGCGCGCAGATGATCCCGTTGCGTGTCATCGCACTGCCGACGTTCCATTTTTGGCTCGGTGCGAATTGCGACAGCACAAGAACGTGATCCTCGTCGAAGGGCACCTCGTTGAACGCGCGCTTACGGCGGAAGTTCCTGATCCCTTCGGCGAGCACGACGACGGTCTGACCGCCGGACGACAGTGCTGCCAAGTGAGTGTTCGTGTCGACGCCACGCGCGTAGCCCGAGATCACCGCGAGGTCATGTTCGGCGACCGCGTGGCCGCAGGTTGTCGCGGCGTCAAGCCCCTTCGGAGATGCGTCGCGGCTACCACACATGCCGACGCCCATCGCGCCGAGCAGCGAGCGGTTGCCCCACATGAACAAGACGGCCGGGAAGGCGGAACCGCGGAGCGCGTTCAAGGGCGATGGATAGTCGGCATCACCGAACATGCAAGCGTCGACGCCATTCGCTTCAAGCTCATGGACTGTCTCAAACGCGCGGCTCGCGTTGATCTTCATCGAGCGCGCCTAACGCGTCGCCGGCTGCGTGGTCATGTACGAGCGCGTCACGCACGCGCCTCGGCGTGCGATGCCGATCGAACAGCGAGACGGCGCGGAGGAGGCGATCTCGAGCGTTCATCACTTTGCTCGCATCGTGCGTGCGCCGACAAGTCCGAATACGCACCCGCCGGCGCAGCCGCGGCAACGCCGCGCATCGTGATGCCCGACTTGTAGACGTCATCCACGACGAGCACGACGCGGCCCGTGACCTCATCGGGCCCGCTGTATCGGGGCAAATCCCCGGAGTCATGTCCTTCCTTTGCCTGCCGTCGATCCTTGTCAAGCGCGACGGCGTCGACGTACGGGTTGCCGAGCCGCTTGGCGACGCCGCCCGCGAGTCGTTGGCCGAAGTCATGCTTCGTGCCCCGGCACGCGGAGTACATGGTCGACGTGCTACATCATCGGATCGCGCGAGCAACGGTGGCAAGCTCGTCAGCGAGCTGCGCGCCACATTTGTCGTCGCCCAATACTTGCGGCGGTTCACGAGCCCGCCCGCGTGCGTGTCGCTCCACTGCTCGGGCGGCACTTCGTCGTCGGGCACCTTGTAGAAGTCGAGCGCGAGGACGCACTCAAGCTCACGGGCCGGCGGAATAGTGAGAATCTGCGTCAGCAACTCCAGAAATTTGTTGAAACTCGTGTAGTCGACGCGAACACCTTGCTCGTGACCGCCCAACGGTGTCTCTGCAGCCGCAACCTCGTGAACGTGATCGTCGCCGGGCAAGCAACCCGAACCGACATGGCTGTCGATCGACGACGCGACACTGCACTGCGCCCGCGGGATCGGCATCTGGGAATGGGCGAGCAACGACAGCGGTGACGAACCAGACGTCGTCATGGCCTGCGCCGGCGACGTCCCAACACTAGAAACCCTCGCCGCGGTCGCGATCCTGCGCGAGCACATCCCGCAGCTGAGGATCCGAGTGATCAACGTCGTCGACCTCATGCGCCTCCAGCCCGACACCGAACACCCGCACGGCCTCAACGACCACGACTTCGACACGCTGTTCACCACCGACAAGCCAGTGATCTTCGCCTACCACGGCTACCCATGGCTCATCCACCGCCTCACCTACCGCCGGCACGGTCACGACCACATGCACGTACGCGGCTACAAGCACGAGGGCACCGTCACAACACCGTTCGACATGGTCGTCCGCAACGACATGGATCGATTCCACCTCGTCATGGACGTCATCGACCGCGTCCCCGGCCTCGCCAGCCGTGCCGCACACGTCCGCCAGCACATGGCCGACGCACGCACACGTCACGGCATCTACGTCCGAGAACACGGCGAGGACCTCCCGGAGGTCCGCAACTGGAGATGGACCGGAACACCGTCGCGTTGAATCTCACGCGCCCTGCGTCCGGCTTCGCGCGACACGCACTGGCGCGCACCCACCTGGTTTAGCCGCTGCGGCGGTGTGCTCGCCGGTTACGCCCCTTATCGACGAGAGCTGCGACACGTGTTCGTGATCTCTTGAGCCGAGTGCGCAGCCAACCCGGTTGCACGGCCTCACTTTCGGCCTGTACCTCGCTGACGCGCAAGATGTCGAGTCGGGTGCACACGCCGACGAGACGGCCATCGATCACCACCGGAAGTTGCCGGACGTCTTCGTGGACCATGGTCTCAAGCGCGAACAGCACGGGCTGGTCGGGGCGGGCGACCACCAGATCGCAGCTGGCGATCGACAACACCGGCGCCGCACGCTCGGCGCGGTGCTGCAGAACGTCGTGTTCGGTGATGATCGCGACGCACGCGCCGTCGGCAACGATCGGGAGCGCGTGATGGCGAGTGCGTCGAAGCTGCGCGATGGCGTCAGCAACGGTCGCGGTGCGATCGATCGTGTCGACACCGGTGCTCATGACATCGGCGACGAACGTCGTCCGCAACGCATCCATGTGCAGATCAGTCGACACGTGTACCCCGCGCCGGGCAAGCTTGCGGGTCATCAGCGAGTCGCGCATCAAGGCTTTGCCGACAAGGTCGGCGACCACGGTGGCGAGCATGAGCGGCAGGATCAGGTCATAGCTGCGGGTCAGCTCGAAGCCCAACACGATCGACGTGAACGGAGCGTCGGCCGCGGCACCGAACGTTGCGACCATTCCGACGAGCGCGAACGACGCCGGATCGAGACCGGCAGGCGGAACGGCCGCCGCGAGACCGTGCCCGACGAGACTCCCTGCCGCGGCGCCCATCAACAACAGTGGCGCGAGCGAGCTTCCCGAGTTACCCGAACCGATCGCCACCCACCACACGACGAGCTTCGCGACGAGCACGATCACGAGCGTCGCGACCGCGAGCCGGTCGTGCAGTACGTCACCGACGACGTCGTAGCCAGGTCCGAGCACGCGCGGAACCGCGATGCCGATCACCGCAAAAACGACAGCACCAACAAGCGGACGCGCAAGGCGCGGGATCGGCGAGCGATCGAAGACGTCTTCGACGCGATACACCACGATGGTGATCACGACACCCAACAGCCCCGTCGCCACGCCCAGCACGACGTAAAACGGCAGACTTGCCGCAGTCGGGTGCGGGATCGCGGGTATCGAAAAGAACGGACCGCGACCGAAGAAGCTGTTGTGCACCGCGTCGGCGACCACCGAGGCGATGACCAACGGAACAAAGGCACGCGTCGAGAACTCGAACAACAACAGCTCAATCGCCAACAGCACGGCGCCGACCGGGGTGCCGAAGATCGCAGCCATGCCCGCCGCCGAACCGGCAGCAAGCAAGATCTTGCGCTCCGCAGGAGAAACTCGCACGACCTGACCCAACAACGAGCCGATCGCACCACCGGTCACGATGATCGGACCCTCCGCTCCGAACGGAGCGCCGCTGCCGATCGCGACCGACGTCGCGACCGGCTTCGCGACCGCCGCCCGCAGCGAGATCCGGCTCTGTTGGCGCAACACCGCGTCCATCGTCTCGGGAATGCCATGACCGCGCACCATGGGCTCAGCACGTGCGAGCACCGCAACCACGAGGGCGCCAAGCGCCGCGATCGGCACCAAACCCCAGCTCGGATGCACATCGGCAAGCGTCGGAAAGTTCGTGTTCCACTGGTGCGTCAAAGTAAGGCTCAACATCACTGCACTCACGCGCAGGAACGCCCAGCCCACGACCCCGCCGACAAGGCCGATCCCGACCGACAACACGCTCAGTACGAGGAGCCGTTGCGGCGCCGTCCGACTACCGGCGACCATACCGGTAGTGTGCCCGAGAGGCCATCACAAGTGCTCCCGACGACGCCGCGCCATACGCTCAAGGAGGAGCGCGACATGACACTTCGCCGAGTCGTTGTCGGCGCCGACGGCTCCCCCGGCGCAGGAGAAGCGTCGGGCTGGGCCGTGCAGCTCGCACGCGACACCCCGACCGAAGTCGTCGTCGTCCACGCGTCCCAGCCCGGTGCACCCCGCACGGCCACGATGCAAGACCTCGACCAGTGGTGCGCGGCACTCCACGACGCGCGCGTCGCCTATCGCTGCATGCTCATCGAGAACTCCGACCCGCGCCTCGCACTGCCGCAAGTCGCAAACGAAGAAGACGCAGAACCTGATCATCGTCGGATCACGCGGCCAGAACACCCTCACCCAGCTGATCGTTGGAAGCGTCGGTCTCGACCTCATGCACCACGCCAGCAGGCCCGTCGCCATCATCCGACCGACAACGTCCAGCTCAGCTGAGTCACCAGCATCGTGATGCGGCGGATCCTGTAAGGACGGCGCGCGGCGATGCACGAAATGGATTGACAAGCCTTCGGCTATCGCAGTTTCACGTTCGTTCGGGCTGCTTGGTAGGGCTCGCAGGTCCACCTGACAAACGGTCGCGCCGGTTTGAAGCTCGCTGAAGCATCGGGTTGTCGTTGAGACGGGTTGCCTATGCGGCGAGAGGACGGCTCGCGACAGCGCGAGCCGCATCATCGCCGCGAGCGGTTGGACTCCCGGGAGGCACGCATGAGCCGCATCGACCCCATTCCGTTCGACGATCTCGAGCGCTACAAGGAAGGTTTCGCCGCGATTGAGGCGTACATGGGTTTCGTGCCCAGCTCACTGCGCGCCATGGCGCGCGTGCCGGGGCTGCTCGACGGGTTCACCAACCTCGCCAGTGTGACGTTCCTCGGCGATCTGTTGCCCGACACGCTCACACAGATGATTGCGCACGTCGCGAGCGCGGCGGCGGGCTGCCGGTACTGCCAGGCCCACACCGTCGCCCACGCCGAACACCTCGGCGGCGACGCCGACAAACTCGCCGACCTTTGGCTCTTCGAACAAAGCGACCGCTTCGACGACGCCGAACGCGTCGCACTCCGCCTCGCCCTCCACGCCGGCCAACACCCCAACGCCGCCACCGACGCCGACTTCGACGAATGCCGCCGCTACTACACCGACGATCAGATCACCGCCATCGTCGCCGTCTGCGCGCTCTTCGGCTACCTCAACCGCTGGAACGACACCATGGCCACCACCCTCGAAGAAGTTCCCGCCGAGGTCGCGGGCCGGGCGCTCGCGGACGCGGGCTGGTCAATCGGCAAGCACGCGTGAACCCGCCGACGGCCGTCACGCTCACCGGCACTGGCGTCCCGTTCCCCGCACCCGGTCGCGCCGGGTCGGGCGCGCTCGTGCGCTACGGCGACGTCGCGCTGCAGTTCGACGCGGGACGCGCCACCGTGCTGCGCTCACGGAGGCAGACATCGGCGTGCACGAGCTCACCGCGTTGTTCCTGACGCACGTGCACTCCGACCACGTCGTCGACCTCGCTGACATCGCACTCGCGAGATGGATCTTCACCCACCTGCACCCGGTCGCACCGCTGCGAGTCGTCGCACCCGAAAGCACGACGGCCCGGTTCGCGCGGCGTGTCTTCGACCCGTTCGACCACGACATGGCCGCGCGCACCGCAGAGGTGCTCTCCGGTCCGCCCGCGATCCACCTCACGACATTCGTCGCACGCCGCGAGCCCGCAGTGGTATGGACGTCGGACGACGGCGCGGTACGGGTCCTTGCGATCGAAGTCCGTCACGAACGTATGCGCGACGCGGTCGCGTACCGGTCGAGACACCGACCGGCGTCATCGTCATTTCCGGCGACACGCGCGTGTGCGACGAGGTCGAACGCTGAGCGCCGGCACCGACGTGCTCGTGCACGAGGCATGCCGACGCCCGGGCGGCTCAGGGATGCCACGGGCGCGATCTCTCGCCCCGGAGGTCGCTTCCGTCTGGCGCTGCAGCTCGCCGAGTTCGGTCATGGCACTCCCATAGGGGATCCTTCGTTCGCAGACAGTCTGCGCCAGACTCTTGCCCGGTGGCGGACCAGGAACTCGAGCCAGGGCTCTACGAAGCGCTGCTCACTGGCGCGCTCGACAAGCGGTTGGCCGGTCTCGTCGCCGCGGCGGTCGCGCCCGAGCTGCGCAAGCTCGCCGATGCCGAGGCGGCAGATCGTTTGTCGCGCCACCTCGCCGCGATCGTGACCCGGGCCATCGAGGCGCTGCCGGAGCAGGGCCGCGCCCAGGGCGGCGCGAGCCTCGTCGAGAAGCTAATCGAGCTGCTGTCCGGGCAGAGTGACGCAGTCGAGCCGGACGTCGACGTGCCGCTCGATCCCGCGCGCGTGCTGTCCGCGGTCCTGCGGCGCCGGCCTGACGGAACGCCTGAGGCGCTCGAAGCACCGTTGACTCCGCTGCTCGACACCACGCTCTTGACGAACTCGCGTGGGGAACCGGCCGTCGGTCACGAGCTGCGCGCGGAGGTCCACTCGTCCGACTCCATCGACGTCGTGATGGCCTTCGTTCGGTTGAGCGGAATCAATCCAATGCTCGATGCGCTCCGACGTCATTGTCGGGAAGGCAAGACACTCCGGCTCGTCACAACGACGTACACGAACAGCACCGAGCTCGCGCGCGCTCGACGAGTTGGCGCGTCTCGGAACCGAAATCAGAGTCTCGTACGACACCGCTTCCACGCGGCTGCACGCGAAGGCCTGGCTCTTTCATCGAAGGAGCGGCTACTCCACGGCGTACATCGGGTCGTCCAACCTGACGCACTCGGCGATGGTCACCGGACTCGAGTGGAACGTGCGGGTGTCTGGAGCCCGCAATCCCGACGTTGTGGCGAAAATGAGCGCCGTCTTCGAGTCGTATTGGGCGAGCGGTGACTTCGTCCCGTTCGACCACGACGAGTTCCAGAAACGAACTGACATGCCCGAGACCGAGCAGGCGATCCTCCTCAGTCCGGTCGAGATCGTGCTGCTCCCCTTCCAGGAACGGCTCTTGGAGCAGGTCGAGCTGGCGCGAACCCTTGACCGACACCGGAACCTCCTCGTCGCCGCGACCGGTACGGGCAAGACCGTCATGGCCGCCGTCGACTACGCGCGCCTACGGGAACGGATGCCGCGAGACCGGCTTCTTTTCGTCGCGCACCGCGAGGAAATCCTCGAACAGAGCCGCGCAACGTTCGCCCACGCACTGCGGGACGCGAGCTTCGGCGAGTTCTGGGTCCGCGGCAAGCGACCATCTCGCTTCGAGCACGTCTTCGCCTCGATCCAGAGCCTCAACCGATCCGGACTCGAAACAGTCGATCCCGCGTACTTCGACGTCGTGATCGTCGACGAGTTCCATCACGCGGCCGCTCCCTCCTACCAGATGCTCCTGGAACGTCTGGAGCCGAGAGAGCTCCTCGGCATGACCGCCACACCCGAACGCGCCGACGGCCTCGACGTGTTTCGCTATTTCGACGGACGGATCGCGGCCGAACTCCGAGTGTGGGACGCAATCGACCAGCAGTATCTGGTGCCGTTCTCCTACTTCGGCGTGCACGACGGAACCGATCTGAGCCACGTGCCGTGGAAGCGTGGCACCGGTTACGACCCCAGCGCTCTCACGAACGTGCTGACAGCCGACCACACGTGGGCGCGACGCGTCGTGGAACAGCTGCGCCTCAAGACGAGTGACCCGCATGCGATCAAGGCGCTCGGCTTCTGCGTCACGATCGCGCACGCCCGATTCATGGCGGAGCAGTTCCGCGCGGCCGGAATACCGGCGCGCGCGATTTGGGGCGACAGTCCGAAGGAAGAGCGAACAGCCGCGCTACGCGATCTCGACGCCGGCCGAGTAAACGTCATGTTCACCGTCGACCTGTTCAATGAAGGTGTCGACGTCCCAAACGTCGACACCTTGCTGCTGCTGCGACCAACCGAGAGCCCGACACTGTTTCTTCAACAACTCGGACGCGGCTTGAGACGCGCCCGCGGGAAGGCGCTCTGTACCGTGCTCGACTTCGTCGGCAACCATCGCCGCGAGTTCCGATTCGATCGACGCCTGCGTGCCCTGCTCGGAGGCAGCCGGCGCGACGTCGAGCGCCAGGTCGAGAACGACTTCCCCTTCCTGCCAGCGGGCTGCCACATGGAACTCGATTTCAAGGCGCGCGAGATCGTGCTCCGGAGCATCCGGGAAGCGATTCCGTCCGACTGGAAGGCGAGACGCGAAGAACTTCGATCTCTCGGCGACGTCTCGCTCGCGAAGTATCTCGAGGAGACCGGCCTCGAACTCGAGGACGTTTACGCGAGCGACCACAGTTGGAGCGAACTCCGCCGAGCTGTCGGCTTGACGACTGACGCTGCCGGCGCGCAGGAAGACGTGCTCCTCCGTGCGGTTGGACGGATGCTCCACCTGGACGATCGCGAAAGGCTCGACGCCTACAGGTCACTCGTCGAGCGAGACGAGGCACCAGATCCAAGCACACTGACCGATCGCCAACGACGCTTCACGCGGATGTTGATCGGTTCCCTCACGACACTGAAGACGTCCGCCTCACTCGGCGAGGGCCTCGCAGAGCTCTGGGCCCATCCGCAGATCCGAGCAGAGCTTCTCGAGCTTCTCGACATCCTCCCTGAGCGCGTCGATCACCTGCACGCGCCGCTGGGCATCCCGACCGTTCCGCTTGCAGTTCACGCGCGGTACACAAGGACGGAGATCCTCGCGGCGTTCGACACTGGCAGCGGCGTCAAGCCGATCACGTGGCAGTCAGGCGTGTGGTGGGATGAGAACAGGAGGAGCGACCTGCTCGCGTTCACGCTCGACAAGTCCGTGGGCTCGTTCTCGCCGACAACTCGATATCGCGATTACGCAATCAGCCCCGAGCTGATCCACTGGGAGAGTCAGTCGGCGACCGCAACCGACAGCGACACCGGCCGTCGCTACATCAGCCAGGCTCAGAAGGGCACGAACGTTGTGCTCTTCGCCCGGCTCAGCACCGCGGACCGAGCGTTCTGGTGCCTCGGTCCTGCGACCTACGTGTCGCATCAAGGTGAACGACCGATCGCGATCACATGGCGGCTTCATCACCGCCTCCCCGGCGACCTCTTCGCCGAGTTCGCCGCCGCCGTCGCGTAACGTCAGCGCGGGATGACGCTCGACGATCGCATCGTGGAAGTACTGCAAACCGTTCCGGCCGTCCTTGACGACGACGAGCTTGCGGACGCCCGGGCAACGAAATCACCCTCGACCATCTCCTCGAGGCGCATCGCCGCCTCCTCGACGGCACACGCCTGCAGGAGCTCGGCGGAAAAATCCGTGACGACCAGAACTGGATCGGCGGTAGCAGCTTCAACCCGTGCTCGGCGGAGTTCGTGACGCCGCCGCCCGAGATGGTGCGCGATCTCATGGATGATCTCTGCGCCTTCTGCCATGCCGACAACCTGCCGACGATCGTGCAGGCCGCGATGGCGCACGCGCAGTTCGAGACGATCCACCCGTTCGTCGACGGCAACGGGCGAATCGGGCGCGCGCTCATCCATCTCGTGCTCCGTCGGCGCGGGCTCGCGGTACGCGTGCTGCCGCCGATCTCGTTGATCCTCGCGACGTGGTCCCAGGACTACATCGCGGACCTGACCGCGACCCGCTACATCGGCAAGCCGACATCCGACGCGGCGAGCGCCGCCGCGAACCAATGGGTCGCGCTGTTCGCCACCGCGTGCCGCCGGGCGATCGAAGATGCAGAGACGTTCGAGCGGCGAGCCTCGGCGCTGCAAGGCCGCTGGCGCGACCGGCTCGGAAAGGTCCGCGCCAAGTCCGCCGCCGACCTGTTGATCAACGCCCTGCCCGGTGCACCGATCGTGACCGTGAACGGCGCCGCCGACTTGATCGGCCGGACCTACCAGGCGACGAACCAAGCCATCGACCGCCTCGTCGAGGCGAAGATCCTGCGGCAGGTCAACGTGGGCGGACGCAACCGCGCCTTCGAGGCGCCCGTCCGCTCATACCGGAGCTGTTCTGGGCGCTGGCCGACGTTTGGCCACGCGAAAGCGTGACGATCCGGTGGGATGGTCGGCCAGATGTTGCAGAACTCCTCTCCGCGGATCCGGACGTTTCGCAACCGGGTTGGGCCGAGGCGGGGGTGCGGGGTGCGATCGCGTGGGGCGCCCCGCTCGTGGCGACCGCTGATTACCCGCGCCACTGGTGTGTCCCCAGCGAGCGCGAGATCCGGCGCTTGGCGCTCCTGCACGAGAACGGTACGGGCGATGCATGGCAGTTGTCAGCCGATCCGATCGGGCTTGTTGCGGGGACGCGCCCAGGGCTGCTTGCCGACGACTGGTTCGTCGCCCACCCGTTGTTTTGTGCGCTGGATCTGACCGCTGCCGCGCGCGATCGGGAAGCACTCGAAGGGTGGACGCCGCCAGACGGGTTTGTCCGTGTCTGGTGATGTCACGCTCATCGACACCGGCGACAGTGTGTCAGCCGCCTCGTGCGGGCAGCGTCGACCTTGTTCGCTCGACCTGGATTCGGTTCCAGTGCGTTGGTCGGCGGTCTCGCCGTGACCATTCGACTTGCAACGGTGCGTCGCGCAACGAACGACGTCGACGCTGTGGTCGACGGCGAAGGTCCGCTTGCGTATGTCGCCGCGGGCCATGGGCAAGAAGCGAATCGCATTGACACGCACTCTCGACGGCCGAACCGCGAGAAGCTGTGGAGTACGGCGCGTCGCGCGCGCCTCCGACAGTTGCGCGACAAAGAGTTCGCGCGTCCGACCCGCGGCCTGGCGGCGCCCCGGACATCCGTTTTCCCTGGTCGACGTGCGTTCGTACGGTGTCCGGCGACGCGGCCGACTCGCCGCCGCCCACGTCGTCGCCGGGATCGTCGAACGCGTCACCGCTGCTCAACACCACGCTGCTGACCAACTCCCGTGGTGAGCCGGCCGTCGGACACGCGCGGCTCGCGACGACAATCCTCGGCGTGCGGTTGTGCCGCGGCGGGCTCGCTCCGTCGCGCGCGTATGCTTCGCCTCCTATGCGGCTGTGGGAAGGGCCGGCGATCAGGTTCCTGGGCGTGGTTGCTGTCGTTGCACTGCTCCTCGGGGGCTGCGGATCGGGTAGCAGCGCGAAGGGCGCGTCGACGACGGGACTCGTTGCCCGCGACGAAGCGCAGGCCGCCGGCATCTTCGATCACACGCGCACGCACGGTGACGACTGTGTCGGCGACGTCAACAAGGACGGTTACGTCGACGTGCTGCTCAACTCCCACACGGACCAGTGGCGGCTGTTGTACGGCACTGCGAGCGGCACCTTCAAGCTCGCAATGGCGATCCCTTTGCGCGACCGGCACGGTTGTGTGTTCGCCGACTTCAATGGCGACGGTCTGCCGGACATCTACTTCGCCATCGGCAACTGCAAGGGGATGACGTGCAGGAACGCGAAGGAGCTCTGGATTCAGAAACCCGACCACACCTTCGTCGACGAGGCGTCGAAGTGGGGTGTCACCGACCCGGGGGCACGTGGGCGCGTTCCGATCGCAGTGAACGCGAACGGCGACCGGCGCCCGGATCTCTTCACGGGTGAGGAGATCGGCGTGCAATTTCCGAGCTCGAACAAGCTGTGGATCAACGAAGGAACGCACTTCGTGTTACATCGTGGGCCGCCGACGCTCGAGATCGGCAACCACGCCGCGGCCGCGGCCGACATCACCCACAACGGTCTCGACGATATCGCCGTGTGCACGCCGACAATGGGTTTTCACCTCTACCCGCGCTCGGGGACGGCAACTACGCCGACGACGACGCGTCGTTCGGCCTCCAAAGCTGGGGACGGCGCCTCGTACGGCTGGTCGACGTCAATCGCGACGGCTGGGTCGACTTCGTCTCGGTGACGCAGACTCGGGTGACCGTGCAGCTCAACAACAACGGCCGGTTCGACAAAAAGGCCGTCTTCAGCTTGGCCACCCAGGACGCCAGAGGTGCTGCATTGGGTGATACCGATGGTGACGGCAATCTCGACCTCTACGTCCAGAACGGCGGACCGCAAACCGATCAATTGTTCATGGGGGACGGCACCGGCAACTTCGTTCCGGGGCCGCCACTCCCACCGAAGCAGGGAAACGGCGAGTCGGTCACCGTGCTCCCGCAGTGGAACCACGGCCGCGACGCGTTCATCGTCAACAACGGCTACGAAGAGACACGCGGCGATCGGCAACTGATCGCCGTCGACGGGAACCGGTCCCGCCAGTCAGCGCGCTTCAGCACACGCCATGCAGGCCGGGGCGGTGGTGACGAGTGACACGATGACGAGTCGACCCTGCGGAGGCACTTCACCGGGCCGGATCCGATCTCGAGCACCCGTTCGCCGGCCGCGACAGCGAGAAGAGCCAACGGGGCGGCTCGCCGTCACCACACCAGAGCAGGCAGCATGGGTTCGTGCCGAGCGCCAGTCGAATGGCGCATGGCAACTCGAGCCAGAGGTATGCGATTGCTTTCGCGGCGAGCTTTCATCACCGGTGCAGGCGCGTCGGCCGCCCTGGCGTTCGTGGGATGTTCCTCGAGTAAGACTCCGCCGTCGAGGTCGAACCCGCCGGCACCGCGTCGGAACGTGCTCTACTTCACCGCCGACGATCTCGGCGCACGCTTGGGGGTGTACGGCAATCCGCACGCACACACGCCTCACGCCGACGCGTTCGCCAACCAGTCCCTTCTCTTCGAACGCTGCTACTGCCAGGTCGCAATCTGCGGAGCGTCGCGGATCAGCATCCTCACCGGCATTCGTCCCGAGAAGAGCCACATCTTCGGGTTGACAGAACAGTGGCGGCAGCGGCTTCCCGGCGCGGTCTCGCTCCCACGCGTCTTCCGAAACGCCGGATATCACACCTACGGCGTCGGGAAGATCAACGATCCGAGGAACGGTCCGTTGGACGACGCATGGACCGTCGACGAGACCTCCGAGGGTGGAGTCACGGGCTCGAAGCCGGCGCTCGACATGCTCGGGCGCGTCGCGCAGGACAGCGCTGCGCCGTTCTTCTTGGCGATCGGCACCCGCGAACCCCACTGTCCTTGGACACCGACTGCGCAGTCTCTCGACACCTACAAGAACGACCCCGTTCCCGTCGAGGCGCCGGGCCGACAGATGGATGCCTCCTGTGGGTATCCCGACAAGACGCTCACGGACGCCCGGGCGCAATACCTCACCGAATTGCACTACGCCAGCATCACGGACGTCGACACGATCTTCGGTGACGTCATGCGCAAAGCCGAAGAGCTCGGGCTCCTGCAGAACACCATCGTGATCTTCTGGTCGGGTGACCATGGATACTCGCTCGGCGAGAATGGCGTATGGGGGAAGTGGACCGACTACGACGTCGTGACCAAGATTCCCCTGCTGATGACCGTGCCGGGTATGCGTACGGCAGGGCGCCGGACACGCGCGCTCGTCGAAGCCGTCGACATGTATCCGACACTTCTCGAACTGTGCGGATTGCCGTTGCCGCCGCAGCACCTCGACGGGGTCTCGTTCGTCCCGCTCTTCAGCGAGCCGCAACGGCCCTGGAAGACCGCCGCCTTCAACGTCGAGCGCGCCGTACGGAGGCGTCAGCGCTATGAAGACCGACCGTTACGATCTCATCATTCACGGGCGATCGGGCGAGACCGAGCTGTACGACCTCACGCGCGATCCAATGGAGACGCACAATCTCGCGCCCTCGTCGCCGCAACTGCTCAGGACGCTCCGCCAAAAGTTCGACGCCGGGCCGGAGGCCGCCAAGCCACGACCGAACGGGCGCCCCTGACGATCGCGCGACGGCCCGAGACCTCGATCACGAGACGGTTCAACCGCCGGCCGAAGCATTCGCGCCGCCCGTCATACCGGGACAGCCAACGCCGGACCGAAGTCAACGACGCGTCGAGCGCACTGCGGTAGCAGTTGCGGCCTCGGTGCGCGTCCCGGTCACGGTGAACGGGTATGCGAGGTGGGCGAGATAGCCGGTTGCAGGAACGGGATCGTGGATGCCGAAGCCCGTCGGACGACGATCGCGCGGCATGTACGCGGTGCCGAACAGCACGTCGACGATCGGGAGGCCGAAGTTCTTGTCGCGGGCGTCGTCGTCGATCGCGTGGTGCCAGTGATGCCACTCGGGGGTGTTGACGACCCAGCGCAACCCGGGAAAGCGCACGCGCACGTTCGCGTGCTGGAACAGCGCGAGCAAGGCGACCGCGACCGCAACGCCCGCGAACACACCGCCGTCGTAGCCGAGCAGCACGAGCGGCAACACCGTGAACCCCTGGGTGAACGCGGAATCGAGCGGGTGCAGGCGGCCGGATGCGAGCCAGTCCATCTGCTCGATGCTGTGGTGCACAGAGTGAAATCGCCAGAGGAACGGGACCTGATGCGTGAGCCGGTGACCCCAGTAGTTGCCGACGAAGACGAGCACGACTGCGAGCGCGACGGCGACACTCGGCGGCAGCGCGGCTTCGAGGTCGAGGCGCCGCACCCACAACAGCGGCAGCGCGGCCGCGATGACGAGCACGATCGTCGCGGCCGCGATCAGGAAGTTGTTGACCAGGAGGTGCGTCAGGTCGGTGAGCAGCCCGCGCCGGAACACCTTCTGCGGGCGCAACGTCCAGAGCTTCTCGAGTGGCACGAACACGAGGCTCAGCAGCGCGATACCGATCACCGCTCCCCGCCGCAGCGCGAACGCCACGACGAGCGCGGCGACGAACGTCAGTACCGCGATGAGCCCCCGCGGGTCGGCCGGTCGTCCTCTGCGCTCATACCTCCGAGTACACACCCCCGCCGTGATGCCTTGCGCATGCGAGTGTGAGGGAATTGTGAGCGCCGCCCGCCGCGAGTCAGCGCACGAGGCGGTACCGGCGCGCGCGGCCGGGTACCCCGAACCCGGTCGCGGTCGCGAGCAGCGACGCGAGCGCGAGCACACCGACAGCGACGAGTGCGAGCGCGCCGATCCGCCGCACGATGCCGGCGTCACTCCGAGTTGGTCGGTGAACACGCTCCACACGACACGGCCCGCGAGCAGCCCGATCGGGACACCGATCACCGGTGCGGCACCGGCGAGCACGAGCGGCTGCCATCGCAGCGTCGACCGCAGGCGGCGCGGCGCCCAGCCGACCACGCGCAGTACTGCGATGTCGGGCGTGCGGCGGCGCATCGTCGTCAACAACACGTGCAGCAACGTCGCCATGAGCAACAACAACAGGACCACGGCGATGACGACGGGAAGCCCGTGCGCGCTTCGGAATCCGTCGATCGCGGAGGCGCGGCACGGTCGCAGCTGCCGTTCCGGGTGCGAAGCGCAACAGCACGTAGTTGAAGCGCGCCGTCGGCTGCCTTGCATCCTTCGTTTGGAACAACGAGGTCGTCCCGAGCGCACCGGTGCCCAACCCCGACCCCGCGAAACGTCCGGTACCGAATGTGGGAAACGTCGCGCGACCGACCACGACGAGGTCGACACGCTTGCCGTTCACCGTTCCGTGGATTTCCCCGTCGAGATGTGTGGGGAGCACGCGCATCGTCTTCGCGCCGGGCACGACTTCCATCGCGTTCGCGGCCAGTCGTCCAGCGACAGCCTGGCCGGCATCGCCGCGCGGGGCCTGGGTCGCCGGATCGAGATCTCCGAGATCAACGGCGACGAAGTCGTTGACGCGCGTGCCGACGCGCCAGCCCGTGAGTTGTGCAGCCTTCGAGCCAATCACGATCTCGTCGGCGCGTTCGGGATCGGCGAGCCGGCCCGACTTCACACGCAACCTCGAGATCGTGCGGACGATGTCGGCGTCGTAGGCGACGAGCCCGGCCGCGGAACCCGTTGAACCGCTGGTCGATGCATTCCAACGCGTTCTTCGAGTGGCGAACCTCGGGACGCACGAACCGTATCCAGACGCACGCGAGGCGCACGGTGCACAGTGTCATCGGGCGGGCACTCGCGGCAATGCAGCGATCACCCGGGAGAAGGTGATGCTGGCACCCGTTCCACTGCTCGACGGTCACGCGCTGTCCACGGACAGCGGCGCGCGCTCGGCGCTCGAGCGGCGGCGCAAGCGCGGCGGCGCGACCACCCCGCGGCGCACAACCTGAGGTGTCTAACCTCTGCGCGGTGGCGAAGATCACGTTCATCGGCGCGGGCAGCACGGTGTTCGCCCGCAATCTGCTCGGCGACATCGTGGGTCACGAGGAGCTGGCCGGATCGGAGATCACACTTTTCGACATCGACGCCGAGCGGCTCGCGACGTCCGAGCTCGTTGCCCGGCGCGTCGCCGGCGCGCTCGACGCACCCGCGAAGATCAGCACGACGACCGACCGCCGCGCCGCGCTCGACGGCGCCGACTACGCGATCAACATGATCCAAGTCGGTGGCTACGAGCCGTCGACGGTCATCGACTTCGAGGTCCCGAAGCGCTACGGGTTGCGGCAGACGATCGCCGACACGCTGGGCATCGGCGGCATCATCCGCGGCCTGCGGACCATCCCGGTACTGCTGGCGATGTGCGCCGACATGCAAGACGTCTGCCCCGACGTATGGTTCTTGAACTACACGAACCCGATGGCGATCAACTGCCGCGCGATCACGCGCGAGCACCGTTCGCACCGTCGGTTTGTGCCACAGCGTGCAGGGCACTGCGTACGAGCTGTCGATCGACCTCGGCATCCCGTACCGCGACATTGACTACGTCGCCGCGGGCATCAACCATATGGCGTTCTATCTGCGCTTCGAACACGGCGGCGAGGATCTGTACCCTCGTCTCCGCACGCTCGCGGAGTCTGGCCGCGTCCCCGACGGCAACCGCGTGCGGTACGAGATGCTGAAGCACCTCGGTTACTTCGTCACCGAATCGAGTGAGCACTTCGCCGAGTACGTACCGTGGTTCGTGAAGCGCGACCGGCCTGAACTGATCGAGCGATTCAACATCCCGCTCGACGAGTATCCCCGCCGCTGCGTAGCCCAGATCGAAGGCTGGGAGGCCGAGCGCGGCGCGCCTCGAGGGTGGTGGTCCGATCGACGTGCAGCCCAGCTTCGAATACGCGGCGACGATCATCCGCAGCATCGAGACCGGCAAGCCGCGCGTGATCTACGGAAACGTCCCGAACGACGCGCTCATCGACGATCTCCCCCACGGCTGCACGGTCGAAGTGCCGTGCCTCGTCGACGGCAACGGCGTGCAACCCACGCGGGTCGGCGCTTTGCCGCCGCAGCTCGCAGCATTGATCCGCACGAACGTCAACGTGCAGGAGCTCACCGTGGAGGCCGCGCTCACGGGCCGGCGCGACCACGTGTACCACGCCGCCATGTGCGACCCGCACACTGCCGCCGAGCTCGATCTCGATCAGATCCGCGCCCTGGTCGACGATCTCATTGCCGCCCACGGCGACTGGATCCCGCCGCTGCGGTGACCACGCCGCTCGTTCGTCCACGAAGCCTTCGTTACGATCGCGCGATGACCGGCTACGACCGCTCGCTCTACCAGACGTATCTCTCCCAGGTCCCTATGTTCGCCCGCTGCTCGAGCGAGCAGCTCGACCGGATCGCCGAGCTCGGCGATGCAGTGACACGTGCCGACGGCGAGGCGGTCGTCCGCGAAGGCGAGCCGGGCACCAGCTTCTTCGTGATCACCGGCGGCAAGGCCCGGGTGTCGCGCGGCGATCGCGAGATCGCGAGCCTCGCTGCCGGCGACTACTTCGGCGAGCTCGCGTTGTTCGATCCATCACCCCGTAACGCGACCGTGACAGCCGTGGGGCGCATCTCGTTGATCTCCATGTCACGCGACGCGTTCAGCGCGGCGTTGTCGGAGCTCAGCGGTCTGCCGCGACGCCCTGTTGCAGGGCATGGCGCACCGTTTGCACGAGCTCGACGCCCGCGCGTAGGTGCCGATCCGGATCGGCGTCCAGGCCGTTCCCACTGACCGCCGCTCGTGGCTCGATCTCGCGCGCGCAAGGTCGAAGATCGGGGCTTCGACGCGCTGTACGCCGCCGATCATCCGGGCATCACGCCGTCACCGTTCGCGGCGTTGAGCGCGGCTGCCGCCGTCACAACCACGTTGCGGCTCGGCACGTACGTGCTGAACTGCGGCGTGCACGAGCCGCTCGCGATCGCGAGTGAGATCGCCACCCTCGACGTCCTATCGGACGGCCGCAGCGTGCTCGGGCTGGGCGCCGGGCACACTCCCGTCGAGTGGACGATGTCGGGCCGGGCATACCCGTCGGCGGCCGATCGGGTCGCGCGCTTGCGCGAAGTCGTGGATGCGGTTGTCGCGCTGGTCCGCGGCGACGTCGTGACGCGCCGAGGAGAGCACGTGACGCTCGACGAGGCGTACCTGATGTCGCCGCGCCCGGTACAGGAGTCGATCCCCCTGCTGATCGGGGGCAACGGTCGTTCGATGCTGCGCTTCGCGGGCGCCACTGCCGACATCGTCGGCTTCACGGGCCTTGCGCGGACACTCGCCGACGGGCATCGCCACGCGGTCGACTGGCGCGCCGGGGCACTGGACGAGCGGGTCGCGCTCGTGCGGGCGGCGGCAACCGGCCGCGACCGGCCGCCGATCCACGACGTGCTCGTCCAGCACGTCGAGATCACCGACGATCGGGAGGGTGCAGTAGATCGGGTTGCACGAATGATCGATGGCTGTTCGGCACGCGACGTGCTCGGTGCGCCGTTCGTGCTCGTCGGTTCGCGCGACGAGATCGCCGCGGACCTGGCGGGCTATCGCGAGCGCTGGAGCATCACGTCGTACGTCGTACGCGCGGATGCGATCGACGCCGTTGCGCCCCTGCTCGCGAGCACGAACACGTAAGGAGAATGCCGTCCGGTACGGTGCCCGGCCAATGACCAGGGCCGCGCGCGTCGCTGTGCTGCGACTCGTCGCGCTCGTCGCGCTCGTTGCGCTCGTTGGCTGCAGCGACTGGGACAATGCGGCAGTCAAGGCCGCTCGGCAGATGCACCGTATCGGCTACGGATGCGACGCCTTCGAGAGTGCGCCCACGAAGGATCTCGAGTCACGCGGCATCACCGCCGCCGGCTCGTGCAGTGTCAGCGGCGCGCTCGTCACGATCGACGTCTACAAGAACCGGCACGCGCTGAACATCGACCGTGGCAAGCGCGACGACCGTTGCCGCCATGCCGCGCAGCCCGATCGCGCGTTCCAGTCGTTGCCATTCGTCCGCAAGGACAACACCGTCATCGAAGGTGTGTTCATCGGCTCCTACGACGAGCCGCCGAGGGTCGTGTCGGCCTTCTGGGCGCCGGTCGCGAGTGGCATCGCGGCCGCGACCAAGGGCGAGGTCGTACACCCGAACTGCTGACCGCGCACGTTCGCGCCGAGACCGCACCCTGTGGGCGTCCGGAAGGCGTCGCCCCCACACCTCCCGGACGCCCAACGGAACCGCGGGCCTGCTCGGAGGGCCGTCGAAAGGGACGAGCCGATCGCCGGCCCGAGCATGGCGATTCCGCGGAGCCGCGGGTTACGGATCCCAGGGTATTTCGCCCAGGATCGATACACGATGGGCCATTCGGCCCAAATGTGGATTCACGTCGTGGAGCTGGCGGGCGTGCCCCGTTCGTGGCCGCCGGCCGGCGCGGCCGAGATCGACGGCAGCGTCGCGATGACCGGCCGCCGGGCGAGGAGCTCCGGATCGGGGCGGCGGGCACGCCGGCTCGCGCGGACGCGGCGATCACGGGCTTCGCGGATGGGCGACACGTCGTCGAGGATCCGCACGTTCGGGGGACCGGGGCGCGCGCGATCGCCACGCGGGGGTGCGACGGGAAGTTCGGGACGCGGCTCGGCGGCGATCGAGCGCAGTGCGGTGACGGCGCGCGCATACCGGCGCAGAGAATCGGCTCGGGCACGCGTGTGATGCACCGTGACCCACGCGGCGCCCACCACGACGACCACTGCACCGGCACCAAAACCGAGCAACACCCGAACACCTCTTTCTCGCGCCCCCGCCACACGCGATTTCAGCCCACGCGACGCGCATGCGCAAGATGAATTTGCTCGGGCGCGCGACATTTCCGAGACGAACGCGCTTGTCGCGCGCGTCTCACACCGGGGTGTCAGAACGGACCGGTCGCCCTTGATCGCGACTCGTTCATCACACGCCGCCTCGGGGAGTAGTCGGATGCGGCGTAGTGCTGCGTCGAGCGTTGTCCCAGAACGCGACCGTGCCCGGCTCCCAACGCAGACGCACTTGCCACTCGGGATGCATCGCCTGCTGGCACAAACGGTCGATCAACGACTCAATCTCGTCGTCGTCGACGCCGACGATCCGTTCGGTGAAGAAGGCGTTCACGAACAGCGTCTTGCGGCCGGTCTCGGGATGGGTGCGGACGACTGGGTGCTCGACCGGCGGGTACTTCTCGAGCATGTCAGCTTTCTGCTCGTTCGACACGCCAGAGTCGAAGAAGTGCACGAACGAGTGAATCGCCTTCATCGCGTCGATCCGGGCACGGACATCGTCGGGCAGGTTGTCGTAGGCGCAGCCCATGTCGGCCCACAGCGTGTCGCCACCGCGATCGGGGACCTCCACGGCGCGCAGCACCGAGCCCATCGCGGGCTCGCCTCGAGCTGCTCAGGCGGCGAGGCGGATCGGCAACACCTTGAGCGCGTTGTTCAGGTTCGAGCGCACGCGCACCGGATCGCCGGTGAGCTCGATCGTCGGGAACGTCGCGAGCAGCTCCTCGAAGAACACGCGGCCTTCGAACCGCGCGAGGTGCACGCCCAGGCAGAAGTGCTCGGCGATGCCGAACGAAAGATGCGGGTTCGGATGGCGACGGATGTCGAAACGATCGGGGTCGTCGAACACGTCCTCGTCGCGGTTGGCGGACGTGTAGATCATCGCAACCTTGTCGCCCGCCTCGATCGGCACACCGCGCAGCACGGTGTCGGCGGTTGCGGTGCGGCGGAAGTAGTGCAGCGGGTTCGCCCAGCGCAGGATCTCCTCGACCGCGCCCGGCACCAGCGACCCGGTCGGCGCGCAGCGCCGGCGAGCTGGTCGGGATGTTGCAAGAGCGCAAGCAGCCCCGACGCCAGCATCGTCTTCGTCGTGTCGTTGCCGGCGGTGACCAGCTGCACGAAGAAGCTGCCGAAGTCGATGTCGGTCATGTAGCGCGCCGTTGAAGTCGGTGTCGAGCAGCAGCGTCGTCAGGTCGGCGCGCGGCGCCTCTCGGCGGCGACGCGCCGGCGAAATCGATCGCGTACATCGCCATGTCGATCGACGCCTGCGAGAAGTCGTTGGCCGCGTACTCGGCATCCTGGCTGCTCGTGTTCATCTCCGCGAGCCGGTGGATCATCGGCAGGTCTTCGGCCGGGAGCCCCATCAGGTCGCCGATGACACGCGACGGCAGCGACGACGTCACGTCGTGCACGAACTCGACGTCGCCCTTCTGCGCGGCGGTGTCCATGATCTCGCGGCAGATGCTGCGGATCTGGCCCTCCATCGCCGCGATCACGCGTGCCTTGAAGCGAGGCGCGATCGGTCGCCGGTAGTCGACGTGGCGCGGCGGATCCATCGCCAGCAACATGTTGCGCATCACGTCGAGCTGCGCGGAGTCAAGGTTCTCGAGCATGACGCCCGCGTCGCTCGCCGAGAACAGCACCGGCTCCCGTGCGACGTGTACGACGTCGGCGTGCTTCAACACCGCCCAGTAACCCGGCTCGCCGGCCATCTCCTGGAAGAACACCGGCTGCGTACGGCGCAGCTCCGCGAACACCTCGTGCGGCGGCGCCGGCGACGTACCCGTCGGGATCGTAGAGGTCGATCACGTCTCCGCTCCTGGATCTTCCGCTTCGCGCCGGGCCGCTCGGGCCCCGCTCCGCTACTTGCCGGGATACCCGGCCGGCGATCGCTTCGCTCCGGCGCCATCTCAGTCGACCAGCACCGGCGGGCGGGGCAAGCCGAGCTGCTCGCACATCGCGAGGTAGAACGCGAGCGTGCCCGCGCCGTCCAGCGACGCTTTCGACGTTGCCGTCGGCGTCGAGGTTCAGGTTCGCGCCGTACATGTGGAACCACACCCTCGTGTCGTCCTCGATGCACTGCAACGTGTGCACTGAGCCCGCGGGCTCGTACAGGAACGAACCCGCCCGGTTCACGTAGTCGTACTCCTTGTACTTCCACGCGCCCGACGTCGTATAGCCCCATACCGGACCGGTGTGGCGGTGCGTCTGGACCTCGAAGCCGTTCATGAAGACGTTCTCCACGATCCAGAGGCCTTCGCGCTCCTTCACCTGGATCACCTTCAACAGGTTGCCGCCGCCGATGTCGACGAACGGCAGCTCGTCGGCGCCGATGTGAACGGCACTCGGTGCAGACTCGATCAATGCCATGGGTTGCCTCCGCCACTGGGGCGTTCTCGGACTCGTGCAGCCTAGGCTCGCCTAATCTGCGCCGCATGGTGCGGGCGCGTGTCGCAGGTGTCGTCGCGGCGCTGGCATGCGCGCTGACACTCGCCGCGTGCTCGGGCACGCGCACGTCGACGGCGAACGCGCCGGCCGCGACCCCGGCCGCGGCCGCGGCCGCGGCGGCTACGACCACGACCACCCCGCCGCGGCCGTACGAGGTCGCGACGCGCGAGGTCACCTACGTAGACCGCTCGCGCCCGACGCCGAAGAACAACGACTACCCAGGCGCGCCGACCCGCACGATCCCGGTCACGATCGCGTTCCCGGCGCGCGGCGGCGAGCCCGCGACCGACGGCGCGCCGTTCGCGACGATCCTGTTCAGCCACGGCCACGGCGGACTGCCCGAGCACTCGGCGAAGCTGTTCGCCGACCTCGTGCGTGCGGGCTACGTGGTGGTCGCTCCCGTGTTCCCGCTCTCGCACGCCGGCGCGCCGGGTGGGCCGACGGTGGCCGACATCGGCAATCAGCCACTCGACGACACGTTCGTGCTCGACCAGGTTCTTGCCGCGCGTCACGCCCCCTGGCTCCAGGACCTGATCGACCCGGAACGCATCGGGACGATGGGTCACTCACTCGGCGGCCTCACGACCTACGGGCTCGTCTACAACACATGCTGCGTCGATCGCCGCATCAAGGCGGCGGTCGTGATGTCTGGTGTCGTCGGGCGGGTTCTCCGGCGACTTCTTCAACGGCATCACAACACCGCTGCTCGCGATCCACGGCGACGCCGACCACAACGTCCCGTAAGCGCCGGGCGTGCCGCGTACGCCAAGGCGAACCCACCGAAATACTTCCTGACGATCATCGGTGGTGCGCACAGCACCGAGGAACAGGGCGGCACGACAGCAGGCCAACAAGCGGTCGCGAGGTCGATCATCGCGTTCTTCGATCGCTACGTGCGCGGAGACGAGCGCAGCGCTGGCGCGATGCGCAAGGTCGCCACGAAGCCCGGCCTCACGAAGTTCGAGGCGCAGCCCTAGCGGTCCGAGAGGGGTCGTTTCCCGACTCGGCGGTACCGTGCGATCCGTGCTGTGGCGTGGGACGTTGGCTCGCCGGACATGCGGTGGTGTTGCTGTTCGCGGCCGTGTTCCTCGCGCTCGGCTTTTGGCAGCTCGCACGCAACCATGAGAAGCACGACAAGATCCGCGCCGAGCGAGCGGCCTACGCGGCACCGGCTCCGGAGCTGGGCGCCGACATACCGCCGTCGGGCACACGCGTCGAAGCGCGCGGTACCTACGACGCCGACCACGAGGTGTTGCTCCGCGATCAGGTGCGCGGCGACGACGTTGGCGACGACGTACTCACGCCGCTGCGGCTCGACGACGGCAGCGCCGTGCTCGTCGACCGCGGCTGGCTGCCGACCCGACGCGCACGTTGGCGCAGTGCCGGCCGGGGCGGTCGTCGTGCGGGGCGTCGCACACGCCCCGAGCCAGGTCGCGGCGTCGCCCGGCGAGGCTCGCGAGGTCGACGGCCGGGTCTCGGTCGCGCGCGTCGATCTCGGGCAGATCGGCCGAGACGCGCCCTACTCGTTGCGCCCGCTCTGGATCGCGGCGCAATTCCAGGATCCCGCGCCCGCCGCCGATGCTCCGAAGCTGCCGAGCCACCCCGCCGACGCCGGTGAACCATCTCGAGTACGCGATCGAATGGTTCTTGCTCGCGGCGATCCCGATCATCGGTTGGCCGATCGTGCTCGTCAGCACAGCTGCGACGCCGCCGGCACCGCCGCGCCGGTCGAGCCCGGCCCGGTCGCGGCGAGCGCACACAAGTAAGGTCAGCGGCCTTATGCCGCTCGCCACTGCCGAGCGTGCGCTCCTCGACGAGCGCCGCCGGCTCACCCGCGACGAGGCGCTCGCCGTCGCGCGACCTCACGCTCGACGAGCTGCCGTCGCTGATCGCGCTCGCGCACAAGGTGCGGCTCGCATGGTGCGGGCCCGCGGTCGAGCTCGAGAGCCTCATCAACGCCAAGTCGGGCGCGTGCCCGGAGGACTGCGCGTTCTGCTCGCAGTCGGTGCGGTTCCGGACCGGCGTCGACGTGTACGCGTTCCTCGATCTCGACGAGATCCTCGCCGCCGCGGCGCGACACGGGCGGCCGGCGCGACGCAGTTCTGCATCGTCGTCGCGGTGCGGGGTCCCGAGGAGCGGCTGCTGCGCCGGGTGATCGACGCGGTCGATCGGGTCCAGCGCGAGACCGGGCTCGAGGTCGCGTGCTCGCTCGGACTGCTCACCGCCGGGCAGGCGCGCCGCCTCGCCGACGCCGGCGTGCGCCGCTACAACCACAACCTCGAGACGTGCCGCGAGCGGTTCCCCTCGATCTGCACGACGCACTCGTACGACGACCGTGTCGCAACCGCGCAGCTCGCGCGCGACGCGGGCATGGAGCTGTGTTGCGGCGGCATCCTCGGGATGGGCGAGACGCTCGAACAGCGCATCGACTTCGCGTTCGAGCTCGCCGCGCTCGACCCGTGCGAAGTGCCGGTCAACTTGCTCGACCCGCGTCCCGGAACACCGCTCGGCGACGCACGAGACCTTGACGCCGCGCGAAGCGCTGCAGGCGATCGCGCTGTTCCGCCTGATCCTCCCGTCCGCGTGGCTGCGGCTCGCGGGCGGACGCGAGCGTGTGCTGGGCGAGCTCCAGGGCATGGGCATGCTCGCCGGCGCCAACGCGCTGATCGTCGGCAACTACCTCACGACGATCGGCCGGTCGCCCGCCGACGACCACGCGCTGCTCGAGGCGCTCGGGATGCCCGTCGCCGACGGACCCGGCGAGGGCCGTTTCGTCGTCGACGCCGACGGCGCCCACGCGCGTCCCGCCCGGCCCGCCCACAAGAGCGATCCCCGTGCAACTTGCGTGAGTGTCAACGCCATAGGCGTTGACACTGACGCATGTTCGTCAGAGCGCCGCGAGGTGTGTCGTCTCGTTGAACGACACCAAGATACGGTGTCGCCGTCGGGGCGGATGCCGAGACGGGTCACCGACGCGAGGCCGAGCTGCATGCGCCACGTCGCCCGCTCGTCGACCTCGAGCGCACGGCACACCGCAGCCTTGATCGGCGAGACATGGCTCACCGCGACGACGCCCCCGTCCGCGGCGCCCGGCGGCGTCGGCGAGGAACGACGCAACACGGCGCGTCACGCCGGCGAGCGACTCGCCGCCGGGCGGCGCGAATTCCGGGTCGGCACGCCACGCGGCCCAGTCGGTCGCCGCGACATCGGCGAGCGCGACGCCGTCCCACTCGCCGTAGTCGAGCTCGATCAGCCGCTCGTCGACCTCGACCGCGAGCCCGTGCGCGGCCGCGATCGCGGCGGCCGTGTCGCAGCGCGCGCACGCAGCGGACTGCTCGACCACGCGCGTCACAGGCTCCGACGCGAACAGGTCGGCCAGCGCACGCGCCTGCGCACCACCGAGCTCGCTCAACGGCTCGTCGAGGCGGCCCTGCAGGCGACCGGCGGCGTTGACTGCGGTCTGACCGTGACGAGCGAACGCGATCACGCGCGTCATACGCCCTCGGCGATCGCGAGCCGGCCGGTGCGCATGAACAGTTCGGCGCCGCTGCCGATCGCGCAGGCCGAAGCGCGTCCACACCCACCACGCAGCGGCAACGCCGAGCACTTCGAGCACCACGAAGACCGGCCAGCGGCGGCAGCAGCGGCGCGTCCGGGCGGTCGACACCGAACGCGGGCCACCAGAACACTTCCTTGTGCGTCCACGAGCCCGCGAGCACGAGCCCGGTGAACCAGCCGATCGAGAGGCTCAGCGCGCGCCGGCGGCGGAGCCGGTGCCCGCGACCCGAGCTCGTGATCAGCGTCGCGACCACGAACACGGCGACCGCGACCGTGAGCGTGTGCGCGTACGACTGCGCCGCCGAACGGCGGGTCGAGCGCCAGCGGCAACAGCGCGCCGACCGCGACGAGCCGGAAGTCGAGGCCCGTGCTCTGGAACACGTTCCACGTCGCGAAGATCGCGCCGAACGCGAGCCACAGCACCATCACGCATCCTCGGCGTCGAGCGCGGCGTTCACGAGCGCGTCGGCTTCGGTGTTGTGCTCGCGGTGGACGTGCTCCAGCGTCGACCTCGTCGTACTCGCGCGAGCAGCTGCGCGGCGCTGCGCGTGCAGCGGCTTCAGATGCTCGCGCTTTCACCTTCCACTGGCCCCGGAGCTGATTGATGACGAGCATCGAGTCGGCGCGCACGCGAAGGCGCCGGGCGCGAAACGTCGGCGGCGGCTTCGAGCCCCGCGATCAATGCCTGGTACTCGGCGACGTTGTTCGTCGTCGTCCCGATGCGCTCGCTGACGACCGCCAAGCGTCTCGGCGGGTCGGTCGATGCGTCGTAGCACGACCGCGCCGATCGCCGCAGGGCCCGGGTTGCCGCGCGACGCCGCCGTCGCTGTAGACGACGATCACGATCGAGCCCGCGGCTCGCCGGTCTGCGCGCCGAACAGCGACGGCTGGTTCACGGGACGAGGATCGCGCCGCAGTTGTCGCAGTACGCGACCTCGGCGCCTGCCGCGCGGCGGATGTGCTCGGCTTCGGTCGACGGGATCGTGAGATGGCAGGCCTGGCACGTGGTGCCGACGAGCCGGGCGGCGCCCGCGCCGCGGTTCTGCGCTCGCGCCGGCGTTCGTAGTCGCGCAGCAGCGGCTCCGGCATGGGCGCAGCCGCGTCGTTGCGCGCGCTCGTCGCTGTCGCGATCTCGGCGTCGATCTCGGCCTCCGCGGTCGCGATCGTGCGTGCGTAGCTCCGTCGCTGCGCGTGCCGAGCGCGCCGATCGACTGGTCGACGTCCGTCGAGCGCGCGGTCGAGCGTCTCTCGCTGCTCCATGATCTCGAGCTCTCGGTCCTCGATGTCGGACTGCTGACGGCGCAGCATCTCGACGTCGGCCTGCATCGCCTGCAGCTCGCGCGGCGACGCGACCGTGCCCGAGTAGAGGCGCTTGTCGACTTCCGCGACGTGCGCCGCGATCGAGCGCGCGTCGTCGTCGAGACGGCGCTCCTCGGCGTGCGCGGCGTCGCGTTGGGTCTGGACTGTCGCGCGCGTGCTCGTGCTGCGTGCGCAGCTCGGCCGTTCGGGCGTCGAGCTCCGCCCGCTCGGCGAGCGTCGCCGCGCCGGTGCCGGAGCCGGTCGAGCGCGAGGTCGTGCTCTTGCACGGTCAGGAGTCGCTCGAGCTCGTCGAGGGTCACCTCACGGTCCTGCAGAGTCCGTGACAGGAGGTGTCGGTCACCGGCGGCGGCGGTCACCGGCGTGGTCGCCGGCGGACGGCGAACGGTCGGGCTCGTCCGGCGCGGCGGCGTCGTCGGCGTCTCGGGGAGCGGCGCCGGGGTCGTCACCGGCGCCGGATTGTACGGGCGATATCCGCCCGACGAGAACGAGAAGTCGCGACCCTTCTCCGTGATGTAGCGCGGCGCGCGGCAGCGTCGTCGGATCGACCTTCGCGAAGTCGAGCGGCGGGAGGTTCGCGGTCGCCGACTCCATGAACGCGCGCCAGATCTGCGCGGGGTACGTGCCCGCCCCACGCGTTGCCGAGTTCGTCATCGGCGTGTTCGACCCGAGATTGCCCATCCACACCGCGGCCGTGATCTGCGGCGTGAACCCGACGAACCACGCGTCGCGGTTGTCGTCGGTCGTGCCGGTCTTGCCGGCGATCGGCCGCGCCATGCTGGCAAGCGATCCCGCCGCGGTGCCGTGCCGCACCGGACCCTCCATCATGTCGATGCCTTCGCGAGCAACGTTCGGCTCGAGCACCTTGTGGCCGGCGTCGTTGTTCTGGTACAGCACCTTGCCCGTGCGGCCCACGATCTTCGTGATGAACGTCGCCTGCTTCAGCACGCCGTCGTTGGGGAACACCGAGTAGCGCCTGCGCCATGTCGAGCGGCGTCACGAGGTTCGTCCCGAGCGTCGTGCTGACGACCGGCTGGAACTCCGACGTGTCGACGCCCATCGCCTGCGCCATCTCGATCACGCGCTCGCGCCCCGTCGCGCCCGTAGTTGCCGGGCCCGAGCGACAGCTCGGTGCGCACGCCACGCGCAGTTGTCGGAGATCGTCAGCGCAGTCTTCAACGACGTCGTGCCGCCGTGACAGTCGTCGCTCAGGTGGTAGAACGGAGCTCGCGTCGTTCCCCGGCCCGAGGCGCACGGTGATGCTGCTCCCCGACACGGAGTCGTTCTCGGAGTAGCCGCGGCTCAGCGCAGCGGCCATCGTGAACACCTTGAACGCCGAGCCCGGCTGCCGGCTGAGCCGTCGGTCGCGGGGTCGAACTGCTGCTCGGAGAACGGTCGCGGGTTCGCGATCGCGCGCACACCGCCGTCGGCGTTGTCGATCGCGACGAGCGACGACGTGAATTCGCCCGGCGGCATGTGCGCCATCGCCTGGTTGGCCGCGCTCTGGATGTACGGGTCGTACGCGGTGTAGATCTTCAAGCCGCCCTTCAGCACCGCGTTGGCGCGCGCTTGTTGCGTCGAGCCGACGACGTCGAGCAGCGCCTTCGGCGCGTTCGGTCTTCTCGTTGAGCAGCAGGTCGGAGACCCGGCTCCATGTAGTAGTCGAGCGGCGCGTTCACGGGATACGACACCTTCGTCGGCAGCGGCACCGACTTCGCGTGCTCGGCCGCGGCCTTGCTGATCTTGTGCGTCGCGACCATCGCGTCGAGCACTTCCCCGCGCCGGCGGGCGGCCGCGGTCGGGATGCTTGATCGGGTTGAGCGCCTCGGGCGACTGGATGAGGCCGGCGAGCAGCGCGGCTTGCGGCGAGGTCAGCTTCAGCGGATCGGGATGCGCGGGATCGGAGAAGTAGCGCTCGGCCGCGGCCTGCACGCCGTACGCGCGGTTCCCGAAGTAGACGAGGTTCAGGTAGCTCTCGAGGATCTGGTTCTTCGACATCTCGCTCTCGAGCGCCATCGCGAGGATCGCCTCGCGCGCCTTGGTCTTCAGGTCGCGGTCTTCCCCGACGCTCAGCGTGTTCTTCACGAGCTGCTGGGTGATCGTCGACCCGCCTTGTTCGATCGCGCCGGCGTCGACGTTCTTGAACAGCGCGCGCACGTGCCGCCGACGTCGACGCCGTTGTGCTCGTAGAACTTGCGGTCCTCGATCGGCGATCACCGCGTCGATCAAGACCTTGCGGGATGTGCTTCAGCTTCACCGGCGAACGGTCCTCGGCGGCGAGCGAGCCCATGACGTTGCCGTAGCGGTCGTAGACGATCGAGCGGGCCGCGGGCGCGTTGATCTTGACGTCGATGCGGCCGATCGGCGTCGCGGTCTTGGCGAGCGTGCTGCCCGGCGGGCACGAGCAGCGCGACCGAGCCCGGCGAGCGCCGCGGCACCGACCGCGACCGTGACAATCAGCTTGAGGCAGAACCAGACGACCTTCACGGGCCCAATCAGGATGGCATACGGCGCGCCGGCAGGCCGGATCAGGCGTCGACCAGCGTCGGGCGGCGGCAGCGGCGCCGGGGCGTCGCGCTCGGCGGCGGCCAGCCGCCTGACCTCGGCGATTCCCGCCGCGAGGTCGGCGCCCGCGACCACGACCTCGCGCGCACCGTCGGGTCGGGTGCGAGCAAGCACAGCACGCAGCGCACGACGGGCTTCGCCGCTCGCCTCCGACACCGCGAGCGCGTACGCGGCGGCCTGCATGCGGTAGTGCGCGAGGCGGTCGTCGCAGCGGGTCGCCGGTCACGGCGTCGGTCTTGTAGTCGACGACGACCAGCCCGTCGTCGTCGCGGAACACGAGGTCGACGTAGCCCTCGAGCGTGATGCCGTCGAGCGGTACCGCGACGTAGGTCTCGCGCCAGAACGGCCGCGTCGCCGCGCGCCGCACCACCGCGCTCGCGAGCGCCGGCGCGCGCGAGCGCCGCGATCGTCGCCTCCTGGCCGAGCATGCCCTCGGCCGCGGCCTGCGCGGCCGCGGTCTCGTCGATGCCCGCGCCGGTCGCGAGGTCGACGGTCTGCAACACCGCGTGCACCGCGCGGCCGATCGCGGTGCCGTAGCGGCCCTTGTTCCACGGCGGCAGCTCGAGGTCGCGGCCGTCCTTGGCGAGGCCGGGATCGCCGGCGCGCCTCCTCGTCGAGGCGCTTCGCGAGCGTGGTCGCGGCGACGAACGTGCGGCGGCGCCGCCGTCGTGAACGCGCGGTCGTGCTCGGCTTCCCACGCGTCGGGCGCGGGCGGCGCGACCGGCAGGCGACTGCGGGACGCGGCAGCGACCGCGGCGCGGCGTCTCGTGTGCGCGCCCACGGCGCCGCGCGCGCCGCGTCCCACAACAGCTCGGCGTGGGTCCAGTGCGACGATCGACGGTCGTCGAGGTCGCGCGCTCTTGCGATGCACGGACACGACGAGGTGGTCGCGTGCGCGTGTGCACGCGACGTAGAGCAGGCGCAGCTTCTCGTGGAAGCCCATCTGCTCGTCGACCGGCTGGTGCAGCTCGAAATGCGCGGTCTGCACGCCTGCGCGAGCTGGACCTCGTAGCCGCCCGTCGGCGGGAACAGCACCTGCACGCCGCGGCTCGGCGCTCTGCGCCGCGGTGGTCGTGCCCGAGCAGATCACGATCGGGAACTCGAGGCCCTTGGCGCCGTGGATCGTCAGGATCCGCACGGCGTCGTCGTCGGTCTCGGGCAGCACCGCCTCGACGACCCGCGCGCCTTCGGTGCCCTGCAGCTCGGCCCACGCGAGGTAGTCGCGCAGCGTGCCGCCGGTCGCGTCGGTGAACGCGCGGGCCTGGTCGACGAGGAACCGCACACGCCGGGCGACGTCGCGGAACCGTCCGCCGAGCGCCGCGACCTCGAGCACGCGACGCTCGCGCACGATGCGCTCGAGCAGCTCGCTCGGCGTCGCCCACACGCCGCTCCTCGTGCAGGTCGCGCCGAGGAACGCGCATCGCGTCGGCGACGGGATGGTCGGCGCGGCAGTCGACTCGGGCGGCGCAGCCGCGAACGTCCCAGCGGCCGTCGTGCGCGACGTGGTAGGCGAAGAGGTCGTCGTCGCCGCAGCCGAACAGCGACGACCGCAACGCGGTGACGAGCGACAAGCGCGTCGCTCGGGTCGTCGATCGCCCGCAGCGCCGCGAGCAGGTCGCGGACCTCGCGGCTGCCGTAGACGAGCGAGCTGGTCTCGGCGCGGTACGGCACGCCCGCGTCGTCGAGGGCGCGTTCGAGGAACCCGAGCGACGTGCGCGCCGGCAACAGGATGCACACGTCGCCGAGGCGCGCCGGCCGCCACTCGCTCGGTGCTCGGGTCCTGCACCGCCCATGCCTCGTCGACGACGCGTTGCACGATCGCCGCGACGTCGGCCGCTTCGCGCCCGCGCAGCCGTCGGCGTCGGGCCCGTCGGCGTGCGGCTCGACGCCGAGCAACACGACGTCGCCGTGCGCCGGTGGCTGCCGGGCGGCGCCCGCCGGGCCGGGTCGAGCGCCCGGTACTCGGGCTGCGAGCCGGGATACGGCTGGATCAGCTCGGCGAACACGGGGTTGATCCACGCGAGCACCGGTGCCGACGTGCGGAAGTTGCACGGTGAGCTGCTCGGGCGCGCCGCCGTCGGCGAACCGGTCCGCCGCGGCGAGGAACGTCGCGATGTCGGCGCGGCGGAACCGGTAGATCGACTGCTTGGGGTCGCCGACGAAGAACAGCCGGCCCGGGGTCGACGTCGATCTCGGTCCACGGGCCGGATACCGGCGGCGGGATCGCCCGAGCCGAGCAGCGCCGCCAGCTCGACCTGGATCGGGTCGGTGTCCTGGAACTCGTCGACGAGGATGCGCTGGTAGCGCTCGCGCAGCCGGGTGCGCGCCCGGACGCCGTGCTCGGGATCGCGCAGCAGCGTGCGGGCGAGCACGAGCAGGTCGTGGAACTCGAGCTCGCCCGACGCGCGCCGCTCGGCGACGGCACCGGCCGTGCAGCGCCCGAGCGCGGCAACGACGCGCCTGATCGCGGCGTCGAGCACCGCGCGCGATCATGCCTCGCGCTCCTCGCCGAGCGCGTGATGTGCTCGCGGAGCCCGTCGAGGTCGCGCCAGTTCTTCTTGCGGCCGCACCGGCCGACCCTGAACGACGGCTTGTCGGCACGCAGCAAGCGGATGCGTTCCACGTCGTCGAACGCGTCGCGGATGCGGTCGCGGTACTCCGCGAGCTCGGCGAGCCGCGTCGAGCATCGTGTCGCCCTCGAGACGGCATTCGTCGCCGACGCGCGAGACGGCGTCGAGCTCGGCGAGCCACGCCGTCGATGTCGAGCGCAGGGAGTGGCGGCGGCGGACCGATGCGGTCGAGCAGGTCCCAGTTGTCGTCGAGCACCTCGGCGACCGCGCGCAGGTGCTCGAGCCGCACGCCCGGACGCGAGCATCACCAGCACCGTCTGCTTCGAGCTCGGGGTCGTCGAGCAGCTCGTCGACGAACACCCGCCAGCGGACTTCGAACGCGACACGCGACGAGATCTCGTCGCGTACCTCGATGCGCGGCGGCAGCCCCGCCTCGATCGGGAACTCGGTGAGGATGCGCTGCGCGAACGCGTGCAGCGTGCAGATCGCGGCCGCGTCGAGCTCGTCGAGCGCGGTCGTGTTGTCGTCGCGACGCGAGCTCGCGCCGGATCCGGTCGCGCAGCTCGGCCGCGGCCTTCTCGGTGAACGTGATCGCGGCGATCGCTCGCATCGGCACATCGCTCGCGACGAGCGCGACGACGCGGTCGACGAGCGCTGCGGTCTTGCCGGTACCGGCGCCGGCCTCGACGAACAGCGTCGCGTCGAGCCGCGTGCGGATCGCGTCGCGCGCGGCGCGTCGCCGGGATCGGAGAAGAGCTCGAGCTGGTCGATCATCGATCGCCGCCTCGATCGTCGTCCTGGTCGTACACACGGGTCGACTCCACGCTCCGCTCCCCTTCGGTCGCTGCACTGTCGTCTCAGCAGGGCGCGGTAGCCGGCGAGCTCGGGCGCGGCGTACTTGCGCTCCCACTCCCGCCAGCGCTCGGCCGTGCCCAAACCGTCGGGGTCGCAGTACGGGCACTGGACGAACGGCGCGGCCCGGGCGGCGGTGGATCGCGACGAACACGCCGGCTTCGATGCCCTCGACGATCGTGCGCACGGTCTGCCAGGAAGACCTCGTCGACCGCGTCGTCGACGTCGTAGCCGATGCGGCGATTGTTCCCCCGGCCGACGAACCAGTAGTACGCCTCGACGCACGGTGTCGCCGGCGCCGTGCGCAGGCGCGCGCCGCGTGCACGTACACGGGAAGCTGCAGGCGGGTGCCGGCACGTGACGGGATCGTCGGCGCTGAGCGCGTTGTACGGTCCGCCGAGCCCGTCTTGTAGTCGATCACGACGAGCGCGCCGCCGCGCCGCGCGGTCGACGCGGTCGGCCTTGCCCCGCAGTCGCAGCGGCCGACCGTCGGGCCACGCGACCTCGACCGGCGGCGACGCCCGTCGGGCATGCCGAACGACAGCTCGGTCGCGAGCGTCTCGGTGCCGCGCTCGGCACGGAAGTGCTCGTCGGCCTCGACGAACGCGTCGAGGTCGGCGAGGATCGAGCGGCGGTCGCGCTCCCAGAGCAGGCGGCGGCCGGTGACGCCGCGCGCCTCGGCGTCCGCGCACGTCTTCTCGGCCGAGCGCGCGCAACCGCTCGCGCTCGCGCGGGCCGCCGTCGCCCACGAAGCGGTCGAGCACCTCGTGCATGATCGTGCCGCGATCGAGCGGCGAGAGCTGCATGATCTCCTCGGGTCGCTCGACCGGCTCGACGTGCAGGATCGCTTCCATGAAGTACGCGTGCGGGCAACCGCCCAGCGTTCCAGCCGCGTGGGTGAGATCGGCCGGTCGTTGTCGAGCGGGCTGACGGCGGCGAGCTCGGCGGCGAACTGCTGCGAGGTTGCCGTCGAAGCGGGTGAACGCCGCGCTCGCGCGCGCTCGAGCAGCATCGCGGCTCGCGCGACTCGCCGGCTGCGCCCGGCCACCGCTCGTCGCGGCGAGCGCGGCGCGCACGCCGAGCTCGTGCTCGGTCGGCGGGAACGCAGCGATCGCGACGCCCTGCGCATACGAGGCGATCGTCTGGGTCCGCGCCTCGTCGACCGCCGCGAGCGTGTCGTGCAAGTAACGCGATGGCACGTGCTCGGTGCTGCGGCGCAGGTCGCCACGCGGCCACGTGCAGACGCGCGCGCCGGTGGTCGACGCGAGCGCCGCGAGCAGCGCGCGTTCGTCGTCGTCGACGCGCTCGGCGCGCAGCCGCAGCTCACCCTCGAGCGCGGCGCGGTCGCGGTCGCCGAGCAGCGGGTCGTCGTGCGGCACGCTCGGGAACACGCCCTCGGCCAGCCCGCACACCCACACGCGGTCGAGCTCGACGCCGAGCGCGTAGCCCACCGGGCGCGGCGAGCAGCCCTTCTCCGAGGCGGCCGACGCGATCGCGCGCCGCGGCGAGCTCGAGCTCGAGCGTGCGGCGGAACACGTCGATCGACGGCGCCGCGTCGACGGCATCGAGCCCGGCGAGCCGGTCGAGCGCCGCTTCGACACGACGCGCGGCTTCTTGCTCGAACGGCTCCCACGCGTGACGGCGCGCGTCGTCGCCGAGGAACCGGCGCACGAGCCGATGCGTCCAGCGCACCCAGCTCGACCACGACCGGGTGTGCGACGCGCCGTCGAGCGCCGACGCGAGGCGTCGACGACGAACGTGCGGAGCGCTGCCGCCTGCGACTGCTCGTCGAACGCCTCTTTCTTCGGCGGCCAGGCGCGCCGCGTACGCGTCGAGGCGCGTTCGCCATTCGTCGAGCCCGGCGACGACACCGGCCTTGCGGGACACGCGCTCCCATTCCGTGCCCGGCACGCGCCGGCCGCGACCGTCGAGAAGGGGCGCGGCGCCGAACAACGCGGTCACGTCGTCGCGCCGGAAGCCGTGATCGCCGAGCGCGAAGCAGCCCCAGCAGCGAGCGCCCGAGCACGCTGTCGGCGAGCGTCCGCACCGACGCGCCGTTGTGCGCGATGCCGGCGGCCGTCAAGTGCTCGTGCAAGAGGCGGGCGTACGGCTCTTTGGTGCCGTACAGCACCGCCATGCGCTCGAGCGGCACCCCGGCGCGCATCGCGTCGACGACGCCGCGCACGATCGCGCGCACTTCGTCGTCGGCGTCGGACGCGCTGACCACGTCGGTGCCGGTCACCGGCACGAACTCCGCGCGCGCCGACTTCGTCGATCCGGACACCTACACGAGCCAAGCTCGCGTGCACGACGGCATCGGCGTGTTCGGCGCCCGTCAGCCCCGCGATGATCTCACGTCGGCGTGCACGTTGCGAATGCCTGCAGCAATCGGGCCGCGGGCGCGCTCCAACGCTGCGGAAGGAAGCACACGATCGCGCCGAGGTCGCGCAGCGACGGCGAATGCCGCTCGCGATCGCGTCGACGGCGGCGCCCATCAGGTCGTGTTCGTCGTACCAGTCTTCGCGCAGCGCGCCGCGCGCCGCGCGATGCACGCGCACGACCTCGCGCGCCGCTTTCGTGCGTTCGGCGAGCACGTCGAGCTGCGCGTCGTCGAGGTCGGCGAGCTCGCGGAGCGCACGCACGAGCGCCTCTTCGGTCGCCGGGTGCTCCGCGACCGACCGGAACATGCCGGGCCCGTGCGCAAGCACGCGCCGGACCGCGGCCGCAACCACCGGAGTCGACACCGGGCCGCCGCCCGGCGCGGGCGCACGCAGGCGCGCCGAGCAGCTCGGCCAGGCGGAACACCGTGACGAACGTGACGCCGACGACACCCCGGCCCGTGCGCGGTGAGCGGGCCGAGCTCGCCCGACGCGAGGCGCCGGCGGGCGGCGACGCCGACCGAGTTCGTCGGCACGACGACCGTGACCGGCGCGAGCGGATCGTCGTGCTTCGCCCGCGCGACCTCGCGGTGCAAGCGCTGCGACGCCGCCCTCCCGTACGCCGTCGCCACGGCGGTGATCGCCACACGCCGATCGTACGGGTCGAGTGCGCCGATTCCGGGCTATCGCGCGAAGTACCTCGTCGGCGGCTCGAGCACGACGACCTCGACGTGCGCGCCCGAGGCGGCGCGCCGCCGAGCGCCCCTGCGTGTCCCACGCCGACTGCGCCGACGCACTCGCCTCACGTTGCACGCGTGACCGGACCCGCCGGCGCCCGATGTTTTCCCGAGCCGCCGCGCGGGTACGTGCCCGAGACCGCAAGAAGGAGGGACCTATGGGGCTCGTGCTCCTCATCTTGTTGCTCGCGTTGCTGTTCGGTGGACTCGGCTTTGCCGTCCACTGGCTCTGGATCTTCGCTGTGATCTTCGCGGTGTTCTGGCTCGCAGGCTTCGCCTTCCGTTCCGGCGAGGGTCGCTGGTACCGCTGGTAGCGAGGCGCCCGGGAGGGCGCATCACCGGCGTGGGAGGCGTGTGTGAGGGGTGCGATGCGCCCTCACACACGCCTCTTCTGTCGGTCGTCACGCGAGCGTGCGGCGGAAGAATTCGATCGCGAGCTCGATCGCTTCCGGTGGGATGTCGACGTGTGTGCCCGCCCACACGCCCATGCGTTTCGGGCCGGGAATCGTCTCGAACAACTCGATCGCGCCGATCGATCGGAAAGTGCTCGTCGCGCGTCATGTTGAGCATCAGCACCTCGCGATGGTCGAGGCGACGCGCACCGTGACGGATGAGCGTGTTCCGTCGCTCGTCCTGTGTCAGGCCGCCGAGGGCGAACACCGCGCTCACGACCGCCGGCAGGTCGGCGACGACTGCGAGCCCGAACATCGCGCCCATCGAGAAGCCCGCGTATCCGGTTCGCCCGTTGATGCACGCGTTGCTTGCGCGCGCGGCGCGCTCGACTCGCTTCCAGTCGTCGCGTACCTGTGCGTAGTTCACCTCGTCCGACAGGCGGCGCGCGATGTCGCGCTCGAACAGTTCGTCGGTCGTCTCCGGTGCGCGCCGGTCACCGTGGCCGGGACAGTCCATCAGCGCGACCGCGGCCGGAACGTTTCGGCAGAAGCCCTTGGCGAGAATCTGCATGACGGGTCGTCCTTCGAGAGATGAGCCCCGTGACCGAGCAGGATCAGCGGAAGCGCCGCGTCGTCGCCCGGCGGCATGAACAGGAGCGTGGGCGGCGCGTCGTCGAGTCGCACGGGCAGCAACGGCATGGCACCAGATGAGCACAGTGCGTAGCCTGCGCGCACGTGACGGCTGTTCGCTCGGGAAGGAACACACCATGCGCGTGCCGTTGACGGTGCTCGACTTCATCGAGCGCGCCGAGCTCGTGTACGGCGACCGGATCGGCGTCGTCGACGAGCCCGAGCAACCGGCGCCCACCCGGGAGACGACCGTGGAGCGACCGAATGGGCGCGGCGCCCCGATTCGACCCATTGGCTCGAGTCTCGGCGAGATGACGTGGAAGGACGTCGCCCGGCTCGCCCGGGCCCAGGCCGCGGGCCTCGACGCGCTCGGCGTCGAGCAGGGCGAGCGGGTCGCGATCGTCTCGCACAACTCGGCGCGCCTGCTCACGTCGTTCTTCGGCGTGTCCGCGTACGGTCGCGTGCTCGTGCCGATCAACTTCCGTCTCAACGCGGAAGAGGTGGCGTACATCGTCGAGCATTCCGGCGCGTCGGTGGTGCTGATCGATCCCGAGCTCGACGACGCGATGTCCGCTGTCGGCGCCAAGCACCGGTTCGTGATCGGGGCCGAGGCCGACGAGGCGCTGCTGCGCTACGACACCGAACCCGAGCCGTGGATCGCCGACGAGGAAGCGACCGGCACGATCAACTACACGAGCGGCACGACCGCGCGTCCGAAAGGCGTGCAGCTCACCCACCGTTCGCTCTGGGTCAACGCGACCACGTTCGGCTGGCAGACGGGCGTCAGCGACCGCGACTCGTACCTCTGGACGCTGCCGATGTTCCACTGCAACGGCTGGGGCATGTCGTACGCGATCACCGGCATGGGCGGCACGCACATCGTGCTGCGCAAGGTCGACGGCCCCGAGATCCTGCGGCGCGTCGAGCGGCACGGCGTCACGTTGCTGTGCGGCGCGCCGGCGGTCGTCGCCGCGATTCTCGACGCGGCCGCCACGTGGGACGGTCCGATCCCCGGCCGCGATCGCGTGCGCATGGTCGTCGCCGGTGCGCCGCCGCCGACGAAGACCATCGAACGCATGGAGACCGAGCTCGGCTGGGAATTCATCCAGATCTACGGCCTCACCGAGACCGCGCCGCTGCTCACGATGAACCGCCGGACGCGCCGAGGTCGACGGGCTCTCGCCGTCGGAGCGCGCGGCGCGGCTCGGTCGCGCGGGTGCGCCCGCGCTCGGTGTGCGGCTTCGCATCTCCGACCAAGGCGAGGTGCTGGCCCGCTCGAACGTCGTGCTCGAGGGCTATTGGGAGAATCCGACCGCGTCGGCCGACGCGCTCGAAGGCGGCTGGTTCCACACCGGCGACGGCGGCACGCTCGACGACGAGCACTACCTGACGATCAGCGACCGCAAGAAGGACGTGATCATCTCCGGCGGCGAGAACGTCAGCTCGATCGAAGTCGAGGACTGCCTGTATCAGCATCCCGCCGGTCGCGGAGGCGTGCGTGATCGGCGTGCCCGACGACAAGTGGGGCGAGACGGTGAAGGCGCTGGTCGTGCTGAAGCCGGGCGCGGTCGGCGACCGAGGAGGAGCTGATCGAGCACTGCCGTGCCCGCCTCGCGCACTTCAAGTGCCCGACGTCGGTCGAGTGGTGCGACTCGTTCGCGCGCACGGCGACCGGCAAGCTGCAGAAGTTCAAGATTCGCGCGCCGTACTGGGAAGGCCGCGAACGGCAGGTGAGCTAGTGCTGCTCGGCACTCGCGCTCGACGCGTGGGCGGGCGCGTCGTTGCGCTTGCCGATCGAGCGCGTGTTGCTCGCCGAACGGCTCGGCTACGACTCGGTATGGACTGCCGAGGCGTACGGCGCCGACGCGCTCGACACCGCTCGCGTATCTCGCGGCGTCATACTTCGCGGATCAAGCTCGCGACCGGCGTGGTGCAGATCTCGGCGCGCACCCCCGCCGCGTCGGCAATGGCGTTCGCCACATTGGAGGCGATCGCGGGCGACGGGCGCGCGATCGCCGGGCTCGGTCTGTCAGGACCGCAGATCGTCGAAGGGTGGTACGGCCAGCCGTGGGCGCGCCCGATCGCCCGCACGCGCGACTACGTCGCGATCATGCGCCAGGTGTTCCGGCGCGAAGGACCGGTCGCCCATGCGGGTCGCGCGATCTCACTGCCCTATGGCGGTGATGACGCAACCGGGCTCGGCAAGCCGCTGAAGTCGATCCTGCACCCGAACCCGAACCTGCCGATCTACATCGCCGCGGGCGGACCCGAGAACGTCGCGTTGGCCGCCGAGGTCGCCGACGGCTGGATCCCGATGGGGCTGTCGCCCGCGAACGCGTCCGAGTTCCGGCCCGTGCTCGAGAAGGGTGCGGCGCGGAGCGGACGTTCGCTCGACACGCTCGCGATCCAGGCGAGCACGACCGTGCGGTTGACCGACGACGTCGCCGCGCTCGATCGCCGCGATGAAGCCCCGCATCGCGCTGTACGTCGGCGGCATGGGCGCGCGCGACATGAACTTCCACAAGGACGCGATGGCGCGCCGCGGCTACGCGGCCGCCGCCGCGCGGATCCAGGAGCTGTTCCTCGCGGGTCACCGGCAAGAGGCGGTCGCCGCCGTCCCCGACGAGTACGTCGACGAGGGCGCGCTGCTCGGCTCCCCGCGCGGATCGCCGAGCGGTTCCGCCCGTGGACGTCGTGCGGCGTCACCGGAATCACGATCCACACCGACCAAGACGAAGCAATCGAGCTGATGGCCGAGCTCGCCGCCTCCTGATGGCAGCAAAACCCGCGCATGGCGCGGTTTTCGCTGCCAACTGTTGGTGGCGAAAACCGCGCTGGGCGCGGATCTTGCTGCCAACCGACGGAGCATGACGTGACATACGAGTTCATTGCGGTGGACGACCCGGTCGAGCGGGTGCGGCGGATCACGCTCAACCGGCCCGAGAAGCGGAACGCGATCAACCACGGGATGCGCGCCGAGCTGTTCGACGCGCTGCAGGCCGCAGACGTCGACACGGGGGTGCACGTCTCGATCATCCGCGGCGCGGGCAACTGCTTCTCCGCCGGCTACGACCTGAAGCGCGCGTCGACAGAGGCGCGCCCGTACTACACCGCCGCCGGCGACGGGAACTGGTCGCGTCACGTCACCGACGGCTGGTTCCGCATCTGGGATCTCGCCAAGCCGGTGGTCGCGCAGGTGCACGGCTACGCGATGGCGGGAGGTACCGAGCTCGTCGCCGCGTGCGACCTCGTGTACGTCGCGGACGATGCGTCGTTCAGCTATCCCGTCGTGCGCGTGATCAGCCCGCCCGACTTCCAGTACCACCCGTGGCTCGTCGGCATGCGCAACGCGATGGAGCTCGTGCTGATAGGCGACCCGATCACCGGCGACGACGCGGTGCGCATCGGCCTCGCGAATCGCGCGTTCCCGGCCGGCGCGCTCGACGCCGAGGTATTGCGGCTCGCGGAACGGCTCGCGGGCGTGCCGGCCGAGCTGCTGCAGATCAACAAGCGCAGCGTGCATCGAGCGATGGAGATCATGGGCATCCGCACTGCATTGCGCGCCGGTTCGGAGCTGCAAGCGCTGGCGTCGAGCCTGCCGTCGTCGCAGGCATTGATCGCAGGGAATGCGATGGCGTCTGTGAAAGAAGCCTCCAAGTCGTGAACGACTGGGATCCGATACTCGGCGAGCTCGAGCGCCGCCGCACGGCGTCACGCGGGATGGGTGGCCCCGAGCGACTCGCGCGCCATCACGCGGCAGGGCAAGCTCGACGCGCGCCAGCGCATCGACGCACTCTTCGACCCCGGCACGTTTCACGAGCTCGGCGCGTTCACGGGCGCAGGCGACACTCCGGCCGACGCGTTGGTCGCGGGGCTCGGTCGCATCGACGGCCGCATCGCGCTCGCCGCCGTCGAGGACTTCACGGTGCTCGGCGGTTCGATCGGCAGCGGCGCCGCCGACAAGCGGTACCGGGTCGCGGAGATCGCGCGCCAAGAACGCGTGCCGCTCGTGTTCATGCTCGAAGGCGCGGGCCATCGCCTCACCAACCGCCCGATCGGCCGCCGTCCCAACGACCTCCAGGCACTCGCCGAGCTCTCGGGCCGCGTACCAATGGTGTGCCTCGTGCTCGGACCGTCGGCCGGCCACGGCGCGCTCACGGCGCCGCTCTCGGACTTCGTCGTCATGACGCCGCAGGGGTCGCTGTTCAGCGCGGGCCCGCCTCTCGTGAAGGACGCGATCGGCGAAGACGTCACCAAGGAGGACCTCGGCGGCCCGCACGTGCACGTCGAGACGTCGGGGGTCGCGCACAATCTCGCCGCCGACGACGCCGGCGCGATTGCGTGCGCCCGCCGCTATCTCTCGTACTTCCCGCCCAACGCATGGTCGGCGCCCCCGGCCGACCCGCACGGCGCCGACACGCAACCGCGCGCCCTCGACGACCTGCTCGACCTCATCCCGGCAAATACGCGCAAGCCGTATTCGATGCGGGCGGTGCTCGAACGACTCGTCGACCGAGGCTCGTTGTTCGAGATCCAGCCGCTGTACGGCGGCGCGATCGTCACCGCGCTCGCTCGCCTCGGCGGGTACAGCGTCGCGATCGTCGCCAACGACCCGAGCGTGAAGGCCGGGACGGTCGACACCGCGGCCGCGGAGAAGTCCGCTCGCTTCCTCGACGTCGCGGGCGCGTTCCACCTGCCGTGCGTGTTCCTCGCCGACAACCCGGGCGTGATGGCCGGCACGCTCGCCGAGCGCGCCGGCGTGCTCCGGGCCGTCGCGCGCATGTTCGCGTCGCAACACCGGCTGCAAGGGCCGAAGCTGCATGTGACCGTGCGCAAGGCGTTCGGGTTCGGGAGCTCGATCATGGCCATGAACCCGTTCGACAGCCAGACGATCTCGCTGTCGTTCCCGGCGATCACGTTGGGTGCGTTGCCGGCGTCGAGCGGCGCCGGCAGCCACAAGCTCACCGACGAAGAGGCCGCGCGGGTCGCCGCCGAACAATCGGAGGCCGCGTTCCGCAGTGCGGCCGGCATGGGCTACGACGACGTGATCGATCCGCGCCAGCTCCGCAACGCGCTGTTGCACGGCCTCGCGCTCGCCGAAGGCCGCCGCGCGGGCCCGTACGCGCCGCCGGCGCACGTCGGCATCCAGCCCTGACCAGAGTTTGGACACTTTCCTGCGGTAGGGCGCGAGCAACCGTCCCAACGCTGCTACGCCAGCAGCTTGCGGGGGTGGCGGCCGTCGACGTAGCCGATGAACGGCGACGCGATGTTGTAGCCGAGCAGCTCCTGGAGCCGTTCGGGCAACGTGCGCGCGACGTCGGGCGGCACGACCAGCACGTGGTTCTCCGCGGGCCGGAGCCAGCCGCGGCAGTAGTGCAGGACGACCCCGATTCGCGTCTCGTCGGTCGTGTTGGCGCCGCCGCCGTGCCACACGCTGCCCAGATAGACCAGCGCCGAACCGGCCGGCATCGCGACCGAGATTGCGGGGGTGCCGGCGGCCGGGAGCCGGTCGACCCACGTGTGCGATCCCGGGATGACGCGCGTCGTGCCGTTCGCCTCGGTGAAGTCCTGCAGCGGCCACATCACGTTGACGACGAGCTCGACGTGCGGACGCGCGATCGGGTAGAGCGCATCATCGGGGTGCAGGCCTTGCGCGCGCTCCCCGCGCCGATCGCGATCGCAGTCGGCGCGCTCAACTGGTATTCGTCGAGCACGCTGTCGAGCAGCGGCAGGATCGCAGGGTGCGTCGCCATCGCGTCGAGCGCGCGCGTCTTACCGAAGAGCGCGTACACGCGTTGCGTCTTCAGCCCTTCGAAATCCTGGCGGCCGTACGGCGTGTCACCGAGGAGCCGCTCGATCTCGTCGCGCACGTGCTTCACGTCACCGGCTTCGAGCACGTCTTCGATGAGCACGTAGCCATCGCGCTGCAGCGCTTCGAGCGCGTCTACCATTGCTGCCGATCGTCCACCTTCCACAGGGGAATGTCAAATGGCGGGCCCACAACCTCTCAATGCAACCCGGGGCTCGCTGCTCGGACTCCTCTTCGACGCGCCGAAGACCGGGTGGGAGCTCGTCCAAGAGGCGAAGGCCGGTCTCGCCCGCTTCTGGAACGTCACGCAGAGCCACGTCTACCGGGAGCTCGCGGTGCTCGAGGATCGCGGGCTGGTCAGGGCGGGCCCCGCCGGGCCGCGCGATCGGCGACCGTTCACGATCACTGCGGCGGGCAAGCGGGCCTTCCACGGCTGGATCATGGAGCAACCGGGCCCCGAGCAGCTGCGATTCCCGTTGCTCGTCACTTTGTGGTTCGGACGCCATCTCGAAGACGAGGCGCTCGCGACGATCGCAGACAAGACACGCGCCGAGCACTCCCGTCGGCTCGACGAGTACCTGCGCATGGAGACCGACGACCGGCATGTCGGCGCGGTCGTGTCGTTCGGCGTGCACTACGAGCGCGCAGTGCTCGACTGGCTGGACGAGCTGCCGTTCTAGGATCCCGTAGCACATGAGTAGCCAGGCGCAGCGCGCAGGTCCGGGCGCGGCACACGAATGAGTTTCGTCTTGATCGACAAGCCGCGTCCGCAGGTCGCGCTCGTGACGATGAATCGTCCCGAGCGGATGAATGCGATGGCGTTCGATGTGATGATCCCGCTGCGCGAGGCACTCGAGGCGCTGAGCCACGACAACGACGTCCGGGTCGTCGTCCTCACTGGCGCGGGTCACGGTTTCTGCTCGGGCGCCGATCTCGAGGATTCCGGCATCGTCCCCAACATCGACGGCCTGACCCTGACCTCGATCGCCCGCCGCGCGCTCGAGCTGCTCGACGACGTGATCCTCGCGATCCGAAAGATGCACCAACCGGTGATCGGCGCGATCAACGGTGCCGCGATCGGCGGCGGCTTCTGTCTCGCCTGCGCGTGCGACATCCGTATCGGATCGGAGGCGGCATACTTTCGCGCCGCCGGCATCAACAACGGCCTGACCGCGAGCGAGCTCGGCATCTCGTACCTGCTTCCGCGCGAGATCGGCTCTGCGCGCGCGTTCGACATCATGTTGACCGGCCGCGACGTCGACACCTTCGAGGCGCAGCAGATCGGTCTGCTGTCGCGCGTCGTGTCACCCGACAAGCTGCTCGAGGAGTGCTACCGGCTCGCCGAGCGCATCATCGGGTTCTCGCGTGTCGGTGTCGAGGTCACCAAGCGGATGCTGTGGTCGAGCCTCGACGCCGCGAGCATGCAGTCGCACATGGATCACGAAGGCATCGCGCAGCTCTACGTACGCCTCACCACGCAGAACTTCGAAGAAGCAGTCCGCGCCCGCAAGGAGCGACGCGCGCCTGACTATCGCGACTGACGGTCAGCTCCAGTAGGTGCCGTCGAGCATCTGTTCCTGCAGATTGCGGAACATGATCAGGTCGTCGGGATCGTCGGGCTCCTCCGACTGCCCGTACGCGATGCCCCGCGTCGACGTGCGCACCGACACGATCGCAAACCGCTGCGCGGCGAAGACTTCGAACCATTCCAGGTTCCGGACCACGTGGCCGGTGAGCTCCTCGTACTCGGCGATCACGACATCGCGCCGCATGAAGTCCTTCATGCCCGGCATGCCGAACCGGCCGGCCATGTCGTCGAAGAAGCGATGCAAGAAGATCATCCACGCCAGGTCGACCTCGCGCGGCCCGAGCGTCGCCATCTCCCAATCGAGCACGGCCACCGGCGCGAAGTCGCGGTACAAGATGTTGCCGACGCGCGAGTCACCCCAGTTCAGCACCGTCTCGCCCTCTTCCGGGCGGTGATCCTCGAGCCAGGCGAACGTGCGGTCGATCAAGGGATACGACGTCCCTTCGCGCGCCCACTCGTAGTACCAGCGTTGGTAGCCGACCTGCTGGTCCAGCGCGGTCTTGCCGTGTTGCGGGCGCGCGAGAAAATCGAGATCGGCGTTCGCCGGCGTGAGCCGGTGCAGCTTCGCGAGCGCTTCGAGCGTGTTCCGCTGCATCGCCGCGCGCTGTTCCGGCGTCGCGTCGGCCACCCAGCCCATGAACACGTAGGGCGGGATGTCGGGCGGCGCCTCCCCGAACATGCGTTTCATCACGAGGAACTGCGTGCCGAGCCACTTCGTGTCGAGCTCGAGCCACCGCACCTCGGGCGCGGGGACGTCGGTGTGCGCGCGCACGACCTTCATGCAGTTCGCTTGGAGCTCGATGTCGTACTCGGGGAACACCGGATAGACGTCCGCCGTCGGCGCGAGGCGGGCCGCGTACCGCTCGGTCTCTCCGCGCGCGGTCATCTCGAAAAGGACCGTCTCGCTCGACATGCCGTTGCCGGGCGCGGAGGCTTCCGACACCTGCGCGCCGGGATCGACGACCGCCCACGCCCAACGCTCGATCGCAGGTCCGACCTCGCTGAGATCGCGCCGCCAGGGCGTGTTCAGCTCGAGTGGCGCGTCTTCCATCGGAGCCAACGCTACGCGCGGGTCACGTCCGTGCGCTCGGGAAGTCGTCGGGCCGCACGGCCGCGTCGCTGCCGCCGTCGACGAACATCACCGAACCGCAGAAGAATGACGCCTCGCCGGAGACGAGGTAGCCCAGCAGGCTCGCGATCTCCTCGGGCCGGCCGGGCCGCGCGATCGGCACGGGAAAGACGTCGGGGATCGAGAAGATGAACTCCATGTCGTTTTCCGTCATCGGTGTGCGCGTGACGCCCGGTGCGATCGCGTTCAGGTTGATCCCGGCGCCGATCCACTCGTCGGTCGTGGCGTGACGGCGAACCCAACGCGCCAGCGCCAGCTTCGTCGCGGGGTACAGCGCGTGCCCGAGCCGCGCCACGAGCTTGTCGGCCAGCGCGGTCGCCGCGGGCTCATCGCCCGCGAGCAACGTATCGACGAGCGCGAGCGGGAGCCCGGGGGTGGTCGTCGTCGAATTCGAGCTGATCGCGACGGCCGCGGCGTCGGCGCCCTGCGCGAGCATCGGCCGCAATCCTTCGAGCGTTGCGACGGCGCCGAAGTAGTTGATCGGCACGACGCGCGCGTCGTTGCTCATGATTCCGGCGCCCGCGATCAAGCCGTCGAGGCTGCCTGCGCACGCAACACGTACCGCGTCAACCATCGCCGCGCGTCCCTCGGGTGTGGAGAGATCAGCGATGACGTCGGCGTCGCGCACGTCGACGCCGATGACGCCATGGCCGTCCTTCTCGAGTCGCGCACACGTCGCGCGGCCGATGCCGCCCGCCGAACCGGTCACACAGATCGTGCGCACGGTGCCGTTCATAGCACGAAGTCTCAGCGCGGATCGGGCCGGTCGACATACCAGTGGTGTGACGCCGTACACAACCACGTGTCGTCACCGGCCGGGCTGACGCTGAAGCGCGTGATCGTGCGCTGCCCGCCTTCACTTTCTCGGGCGGATCGTCGAATCGCGTGCAGAGCAGCAGCGGCACGCAGCCCTGCGAGCAACGACTGTTCGGCGACCGCGCGCGGCTCGGTTGGCGGACCGCGTCGACGCGAAGGTCGCGATCGCGATCGCGAGCACGAGCGTGCCGCCGGCAGTAGCGAGCGACGCCGCCGTCGTCCTGTCCATGTCGCGCAGGCCATGACTTGCCACCCCGCGCATGTCCGTGAAGGATCAGATCGTGGACGAGCTGATCTGCCGGCACCAGCGCGCGTGCGACGGGTTCGCGCGTGCCGCGCGCGCGGTCGACGCCGACAACTGGACCGCGCCGACACCGTGTTCGGAATGGGATGCACGGGCGTTGGTCGAGCACGTCATCGGCTTCCACGAGTTCTTGTTGCTGCGCCCGCTCGGCGTGCGCGCGAATCGGCCCCGCGAAGGTCCCGCCGAACGCTGGGTCGCGACGGCTGACGCGATGTTCGCGACGCTCGCCGGCGACGGCGTGCTCGAGCGCGCGACCGATCTACCCGGCGGCGGCCAGAGCACGCCGCGCACGATGCTCGGCGCGCTGACCACCGACGTGCTCGTGCACACGTGGGACCTGGCGGTTGCGACGGGCGTCGACGCAAGCCTCGACGAGGAGCTGTGCGCGCGGGCATACGAGGCCGCGCGCCGGTCGGGCTTCGGGCGCGGCGACGGCATGGTTGGTCCCGAGGTCGCGGTCGCCGCGGACGCCGACGTTGTCACGCGAACTCGTCGCGTTCTACGGCCGCGACCCGTCTTGGACGCCGTCTCCGGCGTCGTAGGAGACTCCACGCGTGAGCATCTCGGAACTTCTCGACACCGCAAGTGCCCTGGTCGACTCCGGTGCGACCCCCGCGTGCCAGATCGCAGTCGCGCACGACAACGAGCTTCTGTGCTTCGAGACGTTCGGGAATGCGACCAACGACAACCGATTCTGTGCGTTCTCCGCGACGAAGCCGATCGTCGCCTCAGCCGTGTGGCTGTTGATCGGCACCGGTCAGCTCGACATCACGCGCCCAGTGGCGCACTACATCCCCGAGTTCGCGACCAACGGCAAGGAGGTCGTGACCGTCGAACAGGTGCTCCTCCACACGGCCGGATTTCCGTATGCGCCGATGGAAGCACTCGAAGGCGCCGACACGGTCACCCGAGTGAAGCGCTTCACCGAGTGGGAACTGGAATGGCAGCCGGGCTCGCGCTTCGAGTACCACGGGTTGTCCGCGCACTGGGTGCTCGTCGAACTGCTCGAACGATGCTCCGGCGAAGGCGACGACTTCCGCGACATCATCGAACGGCGGGTGTGCGAGCCGCTCGGGCTCCCTCGTCTCCTCGGCATTCCCGAGGAGGAGCAGGGCGACATCGTCGACGGCGTTCCCATGGGCGAGACGGGCGAGACGGTCACTCCGGTCGTCGTCGACCTGTCGACGTTCAGCTCGCCCGCGGTACGCGCGGCAGGCGTGCCCGGCGGTGGCGCATACCTGACCGCGGCGACGATGGCGCGCTTCTACCAGGCGTTGCTGCACAACAGCGGTGGCTTGTGGGACGACGACGTGCTCACCGACGCCAAGACGAAGATTCGTTGCCGCTTCGCCGATCCGATCATGAACGTGGCTGCGAATCGCACGGTGGGCTTGGTCCTCGCCGGCGACGACGGCTTCCACCAGTTCCGGTACGCGATGTTCGGCAAGGACGTCTCACCGGGCGCGTTCGGCCACGCCGGCGCGTACTCGCAGGTGGCGTGGGCCGACCCCGCGACCGGCATCTCGTTCGCGTTCTTGAAGAACGGCATGCCGACCGACATGTTCGCCGATGCGGTCAGCGTGCTGCCGCTCGCCGACCTCGCGTCGGCACTTCGCTAACTCGCTCCCGGAGGACTCGACGTGCGTACACCGATCGCCGAACGGCTCGACATCGAGTTCCCGATCTTCGCGTTCTCCCACTGTCGCGATGTCATCGCGGCGGTCAGCCGCGCGGGCGGGTTCGGCGTGCTGGGCGCGCTGGCGTTCAGTCCCGACGAGCTCGAGATCGAGCTCGAGTGGATCGACGAACACGTCGACGGCAAGCCGTACGGCGTCGACATCGTCATGCCGATGAGCTACGTGGGCAAGGGCGGCGGCAACGACGCGAGCTTCCGGAACCTCGACGCGATGATTCCGCAGCAACACCGCGAGTACGTCGAGAAGTTGTTGTCGGAGCACGGCGTGCCCGAGCTGCCGCCCGACCTCGAGCAGGGCACGCTGAAGGCCGCCGGGCTGAAGGTGGACGAGGAAGCGCCCGGGCAGGTCGAGGTGTCGCTCGCGCACAAGGGCGTGAAGATGCTGGTGAACGCGCTCGGGCCACCGCCCCCCGAGATCGTGGAACTCGCGCACGAGCACGACCTGATCGTGGGCGCGCTCGTCGGCGCCAAGCAGCATGCCGAGCGTCAGGTCGCCCAAGGCGTCGACGTGATCGTCGCGCAGGGCACCGAGGCCGGCGGTCACTGCGGCGAGATCTCGACGATGGTGCTGATACCCGAGGTCGTCGACGCGGTCGGGCCCGAGGTGCCGGTGCTCGCTGCCGGCGGCATCGCGACCGGCCGCCAGATGGCTGCCGCGCTCGCGCTCGGCGCGCAAGGCGTGTGGACCGGATCGATGTGGCTGACGGTCGCGGAGGCGAACACCGGCCCGGTCGTGATGGAACGTCTGCTCGCGGCGACGTCGCGCGACACCGTGCGCTCGCGCGCGTACACGGGAAAGCCCGCCCGTCAGCTGCGCAGCGCGTGGACCGAGGCATGGGATTCGCCCGACTCGCCCGGCACGTTGCCGATGCCGTTGCAGGGCATCCTCCACCAGGAGGCCGCCCGCCGCTTCATGCGCGTGAACAACAAGGAGCTCACCGGCTTCCCGGTCGGCCAGATCGTCGGCCGCCTCAACGAGGTGCGCCCGACGCGCGACGTCGTGTTCGACATGGTCGAGGAGTGGATCGCCACCACCGAGCGCCTCAACAGCCTGCTCGGTGAGGCGTGAGGGTGCGTGTGTGGGGTGTCGTGGACCCACCCCTACACACGCCCGTACACGGCTATACGTTGGCTGCCGCGCGCATGTCGGGCGCGTGGCACGCGCCCGCAAGACACGCGACACCAAGCATCGACTCCCAGGCCTTGAGCGTGCCTGCGTAGCCGGCGCCGCGAAGTGTCACTGCGCCGCGGTGCGCGGTCGGCGCGATCCACATGTTCGGCACCGGATGGTCCTCGTCGTACCAGATGAATACCGCGACCTTGCCGCGCGAGTACGCGTCACTGTCGAGCACGGGCTGCACGTGCGTGCGCGCCCAGGAGTCGACGACCGCGTTGTCGCAGTCGTGGCCGTCGTTGCAGAGTGTCGGCGTGACGAACGCAAACGACGGGAGTGCCTGCGGGTCGAGCTCTTTGAATGGTCGAACCTGCTCGTCGCAGAAGCGGCGGTCGTCCGCTCCCCGGAGATACAACGCCGGCACGTGCTTGGCGGCGTTGCCGTCGGCGCTGCACGGCTTCGTCGCACCTTCGACATAGTTGATCGCCGTCCCTCCGTTCATGCGCACCTGGCGAAAGATGCTGTCGGCCTCGGTGCTGCACGACGCCGAGGGCGCGCAGTCGTTGACGGTGCTCGGCTGGAACGCGCCGGTGACCTGACCGACGTACTGCGTGAGGCTGTTCTGCGCGGTGTTCGTTTCGGTCCAGTCGGTGAAATGCGCGCAGCGAGCGGCGAGGCTACGCAGATACGGCATCTCACGGAACCCGGCGCCGACGTCCTTCCACGTGCGGTTCTCGAACGAGAACACGACAACGGATTCGTACCGTTGCGGTGCCGGACCCGGATTTCCACACACACCGGAAGGCGCGCCTGCCGCTGCAGTGGTCGTCGGAGTGCTCGCAGAGCCAGTCGCGGCCGAAGCCGTTGGCGGCTGCCCCGGAGTCGCAGGCATGTTCGACGAGGACGAGCTGCTGCACGCCGCCACGAACACGACCAGCACGACGCAGACTCCACCGACGAGCGGCCGACGAACACGATGCCCAGGGGATCGATCTCGCACGCTGCTACATCGCGGGGAGGGCGAGCTTGCGGTGATCCCAGGTCACCGTCTTGTCGACGTGCAGCTTCACGACCACGCGCTTGTGCAGCATCGCCTCGACGAACGGCTTCATCTCGTCGGTATACGGCGCGTTGTACCGCTCGAACACGCTGATGCCGAGCTCCCACATGCGCTCGGGACCGTCGATGATCTCGCCGGTGCCGACGAGGCTGACGCCGCGCAACTGGTCGTAGGTCTCGCCCGCTTCGACGAGACACGTGAGCCGCGGGTCGCGCCGCAGGTTCTTCACCTTCTGCGCTTTCGCCTTGGTTTCGAACGCGACCGCGCCTTCGAGGAACCCGTACCACATGGCGACCGAGTGGATGCTGCCGTCGGCAGAGATCGTCGACATCGTCATCGACAAACGCTGCTGCAGGAACGCGTCAACCTCCTCGGGCGTCATCCTGATCAGGTCGCGCTGGTTGACCCCGTGTCCCATGGCCCTGGTTGCTTGGTCGCGCTCGCGGCTCAGCCGGTTCCCGGCCTCGGGGTCGGTCGCCGCTCTCGCCAGCTCGCTGCCGCGCCTCGGGCGCTTCGCTCACGGCCTCACTCCTCGTCTCGTCGCTGCTTGGCCATCTCGCAAGGCGCGAGCCTAGGTTGCATCACCTATGGCAGGCACGGTACGGCTCGACGTGGACGGGGCGATCGCGACGATCACCAACGACAACCCCGACAAGCACAACGCGTTCGACGACGACATGGACGTGCAGTTGTTCGACATCTTCGACCAGCTCGCGACCCGCACCGATATCCGGGCGATCATCTGGCGCGGCGAAGGCAAGTCGTTCTCGTCGGGCCGCGACGTGGGATCGATCGGCACACTGCAGGTGCCGCTCTCCCACCACGAGCTGATGCGGCGGGGCCATCGCGGCATTCAGAAGATCTGGGGCATCGACGCGCCGATCATCGTCGCCTGCAAGGGCTGGGTGATGGGCGGCTCCTTCCAGCGCGCGCTCCTCTGCGACATCCGCATCGCGGCCGACGGCACGCGCTTTCGCCTCCCCGAAGTCGCCTACGGCGTGATTCCCGATACGGGCGGCGTCGCGGTGTTGTACGAGATGTGCGGGCACGGGCTCGTCAGCGACATGGTGCTGACCGGTCGCATCCTCCCGGCTGACGAAGCGCTCGGCTACGGCGTCGTGTCGCGCGTCGTGCCGGCCCGCGAGCTCGACATCGCCGCACGTGAGATTGCCGAGCAGATTGCCGCCGCGCCCGCCGTCACGGTGAAGATGGCGCGCGAGGTGATCAGTCACTTGGCGCAGCCCGAGATCCACAGCGTCGATGAACGACGAGCTGATCTACCAGACGTTCATCAATCGCAGCGACGACTTCCGCGAGATGCGCGCCGCGCGCACCGAGGAGCGCGCACCGAAGTACACCGGGAGCTGAGACCATGGCCGACGACACGCTGATCGGTCTGCCCGCGCCGCCCGCACCCGGCGCGAGCGCGTTGCCCGGACGCGACCTTCGACGGCCTCACGGTGTTCGTGACGGGCGGCGGCACCGGGCTCGGCAAGGCGATCGCAGGCGAGTTCGCGCGGCTCGGCGCGTCGATGGTGATCGCGAGCCGCAAGGCCGAGCATCTCGAAGCCGCCGAGCGCGCGATCACCGAGCTCGGCGCGCCCGTGCTGATCGTACCGTGCGACATCCGCGACGCCGACCAGATCTCTGCCGCGTTCGACGCGACCGAGCAGCGCTTCGGACTGCCGCAGGTGCTCGTCAACAACGCCGCCGCCAACTTTCCCGTGCCCGCCGAGGACATGTCGCCGAATGCGTGGCGCACGATTGTCGACATCACGCTGACCGGCACGTACTTGTGCAGCCGTGAGTTCGCCCGCCGCCACATCGCGGCGCGCACCCCGGGGTCGATCATCAACGTCGGCGCGTCGTACGCGTGGACCGGCGGCCCGGGGTTCGTGCACTCCGCGGCCGCCAAGGCCGGCGTGAAGAACCTGACCGAGACGCTCGCGGTGGAATGGGGACCGTACGGCATCCAAGTGAACGGTCTCGTGCCCGGCCTGTTCCCGCACGAGGACATGACCAGTGACATCCGCGGCAACCTCGACCGCACTTCCGACAAGGATGCGTGCCAGCCGGCGTTGCGTGTCGGTCAGCGGCAAGAGCTCGGCTGGGCCGCGACGTTCCTCGCGTCGCCGTACGCGCGTTTCATCTCCGGTCATACGCTCGTCGTCGACGGCGCGAATTGGCAGCGACGTTCGCTCACCAACCCGCCGGTCACGACGGTGCGCGAGCAGATGGGTCGCGGCCCGTTCGATCCCAACACCTGAGCGGTTGGTGCCGACACGACGTCGGCCAGTCTTGCGCACGTTGAAGCTCGCCGGGACTGCCGCACCGGCGCTCTACACCGCGCTCTGTTCCGCTGCCGCTCCCGCCAGCCGGGCCGGTCAGCGAGCCCGCTCCGGTCGCTCGGGCGGGACGCGCACCGAACGCAGGAGCGCGAGCGCCCCCGTCGCCGCCGCGACCACCGACGCGGCGAGCACCGCGACCTTGGCGACGTCGAGTCGCGCGCCTGCAAACGAGAGATCGGCGACGAACAACGACACCGTGAAGCCGATTCCCGCGAGCGCGCCCACGCCCGCGACGTGCCTCATCTGCAACCCGTCCGGCAGACGCCCGAGGCCTAATCGCGTCGCGGGCGCAGGTCGCGCCGGTGATGCCGATCGTCTTCCCCACGAGCAGCCCGGCGACGATGCCCCACGCCACGCGGCTCGACGCGGCGTCCGCGATCGCGTCGCCGCGCAACACGACGCCGGCGTTGGCGAGCGCGAAGATCGGGACGATCACGAAGCTCGACACCGGGTGCAAGCGACCTTCGAGATGCTCGAGCACGTTGCGGCCACGCACGGCATGCGCGGGCATCAGGAGACCGAGCACGACGCCGGCGATCGTCGCATGCACGCCGGACCGGAACACGCAGTACCAGAGCGCGAACGCGGGAACCACGTACACGATCGGCATGCGTACGTTCGCGGCACGCAACGCGACCACGAGTCCGACGACGAGTACACCGCCCCCGAGCCACGCCCCGTCGACGCCCGACGAGTAGAAGACCGCGATCACCAGGATCGCGCCGATGTCGTCCACGATGGCCAGCGTCAGCAAGAACAGCCGCAGCGATCCGGGAACCGTAGTGCCGAGAATGGCGAGCACGGCCATCGTGAGCGCGATGTCCGTTGCCATCGGGATGCCCCAGCCGCGCGTCGCGGACGTGCCGAGATTGCACGCGAGGAAGATCAGCGCCGGCAATGCCATGCCACCGATGGCGGCACAGACGGGCACAAGCGCGGTGCGGCGGTCGCGCAGGTCGCCGACCACGAGCTCGCGCTTGATCTCGAGCCCGACGACGAAGAAGAACACCGTCATGAAGCCGTCGTTGATCCAGTGCCGCAGATCGAGTGAGAGATCCCATCGCGCGGGGCCCAGGGTGACGACGTGGTCCCACACGCGTGCGTATCCGTCGCCGCCGAGGTTCGCCCACAGCAACGCCGCGATCGAAGCGGCGACGAGCACGATGCCGCCCAGCGCCTCGACCGAGACGAACTCCTCACCGAGCGGCGTCACGTAACGGCCGACGCCGCGAACACGAATCAAGCGCCGTGAAGGCATGTGCAGCTCCGAGGAAGCAGGTCGCATGAACCTGCCGACCAGGCTTCCCGGCACACCAGCACGCATCGTATCCTCCGCGTCGTGAACGAACCGCGGACGTGCATCACCACGGGCGGGAACTCCGGCATCGGCCTCGCAACGGTGCTCGAGCTCGCGCGGCGTGGCTTTCGCTCGGTCGGCACTGTTCGATCGGCCGCGAAGGCCGAAACCGTTGCCAAGGCGGCCGCCGACGCCGGCGTGCAGGTCGAGACGCGCCTGCTCGACGTGACCGACGCCGGCGCGTGCGCGGACGTCGTCGACGAGCTGCAACCGTGGGCGTTGATCAACAACGCGGGCTACTCGATCACCGGATCGATCGAAGACGTCGGCGACGAAGAAGCGCGCGCCGCGATCGAGACCATGGTGCTCGCGCCGATGCGGCTCGCTCGCCTCTCCGTACCACACATGCGCGCGGCGGGCAGCGGTCGCATCGTCAACATCTCGTCGATCTACGGCCGTGCGACGACGCCGCTGACCGGTTGGTACCAAGGTGCGAAGCACGCGCTGGAAGGACTCTCCGATGCGCTGCGCATGGAGGTGGCTCGCGACGGCGTACGCGTGATCCTCGTCGAGCCCGGCGGCTTCCGCACCGGGATCTGGGAGGAGAACGAGCGCGAGATCAACAAGCGCGAGGGCTCGCGCTACGACTCTGCGTATCGCCGAACCCTGTCGACCACGCGCGTGTGGCGACCGCTGATGGGCGATCCCGTGCAGTGCGCGAAGGTCATCGCGTCGTCGCTCACGACGCGCATCCCGCGCACGCGCTATCTCGTCGGCTACGACGCGCAGGCAATGGCGTTGTGGAGCTCGCTCACGCCGACGCAGGTCCGCGACCGCATCGTGCCGCGTGGTGATGTCGCTCTAGCGAGCGAGCGGACGGCGACCCGGGCCGGGCGGACCCGCGAACGCCTGCGCGATCTGCATCCACTGCGACGCGACTGGCCCCACGACGACGAGCCCGGTGTCGGCGAGGTTGCGGCGCTGGGTGACGACGAGACAGAAGTCGACCGCGTCGCCGCGGACGCGATCCGCCGCCGCGGCGTCGCCCCACGTCCACTGCTCGCCCTCGGGGCTCGCCAACGCCACGTGCACCGGCCCGCCGGGCACATCGAGGCCGCGCGTCGCGAAGCTGTTCGGCAACGTCCGCACTCCGATGTGCGCGACCTGGCGCAGCGCCGGGGTCGGCGCGCGCGTCGCGCCGAGCGCGTCGGCGACGTCCTGGCCGTGCGCCCACGTCTCCATGATGCGCGCGGTAAGCGACGACGCGATGCTCATGTCGGGCCCGTACCAGGGCACGCGTGTCCTCGGGTCGACGGCGAGCAAGGCCTTCACCATCGCGGCGCGCGCGTCGCGGAACCACATGAGCAGCACATCGGGTGCGAGCCCGCGGTGTTGCCGTGCGACGACCTCGGTGAGACGATCGGGATGCGCGAGCATCGCGTCGCGCTCGGCACGAAAGCGATCGGGGTCGAGCGCGGCACTCGTCGCGGCGGCGTCGAAGTACGCGAGGTGGCTGATCTGATCACGGATGGCCCAGCCGAGCGCAGGCGACGGCCGATCCCAGTCGGCGGCGGCCAGGGGATCCAGCAAGCGTTCGAGCTCACGCGTCTCGGCCGCGAGATCGCCGGCGAGCTGCTCGACGTTCACGGGCACGCCGGTACGTTATAGCCATGGATTTTGCCGAGACGGCGGAGCACGAGATGTTGCGGGCCGCTGTTCGCGACATCGCGACCGAGTACGGCCACGAGTATTTCGCCGAGAAGTCGCGCAGTGGCGACAAGACCGACGAGTTGTGGAAGGCCGTCTCCGACCTCGGGTTCCTCGGCGTGCACATGCCCGAGGAATACGGCGGGGGCGGCGGCGGCATGTACGAGCTCGCGGCCGTGTGCGAAGAGCTTGCCGCGCAGGGCTGCCCTCTGCTGTTGATCCTCGTCTCGCCCGCGATCTGCGGCGAGCTTCTGTCCCGCTTCGGCACCGACGCGCAGAAGGAACGCTGGCTGCGCCCGATGGCTGCCGGTACCAAGATGGTGTTCGCGATCACCGAGGCCGACGCCGGTTCGAACAGTCACAACCTTTCGACGACGGCGACGCGCGACGGCGACTTGTACCGGTTGCGCGGCACGAAGACGTTCATCTCCGGCGTCGACGAAGCACCCGCGATGGTCGTCGTGACGCGCACGGGTACCGATCCCGACTCGGGTCGCGGCCGCTTGTCGCTGTTCGTCGTCGACACCGACACGCAGGGGCTCACGCGCACGCTGATCCCGGTCGAGATCAGGGCACCCGAGAAGCAGTTCCAGCTGTTCTTCGACAACGTCGAGGTGCCCGCCGACCGCTTGCTGGGTGACGAAGGCGAAGGACTCCGCCAAGTGTTCTTCGGCTTGAACCCCGAACGGATCATGAGCGCGTCGATCTGCACCGGCGTCGGGCGCTACGCGCTCGAGCGCGCGTCGGAGTACGCGAGGGAGCGCGAGGTGTGGGACGTGCCGATCGGCCGCCACCAGGGCGTCGCGCACCCGCTCGCGATCGCGAAGATCGAGCTCGAGCTCGCTCGCCTGATGACGGCGAAGGCAGCGTGGATGCACGATCATGCGACCGATCGCATCGCCGCGGGCGAGGCGGCGAACATGGCGAAGTTCTCGGGCGCCGAAGCCGGCCTGCGCTGTCTCGACGCCGCGATCCAGACGCACGGCGGCAACGGCATGGCATCGGAGTACGGGCTCGCCGACCTGTGGGGCACGCTGCGGCTGCTGCGCATCGCGCCGGTCAGCCGCGAGATGGTGTTGAACTTCGTCGCCCAGCAGTCGCTCGGCCTGCCGAAGTCGTACTGACATGGCCCGCGCACGCGTGGCGCTCGCGTTCCGTCCGCACACCGGATGGGCCACGATGGTCGCAGTCTCGGGCGGCGCGACACCGAAGGTCCTCCACCGCGAACGCGTCGAACTGTGCCCGCGTCACGTCGAACGCTTCGTGTACCACGACATCGACCATCGCGGCTTCGCTCTCCCGGAAGCGACGGCGTACGTCGCGAAGTCGGAGAACGCGATCGAGGCCGAGACGAGCCGGGTTGTGAAACGCGTTACGGGGGCCCTCGGCCCGAACATGGTTGCGCTCGTCGCGGAGCCGCGCCCGCTCCCGGAGTTGGAGCGCATCCTCACCGCGCACCCGCTGTGGCACGCCGCCGAAGGCGAGCTGTACCGAAATGCGCTGGCGCTCGCCGCCGCCGCTCACGGTCTCGAGACGATCGAGGTGCCGCCGAAGCGTGTGCGCGCCGACGCCGCCCGGGTCTTGTCGCTCGACGAGCGCGCGCAGGACGCGATGCTCGCGGCACTCGGCAAAGCGCTCGGCCCGCCGTGGCAGCGCGATCACCGTGAGGCAACGCTCGCCGCGTTGATCGCACTCGCGTCGCGGTCATGAGGGGTTCGTGAGTGGGTCGTGCACGACCTCGAGCCGAACGCCGTCGGGATCATCGAACGCAACTGCGTAGTAGCCGGGCGAGTAGTCGTATTCGCGAGGCGGCTCCGCGACTTCGACACCCGCTTCCACGAGCGCCTTGAACAACGCGTCGACGTCGACGCGACTCTCCGCATGAAACGCGAGATGATCGATGCCGGGCGAGTATCGCTCGTGGGCGGCGCGCGGCGCCGGCTGGTCGGGCGGGCGGATCTCGATGCCGAAGACGGCTCGCGACCCGTACAGCATCCACCACGCGCACCGATCGCTCATCGTCGCCTCCTCGACGTCGCGGCGCCCATCAGTTGCACGACCCAGAACCGACGGAAGCCGAGATGTTCGAGCACGCGTGCGTAGAACGGAATCGAGCGCGAGGGATCGGACACGTTGAGGTCGAGGTGGCTGAGCAGTCCCCGCACCGACATCGGCACGGACCGTAGCGCGACGCGTCAATCGCCCGGAAACAGGTGCCGCACGCGCACGCCGAGACGCGGTGCGAGCACGCCGGCCGCGAGCGCGCGATGGCACGTCTGCGGATTCGTCTCGACGCACAGCAGTGCAGGATGTCGGAACGGCCGCAGCCGCTCGGCGATCTCGTCGAGGTCCGCGCGCCCGAGCACATCGGATTCGTAGCCGCGTATGTACTCGGGCGCGAGCTCCGCGCGCGAGCGCACGCCTGCACCGCGCCGGTCGATCTCGTGTTGCAGATCGAGGAGCACGGCCGTCGGCGCGACCTCGAGGAGGTGCAGGTACGCGATGTCGTGCTCCGAGAGTGCGGCCATCAGCCGCTGCGCGTTCGCGAACGCATACTCGGGGCCGCGCACGCCGCGGCGGCGGCGCACATCGACCAGCAGATCGACGTCTGCGTCGAGCAGCGTCGAGAAGAAGCGGCCGGCGTCGAAGCCGTAGACACCGATCGTGCAGAGCCCGCGCGTCACTCGCCTGTTGGACCGTCGAACTGCGGCGCGCGCTTCTCGGTGTGCGACGCGAGACCTTCGCGGACGTCCGGACCTCCGAACCCGTAGAACTCGTACGCAACCGACGCGTCGAAGATTCCAGATTGTGTGCGATACCAGTTGTTCAACGTCTGCTTCGTATACCTGATCGCGGCCTGCGCGCCGGCGCTCAACCGGGTCGCGACGTCGAGGGCGGTGTCGTGCACCAGGTCGTCGTCGACGCACAGCGAGACGAGCCCGATGCGCTCGGCCTCCTCGCCGGTGAGCGTGTCGCACGTGAGCAGGTAGTACTTCGCCTTCGCCATCCCGCACAGCAACGGCCAGCAGATCGCGGCGTGGTCGCCGGCGGCGACGCCGAGACGCGTGTGCCCGTCGATGATGCGCGCCGAGCGGCCGACGACCGACACGTCGGCGAGAAGACCCGCGACCAGCCCCGCGCCGACCGCGGGGCCGTGCATCGCCGACACGATCGGCTTTGCGCAGTTGATGACGTTGAACACGAGATCGCGCGCCTCACGCAACACACGCGTGCGTGCCGCGTAGTCCTCGACCATCGTGGAGATCAGCGCGAAGCTGCCGCCCACCGAGAATGCCGAGCCCGCGCCCCGCAACATCGCGACGTTGACGTCGGCATCGCGGTCGACGGTGAGCCAGACGTCCGCGAGCTCGCGGTGGACATTCGCGTCGACGGCGTTGAGGCCCGGTCCGTCGAGGGTGATCCGCAACACGCCATGCGCGGGCCGGTCGAAGCTCAGATGCGGGAAGGCCGCGTACTCATCGGGCACTCCCCGCATCCTTGCAGGTCGCGATCATCACGTGACGATCAGGTGACGATCACCCAGCCGATCATGCCGAACGCGAGGTGCCCGGGCAGGTGGCACGCGAACTCGTACCGGCCCGCCGCGTCGAACCGGTAGAACGTCGAACCGACGTCGAGCGCCTCGACCGACACCTCGCCGGGCACGGGCGGATGCGCGGTCTCGGTCCCGCGCTCGTGGCGTGCGTGCACGCTCGCGTCGCCGACGATGAACTCGTGCGCGATCGGATCGTCGTTGCGGACCCGGAACTCGACGAGTGTCCCCGGCCGTACACGCAGCGTGTCCAACGAGAAACGGCTGTGGTGGATGCCGACGTCGACCACGACCGCACCCGGCCCGAGCGGAGCCGCGCTGTCCGCGTGCGCAGCATCGGTCAGCGCATAGCCGCCGAACGCCGTCGCGGCCGCGACGACGACGGCAACCGCACCGGCCACGAACCAACGGCGGAGCCTCACGCGGCCGCGCCGAACCGCACGCGGCGGCGTGTCCCGATCACGACCGCACCGAACGACACGACCCCCGCGAGCGCGGCCAGCGTCAGCGGCCAAACTGCGCGCCCCCCGCTCGCCGTGATCGGCTGCGCTTGCGGCGCGTCGACACCGGTGTCGGCGAGACGCGGGACCTCACCGTGGTGCGCCGAGATCGCGAGGTCGTAGTCGAGCTCGCCGGCCTTGACGTCGAGCGGCAAGTACGTGAACCACATGTGTCGCGGCAGCCAGCCCATCCCCTTGTCGGACCGCAAGTCGGCGAGCAGCTCGCTCGACGCCGGCTCGCTGCGCTGCAGTCCGAGTCCCGGACCGCCGGCGAGCAGCCGCGGCTCGTCGTCGGTGAGCACGAAGACGTCGGCATTCACCGCTGCGTCCTTGTCGAGGCCGAGGCCGAGGATGCGCAACGGCACCCAGGGGTCGCGCGTCGGCATCGTCACCATGATCGGCGTGCCGTCGCCCGACGACTGCCCAAGCGCACGCGCGCGAGCGGCGTCGAAGCGCGCCGCCATGAAGATCTGGCTGCGCCGCGAATAGAAGTCGAGCACCTCCGGCGCGTCGGGCGTGAGCAAGAAACCATGCTTGCGCGCCCACGTGCCGACCTCGTCGCCGCCGCCGCGCAGGATCGTGATGTCGAGCGCGTCGATCTTCTTTTGGATCAGCACTTCGGCGCTGTCGGCGCTCCTCGCCGCAAGGGGCACGGCACCCGCGAGCCCGGGCGGCGCGACCTCGCGCTCGAGCCGTTGCAGAGTCCAGTCGCCGCCGCGTTCGACGTCGGTCGGCACCGCGGGGAGCGGCACGATCGAGCCGAGCTCCTTGCCCTCGCCGGTGAACTCGAACGACGTCACGTATCGCTCGACGCCGTCGTGGTAGGCGGCAAGCGTCGACGTGCGCGTCAACCGGATCGTGCCGTTCTCGCCGATCAAGCCCGCGCAAGCCGCGGCGGGTGCGGACGTTGCGACCACCGATGCGGCCGCCGCGAGCGCGATCACGGCCGTTGTGCGTATGCGTGCGTGCGTCCTCATCAGCATCCTCCGAGACGGGAAGTCGGGGATCCGACGACCGCAACGTCCGCCCGGTTCCCGGAGGCGCGCACAGAACTCGTGCGCCGGTAGCGTGGCGACGATGGCCGCAACCCCCTCGTCAGCTCGGCGCGTCGGTCTCGTTCTCGGCGCGGGCGGCGCCGTCGGCCACGCCTTCCACGCGGGCGTGCTCGGCGCGATCGCGGACGTGACCGGATGGGACGCACGCGACGCCGAGGTCGTCGTCGGCACCTCGGCGGGGTCTGTGGTAGGCGCGCTGCTGCGCGCGGGGCTGTCGCCCGCCGATCTCGCCGCGCGGGCGACGGATCGACCTCCGTCTCCGGCGGGCCGGGCGCTGATCGCACTCGCCGAGAATGCGCGGGGCTCTCGCGCCGGTGCCGTCGCGCTCGCCGCGCAGTCGCATGCCGGCGATGGCGGCACCGGGCGCGTTCTTGCATGCGGCACGGCGCCCGTGGTCCACACGCCCGGGCGCGCTCGCGGCCGCGGCGCTGCCGGAGGGGAGCGTGCCCACCGAGCTGGTCGCGAGTGGCCTGCGGCCGCTCTTCACGCAGTGGCCGCGCGCCGCGCTCTGGATCAACGCGGTCGAGCTCGACAGCGGAAGGCGAGTCACGTTCGGCCGTTCGACACGCGTGAGGACCGACGTCGCGACCGCAGTCGCGGCGTCGTGCGCGATTCCCGGCTTCTTCGCACCGGTGAAGATCGACGGCACCCGCTACGTCGACGGCGGTGTGCACTCACCGACGAACGCCGACCTCGTCGCCCGGCTCTCGCTCGATCTCGTGATCATCTCGTCACCGATGTCGGTCGCGCGGACGACGCCGCGCCTCGCCGCCGATCAAGCGGCCCGTCGCTTCTCCCGCCTCGTACTCGCCAACGAGGTTCGCCGGCTCAGGCGCGCGGGAATCCCGGTGCTCACGTTCCAGCCGACGAGCGCCGACCTCGGAGTCATGGGATTGAACGCGATGGACGGGTCGCGACGCGTCACGGTCGCGGAGCATGCATTCGACTCGGCGCGTGGCCGGCTCGAGCGTGCGGACGCACGCGAGCGCGTCGCGCTGCTCGTCTGACCGAGCGACCGGCCCGCGCGACGCGATGAGCGGAGCAGCTCGGAAGGATGCGAAGCGAACTCGCAGGGAGCAGCGAACCCTCCCGACCCCGCGTAGCCGGCTTGCGGAGGTGAGTCGCAACCCGGTGTCACGTCAGGGCGTTTGCGGCGGGCTCGGAGCGGGCAGCGGTTGGAGGCCCCTGCCGCAGCGGACCGCGATCTTCTGGGCGACCACCTGGTGGTTGAGCAGCAGCTTCCAGCCCAACGAGCCCGCGTGGTCGAACGGTCCCACGTCCGCGGCGTAGAGGACGGTGCCGGGCAGCGCGTTGTCGACGCGTTGCAGCACGCTGGTCGTCTGCACGCCTTTGTCGACGCGTGTCGTTGCCGAGATCGAGAGGTCGGCGGGGCTCTGCGCGTCGACGGTGATCTCGAACTGGGCCGGTACGTTCACGCAACGTTTGGGCAACGGTGCGCTTCCACTCGCCGTGAAGCTGCGGGGCGCCGCGACCGTGGGCGCCGCGGAATGGTCGCTGCGGATCGTGCGCGCGATGCCGCCGAACACGGCCAGCACGGCGACCGTCACGGCGCCGATGACGGCGACCAATCGAACGCGATGTTTTCGACGCGCCGGGATCTCGACCGCCGCCGTTGGACGCGTCGCAACGCGCGGGAGCACGGTTGTCGTTCCCGACGCGGACCCCGAGGTGGCCGAGGGACCCGACGCGACCGGGAGCGGGTCGGCACGCAGCGCCGCGTGCGCAAGCGGAGGAGGTGCACTCGTCAGCGACACGAGCGGCGTACTGCCGCCGCGTGCGACTCACCGTGATCGCGTCGTCTGGCAATCCACGGTCGCGGGCGTGGTGTCGCACGTAGGCGAACAGCTCGGCTGCAGTGATGACGCCGTCGTGATCAACATCGGCGTCGGTGGAACGGAGTCCTTGCGCGATCCACGGCAATACGTCACCGAACCCGTGCGTACGCGCGTCCGCGATGAGGACGCTCGCCGATGACAGCCCGAGGCCGCGCTCGAGCACGCGCATCGGATCGCGCGTGTACTCCTCGCGATCGCCGAACGAGCAGTCGAAGATCGCGACCACCGGAACGCTCGCAGCCGCGATCATCTCGACGAGCACGTCGACGAGCACACCGGTCATCGGCGTCAGCGGTTCGGCTTGGCCGTAGGAGAAGTAGAGGCGGTCGTCGACGCCACGCGCGATGCGCCCCGCGAACACCACCATCGTCACGTCACCGGGGTCGGTCCCGCGCGTGCCCTCGTCGAGTGCGCCGAGCACCTCGCGGATCGGTACTTCGATCAGCTCGGCGATGCCGCAACCGGGGCCGGACACCTGCAGCGCCCGGACGATCTCGCGGGCCCCGGGCGCGGCGATGCGGTCCGCCACCACGAGCGCCCGAGTGATCATTCCGCCCTCCACATGACAAATTGGACACCTGCGGGCCGGGCGACGCAAGGGCTACGCCGAGACGGCGGACTCCGCGAGCTTCAGCAGCTCCGTCATGCCCGCCTCGACCCCTGTGCACAGGACGCCGATGTCGGGAGCGCTGTCGTAGTCACCGGTGACGCCGTAGTTCAGCATGCCGTGATACGAGAAGATCGCCACCCCCACCCGCACGCTGCTCGCGAGCGGCACGAAGGGGAAGGCCTCGATCATCGGCCGCCCGCACGCGAAGAGTTGCAGCTGGGGACCGGGCACGTTGGTGGTGACGGTGTTGACGTTGCGCTGCGGGATGCGCATGGCCACGCGTGTGCCGAGCGCGAGCAACATCGACGGCGCGAATCCGCTCAGCGAGGTGAGCACCTCGCCCGCGACGGCTTGCTTCGACTCCTTCAGGCCGTGCATCTGCCGGCGGATCGCGGCGAGTCGTTCCGCCGGGTCGTCGAGCCCGACCGGCAGCGCGGCGATCATCGCCGAGACGCGGTTGTTGTACGTGCCGCGCTCGCCGGAGGTCCGCACCGACACCGGCACGAGCGTGCGGACCACGCGATCGTGCACGTCCTCGCCGCGCGATGACAGCAGGTCGCGGAAGCCCCGCGTGAGCACGGTGAGCACGACGTCGTTGACCGTGCCACCGAGTGCGCGCCGCACGGTCTTGACGTCGGCAAGCGTCGTGCGCGCCCAATCCCAACGCCGATGCGGTCCGATCGGGCCGTTGATCGACGAGCGCGGCGTCGGACGCACCACACCGGTCCACGCACGCAAGCCCCGCGCGACGTCACCGAGGTTCTGCATCGCTTGCCGGGGCGCGCGCGTCGCCGCCCGGGCCGCGCGCAACTGCTCGTAGGGGCTCACGACGAAGTCGGCCACTGCATCGCGAGCAAGCTGCAGGTTGCTCGGCTCCGGATCGGGCCGCCAGTCGTCGGCGAGCGGACGGGGTGGCTCGCGCTCGGCGTCGAGCACGACCGTGAGCAGGTCGGTGCCCGACACGCCGTCGACCATGCAGTGGTGCACTTTCGAGACGAGCGCCCAGTGCCCGTGATCGAGTCCTTCGACCATCCACATCTCCCAGAGCGGCTTGTGGCGGTCGAGCTGTTGCGACATCACACGCCCGACGAGATTGCGGAGCTCGCGATCACCGCCCGGCGAGGCAAGCGCGGTGTGACGCAGGTGATACCCGAGATTGAAGTGCGGATCGTCGACCCACACCGGCCGCCCGAGCTGGAACGGCACGAAGCGAACCTTCTGGCGATAGCGGGGTACCGCGGGAAGCTTGCCCGCGACCATCGCCTCGAGCTCCTCGTACGACAGTGGCGGTCCCTCGAACACCGCGACCGACCCGATGTGCATGTGGCTCACCGCGTCCTCGACGTGGAGGAACGAAGCGTCTTGGGGGCTCATGCGGTCCACGGCAACTCCTCGTCAGAGCGATCGACGAAGCGTACGCGCCGAGTGCTGTCGTTCAACAGGCGCGACTCAGCTCGGCGCCGACACCTGACGAGCCGCGCGCAGCTCGCCGGCGAGCGCGATCAGAAGTTGCTCGGCGAGGTCGGAGAACTCCCGCAGGAGCGTACGGAACATGCGGATCCCGATCACCGCCACCTTGACGTCGGTGGTCGCGACGACGGTCGCGCTGCGCGGCTCGCCATCGAGGATCGCGAGCTCACCGAAGTAGGCGCCGGGTCCGACTCGATTCAGCTCCTCGCCGCCGCGATGCACCAAGGCGTCGCCCTCGAGGATCACGAACAATGCGTCACCGGGCTCGCCTTCCTTGACGAGATCGACGCCCGCCGGGAGCTGCGCGATCTGGGCGTGGCGCGCGATCGCGCGTCGCTGGCGCGTCGTGCAGCGAGAGAACAGCGTCACGTCTTCCAAGAGCTCGGCGAGGTCTCGCTTTGCGCCCATGCTTGCTCCCGCGTGCGTCGAGCGTCTGTCACAATTACCATCCGGCGCGGGCCATGCTGCCATGGCGTACGCGGGCGAGTCGACACCAAAAGACGGGGGATGCGTGCGGCGTCTGGCGATCTTCGTTGTCCGGCGGCGCTGGTGGGTGATCGGGTTCGCGGCCGTCGCGGTTCCGATCATGGCCGTCTACGGCGCAAACGTGCACGACGAGCTGGCGGCCGGTGGCTTCTTCGACCCGCACGCGGAGTCGACGGTCGCGCACGAGACCATCGTGCGGGAGTTTCCGTTGTCCAGCCAGTCGGACTTCGCGATCGTCGTGACCGCCAAATCCGGCAACGTCGACGACCCCGCCGTGCAAGCCGCGGGCAAAGACCTGACCGACAGGCTCAGTCACGACGAGGGGGTGGTGAACGCCTCGTCCTACTGGAGCCTCGGCAACCTGCCCCAACTGAAATCGAAGGATCAGAAGCAGGCGCTGATCTTCGCGACGCTCGAAGGCAACGAGAACAAGAAACTCCACCTGTCGGGTGATCTCTCCCCCCGCTATGACGTCGACACCGCCGCCGTCTCGACCGACGTCACCGGCGAGGCCGAAGTCACGCGTCAAATCTCCGACCAGGCCGAGAAGGACCTCCAGCGCTCGGACCTGCTCACCGCGCCGCTGACGTTCATCGCGCTCGTCGTAGTGTTCGGCAGTTTGGTGGCGGCCGGCCTGCCGCTTTCCGTCGGCATCCTGGCGGTGCTGGGGACGTTCGTGGTGCTGAAGCTGCTCGCGCAGCTCACCGACGTCTCGGTGTTCTCGCTGAACCTCACAACAGGGATGGGGCTCGGCCTCGCGATCGACTACAGCCTGTTCGTCGTCTCGCGATACCGCGAGGAGCTCGGGAACGGTGTGTCGTCGCCGGTCGCAGTCGGCCGCGTCGATGCAGACCGCGGGTCGCACGGTCGCATTCAGTGCAGCCACGGTTGCGATCTCACTGGTCGTGCTGGCCGTGTTTCCGATGCCGTACCTACGATCGTTCGCGTACGCTGGTGTCGCGGTCGTCGCGCTCGCCGCGATCTCCGCGATCGTCGTGTTACCGGCCGTGCTCGCCGTGCTCGGGCCACGTATCGAGAACGGCCGGTTGTTCAAGGTGAAGGAGACGATCGACGGCGGGTTCTGGCGCCATCAGGCCGATCCGCGTGATGCGACACCCCGTGCCGTATGCAGTCGTCGTCAGCCTCATCTTGATCCTGCTCGCGATCCCGTTCTTCCACATGGACGTCGGCCTGCCCGACGACCGCGTCGGTCCCAAGTCGATGAGCAGCCGCACTGCGACCGACGCGGTGCGGCACAACTTCGCGAGCCGCGAGGCCGATGCACTGCAAGTGTTCGTGCCCGAACGTCGACGCCAACACGCAGGCCGGTAAGGACCAGATCGACGCGTTCGCGACCAAGCTCTCGAACATCCCCGGCGTCGTGCGCGTCGACGCGGTGACCGGCTTCTACGGCGACGTCCTCAGCGACGGCAAGCGCGCCGCAACCGCTTCCGCCCGAGATCCTCTCCGCCGTGTCCGGACAACTTCAAGGCCCAGCCCGGCGTGCGGGGCACGTATCTTTCGGTCGTCCCGAACGTCGAGCCGTTCTCGCCCGAGGGCGAGAAGCTCGTGAAGGCGATACCGCGAACCGACGCGCCGTTCGGCTTCAACGTTGCGGGCTTGTCGGCGCAGCTCGTCGACACCAAGGAGGCGGTCGATCGATCGACTGCCGATCGTCATCGGATTCATCGCGCTCGCGACGTTCGTGTTGCTGTTCATGATGACCGGCAGCCTGCTCGTGCCGCTGAAGGCGTTGATCCTCAACATGTTGAGCCTCACCGCCACGTTCGGCGCGACCGTGTGGATCTTCCAGGACGGCCACTCTCGCGGGCCTGCTGCACTTCACGCCGACGGGCACCATCGACGTGTTCACCCCGATCCTGATGTTCTGCATCGCATTCGGTCTGTCGATGGACTACGAGGTGTTCCTGCTGTCGCGCATCAAGGAGGAATACGACCTCGAGCACGACAACGAACGCGCCGTCGCAGTAGGTCTCGCGAAGACCGGCCGGATCGTGACCGCGGCCGCACTGCTGCTCACGATCGTGTTCATCGGGATCGCGACATCAGAGGTCACGCTGCTGAAGGTGTTCGGCGTCGGGCTCACGCTCGCCGTGCTCGTCGACGCGTTCTTGATCCGCGCGACGCTCGTGCCCGCGTTCATGCGACTCGCCGGCCGCCTGAATTGGTGGTCGCCGGCATGGTTGCGGCGCTGGCACCTCCGCTTCGGCATTTGGGAGAACGAACCGATCGCGCTCCTCGACCGGCAGTTCGAAACCAGCGTCTGAATCCGCCAACTCCCGGACGTGCACGAATCGATCGGCACTACGTACCGACGCTGCCATCGTGCGCCGACTTCGTTAGCGTCCCGCCCGCAGGGAAGGGGCGGCGGATGCAAGAGAGGGTTCACGTGATCGACATCACGGCCCGAGCGGAGGCGCTCGCGTCGCTGCCGCTCTTCGCGGGGTTCGACGCCAACGAGCTCGCAACGATTGCCGAGCACTGCACCGAACGAGAGCACGCCAAGGACGAGGTCCTGTGGCATGCCGGCGACGCCGGCGACGAGTTCGTCGTCGTCGTGTCCGGCGAGCTGTCAGTGTGGCGCGGCGGCGACAACGACGAGGTCGTCGCGCGGGTCGGTCCGGGCGAGTGTCTCGGCGAGATCGCGCTGCTGCTCGACGAACCGCGCTCGGCAACCGTCAGCTGCTCACGCGCGTGCCGGCTGCTGGTGCTCGCGGGCGACGACTTTCAAGAACTCTTGCGCGGCGACGCCCGCGCGCTGACGTATGTGTCGCAGATGCTGGCGCGACGCGTGGTCGCGACCACACGCGCGCGTCTCGCGGGCCGCACGTCGACGTCGATCGGCGTCGTCGCCGACGAAGGCACGCCCGGCGCGACGCTCGTATCGCACGCGCTCGCGGCGATCGTGGCGCGGCTGACGAACGGCACGCGTGCTCGTCGTCTCGCTCGGCGACAGCGGCAAACAGCTCGACGCGTTGACGGCGAACGGCGCGTCGTCGATGACCGCGCTGATCGAGCACCGCCGCGGCCAAGGCGCGCCCGATCACCTCGAAGTCGGGACTGCCCGACGCGCTCGACCCCGAACAGCCTCGGGCGCGAGCTGCACCGTGTGCTCGGCCTGCTCGGCGACGCCTATCGCGCGATCTTCGTCGACTTCCCCGCTCACCAGCGCGTGCACAACCCGGCGCCGCGATCGCGGCATGCGACGACGCGGTGTCGGTCGTCGTTCACGTACACGGACGCGCCGCTCGCCGGCCAGCGCGCCGCACAGTCGCGTGTTGCGCGTCGTGAACCGTGCCGATCCACGTTCGAAGGCGCTTCCGCTCAACAATTGCGACCCGTTCATCGTGCCGTACGAGCCCGCGCTCACCGGCCTGCGCGGGCAACGCGCTCGACACGTTCCTGCAGAACAATCCCTGGCATCCCGGCGACGCGCACGTCTCAACCGCCTCGCCCGCAAGGTGCTGCGCGCCGACGGTCGGCATTGCGCTCGGCGGCGGCGCCGCGTTCGGCATCTCGCACGTCGGCGTGCTCGAAGTCCTCGACGAGGCCGGGCATTCCCGTCGATCTGGTCGCGGGCACCAGTATGGGATCGATCGTCGGCTTCGGCTACGCGGGCGGGCTCACCGGTGCCGAGATGCACGAGATCTCGCGCAAGATCGCGCAACATGCCGACGACCTTGCGCGCGCTCGACCTGTCGATGTCCGGCCTCGGCATCATGAGCGGCCGCCGCATGGTGAAGACGTTCTCGGGGATGCTGCCGATCGAGACGTTCGAAGATCTCACGCTGCCGTTCCTCGCGGTCGCGACCGACGTGCAAACCGGTACCGGCGTCACGATCGGCACCGGGCCGGCTCGAGGACGCGTTCCGCGCCAGCACGTCGATCCCGTTGATGTTCGCGCCGGCCGAACGCGACGGGCGCATGCTCGATCGACGGCGCGATGGTCGACCCGTGCCGTGCCGACGTCGCGCGCGACATGGGCGCCGACCTCGTGCTCGCGGTGAACGTCGTGCCGAAGCTCGACAGCAACATCCGCACACCGCTGTCGAAGGCGTTCGGCGTGTTGAACCGCGTCAACCCGCTCGCGCGGCATCAACGGCACCGTCTCCGCGCCGCACATTCTCGACATCTTCATGAACTCGCTGGTCGCGATCCAGTACGAGCTCGGGAAACTTCAAGTCGCTGACCGCCGACGTCCTGGTGAACGTCAGCCTCGCGGACTACACGTGGATCGACTTCACCGCCGCGCTGCCCGATCATCGAGCGCGGCGCAAAGGCGGCCGAGGAAGCAGCTCCCCGAGATCCGGCAGGCGTACGAAGAGCGCCTCGCCGCGAGCTGACAGTGCGGGAACGCTGCAGCGTGTCAGCTCGCGGGCACCGCCTTTTCGAGCTCGGTGACCGCGTCGTCGACGAAGCCGCCGAGCCGTTCGACGTCGGGCAGCAGGTCGGGGCACGCGAGGAAGCCGAAGCTCACGCGGTCGAGATAGCTGACGACCGTGATGTTCAGGCCCATGCCCTCGACGAGCGGACCCATCGGGAACATCTGCGTCACACGGCCGCCCGCGATCCACAGCGGGAAGTCGGGACCGCGCACGTTCGAGATCATGAGGTTCGCGATCGGCGGGATGCGCTCGGCGAGCCGCAGCGACGACGCGAGCTGCATCGCGGGCCCGATGGTCTTCGGCGGCAGCATCGCCGCGACCGAGCCGAGAAGGTCGTGACCGCTCTCGTCGTAGAACGACTTGGCCGCGTTCGCCGAACGCGTGACCGCGGCGAGACGTTCGGCCGGATCTTCGATGTGCACGGGCAGCCCGTAGAACATCGACGAGAACCGATTGCCGCCGGGACCGTCGTCGAGCCCACGTTCTGACACCGGCACGGCGGCGACGAGCTTGCCGGTCGGGCAGCTCGTCGTTCTCGCTCAAGTAGAACCGCAGCACGCCCGTGCACACCGCGATCAGCACGTCGTTCAGTGTCGCGCCGTAACCCTTGCGTATCTGCTTGAGACGCGACAGCTCGACCGACGTGAAGTCGACAGTGCGCCGCGGCGTGAGCGCATGGTTGAACGAGAGACGGGGGGCGGTGAGCGGCAAGGCGAGATCGGCGTCGCCGGCGCGCTGCGTCGCGCGCATCACTACGTTTGCGACACGCGGTGCCGAGCGCACGAAATCGCGCGCCCATTGCATCGAGCCCACGACGGACTCGCGCGCACGCTCGGTCATTGTCGAGCGCGTGCGCGTCGGGCAACGGCATCGGCTCGATCGGCGGTGCGTGCGGCTCGAGGTCGAAGAACCCGGCGAGGCTGCCGATGCCCGACGTGCCGTCGAGCACCGCGTGATGCACCTTGCAGATCACTGCGGTGCGCCCGTCCTCCAATCGATCGGCGAGCCACATCTCCCAAAGCGGCCGGTCGCGCCGCAACGGACGCGAGGCAACCTCACCGGCGACCTTGCCGAGCGCGTGGAGATCGGCCGGCGGCGCGAGCAACGCCTGGTGGATGTGCATGTCGACCGCGATGTCGGGCTCGTCCTCCCACACGGGGTGCGCGAGGCCCGGCAGACTGTGCAGCCGTCGACACAGGTGTGACACCAGCGGCAACCTGTTCTCGATGCGATCGCGGGCGACGCGGTAGTCGTCGATCGGATCGATGGCAGGATCGGGCTCGATCACGAGCACTGCAAGCACATTCAGCTGCTGGGCGCGGGTCTCGAGCGCGAGCAGCGCCGCGTCAAGCGTCGAAAGATGATCTGCAGCCACGGGCCGCAAGGCTACGGAGCCGCACCCGCAACGGCAACCACCTCACGGTGCGCGCGGGTCGAGCAGCCCGAGCTCTTGCACGCCGTGCAGACGGCCCAGGCCTTGGAGATTCACGCGGCGCGTGCCTTGCACGACGATCCAGGGCGCGAGCGTGCCGGCGGGATAGCCCACCGCGAGCAGCTCTCCGGGACCGGCAGCCTCGCACAGTCGCGCCGCGAGATTGATGGGGCGGCCGATGTAGTCGTCGCCGTCGAGGATCAGCACGCTGCCGTGCGCGATGCCGCCGCGCAATGCCAGGGGCTCGCTCGCACAGCGCGACACGATCTCGACCGCGGTCGCGATCGTCGGCCCGACCTCGACGCCGACGATCATCGCTCCGTCACCGAGCCACTTGTCGACGCGCACGCCGCGCCGCGCCGCGGTCTCACGCGTCGTGGTGCGAAACATGCGCAGCGCTTCGATCGCGCGATGCTCGCCGTGCGTCGCCGTGAAACGCGTGAAGCCGCAAAAGTCGAGGAACGCGAACGCGCGCTCGACAGTCGGGATCCGGTCGCCGACATGGTCGGGGTGCTCGATACCGGCCGGCTGCGTGCCGGTACCGACCGCGCCGACACCGGCAGGCAGGTGCGCGGGCGCGGCGGGCGGCGGCGGCGCGAGACGTGCGAGCAGCTCGTGGGCCGCCTCGCCGCGCGCCCGACGAGGGAAGCCGAGATCTCGGCGTCGTCGCGCTGCACGTCCGGCGAGGGCATCAGGTCCACGATAGGAGGAGCGCGCGTCCCGTTCTCGTATCCACGCGTTGACGTGCGGCAACTCAGCGAATCCTGAACGAACGCTGATGAGTCCGTCACGTGCGCCTGACTCAGGCCTACCGAACGCGGTGCGGCTACCGCGGACGCAGGGAGCCCATGAGCACAGATTGCCTGCCGGGACGGCTCGCCGTCTGCTGAGACACGCTCGGCCCCAGCGGCGGCGGCGGGGCGCGACTCGCCCCGCGAACGGCGGACGACCGAGCGTGTCGGTTACACAACCTCGATTCCGGGAAGATCGCGGAATGCCTTGCGGTCCGCGCTGACGACCGCACGGCCGAACGCCTTCGCGGGTCGCGGCGATGATCAGATCGTGCGCGCCACGCGGCTTCCCCTGCGACCGCACCTCGAGAAGAAGCTCGGCATGCGACTGCGCGACCTCGACGTCGTAGCCGAGCACCGGGATCGTCGCGATCACATCGTCGACGTACGCGCCCCTCTCCGCCTTCCGCCTGCGCTTGGCGAGAAGCGCTCCCACACGAAGCTCCGCGATCGTCACGGCGGCGATCGCGACATCGTCGCCGTCGTCGATCAGATCGTCCAAGTCCCCTCGGGCGCGCTCGGAGTCGACGAGGAACGTCGTGTCGAACAGGAGGCGAGTCACCCGCGTTCGTCGATCTCGAGCAGCGACCGGACCTCATCGAGGTCGCCAGCCCACGCCGCGTCGGGTCGATGGCGACGCAACAACGCTTTCGCGTCGGCGCCAACACCGCGATGCATCGGCTCGAGATCCGCGACCGCCTTGCCGCGCCGCACGATCGTGAAGTGCTCACCCCGATGCTCGATCGCGTCCAGTAGATCGGCGAAATTCCGAGCAGCATCCGTCGCCGACACATCAGGCACGATAATCAGATTATCAGAGATTCCAGGTCACGGACGTTGGTGGACGCTGGCGGGCTCGAACCGCCGACCTCCTGCTTGTAACGCGGCGTCGGCGGACGCTCTGTTCGGGGCGTTTCGCGTCGCTGCTGCTCACAGGGTCCGTGGCGTACCGCTGCGGTCCGCTGAGTACCGCCCAGTCTCCATCGGCAGTGGCAACGAAGTGGCACGACACGCACTCGTCTCGCGTTTCGCTCTTCGAACGCGCAATTCCATGAGTGCAACAAGCGTCGACCACTACGGAGGCACTCATGTCCGAGCTCGACCCGCGGGATCTCAACGCCCGCGCCGACGAATCCGGATTGACGAACTGGCACAGACTTGCCCGTTCCTCTCGCGGAACGGGCCGAAGCAATGGAAGCTTGCTCGACGACGCGGCGGCGGCGCTCGCGTTCTCGCCACGCGTCGACTCGAATGATCCCGAATCGTTGAAGGAGTCGACACGGCAGTACCGCGAGCGCACCGAGCGTGCGCTCGCGCTGGAGGATGCCGCGCTCGAATACCAGGATGCCGTGCGCCGCGCCGGTGTCGTGCAGCGTCGCATCGAGAGGCGACAGGACTCGCTGCGGCGGGCGTGGCGCACGCAAGGACCTGAGGGAGAACCGGCGGCCGAACACACCGGTGCACGTCGACGTTCACCCGGCCGCATGGAACACGATCAAGCGCCAGGCGTTCCGCGATCGCCGCACCGTCGGCGACGCGGTCGCCGAGCTCGTGTTGAAGTCTGTACAAGACCGCGTGATCCCTCGTCGCCGACCTCAACAGTCAGCTCGTGGAAGGTGGGCGATGAGCGGGCGTCGTCGCTTCGGTGCGGTTCGCAAGCTGTCGTCCGGGCGGTGGCAAGCGCGCTTTCGCGACCCAGAGACGAACGGCTACCGCACAGCGGAGCAGGCGTTCGCAACCAAGACAGCCGCGTCGAAGTGGCTCTCAGCGCTCGAGACCGACATGGCCCGTGGCGTCTGGCACGACCCCAGCGCGGCGACGTGCTGTTCAGTGAGGTCGCTGAGCAGTGGTACGCGACCAAGCTGCACCTGCGCGAGTCGACGAGATACCTCTACCGATCCATGCTCGATCAGCACGTGCTGCCGACCTTCGGTGACCGTCCCGTGGGCTCGATCACCACGCTCGACGTACAGATGTGGATCTCGGACCGTCGCGTCAACACACGCATGGGCCCGAACAGCGTCGCGAAGACGTACAAGGTCTTGCGCGGACTGATGGAGGCCGCGCTCGAAGCCGGACTCATCCTGCGCAACCCCGTGCCACATCAGCGGTGCGGCCACCGAGCACCCCCCCGAGATGCGCTGCCCGACGGCCGAGCAGATCGCGGCGATTGCGAATTCCGCGGAGCCGTATTGGCACACGCTGATCCTGCTCGCTGGGTATTCAGGCGTGCGATGGGGCGAGCTCGCCGGGTTGCGTCGCCGCAATCTCGATCCGCTGCACAAGATGGTGCGCGTCGTCGAACAGTGCACGCAGGTGCGCGGTCGGTTCGTGTGGGGTCCCCCAAGACAGCCGCCGGCGTCCGCACTGTCGTCCTCCCGCCATTCATATGCGACGTGATGGTGGAGCACCTGGCGCGCTGGAGCGAGCCCGGCGTTGCCGGTCTCGTGTTCGTGATGCCCGAGGGGGGTCCGCTGCGCCGAGAGAACTTCCGCAAGCGAGTGTGGCTACCAGCGTGTGCGGCCGCTGGCATTGAGGAACTTCGCTTCCACGACCTGCGCCACACACACGCAACCCTCGCGGCTGCGAGCGGCGCGCCGCTCCGCGCCGTAATGCACCGTCTGGGGCACGCATCGGCCGCCGCGGCGCTCCGGCGGCCAAGACGAGGCCATCGCCGACTTCCTGGACCGCGTTGCGTACGGGGCGTGCTTTGAGCGAAGGACACTCGGACAGACGCGCTGATCGACCTGCTGGAGCGTCTCGAGACGTTCTGTGCCCAGAAGCTGCTGGTCCTCGGCACACGATGTCGGGCATTCTGAGCGTCGGCTGATGATCGAGGCGAATGAGGCTAGTGGCGTGACGTCGTTGCCGGACCGTCGCGCCTCGATGTGGACCTACTACGACCGACGCGCTCCCGAGTACGACGGTTCCGTCGACAGCACGTATCGGTACTTCAAGCGCCTCGGTGTCAACGTCGACCTCGAAGCCGTCCGGGCCGAGGACGAGGCGATCACGCGACAGCTGCAGCGTCTTCAACCTTGTGACTTCGTTGACGTCGGTGCTGGCCCCGGTGTCTTCACCGCCCAGATACCCGGCAGAGGGATCGCCGTCGACCAGAGCGTCAACGCGCTGCGTCGACTGGGTGTCGAGGTCGGCGACGTTCCCGTAGTACGAGCCGATGCGACCGCCCTACCTTTGTGCGCGAACGCGGTCACGCGGCTCTTCGCGGGCCATCTCTACGGACATCTCGAACCGCCCGAACGCGCAGCGTTTCTCGATGAGGCCCGCCGCATCGCCGACGAGCTCGTGATACTCGACTCGGGTCTTCCTCCCGGCGCACGTCCGGAGGAGTGGCAAACCCGCAGCCTCTCAGATGGCTCAACCCATACGGTCTACAAGCGACACTTCGACATCGACGCCCTGCTGGCAGAGGTCGGTGGAGAGCCGCTGTTTAGTGGTCGCTACTTCGTCCTTGTCCGGTCGATCGACTAAGCCGACGCCACGAGCCCGCGCACCGATCTGCCGTTCCCGGATGCGCTCCAGATACGCGGATCCAAGCAGATCGTCACACAGAAAGCCGATCATTGCACGGTTACGTGCCGCGTGGAGCTCTCTGACGGCACGTTCACGGAACGAGATCGAAGGCGTCGATATGTCGCGGTCGGACGGCGCGGAAGTCGCGATGGTTGAGCGTGGCCGACGTCGTGGACGCGCTCGCGTTCGGCGATTGCCACGATCGACGCGTCGACGAAGCCGAGACCGAGGTCGGCGTACTGTTCTACAAGCTCGATGCAGCGTTCGTAGTCGGGCATCGTCAAGTCGATCACGCGCACGTCTCCTGACATCACGAGTCGGAGCAGCGCCGCCTCCGCGACGGTGCCGAGCCGATGCTCGATGAGCCAGGCCGATTCCGCGATCACCGGAGCCGTCGCTGCGAGGTCGCCTACATGCGCACGAAGCAACTCGACGCATGCGCCGTGTTGCTGCTCGCGACGATTAGCTGCGGCCAAGAAGACTCCGGTGTCGACCAACAGCACGGGTCGTCAGGCGCCCTCGGCGAGCTTGCGCTCAGCAACCTCTCGGCGAATCCGTTTGATGTCCGACGGTTCTGCAGTCTCCGAGCCACCGACTCCGAAGAACGCTTCCAGCGCTTCGCCCGTTGCGCGTCCTTCCGCGGGCAGATGATCGCGGATCACCTCGGCAGCAAGCTCCTCCGCCGTCATCCCGCGCCGCGCCGCCTCGGCCTCGAGCCGGGTCGCGAGATCGTCGGGAAGCGGGACGCTGACACTCACAGCGGGAGTCTACGACCACGTATACGCTCGCCGTTGTGGCACCGAAGTGGCACACGGATGGCACGACAGGCGCAACGGAGGCGGGCCAACAACGCGCGCGACGCGTTGACCTGCATCTTCGTCGTGGGCGCTGGCGGGCTCGAACCGCCGACCTCCTGCTTGTAAGGCAGGCGCTCTCCCGACTGAGCTAAACGCCCTCGCCGCCAAGGGTACTGGCCGCGGGTCGCCCCGGTCCTGGGTTGTTATCGCAACCTCCGTGCGGCCGCGCGCGCCTTCTTCCAACGCTTCGGCCACGCGTCGCGCATCTCTACTTTCTCGGCGAGGAACAGCCCGGCGAGCTCACCGGCCACGAACGCGTCACGTGTGTTGCCGCTCTCCGAGCCCGCTTCCCGCAACCACTCGCACGCGGTGACCGCGTCCTGATGCGCGCCGAGGACCTCTTGCAGGTCTTCGAGCCGACGCCCGAGTGCCGCGGCGTGCTTGCCGAGTACCGGGCTCGCCGCCTCGGCCGCGTACCGCGCTCGCTTCGCGCGTTTGCGGATCTCGTGCAGCTGGAGATCGTCGGCTTCGGGCGGCAACGCGCGCACCGATCTCTTCACCCGATTGAACGCCTTGCGCGTCACGCGACGCAACGATTTGGTGGCCCGACGCGACCCGACTCCGGATCTGAGCGGCGGCTTGCGCACGCTCGCGACCAATCGTTCGAGCAATGCCAGGTACCGGTCGGAGCGCAGCACGATCAAGAGCTCCCGGCGCGCGTCATCGTGCTGACGCGCCAACCGCGCGAGCAGCGCGGTTTCCGCGCGTGTGTCGGGCGGGAGGCGCGCCATGCGCTGGTGCAGGAGCTCGCCGAGCACGTCGGCGTCGCGCACCGCGCCGAGCTTCTCACCGAGCCACTTGAGCTCCGTGCGCAGCGAATCGACGCGTTCCGGCGACAGCCACGAACGCAGCGTGCGCAGATCGGAGCGCATGCGTCGTGTCGCCACCCGCGCTTGGTGCACAGATTCCATGTCGCCGAGGCGGGCGCCGGGATCGTGGACGAGCAGCCGGTGTACCGACGTTGCGATCGTCGACGCGACGACGGTCGCAATGTCGGCGCCGGGCCGGAGCGGTTCCGGCGTGACGTCGGCGGGTTGACGTGCTCGCGCGCCGAGCGCCCGCACGAATTTCGGCGCGCCGTCCGAGCTCGTCGCGCCCGATCGCTGCAGCAACAGCACGATGTTCTTGGCGGCCGACGGCCGCGCGTCTTCGGCGAGCTCGACTTCGAGCTCGCGGAAGCTCCCGTGATCATCGCCGTGGACGGTGACCGCGACGTCGTCGTCGGTGACCGTCGCGATCGGCGCGCCCTCGTCGTTGTCGAGACGCACCTCGCGGCGGCGCGTGTCCAGGCGCGCGATCAGATCGAGCGCGTCCGCGCGCGTGAACGCGAGCACCAGATCGCGTGCCTGGATCGGCACGTCGCCGCGCGTGCCCGAAAAGTACCGCTCTTCGCGCTCGAGCATCGCGTCGGATTTCCCGCGAGGGAGCTTCAACGTCCAGCCTTCGGGCTCGCGGTATCGCAGCGTGATGCCCGAGCGCGCGAGCCGAAGGTCGGAGGTGTCGTAGTAGTCGGCACGCAGGTCAATGATCTCGTCGCGGGCAACGTGCAAGCCGTCGATCGCAGCGAGCTCGTCGATGCGCAACGCATCTCCGTCACTCGGCGGCACGAGCTTGATCTCGCGCTCGTTCATGACCATTCTCGTACCGCGGGGTGGGGCATGATCTCGTGAATGGCCCAGCCTCTCACGCGCGCAGTTGGTGCTGCAGTGCTGGGCTATCTGTGCGGCACCGTGCCGTCGGCCGACGTCGCGGCTCGGTTCGCGAGCGGCGGCACCGTCGATCTCCGCACGACGGGTTCGGGCAATCCGGGCGCGACGAATGCGACTGCGGTGCTCGGCCGCGGGTGGGGCGTGTCGGTACTCGCGGCCGACGTTGCCAAGAGCGCCGTCGCCTGCGCGGCCGGGCGGCGGCTCGCGGGTCCGAACGGCGCGCACCTTGCGGGCACGGCGGCCGTTGTCGGCCATTGCTTCCCGATTTGGAACGGATTTCGCGGCGGCAAGGGCGTGGCGTGCAGCATCGGTCAGGGCATCGCGACGTTTCCCGCCTACGTCCCGATCGACCTCGTGCTCGCCGGGCTGACGGCCGCGGTCGCGCGCCGGCGGCGCTCGTTCGCGGCAACCGCCGTCGGCTCGGCCGCGTGGCTGGTGGGTGGATGGGTGTGGTGGCGTAAGGGCTGGCCCAATCTCTGGGGCCCGCGTCCGAGCGCCGCGTTTCCACTCGCGGCGGTGGCGAGCTGCGCGGTCAATCTGTACCGGTTCGCGACGCAGCCACCGCCGGCGTGAGCGCCTCGTTACCCGCCGACGTCCTCTTCGGAGGCCACGTCGATCCCCGCGGCGCGCAGGGCAGCAGCGGTCACACCCTGACCGTCGCGCAGCGTGCGTGTGAACGAGCCGTCGTAGACCTGCGCCGGACCGCACGACGGGCTGTGCGCTTTGAGCACCGCGCGCCGAGCGCCGACCGCGCGCGCGAGGTCGACGGCTGCCTGCGCGCCGCGCCTGTACGCATCGGTGACGTCGACCCCGTCGGTGGTCAGCACGCGATCGCCGACGCGCTCGGCGGCGACGCGCGGCGTCGACAAGCCGCCGCACACCTCCGGGCAGATCGGTACCAGGTGGTACATCGCGCCGAGGGCGGCCACTGCGTTGCGACGCGAGTGGCCGCCCTCGTGATTGCAGCGGGTCCCGAGCAGGCACGCCGACACCAGCAGCGCCGGACGCGTCTCCCCCGGACGTTCTTGCGACACAGGACGACAATATTGTCGTCGCCGGTCGCAAGAACCGTCCGGGGGGCCTGACCCGTTCTCGGACCGGGGCTCGCCTTTGCCCGAGCGGCGGGGGGATCCGCTCGCGACTCGTTGCCCCGGTCCGACCCTTCGCGCGGTCAGGCCGATTGCGCCTGCGGCTGGTCGACGCTCTCCGGCCGCACCTTCGGTGGCCGACCCCGCTTGCGCTTCTGGGCGACGATCTTGCCGTTCACGAACAGCTCGCCTCCCCAGACGCCCCACGGCTCGCGCCGCACCATTGCGGCCTCGAGGCACGTCCCCTTCACCGGGCATTCGACGCAAAAGGCCTTTGCCCCGGCGATGTCGTCGAGCTGCTCGGAGAAGAACAGCTCGGTCATCGAGCCCGTGCCGTCGTTGCAGCGCGCGAGGTCCTGCCAGTCCGGCTCGCGAACCAGGTCGTTGTCACTCCCCACGTTGTTTGGCTGTATGGCGAACATCGCCGCTCTCCCCGTCGTCTCGCATGTTCGTCGTCGTGTCGTGTCGTTGCGGTGTGCTGGGTTCGGGGCCAGACAAAGAGAAAGGCCGCCGGGTGTGCCCCGACGGCCTGGAGAGGACTCCCTGGTAGCTGTTGCTACTGATGGGACACCTCGAGGCGTCGGAGCCGACCGTGCTTGTCATTGGTCGTACCGATCGGGGTCGACCAGATCGCGAGGGCCGGCGAGGCCGAGCACGGCTGGTGGAGGAAGGCGCGCACGCGCGTGGCGCCGGCCATCACCATGGCCTCGGCTGCATACGTGCTCGTCGTCATCGTGGTCGTGCCTTTGCCGGTTGAGAGTCTGCTGGTTGACATTCGGGGGGTCAGCTGATCACGCGGGAAACGGATCGTCAACTGATTTTCCAAGGGTAGCCGCGGACCGCCGCGTCGAGCGCGAATCCCGCCGGTGCGGAGCGTCAGTCGGCGAGCTCGGTGATCCAATCGTCGCCGGCCATGCGGTCGCACAGCTCGACGATGTCGCCGATGCCGAGTGGGGGTCCTGCCCGCTGCTCGTCGAGCTCCAGCGGATACGACCACACCTCGAGCTGTGCACCTGCGAGAAGCGCGCGGGTCGCAGTGCCGGGTCTGGTCCGCGACACGGTAGGCCGACCGCAACGACGACACGTGAAGCGATACGCGACGGAGCCGTCGTTGGCGCACGTACGGATCGTCACGTCGTCGGGACCGACACGTGTCTCGCCACAGTCTCGGCAGGCCACCAGAATCCTCATCAGGTGTGAGATCGGCGTCCCGTCGGCGAGCTGAAACAACTGCGGCACAATGTGGCGTCGACGTCGAGGAGAGCGCAGCGTGCGGTCAGCGCTCACGGTCATTCGCCACAGAGCGCAGCAAGACGTCGTGCACGGCCGGCGGCGCGGCGAGGATGTCGCCCGATCGCAACCACGCCCGGTCGTCGCCGCGCCAGTCGGTGACGATTCCCCCCGCCTCCTGCACGATGAGCGCGCCGGCGGCAACATCCCACGGACCGAGCCGCAGCTCGAAGAATCCGTCGAGCACCCCCTCGGCGGTCCAGCACAGGTCGAGGCTGGCGGCGCCGACGCGCCGCAGATCTTCGAAACCGCGCAGCGCGCGCCCGAGCGCGGGCTCGTAGACATCGAGCAGTTCCTTGCGGCGGAACGGAAAGCCGGTCGCGACGATCGCTCGGCTGGGATCACGAGTGCTCGCGTGGATCCGGCGCGCGTCGCGGAACGCGCCACGACCGCGGGCCGCGACAAAACACTTCTCGAGCATTGGCGCATACACGACGCCTGCGACCGGTTCGCCATCTTCGATCAACCCGATCGACACCCCGACGGCCTCGAAGCCGTGCAAGAAGTTCGCGGTGCCGTCGAGCGGGTCGACGAGCCACCCCGTATCGAAGGCATCACCACCCTGTTCCTCACCGAAGACCGGCAGCTTCGATTCTCGCTGCAAGGAGTCGCGTATCGACTGCTCGCTGCCGACGTCGGTCGCGCTCACCCAGTCGCCCGCGCTCTTCTCGCGGATGTCGAGCGCTCGACCGAAGCTCGCGCGCACGATCTCGCCGCCCGCTCTCGCGGCACGTTCGGCGAACGCGAGGTGTGCGTCGAGATCGAGCCCGGTCATCGCGCTCCGGCTTCGAGGAGCGTGAGCAGTTCCGGCGTGCCGGCCGCCACGAGCTGCCGGCGCGCGGCGATGTCGCTCGTCACGAGCGCGTCACCGCGCGTGGCATGCACGGTCGCACCTGCTTCGTTGCACGCGAGTAGGCCCCCGAGGTAGTCCCACGGCGCGTGATACGGACCGGGATCGAGGTAGCCGTCGAGCCCGCCCGCCGCGACCTCGCACAACAGCAGCGAGCAGCAACCAAGTGCACGCGATTGCTTCCAACCGAGATGCGTGCGCGGCAGGCCACCGAGCCCGATGACGGCGTTCTCGACGTGCGTGACGGTCGACGCCCGAATCGCGACACCGTCGCGCCTCGCACCCTTGCCACGCACCGCCGAAGTGTGCACTCCTGCTGCCTGATTCACGACAAGCGCCGCGAGAGGACCGTCGTCGTCGAGCGCGGCACATCGACGTCGCCCAGTACGCGATGCCGCGTGCGCAGTTCGTAGAGCCGTCGACGGGATCGACCACGACGGTGATCGACGCACCGGTTCGGTCGTGTACACCGGATTCCTCACTCACGATCCGAACCGGTGCGCGCTCGAGCACCGCGCACGCGGCGGCGTCGGCGACGAGGTCGAGCGCGTACTGCCCGCGGCGTGTGGTGCGATCTCGCAGCGAGTCGGCGGCGATCGTCTGCACAGAGTCGCTCACCGCGCGAGCGGCGTCGGTGAAAAGCTCGAGGATTGCGTCGGGATGCATCGAGCGCTTACGCGTCCAGCTCGATGCGTTCGGGATGCGAATAGACGTTGCACCGGTCTTCGCGGACGAAGCCGACGATCGTTTGACCGAGATGCTCCGCTGCTGAGACCGCCAGGCTCGATGGCGCCGACACGGCGCAGACGATCGCCGCGCCGGCAACCGCCGCCTTCTGCACGAGCTCGAACGACAGGCGGCCCGACACGAACACGAGCTCGTCAGCGAGCGGAAGCGCGCCCACGAGCAGGGCGTGGCCGATGAGCTTGTCGAGCGCGTTGTGGCGCCCGACATCCTCGCGGATCGCGAGCACCGTACCGTCGGGCGCGACGCGCGCCGCCGCGTGCAGGCCGCCAGTCTGGTCGAAGAGCCGCTGGTGTTGCGCGAGCGCATCCGGCAAACCCGCGATCGTGTGCGCGTTGACGCGCGGGCCCCCGCCGACCGGTGCGCACCGCACGGCGAGGTCCTCCAACGCGGCCTTGCCGCAGATGCCGCACGACGACGTCGACAGAAACCGGCGCGCCCGAATCTCGCCGAGCATCGCCGCGCGCAGCGCCACAGTGACGACGTTGTAGAGCTGTTCGCCTTCGCCGTTCAGGCAGTACGCGAGGTTGTCGACCTCGGCGAGGCCGCGCAGGATGCCTTCGGTGAAGCAGAGTCCGGCCGCGAGCTCGAAATCGTCTCCGGGTGTGCGCATCGTGACCAGCAACGGTTCGGGCTCACGGCGCGGGAACTGCAGGCGGATCTCGAGGGGCTCCTCGGTGACCAGCCGGTCGGGTCGACGCCGCGCGCCGTGCTCGTTCACGGCGAGTACCTGCACGTTCGCGGTCGCGCGCCGCACGGGCGCGTCGGGCAGGTGCACGGCCCGCAAACTACCCGCTCATTCCCGCGCCAGCCCGAGCCGGACGAGGTCGTCGGGGCTGTCGACATCGGCAAGCGCTCGTGCGTACGCGTCGGCCGCAAGAAACGTCGTGTCGTTCGCGGCGAGCAAGGTTCGCATCCCACGTTCGCCGCCGGCGAACGCGACACGCGCCGAGGCGATCGCGTCGGGCGACCAGCGCGAGCACGCATACTGACGATGCCCGTCTACCGTCGGCACGACGCTGCCAACAGCGGGGTGTTCGGCGAGCATGCGCACGAACGGCTCTTCGATGAACGGCAAGTCGCAGGCGAGCAACACGACGTGCGTGTCGACGCCGAGCGCGGCCGCGCCGGCGAGAAATCCCGCGAGCGGCCCTTCGCCCTGAGGCGTTTCGTGCACGCATCGCAGGTTCGTGCGTCCCGCGCCGACCTCGATCACGGGATCGCACACCGCCCGCAACACGCGCGCCGCCCGGTGCGCCATCGCCTCACCGTCGACAACGAGGGTCGCCTTGTCGGTACCCATTCGGCTGCTCGCGCCGCCGGTGAGGAGCACCGCCGCGACGTTCATGCAGCGACGGGCTCACTCGCTCGCGTCGTCCGCGTCAGCCGCCGTCTGCGCCCGCTGGACAGCCGATTCCTGGCGCAAGGTGTAGCCGACGACGACCCAGCCGTTCGAGCGTTTCTCGAGGATCACGTTGTTGCGGACGCTGCCGCCGTGCGCGGCGACCTCGGTGACGACCAGCGCCGTTTGATTGCCGGCGATGGTCGTCTCGACGCGCACATCCGCGCCGATGCGCGCATGGCCGTCTGCGTACGCCGCGCGTTTCGACTTCACGAACCGGTCGCGCTTCATGCCGTCGCGCAGCTCTTCACCGGAAAGGTCGAACAGCAATGCGAAGTCGAGCTCGTCCCACGCGCGTTCGTACGCGATGGCAACATCGGCCGGCGCCGGCCCGGGCTCCCGCCCGATCGAGACCCACGCGAACACCAGCAGGCCGAGGATCATGACCATCGCGATCACGAACGCGATCACGCGCGGTGCACCTGTTCGATCGCCCGCGCGAGCTCCATGTCGTTCGCGGTGATGCCGCCGGCGTCGTGCGTCGTCAGTGCGACGTGCACCTTCCGCCAGCGGATGTCGACATCGGGGTGATGATCAGCTGCCTCGGCGAGGAATCCGATCCGCACGACGAACGCGATCGCGTCGGGGAACGACGCGCACTCGTAGCTCTTGATGATCTCGTCGCCGGCGCGATCCCAGCCCGGCAACTGTGCGAGCGCCGATTGCACATCGGCGTCCGTGAGGGGGGAGCGAGCCATCAGGCCCATTCAACCGCACCGGCCCGCGCGCGCCACACTCGTGCTGTGCCGATCGAACCTGTCGAGACCGACCCGCCGACCGAGATCGAGCTCGACCGTGCGTCCTCGCTGACTCTGCACTGGCCGGACGGCTCCGTGACCCGCTTCGCGCTCGACGACCTGCGGCGGAACTGCCCGTGCGCCGAGTGCCGCGGGATACGCGAGCAGGGCCGCGTACCGGGACCCGGGCCGCACGCGCCCACACCGCTCACCGCGGTCGGCGCCGAGCTCGTCGGCGGCTGGGGATTGACGATCCGCTGGAGCGACGGCCACGAGACCGGCATCTACGCGTGGAGCATCCTCCAGCGCGTGGGAAGACGACTGACGGGGTCGCACTCGCTGCGGGCGGGGATACCCGCCCAAGGGCGCTTCCCGCGTCCGACGCCTTGTCAGAATCACGCGCTGATGTTCGCGGCGGCTCCAGCGGAACCGGTTGTGCACGAGGGCGCGCACGATCTCACCGGGTTGGGGGCGGGCGAAGTAGTAGCCCTGCCCGAGATCGCATCCGAGATCTCGCAGCGCCTCGAGCTGGCGGCTCGTCTCGATGCCTTCGGCCGTCACCGTGAGCCCGAGCGCGTGGGCGAGCGTCACGACCGCGTGCACGATCGCCGAGTCCTCTGGGTCCTTGCCGAGGCCGTCGACGAACGACTGGTCGATCTTCAGCGTGTGCACGGGGAGCACCTTCAGGTACCCGAGCGACGACTGGCCGGTCCCGAAGTCGTCGATGCCGATGCGCACGCCGAGCCCGGCGATCGCCTGCAGTACCTGCGCCGCACGGTCGCGGCTCTCCATCAGCACGGTCTCGGTGACCTCGAGCACCAGCAGCGAGGGGTCGAGCCCGGAGGCGGCGATCGCGCCCTCGACGAGCGACACAAGGTTCGCGTCAGCGAGCTGACGCGCCGAGAGGTTCACCGCGACGGTGAAGGCCTCGTGGCGGCCGCCGCTCGCCGCTTCGGTCGCCCACCGGGCGGCCTGGTTGCACGCGTCCTGCAGCACCCATGCGCCGATCGGCACTATCAGGCCGGTCTCCTCGGCGATCGGAAGGAACTCGTCGGGCTGGCAGAGCCCGCGCTCGGGATGCTCCCAACGCACGAGCGCTTCGAAGCCGACAACCTCGGACCGGTCGAAGTGCACGAGCGGCTGATAGTGCACGCGGAACTCGCCCTGCACGAGCGCGCGCCGCAACGCGGTCTCGATCTCGAGACGCCGCACGGTGCGTTCGCGCATCGAATCGTCGAAGACCTCTACCCGATTCCGCCCGAGCTCCTTGGCCGAGAACATCGCGACATCCGCGTCGCGCAGCAGACGCGCCGCGGAGTCGTCGGCGCCGTAGGAGATCGCAACGCCCACACTCGCGCCGAGGAACACCTCGCCCGCGTCGTGCAGCATGAATCCCTCTTCGAAGACCGACTGCACACGACGCGCGAGCGCGAGGACATCGTCGCCCCTGCGTACGCCGTGACACACGATCGCAAGCTCGTCGCCGCCGAGCCGCGCGAGCCGGTCACCGCGACGCAACACACTGTCGACGCGGCGAACCACGACGCCGAGCAACTCGTCGCCCGCGTGGTGGCCGAGGCTGTCGTTGACGATCTTGAAGTGGTCGATGTCGAGCATCACCAGCCCGACGAGCCCGTCGGGCTCGGCCCGCGCGATCGCATCCTCGAGCCACTCGACGAGCATGACGCGGTTCGGCAGATCGGTGAGCGCATCGTGGCGCTGGCGATGCACCAACTCCTTTTCGGCATGACGGCGCTCCGTCGTTTCGTGCGCGGCCCCCACGAGGTGGCGGCAGGTGCCGTCGTCGCCGATCACCGGCGTCACCTCGACCGCGAGCGTGCGCGAACGATTGGCGCCACCCCAGTCGACCTCGAACGCGGTCGCCCGACGCTCGCGCACGGCGTGCGCGAAGGCGCGCACGTGACCGACGAGCGCGTGCGGGGGCAGTACCGAGCGCAGGTCGGCCGCAATGTCGTGGCCGCCGAGGAGCTCTCGATAAGCCGCATTCGCGTAGGCGAAGCGGAAGACGGTGTCACTGTCGATCGCGACGACGAACGCCGGATGCGCGAGCAGGTCGAGCAGCCGCGTGTCGCCGAGACCTGCGCCGAGCTCGACCGGCGCCACGCCGACGCCGGCCCGCCCGCCGGCGTCGGGCGACGAGGCGGCCGGCAGCAGACTCCGCACGTCGGCGTCGTCGTGTTGGTGTGGCCGGCGTGACACTCGCGCTCCCCTGGGTTCGCCCTGTTTCGATTCTCGGCAGGCGCGTGGCCCACCTGAACGGAAGCGTGCAACCTCTGTCGATACGACGTCGACAATCGGTGGAGTAGGGGCCCGGCACCACGCCCCGCAACGGCCGGCCCGCGAGAGGCTCCCGGTAACGTTGGCGCCATGACTTGCCCGGCCTGCGGCGTGCCGGTGCCCGAAGGCGCACGGTTCTGTCCGGAGTGTGGCCAACGGCTGGTCGTCGCGCCCGACGAGCGGCGCCTGGTCAGCGTCTTGATGGCGGATCTCGTCGGGTTCACGACACTTTCGGCGGCCATCGACCCCGAGCAGGTCAAGCGCCTCGTCGACGACAGCTTCGAGCGACTCGTCGACGACATCCGGGCCTTCGGCGGCCGCCTCGACAAGATCGTCGGCGACGAGATCGTCGCGCAGTTCGGAGCGCCGATCGCCCATGAGGACGATGCCGAGCGCGCCGTACGCGCGGCGCTGCGCATGCAGGACACGCTCGCGTCGCTCGCGCCGCAGCTCGGTGTCGAGGTCCGGATGCGGATCGGCGTGAACACGGGCGAGGCGGTCGTCGGCGCCATGCGGGCAGGCGGCGACCCGACGGTCATGGGCGACGTGGTCAACACCGCGCAACGACTCGAGACGCTCGCCGCGCCCGGTGAGGTCGTCGTCGGACCGGGCACGTACGTGGCCACACGCGACGTCATCAGCTACGAAGAGCTCGGCCCGCAGGGCTTGCGGGGCCGTGAGGAGCCGGTCCACGCGTTTCGTGCGATCGCCCCGACCGCGCGGCCCGGCCGCCGGCGCGCGCATGAACGCTCGCCCTTCGTCGGCCGAGACGCCGAGCTCGGCGCGCTGTCGCATGTGCTGCACATGGCTGCCTCGCGTCGCCGCGTGCAGCTCGTGTTGCTCTCGGGTGACGCAGGTGTCGGCAAGAGCCGCCTCGCCGCCGAGATGGCGATGCGGGCCCGCGCGACTACGGAGCCGAGGTACTTGCGGGTCAATGCGTGCCGTACGGCGACGCGAACATCTACGGGCCACTCGCGGAGGCACTGCGCGACGCCTGCGATCTCGACGGCGACGACACGCGCGACCCTCACACGCGCGACCAGCTGATGGCGCGGGTGAGCAGCGCGCTCGAAATTGCCGTCCGACAGCGTCGAATGCGAGCGCACGACCGAGGGCCTGCTCTACATGCTCGACGGCATCGCGCGGCCCGGCGTCGACCCCACTCGCGCCGCGACGACGCACTTCGTTCGGCACTCGCGTTTCTCGAGGCGCTTGCATCGAATGCTCCGCTCGTGCTCACGCTCTCCGACGTGCACTGGGCCAGCGACGAGGTGCTCGAGCTGTGCGACCGGATGCTCGCTCGCTTGCACCATTTGCCGTTCGTGCTCGTCACGACCACACGCCACGATCTCGACAACCGCTGGACACCCGAGAGCGCGCGCTGCAACACGATCTCCCTGCATCTCGAGCCGCTCGACGGCAACGAGACCGCCGAGTTGGTGCGCGCACTGTTGTGCGGCGAGGCCGACGACCAGATGGTCACGTTCTTGTTGGAGCGCAGTGGCGGCAACCCGTTCTTCGTCGAAGAGCTCGCGGCGTTCGTTCAGGACACGCACGACGCATCGGGTCTGCGCGAGCTACCGGCGACGTTGCATGGACTGGTCGCGGCGCGGCTCGACGCGCTCACGCCGGGCGAGCGGTCGGTGCTGGAGGACTGTGCGGTCATCGGCGGTTCGGGGCACGTCAGCACGGTGACGGCGCTCGCCGGCAATGCCGATGCCGTCCCCGTGCTCGAACGGCTGGCCGGACGCGATCTCTTGCACATCGAGCGGGACGAGTTCCAGTTCAAGTCGGAGCTCATTCGCGAGATCGCGTACGGCACGCTCACCAAAGCGGAACGCGCGCGCCGCCACGCGGCCGTCGCACCCGTGCTCGCGGCAAAGGGCGACGCGGTGGTCGATCAGGCCGCCCACCACCTCGCGACTGCCGCCGAGCTCGTCGGCGAGCTCGGGCCGGTCCTCGGCGTTCCTGCCGACGTCCGAGACCAAGCCGTCGACGCGCTGACGCGCGCCGCCGCACGCGACGAAGAGGTCGAGTTGTGGCCGCCCGCGGAGGGTCATCACGACCGAGCCCTCGGATTGCTCGGCAGCGACCCTTCACCGGCGCGGCGCCAAGCGATGCTCGGTCGCGGCCGCGCGCGTATCCAACAACGGCTGGTCGACCGCGCGCGCGACGACGCGCTCACCGCCTTGTCGGAGGCACGCGTCGCCGACGACCGTCACTCCGAGGCCGTCGCGCTGACGTTGCTCGGCGAGACCGAGGCGGCGGTCGGCGCGTACGAGATCGCCGAGGAGACGTTCGGCCGGGCGCTCGACATGTGGCGCGAGCTCCAAGACGACTCGGGCGCCGCGAACGTGTTGCGTGGGCTCGGTATGACGCACCTGTTCCGTGGTGACCTTGCGCAGGCCGAGCGCTTCGTCTCCGAGGCCCTGGGTTCGTTTCGCTCGGCCGACGATCAGCGCGGCGCCGCCTGGGCCCTGCAGAACCTCGCGTGGATCTCGTTCACCCACGGCGACATCCCGCTGACCGAGAAGCGCCTCGAGGAATCGGCCGACTTGTTCGGCGAGCTCGGCGACTGGGGCGGCCTCGGGTGGGCATACGGCCTCCTGGCGTTCGTGCGTTACAACCAGGGCCGCCTCGACGAAGCGGCGGCGATCGCCGAGCACATCGCGATCGAAGGCCGCGAGACCGGCAACCGCTGGGCGGTCGGCATGATGGACGTGCTGCTGGCCAACGTGGCGCTGTGGAGCGGTCGCTCGCAGGAGTGTGTCGAACGCGGTCGGGAGGCGATCGCGCTGTTTCAGGAGATCGGTGATCGCTGGGGCGAAGTGATGGCGACCGGTTCGACGATTCGTGCGCTCGCCGGGCTCGGACGCGACGCCGAATACGCCGACTGCCTCACGCGATTCGTCGAGGTGAGCCGGCAGCTGCCGGACGAGAACATGCAGCTGTTCCCGGCGGTCGTCGAAGCGTGCGTGCTGCTCCAGCGCGGCAATGCGGACGACACGTGGCGCGTGCTGAAGCAGGTCGATCCGCCGGACGACGAGAATCTGATCGGCGCGGCCGACGAAGTCGGGGCGTTCGGGCTCGCCGAGCTGCAGCGCGGCGAGGTCGCGGAGGCCATCAAGACGCTGGAGGCGCCGTACCTCGCGGCCGACGAGGACGGGCCCCGCATGGCAATCGGCTGCCGCCTCGCGCTCGCGTACGCCGCCGGACAACGGCCCGACGACGCCCGTGCGGTGATCGACGACCTCGAGACGCGAGGCGGCGGAACGTATTCGGATCGGATCATCTCGATGTGGGCGCAGAGCCTCGTCGACGCGCAGACCGGCCTCGGCGATGCGCGCGCCAGCATCGACGCCGCGCACGCGATCGCGGCCGCGACCGACGCCCGTCTCGAGCACGCGATCGCCGCGCTTGCACGTGCCAAGGTGCTCGGCGCCATCGACGATCCGAGCGCGCGAGAAGTCGCCGACGACGCTCGGGCGCAGCTCGAGAGCCTCGGCATCACCGGCGAGGGCTGGGCGCGAGTCTTCGACGCGGCGCTCTCCGGCGCACCCGCGCCCGACCACCGCTGACTCGAGTGCTCGACTCGAAGATCAGGTGAGCGTCGTCGCCAACGGCTGCGCGCGGAGACGATCGAGCACCTCGTCGCAGGCCCGGCCGTCGGCAAACGTCGGCGCGTGCTCGGGGACCTCACCCGTGTGAATCGCGTCGCGAACGACCTCTGCGAACCGGCGCATCGGCTCGCGGTGCCGATCGTCGTCGGCTGTCGCGAAGTCGACATGCTCGGGCGCGGCTTCGCCGGAGCGGATCGTGATGCGCTCGTCGGCGACGACCTCGATCACGCCCCGGCTACCGAACACGGTGACGCGCGGCACGACATTCGCGGCCGCGGCAAACGAGCTGTCGATCGCGACCGTCGCGCCACCCGCGAGCGTGAGCACCGCGGTCAAGCCGTCCTCCGCGGTGCACACGTGCACATCGCCATCCGCGTCGGGCCGCTCGGCGACGTCGATGCGGCGCACGCCACGCACGCCGCCGATCTCGGCGCTGCACACGAATCGCAGTGTGTCGACGGCGTGCGATGCCCACGCGCCGATCCATCCGCCGCCGAGCTCCCGGTCGAAGAGCCAGCCCCACCGCCGCAGCGGCACCCTGCTGCCCGATGACAGGTGCGTCCACTGTACGTGTTCGACCGCACCGATCGTCGCGGCGGCGATCAGCTCGCGCACGAGCCCACGAGTGGGCTGGTAGCGGAACTCGAAGTTGCAGAGCGCGATCACGCCCTCGAGGCGCGCCTCGGCTTCGACATCGGCGGCCTCCGCGGCGTCGAGCGCGAACGGCTTGTCGCACAGCACCGCCTTGCCCGCCTGCAGCGCGGCCCGGACGTGGGGCGCGTGCAGGAACGGTGGTGAGTGCACGCTCACGAGGTCGACGTCCGGCCGCGCCACCATCGCCGCGATCGCGGCCTCGTCGCGCGCGGAGACGACGCCCGCGACGGTGCAGCCGTCGGTGGCGTCGAACACCGGCGCCACCACGCGCCGGCCGAAGCCGGTGCCGATGATGCCGACGTTCATTTGGCCGGCACCCATGTGTGCTGATGGTGCGTGCCCATCTCAGCGGTGAAGCGCGGCCGAGGACTCGTCATCGAGATACAGCGTCGCGTGCGGCTGGCGCCGCAGCGTCGAGGCCGGGCATGCCGTGCTGATCGGTCCGTACAACGCATCGCGCACCGCGCGCGCCTTGCGGGCTTCGGGCACGATCGCGAGTACGCGGCGCGCGGCGAGGAGCGCCGGGATTGTGACGGTGATCGCGTGCGTCGGTACGTCGTCGATCGCCGCGAAGTGGCCCTCGCCAACCTGTTGGCGTCGCGACGCGTCCTCGAGCGCGACGACCTTGACGTCGCGCGCGTCGGCGAAGTCTGCGACCGGCGGATCGTTGAACGCGAGGTGCCCGTTCTCGCCCACGCCGCAGCAGCACACATCAAGTGGATGCTCGCGTAGAAGTGACTCGTAGCGGCGCGCTTCTCCATCGGCATCGCTCGTGTCGCCCTGCAGGTAGTGGAATTCCTTCAGCGGGAGAAGCGAGGCGACGCGTTCACGCATGTATCGCTGGAAGCTCGCCGAATGCGCCGGCGCGATCCCCACGTATTCGTCCATGTGAAACACGCGCACGTGATCCCACGCGATTTCGGGAAGCTGAACGAGCTCGGAGAGAAACGCGAGCTGCGAGTTGCCCGTAGCGAGCATCACGTTCGCCTCGCCGCGCTGCTCGATCGCGCCCCGCAACTCACCGGCGGCATCGTGCGCCGCGGTGCGGGCGAGCGACGCGACGTCGTCGAACACCTTGACCGTGAGTGATTCGAACTCGAGCGTGTTCACCGCGTCGCGAACTGCGGCAACCATCGCGAGGTGGCTGCGAGCATCTCGTCGGTCATCTGCTGCAGGTGATCGAAGTCGCCGCGCCCGGCGAGCGGGTCGAGCAGCATCGCGTCGACGACCTTGTCGCGGTTTCCCGAGATCGCGGCCTCGACGGTCGTCTCCTGCGACGACACGATGCGGCGCAACCACTCGTCGAACGGCGCCGGCGCGTGCAACTCGTCGCGGCCGCGCAGGCCTGACGCATCGGCGACGCACATCGACTCGACCACCACTTCGTTCGGCAGATCGAGCACCTGCCCCGCGTTGGGCAGATTCAGCGGCAACTCGCGCCGCTTGTCGCGGAGGAAGGAGTCGATGATCGGCGCGACCATTTCGCCCGACGGCATCTTCGGGATCTCGGGAGCACTCATCAGCCGTTGCAGCTCGGCTTGATAGTCGCTGGCGTCGTGCTCGCGATCGGCGATCGTCGTGAGCGCGACGCCCCAGCGCTTGCCCCAGCCGGACTCCTCGGTGAGAAATCCGGGAAAGAACTCGACGAGATGGCGGTCGCCGGCAGCCGGCAGCACACCGAAGCGTTCGAACATCGCGAATTTCACCTGATGCTGCTCGACCAGGCTGCTCTTCTTGAACTGCGCGCCGAGCTCGACGAGCGCGGGATCGAGCCCGGGCGGCAGGTGGATCGGTTCGCGCTGGAGTCGATCGGTGTCGCCGAGGAGCTCCCGCAGTTGCGCGAATGCGTCCTCGCCGTTGATTCGCAACCCCGTGAAGATCGGCAGATGGTTGACGCCGACGACATCGAAGTCGAGCGACCGGAAGTCGGCGTCGAGCAGGTTCGTCAACGCGAACCGCGCGCCGGTGATCTCGTGGCACAGGCCGACGCACGACACGTTCGTCTCACGTGTGATCGCGCGGCACAGCGTCGTCATTGGGTTCGTCAGGTTCAAGAGCCACGCGTCATCGCACTGCCGCTCCATGTCGCGCGCGATGCCTACGAGCACCGGGATGTTCCGGAGCGCCCGCATGATGCCGCCCGGTCCGACGGTGTCGCCGACTGACTGCCGGATCCCGTGCCTCTCCGGAATCTCGAGGTCGTGGCGCATGCTGGCGAATCCGCCGGTCGAGATGCTCACGACCACGTAGTCGGCGCCCTCGAGCGCGGCCCGCTGGTCGGTGGCGGTCGACACGCCGACCGCGACACCCTTGATCCCGACGACATGGCGGACGAAGTCGGCCATCGGTGCGAGCGGCCGCGGGTCGATGTCCTGCAATACGAGCTGCGCCTCGGCGAGCGACGGCGTGTTGACGATGTCGATCAGCAGCTTGGGGACCCACTGGTAGCTACCTCCACCGATGATGACGATCCGCGGCTGGTTACTCATATCGGGTCGACTCCACGGTCGGATCCTAGAAGGCGCGCACGCAGATCAGAATTGTGGCAACCACCGCGCCGTGGCCGAGAGCATGTCGTTGGTCATCGCCACGACGTCGTCGTACGACACCTGCGTCGCCATTGCGTCCGCGAGCATCGCCTCGTAGACGAGCGTGCGGTCGCCGGTCAGCGCGGCTTCGACCGTCCACTCCTGCGCGACATTCGCGCGCCGCGCGTACTCGCCCATGACGCCGGGCACCGTGGTGCGATCGCGACCGCGCACACCGTCGCGATCAGCGACACCCATGATCTCGACCACCGCGTCGTCGGGCAGGTTGGTGACGTTGCCGCGGTTCGGGAGGTTCACCGGCAGGCTGCGCGCGTTCCCGGTGACGATGCCGTCGAGCAACGACGCGACGAGCTCGCCCGACGGGATGCGCGTCACGTCGGCCGCGTCGCGGATCTCCTGGTAGTACGCGACGTCGTCGTCGGCGTCGCGCCGATGGCCGCGCATACCGTAGTGGTGGACGCGCCATTCGCTTCCGTAGTCGTTGCCCGGATGCACGACGTTGGGCATGAACTCCACCGAGTGGTGGTCGCCGGAGCCGGGCAGCACGCCGAAGCGGTCGAACACCTCGAATCGCACGCGATTGTTGGCGACGACGTCGTGCTTCGTCCAGAAGTCGGTCGGTGCGAGCTTCTGCCATTGCGCCATCGGGGGTGGATCCATCCAGATGGGCTCCTGCGCGATCTCCTCGGGCTCGTGCAAGAGGGCACGTAGCCGCGCGAAGCCGTCGTCGCCGCCGACACGCAACGCCGTCGCGAGCGGGAAGTGGTTCACACCGCCGAGCACAGGATCGATCTCGTGCATGCCACAATCGAACAGCAGGCTGAGCACCCACGAGCACGAGACCCACTCGTTGCAGAGCCCCACCGTCCGCACCCCGGTTTCGCGCGTGACGGAACGACACAGCGCCGACAGCGGATTCGTCACGTTCACGAGCAACGCGTGCGGCGCGACGACTTCGACGTCGCGGGCGATTGCGAGCAGTACCGGCACGCTGCGCAGCGCACGCATGATGCCGCCGGGCCCGACGCTGTCGCCGATCGGCTGGCGGATGCCGTAACGCTGCGGAATCTCGATGTCGTGTTGCATCGAGTCGAAACCGCCGACCGAGAACGCGGTGACGACGAAGTCTGCGCCGCGCAACGCGAGCCGACGATCACCTTCGGCTCGCACCGTCATCGGAATGTTGCGACGGCGCGCGATCTCGGTGCCGAGCTCTTCCATGATCTTCATGCGCTCCGCGTCGAGGTCGTGCAACACCACGTCGCTACCGGCGAGCGCGGGCGAATTGGCAAAGTCCGCGAGCAGTCGCGGCGTCCAGTGGTAGCTCCCACCCCCGACGATGACGACTCGTGCGGTCACGCGGGCAAGTTACGCCGAGGTTGCATCCCGGTCGAGTCCGGCGCGCCGTCCCGACTCCTCGCCGTTTTTCACGAGTTCTGCGAACGCAGCGCGACCTCGACCTCGATCTCGACGGCACCACCCCGCGGAAGCGCCGCAACACCGATCGCGCTGCGGCTGTGGCGTCCCGCCGAGCGGAACACGTCGAACAGCAGACGGCTCGCGCCGTCTACGACGGCCGGCTGTTCAGCGAATCCCGGCGCGGACGCGACGAAGCCAATCACTGTCAGGACGCGCGCGATGCGATCGAGCGACCCGAGCTCGGCGCGCAGGACGGCCAGCGCATTCAGCGCGCACCAGCGCGCGGCTTCTTCACCTTGCGCGGTCGTGAGTTCGGCGCCGAGCACGCCGGGATGTACCAGTCGCCCGTCGTGGCCGCGTGGGAGCTGACCGGAGGTTCGTGCCCGACCGGCGTGTACGACGACCGCGTCCAGCGGGTCGTGCGGTGGATACGGGCCGGGCAGCGTTATCCCGATCTCGTCCAGCCGCGCGTCAATGCTCACAACCACGCTCGGAGGAACTCGGGTGCACGGGCGCCGTCCCAGCGATGATCGCCCCCGAACACGTGATGAGCGAGCGCGTTCGCCGGAGCACCGAGCGCGTCGTAGACACGGCCGAGGTCGGTCACCGTCTGTCGGGCCGCCGCGACCGGGAAGATCAGGTCGTCGGTTCCGGACTCGACGAGCATCGGGCGCGGCGCGACGAGCGCGGCCACGTCGAGGTGCTCGATCACGCCGAGTTGCCCCGCCATGACCTGCGACCCGCACATGTTCCACGGCACGGCGTGCGCGGCTCGCCAGCTCGAGAGGTAACCGGAGACGATCACGGCGCGTACGCGATCGTCGACCGCGGCGACGAACAACGCGCACGTCGCGCCGTACGACAAGCCGGCAACGCCGAGGCGGCCCGGGTCGACCGACGGATGCGCGGCCAGCACGTCGAGGGCGCGCTGCATGTCCCAGATGTTCCGACCGAGCGGCACGATGCCGGCCATCGTGGCGCAAACGAGGTTCCAATCGCAGTGGTACCTGTCGGGTGGCATCCAGTCCCGGCGCTCCCCGAAGCCCCGCAAATCGGGCGCCAACACCGCGTAGCCGAGACCGACGAGCTGTCGCGCGTAGTCCTGACCGTGGCGGTCGCCGTCCAGGCCGCAGACGTCGGACTTGCCGAGGCCGTGGCCGTGAATCGCGAGCACTGCCGGTCCCGGGCGGCGATCGCGTTCGTGGGGTGTGAGCATGAACGCGGGGACCGACATCGTGGCTTCGGTGTCGAACACGATGCGGTCGCGCCGATACGTCCCGCAGTCGACCGACTCGGTCGTTTCGACCGTGGGCGCCACCGGCCGCGGGTCGGGCCCGAGCAGCGCGGCAATCCGCCGGCGCGTCTGCGAACGCCACTGCTGCACGTCGTCCGGACGGGCGGGCTCCGCGATCTGCTCGAGATGGAGTCGCCAGTACGCCCAGTTCGAGAAGTTGCGCGTGCACGTCACGCGCCGAGCGCCCAACCGAGCCCACCGGCCACGTGCCGGAGGTACGCGGTCGATTCCCATGCGGCCGGGAAGTGACCGAGGCTCGTCGAGAACACACGGCCCGCGCCCTCGGTGAAGCACCACGCGACCGGATATCCGAACGACGGCTTGGTCGCGCCCGGCGCCGAGAAGTCGAGGTCGGCGTCACGCACACGCAACAGCACGCGCGCGTCGGCGCGCAGCTCCCGGAATTGGTAGATCTCATCGTGCCAACGCCAGGCACCGCCGAGGTGCGCGCATGCGGGGTGGTCGGGCTCGCACACGTCGGCGACGAACGACTGGGTCCACGGGTGTCCGTCGAAGCGCGCGCCGACGAGCCGCCCGTACTCCTCCCACGTGTAACACGAGTCGGTCGCGGAGTGGATCGCACAGAGCGCCAGACGGCCTGCACGCACGTTCTCGGCGATCACCCGCCGCTGCCCCTCGCTCCACGGCGTCTCGCCGATCGTGAACAACGCGAGCGCACGCGCATCCGCGAGAGAGTCGACGGGAAGGTCACGCACGTCGTCGACCACGCGCGGCGCGAGATCCTGCATCTCGGCAACTTGCGCAACCCCCGCCGCAGCCTGGTCGAGCACGCCGTGCACACCGGCAGGCCCGTCGCGGTACGGCGCCACCTGGGCAACGAACAGCAGCGAGTCGGTCATCACTCCCCCGGGCCCGTCCTGACTGGGTGACGGTAGTCGCGGGCAGGATCGACGTGCATGGTCTCGGATTCATCGGGCGGGGCGAGGGGACGGCGGATGCGTCCGTGGGTCGTCGCGGTCGGTGAAGCCCCCTGGCCGTGAGCATGCACCGCTTGCGAGACTTGCCGGATGCTGTGTGCCTTTTCGATCACACCTCTCGGGGTCGGCGACTCGGTCGGCGACATCGTCGCCGAGGTCGTCCGCCTGGTCCGCACCAGCGGACTCGCGAACGAGACGAATGCGATGTTCACCAACGTCGAAGGAGAGTGGGACGAAGTGATGGCATTGCTGAAGGAATGCATCGCGCTCGTCGAGAGACGGGCACCTCGTGTGAGTGTCGTGGTGAAGATCGACGACCGTCCCGGCACGAACGATCTTCTGCACGCGAAGGTCGCCTCGATCGAGCGTCAACTCGAGTGATCGGCCCGGTCGCTCGACGGCGTGCGCGCAAGTCCGGCGCACGCAAGTGCGTGCGCCGGACTCGGAGAATCCTTCAGTTCACTGCCAGAGCTCAGGCGTAGGCGAAGGTGATCGCGCCCGCCGATACGTTGCACGAAGCGCTGTAGATCGTGCTGCCGTTGTGGATCGTGATCGTCCACGTGTCGGGGTTGTCGGTCACGGTCACATCGGCGACGTACGGCGTCTTGTCAGTGTGGGGGCCGTAGAGACGGCCCTGGAAGCTGAACGTCGCGGTGTTGCCGCCGATCGAGAACGACAGCAGGTCGTTCGCCTGGAACTGCACGCCGCTGGGCTGGCCGACTTGGGTGTGCAGGGCGCCGCCGGCCGCTCGGACGTCGAAGTTGAAGGCGGAGTTCGCCTTGTTCGCGCAGGAGCCCTTGCCCTTCGCTCGGAACGGTGTGCGCGCGTTCGTCGTCGGGGGTGTCGTCACCGTCGTGGTCGTCGGCGGCGGATAGGACGGCGAGCCGTTCGGCGCGGTCGTCGCGTACGCAAGCCACACGCTCGCCACGAGAGCGAACGCGACGAGCATGCTTACGACACCGGCCTTTCCGTTGCGGCGTAGACGCGCCCCCATACTCGTCCTCCCACGATTGCGTGCGTCAGCGTGCGCGATGCAGTTGCATCCCGGCGGCCAAGTATTCCCCTTCTCGTCCGCGCTGCACACCCCCCTGTACGCGCCAAGAACCAAACAATTTCAGTCCAGGTCCGCGAACGGCGAACACGAATGCGACCCCGCGTCACAGCCGCCGCGAAGCGGACGCGCGTTTCGCGCGCAATGTGCGAACGTGCGATTGCGATCCCCTGATATGCGCTGGGCGACTCGCCATCGATCTGGACACCACGTGCGGGTTGTGGTTGCCGCGATTGGCCGCCTGTATCGTGGTCGGCAGTGCCGGACCGGGCGCGTGAGGGGGTCTGCGCATTGTCGGGGCAACGCAGCGGCACCACCGATTCGCGGCGCGCTCGCAACGGTACTCCTAAACCTTCGCAATCCCTGACGACTGCGACAACGCCGACCGAATCGGGCGAGAACGCTCGGGGGCGCGCGAAGGCCATGCACCCCGCGAGGGCGCCGGCGTCGGTTCGCACGCGTGACCGCGGCCCCGCGACTGATCGTCGCGGCGTGCGCCTCGCTTGCCGGCTGCTGGGCACTGATCGGTTCGCGCGTGGTGTTCCCGTATCTCTCGAACAACCACGACGAAGCCGTGTACCTGCTGCAGGCGAACGCGATCGAGCACGGTCACCTGTTCCCGCGCGCCGCGCGCGACCCGGAGGCGTTCCTGCCCTGGCTCTCGGTGCAGAGGGGTCACACCTTCGTGCCGAAGTACGCGCCGGTGTACCCGGGAATCCTCGCTGCCGCGCGGTGGCTTTTCACCAGCGAGCGCGTCGCACTCGGATTCATCGCGGCCGGCGTCGTCGTCGTCACATACCTCTTGGCGACCGAACTACTCGACGATCGCCGCCAAGCAGCACTCGCAAGCGTCTTCATGTTGTTGACACCGTTGTTCATCGTGCAGAGCGCGACGTTCCTGCCGTACAGCACCGAGCTGCTGCTCTTGTCGACGTTCTCGTTCTTGCTGCTGCGCGGTCTACGCATCGAGGGCAACAAATGGCTCGTCGGGGCCGGGCTCGGGCTCGGCGTCGCATTCTTCGCGCGTCCCTACGACGCGCTCGTGTTTGCATTGCCATTCGCCGGCTACGTCGTCGTTCGGTACCGAGCCGCGCCCCGGATGTTGGCGAGTCGCATCGGTTGGGTGGTCGTCGGCCTGATCCCGCCCGGCATCGCGATGGCGGCGTTCAACCAGACCGCGACCGGCAGCGTCACGCAGCCGCCGTTCTCGATCATCGACTCGCGCGACACGATCGGGTTCGGCGAGCGATCAATGGATCCCAACAACCCGGCGGTCAGGTACACGCCCGGACTCGGCTGGACCGGGCTCAGCCGGCACGTGATGTTGAGCATCTTTTGGTGTTTCGGCGGGCTCGTGCTCGTCGGTCTCGCGTTGCTGTACCTGTCTCGCCAGGGTTGGCGCGGGCGCGACGTCTGGTTCGCGTCAGTCGCAGTCGTCTTGCCGATTGGGTACCTGTTCTTCTGGGGCACCTACGGGGCGGCGGTATGGGGCGCGCCGTGGTACCTCGGTCCCTACTACTACATGCCGATCTTCGCGCCGCTGGTCATCTTCGGCACTGGTGGCTTCGTGATCTTCATGCGCGAGTTCGGCAAGCTCGCGCGCTGGACGCTCGTCGGCATGCTCGCGGTCAGCGTGTTCGTCACCGGCCAGGCGATGGTCAAGAACTGGAGCTTCACGCAGGACGATCGCCGTCTGTACTCGGCGTTCGAACACGAGCATCTGCACAACGCCTTGGTCTTTCTTCCTGCGATATACGGCCACGCGCGTGCTGCACCCGTACGCGACCAAACGCAACAGCTGGAACGTCAGCGGTGACATCATCTACGCGGTCGACCGCGGTGTCGGCGAGAACGCGGCGGTCGTGGCGGACTTTCCCGACCGCAAGGCGTACTCGGTCCAGATCGCCGGCCTGTACCGCCAGAACCCGCCCGACCCGAACCTGAAGACGACCTTGGAGCAGATGGCGATGGTGCGTGCGAAGACCATCGACCTCGACATCGCGTTCAAGAACCCGATGGACCGCCCCGCGGTGTCGGTCACGGTCACCGCGAACGGCGTGGCGACATCCTATGTCGTCGACGAGCACTCGAAGGGCGGCGCGCAAGAGCGCCTCGGCGTGCGCGTCACCGCCGACGGCACCACCGCGAAGGGACGGATCCTGAAGACGACATCGCTTCCCGCCCCGGCGTCGACGGCGAACGAGATCAGCGTCCAGGTCGTCGGCGCGTCGAGTGACGGCGCCGACACCACTCAGCTGTTCCTCCGCAAATGGGGAGTCGTGCGGCGCGACACGACGATGATCGTGTTGCTGCCCGGCGACACCACCGACTTCTTCGCGCTCGAGCCGGTGACGCTGACCGCGAGCTGACAATCCCGGCGCGCGATCACGGCTCGAAGTCGTATGTCACCGTGCCGTTGACGCCGCCGACGTCGATCGCCGTCGTCAGCGAGTCGATGTTGCCGGTGAAGCCCGGGGACCATCCTGCGCCCGCCTTCAGCCAGACGCCGCCACCGAGCGGCGTCCCGCCCACCTGCCCGGTGATCGGGCGGATCGCAGCATCCGGGTATGCGGCGAGCAGCCCCGAGAACGAGCACGGCATGGCTTGCGTGCACGCTTTGCCTACGTCCGTGTTGCCGACGATCGCGTTCCCCGTCTGCCACCATCCCGACGGCGCGGTGAGTGGGTTCCACGTCTGCCACGTCTCGCTGGTGATCGGTGCCTGGCCCGACAGGCTGGGCTCGAACACCGCACGGCCCTGGAACGCAGTATTGCCATCGGTGGCGTCGTAGTCGGTATCGAGCTGCAACGTCGTCGCGTGGCTCCCGGCGCTCGCCTGGTACGTCTTGTACGACAGGAACCGCAGACTGTCGAAACGGGCGCCGGCGAACAGGCCGTTCACGAGCGCCTCCCCTCCTGCCGCGTCCGTCTTGAGGCGCGCGCTTCCCGAGCCGTCCGCACCGTTCGGACCGGAGACGAACGCGCCGCTGCCATGGGGTGTCTCCTCCGAGAACGCGAAGCCGAGCGAGCTCGCGTTGGCCTGCGTGACCCTGACGTTGCCGTCGCCCGGCTCGAAGTTGCTCTCGAGGTCGTTGTTGTTCACACCGACGATCACGTCGTCGGCCGCGCCGACGAACCCGCCGGTGACCGGACCGCCGGCGCGGACGAGGAACACGCCGGGGATGCTGTTGACCGTCGGGCGGATACGGGCGTTGGGATAGTCCGCCAACACCGTCGACCACGAGCAATACGCTGCCTGCGTGCAGGGCGGGTTCGCCTGCTGCGCATCGCCGACGATCGGCCGGTACTGCGAGGCGCCGCTTGCGGAGGAGTACCACGCCGCGCCGTTTGTCATCGTGTCCCATGTCTGCCACGTGTGCGGCGTCACCGCGTTCGCGGCCCCCGGCACGAAGACGAGCCGGCCCTGATACGCGGTGCTGTTGTCAGTCGAGTCGTAGTCCACGTCGAACCCGAGCGTGAGCGTCTCGTTGGGCGAGCCCGAGAAGGCCTGATACGTCGAATACTGCAGACGCGTCAAGCTCGAGAGCTGGGTGCCACTGAACATCGCCGTCGCAATCGCTTCACGCCCGGAGCCGTCGATGGTGAGCAACGCGCTCCCGCGCCCGGCCGGCGGCGTGCCCGGTCCGTTCACGAAGTAACCGCTTCCGTTGGTGCCCTCGTTGAGAAAGCCCCAGCCGTTCGGCGCCGCCGGTGTGACCACGATCTTGCAACCCGCGGCAGCGATGACGAGCGCGACGACTGATCCGATCAAGAGAAGCTTCCGCACAGGATTCCCCCAACGCATGGCGATTCGTTGCGACCGGGATGGCCTACACCCGCTGGTGTGACGAATACAAGCCGATCGGCGGGCGCTTGCAGCTGCCAAGGTCATACGGGACGTGCGCGCGCATCTGCCGCGGACGTGTGGTAGGTGCAAACCGTGCCGTGCCGTGCCGTGCCGTGCCGTGCCGTGCCGTGCCGTGCGGTGCGTTGCACACCATCCCAAGACCCTGTGCAGGCGCCTCCGCGACGGGACCGGCGGGTCGATCGAGTCCTGCCGAGGCTCCCGACGATGCTTGGCGTCGATACCGCCAGGTCAGCCGATCAGTTCCAGCGGTTCCGATCTCTCCGCCGGCACGTTGCGTGGGCCCGGAAGGGATCGAACCTTCGACCGAGGGATTATGAGTCGTCGAGAGCCCGCGCCATGAAGCCGATTTTCGCAGCTCACACGGCGTTCGTCGTTCGCCGTCGGCCGCCGTTTTGCGCTGAGATTCGTGGTAGCCGTGACCAAACGGTGACCAACACCGACTTCTTCGCCGCGTGCACAGGTCTCGACAATCCTTCGCTGAGACGTCCGTTGAGGAGACGAGGGCATTCTCCTGCGAGGGATGCCCACATGAGTCGGACCGGAAGTATCAAACGGACCGGAAGCACGTGGGCATTCGTGCTCGACGTCGGCCGCAACAACGGCCGGCGGCAGCAAGTTCGTAAGCGCGGCTTCCGCACGCGCAAGGACGCGCAGACGGCACTGAATGAGGCGCTCGCCGAGCTCCAACACGGCACGTTCGTGCGGCCGCAGCAGTTGGCATTCGGGACGTACCTCGATGACTGGCTCGCGATGCTGGCGACGACCGGCGCCGGCCGACGACGATCGCGGGATATCGACGGCTGATCCGCGTGCACCTGAAACCCGCGCTCGGCGACCAAGAGCTGCAACAAATCACTGCGGTCGACATCGATCGCTTGTACGCACAGCTTTCGACGGTCGGGAGCCCCGAAGGCCGAGGCGCGCTCTCGAACAGCACGATCCGCAAGGTGCACGTCCTGATCGGCAAGGCGCTCGGTGATGCCGAACGCAAGGGTCTCGTTCAGCGCAACGTTGCTCGAGTCGCGTCGCCTCCTTCCTCTCGGTCGGCGCGAGCGCCGGAGATGGCCGGAGATGGAGTGCTGGACTCCCGAACAACTACGAACGTTCCTGGACTCCGTCGCCGCCGACTCGCATCACGCGCCGCTGCTGCGCCTCGCGGCGATGACCGGCCTTCGTCGGGCCGAGCTCTGCGGCCTGCGTTGGCAAGACCTCGACCTCGACAACGCGCGCCTCGTCGTGCGCCAGACGATCACGACGGTCGACCACGAGCAAAGGCTCGGCGACGTGAAGTCGACACGCTCGCGCCGCGTCATCGACCTCGACGGTGTGACGGTGAAAGTGCTGCGAGCGCAACGCTCGCACCCACTCGAGGAACGCCTGCACGCCGGCCCCGCGTGGACCGACACCGGCTTGGTCTTCACAATGCCCGACGGTCGCGGCTGGCACCCCGACGTAATGACCCGCGCGTTCGCACGTCTCGTACAGCGGTCGGGTTCTGCCGCGCATCCGCCTGCACGACCTACGCCACACGCACGCGACCCGTCTGCTCGCCGCCGGCACAAACGTCCGCGTGACATCGGAGCGCCTCGGCCACGCGTCAGTCGCGTCTGACGGCCACGTGCTTCCTGGCCAACAAGCCGCCGCAGCCGCCGTCGCAGCGCTCGTGGACCGATAGATGGTCCACTTGGAACCGGTGCGTGCCGTGTCGCGCGCTGCAAGCCTGCTCCCGAACGCGTCGTCATTCAGCGAGCTTCCTGGCGCGCCAGATCAGGCAGTTATGGCGCGCCGGTCCGCTCGACAATCGGTCGCACTTCGCGTTCGAGGTTGCGGGGTACCGAGACATGGAAACGTTGTTCGAGACGGTCGCGAGCGTCAAGGTAACTACGCACTGCATCGCCAAGCGCGACCGGACTTGAGTTCGCGCCCAATGGGGACAAGATGTTGAGCCACAACTTGTCCAGCTCGCTTCGGACCAGAGCCGTCTTGTCGCCAAGTTGCTTCGCCGCCAGCCACAGCACCCAGTCCCAGAAGTGACAGTCGATTGAAGCCAGGTTCGCCTCAGTCGGTCGCCACGGCGGCTCGCTCTGATGTGGTTCGCGAAAGATGAAGTCGAGTTTGACCGGGCCTGAAACGATCACCATCCAACACCACGTCGTGCTCAGAGGGTCCCATTGCTGAACGAGTGGGTGAAGCGGAACGAGCAGTGACGCGATGTCGCGGGCGAGTTGTTGGAAGTCGTTGGTCTCGACAGCGAAGTCCCAATCCGACAATGCCGTCGCCGTACCCGCTGCACGTGAACCGACGAGTCGCACCTGTTGCACCGCGGGATGACGCTCGACCGCGGCGATCGCCTCATCACCGATCGTCACGCACGCAGATTGCCCAGTGAGGATGTGGGTGCGCCAGAACGATGCAAAGAGGCAGCCATGACGCGCACGTGAGGGCGCCGCCGTCACGCAACGTCGAGGAACTTGCGGATCGCCTCGCGGATGATCTCGCTGGTCGTCGTTTGTTCGCGTTCGGCGCGAGTCTCGACGGCTTCCTTCAGTTCGGGGTCGAGTCGCACGGGCACGATGTCCGCCGCGGCCGATCCCATCGACGGCCGGCCGCGTCGACGCGCTTTCAGCGTCGCTACGTCGTAGTCGCGCTCGGCTTCGTCGGCTATGGCCTCGACGTCGGTATCAGTGAGCACCTTGCCGGTCTTGGTTCGATAGGGCCTGTTCTTGTCAGCCATCGTCGTCGTCCCCTTGCGGGAGCAGGTCGTAGAACGCGGGTCGGAGGGGCATCGCGTGGATCGCGAGCAATCGGTCGTCGGCGAGCTCGAGCACGACCACCTCGAGGAGGTTTCCGGCTCGGTCCCGCCCGATTGCGAGCACTCTCGGAGGGTCAGCTTCCGGGTCGAGATCGACGACCACGATTGCGTGGTCAACAGCATGGAGATGTCCGCATCGCGAACCCTGTGCCGCCTCGCCGAACGGTGGATCTCCACACGGGAATATCGTAATACGAAATGACCGGGTTCGGAACCCATCTCGAACCCCACGCCGAAGCGGGTCGGGCGTACAGAGCTGAACGAGGATCTCAACGCCGCTGCACCGAGCCCAGGGTGCGGCAGGCTGCTGGCGTGCACTCCCGAAGTACTCCTTGAGCTGATCCCGATCGATCCGAACGTGTGCCACGGGCAGCCGTGCATCAAAGGCACGCGTGTGCTCGTCACGGTCGTGCTCGACGCGCTCGCAGCTGGGCTCTCAGCTGCCGACATCGTGCGCCAATACCCGACGATCAACGAAGCCGGCGTGCGAGCTGCCGCTGCCTATTGCGCCTGGCTCGCAAAGCAGGAGATACACGTCCTGCACTTCCGTCGCTGAAGCCGTCTCGCCACTGTCTCGTCGCGAGGTACGTCGACCTTCACCATCGGCTCTCACGACCATCCCGAAGCGCTCCCGCCGCAACACGAACGGTCTCCAGGATCGCTACAGACTTGCCCGTTCCGCTGAGCAGCGGAACCAGCTCGTTGCGTTTAGCGCAACCGGCAAGCCTGTGCCGCTCGTAGAGACCGAATTCGCGGGGCGTGTAGAGCTGCGAGACGACTTCGGCAGAGATCGATCGCGGAATCGTGAGTCGCGTTCGGATCGTCGCGCGCGCTATTCGTGTGTATGCGGACGAACGACGATAGACATCGTGACGCATCGACGACGAGACCCTGCACGACACCCACCGCGATCGCGTAACCGCAGATAAGGTGAGTGGGCCCGGAAGGGATCGAACCTTCGACCGAGGGATTATGAGTCCCCTGCTCTGACCACTGAGCTACAGGCCCGTGATGTCATTGTGTCGGATTCGCGGACGGACGGCCCGCGACCGACGCGCGAACCGCTGCCGCGCGCTCGTCGTCATCAGCGCCGCACCGGGCACTGCCGCGTCGAGCCCGACAGTGGCGCGCGCTCCCGACCCGTCGCGCGGAACGCGATATACGAGACAACCTCGTCCCCGAGCGCACGCGACACCGCGAGGCGCGCCCGGGATGCCGTGCACCGGTGAGGTCGCACACGATCCACGCGGCGGCGCAGAGCGAGGGCACGAGATGGGCTGTCGCGTCGCCCGTGGCATCGCAACGTTCGTCGACTCCCTCCCGCTCCCCGCGTCCTTGGTCGTCCGAGGTACGGACGACATCATCGGCCGGCATGTGAGCTCACAGAAGAAACATCCCCGCCCAGCGGGTGAGGGCGGGGACGTGGGGCTCCGGGGGAGGGGCTCGAACCCTCAAGCCTTTCGGTTAACAGCCGACTGCTCTGCCAGTTGAGCTACCCCGGAGTAAGCCTCGAAGGCTAGCAGCGCGCGCACGAGGCCCATGACCTGACGGTGCGTGCGAGAAGAGCAGTAGTCCACGTAGGCGCAGCCGTATCCGTGCTTGATCAAGCGGATCGATGGATCAACCTCGCGCGATATGACTTGTTGAATTGCGAAAGCGGTATCGCAGTCACGCCCGATAATGCTGTGCGGCGCCGATATTCAGCCCTTCGTGAAGGTACACGCGAGCGCGCATCGTGTATCAGACGCGCTTTGGCTTGCGCGTCGACCTTGCCGCGGTAGCCGATGAACCGAGCGTACGCGTCTGATGTGACAGCGAGGTCTACGACTCTTCGAGGTAGTCGCGCAGGCGCTGCGAACGTGTCGGGTGACGCAACTTGGCGAGCGTCTTCGACTCGATCTGGCGGATGCGCTCGCGCGTGACGCCGAACTCCTTGCCGACTTCTTCGAGCGTGCGGATCTGGCCGTCGTCGAGGCCGAAGCGCAGCCGCACCACCGCACGCTCGCGGTCGTTCAGCTCTTGCAGCGCCTCCTCGATGGCCTCCGAGAGCAGCGCGCGCGGCCGCCGCGGTCGCCGGCGCGATCACGTTCGGGTCTTCGACGAAGTCGCCGAGGAGACTGTCGTCTTCCTCCCCCACCGGCGTCTCGAGCGATACCGGTTCCTGTGCGATGCGCTGGATCTCGCGGACCTTGTCGGGGGTCATCTCGACCTTGAGCGCGACCTCCTCGACCGTCGGCTCGCGCCCGAGCTCTTGCAACATCTGGCGCGACACGCGCAGCACCTTGTTCATGGTCTCGACCATGTGCACCGGAATGCGGATCGTGCGCGCCTGATCGGCGATCGACCGCGTGATCGCCTGGCGGATCCACCACGTGGCATACGTCGAGAACTTGAAACCCTTGGTGTAGTCGAACTTCTCGACCGCCCTGATCAACCCGAGGTTGCCCTCTTGAATCAGGTCGAGCAGCGCCATGCCGCGCCCGACGTAGCGCTTGGCGATCGATACGACGAGTCGAAGATTGGCCTCGGTGAGCTGGCGGCGCGCGAGCTCACCGTCACGCTGCACAGCATGCAAGCTCGCCGCGCTGGTTGTCGCTGATCGCCTCCGGCTCGAACGCGTTGCCGTCCTCGTCGACCAGTGGCGGGTTCAGCTTCTCGTCGGCGAACATGCCGGCTTCGATGCGCTTCGCGAGCATGACCTCTTGCTCCGCAGTGAGGAGCGGAACCTTGCCGATCTCCTTGAGGTACATCCGGACGGGATCGAAGCTCCCGCCCTCGGTGTGCGGCGCACGTGACGCGTTGCGAACCGCCTGCAGCTCTTCGTCGGGTTCGTCGTAGGAGGCACGACGCGATACCGCGGCGCCCGGGCGCGCTGCACTGCTCGGCCGGTGCTCCGGCCGGCGGCGCGCCTGATCGCCTTGCTGCTGTGTTCCGGCGCGACGTTGGTCTTCGAGCTGCAATTCTTCTGCGATTTCGTCGAGCACTTTGATGCCGCGCGACTCGAACATCTCCCACAGCTCGCGCAGCTCGTCGGCATCAGGCTCGAGATCGGGAAACGCCGCAAAGATCTCGCCCGTCGTGATGAAGCCGCGCTCTTTGACCTGCTCGAGGACACTGCCCACGTGTAACGCGTGCGCGGCGTCATGTTCGACCGACGAGGTGTCGACCGACGCCCCGTCAGGGGCCGTGACGGCGTCAGCGCGCGCGTCCGCACACGCATCTGCGTGTTCGGCGGGCTCAGTCGTCTCCGTCATCGGCAATCCACGTTACCAACTGCGAGGCGGCGTTCTCGGCGTCACTCCAATGCTCGCTCGAGCGCGCATTCGCGAGCACGTCGAGCGCGGCCTTGACGTCGGCACTGCGCGGGTCGTCACGCTTCAGCATCGACGTGAGAAGGCGCTGACTTGATGCCTCGACGAGGTTCACGACAACGCGCGCCGCGAGCTCTTCGGCTGCGATGCCGGAGCCCGATTCCGGGTCGTCGACCGCACAGCGCTGGAGCAGTGCGGCGATATCGGGGGTGACCCTTTCGAGCGCCTCGTGCCAGGGCCAGCTCGTCAACGCGTCGAACGCTGTCCGCGCGAGTGGATCGGCGAACAACACGGAATCGAGTCGGCCGCTCATCAGCTCCGGCGTGTGCACCGCCCACCGCAGTGCATCGAGCTCCCGCCGATCAACGTTGCGCGCGACATCGGGATGCGGCGCTTTTTCAGCTCGACGCGCGTGTGGGCGAGATCGCGCGCGATCAAGCGTCGCGCGCAAACGGTCGGCGTCGATGTCGAGCCGGCTCGAGAGCTTCATCGCATACTGGTCGCGCACCAAGTCGTTCGGGTGCTCCGCGATCATGGCGGCCGCGTGTTGCGCGACGCGTGCGCGATCTTCGAGCGTCGTGACATGTTCTTCACGCAGCAACCGCTCGACGCGGAACTCGAGAAACGGTGAGGCGCCTTTGACGGCCGCGACCAGCTGCGCGGGATCGTCGCGGAACACGTCGGCCGGATCGCGACCGGCCGGCAGGTCGGCAACCTGGAACTGCACCTCGAAGCGCTGCTCCCATTGGTAACACCGTTCGGTCGCAGCCTGGCCGGCAGCGTCGGCGTCGTATGCGAGCGTGATCTTGCGTGCGAGGTTCTTCAGCATGAGGAAGTGGTCGTCGGCGAGCGCGGTGCCGCAGGTCGCGACCGCAGTCGGCACGCCGGCGAGCGTGAACGCCATGACGTCGGTGTATCCCTCACAGATGACGACCTCTCCCTGCGCGACGATCTCGCCCTTCGCCCAATGCAAGCCATAGAGCAGCCGCGACTTCTGATAGATCGACGTCTCCGCGGTGTTCTTGTACTTCGGACGCTGGTCGGCATCGAGCATGCGACCGCCGAAGCCAACAGGGTCGCCGCGGGTGTCCCAGATCGGGAACATCAACCGCCCACGGAACGAGTCCTGGAGCTTGTTCACCTTGTTCACGAACGCGAGCCCGGCATCGATGATGTCCTGACGCGCGAACCTTCGATGCTGGAGCTCGTCGCTGAGCACGTCGAAGCCGTCGGGCGAGTAGCCGAGCACGAAGCGCCGGACCGCGTCGCCGTCGAAACCACGGCCGCGGAGATAACGGCGCGCGCTTCCCGCGTGGTCGTGTTCCAGCAACCGGCGATGGTAGAAGTCGATCGCGGCCTGAACGACCTCGTGCAGGCGTTGCTTGCGCTTTCGCTCCTGCGAGAGGTTCGCGTCGTCGTAGCGCAACGCGATGTTCGCTCGAGCGGCGAGGCGCTCGACCGCACCGACGAAGTCGAGATGCTCGACCTCGCGCACGAACGTGATCGCGTCGCCGCTCTTCTGGCAGCCGAAGCAATAGAACACGCCCTTGTCGGGACTCACCGAGAACGACGGCGTCTTCTCGGTGTGGAACGGGCAGAGTCCCTGGAAGCGGCGGCCGACGTGCTTCAGCCCAACGTGCTCGGACACAAGGGCCACGAGGTCGGTCGCTTCACGAACCCGTGCGACGTCGTCGTCGAGGATGCCCACGGCGGCACTGTATGGCGCTACACGCCCCGTGGAAGGTCTTCCGGCCGCCAGCCGAGGAGCTCGACACCGAGGCCGAGCGCGTACCGGTCGGTCATGCCGCTCACGTACCGGACCGCGACGGCCGCGGCATCGAGCGAGCCTGCCCGCACGTCATGGCGGCCAGTCGTGTGCGTCGGAAGGCGTGCCGGGGCATCGACGAAGAAGTCGACGAGACCACGCAACAGGCCGACGACCTTCTCGGCTTGTCGCCGCGCAGCAGGTCGGAGGTAGATGCGATCGAAGTTGAAGGCGCGGAAACCCGCGAGCGCGGACGCGGTGGGTTCGGTCATGCCGACATGCCCGTCGTGATCGATGGCGTCGAGAACGGCATTGACGAACGCGCCGATCTGACGCGAACGATCGCGCCCGACGACCCCGGCAACGTGTTCGGGCAAGTCGTCGGCGGCGAGGATGCCGGCGCGGCGCGCGTCTTCGAAGTCGTGACACACGTATGCGATGCGGTCGGCCCACGCGACGACTTCACCTTCGGGCGTCGATGGTGACGGCCGTCGCCACGAATGATTGCGTACGCCGTCGAGCGTCTCCACGCAGAGGTTGAGCGGCGCGAGCGTGACGTCGGCGCCGTAGACCGCATGGTCGTAGCCGCCGGGCACGAACGGCGCGAACGCCTCTTCGCTCGCGTGACCGGCCGGCCCGTGTCCGCAATCGTGCGCGAGTGCGATCGCCTCGGCGAGCGGCACACAGAGATCGGCTGCACGCGCGATGCTGGTCGCGATCTCGCGCGACCTCGACGGCGTGCGTCAGCCGCGTGCGCAGGTGATCGTCTTCGGGGGCGATGAACACCTGGCACTTGCCCGCGAGCCGCCGCCACGGCCGCGAGTGCTTGACGCGGTCGAGATCGCGTTCGAAGCAGAGTCGAAACGGATCCGGTTGCTCGTCGCGCGAACGGGTGCCGGCGCCGACGGGGCGGGTCGCACCGGGCGCGAGCGTGGCGTCGATCTCGGCCTCGCGTTGCTCGCGGCGCCGCACCGCGCGCCCGACGTAGTGCTTCCCGTCGTGGGCCGTGCGCACCAGAAGCTCGTCGACGTCCATGGGAGAAGGGTAACGACCGGGTGAGACAGCGACGGGCGACAGTACGAGGTCGGACGAGGGCCTTGTCACGACCGAAGACGACGTTCGGCTCTGTACGCGGTCCCGGGACGGGGTACCACTGAGCCCGGCATGGGGCGCTACCTCGAACCCCCCGACCGGACTGGCCCGCTCGACTCCCTCGCCGGCCAGCTTCCCGGCGCGATCGTCCACAAGCTCGACGCCGTCGACCACTTCCTTGGTTGGAAGACCCGGCGCGGACGAGGTCTCTCCTACGGCGCTTCCTTCAGGCCGTCGGCTGAGAAGTCTGCGATTGCCGGGCGAACCACGCGTTCCAATGCCCGCGGAACGCGGACGTCGAGCGCCGTCTCGAGCTGTGTGCGCGCAGTCAGATGGTCCGCCACCGCGGCGTCGAGGATCCCTGTCGCGACCGCATCGAAGTCGCTGGTCTCGACGACGAAGTCCCAGTCCGAGCAACGTGTTGCACGGCCCTCGGCCCGTGAGCCGACGAGACGGACTGCGGTGACCATGGGGTGGCCTTCGAGGTCGGGTCGAGCAAACCGTTTGGGCACTTCGCCGCCCCCTAGCGCCCAATACTGCCCAAACCCTTGCTCACGCGGCGGCGCCGGGGCGGCCGGAGCCGACGGCCGCGTGCGCGGCGGCGAGACGTGCGATCGGCACGCGGTACGGGGAGCACGACACGTAGTCGAGGCCGACCTCGTGGCAGAAGTGCACCGACGCGGGGTCGCCGCCGTGCTCGCCGCAGATGCCGAGCTTCAGGTTGGCACGCGTCGCGCGTCCGCGTTCGCAGCCCATGCGCACGAGCTGGCCGACACCCTCGATGTCGAGCGTCTCGAACGGGTTGGCGGCCAGCAACTTCGCATCGAGGTAGTCGCTCATGAAACGGCCCTCGATGTCGTCGCGCGAGAAGCCAAACGTCATCTGCGTGAGGTCGTTTGTGCCGAACGAGAAGAACTCCGCGACCTCGGCGATCTTGCCGGCCACCAACGCGGCGCGCGGCGTCTCGACCATGGTGCCGACGAGATAGTCGACGTCGACGCCGGCGTCGCGGACGACGGCGTCTGCTTCCTCGCGCGTCCACTGCTCGATCAACCGCAGCTCGGGCTCGCTCACGATCAGCGGGATCATGATCTCGATGATCGGATCGCCGCCGGCTCGCTTCCGGGCGACGGCAGCCTGCATGAGCGCGCGCACCTGCATGCGATAGAGGCCCGGCTTGATGATGCCGAGCCGGCAGCCGCGCGTGCCGAGCATCGGGTTCGCCTCGCGCCAGAACTCGACGGCGCGCAGCAGCTTGAGGTCGGCTTCGGTCGCCTCACCCTTCGCCTGCTTGATGATCAGTTCCTCGTGATCGGGCAGGAACTCGTGCAGCGGCGGGTCGAGCAATCGCACGGTAACGGGCAGGCCGTCCATCGCCTCGAGCACACCGACGAAGTCGGCTTCCTGCTGCGCGCGCAGTTGCTCCAGCGCGCTCTCCTCGTCGGCCTCGGTGTCGGCGAGGATCATGTGCTGCACGATCGGCAGGCGATCGCCCAGGAACATGTGCTCGGTGCGGCACAGACCGATGCCTTCGGCGCCGAACTCGCGAGCCTTTCCCGCGTCCTCGGGGGTGTCGGCGTTGGTGCGCACCTTCATCGTGCGCAGCTCGTCGGCCCAGCCGAGGATCGTGCCGAAGTGTCCCGTCGGCTCGGGCGTGATCACCGCGACCTCACCGACGACGACCTCGCCCGACGTGCCCGAGATCGAGATCACGTCGCCTTCGTGCACGGTCGTGCCGTCGACCGAGAACTGCTTGGCGCGCAGGTCGATCTGCACGGCCTCGGCACCGCAGATCGCGGGCTTGCCCCATCCGCGCGCGACGACGGCCGCGTGCGACACGAGCCCACCGCGCGATGTCAGGATGCCCTCGGCGGCGATCATGCCGTGCAAGTCGTCGGGCGACGTCTCGGGTCGCACGAGGATCACGCGCTCCCCCGCGTCGTGTCGCGCCTCCGCGTCGTCGGCGGTGAAGTAGACCTTGCCGACGGCCGCGCCCGGCGACGCGTTCAGCCCCTTCGCGAGCACCGCGTACGACGCCTTGGTGTCGAACTGCGGGTGCAGCAGTTGGTCGAGCTGCGCCGGTTGCACGCGCAGCACCGCTTCGGTCTTGTCGATCAAGCCCGACTCGACCATCTCGACAGCCATGCGCAGCGCAGCCGCCGCAGTGCGCTTACCGACCCGCGTCTGCAACATGAACAAGCGACCCTGCTCGATCGTGAACTCTATGTCGCACATGTCGTGGTAGTGGTTCTCGAGCTGCTGCATCAACGCAAGCAGTTGCTGGTGCGGTTGCGGGAAGTCGTTGCCCATCGCTTCGAGCGGCTCGGTAATGCGAATGCCTGCCACCACGTCTTCGCCCTGCGCGTTGGTGAGGAAGTCGCCGTAGGGCGTGCTCTCGCCGGTCGACGGGTTGCGCGTGAACGCCACGCCAGTGCCGGAGTCGTCGCCCTTGTTGCCGAACACCATCGTCTGCACGTTCACCGCGGTGCCCAAGTCGTCGGGGATTCCCTCGAGGCGGCGGTAGTCGCGGGCGCGCCGGCCGTTCCACGATCTGAACACCGCTTCGATCGCGTAGCGCAACTGATCCTGCGGGTCCGTCGGGAAGTCGACAGCCGCCTCGCGCTTGACGATCTGCTTGAACGACACCACCAGACCGGCGAGGTCTTCGGCCGAGAGTTCGGTCTCGACCTGAAGGCCCTTCGACTCGACGAGGTCGTGCAGCGCTTCCTCGAACAGCTCTCCCGGGACGTCGAGCACGATCTTGCCGAACATCTGCACGAAGCGCCGGTAGGAGTCGTACGCGAAGCGCTCGTTCTGCGTCTGCTTCGCGAGTCCCTTCACCGACTCGTCGTTGAGCCCGAGATTGAGAACGGTGTCCATCATGCCTGGCATCGAGAACGGCGCGCCCGACCGCACGGAGACGAGCAGAGGGTCGCTGGCGTCGCCGAGCGTCTTGGCCATCTTCTGCTCGAGCCGGTCGCGCGCGGTGGCGACCTCATCCATCAGACCCGACGGCAGCGAGTTGCCCGCGGCCATGTACGCGTTGCACGCGTCGGTGCTGATCGTGAAGCCGGGAGGTACCGGCAGGCCGAGGTTGGTCATCTCGGCGAGGTTCGCGCCCTTGCCGCCGAGGAGATACTTCTGCTCCTTGCCACCCTCTTCGAACGCGTAGACATATTTCGGCATCGGTGCCCTCTCAGCTGTTGGCGTCGGCCACCACGATCGTGTGCGCGAAGCGGTCGAGCATGCTCTGCATATTGGCGTTGCGCGTCCAGCCGATGACACCGACGATCACGATCGCGCCGGCGAGTGGACCGAGACCGATCAGGAACAGCGCGAAGGTCACGAGGACCGGGGTGCCATAGCGCTTGATCGCATCGCCCGCCCGCAACGGTGAACCGTCGTCGCGCAACACGCGGATGTGCTGGAATCGCTTGCCCAACGTGCGCCCGCTCGCGATCGTGGGCACGACGAGATACATCATTCCGAGGAGGAAGTAGCCGCCGAACACGCCGTAGTAGATCGGTTGCAGCTTGTTCGCCTCCTTGGTGATCTCGCCGTTCTTGTCATCGTAGGCACGCTTGGCATTGTCGTAGTCGCGCTGCGCCTGCGCGATCGCGTCCTGATCGGTGCCCTTCTTCGCGTTGTCGAGAGCGGTCTTGGCGTCGTCTTGTTGGCGGCCGAGGTCGTCGCGCTGGTGGTCGAGGACCTTGACGTTGTCGACGGTCGTCTTGTCGACCGCCCGGGCAATCGCAGGCGCAACGAAGTACGTCGCAACAATGAACAGCACGAGCAGCACACCGACGTCGATCACCATCGCGATCACGCGTTGCTTGGGCACCGGGAACGTCGTGCCGGCCGGTGGGGTGATCGTCGGCGGCCCGGGCGGGCGTCGTTGCCGTGCGGGCCGCGTCGACTTCGCCGCCGTGGCCTTGCCGTTGGCCGACAGCTCGAGGTCGTCTTCGCCTTCGCCGTCGCCTTGCGCGCGTTGCTCGTCGTAGCGCCCGCGCTGGTACGGGTCGGAGAGCACGTTCCACGCGCGATTCAGCTTGGCGGAGTCGGCGCGGCCGGCGTCGTTCGTGGCGTCGATCGAGGCTCTGCGTTCGCGGTAGGCGGTTCGGATCTCGTCAGTGGGGGCGTCGGGCTCGACGCCCAAGAGTTCGTAGTAGTCGTCCATCATCGTTCGGTCATTGATCCAGACGTCGCTGCAGCTCCTGCACGATGCCCGCGATCGGGACGCGATCCTGGCTCATCGAATCACGGTCGCGGATGGTGACAGCTTGGTCGTCGAGTGATTCGAAGTCGATCGTGACACACAGCGGTGTGCCGACCTCGTCCTGGCGCCGGTAGCGGCGGCCGATCGAACCGGCATCGTCGACGTCGATCATGAACTGCGATCGCAGCCCGTCGGCGACCCGATGGGCGACCGGCGCGAGCTTCTCGTTCCGTGAGAGGGGCAACACGGCAACGCTGATCGGCGCGAGGCGCCGGTCGAACCGCAGCACGACGCGCTTTTCACCCTTGACCTCCTCCTCGTCGTAGGCGGACAGCAGGAACGCGAGCGTGGCGCGGTCGGCACCGGCGGCGGGCTCGATGACGTACGGCACGTACCGTTCGTCGTTCTCCTGGTCGTAGTAGCTCAGGTCTTCGCCCGAGAACTTCCCGTGCTGCGTGAGGTCGTAGTCGGTGCGCTGCGCGATGCCTTCGAGCTCGCCCCACCCCCACGGGTACCGGTACTCGACGTCGCTCGTGCCGATCGAGTAGTGCGACAGCTCGCCGGGATCGTGGGGACGGATGCGCAAGGCATCTTCCGGAATGCCGTACTCGCGGTACCACGCGTAGCGCTGCTCGACCCAGTACTCGAACCACTTCGGGCTCTCGTCGGGCGGCACGAAGTATTCCATCTCCATCTGCTCGAACTCGCGGGTGCGGAAGATGAAGTTGCCGGGCGTGATCTCGTTGCGGAACGACTTGCCGATCTGCGCGATGCCGAACGGCGGCTTCTTGCGGCTGGTCGTCTGCACGTTCTTGAAGTTCACGAAGATGCCCTGCGCGGTCTCCGGCCGGAGGTACGCGACCGAGGCGTCGTCCTCGAGCGGGCCGACGTGCGTCTTGAACATCAAGTTGAACTGGCGAGCTTCCGTGAAGCTGCCCGTGGCGCCGCAGTTCGGGCACGCTCCGGAATCGGGCAGCTGGTCGGCGCGGAACCGCTCGTTGCAGTTACGGCAATCGACCAGCGGGTCGGTGAACGTCGCGACGTGGCCGCTCGCCTCCCACACCTTCGGCGCCATGAGGATCGCGGCGTCGAGGCCGACGACGTCATCGCGCAGCTGGACCATCGAGCGCCACCAAGCGTCCTTGACGTTGCGCTTGAGCAGCACACCGAGCGGCCCGTAGTCCCAGGTCGAGCGGAACCCGCCGTACACGTCGGACGAGGGGAACACCAGGCCGCGCCGCTTCGCGAGGTTCACGACGCGGTCCATGAGCTTGGGGTCGACGGCATGGGCCATAAGGGATCAGGCTACTTTGCCGGTCGCATTCGCAAGCACGGAGCGTCGGCATCACCACCGCGCACGCATGCGACTGCTCCGCCACGAACCTCCGCGGCGGCCCCGCCACCACACTCGCTCCCTTCGCCGGTCGCATTCGCAAGCGCGGAGCGTCGGCTTCACCACCGCGCACGCATGCGACTGCTCCGCCACGAACCTGCGCGGCGGCCCCGCCACCACACTCGCTCCCTTCGCCGGTCGCCTCAGAGGAGGGTGGCCGAGCGCAGGCGGCGTTCGCCATGATGCTCGATCGCCCGGATTCCGAGATGCTCGACCTCGCGCGTCGCAACGCTCTCGTGTTCGGCGAGCACACCGTTGAGCGCGCCGCCGAGCATGCGGCGCAACAACACGATCGCGTCGGTCGATACCGGGCGTCCGCCTCCACGCGCGCACGCGCGGCACATCGTGCCGCCCACGTCGAGGTCGAATGCCACGAGCTCGTGATCGGTGCCGGGCTCGCCGAGCGGCTCGCCGCAACGCGCGCAGTCGTCGAGCATCGGGTGGAAGCCTTCGAGCGAGAGCAGCTTCCAGAAGAACGACGTCGTCACCATCGGCGTGCGCCGCTCCGCAAGCGTGCGCAACGCGCCGGTGAGCATGCGATACATCGCCGGGTTCGGCTCGCGCTCCTGCGCGACCTGGTCGACAGCTTCGAGCATCGGAACGGCGTGCGTGAACAGCGCGTAATCCTCGCGCAACCCTCGGTGCGCGTCGACGGTCTCGACTTGCGTGACGATGTCGAGCTCACGGCCCTTGTAACACTGCAAGGAGATCTGGCTCGTCGGCTCGAGACGCGCGCCGAACTTGCTGGTGGTCTTGCGCACGCCCTTGGCGACCGCCCGCACCTTGCCGTGTCCCTGAGTGAAGATCGTCACGATCCTGTCCGCCTCACCGAGCTTGATCGTGCGCAGCACGACCCCCTCATCTCGGTACAGGCTCACAGACGCACCCTAGACAGTCGTAGCGCAGCCGTGAGCGGAGCGACCGGGAGGGGAGCACAGCGAACTGGCGGGAGCAGTCGAGCGTCCACGAGCCGCGACCCAGCAAGCAACGGCGTTGAGGGGCGGTCTTCAGACCGACCCCGAAACGCCGATCGCGCTTTTGGTACTCGGCGATCGCCTCCGCGAGGTGCTCGCGCCGGAAGTCGGGCCACAGCACGTCGGTGAACACGAGCTCGGAGTACGCAAGCTCCCACAACAGGTAGTTGGAGATGCGGAACTCGCCCGACGTGCGCACCAGCAGATCGGGGTCGGGCATGTCGGGCGCGTACAGGTGGCGATTGAGGACGCTTTCGTCGATCTTGTCCGGACGCAAGCGACCCGACGCGACCGCTTCCGCGATCGCACGTGTCGCGTCGACGAGTTCGGCGCGGCCGCCGTAGTTGAACGCGAACGTCAAGGTCAGCTTGCGATTGCGGCACGCGTCAGCGCTTCGGTCTCTTCGATGCGCCGCTGCACACGGCCGGGAACGCGGCCGCCGCGCCGGCCGATGAACCGCACGCGCACACCGAGCTCGTGCAACTCGTCGCGCCGCGCGAGCAACAGACGCTCGTTGAATCCCATCAGGAAGCGCACTTCATCGAGCGGCCGGCGCCAGTTCTCGGTCGAGAACGCGAACACCGTCATCCACGACAGGCCGATTTCGAGCGCGCCGTGCACGGTGTCGAAGAGCGCCTCTTCTCCGGCCGCATGACCTTCGGTGCGTTTCAATCCCCGTTGCTGGGCCCAGCGTCCGTTGCCGTCCATCACGATCGCGACGTCCGCGGGAATCCGCGCCGGGTCCAAATGCACGCCTGCATGGGTCGACTCCGCGCTCCGCTCCCATCCGGTCGCTGCACTGTCGTCTCGCACGAGCGTCGACGATAGCTAGCCTTCGTCGATGCCGTGGACGGCGATCGTCGAATCCGGCCGCCGGGCGCGGCCGTACGCGCAAACTTCTCACCGAGCTCGCACAAGCCGCGCGCGCAGTCGACGTCGAGCTGCACGTGTCGCCCGAACCGGGCGCACCCACGAAACTCGCGCTCGGCGCGGTCGAGGGCGGCCACGACCTCGTCGCCTGCGGTGGCGACGGGCTGGTCACCGAGGTTGCCGGCGTCGCCGCCGATTCCGGGCGCCGGCTCGCCGTGGTGCCGACAGGTGCCGGCAACGACTTCGCGCGTGTCCTCGGCTACGACCCCAAACGCCCGCTCGACGCGTTTCGCGTGCTCGCCGACGGACACGATCGCGTCGTCGACCTCGGACGCGTCAACGGGCGTTGGTACACGTGCGTCACCGCGTCGGGATTCGACGCCGAAGCCAACCGGTGGGCCAACACCGTGCAGCGTCTCTCGGGGACGACGCTGTACATCGCGGCGGTGCTGCGCACGCTCGCGGTCTACAAGCCGCACCCGTTCCGGTTGTCGGTCGACGGTGACGAGCACGACCTGCACGCGTATCTCGTCGCGGTCGGCAACGGACCCGCGTACGCGGGAGGAATGCGCGTAGCGCCTGCGGCGCGTCTCGACGACGGCCTGCTCGACGTCACGGTCGTCGGCGCGATGTCGAAGCCCGAGTTCCTCGTCAACTTTCCGAAGGTGTTCAAGGGCACGCACGTGTCGCACCCGAAGGTACGCACGTTCCGCGGGGTGAAGATCGAGTTGGCGTCGCTCGATCCGTCGATGCCGATGGAGGTCTACGCCGACGGCGAGCGCGTTGGTCCGTTGCCGGGCCGGATGGAAGCGGTCGCCGGCGCGCTCACTGCACGCGTCCCCTGAACTCCCACGCGAGAGGGCGCGGGTCGTCAACCGCCGGCGGCGCCCGGCGGATTGCCGGCTTTGGTGAGCGCTTCGTCCAGCGTGATCGGATCGCCGGTGACGTGCACGACGCCCTTCATCCCGGCCGCTTCGTGGCCCGGAACCGCGCAGAAGTAGTGGTAGTCGCCGGGCGCGGGGAAGAACGCGACGCCGTCGACGGGTGCCCCGGGCGAGATCGAGGTGAGCTGGGCGAACAGCGTCTGCGGCTCGTGGAAACCGAAGTCGTGACCCGCGACTGCCGCCGTCACCGAGAACTTGGCCAGTCCCGTCTTGGCGTCGATCGAGTCGGGCACGTACGCGAATTGGCCGCCCGGGGCGGCCGTGACCTTGAACGTCTGATCGGTCTTGAGCGTGGCCGGCAACGACTCGACGCCACCTTCTTTGTTCTGCGACGCCCCGAGCGAGATCCATCCGCTGAGCGATACGACCAGAAGGAACCCGACTGTCACCAACACGATCGAGGTCGGCCGCATGCGCGGTGCGTTCGCCAGGAGCGTCGCTCCGATCAAGATCAGCAGCGTGATCACGGTGCCGGCGATGACCGGGATGTGGCCGTGCACCGAGAGGAACACGCGCGACACGTTGAGGACGTAGACGACAATCACGCCGACGACGACGACGGGCAACACCAACGGCGTGAGGTACCGCTCGACATACGGACGCTGCCAGAACGGCACCGGCTCGGTGTGCGAGGGTCCCGCGACATCCGTCGCGGACGGCGCGGCTCGAGGTCGCCCGCGGCTTCGGCGTGTTCTTCGGTAGTCGGAGTGTCGGTCATTGCTGTTGCAATCCCATCAGTTCTCGGTCCAGGTCACGCGAGCGGCGCCGGAGGAGCGCGGTGCCGCTCTCCTCGGCGTTGTACCAGCGGAAGAAGATGATTGCGATCGTGATCCACAGGCTGAAGCCGACGAAGATCTTCATGATCAGGCCGGCGACACGCATGTCGTCGAGCGCCGACACGTTCCACAGCCGTGGTACATGCTCGTAGAACTTGTACAGCGGGTGGTCGCCGAACGTCAGGAATGATGCCGGCACCGTCGGGACCACCGACTGCAGGAACAAGTACAGCATCCTGAGTAGCGGCTGGAGACGCGGCACCTCGGGCAGCGGCGAGAGCAGCGGCATCCAAACGATCAACGACGACACGAAGATCACCGTATGGATCCCGAAATGGATCAGCGCGTGATGGAGCGACGCGTCGACGACCAGCGGCACGTGCGTGACGATCACCACGAAATTGAAGATCAACGTCGCCGGCACCATGCGTGCCAGGAACCGAACCGTGCGCAGCAGCCAACGAGGCGACAGCAGCCACCGCGCCAGCCACGTCGGGGTGCCCATCAGCATCAGCGGCGCGGCGATGATCGAGTAGGTGGTGTGCTGGATCATGTGGACGGAGAAGAGATAGCCCTCGCCGAGGTCGTGGATCGGCCACTCGGACGCGATCCAGAGCGCGAGCAGACCGCCGGCGAAGGTCGACAGCTGGAAGCGCGTGGCGACCTGCGTACCAGCCGGCGCGAGGCGTGGTCCGAGCCGCCGCAGCACGCGTATGCATATCCGGCGCCGATGGACGCGACGAGCAGCCAGACGTCCGGGTGGGGGGTCCACGATGGGAAGGCGGCCTCGGCGAGCACCGGATCTACGACTTCAGGACCGTGCTCGAGAAGATCAGTATCACGGTGCCGTACACGATCGTCGCGCCGATGAGGCCGATCACGAACATGCGGCGGAAGAACGGGCTGTCCTGCTTCATGTGCATGTACCACGCGCACACGAGGACGAACTTGGCGGCGGCCATCACCCCGAGGATGGCAATCAGCAGGTTGCTGTTGATGTCGGTGTACGACGCGGCCACCTCGAACCCGGTGAGCACGCACAAGACGACCGCGATGAGCACGTACTGCCGCGGGCCAGGGTGCGCGTGGCCCTCGGCCGCGACCGGGTGCTCGTGGCCGGCTGGGACCAGCTCGCCGGAGTCGGCATCGGCGGGGACGACGTCGGTGCCGGGTTCGGCGAGGTCGGTGCCGTCAGTCATGCGCAGTCCTCAGTGACGTGATGCTTGCTATGTCTGGGGGATCAGGTAGATCGCCGTGAAGATGAAGATCCACACGATGTCGACGAAGTGCCAATAGAGGCCGGCGATCTCGATCGCCTCCGACTTCTCGATCGGCAGACGTCCCTGCGCCGAGCGTCCCCAGAGTATGAGCAGCCACACGATGCCCATCGTGACGTGCGCGCCGTGCAAACCGGTGAGCACGAAGAACGTCGTGCCGAACATGTTCGAGGAGAGCGACAGTCCCTGCCGGTAGAACTCGGTGAACTCGTAGACCTGACCCGAGATGAACGTCAGGCCGAACAATGCGGTGGCGAGCAGCCAGATGCGGAGCTGCCGATGGTCACCGCGCTGGATCGCGGCGAGCGCGAGGACCATCGTGAGCGAGCTCATCAACAAGATGAACGACGTCACCGAAGTGAACGGGATGTTGAGCAAATCCTGCGGACGCTTGCCGCCGAGGAACTGCGTATCGCGGCCTCGATACAAGAAGTACGACGAGATGAACGCGCCGAAGAACAGCGCTTCCGAGGAGAGGAACAACCACATCGCCAGCTTGGGATTGCTGACGCCGGTGTTCGTCTCGTGCTCGTGGCCGGTATCGAGATGCACGAGCGCCTCGGGCTGCGCGGGGACGACTGCCTGCGACATCAGTGGGCTCCGTGCCCGTGGGGCTCGGCCGACGGCTCTATGCCCCAGCCGTTGAGTCCGAACAGTCCGACCACCACCCCGGCGGCGAGGATGAACCAGTTCTTGAACACGAAGCCGTATCCGAGAATCGGGAGGCTGAACGCGAAGATCAAGGGCCAGTACGACGGTGACGGCAGGTGGATGTCGTGGGCGTTCGGCCGCGGCACGCGTCCCGTCGTCGACGGCGAGCGCTGCGCCCGCAGGCAGCTTCACGAGCCGACCCTCGTCGTCCTCGGTGTACTTGCGGTGCCACAACTCGTCGCGGTGCGTCACGATCGGCACCTCGGCGAAGTTGTACTCGGGCGGCGGCGAGGAGGTCAGCCACTCGAGCGTTCTCGCGTCCCAGGGGTCGTTGCCGGCCGGGGTCGCGCGACGGCGCGAGTACACGATGTTGACGAGGAACACGAGCACCGAGAGCGCAATGATGAACGAGCCGATCGTCGCGAGCAGGTTCAGGCTGTCCCAGCCCATCCCCTTCGGGTACGTGTAGGTGCGCCGGGGCTGACCTTGGAACCCGAGGAAGTGCATCGGGAAGAACGTGAGGTTGAAACCGATCACCAGCAGCCAGAAGTTCAGCTTGCCGAGCCGTTCGTCGAGCATGTGCCCGAACACCTTCGGCCACCAGTAGTAGAAGCCGCCGAAGATCGCGGTGATCAAGCCGCCGAACAACACATAGTGGAAATGCGCGACGACGAAGTACGTGTCGGTCTGCTGTGTGTCGGACGGCACGATCGAGTGCATCACACCCGAGAGGCCGCCGATCGTGAACTGCGCGATGAACCCGAGCGCGAACAGCATCGCCGTCGTCAAGCGCACCGCGCCGCCCCACACGGTGGCAAGCCAGTTGAAGATCTTCACTCCGGTCGGGATGCCGATCAGCATCGTCGAGAGTCCGAACGCGGATGCCGCGACCGGGCCGATACCGCTCACGAACATGTGGTGCGCCCACACTCCCCAGCCCAGGAATCCGATCGCGATGCCCGAGAACACGACGATCGCGTAACCGAACAACGGCTTGCGCGAGAACACAGGCAGGATCTCCGAGACGATGCCCATGCCCGGCAGGATCAGGATGTACACCTCGGGATGGCCGAAGATCCAAAAGAGGTTCTGGTACATCAGCGGATCGCCACCGGCTGCCGCGTTGAAGAAGTTGGTGTGGAAGTTGCGATCCATGAACACCATGATCAGCGCGGCGGTCAGCGGCGGCATCGCGAACAGCGTCAAGAACGCGATCACGAGCACCATCCAGATGAACGGCGGCATGCGCATCATCGTCATGCCGGGTGCTCGCATGTTGATGATCGTGACGAGGAAGTTGACGGCCGTCGCGACCGATCCGATGCCGAGCATGATGAGGCCGACGGTCCAGAAGTCGGGCCCCCGCCCGGGGAGATAGCCGGCCGACATCGGGGTGCTCGACAGCGGCGCGTATCCGAACCACCCGGCGTTCGGCGCGCCGCCGAGGAAGAACGACGAGTAGATGAACAGGCCGCCGAAGAGGAACACCCAGAAGCCGAGCATGTTCAACCGCGGGAACGCGACGTCGCGCGCGCCGATCATCAACGGCACGAGGTAGTTGCCGAACGCGACGGCCATCGGCATCCCCAGCAGGAACACCATCGTCGTGCCGTGCATCGTGAAGAACTCGTTGTAACGCGCGGCTGTCAGCACGGTGCCGTCGGGACGCGCGAGCTGGAGGCGTATGAACAGCGCCTCGATGCCCCCGACGACGAAGAACAACAGCGCGAGCGATCCGTAGAGGATCGCGATCTTCTTGTGGTCGACAGTGGTGACCCAGCTCCACGGTCCTGTGGTCGCGCGGGGCCGTTGAAGGATACGGGCTCCGTGCTCGGGCGCTTCGACGAGAACGTGCGCGTCTTCGACAGTCGTCATGACGGACACTCCGGCTGCGGTTGCGGGTTCGTCGCCGTGTTCTCGAGCAGGAAGCAGGCGATCTGCTTCGCCTGCGCCTCGGTCATACCCAACCCCTTGAACGACGGCATGTGTTGATTGAGGTCACCCATTGGCTTTCGCGATGGCGCGTCGTAGACCCAGCGCCACAAGTTGTCGAAGTTCGTCTCGTAGGTGTACCCCGCGAAGCCTTGGCGGTCGGCGAGATGGGTCAGGTTCGGCGCGACGGCGCCGGGCTTCGTCGGCGCGAAGCTGTGGCAGGTCGAGCAGGGTGTCGGCCAAGTGGCGTCCATCACGCCCTTCTTGTAGAAATCCTCGGGTTTCGCTGCGAGCTGCTGTTGCTGCCACGCCTTGAAGTCCTCGGGCATCTGGGCGATCACGCGCAGGCGCATGTCGGCGTGGGAGAGGCCGCAATACTCCGCGCACTGGCCTGCGAACTCACCGGGCTTGTCCGCCTCGAGCTTGAGGAACTGCTGGCGGCCCGGAACGACGTCCTTCTTGCCGTTGAGCTCGGGGACCCAGAACGAATGGATGACGCCGTTGTCGTAGCAGTCGTTGGCAGTGCACTTCGGCGGTCCCTGCAGGGTGAGCGCGACAGGAACGCCGGCGGGGATGTGCATCTCGTTTGCGGTCTCGATGTTGGTGCCGTCGTCGTAGTGGTACTCCCACCACCACTGGCGCGCGGTGACCGTGATGTTCAAGACGTTCGGACCGGTCGGCTTCTTGGCGAGGTCGAAGATCGTCGCGATCGTCGGGATCGACATCGCGAGGAGGATCGCCGCGGGAATTGCCGTCCAGCTGATCTCGAGCGCGGTGTTGCCGTGTACTTGCTTGGGCGCGCCTTCTTCGCCCGGCTTCACACGGAATCGCAACGCGACATAGATCGTGGCGACGATGACGGCGAGACCGATGACGGCCGCGATCCAAAAGAACGGCGTGAACAGGTTGAGGATCTTGTGGGCGTAGGGGCCCCTCGGCCGCAGCGCGTTCTGCTTGTTGTTGTCGGCGTCGCTGCAACTCCCGAGCAGGATCGCAGCCGCCGCGAGGCACACCACGAACGCGGCGCGCCGGAACCGATGCGTGCGGTCGAACATCAGCCTCTCTGCAAGCCTTCCACCGGGAGAATCGGCGGGACTCTATAACCGCCGTTTCTCCAAACCACAACTCTGTCACGGCCGCCCCGGGAGGTGGTGGCACCACATGTTCACAAGCAAATTCGTGCGCGATTGCTAAAGCCCGAGCCGATCGAGTGCAGTCGCTCGGCGCTGCCAGTCGGCCTCCACTTTCACGCGGATCTCGAGGTGAACACGCGTGCCGAGCAGCGCCTCCAACTCATGGCGCGCGGCCGTCCCCACGGCCTTGAGCACCGCGCCGCCCTTGCCGATCACGATGCCCTTCTGCGATTCGCGTTCGACATGCACGATGACGCGCAGCGCGAGCAACGGCTCGCCCGCCGACGTCGTGCGCTCCTCGACGTCGTCGGCGGTCACCACGATCGCGTGCGGGAGCTCCTCGCGCACGACGCCGAGCAACTGCTCGCGCACGAGCTCGGTGGCGAGGAACGTCTCGGGCTGATCGGTGACCACGCCGTCGGGGTAGTAGTGCGGGCCGGGTGGCATGCGTTGCTCGAGCTCTGCGAGCAGCTCGTCGACGCCGTCGCCGGTCTGCGCCGACATGGGCACGTATGCCGCGAAGTCGCCGAGCTCCGTCGACGCGATCGCCAGGTGATCGACGATGGCGTCGCCGCTCGCGACGTCGACCTTGTTGACGGCGAGCACCGCCGGCGTACCGCTCTCGACGACGCGCGCCGCGACGAACCGGTCGCCCGGACCGATCGGCGCGTTCGCTTCGACGACGAAGCACACCACGTCGACCTCGCGCAGCGTCGCGAGGGCGCGGTCGTTCGCACGCTCGCCCTGCAGCGTGCGGGGTCGGTGCACGCCCGGCGTGTCGAGGAAGACGACCTGGTGCGTCGCGGTCGTCCGCACGCCGCGCACTTGCGTGCGGGTCGTTTGGGGCGTCTCGGAGACGATCGAGACCTTCCGGCCGACGATGCGGTTGCACAATGTCGACTTGCCGACGTTGGGGCGGCCGACGATGGCGACGAAGCCGGCGCGGAAACCTCCTTCGGCGCCGGGCCCTTCCGGTTCAGTCACCGCGTTCGGCCGCCGCCGGTTGCTCTTCGAGCGGCTCGACCGCGCGCCGCCTGATCAGGACCGACACGATGCGGCGTCCCTGCATGCGTTCGGCGCAGAACTCGAGCCCGTCGGCGTTGACGCACTCGCCCTCGACAGGCAGGTGACCGAGCGTGTTGAACACGAGACCACCGACGGTGTCCCACTCCTCGGACGGAAGCTCGGCGCGCAGCAGCTCGTTCAACTCGTCGATCGGCGTGCGGCCCGGAACACGCCATGAATCGTCGGGAAGTCGTTCGATCGTCGGCTCGTCGATGTCGTACTCGTCGGTGATCTCGCCGACGATCTCTTCGAGCAGATCCTCCATCGTGACGAGCCCGGCGGTGCCGCCGTACTCGTCGACGACGATAGCCATGTGGAACTTCTCGGTTTGCATCTCGCGCAACAGCTCGGCGACGCGTTTGGACTCGGGCACGAAGTTCGCGGTGCGCAAGCTCCGCCGTACGGGCTCAGCGCCGTTGCCACCACTGCTGCGCGCGAAGAGATCCTTCAAGAACGCGAGGCCGACGATGTCGTCGATGCTCTCCTGGTACGCGGGGAGGCGCGACTTGCCGGCGCCGACCGCGTTCTCGATGCCTTCCTCGACGGTCGCGTCTGCCTCGACGACGACCATGTCGGTACGCGGCACCATGACCTCGCGTACGACGGTGTCGCCGAACTCGAAGATCGAGTGGATCAGCTCGCGCTCTTCGGTCTCGATCGCAGCTTCCTCCGCGGCGACATCGGCCATCGTGAGGATCTCCTCCTCGGTGACGAACGGCCCGCGCCGCAAGCCTTTCCCGGGGAGCACGATGTTCGCGATTCCGATGAATCCGCGTGAGAGCACACGCAGTGGCCAGAAGCCGGTGACGAACACGAGCAGCGGCGACAGCGCGAGCGCGGCGCGTTCGCTGTGTTGGAGCGCGAACGTCTTCGGAACGACTTCGAACAGCGTGAACACGACGAAGATCTCGACAACGATGCCTACGGCGATGCCTGCCGCGCCGAGCGCGGGCTCGAGCGACGTGCCGAGCAGCGTCGCGCCGATCATCTGGCAGCCGAGCACGAGCAACAAGATGCTGTTGAGCGTTGCCTCGGGGCGTTCCATCAGGCGCACGACGCGCCGGGCGCGTTTGTCGCCTTCTTCCTCGAGTGCGAGCAGGCGGATGCGGCTCACGCGCGTGAACGCGGTTTCCGCCATCGCGAGCACACCCGAAAACGCCCAAAGGACGGCGACGACGACGATCGCGAGAGTGTTGATGTTCCCCTCCGCCGCGCCGAGCACGCTCATGCCGGTCTCGCGGGATCGACGCGCGCGGGGAACCGTTCGGTATCTGGAGGTCGCGCGCCGGAAAGTGCGCTCACGAATCCGACTCCGTATCGCGGAACTGCGCGAGCAGCTCCTGTTCGCGGCGCCGCATCATGCGCGCATCTTCGGCTTCGGCGTGGTCGTAGTCGAGCAGATGCAGGACGCCGTGCACGACCAGCAATGCGAGCTCGTCGTCGGACGGCACGCCGCGCGGCCGCTTGGCGGCTCGCGACGGCGGGGCACACGACGACGTCGCCGAGGAGCGCGGGCGGGTCGCCGGCGTCGGCCGGCGCGCCGGGACCGCGACCACCTTGGTCGGGTTGCCGACCGCCGGGCGGCAGCTCCTCGTCCAGCGGGAACGCGAGCACGTCAGTCGGGCCGGTCGCGCCGAGAAACCGCTCGTTGAGCTCGGCGATCGTTTGCGCGTCGACGAACATCAGCGACAGCTCGGCGTCGCTGCCGAAACGCTCGTGCACGCGCTCGTCGGCGAGTACGAGACGCGCCAGCGCAACCCAGCGAGCGACATCGACGTCGATGTCGGCTTGCTCGTTCACGCCGAACACCGTAGGGAACGGGGTCTCGGTACTCATGCGGCTCCGCGCTCCTGCGCTCGATCGCCCGTGCGACCGCACCACGCTGCCGCGCATACGCGCTGCGCCTCGCCACTCATACGGCTCCGCGCTCCTGCGCTCGATCGCCCGTGCGACCGCACCACGCTGCCGCGCATACGCGCTGCGCCTCGCCACTCATACGGCTCCGCGCTCCTGCGCTCGATCGCCCGTGCGACCGCACCACGCTGCCGCGGCATACGCGCTGCGCCTCGCCACTCATACGGCCCCGCGCCTGGATACTCATTCGGTGCCGCGTTCTTGCGGTCCGGTCATCGCTGATCGTGCCGTTCGTAGGCGTCGACGATGTCCTGCACGATTCGGTGCCGCACGACATCGTGCGAGCCGAGCTCGACGAACACGAGACCGTCGATGGCATCGAGCACGTTGCGCACTTGGAGCAACCCTGATCGCCCGCGCCCGTCGGGCAGGTCGATCTGCGTCACGTCACCGGTGATCACGGCCCTGGAGCCGAAGCCGAGCCGCGTCAGGAACATCTTCATCTGTTCCGGGGTCGTGTTCTGGGCCTCGTCGAGAATGATGAACGAGTCGTTGAGCGTACGGCCTCGCATGTACGCGAGCGGTGCGACCTCGATCGTGCCCCGCTCCATCAGGCGCGCCACGATCTCCGGCTCGAGCATGTCGTACAGCGCGTCGTACAGCGGTCGCAGGTACGGGTCGACCTTCTGGAGGATGTCGCCGGGCAGGAAGCCGAGACGTTCGCCGGCCTCGACGGCGGGACGCGTGAGGATGATGCGGTTCACGTCCTTCCCTTGCAGCGCCTGCACCGCAAGTGCTACCGCCAGATAGCTCTTGCCGGTGCCGGCGGGGCCGATGGCAAAGGTCACTGTGTGATCGCGCACCGCGTCGACGTAGCGCTTCTGGCCCGAGGTCTTGGGGCGGATCGACTTGCGGCCGCGCACGACCTCGGTGGTGAGCACCTCGCTCGGACGTTGATCGGCGTCGAGCATCTCGATCGACCGGACCAGATTCTCCCGGTCGAGCAGGTGACCCTGTTCGAGCAAGACGATCATCTCCTCGAACAACCGCGCGACGCGCTCGGTGTGCTCCGGGGTGCCGGTGATCGTGATCTCGTTGCCGCGCACGAGGATCTCCACCGGGAACGCGCCCTCGACGAGACGCAAGAGCTCGTCGCGCTGTCCGAGAAGGCCCACCATCAGATGGTTGCCGGGGACGAGAAGCTTGACCGAGGTGCCGGACTCTGGGGTGCCGGACTCTGGGGTGCCGGACTCTGGGGTGGTCGTGTGCGACGGTGCCAAGGTGCGCGCGAGGGTAGCTCAGGATCGCAGGTGTTCGGCTCGGAGCATGCGCCGCGCGCCTCGCCCGCGACCAGCCCTCAGGAGGTCGCGACCGCCCGGAGACCCAGCTGCTCGAGGCGTGCACCGAGCTCCTCGAGACTGCGCCCCATGCAGGACGCGAGCACTCGGAGGTCGGAGCGGCGGATCGTCAACATGCGTCCGTTGAAGTCCTGCCGCTCGCGCTGCAGCGACGTGGCAAAGCGATCGAGGATGTGCGCGTCGGGATCATCGAGCTCGTGCAGCCGCACGAGATCGATGGTGAACCCCGCATTCATGTCGAACGCACTGCCCGTCGAGGCGTCGAGGAGGCTGATCTCGCCTTCGAGCTCACGCGGCAGCAGCTGGTCGGCAGGCACTTCGTAGATCTCGGCGAGCCGAAGCAGGCGCGGCACCGAGATCGCTCGCTCACCGCGTTCGTACGCGCCCAGCACCGACGCCTTGAACTCGAGACTGGAACGCGCCTCGACGTCGTGTAGCGACAGACCTTTTTGGCGACGGATCGCTCGCAGTCGCTCGCCGACCCGTGCCCCTGTGTTCACCACCCCGAAGCCCCCTCGCCCGGACTGTTGGCGCGCGCCCACCCGGTTCGCCGCAGTGGGTGTGCGGTCAGTGGATCGTAACAGCACGCTCCGTGAAAGTCATGCTTCGCGTTGCTTCCAACATCAGCCACTCATTGGGCTGATACGCAACAGCGCCCACTCTAACCCCATTGGCATGGGTCATGCGCGCCGCATCTGCGCAATCCGGTCGCCGAGTATCGCAGCGCCAGCGACCGGCGCAGTACCTGCCCTGAGCACATATGTGCCGAGTGCCACGCGACGCCGGTTGGCAAGGGCTTCCTGCTCTCCGACGGCCAGTCCACCCTCGGGCCCGACGAGCAGCGTCCACTCACCACGCTCCGGTGGCACCAGCTCATTCGCCGGACCACCAGTCCGATCGGCGACGACGAGATGCGGACGGTCGCGCAACGCGTCGATATCGGTGACGTCGTCGATCGCGGGCACACGTGTGCGGCGGCTCTGCATCGCGGCTTCGCGCGCGAGCGCGCGCATTCGCTCGATCGCGTGCGCAGCCTTGCGCTCGTCCCAGCGCACGACGGTGCGCGCGGCGCGCACAGGCGTGATGCGCGTCACGCCGAGCTCGGTCACGCTCGCGACGAGCGCGTCGATCCCGCCTTTCGTCAGTGCGATTGCGAGCGCAACCGATGCGGCGGCCGAGGGCTCGTGTTGCACGACCGTTCGCGCGTCGAGCGTGACACGGCCGCGCGCGACGTCGATCACCTCATAGAGGCGCCATGCACCGGAACCGTCGGCCGCCGTCACGGACTCGCCGGCAACAAGCCGTCGCACGCGCTGGAGGTGATGGCCGTCAGCACCGCTGATGTCGTACCGATCGGCGAGCTCGTCGACGAAGACGTGCGCGACCGCGTCGGTATCCGCCGGCATGACCTCCGGCGGATCGGTCACGGCTTGAATGCAGAGCGAATGCGCGAGAACAGGCCATCTTGCGGCGCGGTGACGTCCTCGCCACGAAGTTCGGCGAACTTCACCAGCACCTCCGCTTCCTCGGGCGTGAGATGCGTCGGCACCTCGACGTGCATCTCGGCGACGAGATCGCCGCGGCGGCCGCCGCGCAACGACGGCACACCCAGGCCCCGCAGGCGGATCGTCGTTCCCGGTTGCGTTCCCGGCGGCACTTCCAGCTCGCGCGCCCCGTCGAGCGTCTCGAGATCGAAGCGCGTGCCGAGCGTCGCTTGCGCGATCGAGAGGCGCAGCGCGCACCAGAGCTCGTCGCCCCGTCGCTCGAGCTGCGGGTGCGGCACGATCCGCACCGCCACGTAGAGGTCGCCCGCGGGACCGCCGCGCGGACCGGCCGGCCCGCGTCCTGCGAGACGCAGCCGCTGACCTTGGTCGATGCCCTTGGGCACGTCGACATCGATCGAACGTTCACCTTCGACGCGTCCATTGCCGTGACACGCGTCGCACGGGTGGTTGATGACCTCACCGGTGCCGTGGCACGCGGTGCAGGGCGCGGCTGTCATCAGCTGGCCGAGCAGCGAGCGCCGGATCTGCCGCACCTCACCCGTTCCTTCACACGTCGCGCAGCGCTCCGGATGCGTGCCCGTGGCGCAGCCGCTGCCGTTGCACCGCTCGCAGCCGACCGGCATGTGCAGGTCGAGCGTCTTGCGCGCGCCGAATACGACCTCCGCGAGCGTGAGATCGAGCACGGTCTCCGCGTCCGGGCCATGCGCCGGCCCGCTCGCGCGGCCGCGACCACCGCCCGAGAAGGCGTCGCTAGTGAAGAACGCGTCGAAGAGATCGTTGAGCCCGAACTGTCCGGCGCCGGCCGCCGCGCCTTCAGGTCCGAACATGTCGTAGCGACGGCGCCGCTCGGGATCGCGCAGGGTCTCGTACGCCTGATTGAGCTCCTTGAAGCGCTCGACGGCCTCGGGATCGTCGCGGTTCGCGTCGGGGTGGTGCTCGCGCGCGAGCGCGCGGAATGCCTTCTTGATCTCGTCGTCGGTCGCCTGCGGCGAGACACCGAGGATCTCGTAGTAGTCGCGCCGGCTCATCTGATCGTCATCTCGACAGCTGCCGACCCAGTTGTTGTGACACCGTCACGACGGCGGCCTGCGCCTTCCGGTAGTCCATTCGTGTCGGCCCGAGCACGCCGACCGTACCTGCGAGCTCACCTTCGACGAGGTACGGCGCGAGCACGATCGAGCATTCGAGCAGATCGGCGCGTGTGTTCTCGGAACCGATGCGGACGGTGAGCCCCGGCCCGAGCAGCTCCCGCAGCAGTGTCGCAAGGACGACGTGCTGTTCGAGCAGTTCGAGCAGCCGCGCGGTGTTCGTCGTCACGAAGTCGTCGTGCTCGGCCGCCAGCCGGCTCACACCTCCGATGTACAACGCGTCGCTCTGGTGATGCTCGACGTGCGCACGCAGTGCCTCGCACGCCGTGCGCACGAGCGCATCGACGTCCCCGCGTCCGCGCACGTCAGGCAGCGCGTCGGTCAGCTCGGAGAGGCGGCGCCCGTCGAGATGCTTCGCCAGCCGCGCACTCGCGGTCGCAACGACGGCTTCCGGCGCATCGAGGTCGACATGCACTACTTCTTTCACTACTGACCCGTTCGACAACACAACGACGACGAGCAACACGCGCGGTTGGAGCTGCACGACGTGGGCGGCACGTACGACGACGGCTTGCGATTCGGGTGCGACCACGACGGCGGCGTGCGCGGTGACGCGTGCGAGGAGATGACTCGTCTGGGCGAGCAGCTCGTCCATCGCCATCGTGGCACTCGTGAAGAACTCGGAGATCCGGCGCCGCTCCGGCGCCGCGAGCTGGGCTGCGCCCGCGAGCTGGTCGACGTAGTAGCGGTATCCCTGGTCGGTGGGGACCCGGCCTGCCGAAGTGTGCGGCTGCGTGATGTAGCCCTCGCGCTCCAGCACCGACATCTCGTTGCGCACGGTCGCGGCCGAAACGCCGAGACCCGCGGTTTGCGTCACGGTCTGCGACCCGACGGGCTGCGCCGTGTCGACGTAGTGCTCGACGATCGCGCGCAGGATCGCGGCCTTGCGATCGTCCAGGTCGGTCATTGCGTGGCCTCTCGTCTGCGCGTCGTCCCTGCGCGCCGCGCCAGCGGTGGCACTCCATGCTACAGAGTGCCAGCCGCAGGTGCGGCCGACGCGACCGGTCGCGCCGCGCCCGCGAGCAGCAGGCGAGCGGTGACGTCGGAGGCGAGGAGCCGCCCGCGGCGCGTGAGCACGACGCGTCCGTCCTGTCGGTCGCACAGGCCGTCGGCCGCGAGCTCGTCGGCGCACGACGATGCGGCGGCGGCGATCTGCGCGCCGGCGCTCGTCCGCAGCTCCAGCGCGAATGATTCCTCCGCCGCGTGGTGCAGGATCGAGCGACTCCGCACCGGCTTCGGGCGACACGCCGCGCGCGATCGCGTCGACGTATCGCTCGGGCGTGCGCACGTTCCACCAGCGCCGGCCACCGGTGTAGCCGTGCGCCGCGCATCCGATGGCGACGTACTCGTCGCCGTGCCAGTACGCGAGGTTGTGGCGGCACGCCTCCTCCGGCCGCGCCCAGTTCGAGATCTCGTACCACGTGAAGCCGGCCGCACCGAGCATGTCGTCGGCGAGCACGTACGCGTCGGCTTGCAGGTCGTCGTCGGGCGCCGCTCGCGTGCCGGCCGCGACTGCCTTGCCCAACGGCGTCGCGGGTTCGACGGTGAGCGCGTACGCGCTGACGTGCTCGACGCCGAGCGCGATCGCACCCTCGACCGTTCGTCGCCAGTCGTCGAGCGACTCGCCGGGCGTGCCGTAGATGAGGTCGACGTTGATGCGCGCGAACCCCGCGGCGCGCGCCATCGTGATCGCGCGCGCTCGACGTTCCCGGGGTCGTGGGTGCGGCCGAGTCGGGCGAGCACGTGCGGCACCATCGACTGCACGCCGAAGCTCAGCCGGTTCACGCCGGCGTCGGCGTAAGTGGCGAGCTTGTGGGCATCGACACTGTCGGGGTTGCACTCGACGCTGACTTCGGCGTCGGCGGTGCGGTGGATCGCGTCGAGGATGCGCGCAAGGTCCTGGCCGGGGATGAGCGACGGCGTGCCGCCGCCGAAGAACACGCTGGTGGCGGCGCGTCCGCCGGTCGCGTGGCGGCGCCCGATGTCGATGATGCACGCGTGGACGTACTCGTCGATGAGGAAGCCCCGATCCGTCCATGTTGCGAAGTCGCAGTAGTCGCAGCGGTGCGCACAGAACGGCACGTGGACGTAGACGCCGAGGGTCACGCGGGCCATGTTCGCGCGCGTGATCGCGCCGTCAGGCCGGCGACGCCTGCGCGTACATCGGATGCGAGGACGCGACCACTCCCGGCACCTGCTCGACGGTCACCCCGAATCCGTGGACGGCGCCATTCGTATGGAACGCCACCGTCTCGGGATCGGGGCCGAGCACACCGGCCGAGATCGCGACCGGTCTGGCGGCGTCACGGCTGAGCGCCCACAGCTGATAGGTCTAGCCCGGCCGCAGCTCCTGCATCCCGTCGTTGCGGAGGTAGCCCGCCCCGTCGGGGAGCAGAACGATGCGCGCGACCGGCGTCCCGCTCGCGGACGCGAGTGAAACTTGCCGCGCGTCCGACTGCTTCGCGGCGTTGTCGAATGCCGTTGCGAGATCGGTCGGCCGCGAGTCGCGCCCTCGCACGAATACGACAGACGCCGCGAGGAGGACGACGGCGATCGCTGCCACAGCACCAAGTGCCGCGGTTGTGCGCGACGCCGTTCGCGGCCGCACAACGGGACGTGGTGCGAAGTCGCGCGGCTCGGCTGCGATCTGCTCGGAGATACGAGTCCATAGCTGTGCCGGAGCGGTCCGGTCGTGCACCGGTGCGAGAGCGAGCGACGCCGCGCTTTCGCGTAGCTCGTGGACCTCGTCTCGCGCCCCGGGACTGCGCGCGAGGTACTCCTCGACTCGAGTGCGCTCCTGCGGGTCGAGGACGTCATCGACGGTGGGATTCCGTACGCGTCGCGCTCCTCGCGAGCGCGGCGCGAGTCTCGGCGCGCAGCAGGTCGACCGACTTGCCGTGCACCTGTGCGCACAACCATGACCGCATCGAACCTCGATCGGGATCGAAGCGCGAAGGGTCGCGCCACAGCCGGAGGAAGACTTCCTGGACGACCTCCTCCGAGAGGACGCGGTCGGCGAGCACGCGCCGCGCCAGTGCCAGGTACGGTCCGCCGTGGCGCGAGTCGAGCTGGCCGAGCGCGGACTCTTCGCCGTCGAGCACCGCGCGTGCGAGCGTGGCGTCGTCGGCCGCGCGCAGGTCGGCATCCGACCGCCGCACCGCCGCGCGTCGAGAACCGCTTCGCACGACTGGTGTTCGGTGCGGTCGTCGAGGCTGGATGACGTAGCCTGCCGTTCGTGGCGGACCGTCCTCGTGTTGGTGCGGTCCTGCGCGAGTTCGTCGCCGAGCACGCACCCGGCGGCGTGTATCCACCCGACTGGAACGAGCAGCTCGCCCGGGCCGGCTACGTGGTGCAGCACTGGCCGGCACCGTGGGGCCGCGACGCGTCCCCCGCCGAACAGCTCGAGCTCGACGAGGTCATGAGGGAGCTGCGGGTGCCGCGGCCCGTGAACCCGATCGGGATCGGCTGGGCCGGCCCGACGCTGCTGGTCGCGGGGACCGACGAGCAGCGTGACGCGTGGCTTCCCGGCATCCTCGACGCGTCCGAGATCTGGTGCCAGCTGTTCAGTGAACCCGGCGCTGGAAGTGATCTCGCGAGACTGTCGACGCGAGCTGTGCGAGACGGCGACCAGTACGTCGTGAACGGCCAGAAGGTCTGGACGACGCTCGCACACCACGCGCGCTACGGCATCCTGCTCGCGCGCACCGATCCGGCTGCTGACGCGCACCGCGGTATCACGTACTTCGTCGTCGACATGCGAACGCCGGGCATCGAGATCCGCCCGCTCGTGCAGATGACGGGGACGCACGAGTTCAACGAAGTGTTCTTCCATGACGTGCGCGTGCCCGCTCGCAACATCGTCGGTCGCGAGCATGACGGGTGGCGTCTCGCCAAGGTCACACTCGCCAACGAGCGCGTCTCGCTTTCGAGCGAGGGCGCGCTGTGGGGCCGCGGTCCGACCGCCGAGGACCTCGTCTTGATGGTGCGCACGCGGGGAGGCATTGCCGATCCGCTCGTGCGCCAGCGCCTGGCCCGTGTTTTCATCGAAAGCGAGCTGCTCCGCTTGATCCGCTTGCGCACCGTCTCGGCGCGTGTGCGCGGCATGGAGCCCGGACCGGAAGCGTCGGTGCGCAAGGCGATCGCCGACGAGCACGGCCAGCACGTCATGGCGATGGCGAAAGAGCTCACCGGTGCCTACGGGTTACTCACCGATCGGGCGCCGTTCGGCGAGCCCGATGACGGTGCCTGGCACTACGGATACCTCTATTCCCGCGCCCTGACGATCGGCGGCGGCACGAGCGAGGTGCAACGCAACATCCTCGGCGAGCGTGTGCTCGGGCTGCCGCGCGATGCCTGACGCCGAGCCAGTGCCACCCCCCGGGCGCGTCGAGCTCGGCGATTCGCTGCTCGGGTGGTTGACATCCGACGATCACGACGTGAGCGGTTGGCAACCTCCGCCGCCGTTGGACACGCTGCATTGCCATCCTGATCTCGTCGCCCGGCTCGACCAGGTAGCACTGCCCACACGCGGCGTGCGGCGCGCATGGGTGTGCGGGTGCCCGGTGGTGCACCATCCCTCGGGCGCGCCGATCGCGTGCGCGCGTGGTACGTCGCAGCTCGTCGTGCGGTCGGGCCGTCCGGCGGGCGCGCTCGCCTCTTCGTGGCCGGCGGTCGGCCTCGGCGACGAGTGGATCGATCTCGATCCGTGGGCATCCGATGTGACGTTCGCGCGGGCGCTGGAGCTGTTGCGTGCGCACGTGCACGCGGCATACGAACGGGTCGAATCGCGCGGGTAGGCACCTCGTCTCACTGCCCGGTTGCCGGCTTCTGTCCGCACACCTCGGCGTGCACTTGCGTGATCAAGTCGTGCACGGCGCTCGTCAGCATCGTGTTGTGCTTGAGCTCGGTCTCTTGCTCCACGAAGTCGTGGTCGGCCTTGGCCTGCGCGAACGAAGCCTGGCGGTTCTGACCGATGAGCACAAAGGTCGAGAGGAAGATTGCCTCCAACGACACGACGAGGGTGAGCGTCGGCCACGGACTGGACTCGATGAAGAGCATCCAGACGCCGAACGCGACCGTGTGGATGTACACGAACACCATCGAGCCGGCGAAGGCGGTGATCATGTCGGCGATGTGCAGTTGCACGTCGCTCGCACGTTGCCTGAGGTGGGCTTCGACCGTGGGATGATGCCGCGCGGTTGTGTGGGACGTTTGCATATTGGTCCAGCCTCCCGGTGCTGCGAAGACGATCTCCTCACTATTGTCACACCATGCTTCGCAAGTGGGTGATCGTTGCGAACCACTGACATGGGGGCGGTGTTGGCGACGGCGCATCGCAAATGGTCGATGCATTTTCTTCGGAGTGCCGGGTTGTACGACGAGCTGTAGTCGCGCGCGCGTCAGTCGTCGAGGCAAAGGGCGGCGAGTGTTCTCGGTCAACGTGCCTACCGATTCGGTCGGGAGGTTGACCGAGATCGACGAAAAGGCTGCGGCCGCCGCGCTGATGAAGAAGCGCGCGACGACGACGTGAAATCGATCGCGTCGAAGATCGGCTCGCCGCAGGCGGTGCCGACGAGATCACTGACGTGGAACAAGGAGTCGAGACCACGAAAGAGGTCATCGTCGGGCGCGGGGGCGTTCGGCGACGCGAGCGTGGTCACTCGTCCGGCACGCACGTGCTGCACGATGTCGGAGAGTTCGTCGCGGACACGCCCCGGCACGTGCGGCTCGGCGGCGGTGAGTGCCGACTCGAACGCGGTGAGCCTGGACGGCGAGCTCGTCGCGCGCACCCGGTGCGGTACCGAGACCCGATACGACCCAGAAGCGGTTGAGGTCACGGGCTTGCGTGCGAATGGGCGCGAGGAACGGGCACGCCCGCCGCGAAACGGGGATGGGTTCGAGCCGATGGGGTCGCAGAACGCCGCCCGCTCGATCAGGATTGAGGTCGAAGTCGAGCGAGTGAAAGAGCGCGACGACCCCGACGCTCAACGCCGCGACGATGACTCCCACGGGGAGAAGGACGGCCGCGCCGACCGTGAGCGCGAGGCGCGGCAGCGATGCGTGGTCGAGGTCGGCCTTCGGGGCCACGGCCGTGAGACTACGGGCGCAACCGCGGCGCGTTACTCGTCGAGACGGAGGGCCGCGACGAAGGCCTCCTGCGGGACCTCGACGCGGCCGATCTGCTTCATCCGCTTCTTGCCTTCCTTCTGGCGCTCGAGCAGCTTGCGCTTGCGGGTGATGTCGCCGCCGTAGCACTTGGCGAGCACGTCCTTGCGCTTGGCCTTCACGGTCTCCCTGGCCACGATGCGTCCGCTCACCGCGGCCTGGATCGGCACGTCGAACAGCTGCCGAGGAATCAGCTCGCGCAACTTCGACGTCATCTTGCGGCCGTAGTCGTACGCCTTGTCACGGTGCACGATCGCGCTGAACGCGTCGACGGGCGTCGCGTTGAGCAGCACGTCGACTTTCGCGAGGTTCGACGCGCGATAGCCGGCGGACTCGTAGTCGAGCGACGCGTAGCCTCGTGTGCGCGACTTCATCTGGTCGAAGAAGTCGAGCACGATCTCGCCGAGCGGCAGCAGATACACGAGCTCGACACGATCCTCGGAGAGGTACTCCATCTTCTGCATGATCGCCCCGCCGGCTCTGCGCGAGCTCCATCAGCGTGCCGACGTAGTCGGTGGGCGTGAGGATCGTGACCGTGACGAACGGCTCCTCGATCGACTCGACGTGCGTCGGCAACGGCATCGTCGACGGGTTGTCGACGATCTCGACCTCGCCGGTGATCAGATGCGCCCGGTACTCGACGTTCGGTGCCGTCGCGACCAGCGACAGGTTGTATTCGCGCTCGAGCCGCTCGCGAATGATCTCCATGTGCAACAGCCCGAGGAAGCCGCAGCGATAGCCGAAACCGAGCGCACCCGACGTCTCCGGCTCGTAGGTGAACGACGAGTCGTTCAAGCCGCAGCCGCTCGAGCGCCTCGCGCAGGTCAGAGTATTCGTCGCCGTCGACCGGATACAGCCCGCAGAACACCATCGGCTTCGGATCGCGGTAGCCGGCGAGCGCCTCCGCGGGTCGTGCCTTGTCGGTCACGGTCTCACCGACCTTGGCTTCGCCGACGTCCTTGATGCCGGCGATCAGATACCCGACCTCGCCCGGGCCGAGCGCGGCGACCGGAGCCGGCGCGGGCAGACGTACGCCGACCTCCTCGGCGTCGTGATCCTGGCGCGCGATTGACATAGCGCAGTCGCGCGCCGGTGCGCATCACGCCGTTGAACACGCGGACCGCCGAGATCACGCCGCGGTACGGGTCGTAGTAGGAGTCGAACATGAGCGCCTGGAGCGGCGCATCGGCGTCGCCTCTCGGTGCGGGAATGCGTGCGATGACCGCGTCGAGCAACTCGGTCACGCCCGCGCCGGTCTTGGCCGAGATGTGCAGCACTTCGTCGGCCGGAATACCGAGCACGCGCTCGATCTCCTCGGCGCGCTTGTCGGGCTCGGCCGCGGGGAGGTCGATCTTGTTGAGTGCAGCGACGATCGTGAGATCGTGCTCGAGCGCTTGATATGCGTTTGCGAGCGTCTGCGCCTCGATGCCCTGCGACGCGTCGACGAGCAGGATCACGCCTTCGCACGCGGCGAGCGATCGGCTCACCTCGTAGCCGAAGTCGACGTGACCGGGCGTGTCGATGAGGTTGACGACGTACCCCTGCCATTCGAGCCGAACGTTCTGTGCCTTGATCGTGATGCCGCGCTCGCGCTCGAGGTCCATGGTGTCGAGGAACTGCGCGCGCATGTCGCGCGGGTCGACCGCGCCGGTCATCTCCAGGAGGCGGTCGGCAAGCGTCGACTTCCCGTGATCGATGTGGGCGATGATGCTGAGGCAGCGAATGCGATCGAGCGGCGTCACAAACCAGATTCCGATCTCTCGAACGGGCCCGACCATTCTCACCGATCGCGGCGCACGGGCCGGTACGGTCAGGCTCGTGAGCCGCGTCGTCGTGGTGGGCTCGGCCAATGTCGACGTCATCTGGCACGGTCCGCGCCTGCCCGGGCCCGGTGAGACGACGACAGACGGCGAGTTCGACACCGCGCTCGGCGGCAAGGGCGCGAACCAGGCTGCGGCAGCACGTGCGCTCGGCGCGCCGGTGCGCTTCGTAGGATGCGTCGGCGACGACGAGCGCGGCTGGGCGGTGCTCGGCGACCTCGATGCGCGCGGCGTCGACTGCACGTTCGTCGCGCGGTCGACCGATCCGACGGGCGTCGCGATCGTGCTGGTCGACGAGCATGGCGAGAACATGGTGGCGGTGGCGCCGGGCGCGAACCGCGCGCTCGCACCCGAAGCCGTCGACGACGCGATCGAGGCGGACGATGTCGTGCTGTGCTCGTGTGAGATCCCGCTCGACGTGGTCGCGGCACGCGGCGGCGATCGCCAACGACCGCGGCGCGACCGTCATCGTCAATCCCGCGCCGCCGCGTGCGGTCTTCGCGGGCGCGATCCTCACGCCCAACGAGCACGAGTGCGCGGCGCTGGGCGGTGTCGGTGCGCTCCTGGCAGTCGCGCCCGCGGTCGTCGTCACCCGAGGACGCGCGGGCGCCGTGCTGCATCGCCGGGCACAGCGCCGATCACGCAGCCGTCGTTCGCGGTCGAAGCCGTCGACACGACCGGCGCCGGCGACGCGTTCAACGGCGCGCTCGCGTGGGCGCTGCTCGAGGGGCGCGCGCTGCCCGCAGCAGTGCGCTTCGCGTGCGCGGCGGGCGCGCTCGCGACCCGCGGCCTGGGCGCGCGAGCGTCGCTGCCCACACCGGAGGAGGTCTACGTGCTCGCGACTTCTTGACGAACTGCGTCGCCGATCAGTGTGAGCGCGCGCGACGCGTCGACGTGCCACGCGACTTCGACCGGTCCGCCTGCGACGCGCCGGTCGATCACCGTCATGCCGCGTGTGAGGGTGCCGTCGAGCTCGACGTGCACGCGGTGGTTGCCGAAGATGAACAGCTCCGGATGGGTTACCGCGAGGACGGCGCACGGATCGTGGAGCGCGGCGAGGTCGGCGTCGGGGAGCTCGAGAATACGCGCGCGGTAATGCCGCAGCAGGCCACCGGTGAACTCGCAGATCTGCGTCCCGCCGGCGTCGAGTCGTTCGAGAAACGGATCATCGACACACACCTGGTGCGTGAGATCGAGCCCACACACCCGGATCGTCGCCATGCTGTCGAATACGACCGCGGCCGCTTCCGGGTCGGCCCAGATGTTGAACTCGGCCGCGGCCGTCGCGTTTCCGAACGTGCCGCCCCCCATAATCGAGATGCCGGCGATGTGCTCGGCCAGATCGGGTTCGCGCTGCAACGCGAGCGCGACATTCGTGAGCGGCCCGACTGCGACGATCCACAGGCCTGGTGCTGCGTGCGCCCTTTCGAGAATGAACGTCACCGCGTCGTCGGTGCGGTGCACGCTGCGCGGCGCCGCGACCTCCACCCCCGCCAGCCCGGTGTCGCCGTGCACGTGGACGGCGTCACGCGTCGGGCCGGTGAGCGGTCCGGACGCACCGGCGTGTACTGGGACGTCGAGGTTCGCAAGCTCGCAGGTGACGAGCGCGTTGCGCGTCGTGTGCTCGAGGGCGGCGTTGCCCGCGACGGTTGTGATGCCCACGAGGTTGCCGTGCGCGGCCGCCGTCAGGATCGCGAGCACGTCGTCGTGGCCGGGGTCGCAGTCGACCAGCAGCGGGAGAGGCGTCATAGGGCGATTCTGCTAGCTTGTCTCGGTTCGCAGAACATGGAGCGCACCCCGCTAATGGCCAACATCGCGTCGCAGAAGAAGCGCAACCGTCAGAACGAGAAGCGGCGCCTGCGGAACAAGGGCATCCGCAGCGAGCTCAAGAGCGCGCGTCAAGAGCGCGCAGCGGGCGGTGACAGCCGGCGACGAACGCGCGCACGAGCTGGTGCGCAACACGCAAAAGCGTCTCGACAAGGCCGCCGCCAAGGGCGTGATCCACAAGAACGCCGCCGCTCGCCGCACGTCGCGCTTGATGAAGCGCGCCCGAGCCGAGTCGTAGGGCTCCCGTCAACGCCGCGCCGAGCGGCGCGCCAGGGCAGCGAGGCGCGCGACCAGGACGTCGATCACGGTTCGTTCGTCGATACCGCTCGCGCCCCGGAGGTCGAGCTCGGCCTGGGCGAGCAGCCGCATCGCTTCCCGCAGCCCTTCGGTCCCGAGACGCTTCGACGCTTCCAGCGGGAAGCGCGCGCCGCCCGCGCTCTTCATGCCGAGTGCTTGCGCCGCCTGCTCCTTGGTCGACGATCGCCGGATCGTCGAGCCGCAACAACCGTTGGTAGTGATACACCAGCGTTGCCATCACCTGCATCGGATGCAGCGGCTTCGGTTGCGCCGCGCTCGTCGCGGTGACCAGCCGGTGCAGGGTCTCGAGGGCGCGTGCGACGTCGCCGCGATCGACGGCATTCGTCAGGTCGAAGCGGCCGGCCGTACCGAGCTCACCCAAGTACTGCTCGACGTCCGTGAGGTCGAGCACCGCGTCGTCGCCGTACGTCGACCGCCACAGATCGACGAGCTCGGGGATGCGACCCGCGTCGTCGCCGAGATGCTCGGTGACGCGGGTCGCCGCAGCAGGCGCGAGCTTCAGGCGCGCGCCCTTCAGCTCGCGCTTCAACACCTCGGCGGGCTTCTCGGCCGGCGGACCGACGATCTCGGCCCGGCTCTTGCACACCTTGTCGAGCGCCGCGGGCACGCGCCCACCCCCCGACACGAGCACGAGATGCACGTCGGGAAGAGGGTCTTCGATCCAGCCGACGAGCCACCGGCTCTGGTCGGCGGTGAGACCGCCGACGTCGCGCACGACGACGACGCGCGCGCGCCGTCATGAACGGCGGGCTCGAGAGCGCGGTGGTGATCGCCGTGAACGCGGGAAGCTCCACCGACGCGTCGCCGCCGTCGCCTTCTCCCTCGGGCTCGGGCGGGTCGTAGTCGGCGGCGGCCGCACGCCGCTTGCTCGGAATCGTGTGGTCGTCGAGCGCGAACGAGCGTTCGTCGTTGCCGAGCAGGTCGTCGACCAGGCGTTGCGCCTCGCGATCACGCAGTACGGGATCGGCTCCCTGGACGATATAAGTGGTCACAGCAACGCCTCGATGGTGCGGCACACCTGCACCGAACCGCAGACGTCGTGCACACGCACCACGCGCGCGCCCTGCATCACACCGTACGCGACCGCAGCGAGCGACTCGACATTGCGATCGGCGACGTCGCGCGCGAACAGTTCGCCCAGGAAGCGCTTGTTCGACGCCGAGACCAACAGCGGGTAGCCGAGCGCGGCCTGCTGCGCGGTCTCGCGGAGCAACAACGCACTCTGCGCGGGCGTCTTCCCGAGGTCGAGCCCGGCGTCGACAACGATCTGCGCAGGCTCGAGGTCCGCGGCTCGGGCGTGTGCGGCGCGCGCGGTCAGGAACTCCGAGACCTCCGCGACCACGTCGTCATAGTGCGGCTCGGGATCGGGGACGCGCGGACGCAGGCGGATGTGCGTCGCGACCACGGTCGCGTCGTGCTTCGCCGCGACGTCGAGATAGTCGGGATCGGCGAAGCCCGAGATGTCGTTGCCGATCACCGCGCCGGCTCGGCATGCCGCGTCGAGCACCGACGCCCGCCACGTGTCGATCGAGAGCGGCACATCGAACCGGGCGTGCAGCGCTTCGATCGCGGGCACCACACGATCGAGCTCCTCGGCCTCGCCGACGTCCGGCCCAGGGCCTGCTTTGACGCCACCGACATCGAGCAGGTCGGCCCCTTCGGCGACCAGACTGCGCGGCCCGCTGCAGGAACGCGCCGAACGACCACGTCGCCCCGCGATCGAAGAACGAGTCGGGCGTTCGGTTCAGGATGCCCATCACGAGCGGCGCGCGTGCGCACGTCGAACGTGCGCTCACCGACCCGCAGTGTCGGGAACGGCGACGCGATGCTCATTGCCTCGGACACGAACGCAGGCTACCGACGCGACGACGGCCGCGATTGCTACGCAACCCGCGGCGCCGCGCCGGTCGAGCCGGATCGGCAACGACGCGCCGACCTGGGCGACGAACGTCACCCAACGTACGAGCACGGTTGTCGGCTGTTGAACGAGTGGAGCGAATCGCGGCATGAGGCCGCCCGCGGCGCTGGCGACAAGGCCGTACACGCCGAGCGCCTCCGCCGCGGGCGCGGCGAGGACATTGGAGACCGGTGTGATCAGCGGCACGCCGTCGAAAGCAATCAGCAATACCGGGAGCACGCCGAGCTGCGCCGCGAGCGAGACGGCGAGCGGCTCGGTGACCACGCGCGGGCCCGGGCAGGCGTCGCCGCGATCCACGGTTCCGCGATCGCGATACCCGTACTCGCTCCGCACGACAGCAAGAATCCCAGTGAATGCAGGAGAAATGGATCGACGAACAACAAGAGGATGACCGCGTACGCGAGCACCCGCATTCGCGAGGCCGGCCGGCCTGCGAACGTCGCGAGCAGCGCGACCGCGGCCATCATCGACGCGCGCAGCACCGACGGCTCGAACCGGGTCATCGTCGCGAACACGAGCACGACGGCGAGCGCGAGCAGCGTGCGCCCGGCGAGCGGGAGGCGACGGAGTACCGGCCCGGCGAGAGCCAGCACGAACGCGACGTTCTCGCCGGAGACGACCAAGAGATGACTGAGCCCGGCGTCGCGGTAGTCGGTCTCGACGTCGGTCGGGACTGCACGCGTGTCGCCGAGAAGGAAGCCGGCGACGAGTGCTCGGTCGGTCGGCGCGAGCGTTCGTGTGCCGCGCACCACGACACTGCGGAGCCGGTCGGCGAACGCGAAGATTCCAGTGGGCGGAGCGAAGGTTTCGAGTTGCGCGTCGTCGAGCCGCGCGACTGCGTGACGCCAGCGAGCACGCTCGTCGAAATCGTCGTGGGCGCGCAGCGGTGCCAGACGGCCTGACAGCGAGACCCGATCGCCGGCCTGCAACGGGCGAAAGACGCGCGGCATCGTCACCACCGGACGACACCAGCAGCAGCCTTGTCGTGCCCGGTCCGACGTCGACTCTGACGAACGCGCTCGTGACGAAGCGCGGGACCGGACGGATCGCTGACGAGGACGCCGTGGAGTGCGACCCGACTGCGACGCGCGATCTCGGTGTCGATCGGCGTGTGCTGCTGACCGTCGAGCGCGCGCGCCATCGTTGCAGAGCCGATGAGCGCAAAAGCAGCCGCGGCCAGGAGGGCGCGGCTCGCTGGAGGTGCAGGAACGAACCATGCGCCGAGGAGCAGCAGCCAACCGATCGCGAGCGGCGATCGCCGCGCGTGCGGGCGCATCGCACACGTGTTCGGCGGTGACGATGCCCGCGACGAGCACGACCAAGAGTGCGACCGGCGCGACATCGGCGCGACTCATACGGTCACCAGGTCGCGGAGTTGCTCGAGCTTGGCGGGGCCTATGCCGCGCACACGGGCGAGGTCGTCGACCGTTTGGAACGCGCCGTGTTGGTCTCGATCGGTGATGATCGCGGCCGCGGTAGCCGGTCCGATGCCCGGGAGCTCGTCGAGCTCGGCCGCGGTCGCGGTGTTGAGGTTCACCGGCCCGTTCGCGTTGCCCCTACCGGTTCCCGTGCTCGTGTCGCCGCCGTCGGTGCCGCCCGCACCGCCGCCGCTGACCGCGCCCGGGTCGATCGTCGGCGCGGGCTCGCCCCGACGCGGCACCGCGACGCGTGCGCCGTCCGCGACGGGAGCGGCAAGGTTGAGCGCCGTGAGGTCGGCCTCGGCGGTCGCGCCGCCCGCGGCTGCGATCGCGTCGAACACACGGGCGCCCGAGTCGATGCGCACGACTCCGGGGGCACGCACGGCGCCGACCACCGCGACTATCAAGGTCGCGGTGGTCGTCGAGGAGGTCGACGTCGTAGCGACGATGTTCGTCGTCGACTGCGGCGTCGGCGCCGGCAGCGGCGGCGGCGCCGAGCGCGATGTGCCGGCGCGCCACCACGCGACGCCCGCGGCGAGCGCGACGCATGCGCACGCGGCCGCGACGATCCGACGGTCACCGCGCCACGCGTGCAGCACGCGCTCGCGAACGTGTCGCGTTGCTCCTCCCCCACCGCACTGTCCTCCGGGCGCGCGCCGAACGACGGGGGAAGGACGAGGGAAGCGGTACGCACCCTACCGCAAAGGTGCGACAGCGAACACCCTACAAACAGTTGGCAGCGAAAACCGCGCCATGCGCGGGAATTCCTACAAACAGTTGGCAGCGAAAACCGCGCCATGCGCGGGAATTCCTACAAACAGTTGGCAGCGAAAACCGCGCCATGCGCGGGAATTCCTACAAACAGTTGGCAGCGAACTACGCAGTGACGAAGTTGATGATGCGGCCGGGGACGACCTTAACCTCGCGCACGGTCACGCCCGCGAGCAGTTCGGCGATGCGGGGGTCGGCGCGCGCCGCGACTCCGTGCGCGGCGGCGTCCGCGCCCGCGGGCACCTGCACGCGCCCGCGCACCTTGCCGTTGAACTGTACCGGCACTTCCACCATCTCCTCGACGAGCAACGACTCGTCCGCGGATCGGAAACGTCTCGTACGTGAGCGTGTCGGTGCCGCCGAGGCGTTCCCACAACTCTTCGGCGACATGCGGTGCGAGCGGCGCGACCATCAGCAGTAACGGGATCGCGACCTCACGCGGCGCCGCACCGTCGCGCGCCACGACCGTGGTCAAGTGGTTGTTCAACTCGAACAGCCTCGCGATGGCGGTGTTGAAGCTCATCGTGGCCATGTCGGCGCGCACGGCTGCGATCGTGCGGTGCAGCCGGCGGCGCGTCTCGCCGTCGGCGGCGGCGTCGGAGACACGAGTCGCGCCGGTCTCTTCGTCGATGAGATTTCGCCACAGCCGCTGCAGGAATCGGTGGACGCCCACGATGTCGGAGGTGTTCCACGGCCGCTCCTTGTCGAGCGGGCCCATGAACATCTCGTAGAGACGCAACGTGTCGGCGCCGTATTCGCGGTAGACGTCGTCGGGCGACACCGAGTTCTTCAGGCTCTTGCCCATCTTTCCGACCTCGCGCATGACCTCCTTGCCGTCGTGGAAGTACTGCTCGCCACGCGTTTCGACTTCGCCGGCCTCGACGTACAGCCCCCGTTCGTCGAGGTACGCCGGCGCAAGGATGTAGCCCTGATTGACCAGCCGCTGGAACGGCTCGCGGCGTCGTCACATGGCCCAAGTCGAACAACACCTTGTGCCAGAACCGCGCATACAACAAGTGCAGCACGGCGTGTTCGACACCGCCCACGTACAGGTCGACGATGCCTGCCTTCGCCGACCCGTCGTCGCGCGTTCCGTCGGCCCATTCCTGCTCGACGGCGCGGTCGACCATCTCGTCTTCGTTCGTCGGATCGAGGTAGCGCAGGTAGTACCAACACGAACCTGCCCACTGCGGCATCGTGTTCGTCTCCCGCACGTACACCTGGCGCCCGCGCCCGTAGCCCGCCCACGCCGGACCTGCGAGGTCGAGCTCGACCTCCACCCAATCGGTCGCGCGCGCGAGGGGCGGCTCGGGTGACTCGTCGGGATCGTCGGACGTCTTGGGCTCGAAGTCGGTGACCTCGGGCAGCACGACCGGCAGCATCGACTCGGGCACTGCAACCGGGCCGATCTCGTCGTACACGATCGGGAACGGCTCTCCCCAGTACCGCTGGCGCGAGAACAGCCAGTCGCGGAGCTTGTACGTGACGGTCGCGCGGCCGAGTCCGGTCCGCTCGAGCCACGCGATGATGACGCGCTCGGCGTCGTCGACGCGCAGGCCGTCGAGCGACACGTCATCATTCGCGGAGTTCTGCGCGACACCGTCGCCCACGTACGACTCGGTCCAGGTCGCCGTGTCGCTCGGGCTCGCAACGTGTGCCGCGAGCCAGTCGTCGCTCGGGCGGATCACCGGGACGATCGGCAACTCGAACTCACGCGCGAACTCGAAGTCGCGCTGGTCGTGTGCGGGCACCGCCATGATCGCGCCGGTGCCGTAGCCCATCAGCACGTAGTCGGCGACGAAGATCGGGATGTGGTCGTTGTTCGTCGGATTGATCGCGAACGCGCCCGTGAAGACCCCGGACTTCACGGTGCCCTCGGCTTGGCGTTCGAGATCAGTCTTCGCGAGCGCGAACTCGCGATAACGCCGCACGGCGTCCGGCGGCCGGTCGGCGAGGCCGAACACACCCTTCCACGCGTCGATCGGGTTGCTCTCCCAATCGACAAAGATGTCGTCGCCTGGCCATTCGTTCGCGGTGATGACGTCGACCAGCGGGTGCTCGGGCGCGAGCACCATGTACGTCGCGCCGAACAACGTGTCGGGGCGTGTGGTGAACACTTCGATCTCGAGGCCGGTATGACCTGCGACGGGGAACGACACCGACGCGCCCGTCGAGCGCCCGATCCAGTTGCGCTGCATCAGCTTGACCGAGTCGCTCCAGTCGAGCACGTCGAGATCGTCGAGCAGCCGGTCGGCGTACACGGTGATGCGCAACATCCACTGCTTCAGCGGCCGCCGGTACACCGGGAAGTTGCCGCGCTCGCTGCGTCCATCGGAAGTGACCTCCTCGTTGGCCAGCACCGTCCCGAGCCCCGGGCACCAGTTGACGGCCGCCTCCGCGACATAGGCCAGGCGGTACACGTCGATCAACGTGCGTTGCTCCCGCGGCCCGAGGTCGTCGAACGGGATGTCGTTCGGCGTGGCGAAGCGGCCGGCGCGGAATTCCTGTACCAGTTGCGGCACGGGACGAGCGCGTGCCGCGTCATCGTCGTACCACGAATTGTAGATCTGCAGGAAGATCCACTGCGTCCATCTGTAGTACGAGACGTCGGTGGTCGCGATGCCGCGCCGCGGGTCGTGTCCCAGCCCGAGGGCGCGCATCTGCCGCGTCATCGTCGCGATGTTCTGCTCGGTCGTGACGCGCGGATGCGTGCCCGTCTGCACCGCGTACTGCTCCGCCGGCAGGCCGAACGCGTCGTAGCCCATCGCGTGCAGCACGTTGCGGCCATTCATGCGCTGGAAGCGCGCGTAGACGTCGGTCGCTATGTAGCCCAGCGGGTGCCCAACGTGAAGCCCTATGCCGCTCGGATACGGGAACATGTCGAGCACGTAGAGGTGCGGACGTGACGCGATGCCGCGTGGGTCTTCGGCGAGCAGGCCTTCGCGGTTCGGTGTCCAGAACGTGTGCTCGGCGTCCCAGCGCTCCTGCCACTTGTGCTCGATCTCGTTCGCGAGCGACGGCGTATAGCGCTGCTTCGGTGGGTCGTCGGTTGCCATATCTCGTCGAAGCGTATCGACTCGAGCCCAGAGACCCGGTTGACAATGCGCGTCGTCACAAGCCGCGTGCCGCGTCGAGATGCCGCCGGCACCAGCCGTGCGCCGCGGTGCGGGGCTTCGCAGCCCGGCATACTGCACGTGCGCCGTCGGCGAGCACGGTGCTCCCGGTAGTCGAGTAGCGCCGCTCGCCACACCAGGTACTGCTCGCGCTTGTGCGACGGCGGCAAGTGCGCGTCCATGAAGGGCACGATCACGCCGACGAGGTCCCCGAGCCGGCGCACGGTCCGACGGACCTCATCGTCGTAGCGCGGCCGGCGCCGCGCGAACCAGCGCAGGTACCCGACGCCGAAGTATTCGTGCAGCAACTCGAGGCAGCTCGATCCCTCGCCCCAAGTGCGACGACACAGGCGAACCTCCTTGGCGACGGGAACACAAAGGTGCTCTCGGCCGCCATGAAGCCGGCAACAAAGGCCGCGGTAGGATCAGTGTCCGGTTGCACGGGAGTAGTGCGATCGGCAAAGTCCTCGACCACGCACGAGTCCGTCGCACCCGTGCACCGAGCAAGTCGACCGGCGCCGCCGACGTGCTCGTTGGCACGCCACCAGCTCGTCGCGCCACCGCTCGGACTGTCGCCGCTTGGAACTCGGCAGCAGGAACCGGTCGGCGAACGGCACGACTCACTCGCGGATCGCACGTCGAGATGCGACCGTGTACGTCGACGTGGGCAGCCAGTTCCAACGCGGCTTCGGCTGGTCGTACACCGAGCCGACGCCGAGGTAGGCCCGTAGCGCTTCAAGAAGTGGCGGTCGCGTTGTGCGACCGTGACCTGGAAGGCGAAACGGGTGCGCGGTGCGCCGTCCGCAAGCGGCGAACCGCGGGTCACGATGAACGAGCCCTCGCCGGCGACGAAACCGCCGAGCGTGTTATCCGACCACAATCAAGAAGTCGAGCGGGTAGTGGACCCGATCGGATTTGAACCGACGGCTTTCTGCATGCCATGCAGACGCTCTGCCAGACTGAGCTACGGGCCCGTGTAGCGCGATCACGCTACCAGCACGCACTCATTGTTCGAACGCTTCGCATGTCGAACACATGTATGGGGTATGTCCTTGAGTGGACTAGCCTCTAGATGTGGGTTCGGAGGGTGTGGCGAAGGCCGGGGTCGATTATCCGGCGACGTATCAGCAGCTGGTGTCGTGGTTTTCGAGTGAAGCGGCGTGTGTCGAGTATCTCGAGCGGTTGCGATGGCCTGAGGGGTTTCGGTGTCCGGCGTGTGGGTCCGAGCAGGCGTGGCGGACCGGTTCGGGGCTGTGGTTGTGTGCGTCGTGTCGCCGCAAGACCTCGGTGACGGCGGGCACGATCTTTCACCGTTCGCATCTTCCGTTGACGCAGTGGTTCGCGGCGGTGTGGTTCGTCTGTTCGCAAAAGACGGGCGTGTCGGCGCTCGGCTTGCAACGGGTGCTCGGCTTCGGGAGTTATCGGACCGCGTGGAGCTGGATGCACAAGCTGCGGCGGGCGATGGTCCGACCTGAGCGTGATCTGCTCGGCGGTGTCGGCGTCGCCGTCGAACTCGACCAGACCTTCGTGGGCGGTCGTTCCTCGGGTGGCCGGCGCGCCCGCTATGAAACCAAAGCGGAAGTGACGATCGCGGTTGAGCGTCAACATCCCAAGGGTCTGGGCCGTGTCCGTATGCGCCGGATCACCAGCCAGCACCGCAAGCAAGACATCTACGCGTTCGCGCGGGAAGTCATTGCGCCGGGCACGATTCTCTACACCGATGGCGACACGCTCTACCACGGCCTCGCCAGCGAGCTCGACATCACCCACGAGCCGATCGCGTTGGTGCACGCCGCGGATCCCGCGCACGAGGTGCTGCCCGCCGTGCATCGCGTCGCGTCCTTACTGAAACGCTGGCTCGCCGGCACCTTGCACTACGGCCAGTCGACCAGCCATCTCGACTACTACCTCGACGAGTTCACCTTCCGGTTCAACCGCCGGACCAGCCGCAGCCGAGGCCTGCTCTTCTACCGGCTCCTCGAACAAGCCGTGCGCACCGACCCGCACCCCTACCACGACCTCGTGGGCGGCACCACCAGCGAACTCGACCGCTACATCTGGGGGTAGGTGCAGACAACGCTATACCCCATACGTATGTTCGCATCGTAGATGTGGGGTGTGACAACTGCTCGCGTCAGAAAGCGAGGTCGGACAACTCCTACGCGCGAGGCCTTGACGTCAACCACGAGATCTCGCACGGCGGCGTCCACGTACGATCGCGGCCCGACGAGGCGCACGAAGACGCCGTGATGACACCAGCAACCGACGAAATCAAGACGCGAATCATTCGCCGTGATCTTCCGTGCGGTGTCGGCGCTCGCAGTGCAAGGGGGCTGTCTCACGGTCAGATCGACCTCCCTGTCGGTGAGATCCGGGACCCTCCCGAGCACCACCTCCGAGTAGTCGATCGTGGTGTCGGCCGGCACGCCGAGCACTGCTCCGTATGGTGTTGATCGCAGCCGCCATGACGCGAGGTGCTCGAGAACCGCAGCATCGGCGAGCTCGTCGCTCTGACCATTCTCGACGGTCACGGTCAGCGTCCACTCACCCGTCGAGAGAATGCCGTACCGGCCTTTGAACTGCTTCATGTCATCGAGCGTCGCGCGGGCCGCCGGCACCAGTAACGGTGTCCAGATCGCGCCCGATCCCGGCGTCTCGAACAGACCGCGGGTGGGGCGTGCGAGATTCCGAAAGCCAGTGCGCAGCAATTCCCGGGGTTCGTCGGCGCAACCGTTCCTCCGAAAACTGCGCCCTCTGATCGTCTTCACGAGACCGCCCGACAGCGTCACGGTCACGCCCGTCGGCAGGACGAGCGTCGTGACGTCGGCCGGACCAAGCGCGGGAGAGAAGCGACCGGGGATCTGTCCGCGTGGACGATGGATCGGGGCCGTCGATTCCGTGGCGGCTTGGATGCTCGACGGTGCGGTGACCCGTTCCGTTGACGGTACGCCCGATGTCGGAGCGCCGGCTGTCGAGTCTCGTGCTCGCCGCGATGCTGTGCTCTCGCGAGCGTGACACCGACCGCGGCGACCGACGCGCCGACGATCACAAGGACCGCGCAAGCGAAGCGCGAACGGGGCCAATGCGAAACGTGACGGCTTTGTCGCCGCGCCGCCGCTCGGCACGCAGATCGATGGAGTCGAGCGCGGCAGCCCGCGCCGCGCACGCGTGGTGTGGTCGAGCTGTGGAGCCCGCGTCACTCGCGACACGCTGCACGCGATGATCGGGCGCGACGACGTGCGATTGACCAAGTTCGCGTCCAAGGCGCTCACGCGTCGTGTGTTCCGCCGCTGGTCACGCGGCGTCGCGCCGTTCGTCGGTATCGGCTACGCGAGTTGAGACGCGCAAAAGACGATTCGCGCGATTGCGCGCATGCCGTTCGAGCGTTGAGCTATACGGCTGCCTGCCATTGCACGCGCGCCGCATCCGCCCACAGCCGTTCGAGGCTGTAGAACGCGCGCGTCTCGCTGCGGAAGACGTGCACGACGAAGTCTCCGTAGTCGATGAGTACCCACGAATAGTCGTCGATGCCCTCGATGGCGCGCGGCTTCACCGTGGTCTGTTCGAACACCTGGCGTTCGACCTCTTCGACAATCGTTCGCACGAGTCGCGTGTTCGGTGCGCTGGTGATGACAAAGCTGTCGACGATGCCGATGATGTCGCCGACATCGAGCACGACGACGTCCTCGCCCTTCTTCGCGTCCGCCGCCCGGGCGGCGACCCGGACCCGATCCCGTGTCATCGTGTCTTCGATCACGGTCGCCCCTGCGACTGCACGATCGGCGGGGACGAATGCGCGACGGGCGCGGCGGACTTCTCCCAGGACTTGGGCTCGCCGAGGTATCCGGCCAGCGCACCGCCGATGATGGCCAGCGTGACGATGACCGCACCCGCCCACCGATCGGCTCTCTTGCCGGCAGCCGCAACCCTTGGTTCGGCGTTGCGTCGCCCGACGCGGTCGCGACGCTCGTCGTGTTGTGTGCCCCCGCTGTCGCGGTGACGACCTCGTGTCATCGCCCCGAAGTGTAGAGACCATGCGCGTGCAGCACACGTACAGCGGGTGTCGGAATCAGGAATTCGACGGGCGCACCGGCCGCGACGCGCCGGCGGAGGTCGGTCGACGACACGTCCATCCGGGGCATCGGCACCGGAACCGCTTGCCAGCCCCGCGGCGCTGCCACTGCGGGTTCGTGCTCGCGGTCGACGATCGCGAGCGTCACCAGTTGTCGCAGCTCCTCGGCACGCGTCCACGAATCGATCTGTACCGCAACGTCGCCACCGACGATCAGATAGAGCTCGCGATCCGTTGACTGCAGCGTTTCGACGGTATCGATGGTGCGCGTCGGTCCGGGGCGTTCGACCTCGAGCCGCGACGCTTCCAAGCCGGGAGTACCGTCGATCGCCGCGACGACCATCTCGTAACGGTCCTGCGCCGGAGCCATGACACGACGGCGCTTCTGCCACGGATCGCCGGCGACGACGACCAGGACGCGCGCGAGCTCGAGGTGGTGACGAGCCGCGGATGCCGCCGCGAGGTGGCCGACGTGCACGGGATCGAACGTGCCCCCGAAGATGCCCAGCCGTTCCACGAATCGAGTGTAGAGAAACCATCGCCTGAACGGAGTGTTGCAGTACGAGGCCGGCCGTGTCGCCGCGCCCTAACCTTTGCGCGTGCCGAACCTTCTCGTGCGCGTGTGGCTCCCCGATCGGCCGGGTGCGCTCGGCTTGGTTGCTTCGCGCATCGGCGCGATCGGCGGCGACATCGTCGGCGTCGACGTGCTCGAGCGCAGCGAGCGTGTCGCGGTCGACGAGTTCGCCGTCGTGCTCCACGGCGATGATCTCGTACCGCTGCTCGTGCGCGAGATCGAAGAGGTCGACGGCGCGTCGGTCGAAGAATGCCGCGAGGTCGAGCGCTTTCCCGATCCGCGACTCGACGCGTTGGAAGCCGTGCTTCTCGTCTGCGGGGCGGAGGACGGAACGCGGCTCGGCCGGCACCTCGTCGAGAGCGTGTGCCACGAGTTCGCCGCGGACTGGGCCTCGCTCCTGCGCGGTGCGTCGCAAATGGCGTCCGCGGGAGTTGGCGCGCCGGATGCGACAGTGCTCGTCGCCCTCGCTGACGGCACCGCCGCGTCGCCCGTGGTCGCGGCGGGCGACGCGGGCCCGGACGATCTCGCAGTCGCTCCGTTGCCCAAGCACGACGCGGTGCTCCTCGTCGGGCGCGCCGGCCATCCCTTCCGGCGGCGCGAGCGTCGTCAGCTGCTCGCGCTCGCGCGGATCGCCGACCGGGTCATCGAGATGCTCACGAGCTGACAGGCTTCGGCGACACGCGACGGGCGTCAGCGCGGCTTGCGCGACACTCCGTTGTAGAGCTGGCGCTGGCCCTTGCTCGCGATACGTGCACGACGCTTCGTCTCGGCGGCATCGAGCTCTGTCTCGAGACGAAAGTAGTTGGCGAGCCGCGCAGGGTCGAGCTCGTTGCGCTCCATGGCTGCGCGTACCTCGCAGCCGGGCTCGAGCGTGTGCGAGCAGTTTCGGAACCGGCAGCGTGCCGCGAGCTCTTCGATGTCGGCGAACGCGCGGCTGAGCCCTTCGTCGCCCTCCCACAGCGATACCGCGCGCAGGCCGGGGGTATCGACGAGCACGCCACCGCCGGGCAGTGCGACCAGCTCGCGCGCCGTCGTCGTATGCCGCCCGCGCTGGTCGCTCTCGCGGACGTCACCGGTTGCCTGCACGTCGCGCCCGGCGAGCGCGTTCACGATCGTCGACTTGCCGGCGCCGGACGGCCCGATCAACGCGATCGTGCGATTACCCTCGGCGAGAGCGCGCAGCTGGTCGATGCCCGTGCCCGAGATCGCGCTGGTGACGAGGACGTCGACACCCGGCGTGACTTCCGCGGCCACCGTGGCCGACTCGGCCCGTACCGCCTCGTCGACAGCGTCGGCCTTGTTCAGCACGACAACCGGCATCGCACCACCCTCGAACGCGAGCACGAGCTCTCGCTCGAGGCGCCGTACCTTGAGCCCGCTCGTGAGCGAGTGCACGAGCAGCACGACATCGACGTTGGCGGCGACGATTTGCGGCCCGCGTGCCGAGCCGTCCATCGGATCGCCTCGTGAGAACGTTGACGTGCGCGGGAGCACCGACAACACACGACCGCCGTCGATCACCACCCAATCGCCCGTCGCGACCGCCTCGTCGCTCGGGCGCGACGCGCACGGTGCTGCTCGCCGTCGTGACCGTGACACGCCCCATGTCGACGCGCACGACACGCCCGGGCACCGCGTGATCACGCTCGGGCGCGTCGAGCTCGGCGAGTCGCCGGTCCCAGTTGGTGTCCCAGCCGAGCTCGACGAGCGCGTCCGTTCCCTGCGGATGCATCCGCAGCAGCGTACGCTCGATGCGTGCGCACTTCGATCGCATTGTTCACCCGCGATCTTCGAGTGCGCGACAACCCGGTGCTCGCCGGCGCCCACGCGTCGGCCGAGCGCGTGGTCCCGTTGTTCGTGCTCGACCGCGATGTGCTGCGCACCGCACACGGGCGGCCCAACCGGCGCGGCTTTCTGTGTGATTCATTGCGCGATCTCGACGCGTCCCTTCGCTCTCGCGGCGGCGCGTTGTTCGTGAGGAGCGGTGACTGGGTCGACGAAGTGCTCGGCGTCGTCAAGGAGGCGGGCGCGAGCACGGTCCACGTGGCGAGGGATGTCAGCGGGTACGCGCAACGCCGGCTCGCTCATCTGCGGTTGGAGAGCCCGAGCGAGGTCGTCGTGCACGACAGCGTCACGGTCGTACCGCCGACCGCATACGGCAAGCCGTACATCGTGTTCACGCCGTACTACAACCGCTGGATCGACACCGAGTGGCGGGAGCTCGCACCGTTGCCGCGACGCGTACGCATCCCCGAGGACGTCGAGCTGGGATCGTTGCCCCAGGGTCGCTCGCCCGCCGGCTGGGAAGGTGGGGAGACCGCGGCACTCGCGCGCATGCGCGCGTGGACCGCGAAACGTCTCCGAGCGTACGACGACGTGTCGCGACGATCCGGGAGCCGACGCCACCTCGCGCGCGTCTCCGTACCTGCACTTCGGGTGCCTCTCCGCTTTGGAGGTCGCGAGCCGCTTGTGGGAACGCGACGGCAGCACGGCGTTCTTGCGGCAGCTCTGCTGGCGCGACTTCTGTGCCCAGCTCCTCGCGTGGCGGCCCGAGCTCGCGCACACGGACTTCCGCGCCCGCGGCGCGCCCGCGCTGGCGCGACGCGCCGGGCGACCTCGAAGCGTGGAAGAGCGGCCAGACGGGGTTCCCACTCGTCGACGCGGGTATGCGGCAACTGCGCGTCGAAGGCTGGATGCACAATCGTGTGCGCATGGTCGTCGCGTCCTTCCTCACGCGCGATCTGCGCATCGACTGGCGCGAAGGCGCGCAGCATTTCATGGACCTCCTCGTCGACGGCGACCTCGCGAGCAATCAGCTCAACTGGCAGTGGGTCGCAGGAACCGGCACCGACGCCAATCCGCACCGCGTGCTCGACCCGACGCGGCAGAGCCGCATCCACGATGCCGGGGGCATGTACGTTCGGCGCTGGGTCGCCGAGCTGCGAGACGTCGGGGCCGACATCGACACGCACGACCCTCCGTTCGACGTGCGACGCGCGTGTGGCTATGCCGAGCCGATCATCGATCACCGCGAAGCGATCGAGATGTGGCGGGCGTCGCAGGCTCGATAGCTTCGGCTCGTGCCTGCACCGCGCTTCACCGTTGACAGAATGCAACGATCGGAGCAACCGGCCGTCGTCGGCGCGCTGCACACGCGCGTTCTACGGCGATCCACTGCTCTCGTTCTTCCTCCCCAACGAGATGCACGAGATACGTGGCACGCTGGCGTTCATGTCCAGCGCGATCACCGACGCGTTGCCGTTCGGCAACGTCTGGGTCGCATACACCGACGGCAAGGTCGCGGCGGCCGCGGTGTGGTTGCCACCCGAGGGATACCCGCGCAGCCGCGGGCGCGACTTGATGACGATCGTGCGGACGCTGCCCGGCTTCATGCACGCGGGAGTGCGCGCGCTGATGGGGGTCCGCCTGCTCAACGAGTCCGAGCGCGCGCACCACGCGCTCGGGGAGCCGCACTACTACCTCGCGGTGCTCGGCTCCGACCCGATGTTTCGCGGCGCGGGTGCCGCGAGCGCGGCGCTCGCGCCTGTGCTCGAATCGTGCGACCAGCAGGGGCTCTCCGCGTATCTCGAGACGCAACGCGAGGAGAACCTCGCGTACTACGGACGGCACGGCTTCGACATGGTCCGGCGCATCGACGTGAAGGGCGTCCCGCCGATCTGGACGATGCTCCGCAAACCCTGTGAGCGGGGAGCCGGTCTCGTCGCGCGGCCGTGAGCGAAGCGACCGGAGGGAGCGCAGCGAACTGTCGGAGCGGCGGGCGTCAGCGGGCCGGGTATCCCGTCCCGCAGCGAGCGCGGACCCTAAGAAACGTCGACGACATCGCCGACGAACTTCTGGAGCTGGCGGAGGTTGCGTACTTCGTAGACGCCGTCGCAGTACGGCGCGTACTCGGAGACGATCGAGTCGCCGGTGTCCCAGTAGCCGCGCGGCTCGGGGTCGAGCCAGTAGAGCTTGCGCGCCTTCTTGCGCATTTCGTCGAGCGTCCACGCCTGCGAAGCGTGGTAGTTGTTGCGCGCATCGCCGAGCAAGATGATCGACGACTTCCTCGTCACCTCGCGGATGTGGCGCTCGTGCCACACCTCGAACGCATGCCCGTAGTCGGAGTGGCCGTCGACCCAGACGACGTCGGCTTCCGTGTTCACGCGGTGAATCGCCTCGCCGAGCTCCTGCGCCTCATCGAAGAAACGTGTTACCTCGTCCACACCGTCGATGAACACCCACGATCGCACCTTCGAAAATTCGCTCTGCATCGCGTAGACGAACTGCAGCGTGAAGCGGGCGAAGCTGGCGACGGAGCCCGAGATGTCGGCGACGACCATGATCTCGGGCTTCGACGGCCGCGGCCGCTTGAACTTCGGCTCGACGGGCACGCCGCCGTACTGCATCGAGTGACGCACGGTCTGGCGGAAGTCGAGATGCCCGCGGCGCCGGTGCCTGCGGCGCTGCGCGAGCCGGGCCGCGAGGGCGCGGGTCAACGGGTAGATCGCCTTCTGCAGCTGTTGCATCTCCTCGCGCGACGCGTGCATGAAGTCGACGTCTTCCGGCAGCGGCTTGCGCAACGTGCGGGCCATCGCCTCGACCCCTCGGTCGGCCACGAGGCGGCGCCGGATCTCGGCCTCGATCAACTCGCGCAGCACCTTCAGCCGGCCCTCGAAGTCTTCGCGCAGCAGCCGGTCGTCGAACGCACCTTCGCCGATCGCGTTCTGCTCTTCCGCCGCGATCCATCATCTTGCCGACGAGCCCGTCGGCGTCGAGCTGCCGCAACGTGCGATACAAGTAGTACGCCCCGCCGACCGGGCGGCCCGGCTCCATCCCGGCGAACCGCGCCACCGCGGCCGCGGCGAGCATGCGCATCTCGTTCTGATCCATGCGCATCAGCGCCTCGAGGAGCATCTGCGCGAGCTCCTCGTTCGAGACTTGTCCCATCGCGCCGCCCTGATCCATCGCGGCGCGCAGCCGTTCGAAGTCGGCTTGGGCCTCGGGGTCGAGCTCCGATTCGCCGTCGGCGTTGACGCCCGGCGAGAACATCGAGAAGTACACCTCGAACACCGTGTCGAACACGCGCGTGTGCCCGATGTGCTTGACGAGCGTCGACGAGAGCGCGGCTTTGAACGCCGCGCGATCTTCGAGCGGCACGTATTCGACCGCACGCATCGCGTCGAGGTTCTCGGTCATGCTCACCGGAAGCCCGGCCGTGCGCAGCTCGTGGACGAAACCCTGGAGCACGTCGAGCATGTGCGGTTCGGCGGGCAACACGCTGGTCATGTCAGCGCTTCCGGGCTCGTCGAGCGCTTCGGCGATCCGGTGCTTCGCGGCCGTCATCGCAGGTCGCTCCCACCGCGTTCCGCGCTTCTGCATGGCGTAGTCGGCCTTCTGCCACTGCAAGGCCGCGCACTACTTCTTCGCGCCGACAGCGGGGGCGTCGACGCCGAGCTCCTTGCGCGCCTTGGCGATGTCGCTCTGGTACTTGAGCAACACGTGCAGCGTGTCGCCGAGGACTTCCGGCGTGATCTCGTTGCGGCCGAGGTACGCGAGCGTGCGCGCCCAGTCGATCGTCTCCGAGATCGAGGGTGACTTCTTCAGGTCGATGTTGCGGATCGAGTTGACGACCTTCGCGACTTGTTCCGCGAGCGCGCCGTCGATCTCGGGTACCCGCACCCGCACGATCTCCTTCTCGCGATCGGTGTCGGGATAGTCGATGTGCAGGAACAGGCAGCGGCGCTTCAACGCCTCGGAGAGCTCACGCGTGTTGTTCGACGTGAGGAACACCATCGGCACCTGCTTGCCCTCGATAGTGCCGAGCTCGGGGACCGACACCTGGAAGTCGGAGAGCACCTCGAGCAGGAGTGCTTCGGTCTCGATCTCGACGCGGTCGACCTCGTCGATCAGCAGCACGACCGGATCCTCGGCGCGGATCGCTTCGAGCAGCGGGCGTGTCAGCAGGAACGGCTCGGAAAAGATGTCGGCTTCGACGGTCTCCCAATCGCGCTCGTGCTCGCGGTCGGCCTGGATGCGCAGCAGCTGCTTCTTGTAGTTCCACTCGTAGATGGCCTTGCTCTCGTCGAGGCCCTCGTAGCACTGCAGGCGGATGAGGCGGGCGGCGGTGGCTGCGGCGACGGCCTTGGCGAGCTCGGTCTTGCCGACACCGGCCGGGCCTTCGACGAGCACGGGCTTGCCGAGGCGTTCGGCGAGGAACACGACACCGGAGATGTTGGTATCGGCGAGGTAGTCGACGTCGCGCAGGAGCTTGGTCGCGCTCTCGACGGATTCGAACTGCTGCGCCATCAGGTTCGTACCTGCCCTTCACCCCAGACGATGTACTTGTACGTGGTCAGCTCGCGCAGGCCCATCGGGCCCCGCGCGTGCAGCTTCTGGGTGGAGATGCCGATCTCCGCCCCGAACCCGAATTCCTCGCCGTCGGTGAAGCGCGTGCTCGCGTTCACGACGACGGCCGCGGCGTCGATCTCGGCCGCGAACCGGCGCGCCGCGTGCAGGTCGCGCGTCAGAATCGCTTCGGTGTGGCCGCTGCCATAACGCGTGATGTGCGCGATCGCGGCGTCGAGGTCGGCTGCCACTGCGATCGAGAGCTTGAGCTTGAGGAATTCACGGCCGAAATCGTCGTCGGTCGCGGCGCCGATGTGCGACGACATTCCCTGCGCGGCGGAGTCGCCGACGAGCTCGACACCCCGTCCGTGCAGCACATCGGCGATACGCGGCACGAACGTGCCCGCGACGTCGGTGTGCACGACGAGCGACTCCGCGGCGTTGCACACGCTCGGCCGTTGCGTCTTCGCGTTGACGACGATGGCGACAGCTTGGTCGAGATCGGCGGACGCGTCGACATACACGTGGCAGTTGCCGTCGCCGTCGACGATCACCGGCACCTTGGCGTTGTCGATCACACTCTTGATCAGTGCCTGGCCCCCACGCGGAATCAGGCAGTCGACGTACCCGCTGAGCTGCATGACCTCGGTCGCCGTCTCGTACGCCGTGTCCTCGACGAGCAGCACCGCGTCCTCCGGGAGCGCGTGCTTCGCGAGCGCGTCGCGCAACACCTGCGTGATCGTGATGTTCGAACGCAGCGCGGTAGACGAGCCGCGCAACAACGCGGCATTTCCCGATTTGATGCACAGGCCGGCGGCGTCGCTGGTGACGTTCGGGCGGTTCTCGTAGATGATCGCCACGACGCCGAGCGGCACACGCACTCGCACGATCGCGATCCCGCTCGGCCGTGTCCAGCCGTCGAGCACGTCGCCGATCGGATCCGCGAGCGCGGCGACCTTGCGGAGTCCGTTCGCCATGCCGCCGAGACGCGCGTCGGTGAGCCGCAAGCGGTCGAGCGGCCCGGGCGCCATGCCGGCGGTGCGCGCGGCGTCGAGGTCGGCGTCGTTCGCGGCTTGGATCTCAGCCGCCCGCTCGACCAACAGGTCGGCGGCGGTCAGCAGCGCCGCGTCCTTCCCCGCGGTCGGCGCGGTCGCGAGCAACCGGCTCGCCGCCTTCGCCCGTCGCCCCAGCTCCTCGACGCGCTTCATGCGGCGACGCCGTGCGGCGCTCCGTCGCACGAGCGGCGGGGTGCGGCTCCCGCGCCCGCGGTCTGCGCCTTGCTGGTCACAGCGGCCCAGGGTAGTCCTTGACCGCTCGGTCAAGTCGAGCCGTTTTCGCGGGCGCGAAGCGTTCGCACGAAGCGGTGCGCGCACCGACGGAGGAGCGAAGCGCACTCGCCGGAGCGGCGAGCGCCCGCGACAAGGAGTTACGGCAGTACCACGAGGTCGTCTCGATGGACGACTTCATCGGGGAGACCATCGGGGAGATCCGAGGTGCGGCGGCCGGCGACGCCGCGCAGCTGCGCCGCGCTGTAGCGCGACAAACCCTTCGCGAACACGCGGCCGGTGTCGTCGGCGATCTCGACCGCGGCATCGACCTCGAACGCGCCGTCGACGTCGCGCACGCCCGCGGCGAGCAACGACTTGCCGCCGTCGACGAGCGCGCGGCGTGCACCGCCGTCGACGATCACCCGGCCCGCGGCTCCTTGCGCGAAGGCGATCCACAGCTTGCGCGCGCCGAGCCGCGGGCCGCGCGGCGCAAAGGAGGTGCCGACCGGACGGCCTGCGAGCGCGTCGGCGACGACGTTCGGGAGCGCGGCCGAAGCGATCACCGCGCGCACGCCCGACCACGCGGCGATCTTCGCGGCCGCAAGCTTGCTCGCCATGCCGCCGCTACCGCGTGCGGTCCCGGCACCTCCTGCGACGCGCTCGAGCGCGTCGTCGACCTCGACGATCTCCTCTATCAGCGACGCGTCGGCGTGACGGCGCGGGTCGGCAGTGAACACTCCCGACGTGTCGGTGAGCATCACCAGCACATCGGCGCCGAGCAGGTGCGACACGAGCGCGGCGAGCCGGTCGTTGTCGCCGTAGCGGATCTCGTCGTCGGCCACAGTGTCGTTCTCGTTGACGACCGGGAGCACACCGAGCTCGAGCAACCGCTGCAGCGTCTCGCGGGCGTGGAGATATTGCGACCGGTGCACGAAGTCGTACGGCGTGAGCAGCACCTGGCCGGCGACGATGCCGTGCACCCCGAACAGCCCGTTCACGCGTTCCTGCAGCCGCGGCTGGCCGACGGCGGCGATCGCCTGCAGCGTGCCGATGTCAGCGGGCCGGGCCGCGACACCGAGCACGGGCATCCCTGCCGCGATCGCGCCCGACAGCACCAGCACGAGCCGGTGTCCGTCCCGCCGCGCCTGCGCGAGGTCGGCCGCGAGCTTGACGAGCGCGCCGTCGTCGAGCACTCCGGACGCGCGCGTGATCGACGACGTGCCGACCTTCACCACCGCGAGCGCGCTCACCTTTTCCCGCTCTCGGTGCGGCGCACCGGGCCTCGCGGCCGTTCCCCGACCGCCTCACGACGCTCGGTCACGCGGACGACCTCACGCGAGAGAGTCCTCGTACGTGAGCTCGAGCGCGCCGATCCGCACGACGTCGCCGTCGGCGACACCGGCGCGCGCCAGCGCACGCTCGACACCCATGCGGGCGAGCTTCTGCTGCACGTACGACATCGCTTCGGGATTCGTCAGGTCGGCGAGTGCCACCGCGCGCTCCGCGGGCCGGCCCCGCACCCGCCATTCGTGCGCGCCCTCGCGCACGACCGAGAAGCCCTGGGCGTCGGGCCGGAGCACGACGTACGGCTCGTGCTCCTCCTCCGCCGCACGCGCTTGTTCGACGATCGACGCGAGCGCGCCGAGGAACTCGTCGAGCCCGGCGCGGGTGACCGCGGAGATCCGCAAGCCGTCGAATTCGACATCCTCACTCGCGACGTCGGCCTTGCTGCCGACGATCACTCGCGCCCGCTCGACGAGCTCGGGCCGGTAGCGCCGCAGCTCGTCGAGCAGCACACGCTCTTGTTCGGCCGGCGGCTCGCCGCCGACCGGTGCGAGGTCGACGAGGATCGCCAGCGCGCGTGCCCGTTCGACGTGCCGCAGGAACTGATGTCCGAGCCCTCTTCCCTCCGCGGCGCCCTCGATCAAGCCCGGGATGTCGGCGAGCACGAACTCGTGCTCGTGCCAGCGCACGACGCCGAGGTGCGGCTCGAGCGTGGTGAACGGATAGTCGGCGATCTTCGGCTTCGCGGCGCTGACCGCCGAGATCAGCGTGGACTTGCCGGCGTTCGGGAACCCGACGAGTGCGGCGTCGGCCAGCAATCGGAGCTCGAGCCGGACCCATCGCTCCTCGCCGTACTCGCCTTGCTCGGCGAAGCTCGGAGCGCGTCGCGCGTTCGAGAGGAACCGCGCGTTGCCGCGCCCGCCCTTTCCGCCGTGCGCGGCGAGCCAGCGATCGCCGTGCCGCACGAGGTCGGCGAGCAGCTCGCCTGCGCGGCCGTGCACCGTCGTTCCCTCGGGCACAGTGACCACCAAGTCGGCGCCGCTCTTGCCGTGCAGCTTCTTGCCCGAGCCGTGCGTGCCCGAGGAGGCCCTGCGATGCGGGTGGTCGCGGAACGCGAGCAGCGACGCGACATTGCGGTCGGCCTGGAACCAGACGTCGCCACCCTTGCCGCCGTCGCCACCGTCGGGGCCACCGCGCGGTACGTGTGCCTCCCGACGGAACGACACCGCGCCCGCGCCGCCGTCTCCGCCCTTCACGTTGCATTGCGCCACGTCGACGAAGCCGGACATCGCTCTTCCCACCCGCTCCCTTCGGCGAACGGCCTTCGGCGCGCAACGCCTCCGGTCCGCGCTCCCACCCGAGCCAGCTTATGGACCCGCGCGTGCCACACCCGCGAAGAAACGTACGATCTCGCCATGCGCGGTCGTGCGGTACTGGTTGTGATGCTCGCGAGCGTGGCGACGCTCGCAGCCTGCAGTGACGACAAGAAGAAGGATGCGCCGGCGCCGACGACGATCGCCCCGTCGACGACGACCCTCCCCGACACGTCGTCGACGACGAACCCGAGCTCGACGGTTCCGAGCACCGGCCCGACGACGCAGCCATCCAATGGCAACAGCTCGTCGGTGAGCCTCATCGGGCCGACCGGTCCGTCGTCGCCGGTCCAGTGCAACGCCCAGCGGACACAGGTCGAGTTGCGGTGGACCGTAACGGGTGCAACCACCGTCGAGCTCCGCATCGACGGCGGGCCGGTGGTCGCGCGCTACGCGAACGGCGCGCAGCGAGCGCTGTTCCCGCTCGAGTGCGACGGCAAGACCCACACCTACGAGATCACCGCGAGCGCCGGCGGCGCGACGTCGAAGAGCGCGATCGGCCTGCGGTCTACTTCGTAAGGGTCGCCTTCTTCTTCGGGGCGTTCGTCTTCTTCGCGGACGGCTTCGAAGTCTCGTCCGGCTGGGCTGCGCGCCGGGCGGCTTTCATCGAGCGCTTCTGCTCGCGAATCTCGATGACGCGTTCGTGCGTGTCGACGTCGGCGATCGACGGCCAGTCGGCGGCAACCTGCTCCCAACGCGGCGGCCGGACCCCGAGCCGCTTGCCGAGCAGACCGACGAAGATGCGCGCCTTGTCGTTGCCGTAGCCCGGCAGCGCGCGCACACGTGCGAGGAGCTCCTCGCCACTCGCCGCTTCGTTCCACACGTTCTCGGCGCGACCGTCGTAGTGCTCGACAAGGAATGCACACAGCGCATGCGTCCGCTTCGCCATCGAGCCGGGATAGCGATGCAGCGCGGGCTTGGTGCGGAAGACGTCTTCGACCGCGCCGGGCGCCATTTGTGCGATCGTGCGCGCGTCGAGCGAGCCGCCGAGGCGGTCCTCGAGAATCGCGGGCGCACCGAACGCCCACTCCATCGGCACTTGCTGGTCGAGCAGCATCCCGAGCATCAACGCGAGTGGGTTCTCGGTGAGCAACGCATCCGCACGCGTGTCGCCCGTGAACGGCGTCTTGACCTGCGCAGTCATGAGGCGGAGCCTACCGACCTCGTGTTGGTGAGTCCGCCTGGCGATGGGGTAAGCACTACGCCGTGCGACGCCACCGGGTCGCGGGCGCGGCTGCCGTAGTGTTCTTCGCGCTCGCGATCGCGGGCCTCGAGCCGTGGACCGGCAACGTCTTGAGCGCGCACATGACACAGCACTTGCTGCTGATGGTCGTCGTTGCTCCGCTCGCGGTGCTCGCGTGGTCGCCGCGCCCGGAGCGCGTTCCGAAGTGGGCACGCGGCGCCGCGTTTGCCGCCTTCGCCGTCGCGGCGCAAACGGTTGCGCTCATCGTTTGGCACCTGCCGATCGCGTTCGACGGGGCAGAACGCGTGCTGCCGCTGCACGTGTTGGAGCACGGTTCCTTGCTCGTCACCGCGATCGCGACCTGGTGGGTGATCCTCGCGTCGCCGGCGTCGATTGGTGTGCGGTTCACGACGTGCCTGGCGTCCGCCGCGCCGATGATGTTGCTCGGTGCGCTCATGACGCTCGCCCCGGAGACGTGGTACGCGACGTACGCGAGCACGCAGGGAACGCTGAGTCCGCTCGCCGACCAGCAGACCGCGGGCGCGCTCATGTGGGGACCGGCCGGCATCGCGTACGTCGTCGCCGCGGCCTGGATCGTCGCCGCGGTCGTTCAGTCCGACGAGCGCAACACGCTTGCCGGAGCGGGACGCAGGTAGCGGAGCGTGCGGGGGCCGGTTTCGCGCATGCTGTTCGTGCTGCCGATCGCCGCTGCTCTCGGGGTCGCGGTGCTGTGGCATCCGGGCCGAGCGAATGCGCAACCCGACGTACGCACGATCTTCCTGGGCGACTGCGCGACGTGTCACGGCGCGGGCGGCGCGGGAAGCGAGCGTGGGCCGTCGCTGCTCACCTCCGGACGCGCCGGGGTCGACTTCTATCTCTCGACCGGGCGCATGCCGATCGCCGCGCCAACCGACAACGTCGAGCGCCACGCACCGAGGTACGACGCGGACACGATTCACGCGCTCGTCGAATACATCGCTGCGCTGCCGGGCTTCGGCGGCCCCGACCTTCCCCCGCTCGATTTGCCGAATGCCGACGTCGCGAAGGGCGGAGTGCTCTACCGGCTCAACTGCGCGGCCTGTCACGCGTGGTCGGGCCGGGGCGGCGCACTCCTCGATCGCGAATCGCCCTCGGCGCTCCGGGCGACGCCTGCGCAGGTCGCGGAGGCGATGCGCGTCGGGCCCGGCAACATGCCGGCCTTCGGCGAGGCCGCGATCAACGCGACGGGTCTCGACAACGTCGCTGCGTTCACGAGCAGGCTGAGAAAGGAGCGCGACGACCGGGGCGGATTCGCGTTGTGGCATCTCGGACCGCTCCCGGAAGGCGCGCTGGCGGTGATCGTCGGCCTCGGCCTCTTGCTCGTGCTCGCGCGCCTCATCGGAACGCGGGAGCACCCCGAGGGACACGCGTCGTGAAGCGCGCCGAGCGTCTCGCGGCGGCATCGTTCCTCGTGTCGGCCGCGACCGCGACCGTACTGCTCGTCGTGTACGTGCAGGCGCCGAACACACAGTGGGAGGGCGCGCTGCTCGGTGTCGCGATGCTCGCCTTCGGCGCGGCGTTCGTGTTGATCGGCAACTTCTTGTTGCCGCCCGGGCCCGCGATCAACGAGCGCGAGCGGTTCGGCGCCGACCTCGACGAGGCCGAGGAGGTCGAGGAGTCGTTCGAACGAATCGACGTGCTCACGCGCCGTCGCTTCCTCCTCGGGACGGCCGGCGCGGCGGTCGTGGCGTTCGTCGGCGTCGCGGTGTGGCCGTTGCGCTCGCTCGGACCGGCGCCGGGGAACGCGCTCGCGCGTACACCGTGGCGCAGGGGTTTGCGCGTCGTCAACGAGGCGGGCACGCCGGTGCGCGCGAGCGAGATCCCGCTCGGCGGGCTCGTCACGGTGTTCCCCGAGGGCGCGGTCGGCTCGGCCGACGGGCAAGCAGTGCTGATGCGCGTCGAACCCGAGCTGCTCCGCCTGCCTACGGGACGTGAGTCGTGGGCACCCGACGGCCTCGTCGCGTACTCGAAGGTGTGCACGCACGCGGGCTGCCCGGTCGGCCTCTATCAGGCACAGCTGCACCAGCTGCTGTGCCCGTGCCACCAGTCGGCGTTCAACGTGCTCGACGGCGCGCACCCGACGTCGGGGCCGGCCGCGCGCCCACAGCCCCAACTTCCGCTCGAGATCGCGGGCGACGGCACGCTCGTCGCGACGGGCGACTTCTCCGATCCGATCGGTCCCGGCTACTGGGATCGTCCCGACAAGAGCGCGGGCGCGTGAGATTCCTCGTCGACTCGCCGCCGTCGATCCTCGACCCGCGCGGTTCGGAGGCCGACCACCTGAAGAACGTGTGGTGGATCATGCTCGGGATCGCGGCGTTCGTGTATCTCGTGGTCGGTGGCTTCATCGTGTTCTCGTCGTTGCGCGGCCGGCGCCGCGCGGTCGTCGAAGGACCGACGCGTCACGACCAGTACTTCATCTGGATCGGTGGCGTCATCGTGCCGACCGCGATCTTGATGTTCGTTGCGTTCCTGACCGTGCACACCGGCGCTGCGCTGCGCGCGCCGTCGACGAAACCGCTGCGCGTGCAGGTGATCGGCAAGCAGTGGTGGTGGGCCGTCGAGTATCCGGGAACGGGCGTGGTGACGGCGAACGAGGTCCATGTGCCCGTCGGTCGGCCGCTCGAGATCCAAGTCGACTCCGACAACGTCATACACAGCTTCTGGGTCCCCCAGCTCGCGGGAAAGCTCGACATGATCCCCGGCCAGCACAACACGCTGCGCCTCACCGTGCACAACACGGGAGTGTTCCGGGGTGAGTGCGCGGAGTTCTGCGGCTTGCAGCACGCGAACATGAACTTCCGCGTCATCGCGGAGTCACCCGCCGACTTCGACACGTGGCTCCTCCACGAACAACACATCACGCCGATCCCGAACACCGAGCTCGCCGCGCGCGGTCAGCTCGCGTTCACCTCGTCGGCGTGCGCCGGGTGCCACACGGTGCGCGGCACTCCCGCCCAAGGCACGACCGGACCCGATCTCACCGACATCGGGTCGCGGCGCGGCTCGGTGCCGAAACAGTCGAGAACACGCCGGAGAACATGCGGCACTGGATCGCCGATCCCGGACACGACAAACCTGAGGTGTTGATGCCGCCCGCGACGATCTCTTCCGACGACATCGCCGCGATCACCGAGTACCTCGAAGGATTGAAGTGACCACCGTCGCGTCTCGTCCCGGTCCGCCGCCTGCCGACGAGCACGAGCTGCGCGAGCAATGGGAGGACGATCCCGGCATCCCCGGTTTCCTCGGCACGGTCGACCACAAGCGCATCGGTGCGCGCTACATCGTCACCGCGTTCATCTTCTTCGTGATCTCGGGCCTCATGGCGCTCGTCATGCGGGTGCAGCTGGCGACGCCCGACGAGCACGTGCTCTCGCCGGATACGTACAACCAGCTGTTCACGATGCACGGCACGACGATGATCTTCTTGTTCAACACGCCGGTGCTGGCGGGATTCGGCAACTATTTCTTGCCGCTGCAACTCGGCGCGCGTGACATGGCGTTTCCACGACTCAACGCGTTCAGCTACTGGATCTTCTTCTTCGGTGGCGTGCTGATGTACGCGGGATTCGCGTTCGGGACGGCGCCCAACGGCGGATGGTTCGCGTACGCGCCGCTCACCGATGCCCTGTACTCGCCCGGGCGCGGCATGGACTTCTGGGCGATCGGCGTGGTGTTCGTCGGCATCTCGACGACCGTCGGCGCGGTGAACTTTGTCGTCACGACGTTCAAGTGCCGCGCGCCCGGCCTCTCGCTCTCGCGCCTGCCGCTCTTCGTGTGGTCGTTCGTCGTGTTCTCGTTCATGGTGTTGTTCGCCGTGCCGGCGGTTTCGCTCGCCGCCGGTTTGCTCGAGTTCGACCGCCTGTTCCATACCGCGTTCTTCGACCCGACCCGCGGCGGCAGCGCGCTGCTCTACCAGCACTTGTTCTGGTTCTGGGGCCACCCCGAGGTGTACATCCTGTTCCTGCCGGCGACCGGCATGATCAGCAGCATCATCCCGGTGTTCGCGCGCCGGAAGATCGCCGGCTACACGTGGATCGTCGCTTCACTCGTCGCGATCGGCTTCATCAGCTTCGGCGTGTGGGTGCACCACATGTTCGCGACCGGCGTACCCGTGCTCGCGATGTCGTTCTTCTCGGCTGCATCGCTGGTGATCGTGCTGCCCAGCGGCGTGCAGTTCTTCTGTTGGATCGCGACGATGTGGCACGGCCGGGTCGAGTTCCGCACACCGATGCTGTTCGCGCTCGGCTTCTTGTTGTTGTTCCTGCTCGGCGGCATCACGGGTGTGATGGTGGCGGTGCTGCCGTGGGACTGGCAGGCGACCGACAGCTACTTCATCGTCGCCCACTTCCACTACGTGCTGAACGGCGCGGTCGTGTTCCCGATCTTCGCCGCGATCTACTACTGGTACCCCAAGGTCACCGGCCGTCTGTTGTCGGAGCGGCTCGGCCACGTGAGCTTCTGGGTGATGTTCGTCGGGTTCAACGTGGCGTTCTTCCCGATGCACATCCTCGGGCTGCTCGGCATGCCCCGCCGCATATACACGTATCCGTCGGGGCTCGGTTGGGACTGGTTGAACCTCGTGTCGTCGATCGGCGGTTTCATGTTCGCGCTCGGCGTGGGCGTCACGTTCTTGAACGTGTGGGTCTCGCGCAAGCACCCGCGCGACGCCGGCCCGAACCCGTGGGACGCCGACACGCTCGAGTGGGCGACCGACTCCCCCGCGCCCGAGTGGAACTTCGCCGCGGTACCGGTCGTCGAGAGCCGACACCCGCTGTGGGACCAGGACCCGATGACGTTCGCGTACGACGGCCCGTACGGCCCCGAAGGGGCGATCGACCGCGCGATCCCGATCACCGGCGGTCTGCACGCCGAGCCCGAGGACGTGCTGTACGTGCCGCCCGAGACGGCGCTGCCGTTCTGGGTCGCGCTCGGGCTCGCGCTGATCTTCGTCGGCGATGCTCGTGCAGGCGCAGCTCGTCGCGATCGTCGGGCTGTTCGTCGCGGCGCTGGCGGTGTTGCGGTGGACGTGGCGCACCGGGGATCGCCAACGCAACCGCGTGCACACGAGCCGCGGACCGAGGTCGAGGTGTCGCCGTGACCGTCGTCGCCGCGCCGGCGCCGCGTCGCTGCGCGGCCCGCGCGCGGTCGCTCCGTCGGCTGGTGGGGCGTGCTGTGCATGATCATGACCGAGGCGATGCTGTTCGTCGGGCTGCTCGCCTCGTACTTCTTCATCTGGGCGAGCTCGCCCGAGTGGCCGCAGGGCGGCATCGAGGCGCCCGAGCTCGCGCGTATCTCGATCTTCACCGCGGTGCTGCTCGGCAGCAGCATCCCGATCTTCTTCGCCGAGCACGCCAACCGCCGCGGCCGGATTTCGACCGTGCGCGTCGCCTTGTTCGATCTCGTTCGTCATGGGCGCGGCGTTCCTCGTCAACCAGGCGCTCGAATACCGGGATCTGACATTCGGCTGGCGCGACAACGCGTACGCGTCGCTCTTCTATCGCGACACCGGACTGCACGGCCTGCACGTGCTGCTCGGGCTCGTTGATGAACCTCGTCGTGCAGGCGAAGGGCTACGGCCGGCCGGCTGGCCGGAGCGACGACGTCACCGTGGAGGTCTTCTCGCTGTACTGGCACTTCGTCGACGCGGTGTGGATCGCCGTGTTCTCGTGCCTCTACCTCGCCCCGCATTTCCGATGACAACGGTCGCCGAACGATCCCGCGCCCGCCGACCGCGCGGACACATCTGCGCTCGGCTGGGCCGCCGTCACCGTGCCGATCGCGCGCGTGGATGGTGCACCTCACCGCGAGCTCGGCACTCGTGCACCTCGCGTGCGATCACCGCAACGTGCTCTGGGCGATCCACGGCATCACGCTCGTCACATCACTCGTATGCGTCGCGTGCATCTGGATCGGCGTCACGCTGTTCCGCCGCGGTCCGAACGGACCGGGCCACGGGTCGGTGCACTTTCTCGGGGTGTTCGCGGCCACGATCGCGGCGGTCAACCTGCTCGTCATCATCTGGGAAGGCTCGTACGTCGTCTTCCTGAGCCCGTGCCGATGAGCACCGGGCCGAAACCGCGGCGCGCGAGCCTCCCCCGCTGGGTCGACGAGCGACTCGGTGTCGCCCACTTCACGCGGAAGACGCTCGACAAGGCGTTCCCGGATCACTGGTCGTTCCTGCTCGGCGAGATCGCGATGTACTGCTTCGTGGTGCTCGTCGTCACCGGCACGTTCATCGCGCTGTTCTTCGACGCCAGCTCGGAGCAGCGTCGTCTACAACGGCTCGTACCACGCTCTCGACGGCGTGCCGATGTCGGCCGCGTACCGCTCGGTCGTCGGTCTCAGCTTCGACGTCCGGCTCGGCCTCACGATGCGCCAGATGCACCACTGGGCCGCGCTGTTGTTCGTCGGCGCGATCGTCGCGCACCTCTGCCGCATCTTCTTCACAGGCGCGTTCCGCAAGCCGCGCGAGCTCAACTGGTTCATCGGCTGCACGCTGTTGTTGCTCGCCATGGCGAACGGCTTCACCGGCTACTCGTTGCCCGACGACCTCCTGTCGGGCACCGGCCTGCGAATCGCGTACTCGATCGTGTTGTCGATCCCGCTCGTCGGCACGTGGCTGGCGTTCTTGGCGTTCGGCGGCGAGTACCCGTCGCATGCGACACTCGGCCGGTTGTTCGTCGCGCACGTCTATATCGTGCCGCTGCTGATCTTCGCTCTGCTCGGCGCACACCTCGCGATCATCTGGCGCCAGAAGCACACGCAGTTCCCCGGACGCGAGCCCGACGGCACCGAGCGCACCGAACGCAACGTGGTCGGTTCGCCGCTGTGGCCCACCTACGCGGCGAAGAGCATCGGCATGGGTGCGTTCGTCGCCGGCGTCTGCGCGTTGCTCGGCGGGCTCGCGCAGATCAACCCCGTGTGGCAGTACGGCCCGTACGAACCCGCGGCCGTGTCGACGGCGGCGCAACCCGACTACTACGTCGGGTGGCTCGAGGGGGCCCTGCGGCTGGCGCCACCGTGGTACCTCCACGTCGGGCGCTTCTCGGATGCCCGAGACCTTCTGGCCCGGCGTCGTGTTGCCGGGCGCGTTCTTCGTGTTGCTGTACACGTGGCCGTTCCTCGAAGCGCGCGTCACGCACGACCGGCGCGCCCACCATCTGCTCGATCGGCCGCGCAACCGGCCGGTGCGCACCGCGATCGGGATCGGCGCGATCACGTTCCTCCTCGTGTTGTTGCTCGCGGGCGGCCAGGACGTCGTCGCCGAGCTGACGCGCACGCCGGTCACCGACGTCAACACGACGTTGCAGGTCCTCGCTCTCACGCTCCCGTTCGTCATCGCGGCGATCACGTGGAAGTGGTGTCACGACCTGTTGGCGGCCGACGCCCGCCGGCATCCCGACGCGTCGGCGCCCGACCGCACGCCGCCCGCGCCACACGGTCCCGCGGATCGTCGGCGCGACGACAGGCCCGGCCCGGTGCGCCACGCCTTCGGTGCGGCGACGGGCGCGGCCCTGCTCGCAGGGTTGGTGGCTGTCGGACGGCGCTTGCGGGGCCGCTCCCGCGACGCCGGACGACCGCCCGGCCGGACGCCACCGCGCGCCGACTAGACTGACCCATCCCCAATTTCGTCCGCGAGCACGGGGAGCGGTGTGCAGGATCGGATGCCGGAGCGCCCCACGAGCGACGCCGAGGTCGGCGAGGAGCAGGCGTACGTGACCAGGGCGTACGCGCGGCTCGAGGCGATGCGGGCGGCAGCCGAGGCGGTCCGAGCTGCCTACGCGGACGTCAGGGCCGGCGGAACCCACCAGGCGCGACTGGAGCGCGACATCGCGTGGGATGTCACCCAGCGCCGGCTGGCCGACCTCGACATCGGCGAGGCGCCGTTGATCTTCGGGCGCCTCGACATGGAACGCGCCGCCGCCGACGACGGCGCCCGCTGGTATGTCGGTCGCCTCGCAGTCGAGGACGCACATCACACGCCGCTCGTCATCGACTGGCGCGGCGCCGGTCGCGGAGCCGTTCTACCGGGCCACCGCGATCGCGCCGATGGGCGTCGTTCGCCGCCGCCACCTCATCACGCGCAAGGGCCGCGAGGTCGTCGGCGTCGACGACGAGGTGTTCGACCAGGTCGCAGCCGAGCACGAGGGCCTGCACGTCGCCGGTGAGGGCGCGTTGCTCGCCGCGCTGGAGCGCAACCGCACCGGCCGGATGAGCGACATCGTCGCGACGATCCAAGCCGAACAGGACGAAGCAATCCGTGCCGACGAGCGCGGGCTCTTGGTTGTCGCGGGCGGCCCCGGGACGGGCAAGACGGCGGTGGCGCTGCACCGCGCCGCGTACCTCCTCTACACGCATCGCCGCCGGCTTGCGGCACAGGGTGTGCTGTTGATCGGGCCGAGCCCGGTGTTCCTCCGGTACATCGAGCACGTGCTGCCGTCGCTCGGCGAACAGGACGTGCAGCTGTCGACGATCTCCGGCTTGAAGCCGCGCTTGCGCACGGTGACCTCCGAGGCGCGCGCGGTCGCGGCGTTGAAGGGCGACGCCGCGCATGGCGTCGGTCATCAGCCGTGCCGCGGCCGATCGGGAGCGGCCATTGCCCGGCGACCTCGTCGTGCTCACCGACGGTCTGCGGCTGCGGCTGTCACGCGGCGACACCGCACGTGCGATCGACGGCGCGCGCCGTCGCCGCGGTCCGCACAACGAGAAGCGCGCGTACGTGGCGCGGCGGATCCTCGACCTGTTGGTCGCACGTTACAAGACGGCCGCGATCCGTGCGTTCCGCGAACGCCGCGACGAGCGGGGCGCGCCGGCTCGCCAACGCGAGCAACGTCACGAGCATGTTCGACCGCGACAACGCGCTCGACATCACGGTCGCGAGCGCGCTTGCACGCGGCGAGGCCCCACCGCCGGAGTGGGAGCCCGAGCTCCGCGGCGCGCCTTCGCGCCCGGCCCGACGTGAAGGAGGCGCTGGACCGCATGTGGCCGGTGCTGTCGGGAGCCGAGCTCGTCAACGACCTGTTCGGCTTCCGCGCACTGGTGCGATCGGCTTCCGACGGCGTGTTGCGCGAGGAAGAACAGGAGCTCCTGCACCGGCCTCGCGTGCACGATGTTGCGACCGTCGCGTGGACGGAAAGCGACGTCGCGCTCGTCGATGAAGCCGACACGCTGCTCGGTGCCGTCGAGTTGGCGCGCCCGCAACGCCGGCGCCGGCGCAACGGCGACGAAGCGATCGAGACCGCGGTGCGCGTGATGGAGAACCTCGGTCTGCAGGGATACACCGACGCCGAGACCCTCGCCCAACGGTTCGGCGAGGCACCGTCGTCGAACGGGCAGGAGACGATCGGCGAGCCGCGCACGTTCGGTCATGTGCTCGTCGACGAGGCGCAGGATCTCACCGCGATGCAGTGGCGCATGCTCGCTCGGCGCTGCCCATCAGGGTCGATGACGCTCGTCGGCGACCCCGGGCAGGCGAGCAAACCCGGCGCGGTGGCATCGTGGGACGTCGTGCTCTCGCACCTTCCGGCGCACACGACGCCCAGGTTCGTCACGCTCACCATCAACTACCGCACGCCGGCCGAGGTGATGGACGTTGCCTCGCGTCTGCTCGCAGTCGCGGCCCCCACCGTCGAGCCGTCGGTCTCGGTCCGCAGCACCGGCGACGAACCGCGATTCGTGTCCGCCGCGAACGGTGACCTCGTCACAGTCGCGGCGCGACAGGCACGCGGTGCCTTCGCCCAAGGCGGCACGGTCGCCGTGATCGCGCCCGCCGCGATGCACGCGCCGATCGTCACGGGGCTCTCCGACCTCGGCGCGACCTCGGGGACTGCCGATGCGCTGGACGCACCGATCACCGTGCTCGATCCGACGAATGCGAAGGGCTTGGAGTTCGACCACGTGGTGGTCGTCGAGCCGTCGGCGCTCGTCACCGCCGACCGGCCCGGGTTGCGATTGCTCTACATGACGATCACCCGCACGACGAAGACACTCACCGTCGTTCACGCCGACGCACTCCCCGAAGGGCTCGAGCCCGCGCGCTAGTGCCTCACCCGTTGCGCCCACGCGTCGCGGGGGGCGGGGTCGTCGAAGTAGACCAACACCCACGCGCCGGGTTCGCCTTCACGCTGCAGCGCTTCGTAGCGATGGTTACCGTCTTGCAGCAGCAGCCGACCGTCTTGGTACTCGGCGAGTAGCGGCGGCGGTTCCCAGCCGTCCTCGATCGCCTCCTCCATGTCGCCGACGTCGTCTTCCCACTCGTCGGCTTCGATCGGCACGAGCGCCTCGTCCTCGGGGCCGGCGAGCCGAACGAGATCGTCGAGCGGCACGCGTACGGGCCCGACCCACCAGTGCTCGCGCTGCGCGAGCGCGGCACCGAGGATCGCGTTGTCGCTCCCGCGACTCGCGAGGAACTCACCCACCCAGGTCGCGATGCGGCCGTCGGCGGCCGCCGCACGCGCGGACGCGAGATCGAACGCGTGGTTCTTGCGACCTCTCACGACGAATCGGTCGCCGGATGTCGCGAGAACCGAGCGAGCGCCGAGGTTCAGCCCTCGGCGGTCACGATGTCGACGAGCTTGCGGCCGCGGCGCTTCCCGAACTTCACGACGCCGTTGGCGGTCGCGAACAGCGTGTCGTCCTTGCCGAGCCCGACGTTGTAGCCGGGGTGGAACCGCGTGCCGCGCTGGCGCACGATGATCGTGCCCGCGGTGACCGTCTGGCCGCTGAACCGCTTCACGCCGAGGCGCTGCGAGGTCGAGTCGCGCCCGTTGCGAGAGGAGGCTGCACCCTTCTTCTTCGACATGAGAGAGTCCGCCTCAGCCTTTCGTGATCCCGGTGATCTCGATCGTCGAGTAGTGCTGGCGGTGGCCCCAATGCTTGCGCTCGTTCGACTTGTTCTTGTAGGTGAAGCCTTTGATCTTCGGGCCCTTCGCCTCGCCGACAACGCGAGCGGTGACGGTCGCGCCGCTCAGCTGCGCCGGCGTCGCGAGCACGGCATCGCCGTCGACGAGCATCACTGGCCGCAGGGTCACCGCTTCGCCCGCGAGCAGCTCGACCTCGAGCCGATCACCTTCGGCGACGCGGTATTGCTTGCCGCCGCTCTCGATGACTGCGTACATGAAGGATCCTTGCCGGGGGCAGGTCGATGAACCGGGAGATTGTAGCGGACCGCCCGCCGGGCCCGGTAGGGTCGTGCCCCGATGGGAGGGAGACGACGCCGCGGAGTCGACCAATAGGCATGTCGCTGCGGGTGGTCGTCGCCGAGGACAATCTGCTGGTCCGCGAAGGCGTGGTCACGCTGCTCGAGCACCAATCGCATCTCACCGTCTGCGGCGCGTGCGGCTCGCTACGACGAGCTGATGGACACCGTCGAGCGGGAGAAGCCCGACGTCGTCGTCACCGACATCCGCATGCCGCCGACCGGCACCGACGAAGGCATCCGCGCCGCGCTCGCGCTGCGCGAGGCGTACCCCGACACCGGTGTGGTCGTGCTCTCGCAGTATGCCGATCCTGCGTACGCGCTGGCACTGCTGGAGCGCGGTTCCGAAGGTCGCGCGTACCTCCTGAAGGAACGCGTGTCGGACGCGACGCAGATCGTGCGCGCGATCGAAGACGTCGCGAACGGCGGCAGCGTGATCGATCCGCTTGTCGTCGAAGCGCTGGTTGCGCAGCGCCAGAAGCACACCGCGTCCGCGCTCGGGCGCCTCACTCCGCGTGAACGCGAGGTGCTCGAACAGATGGCACAGGGGCGCAACAATGCCGGCATCGCGCAAGCGCTCTTCCTGTCCGAGCGCGCGGTCGAAAAGCACATCAACTCGCTGTTCTCGAAGCTCGGGCTCTCCGAGGAGGTGGACGTCCACCGCCGGGTGAAGGCCGTGCTGCTCTACTTGGCCGAGGAGACGCAGGCGTAGCAGTGAGTCGACGAGTGAAAATGAAGGGGGGTGAGCACCCCTGAGCGCGGAAGGGAACCACCCTGGGCGCCGCGCGCCGCGGGTGCCAGCATGGACGACGTGAGCACCACGGATGGGTCCACGAAGACCGTCTCCGTGCTGATCGTCGACGACCAGCTGCCGTTCCGCGCCGTCGCGCGCACGGTGATCGGGATGACCGCCGGCTTCGAGGTGACCGCCGAGGCCGAGACCGGCGAGGACGCGATCGCCCAAGTCGACGAGCACCCGCCCGACCTGGTGCTGATGGACATCAACCTGCCGGGGATGAACGGCATCGAGGCGACCGGCCGCATCCGCGCTGCGCACCCGCAGACCGCGGTGATACTGCTCTCCACCTACTCCGAAGCCGACCTGCCCGCCGACGCGCGCGAATGCGGCGCGATGGCGTACGTGCACAAGGAGGACTTCGGTCCTGCGCTCGTGCGTCAGCTCTGGGACGGCTGGGCTTCTTCGTCGTCGTCCGGCTGATCGACGAGCGGGATCGTCCCGCCGATCGTCGTGCCCTCTCCCGGTGCGCTCACGACGCGCAACTTGCCGCCGATCGCACCGAGCCGGTCCGCCATGTTCACGAACCCGTGACCTCTGACCGCCGCGCTCGTCGCGTCGAAGCCCGCGCCGTTGTCGGCGACATCGAAGCGCAGCTCGTGCTCGTCCACGACGACGTGGATCGTGAGGTGCGAGCCCTCGCCGGCGTGCTTCCCGGCGTTCTGCATCGCCTCGAGACAACAGAAGTAGATCGCCGCCTCGACGTCCGAGGGGTAGCGCCCGACATCGGCTTCGACTTCCGCGACCAGCACCGAGCGGTTGGCCGCGGCGACGAGCGCCTCGCGCAGGCCGCGGTCCATGAGCAACGGGGGGTAGATGCCGTGCGCGAGCTCGCGCAGCTCGGCGAGCGTCGTCTGCGCGTCGCCGCGGAGCTCCTCGAGCAATGTCGAGAGTGTCTCCTTGTCGCCGTCGACCAGCTGCCGCGCGAGGCCGAGCTTCACTGCCAGCGCGACGAGGTGCTGTTGCGCGCCGTCGTGCAGGTTGCGTTCGATCTGGCGGCGCGACTGGTCGGCGGTCGCGACGATGCGCGGCGCGTGATGCGCGGAGTTCCTCGTTTGCGATGCGGAGGTCGTCGAGTGACGCTTGCAACGCGGTGTCGAGCGCGGAGTTGTGCAGCGCGACCGCGACCTGGCGGGCGAGGTCGGTGAGCACACGTTCCTCCTCTGCTGCTGAACGGCGTCTGGTCGGTGTTGCGCGCGCAGACGATGAAACCGAACAGCTCGCCCGACAGGACGAGCGGCGCGACCCGCAGCGTCCGGCCTGGATGCTCGGCGAGGATGCCCGGCAGCCACACCTGAACCCACGCGTTGCCCGACACGTGGGCACGGGTCACTACCTGCGCTTCCTCTTCGTTGAGTCGCACGCGGGCCGTCTCACGATACGGGACTGCGGCGGCTCGCTCGAACACGCCGTCGGTGCCGGTCCACACCTCGGCGTTCGAGAGCTGCATGCTCTTCTTGAGCGACTCGGCGAGCTGCAAGAGCAGTTCGTCGAGTGGGATCGCGCGCGACATGCGCGCGCCGAACGTCTGGAGCGGCTCGTCGGGCGCGCGCTGCTCGCCGTAGACGCGACGGTTCGCGAGCTCCTCGAGCCAGTTGCGCGCGGGCACGAACAGCAACGCCGCGATCGCGGCCGCGACAATCGACAGGCCGAGCACCCGCCGGGTCTCGTCGGTGGGGGTGTCGCCGAACCCGAGCACGACGACGAGGTACACGACACCGATCAGCACGACGAGTCCACCGGCCTCGATCGTGCGCACGAGCGAGCCGGTCGATCCTCAGCGCAAGGCGATCGAACGCCGACAGTGCGACGGCGAGCGGCACGACGGTCGTCGAGATGATGATCGGCACGCCGAGCGCGTCGGGCCAGCCGACGAGCTCGCTCATCAGCCAGATGATGAGCGAGCACGCGCCGGCGACCACGGCCCCCCAACCGATCCACTGCATGCCGTGCCCGCTCGACCGCGGCCACACGGCGATAGCCGAAACGCGAACGCGATGACAGCGATGACTGCGAGTGCAGGCGACTCGACGAGGAGCAAGCCACGAGGTGGATGGTCGGCCGCGCCGACCACGATCGCGCACGGGAATGCCCGACGAGCGCGATCAGGACGAGCGCGACCCGGCGCGCGCGTCTCGGCGACGATGCCGTCGGGCAGGGCGACGACGGCGGCCGCCGCCACCAAGGGCACGACGCCGACGAGCGCGTCGCTCGCCAACGCGAGCGCGCCGGTCATCGTGCCGATCGCGAGCCACACCCACATGAGCTCCCGCGGTCGCGCGAAGGCCACGACGACCGTCGCGGCGGCGAAGGCACTGACGAGCACGGCCGCCGCGGTCACCATGCGCCGGTTGTGGTCGGCGGCGCCGGCAACGGCAACGGCAACTCCGGCGAGGGCGACGGCGATCGCGAGGAACCGGATCACGCGAGCGTGCGTGCCGATGTCGGGAACGGTCGGCACGTCGCGTTCCTCGATGCGATGCACGGTGGTGGACATCTTCCTACTCCGTTCGAAGGATCGATGCGGGCTGCGTACGCACGGCACGCGACCCGGGGAGAAGTGAACAAAGGTTGGCGATGACCAGCGCGCCCACACTCACGAGCACGAGTAGGCGGACCGGCGCGACCGCGACGAACGCCACACCGAGATTGTCGGACTGGAAGCGCCAAATCGAGCGCGCCACCAAGAAGCCGAGCGGCAGTCCGAGCAGTATGCCGACCAAGACCGTTGTCGTTGCCTGCGTGAGCACGATCACGCGCACGCCGCCGCGCGTCATTCCGAGTGCCTTGTGCATGGCGAGGTCGGTGCGCCGGCGCTGCACGGCGGTCACGAACCCGTAGCCCACCGCGATCACCCCGAGCAGGCCGACGAAGAGCGCGAGCGCAAACGGCAGTGCTCGCACGTCGCGCAGTCGCCGCAGTTCTGCCGGCGTCGCCGGGACATCGACGCCGTATCGCTTCGGGTTCAGAGCCGCATTCAGTCGATCGATCGCAGCGCCCTTGTCGACGCCGCGGGCGAACGTCACGACATACGCCGGGTTGCCGGCCTCGCCGAGGTCGCCTTCGTCGCTCCGCACGATCCGGTCGAGTGCGTCGTACGTGAGCGCGGCGCCTTCGGCGAGCGAGGGGTCGTCAGACATGCCGGAGAACACGGCGGTACCGACGACGCGCAGGTCGAACTCGCCACCGGGCCCGGCGGCGTGTACCACGTCCCCGTTTTCGACGTGGAGGGCCTTGCGAGTCTTCCGTCCGAGCGAGACTTCGTCGATGGCGCTCGGCGCGCGTCCCTCGATGAACATCGCGGGAGGCTCGCCGCGGAGTGTCTTCAGACCCCGCGCCTCGACCGTCGCGTCGTTGATCGTGATCGTCTGGCCCACTGCGAGCGTCGCGCCGACGACATCGGGATCGGCGAGGATCGTCTTGCCGTCCGGGTCGGTTGCCTGGACGTCCCATGACATCCCGCGCGCTCTCGGCTCGTCGAGCACCCGCCGCAGGCTCGCGCCAAACGTGAGGGCACCGGTGATCCCGGTAATCACGAGCACAGATCCAACGAGCGCGAGTCCGACCGGAACAGCACGCGCACCGCGGCCGCGCTCGAGTGCCATGCGCACACCCGCGGCGGGAGCGGGGCGGGCGCGCACGCCTTCGACGACACGGGTGGCGAGCGGGAGACGCCGCGACTCGCGCGCAGGCCTGCCGATGATGCGCCACACGACGGCGACAGTCAGTAGGAGGCAACCGACGCACAGCACGAGAGCACCCGGGACGAGGACCAACCAGTCGATGTCGAGCCCCGCGTCGGGATCGATACGCCCCGCGAGCCCGAACGGCATCCAGATGGAAACGACGACCGCCACCACGACCGCGCCGAGGACGCCGATCACGATGGCGGGCAGCAGGTCCAAGACGGTCGCAGCTCGACGTTCGGTGCGCGTCACGCCCATCGCCGCGAGGGTGTCGTCTTCACCGATATCGGCGGATGCGCGTCGTGCGAAGAACAATGCGAGCGCCACCGTGCCGCACAATGCCGAAATCAACGCGAAGGCATAGAGCGCACGCGCGACCAGATCGGTCGCATCGACAACCCGGCTCCCGTTTGAAGTCTGCACGTCCAGACCGCTCAGATCGGGCGCGCTGGTGAGTCTCCGTACGAACGCTCGCATGTCATCGTCGTTCGGTACGCGCACGATCAGCGCGTTCTTCACGAAGGCGCCGGGGAGTGGCCGCACGGCCCGCAGGAACGCCGACGTCACCGGGATGAGATCGTTCTCGGTCTCCTGATCGGTGATGACCTGGCGCGGTCCGCGCTCGAGCCCTACCAACCGCAGCGAGAACCTCGGACCCTGCCCTGCACCGGGGTTCTTCCCGACGGTGAGCTCTTCTTGGATCTGCTTCTTCGTAAACGTCTCCAGCGGCAATTCGTCGCCAACCCGCAACCCGAGCTTTCGCGCGCGAGCCTCGCCCAGCACGATCTCGAAGGGTGCATCGGGATCAGGCGCGCGACCTTGCACTATGCGCGGACGTTCGACGTCGTGTCGCACGCGGCCGTCCTGAGGAAACGCGAGACCGACGAACGCGTCGGGCCCGCCCCCCAAGACGTGGGCGCCGGTCAGCGTGACGCGCGCCCAGCCGTCGACTTCGGGCATCCCCACGATCTCGGCCGCTTGCGCGTCGGCCTGCTTGGTGTCTTCGCTGAGCCCCACGAACCCGTTCGTGACGCGTGTCCCGTTCTCGAGGCGTTGGAACGCGCTCTGCGTCCTGCGACCGGCGGCGAGTGTCGAGAGCACCGCGCCGCCGACGATCGCGATCAGCAGCACTGCAACGAGCGACGCGAATCGATGCCGCCGCAAGCGCACCCGGGCGAGATACAACGCGCGCCCCATCATTCGCTCCTCAGCGCGGTCGCGATCTGCACGCGTGCGGCGAGCACACCGGGCCCGGCGGCGATGGTCGCCGCGCCTGCGAGCGCGGCGATCGTGATCACCCCGAGCGGCAGGAGCGGGAGCGGGAGATCGTCGGCGATGCCGAGCCAGCGCGCGGTCTCGACCCAGAGCCACCGACCTGCGAGTGCGCCGACCGGTACCGCGACCGCGACCGCGAGCGCGAGCAGGATGAGTGCACTCGCCTGCACGAGCACGGCCGACAACGCCTGGCCGCGCGACAGCCCGATCGTCTTCAACAACGCGACATCACGACGCCGGCTCCGGACACTGGTCACCAGCAAGTGGATCGTGCTTCCGATCGCGAGAAGACCGAGCACGGCAACGAGCAGCAGCGGCGTCCCCGCGAGGTGGTCGTAGCTCAACACGTCGTTCGGACGCTGCGGGAAGATATAGATCTCACGGAACAGCCGCCCGTCCGGGTTGGCACCGATGACAGCGTTGTACACGAACGCGACGTCGAGCTGACCGTCGCCGTCGAGACGAGCGCCGAACACGCCCACGAGCTGGGCCGAGGCCGCGACCTCGGGAAGGCCGTCGACCGCCTTCCACGATTCCGCGTCAGGGGTGTGATCGGGATTCACGAGCACATCGGCCGCGTGACTCGCGCGATATACACGAGACGGCGTCGAGCTCGTTCGCCGTGCGCCCGCGGCTGCCGCGAGCACGACCGCGCCCGCGAGGCCGACCAGCAGGGCGACGCCGACGACACCCAGCACGCGTTCGCGAATGTCGGCGCGCAGGCGCATCAGGACGGCGCTCATGCGGCCGGCGCTCGCCGTCAGACCGACGCAGGCGCGTTCGCAGCCACGCCGCCAGACTCGACCTTGCCGTCGCGCATGCGCACGATGCGGTCGCCGGCGGCCGCAACTTCGTCGTTGTGCGTGACCATCAGGATCGTCTGCCCGTCGTTGTGCAACCGCTTGAACAATTCGAGCACCTCGTGGCCGCCGGCGGTGTCGAGCGCGCCCGTCGGCTCGTCGGCGAGCAACATCGTCGGCTCGTTCGCGAGAGCGCGCGCGATCGCGAGACGTTGCCGCTGCCCGCCTGACAGCACGCCCGGAAGTTGACGCGCCTTGTCGCTCAGACCGAGCAAATCGAGCATGTCGCGCGCACGCGTCTCGGCCGCGCGCCGCTTCGTCCCCGCGATCACGGCCGGCAGCACGACGTTCTCCAACACGGTCATGCCTTCGAGCAAGTTGAAGAACTGGAAGACGATGCCGATGTGCCGGCGGCGCATGCGTGCGAGCTCGTCCTCGTTGCGGCCGGTGACCTTCTCGCCCGCGATAGTGATCTCACCTTCGTCGGCGACATCGAGCCCCGCGACGAGGTTCAGCAGTGTCGACTTCCCACAACCCGAAGGTCCCATGATCGCGACGAACTCACCCGCCGCGACGTCGAGATCGACGCCGCGCAAGGCGCGCACGGGCGCGAGCTCGGCTTCGAACGTCTTGCGTACGCCGCGCACCGCACATACGTCGCCCATGGGTCGGACCTCCATCACGTCGTGGTCGACAACCGGAACGCGCGCACCGGTGTCTCCCGTCCTTTCACGAGTTGTTCTGCCAGCGGTTCGACCTCGGGTCGCGTCGACAGCGATGCGCTCGTCGGCTCGCTCAACACGATCGTCCCGGCCGGTCGCGCGAGGTCCTGCAGCCGCTGCGCCAGGTTCACGGTATCGCCGACAAGTGTGTACTCGACGCGTTCGTCGGAGCCGAGCAACGCGGCCGCGACCTCACCGGTCGACAGGCCGATGCCGAGTCCGAACTCCGGCAGTCCGTCGGCCCGCCACTGCTCGTTGACCGTGTGTTGGCCGGCCAACATCGCGCACGCCGCGGCGAGGGCGCGGTCGGCGTGATCGTCCTGCGGGAACGGCGCGCCGAAGACTGCCATTACCGCGTCGCCGACATACTGCATCACGGTGCCGCCCTCGAAGTGAATCGCGCGATTCATCTCGGCCCGGTGCGTGTTGAGCATCGCGGCCAGTGCAGTCGGATCTACGTGCTCGGCGATGCCGGTGTAGCCGCGCACGTCCGACATCAACACGGTGACGACCATGCTCTCGGTCTCGCCGATCTCGCGGCCGCCGCTGCGGAGCTTCTCGGCGAGCCCACCGGGCAGGAGCCGGCTCAGCGTCTCGCCCTGTTCCTCGCGATCGACGATCGCCTTCTGCAGCAGCCGGAGCCGTCGTAGCGCACCCTCACGCCCCGCGCTCGCTTCCTTCGCGAGCTTCAAGAACAGATCTTCGATCGCGTCGTTGGCCGCTTCGGGCGTCGTCCGCCATGCGTTGGCAATCGCTTTGACGGGACGCCCTTCTGCGATCCACTGCAGCAACTCCTCTTCACGTGCGTCGAGCTCGCCGGCCTTGCGTGCGGGCGCAACGAGCGCCTGCACGATCGACGGGTCGAGCATGCTGCCGCCGGTCGCGACTTCTCGAACCGCGCGAACGAGTTGGTCGCCGTCGCCGACTCGATCTTTCAACAGGTAGGCGTATCCAGCCGCGCCCTCCGACAACAGAGAGATCGCGTACTCGGGCTCGTCGTACTGCGACAACACGACGACACCCGTACCCGGGTTGCGCATCCGCACGAGCTTGGCCGCTTCGATGCCCTCGTTCTGGAAGTTCGGTGGCATGCGGATGTCAGTGACCACCACCTGTGGCTTGGACTCGGTCGCACCGTTGACCAGGGTGTCGAAATCCTCGGCCACGCCGACGACGTCGAGGTCGGCCTGCGATGCCAGCAGGGCGCGAACGCCCTCTCGCACGAGCAGCGAGTCGTCCGCGAGGAACACCGTGATCTTCGGCGCGTCGGCTGCCGTTCCCCCTGCCGTCACGCGGCCAATTCCAACCGGAACATCGGATCCGCCACAAGGGCGTCCTCTTGCATGAGGCGCGGGTGCTACCACTACCCGATCACACCGGACACCCACATGGGCTTCACGCTCCGCAACGTCCTACGGTGCGATCGACCACCGGGAGGACGAGACGTGCGCATCGAGCAGACAGTCACCACTGTGTCGTGGATCCCCTCGGAGGCCGTGACCGGGCTCAACAAGGTGATCTTCGCAAGCGGGTTCACCCACTACGACGATCCGCCGCCCGACGTGCTCGGTGATCTCGAAGGCGACGGCCGCGATGACAAGTTCCGCTTCGCCAACCGCCTGCACGGGTGGATCGACGTGGAGCATGGACAGATCGTCGACGGGGGCTACGTCGACGGAAGCGTGATGGGCGCGACAACGGTGCGCGTCGGCAAGTTGGATCTGGCGCGTTTCGAAGCGGTGCCGTACGAAGAGCTGCGTGTCGACCCCGAAGTCACCGACACGTCGGTGCGGTTCGTGCAGACGTTCGGCGGTCGTCCCGCGTTGCCGGCGCCCCGGCGCGTGAACCATCCGCCGTTCATGCAGCTCGAGGGTCCGACGGTGTGGACCACTCTCGCGCTCACGTTGCGAGTCGACGGCTCCGCCGACTGGGAGCTCGCCGGCGCGAGCACGTTCCCGCGGCACTGGGTGTACGACAACGACGGCAAGCTCGCGGCCAAGGCCGGGCTCACCGATTTCAAGGAGTGGTGGCGTCACTCGTTCGGCAGGCACACACCGTGGGGCGACGAAGATTCGGCGACGCTCGTCACCGCGGTCGAGACCGCGCTCGAACGGCAGCTGTCGAACAAGATCATGCGCGGTGGCGAGAAGCCGAAGGTGCGCAAGCTGAAGGAAGGGCACGTGCTCGTCGAACAGGGCCAGCTCGGGCGTGAGCTCTACCTGTTGCTCGACGGCGTGATCTCGGTCGACGTCGACGGTGTCTCGCTGGGCGATCTCGGGCCGGGCGCGATCGTCGGTGAACGCGCGCTGCTGGAAGGCGGGCGGCGTACCGCCACCTTGCGCGCGGTGACCAAGGCGCGTGTCGCGGTTGCCGACGTCGACCAGATCGACACCGAGGCACTCGCGGCGTTGAGCGAAGGCCACCGCCGGGAACAGTCACGCACGGAGTGAGAATTCGCGTATGCGGCGTGCGGGGTTCGACGCCGGTTTGCGGTGCCGGGTTCGCGCGCGTCGGCGGGCACACGTCGTGCCTTGCGGTTTCGGTCGACGGCGAGCTGCCGTCGCTGATCCTCGACGCCGGCACCGGCCTGCAAGAGCTCGCGCTCGAGTTCGGAGGTGCGCCGTTCGACGGCGTCATACTGCTCACGCACCTCCACTGGGATCACGTACAGGGGATCCCGTTCTTCGCGCCCGCCGACCACGACGATGCACGCGTGTGGTGCTTGCAGCCCGCGCAGGGCGACCCCGTTGCGGTGATGGCACGCGCCATGTCGCCGCCACACTTCCCGATCGGGCCGCTCGGGCTACGCGGCTCGTGGGCCCACGGCGCACTCGAAGCGGGCACGCACGACTTCGGCAAGTTCTCGGTCACCGCACGCGACGTCGAACACAAGGGTGGCCGCACGTTCGGGTACCGGGTGTCGTGCAACGGGGCGACGTTCGCGTACGTCCCCGACGCGCTCGACGACAACGACGACGCGATCCTCGAGCTCGCGACGAGCGTCGACCTCTTGTTCCGCGGCACGCCGTTTGTCACCGCCGAGCACGAACGCGCCGTGCTCTACGGGCACGGGACCGTCGAGCACGCGGTCGATTTCGCACGTAGAGCCGGCGTCGGACAGCTGGTGCTGACGCACCACAACCCGTTCCGTACCGACGACGACGTCGAACAAACCGCAGCGAAGGCCGGCGCGATCGCCGCCAAGGAACGCATGGTGTTCGAGATCTAGACGCCGTGTCAGCCAACCTCGGCTGTCACCCGAGCGGATGAGCTACACGACGATGACTTCGATCAGGTCGTCGAGCCCGCGGAAGTCCTCTCCATTGCGCGTGTACACGGGTAGCTCAGCCGCGAGCGCAGTTGCGGCGATCAGCAAGTCGACAACGCGAGCACCGCGGGCCTTCCGCCCCGATGTTGCGACGGCCGCGTAGACGCGCCCGTAGGCACGAGAGGCATCCGTATCGAAGGGCAGCGGATCGAATGCTGCTTCCGCTCGCTGAAGGCGGTCCTGTCGTCGCGACCGCTCGTGGGGATCAGCGGACGCGTGCGGACCCGCAGCGAGCTCGGCCATCGTGATCGCGGTGACCGCCACCTCAATCGGCAGCCGCAACGGATCCAACTCCTCGAGGTCGACAAGTGCCGAGGTATCGAGGACGCCACGCGGATGCCGATCCGTATCAGGCACGCGGCGTCGCGTCCTGACCGGCAAGAGCATCGAGGTCTCGCGCGCAGTCGCCGGTAGTCGACGCCGGGTGCGGCACGGAAGATCGCGACTGCGGCCTCGGCCGCGACGAATCGATGCCGACGCAGCGGAGCGAGCTCACCGACCGGGACGCCGTTGCGCGTCACGATGAAGGCTTCGCCTTCATCGAGCGCCCTCATGATCTCGCCGCTTTGGTTCCTCAGCTCGCGCTGGGTGATCTCTCGACTCACGCTCATACTGTAGCACGACGTGCTACAGACACCCGCTGCGCTTCCCAGCCGCTCTGACGGCTCACATACGAGCTTCTCGTCGAGCTCGCGGATGCGGATCGCGACGCACGTTCGTGCAGCGGCTTCGCCACGTCCGGAAGGATTCACTGCTCCCGGCCCGTGCGCCTCGCTCCTCCGTCGCCGGGCGCACGGCGACGAGACAGTTACTCGAGCAGCGACTCGTCGACGATGAACCCGCGGCCGTTGCACTGCGGGCATGTCGACGAGAACGCTTCGACCAATCCCTCCGATACCCGCTTGCGCGTCATCTCGACGAGCCCGAGCTCCGAGATCGGGAACACCTGCGTGCGCGTCTTGTCGCGCGCCAATGCCTGACGGAACGCTTCCTCGACTGCCTCGCGGTTCGCCTTCGACTCCATGTCGATGAAGTCGATGACGATGATGCCGCCGATGTCGCGCAGGCGGAGCTCGCGCGCGACGACCGCCGCCGCCTCGAGGTTGTTGCGGTACACCGTCTCTTCGAGGTTCGATGCCCCGACGTTCTTGCCGGTGTTGACGTCGATCACGGTCAGTGCCTCGGTGCGTTCGACGATGATCGAACCACCCGACGGCAGCCAGACCTTCCGGTCGAGGGCTTTGTGCAACTGCTCGTGCACGTGGAACTTCTCGAAGATCGCCAGATTCTCGGCGACAGGGTCGTAGAACTCGACGCGATCAGCGAGCTCGGGCGCAATCGCCTCGACGTACCCGCGCACCTCGTCGTAGAGCGCGGCGTCGTCGACGACCACGCCGCGGTACTCCTTGGTGAACTCTTCACGGATCAGCCGGATCGCGAGCCCCGGCTCCTTGTACAGCAGGCTGCCGGGCTTCGCGCGCTTCGTCAGGTCGGAGATCTGCGTCCACTGCGCGTTGAGTCGCAGCATGTCGCGCTCGAGCTCGTCCTCGGTCGCGCCCTCGGCTGCGGTGCGCACGATGAGCCCTGCGTCGGCGGGACGCAACCGGTCGAGGATCCGGCGCAGGCGCTTGCGCTCGTCGTCGGGCAGCCGCTTCGAGATGCCGTAGGTCTGCGGCTGGTTCGGCACCATCACGACGAACCGGCCGGCGAGGCTCACCTCCTGCGTGAGACGCGCGCCCTTGTGGCCGATCGGATTCTTCGTGACCTGCACGGTGATCGCCTGGCCGTTGCGCAACACGCGCTCGATCCGCGGCCTCTCCCCGCCGTCGACGTCCGACGGGTCGTACGCGACGTCGCCGCGGTACAGCACGCCGTTCTTCGGCGTGCCGATGTCGATGAACGCGGCCTCCATACCCGGCAACACGTTCTGCACACGACCGAGATAGATGTTGCCGTCGATCGACATCGTGTCGTCGGTCGGCGACGACACATAGTGCTCGACGAGCTGGCGACCCTCGAGCACCGCCATGTGCGCGAACCCGTCGGAGCGCTGGTGCACGACCATGAGGTACCGGCCGGCGGGCCGACCTTTGCGATGCGTGCCCCGGCGGCGCTCGAGCGTCTCGGTGTCGAGCGAGTCGAGCAGCGACGTGCCGTCGACATCGACGTCGCCGAGCTCGCCGGCGTCGACGTACTGGGGCGCAACCGTCGCGGCGCGGCTCCCACCGCCCGCGCTTGCCGCTCCTGCCCCGGCCGCGTTCGCCGTCGCCGCGCCCTTGTTGCGGCGACCGCCGCGCCGGCGGCGTCGCTTCTTGGGAGCGCCGTCGTCGGCGCGCGTTGCCGCGCCCGATTCCGCGACCGGAGTTGCAACAGGTGCCGGACGGGTGTCGCCGATCCTCGGCTTGGGACGCGGCCGCGCGAGCCCGGCGTCTTCGCGCGCCTGGTCGGCGATGTCGTCGTCGGTGAGTCCGCGATCGGCGGCCGCGTCGGTGTAGTCCTCGCCACCGGAGATTTCGTCGAGCTCGTCGTCGGTCGCGGCGCCCGGCGCACTCGCACCCTGCCCAGGTCCTTGCCCGGGCGCGCCGCTGGCCGCACCGGGCTTCTTGCGGCGACGTCCGCCCCGCGAGCCGCGGCGGCGCTTCTTCCTCGGCGCGCCCGTCGCCGCAGTGCCGGTCGCCGTGCTTCCTTGCCCGTTGGGAGCCGGGGCCTCCGGCTCAGGCGCGCTGTCGGCCGACCCCGGGGGAAGTACGACAAGTGCGTCGTCGTTCGTCTCGTCCTCGAGACGTTCCAGATCTGACATCGATGCCTTCTCTCATGACGCGCGTACCTCGAGAGGAACGCGCGGGCGCGTGTCAGTCGACGAATCGCGTGCCGGGACGGCGGTTGCGCCGCGCGCCGTGGACGCGAGTCCGACTGCATCGGCAGCGAGCGGGTCGAGCCGCTCGCCGTCGCGCTCTATCCATTGGTGTGTGCGCAGCGCCCGCACCTCGGGGGGCCCGCCGATCGCGGCGAGGATCTCACCCGGCTTGGCGCTGCGCGGTTTGGTGTGCAGTTCCATCGCGACCGTGGCGTCGTCGCTCACGGCGAGGCAACGAATGACAGGCCGAACGTCCTCGATCACGTCGCGGCCCTTGCGCCGGCGCGTCGCCGGCAGTGCTGCCGCACGCAGACCGGCGGCGATCCGGCCCGCGACGCCGGCGTCGGGTTCGATCTCCACTCTCCAGCTGACTGCGGTGACCGCCTCCTGGAGCGCCGGCGCACGATCGACGAGCCGGACTGCGTCGACGACCGCCATGCCTTCGGGCAGCGCGTCGGAAAGGGGTTCGAGCGTTGCGGCGAGATCGACGTCGTCGGTGAGCACGAGATCGAGATACTCCGCCACGCTCTCGTGACCGGTTGACAACGCGAGGCCGAAGCTCACCTTCGGGTGCGGCGAGAAACCTTCGCTGAACGCCAGCGGCAGCTGCATGACGCGGAAGGCCCGCTCGATCGCGCGGGCAACGTCGCGATGGCCGATCCAGCGGATCTTGCCGAGCTTCTCGTACTGCAATCGCACGGGCACTCCGCTCGTGCCCTTCATATTTCTTTGTCGCCTTCGCTACTCGGCGGGATACCCCCGCCCGCCGACCCCGCCCGCCGCGCCGCTTCGAGCGCCTTCGGCGCGCGTTCTCGCGAGCCGCTCAGGACCCCGGCGAGCTCCCTACGCTCCTGGTCCATTGGTCGACTCCGGTGACGCCTCCCTCCGGTCGTCTCCACCTCCGTCTCCGTCGTCGCGCCGGTCGCCGCCGGCACTTTGCGGCCGAGAAACGCGACGGGTGTGTCGCCGCCGCGGCTCAGGTCCTGGCCGGTTCCCTGCGATCCGCCCGCCGGTGCAACCGGTGACGCGACCACGTGTTCGAGCGCGTAGTCGGTGCAGACCCCGCAGTCGTAGCAAGGCGTCCACCGGCAGTCGGGGAGCCCGTGTGCTGCGAGCGCGGCCTGCCAGTCGTCCCACAAGAAGTCGGCGTGGAGGCCGGCCGCGATGTGCGACCAGGGCAACACTTCCTCGCGTGTGCGATGACGCGTGACGTACCAGTCCGGATCGAGGCCTTCCGCTCTCGTCGCGTCGAGCCAGCGATCGAGTGCGAAGCGCTCGCTCCATTCCTGGAAAGTGCCCCCCGCTCGCCACACGCGCTCGATCACGCGTCCGACGCGGCGATCGCCGCGCGACATCAGGCCTTCGGCGAACGTCGCCGCCGGGTCGTGCCACTTCACGTGCGCGCCCGTGCCCTTCATCGCCCCCCGGAGCAACGCGATCTTGCGGTCGAGCTCGTCGACGCCGTTCTGGCCGAACCATTGGAACGGCGTGTGCGGCTTCGGCACGAACCCGCCCACCGACACCGTGCAGCTCGCGCCCTTGGTGTACTGCCTGCCGATCCGGACGACGTTGGTCGCGAGATGCGCGATGCCCAAGGTGTCGTCGTCCATCTCGGTGGGCAAGCCGGTGAGGAAGTAGAGCTTCATTCGGCGCCAACCCTGCGAGAACGCAGCGTCGACCGCGGAGTACAAGTCGTCTTCGACGATCAGCTTGTTGATGACCTGTCGCAGTCGCCACGATCCCGCTTCCGGCGCGAACGTGAGCCCCGTGCGGCGAACCTTCTGGATCTCGCTTGCGATCCCGACGCTGAACGCGTCGACGCGCAAGCTGGGGAGGGAGACGCTCACCGCGCCCGTGCCCTCCTGATCGTTGACGAGGTCGGCGACGACGCCGTCGATGCCGGAGAAATCCGCGCTCGACAGCGACGTGAGCGCCACCTCGTCGTAGCCGGTGCGGCGCAAGCCCTCGCGGACCAGCGTGCGCACCTGCTCCTCGGGCCGCTCGCGCACGGGCCGGGTGATCATCCCCGCCTGGCAGAAACGGCAACCTCGCGTGCACCCGCGAAAGATCTCGACGTTCAGCCGGTCGTGAACGACGTCGACGAGCGGGACCAGCTGGTTCTTCGGATACGGCCACGCGGCGAGATCCGCGACCGTGCGCTTGTCGACGACCGCCGGCACATCGGGATACTTCGGGGTGACCGACCGCAGCTGCGGACCGTCGTACTCCACGTCGTAGAGCAACGGGACATACACTCCGCGGATCGTCGCGAGCTCGCGCAACACGGCTTCGCGGGTGGCGCGCCCGCCCCGCTTCCAGGCGCCGACGACGTCCGCGATCTCGCCGATCACCTCTTCGCCGTCGCCGATCACGAACGCGTCGATGTACTCGGCCAGCGGCTCCGGGTTGTACGCGCAGTGCCCGCCCACGATCACCAGCGGGTGGCCGGGTGCTCGATCCTCGTTGCGGACCGGTACGCCGGCAAGGTCGACGAGGTTCAGCAGGTTCGTGTAGACGAGCTCGGCCGACAGGTTGAACGCGAGCACGTCGAACTCGACGGCGGCCCGGTGCGTGTCGACGCTGAACAGGGGCACACGCGCCGCCCGCATCGCGGACTCCATGTCCACCCACGGCGCGTACCCGCGCTCGGCACAGGCGTCGGCCCGCTCGTTCAGGAGTTCGTAGAGGATCTGGAGCCCCTGGTTGGGGAGCCCGATCTCGTAGGTGTCGGGATAGACGAGGAGAAACGCGGCCCGGCCGTGCCCGTGCTCGGGCGCCAGGCTGCCCTTCTCCATTCCGATGTAGCGAGCGGGCTTCTCAACCCGGGCCAACAGCGGTTCGACCCGCGGCCACAGGTTTGACATCTGCCCGCCATATTACTGGACGCGCACGCCGACGCGGAGCCACCACGTTCCGTGGTCCAAGCGGCATCAGAGATGGTTGAAGCTTCCGGCCTCCCGCGCCGTCATCGTGACCGTGACGGGGTGCTTGTCGAAGTGCGCCACCGCGTCGCGCATGTCGTCGAGCAACACCGAGCACAGGTCGCGGGTCACGCCTTGGCGCACGAGAATGCGCTGGATCGCAACGTCGGCGACCGATCCGGTCAGCGGATACGCCGGCACCTGCCATCCGCGCACACGGAGCCGGTCTGCGATGTCGTACAGCGTGTACCCCGGATCAATCCCTGCAGGAATACGCCACGCCACACACGGGATCGACGTCTGCGGATCACTGTCGCAGACGAGCTCGAACGGCCCGAGCTTCGGGATCGCGTCGGCGAGGTAGCGCCCGGTTGCGTAAGACGCCATGTGCACACGGCGGTAGCCCTCGCGGCCGAGGCGCAGGAAGTCGTAGTACTGCGCCACGATCTGGCCGGCGGGGCGCGAGAAGTTGATCTGGAACACCGGCATGTCGCCGCCCAGATAGCTGACGTGGAAGATCAAGTCGTCGGGAAGCTCCGCGGCATCGCGCCATAGGATCCAACCCACGCCGAGCGGCGCGAGCCCGAACTTGTGACCCGACGTGCTGATCGACTTCACACGCGGAAGGCGGAAGTCGAAGCGCAGATCGGGCGCGCAGAACGGCGCGAGGAACGCGCCGCTCGCGCCGTCGACGTGCATGTCGAGATCGAGACCGGTGTCCGCCTGCAGCTGGTCCAGCGCATCCGCGAGCTGCTCCACGGGTTCGTACGCGCCCGTATACGTCACGCCGAACGTCGGCATGACCATGATCGTGTTCTCGTCGGCGCGCTCGAGCATGTCGTCGACGGTCATGCAGTAGTGACCGAGAGACATTGGGACCTCGCGCATCTCGACGTCCCAGTACTTCGCGAACTTGTGCCACACGACCTGCACGGGACCGCACACCATGTTCGGCCGATCCGCGGGCTTGCCCGCTGCCCGCCGCTTCGCGCGCCATCGCCACTTGGCCGCCATGCCACCGAGCATGCAGGCCTCCGAGGAGCCGATCGCCGACGCGCCGACGGTGTTCGCGGCTTCGGGCGCGTTCCACAAGTCGGCGAGCATGTGCACGCATCGCCGTTCGATCTCGGCCGTCTGCGGGTATTCGTCCTTGTCGATCATGTTCTTGTCGATCGCGAGGTTCATCAGCTCGTGGACTTGCGGCTCCTCCCACGTCTGACAGAACGTCGCGAGGTTCTGCCGGGCGTTCCCGTCGAGCGAGATCTCGTCGCTGACGACTTGGAACGCGGCCGTGGCGTCGACCTCGTCGGCGGGGAAACGGTACTTCGGCATTGCCTTCGACAGGTCTTGGCCCGCGTACACGCAATCGAACAGCGATTCTCGAACATCGTCACGAAGATGGAGCGTCATGCTCGCGATCGTCGCGCGTCCTGTCGAGCCTGGCTATCCGACCGGAGAGCTCGCGCGGTTGTCTAGCTGAACCGCCGCATGTGGATGTTCAGCACGAGGCCGACTGCGATGAACGACGCGATCAGCGCGCTGCCGCCGTACGACATGAACGGTAGCGGGATGCCGGTGATCGGCATGATGCCCATCGACATGCCGATGTTCTCGAAGACCTGGATGACGAACATTGCGAGCACGCCGATCGCCACCAGCGTGCCGAAGAAGTCCGATGACAACAGCGCGATGCGCCACAGACGCCAGGCGAGCAGACCGTAGAGCGCGATCAACGTCGCGCCGCCGGCGAACCCGAGCTCCTCCCCCACGGCCGTGAAGATGAAGTCGGTGTGTTGCTCGGGCACGAAGCCGTTGTTCGTCTGGATGCCGTTGAACAGCCCGGTGCCGGTGAGACCGCCTGACGCAATCGCGCTCTTCGACGCTCGCAGCGTGAGCTGGGTGCCGGTCTGCTCGGGTACGGCCACGCCCGCGGTCTTCTGGTCGACAAAGCCGGTCAGGCGGTCGAGCTGGTGCGCTTCGACCTTGCCGGTCACGATGGCGGCGCCGACAAGCGTCGCGCCCAGCAGCAACAACACCGCGATGTGCACCGGCTTCACGCCGGCGACCACGAGGATCGCGCTCGCGCACACGAGCAGCACGAGCGTCGTGCCCAGGTCGTTCTGCGCGTAGACGAGCGCAAGCACGAGACCGGTGAGCGCGGACCGCGACCGCGAGCCGCCAGGCGTCGAGGTCGCCGCGGTGTTGGTGGCAGTAGCCGGCGATCGCGACGATCAACACGACCTTGGCGAGTTCCGAGGGTTGGAACTGGAAAGGCCCGACCTGGAACCACGCCTGCGCGCCCTTGTGGTTGCGGCCGACGACGAGCACGCCGGCGACCAATGGCAGGATCGCGAGGTACCACAGCGCCCACAGATCGCGGATGCGTCGATAGTCGACGGCCATCACCAATGCCATCGCCGCGATGCCGATCACGAGCGCGACGCCTTGTCGTTCGACGAAGTAGTACTTCGACAGGCCTTGGCGCGTGACCTGGCTGCGCGACGAGACGTCGATCATCAACAGGCCGAGCGCGCTGATCGCAAATGGCAGCGCCAGTAGCAGGAGGTCGACGTGGCGCAACATGCTCGCCTGGGCCGCGGACCGGCGGGTCGTGGGGGCGGTGATCGTCGCCATCAGTCGCGCCCGCGGGCGGAGAGATCGGGGATCGGCGTCGGTGTTGTGTTCGGCGTCACCATGTGCTCGATCACCTGGCGGACGATCGGCGCGGCGATGTCGGCACCGTAGCCACCTTCTTCGACGACTGCGAGCACCACGTACCGGGGCGCGTCCGCCGGAAAGTACGACACGAACCACGATGTCGGACCCTTGCCCGCGACCTGTGCGCTGCCGGTCTTGCCCGCGATGCCGCCGGGCACGTCTTCGAACGGGAAGCCTTGGAACGGGTAGTACGCGGTACCGGTGGGCTTGCTGCTCTGCACGGCGCCCTTGAAGCCCGCGAGCATCTGATCGCGCACCACTGGGTCGATCGCGACACTGGCGCGCGGCTTCGGCGCGATGTTGCGCACGACCTTGCCCCTTGCGTCCTTCACGGTCATGCCCAGGTGCGGAGTCACCAGCGTGCCGCCGTTGGCGAACGTCGCGTATCCAGTCGCGAGCTGTAGCGGGGTGACGAGCACGTCGCCTTGCCCGACGGCGAGGTGCACTTCGTCGCCCGGATACCACTGGCCATAGTCGTTGCGTTCTTGCGCGGTCTTGTAGTTCGCGTCCGCGAAGTCCTTCTTCCATGTCGGATCGGGAACGCGACCGGTTGCCTCGTCGATCTCGATGCCGGTCTTGGCGCCGAACCCGAGATCGGTGGCCTCCTGTTGCATGCCGAGCCCGCGAGTGGTGTCGCCGGCTTGCCACGCCTGCCAGAACTCGTCGCCGGCGGTGTAGAAGTACGTGTCGCTCGATACGATCATCGCCTGCGTGAGCGCGAGACTGCCGTTGGCGGCCGACTTGTCGTTGTAGAACCACTGGTTGCCGATGAAGACCTTGCCCACGTCTTGGAAGTACTCGTTGTACGGGCGGATGCCATACCTGTTCATCGCGAGCGACGAGACGAGCTTGAACGTCGAACCGGGCGCGTACTGGCCCTGGGTCGCGCGGTTGACGAGCGGATAGTGAAAGGCGGGGTTGTTGAGTGCATCGAAGTCGGCCTGCTTGATGCCACCCACCCACTTTTCGGGCGCGAACGCCGGGTTGCTCGCCATCGCGAGCACCGAGCCGTCGTGCACGTCGAGCACGATCACCGCGCCGCCGGGCGCGTTGAGATTCTCGTAACCGCGCGCCGTGACTTCGGGATTCTTGTTCTGCTCCTTGCGCGCCTGATCGATTCCCGCCTGCAGCGCACGCTCGGCCGCGAGCTGGAGCTGGGCGTCGATCGTGAGGTATACGTCATCGCCGACCGAGCCCTGCTGCACAACGGTGCCCGGGCCGACGGGCTTGCCGCGCGGGTCGATCTGTACGGACTCAACGTTCGGCCGCCCGCGTAGCACCGACTCGTACGCGGCCTCGATGCCATCCCGGCCGATCAGGTCGCCCGGTTGATATCCCTTGCGCCGGAGCGTCTTGAGCTGCTGCGGGTCGATCTCGCCGACGTAGCCGAGCACCTGCGCGGCCAGCGTTGGCTGTCCCAGCTCTGTCGCGACCGGGTACTCGCGCACGGTCAGCAGCACGACGTGCGTGCCCGGGTAGTCGTCTTGGTGCTCGAGGATCTCGAGCCGCTTCTCGCGTGGGATGTCGAGCGCGATCAGCGCGGGCTGCAGCGGCGACTGACGCGGGCTGGTGTAGTTGTCGCGGAGCGCACTGGGATCGACGCCGATCAGCTCGGAGAGCTGCCCGAGGACGCGCTCGCGCGTCGCACGCTTCAAGTCTCGGTCGAGCGTGACCGCCCACGCGGCGCGGTCGCGCGCGAGGACGTCGCCGTTGCGATCGAGGATCCGCCCACGCGGTGACTCGGTCTGGATGCGGCGCGTTGCCAGCGCAATGGCTTGCGCCTTCAACTTCTGCTCCGGCCCCATCTGCAAGAACCACAGACGGGCGACGAGCGAGCTGAAGAGGGCGACGATGACGACGCCGACGATGCTCACCCGGACGCGGCTGTTGTCACTCATGTCTTCCGCTCTTGGCGCCTTCGGCGCCGGGCCGCTCGGCCCCGTTCGCTGCTCCGCGGGACACCCGCCTCGCGACGCTCACTCATGTCTTCCGCTCTTGGCGCCTTCGGCGCCGGGCCGCTCGGCCCCGTTCGCTGCTCCGCGGGACACCCGCCTCGCGACGCTCACTCATGTCTTCCGCTCTTGGCGCCTTCGGCGCCGGGCCGCTCGGCCCCGTTCGCTGCTCCGCGGGACACCCGCCTCGCGACGCTCACTCATGTCTTCCGCTCTTGGCGCCTTCGGCGCCGGGCCGCTCGGCCCCGTTCGCTGCTCCGCGGGACACCCGCCTCGCGACGCTCACTCATGTCTTCCGCTCTTGGCGCCTTCGGCGCCGGGCCGCTCGGCCCCGTTCGCTGCTCCGCGGGACACCCGCCTCGCGACGCTCACTCATGTCTTCCGCTCTTGGCGCCTTCGGCGCCGGGCCGCTCGGCCCCGTTCGCTGCTCCGCGGGACACCCGCCTCGCGACGCTCACTCATGTCTTCCGCTCTTGGCGCCTTCTGCGCCGGGCCGCTCGGCCCCGTTCGCTGCTCCGCGGGACACCCGCCTCGCGACGCTCACTCATGTCTTCCGCTCTTGGCGCCTTCGGCGCCGGGCCGCTCGGCCCCGTTCGCTGCTCCGCGGGACACCCGCCTCGCGACGCTCACTCATGTCTTCGGGGAGGGCGCGACGCCCGGCGCGCGCACGCTAGCGGCCGCCGCGCGCCCGCGCCGGGTCGCGCGATCTTCGCTGTGGCACGCCTGTGTTGTCAGCGCACCGACCAGGACGTGTGCACGCCGTCGTCGCGCCCGATCGTGCGTGCGAGGACGAAGAACACGATCGGAGCGAGCACCGCGTCGTACAGCGCAGCAATTGCGATCGTCTGCACACCCTGGGTGCCCTTGACGTTGTCGACGCCGGCGAGCACGCCGATGGCGATGAGGATCAGCCCGCCTGCGATGCCGCCGACCAAGGCCAGGATCGACGGCAGCCAGCGGGGCGACCGCAACAAGCCCGATTCGATGATGCCGACGCCGTAGCCGACGAGCGCGTACGCCAGCGCGTTGAGACCGAGCGGTGTCTCGAGGAACAGGTCGAAGCCGAGGCCTGCGCAGAACCCGACGATTGCGCCGGCCTCGGGACCGTCGTGATACCCGACCGCGACCGCGACGACGAGACCGAGGTCGGGTGCCGCCACGCCCGCGACGCGCAGGTGCGGGAACAGTGTCACCTGCAACAGCACGACCATCACGATGAGCAACGTCATCCGCAGGGCGCACGTCATGGCGCGGACGCAATCGTCGTCGTCGCGCCGGCGGGCAGGGTTGTGGTTGTGGTTGTGGTCGTCGTCGCCGCCACCGTGGTTGTCGTCGTGGTCTTCACGACGTCGCCCTGACCCTGGCGCCACTTCAGCACCGCGACGAACTCGAGCGCGCCGACGTCGACGTACGGCTTCACGAACACGTTGCGACTGATTCCACCGGGCAGGTTCTCGATCCGCGTCACGCTGCCGACGAGCAGGTCCGCAGGGAACGCCGTGGAGAGCGGCGACGTCACGATCTGGTCGCCGAGCACGACGCGCGCCTGCGGATCGAAGTCCTCGACCACCAGGTCGTCGGCACCCACCCGGCCCGCCGCGGTACCAGTCGCCTGGTCGGACTGGGGATGCTTGCGGCAGCGTTCACCCCGACCGCGAACGCGGGGTCGGTCAACAGGCGCACCTTGGCGTAGCCGCGCCCGACCTCGGTGATCGATCCGACGAGATATCCGTCGGGACCGACTACCGGCATGTCTCGCTCGACGCCGGCCTCGGTGCCGTGATCGATCGTCAACGACGAATCGAAGTTGCCGATGTCGCGGCCGATGATCCGCGCGTTCACGCGTTCCACGCCGAACAACCCGCTGAGGCCGAGCAGCTTGCGCAGTGATTCGTTCTCGTCGATCGCCTGCTCCGCGGCATGCTCCTTGCCTTGCGCTTCCCCGAGTTGCTGACGCAGCTTGCGGTTGTCGCTCTTGATGGCGCCGGCGTTGGTCACACCGTCCCACCAGTCGCTGACCGGGCTCGCGACGCTGTCGACGGCTTCTTGCAGCGGGCCCACGACCGTGTGCGCAGCCCGGCCGAGCGCACCGATCGGCCCCGAACGGCCGTTGCGCGTGTCGAGCGTGATCAGCGTCACGGCGGTCAAGACGATGACGAGCAGGACGTACCGGCGACGGCTCGTGCTCCGGCGAGCGATGGCCATGGCTTGCTTGGCGCCCCTATTGCTGGGCGGACGAGATCAGGACGTGCTTGAGGACGTCGAAGTTCTCGAGGCACTGGCCGGAACCGTGCACGACCGAGAACAGCGGGTTGTCGGCGATGACGATCGGCATGCCGGTCTCGGTGGAGAGGCGCTCGCGCAGGCCGTGCAGCATTGCGCCGCCCCCGGTGACGACGATGCCCGTCGACATGATGTCGGCGGCGAGCTCAGGCGGCGTCTTGTCCAGCGTCACCTTGACGGTGTCGACGATCGCGGCGACGGGCTCTTCGATCGCGTCCCGGATCTCTTCCGTCGACACGACGATCGTCTTCGGCAAACCGGTGACGAGGTCGCGGCCGCGCACTTCCGCGTAGAGCTCTTCTTGCAATGGGAACGCGCTGCCGAGCGCGATCTTGATCTCTTCGCTCGTGCGCTCGCCGAGCGCGAGCGAGTATTCCTTCTTGACGAAGTTGACGATCGCTTCGTCGAGCTCGTCGCCCGCGATGCGAATCGACTCGCTCGCGACGATGCCGCCGAGCGAGATGACCGCGACTTCGGTCGTGCCCCCGCCGATGTCGACGATCATGTTGCCGGCGGGCTCGTGCACCGGTAGACCGGCGCCGATGGCAGCGGCCATCGGCTCTTCGATGATGTACGCCTCTTTGCCGCGCCCGCCTGTTGCGCGGCTTCCTGTACTGCGCGCTGTTCGACGCCTGTGATGCCCGACGGCACGCAGATCACCATGCGCGGCTTCGCCCACTTGCCGCGGGTGCACACGCTGAATGAAGTAGCGGAGCATCTTCTCGCAGATGTCGAAGTCGGCGATGACGCCGTCCTTCAACGGGCGGATCGCCTTGATGTGCTCGGGCGTGCGACCGATCATCTTCTTGGCTTCGATGCCGACGGCGAGCGGGCGACCGTCGCGCGCGTTGACCGCGACCACCGACGGTTCGTCGAGCACTACACCGCGACCGCGCACGTACACGAGCGTGTTCGCAGTCCCGAGATCGACCGCCATGTCGCGGCCGAGCAATCCTGCGTAGAAGGGTTCGCTCACGGCGCTCACGGTCTTCCGGCGGCCGAAAGCGCCCAGGCTAGGAGCACCGCCGTCGTGATTCCACCCCGCCCGGCGCGGTCGTGCGGGCACTACTTCAGCCCGGGAAAGAACAACGCGATCTCGCGCGCCGCCGACTCCGGACCGTCGCTGCCGTGCACGAGATTCTCGGTGAAACCGATCGAGAGGTCGCCACGGATCGTGCCGGGCGCGGCATCGCGCGAGTTCGTCACACCAATCAACGTGCGGACGACCTTCCAGGCTTCTTCGCCTTCCACGACCATCGCGACGATCGGGCTCCGGGTGATGAACGCCACGAGGTCGCCGAAGAACGGCTTGCCGTCGTGCTCGGCGTAGTGCTTCTTTGCGGTCGCCTCGTCGAGCTGGCGGAGCTCGCACGCCACGAGCTTCAGCTGCTTGCGCTCGAGCCGCGCGATGACCTCGCCGACGAGCTGGCGCTCGACGCAGTCAGGCTTGCAGAGAACGAGAGTCCGCTCGGCGCCGGCAGTCACGAGCGGGGCAGCCTACGGCCCGACGCCAGCTCGTCGAAAACCGGGGGGTATGTCCCGGACGCAAGCGGCAGATCGACGACCCGGCCCTTACACGACGAGAGGTAGATCGCGTTCGCGAGCTCGACGCTCCGCGTGCCCTCGACGCCGTCGATAGTCGTGGGCCGCTGCTCGACGATCGCGCCGGCGAACTCGCGGCTGCGCCGCCTTCAGCATGTCGAACCACTCACCGTCCGACCGGCGCACCTCGACCGTTTCCCACGTGACGGCCTGTTCGGGGAACTCGTCGGGACAGTCGTCGATCAGCTGCTGCACCGGCTCGTGCCTCGCGACCCGCACGTCGTAGCCGTCGGACAGCGTGACCGCGCCACCCTCGCAGTAAAACTCGAAGCGCTCGGAGCCCGCGGGCTCGGTGAGGGACGCGACCACCGTGCCGCGCGCGCCGGCCGTCCAGGCGAGCTCGGCCATCGCGTCGCCTTCGACCTCGGCGCGGTGTGCCGCATTCCAGACCTGGCCCCGCACGCGCGCGGGCATGCCGACCGTTGCGAGCAGCGCGTCCAGTTGGTGGACGGCTTGCGCCATCAGCACACCGCCGCCCGCTATGCGCCAAGTCGCGCGCCACGGGCTCGCGTCGAAGTAACGCTGCGCCGCGCAACCAGTTCGTCGCGCTGAGATGCACACGGCGCAACGGACCAAGCTCGGCGACCGCGGCGCGCATTGCCGCGTACCCGAGATGGAACCGGAACTGAAGCCCGACGACGAGCACCCGCTCGCGCTCGCGCGCGTACGCCGCGAGCGCGTACCCCTCGTCGCACGTCGGGGCGACCGGCTTCTCGCAGTACACGTGCAACCCGGCGTCGAGCGCGTCGCGCACGAGCGTGCCGTGCGTCCCAGGCGGCGTGGCAACGACGACCGCGTCCACCGTGCCGCTCGCGTACAGCGCGCCCGCGTCGGTGAACACCGCGACGTCATGATCAGTACCCGCCTTGTCGGCCCGGACACGGTCGACGTCGCAGACGGCGGCGAGTGTCGCCGTCTCGCTCCCCCGCAACAACCACAGGTGCGCCTGCCCGATGCCGTTGACACCGACGACTCCGACCCTCACACCGCCGTTTGCCATGCGAGCCGCATTCTTGCGTCAGTCTCGTTCCGCACGGGCACCCGGCTGACGCCGGTTCGATCAAGCGGTGAAGACGGCCCGGGCCGCGCCCACGGTGTAGAGCGAGCCAGTGACGACGATCTGGCCGTCGTCGGGCGTCGCGAGCAGCGCCGCACCGACGCCCTCCGCCACGGCCTCGACGACGTCGATCCGCTCCTCGGGCATGCCGAGATCGATCGCAGCACGAGCGACGAACGCGGGGTCGAGGCTGCGCGGGCTCGGCGGGCGGCAGCACACGAGGCTGCCGGGCGACTCGGACTTCGCGAGCTCGTCGACGCCGAGCGCGGTGAGCATCTCGTGTGGTTCCTTCTCGCGCAGGAACCCCACGACAAGTGTGCGCTGCGCATCCCCGAACTCCTCGGCGAGGGCGTCGCGCAAGGCGTGCGCGCCCGCGACGTTGTGCGCGCCGTCGAGCAGCACGAGCGGCCGGCGGTTGACCACCTCCAACCGGCCGGGCGCGGTCACAGTGCGGAACGCGCCGGCGACGACGTCGTGCGGAATGCCGGCATCGACGAATGCCTCGCCCGCGGCGAGTGCGACGGCCGCGTTGTCGCCCTGGTACGCACCGTGCAACGGGAGGAACAGATCCGGGTACTCGGCACGGCTCGCGAAGATGTCGATCATGCGGCCACCGACGGCGAGCACGTTCCGCCGCACGCCGAAGTCGGCGTTGCGGCGCACGATACGCCCGGCGTCGCGCTGCTCGAAGACCACCTGCAACTCCTCGTCGGTCTCGCCCAGCACGAGCGTCGACCCGGGCTTGATGATGCCCGCCTTCTCGGCGGCGATATCGGCTCGCGTCGGCCCGAGGTATTCGACGTGATCAACCTCGACGTTCGTGACGACCGCGACATGGCCGTCGACGAGGTTCGTCGCGTCCCACGTGCCGCCCATACCGACCTCGACGACCGCGACGTCGACCGCTTCGTCGGCGAACCAGCGAAGCGCGGCCGCGACGAGCACCTCGAAGTACGACGCCTCCACACCGATCTCGCGCTCGACGAGCATCGCCGCGTACAACAGCTCGTCCAGCGTCGCGTCGTCGACCGGCGCGCCGTCGATCGCCATGCGCTCGTTGACCGCCTGCAAGTGCGGACTCGTGATCGTGCCGACGCGCAGTCCCACCGCGCTCAGCAACCCGCTGCACATGCGGGCGGTCGTCGTCTTGCCGTTGGTGCCGGTGATCTGGACGGCGGGGTACTCGCTCTCGGGCGAGCCGAAATAGCGCAGCAGCGTGCCGATACGTTCGAGCGTTGGTGCGCCGCGTTCCCGTACCGATGCCGACGGCGGCGCGTTGATCCCAGCTTCGAGGTTGACGTGGCTCGCGAGCCACTCGCGCGCGGCGAATCCGTTCACGACGCGTCGGGAGGTGCGAGCTCGACCTTCACCAACAACTCGGGGCCGGTTTCGGTCTCGAGCGCCTCGATCTTGCCCGCCTCCATGACGTCGGTACGCGCGGCCTCGAGCGCCGCCAAGCGCTCCGCGGTGTCGCGCACCACGACGCGTTCGACCCGCGTGGTCAACGCGCGCTTCTGCTCCGACTTCTCCTTGCGCACCGCGCTCAAGACCTCACCCGCGACGCTGAATACGAGAGGCGCGGCGGCGTCGGGCGCGTCGAGCGCCGGCCACGACGTGAGGTGGATCGAACCCTCCTGCCACCACGACCAGACTTCCTCGGTCACGTACGCGAGGAACGGCGCGAACAGCCGCAGCAGCGTCGACAGTGCGGTGCGCAACGCGGTGGCCGCGGATGCGGCCTCCGCTTCACCGAAGTTGCCGTAGGCGCGGCCCTTCACCAACTCCACATAGTCGTCGCAGAACGACCAGAAGAAACGCTCGGTGAATTCGAGTGTGCGGGCATAGTCGAACTGGTCGAAGGCCTCGGTCGCGTGCCGCACGACGTCGGCGAGCTCGGCGAGCATCGCCCGATCGAGCGGGTTCGTCGCCGGCGCGTCCGCCGCATCCCCGCTGAGGCCGAGCACGAACTTCGATGCGTTGAGGATCTTGATCGCCAGCTTGCGCCCGATCTTCATGACACCGTCGTCGACCGCGGTGTCTACACCCGGGCGGCCATTGCACGCCCAGTAGCGCACCGCGTCGCCGCCGTGCTTCTCGACCAGCGGCATCGGCGTGATGACGTTGCCGACCGACTTCGACATCTTCTTGCGGTCCGGGTCGAGTACCCATCCGTTGAGCGTCGTGTCGGACCACGGCAACGTTCGGTGCTCGAACCAGGACCGTACGACCGTGTCGAACAACCACGTGCGAATTATCTCGGGACCCTGCGGTCGCAGGTTCATCGGGAACGTTTGCGCGAAAAGGTCTTCGTCGTCGACCCACCCCGTCGCAATCTGCGGCGTCAACGACGAGGTCGCCCAGGTGTCCATGACGTCGGAGTCGGCGACGAATCCGTGCGGTCGCCCACGCTGCGATTCCTCGTAGCCGGGCGGCACGTCGGACGACGGATCGACCGGCAGCGCTGCCTCCTCGGCGAGGAGCGGTGTCTCGTGGTCGATATTGCCCTCCGCGTCGATGCGATACCACACCGGAAACGGCACGCCGAAGTAGCGCTGGCGACTAATCAACCAGTCGGAGCTCAAGCCTTCGATCCAAGCTTCGTAGCGCGACCGCATATGCGGCGGATGCCACTGGAGCTCGCGGCCGAGCTCGATGAGGTTCCGGCGCAGCTCGGGATCGCGGCCGCCGTTCTTGAAGTACCACTGGCGCGAAGTGACGATCTCGAGCGGACGGTCGCCGCGCTCGTAGAACTTCACCGGATGCGTAATCGAGCGTGGCTCACCAACGAGCCCGCCGGAGTCCCGCAGCTGCTCGACGACCGCGGTCTGCGCCTGCTTGATCGTCTTGCCGGCGATCAGCGCGTACGCGGTCCGGCCCGCGTCAGTCAGACCCGAAGGTGGTTCGGCCTTGAGTCGCCCGTCCTGGCCGATGATGGCGCGCGTCGGGAGTTGTAGCTCGCGCCACCACACGACGTCGGTGGTGTCGCCGAACGTGCAAATCATGGCGATCCCAGTGCCCTTGTCGGGATCGGCGAGGCGGTGCGCGACGACGGGAACGCGCACGCCGTACAGCGGGGTCTCGACCTCGGTGCCGAACATCGACTGGTAGCGCTCGTCGTCGGGGTGCGCGACGAGGGCAACGCAGGCCGCGAGAAGTTCGGGACGCGTCGTGTCGATCAACACGGCGCCGTCGCGGTCGACGTAGTGGAATCGCAGGGCATGATACGCGCCCGGCCGTTCGCGATCTTCGAGCTCGGCTTGCGCGACCGCAGTGCGGTAGTCGACATCCCAGAGCGTCGGCGCGTCGGCCCGATACGCCTCGCCAGCGCGCAAAGTTGCGGAGGAACGCGCGTTGTGAGACGCGCCGCGCGCGCTCGCCGATCGTCGTATACGTAAGCGACCAATCCACGGAGAGTCCGAGGCGCCGCCACAGCTCCTCGAACTTCTTCTCGTCCTCGACGACGAGACGCCCGCAGAGCTCGACAAAGTTCGGGCGGCTGATCGGAATCTCTTCCTTGCCCGGCTGCCTGTTCTTGATCGACTTCGCGCTCCGCTCCCCCCGGTCGCTTCGCCGGCGTCGCCCCCGGGCGGCGTGAAGTCGGGGTCGTAGTGGAGCGTGGGGTCGCAACGCACGCCGTAGAAGTTCTGCACCCGGCGTTCCGTGGCGAGACCGTTGTCGTCCCAACCCATCGGATAGAAGACCTCACGTCCGCGCATGCGCTGATATCGCACGATCGCGTCGGTCTGGACGTATCCGAAGGCCGATCCCATGTGGAGCGAGCCGCTCACTGTTGGCGGTGGGGTGTCGATCGAGAAGATCTCGCGGCGGGGCCGCGTGCGGTCGAACCGGAACGTGCCGTCTGTCTCCCATGCCGCCGACCAGCGCTCATCGAGCCCTTCGAGGATCGGCCGGTCGGGGATCTGGGCCACCCGGGCATTGTAGAAGCGCCCTTTTCACCCCACCACGTGAGTCGAATGACCCCAATTATCGCGGGAGTGGTCGCTTTTTGAGGTCTGGGCACCTACGATCCCGAGCACCGGAATCGCGAGTCAGAGGGCAACGGAATGCTCGGGTCAGGCACGGATGCCGTCCGCACACTGGCGCGCCGCGCCGCCGCTCGTCGTCGCGTGCGTGCTCGCGTCAGCAGGACTCGCGGGCGCCGGCGTCGAGGTCGGGACTGCGCCGCCGGCGGCGGCCGCGCACCTACGCGGGCTCGGCGGCGCGTACCGCGCTCCACCGGCCGATCGTCGGCATGGCCCCGACCCCGACCGGCCAGCGGCTACTGGCTCGTCGCGTCCGACGGCGGTGTCTTCACCTTCGGCGACGCGCACTTCTACGGGTCGACCGGCGGGCTGCAACCTCGACCGGCCGATCGTCGGCATGGCCCCCACCCCGACCGGCCGCGGCTACTGGCTCGTCGCGTCCGACGGCGGTGTCTTCACCTTCGGCGACGCGCACTTCTACGGGTCGACCGGCGGGCTCAACCTCGTCCGGCCGATCGTCGGCATGGCCCCCACCCCGACCGGCCGCGGCTACTGGCTCGTCGCGTCCGACGGCGGTATCTTCACCTTCGGCGACGCGCACTTCTACGGGTCGATCGGCGGCAAGCCACTCGCGCAGCCGATCGTCGGCATGGCGCGGTCGTACCGCGGCCATGGCTACTGGATGGTCGCCTCCGACGGCGGCATCTTCACCTTCGGCGACGCGCGCTTCTACGGCTCGGCTGCCACGCGTCACCTCTCCCATCCGGTCGTCGGCATGGCGCGCACGCCGGACGGTCGCGGCTACTGGATCGCGACGCGCAATGGCGGTGTCTATGCGTACGGGGGCGCACACACGTACGGCTCGGCGACGAACGCGATGGCCGGACAAGCCGCGGTCGCGATCGTCGCGTCACCGGCGAAGACCGGTTACTGGCTCGCGACGCAATGGGGTGGCGTGAACGCGGCGACCTCGAGCGGCGTGAAGATGGATCCCAACCTGACGCCGCGCGCACCCGCGCCTTCTCACGAGACGTTGATCGCGAACGAGCTCGTGAAGCGCATCAATGTCGAACGCGCGGCCCGGCACCTGCACCCCCTCTCCGTCGATCCGCTTCTGACGTTGTCCGCGGCGAGTTGGGCGCACTTCCTCGCGTCGTCGAACCGATTCGAGCACCAGGACCTCTATGCACTGTTGCAGCGCGGGGGTTGGCAGGAGGACGGCGAGAACATCGCGATCACGGCGGGTCCGGGTGCCGTCGACGCCGGCACCGCGCACCACGTGTTGATGCAGTCTCAGGTCCACCGCACGGCGTTGCTGGATCCGAACCAGCGACTGGTCGGCGTCGGCGCGGCGTGCTTCAACGGTTCGTTGCTCGTCGTCGAGGACTTCGCGACACCGTTCGGCGTGCCGATCAAGTCGTTCCCCGTGCCGCCGCTCGACCCGATCGCATCGAGCGACCAGGGCGGCGCGAGCTGCTGACGCTCACGCGTAGCCTGCGCGTGCGATGGGCCCTGATCAGCCGGCGCTGCGCTGTACCGATGTGACGCTGCTGCTCGACGGAACGCGCGTTCTCGCGCATGTCGACTGGGAGGTGCACGCGGGCGAGCGGTGGGTCGTGCTCGGCGCGAACGGCGCCGGCAAGACCACGCTGCTTCGCGTCGCCGCGTTGTATCAACACCCGTCGTCGGGCACGGTCGACGTGCTGGGCGCGCGCTTGGGTCGCGCCGACGTGCGCACGCTGCGCGAGCGCATCGCGTTCTCGTCGCCCGCGCTCGCGGCACGCCTCGAACCGTCGATGCACGCGCTCGAAGTCGTGATGACGGCGCGCTACGCCGCGCTCGCCCCGTGGTGGCATCGGTACACCGACGACGACCGCGCACGTGCCGGCGCCTTGCTCGACGAATGGGACTGCGGCGCGCTGGCCACCCACACGTTCGGCACGTTGTCCGCCGGTGAGCGTCAGCGCGTGTTGCTCGCCGCGCGCATTGATGAACGAACCAGGAATCGCGCTGCTCGACGAGCCGACCGCAGGCCTCGACGTCGGCGGGCGGGAAGAGCTCGTCGCCGATCTCGCGGCGTGGGCCCGCGACCCGCGCCGGCCGCCACTCGTGCTCGTGACACACCACATCGAGGAAGTGCCGCCCGGCTTCACGCACGCGCTCGTGCTGAAGGAGGGTCAGCGTGCTGGCGCACGGCCCGATCGCCGAGATCGTGACGAGCGAGGTACTGAGCGACGCGTTCGGCCTCGCCCTCGACGTGCAATCGACCAGTGGCCGCTACACCGCGCGTTTGGACGCTTTGCCCCGGTAGGGCGTGGCGAAGTGTCCAAACGGTCGGCCCGGGTTACGCGCTGCGGCGGGACTCGTCCTCGGTGACGAGCGTCGGCGCGACGTTGCGGAGCACGACGTCACGGTCGACGAGGCAGCGCACGACGTCGGTGCGGCTCGGCAAGTCGTACATCACCTCGAGGAGTACCTCTTCGAGGATCGCACGCAACCCGCGGGCGCCGGTGCCGCGCTTGAGCGCCTCGTCGGCGATCGAGTCGAGCGCGTCGTCGCTGAACACGAGATCGACGTCGTCGAAGTGGAAGAACTTCTGGTACTGCTTCACGAGCGCGTTCTTCGGCTCGACGAGGATGCGCATCAGCGCGTCCTTGTCGAGGTTGTGGACGACGCCCGCGACCGGCAGCCGGCCGACGAACTCGGGGATCAGGCCGAACTTCAACAAGTCCTCGGGCAAGACGTCGGCGATGAAACGCCCGACTTCTTCGCGCTCGGTGCCTCGCCGGATGTCGGCGCCGAAGCCGATACCGCGATTGCCGACGCGGGCTTCGATGATCTTGTCGAGGCCGGCGAACGCACCACCGCAGATGAACAAGATGTTCGTCGTGTCGATCTGGATGAACTCTTGGTGCGGGTGCTTGCGGCCGCCCTGCGGCGGCACCGATGCGGTCGTACCTTCGAGGATCTTCAGCAGGGCTTGCTGCACACCCTCGCCTGACACGTCGCGCGTGATCGACGGGTTCTCGGCCTTGCGCGCGATCTTGTCGATCTCGTCGATGTAGATGATCCCGGTCTCGGCCTTCTTGACGTCGTAGTCGGCGGCCTGGATCAGCTTCAGCAGGATGTTCTCGACATCCTCACCGACATACCCGGCTTCAGTGAGCGCGGTGGCGTCCGCGATCGCAAACGGCACTTTCAACATCCGCGCCAACGTTTGCGCGAGCAGCGTCTTGCCGCAGCCCGTCGGCCCGATCAACAAGATGTTCGACTTCTGGAGCTCGACGTCGGGATCGCCGTACGCGCCGACCTGCACGCGCTTGTAGTGGTTGTAGACCGCGACCGAGAGGATCTTCTTCGCTTGCTCCTGGCCGATGATGTAATCGTTCAGGTACTCGTAGATCTCACGCGGCTTCGGCAGGTCGTCGAAGCGGACCTCAGTGCTCTGCGACAGCTCTTCTTCGATGATCTCGTTGCAGAGGTCGATGCACTCGTCGCAGATGTACACGCCCGGACCGGCAATGAGCTTCTTGACCTGCTTCTGGCTCTTCCCGCAGAAAGAGCACTTGAGCAGGTCGCCGCCGTCGCCAAACTTCGCCACGTCAGTGCACCTCACTCCATGCGACCGTGGTGAATGTCACCGCGGTGAATGTCGTGGTCGACTCGACGCCCCGCTCCGCTCCGGTCGCTGCGCTGTCGGCTCCCGTGAACTTCGCCACCGGACAGGCCCCCTTGTTCCCCTTGTTGCAGGCGAGCGCTAGCTCGTACCTTCGGCCGACGGTACCGCAGCGAGCTCCCGGTTCGTGAGGATCTCGTCAACGATGCCGTAGTCACGGGCCTCCTGGCCACTCATGATGAAGTCTCGGTCGGTGTCCTTGCGGACGCGATCGATGTTCTGACCGGTATGGAATGCCAGGATCTCGTCGAGCAGCTCGCGCATGCGAATGATTTCCTTGGCCTGGATCTCGATGTCGACCGCCTGTCCGGACGCGCCGCCGTGGGGCTGGTGGATCAGCACACGCGCGTGAGGAAGGATGTACCGCTTACCGGGGGCACCCGATGCGAGCAGCACCGCCGCCGCCGAGGCCGCCTGCCCGATGCAACATGTCTGCACATCGGGCTTGATGTATTGCATCGTGTCGTAGATCGCGAACAGTCCAGTGATCTCGCCGCCGGGCGAGTTGACGTACATGATGATGTCCTTGTCGGGATCTTCCGACTCGAGGATCAGCAGCTGCGCGATCAAGAGGTTGGCGACGGTGTCGTCGACCGGGGTCCCGAGAAAGATGATGCGGTCGTTCGCGAGCCGCGAATACGGATCCCACTCCATCCGGCCGCGCGGCGTGTCCTGAATGAAACGCGGCATCGGGACGTACTCACCGCGAATGTCGGGGCGCATACTCATTCGTCGTGTTCCTCTACTTCCGGTCTCTGGGTCGACCCCACGCTCGCGTCGGACGCTTCAGGCGCATCGTCGGTGGCGTTGTCGCTCGTATCGGTCGAATCGATCGTCATGTCGATGGCATTGCCGTTCTCGTCGACCACCGTCGTGTGGTCGACGAGGAACTCGAGCGCTTTCCCCCGCGCCACATCCGATCGTACTTCCTCCAAGGCACCACTCCGTTCGAGCTCGCGGCGCACCCGATCAGGCTTCTGCTTGGTGCGTTCGGCGAGCCGCGCGACCTCGTCGTCGACCTCTTCGTCGGTCGCGGTGATTTCCTCCTGCGCGACGACCGCGCGCAGCGCTAGATCGGCGAGCACCGCGCGCTCGGCCTCGGCGCGAATCGCGTCGACGAATGCTTGTGGCTCTTGGCCCGTGCTCTCGAGATACTGCTCGAGAGTCGCACCCTGGTGCGAGAGCCGATGCGCAATGTCTTCGACCCGGCGGCGCGTCTCGCCGTCGATCAACGTCGACGGTGCTTCGACGGGCACGAGATCCGCCGCGGTCTCGAGCACCTTGTCGCGCACCGTCATCTGGAGTTGCAACCTGCGTATAGTGTCGAGCCGCTTTCGGATGTCGGCGCGCAACTCGTCGACGGTCGCGAACTCGCTGGCTTCTTGCACCCACTCGTCAGTGACCTCGGGCAACACCTTGCGCTTGGCTTCCTTGACGATCACGCGCAACTTCACTTCTTGTCCCGCGTGCTCGCCGAAGCGCTCGGGCAAGACTGCGCTGAAGGCGAGGATCGCTCCCGGCTTCGTGCCGCGCAGCTGCTCGTCGAGCTCGGGCACGACCATCGCCGACCCGACGCGATACAAGAAGTCCTTCGCGGTGAGGCCCTCGAACGGCTCGCCGTCGGATTCTCCGCTGATGTCGATCGTCGCGTAGCCGTCGTCGATCAGCGGGAACTCGGAGTCTTCGAGGTCGCCGAAACGCTCGCGCAACGCGTCGACTTGCGCGTCGACGTCGTCGTCGGAGACGGCCTGATACGGCAGCTCGATGCGCAGCTCGTCGTAGCCCAGCAGCCGCACTTGCGGCCGCACTTCGACTACGGCGTCGAACTCGACGTCGCCGTCGTCTTGGCCGGCGGTGATCTCGATCTCCGGCGGCGCGATCACGTCGACATCGTGCTCGGTGACGGCGTCGACGTAGTACTGCGGCAGCGCGTCCTGCAACGCCTGCTCGCGCGCAATGTCGCTGCCGAGCCGCGCCTCGAGGAGACGCCGCGGCGCCTTGCCGGGCCGGAAGCCGGGGATGCGCACCTGGCCTGCGAGCTTGCGGAAGGCGGCGTCGATGGCCTTGTCGAACTCGTCCGCCGGCACGGTGACGTGCAACTTGACCCTGCTGACGAGGGCGGGAGCAGCGGCGGCGGCGTCCTCGGCGGTCTCCTCGCGTTCAGCGGAATCGCGTTCACCGGAATCACCGGGTTCGGGGCCTTGGCCTTGGACCGGCTCGACCGTGCTCTGCATAAGGGATGACGAGTGTAGGTGACGTCGCGCGTCGACCCGTGCCTGACTCCTGACGCCGTTCGCGAACGCGAGCAGCCGTCGTGCGTACGCTTCGGCGGTGAGCATCGACAAGGGTGTCACGCATGTCGCGCTCGCGGTCACGAACCTCGACGCCAGCGTCGCGTTCTACGAGCGGTTCGCCGGAATGCACGTCGTACATCGTCGTACCGACCGCGGCGGCGGCAACTCCGTTGCGTGGATCAGCGATCTCACGCGCCCGTTCGTCGTCGTGCTGATCGAGGTCGCGGCGGTCGACGACCATCTCGGCGGCGTGTACGGACATCTCGGCCTCGGCGTCGAGACGCGCGACGAGGTCGACCGCCGTTGCGCGGCGGCAAGAGCCGAGGGCCACGCCGTGTACGGCCCGCTCGACTCCGGTCCGCCGGTCGGCTACTGGGGCTACATCGTCGATCCCGACGGCCACAACCTCGAGTTGTCGTACGGGCAGGAGGTCGGGCTGACCGTGGATCACGCCGCCGGCGCGTGAGAGCGCAACGCGACTTCGGACCGGGAAGTGGAGCGCGCAACGGAGCTCGTTGCCGATGCGCTCGCGGCATGTCGCAGTCACCGGGAAGCGTGGACGCGCAGCCGGGTGACGGCGGTCGTGTCGAGGCGGACTACTTCTTCTTGTCGTCGGTGCTGTCTTCCTTGTCGCCCTCTTCGAGTCCCTTCTTGAACTCGCGTTGAGCCGACCCCAGCCCACGCGCGAGCTTCGGCAGCTGTGAGCCGCCGAAGACGACGAGGATGACGAGGAGGACGATCAGCAGCTCGGGTGCACCCATAGGAACGCAGTGTACGACGGTCCGAGCTGCCGCCGGATGCGGGTCAGCGGCGAGTCAGGCGGTGCCAGGCGGTCCGGGCGGCCAGGTCGCGTTCGTCCGCGGGTCGGCCCGCGACGGTGACCGTGTCGATGTCGCCCGCCTCCTCCCGGAGGGACCCGGCCGTGCATCGGTCTCGGGGACGGCGTGCGAAGGGGTCGAACTGGAAGTGACGCATCGCGTTGCGGTGTGTGATGCGCGCCACGTCCTCGGAGGGAGTCTCGGCGAACAACTCGGCGAGCTGTTCAGGGCCCGCGGCCACGATGAATCCGAGTGCGGGGAGTCGCTCTCCCAGCACACGTTGTCGATGTTGAATTCGGTCGATGTTGAATTCGGTCGATGTTGAATTCGGTCGATGTTGAATTCGTCGAGCAGCTTCGCGCCGATGCGGTCGGCGATGAAACAGCACAAGATGCGTTCCTGGAACAGCTCGGTCGACGAGAGGCCCGCGGCCGCGTGTGCCGCATCCAACCGTTGAGGCGGCAGGATCCCGCACGGGATGAACCGGTCGGGATGGGCGCCGCACCATTCGTCGACGTGCCAGTCGTTGTACGCGCGGATCATCAAGAGACTGACGTCGCGGTCGGGACCCTGGTTCCACACCTGGCCCGAGAAGCCGGTCCAGTTCGGAAAGTTGAGGCCGGCCAGCTGACCGCCCGCCGACATGTCGCGGACGCGCGCGTCGACGTCGTAGCACCCGGGCCGCATGTGCTCGTACCGCAGCGGATCGACGTTGAACATCTCCGGCGGCTTGCCGCCAACGGCGTTGCGACCGAGGTTCCGGCCATGAATGTCGCCGCAGTACCACTGCTGCGAACCGTTGGGCTCGTCGACGACGCGTGGCGCACGGTCGCGATCCCTCGCAGGCACGTGCGCGTCGAACATGTCCGCCGGCTCGCAAATGTGGTCGTCGACTGACACGAGGATCATCTCGTCCGCGGTCACGAGCGGGCCCCGCGCGCGTCGTCGTGCTCGTACCGCGCGCACGGTTCGTCGAACCCGCGGGGTGCCGGAACGCAGCCGGGTCATCGGTGTGCCGCCGTGAGCAGCTCGACGAATTCCTTGCGCTCGGTCTCGTCGAGCACCGCGAAGTGCTTGCCGAGCATGCGGTCGGTGCGCGCTTCCGCGAGCTGCCAGCGGTCTCGCAGCGGGTCGGCATCGCACGCGTCTTCGGTCCAGCCCATCACCGACACCATCTGTGGCGCCAGCACCGAGCACGCCTCGAACGGCGTGAGGCCGACGGTGAGCACCGCGGCACCGTGGAGTCCGCCGCGCAGCTCGCGCAATGCGTTGAGCCGGTGCACGGCGAGGGCCTTCACGTCGTTCGGGCTCGGCTCGGGCAGCGTGCGCCAGCCTGCGAAGAGCGGTGCGCCGGCGACGTCGGCAGTCTCGACGATGCGCCCGGCAAGAACGGCGACGCGCGCCCAGTCGATCGCGTCGTCGAGGTTGCGGCGCGCCCAGTTGTGCGCATTCGCTGCCCATTCCTCCGCGGCGCGGCGGCGCGGCATGACACTCGCGGAACGATCCCATGCGGCGCGCACCTTCTCGGGCGCGAAGAACACGAGCGCGGCGACCACGACGTCGGCCGGCACGTCGCCCAGCGCGCCGCCGCGGCCCGCGGCGTAGAAGTCGAAGCCCTCGAAACCGAGCTCGCTACCGCGTGTCAACGCATCGCCGCTCATCATGAACCCTGCGGTGAACAACACGATGCCGTGTCGCGTCTCATTCGCCGCCTGCTCCGGAGTCACGCTCTGAAGTATGGGTTCGCGGGTTCGCCGGCGTCGAGGACGGTTTGCGACAAGGGCAGGTTGTCGCGTCCCGCCGCGATCGCCGCGAGCACCGCTTCGGCGTTGTGCGTGTACACGGCTTGCTCGTCGTCCGCGGATGGGTTGACCCAGACCGCGACGACCAGCACGAGGTCGTCGGCGTCCTCGGGACGGATCACGCCCTTGCGCACGGCGTTGGCGACGCCGGCGGCAACCCCGGCTTGCGCCGCACCCCAAGTGAGCGTGGCGTGCCGCTCGTTCGCGGGCTCGACCGTCGCCTTGTTGACGAACAACGTCATCGGCTTGACGGGCACATTCGGCTGCATGACGACGACGAACGGCGTGTGTCCGGCGCGCGGGGTGGCGAGCGCCGTCGCCCACGCAACGCCGACCGGGCCGTCCTTCGAGCCGAGCATCGTGTTGACGTGCGCCGAGTTCGCGCCGTCGCCGACGAAGCCTTCGCCGAGCTGCATCACGAAACTCTCCCGTAGCGCACTTCTTTGAGCAGGTCGCTACTCATCGTGCCGGCCTTGGTGTCGTAGCCGAACAATCCGACGAGGCGCGGCGTCGCGCCGCGGATCGGCGACACGCGATGCAGCGAGTTGCGGCCCGCGAAGACCAATAGCGTGCCCGGCGTCATCGGAAGGGTCACCACGTCGGTCGTGTCGCCGTGGAGCACGCGAGCGACGTCGTCGTAGTGCTCGTCGTCGACGGTACGGATCATCGGCGCAACTTCGAAGTCGCCGCCTTCGTCGGCGTCCTGCAGGGCGAGCGACACGACGAAGTCGGTCTGGTCGAAGTGCCATTGCAGCTCATCGCCGTGGGTCATCACTGCGAGGTTCAGTGCGCCCAGCGGGTCGGCGTAGGGATAGATGACGTCGCGTTCGAGGACCGCGGCGACGAACTGCAACAGCTCGTCCCACTCGTACAACTGCCGGATCGGCGAGTCCGCCGGGAAGAGGTCGTACGCGACCGCGCCGACGTCGTAGTGCCCCAACCATTGGCGCGGGTGGTCGAGCGGGAACGACTCGTCCGGAAAGCCGAGATAGACCGTGCCGAGACCGCCGCTGCGGTGCGCGAGCCGTGCGAGGCGGCGCGCGTCGTCGGCGAAGCCTCGCAGCGACTCCGGCCGCACGAAGCCTGCGATCTCGCTCGCGCCGGTCTCGCGGAGTTGCTTGCGTCCCACGTCGACGAACGACCAGTCGAGGTCAACGACGTCGTGCACGCCTGCGGATGCTACGCCTCCCTCGGGCGCCCGGCGCCGGGCAATCGATAGGATTTTCGCAGTGACCGGGCTCGAGTACCTCGCCTTCGACGCCGACAACCACTATTACGAGGCGCTCGACGCCTTCACGCGGTATGTCGATCCCGACATGCAGCAGCGCTGCGTGCAGTGGTGCGAGATCAAGGGGCGCAAGTATCACGTCGTCGGCGGCATCGTGAGCCACGCGGTCGTCAACCCGACGTTCGACCCGGTTGCCAAGGCGGGCGCGATGCACGACTACTTCCGCGGCAACCCGAACAAGTTGCAGCCGTACGAGTTCCTGCGCGACCGCGAGCCGATTCCCGCGGCGTACCGCGACAAGGACGCGCGCGTCGCGCAGATCACCGAGCAGGGACTCGAAGCCGTCTGGCTGTTCCCGACGCTCGGCGTGCTCTACGAAGAGCTGCTCGAACGCGACGTCGAAGCTGTGACGACGTTGTTCACGGCGTTCAACCGTTGGCTCGACGACGACTGGGGCTTTGCGTACCGGAACAAGATCTTCGCGGCGCCCTACATCTCGCTCGCCGATCTCGACTGGGCGGTTGCAGAGCTCGAGTGGGCGCTCGCCAAGGGCGCGCGCACGGTCGTCATGCGTCCGGCCGCGCCCCACACACGCGATGGGCAGGTGCCGGCAAGCCATCCGCGGAACGACCCGTTCTCGGCGCGCGTCAACGAGTCCGGGATCACGGTCGTGGTTCACGCGGGCGACAGCGGCTACTCGAGCAACGGCTACGCAGTCGACGGGTTCGCGGCCGGGTTCAGCGGCCGCGGTCGGTGGGCGCCTTCGGTCAAGGCGTTGCACATCGAACGCGCGGCGTACGATTTCTTGATCACGCTCGTGTTCGACAAGCTGTTCGAACGGTTCCCGAACGTGCGCGTCGCGTCGGTCGAGAACGGCTCGGAGTTCTTGCGCGACCTGTTCAACAAGTTGCGCTCGACCGACCGCAAGATGCCCGGCTACTTCACCGAGGATCCAGTCGAGACGTACAAGCGCAACGTCTGGATGAACCCCTTCTGGGAAGACGACGTCGACGAAGTCGTCGACCTGATGGGTGCCGATCGCGTGATCTTCGGATCCGACTGGCCGCACATCGAAGGCATGCCGAAGCCGCTCGACTACGCGGTCGAGGTCAAGCACTTCGACGACGCCGCGCAACAGAAGATCATGCGCGACAATGCACGGGCGCTCAACACGCTGCGCCCCGCCTGACGATCGCTTCACTGATCGCAGCTCGCGCACGATGGGTTCGACGCGTGACCGTCCGTGCAAGAATCGCCGCTCGTGGCGAACCTCGCGGTGTACGGGACCGATCATGCGCACGTCATCGAGCTGACGCAGCAACTCGCGACGGCCGGCGCGGCCGTTCCCGCCGTCGTGGCGACCGACGAGAGCATCGGGCCATGGCTCGCGTCGCAATATCCGGATGCCCGCAACGACGACCCGTTCGGCGACGACATCGACGTCGTCGTGACCGCCGCGGTCCCCGTCGATCGCGCGCCGATCGCGATCGACGCGATGCGCGCCGGCAAGGACGTCGTTGCCGACAAGCCGGGAGTCACGACTAAGGAGCAACTCAGGGCGGTCGCCGACGTGCAGCGCGAGACGGGACGCCGCTTTCTCGTCGTGTTCGGCGAACGACTCGGCGCGCCCGCGATGATCTTGGCGCATCGCCTGCTGCACGCCGGCCGGATCGGATCGGTCGTGCACACCGTCGGGCTCGGTCCGCACACCCTGAACCTGAAGCATCGTCCTGGGTGGTTCTACGACCCGGCTCGCTACGGCGGGATCCTCGTCGACATCGGCGCGCACCAGGTCGACCAATTCCTCGCGTTCACCGGTGCGCCCGATGCCGAGGTCGTGGCGAGCTCAGTGGGTTCGCACGCCGAGCACGAGGGCGTGCAGGTGTTCGGCGAGATGCTGTTGCGCGCGCCCGACGGGCGAACCGGCTACGCACGCGTCGACTACTTCACACCGAAAGGCCTCGGCGCGTGGGGCGACGTGCGGTTCTCCGTCGTCGGTACCGGCGGAACGATCGACGCGCGCATGATCGACAACTCGGTGTTGCTCGTCGACGGCCAACACGCGGAGACGCTCGACGCGAGCGCCGAACCCGTCGTGTGGGCCGAGCACTTCGTCGCGGGCGCGATGCCGGTCGATCAAGCGCACGTCTTCGCCGTGCACGACGTCTGCCTGCGCGCCCAGTCGGCGGCTCGCGCGGTCTACGGGATCAACACCACGCGGCCGATCGCCTGACGGCTCTCGATGAACGCGTGCGCGGCCGCGGCGGCGGCGAGGGGGAAGGTGCGGTCGACGACCACTTGCAAGCGATCGGCCGCGACGTCGTCGACGTGGCGCTGGATCATGTCGTGCGCGCGCGGGTTGAGGATCTCCGCGCCGAGGAACACGCCCGTGATCGACTGGTTGCCCATTCCGAGCGCGCGCACGTCGAGCGGCTCTTCCTCGCGGCCCGCGCTCCCCACGGTGATGCAGCGCCCGCGGTAGGCGAGGCACTGCACGCTCCCTTGCAGGATCCTGCCGCCGACCGAGTCGACGACGAGGTCGACACCGACACCGCCCGCGAGCTCGCGCACGCGATCGACCCAGCCGGACTTCGAATAATCGATGCCGTGGTCCATGCCGAGCGCGTGCAACGGTTCGAGGCGCGCGTCGCTCGACGCGGTCGCGAGCACGGTCGCGCCCGCGCGCTTGGCAAGCTGGATCGCGGCGATGCCGACACCGCCCGCGCCCGCTTGAATCAACACGCTTTCGCCGCGCTCGAGATGACCGAACTCGAACAGGCAGTCGTCAGCGGTACCGAACGCGACCGGCACGCACGCGCACTTCACGACGTCGCCGCCGTCGGGGATCGGCCAGGTGATCACCGCGGGCACCGAGACCAGCTCGGCGTGCGAGCCCCAGAGCATCGTCGCGACGACGCGCTGGCCGGCCGTGCGATCGGTGACGCCGTCGCCCACCTCGCGGATCGTCCCCGCGCACTGGTACCCGACGATGTGCGGGCTGTCGGGCATCTCCCCGCCGAGCCGGTTCAAGGTGTCGCCGCCCTCGATGCTGATCGCCTCGACGGTGACCAACACCATGCCCGGACCGCACACCGGGTCGGGCACGTCCTCGTAGCGCAGGACATCGGGCGCTCCGGTCTCGTAGTACACCGCGGCCTTCATGAGGCGCCTCCCGCCTGACGAACGACTACAACGTCGCGAAGTACTCGTCGGCGACACGCTCGCGCTGCCATGTCTGCGCGCCGAGCAACATGTCGTCGACCTTGGCGCGACGCAGGAACACGTGGGCGTCGTTCTCCCACGTGTAGCCCACACCGCCGTGGATCTGGATGCACTCGGCGGTGACGTAGTTCGCCGCGCTCGCGGCTTGCGCCTTCGCAATCGCAGCCGCGATCTCGCGATCGGGAGCGTCAACCTCCGATGCCCAGGCCGCGTAGTGCACGTTCACCCGTGCGATCTCGATCTCGCGCAGCATGTCGACCGCCTTGTGCCGCGTCACCTGGAATTTCGACAGCGGCTTGCCGAAGACCTCACGCGCCTGCGCGTAGTCGAGCGCGAGCGCGTTCGCAGCCTCGCTCACACCGATCAACTCCGCCGCGAGCAGCACGGCAGAATCGTCGGCGACGCGTCGCCACAGCGCGCTGTGATCGCCGGGCGGGCCAACCAGCAACGCACGCGTCTCGTCGAACTCGAGCCGTGCGAACTTCCGCGTGATGTCGAGCGACGGTGCGAGCTCGGCCAGCACCGCTGGGTGCTCGACGAGGAACGTTTGCAGACCATCGCGGGTTCGCGCCGGCACGAGCACCCAGTCGGCGGTGTGGCCGTCGACGACGATTGGCTTCACGCCGTCGAGCCGGTAGCGAGAGCCCCGACCGCTCGCGCGGACGCGGATGCGACCCAACGGATCGCCGTGACCGGCTTCGTCGATCGCGACGGTGCCCCGTTCGGTGCCGGCGGCGAGCGCGTCGAGTCTTTCGTCGAGACCGAGCAGCCGTGCCGCGAGCGTCGCGACAATTGCCGACGAGAAGAAGGGGCCCGGGAACACGGCGCGACCCATCTCTTCTTGGACCACGACCGCGTCGATCATGCCGAGTCCGAGGCCGCCGCGCCCTTCGGGCACGAGCAGCCCGGTCCAGCCCAGGCCGACGATCTTGCTCCACATCTCCGGCGTGATGCCCGCGTCGTCGTGTTCCGACATCTGCCGCACGTACGACTTGGGCGCTTGCGCCGCGAGGAACGAACGAACGGCATCTCGCAGCGCGTCTTGATCCGCCGAAAACGTGAAGTCCATGTTCTTTGTCGCCCTCACTCGGCGCCGCGATACCCGGCGCCACCCTTCGGGAGGTTCGGAGCTCCGGCGAGTTCGCTCCGCTGCGTTGCGCTCACCGCATCACTGCTCGGCTCATCACGGCAGTGACGCTATCTCCCACCTGACGCTAACGTCGGTTCGAACTATGGACTTTGCGTGGTCGGCCGAGGATGTCGCGTTCAAAGAGGAGCTCGAGGCCTTCCTCGACAAGGAGATGCCGCCGTTCATCGAGCGGTGGGCCGACAACGAAGACCTCGATGCCCAAGACCCAGCGCGTCGCGCGGCGTCATGGGTGTCATGGACAAGCGCAAGGCGTGGCAGAACAAGCTCAACGAAGGGCGGTGGGCCGCGATCTTGTGGCCCGAGGAGTGGGGCGGCCGCAAGGCCACGACCTCGCAGCAAGTCATCTACACACAGGTGATGGCCAAGTACCGGTCGCCGGGCATCTTCAACGCCAACGGCATCGTGCAGATCGGGCCGTCGATCATCGCGTGGGGCACCGAAGACCAGAAGTCGCGCTGGTTGCCCGGCATCCTCGACGCGACCGAGCACTGGTGCCAAGGGTTCTCGGAGCCGCAAGCCGGTTCCGACATGGCGAACCTGCGCACGACCGCGATCTTGAGCGACGACGAGTCCCACTACCTCGTCAACGGCCAGAAGATCTGGATCTCGAGCGCGCAGATCGCGAAGTGGGGACTGTTCCTCATGCGCACCGACCCCACTGCGATCACGCGCGGGCGAAAGCACGAAGGCATCACGGCCTTCATCATCGACATGGAGCTACCCGGCATCGACGTGCGGCCCATCCGCGAGATCACGGGCGACTCGTTGTTCTGCGAGGTGTTCTTCACCGACGCCAGGATCCCGGTCGGCGACCGCCTCGGCGACGAAGGGAACGGCTGGCTCGTGTCGATGGGCGCGCTCGGACAAGAGCGCGTCGGCAGCGCGGGCCAGGCGATCTCCATGGCCCAAGACCTTCGCACGCTCCTGCAGACCGCGAAGGCGGAGAACCCCGACGCGCTGCGCGACCCCGCGATTCGCGAACGCGTCGCGAAGCTCCACATCCAGATCGAGGCGACGCGCCTGTTGATCGCGCGCGCGCTGTCGAAGGTGTTGAAGGGCGAGAAGGGCTGGCCCGAAGTACCGCTTGCAAAGTTGCAGTGGGGCTACATCTCGCTGTGGCTCGCGGAGCTCGCGCTCGACGTGCTCGGCCCGACCGGCGCGCTGTTGAAAGGCGCGCCCGGCGCGATCGACGGTGGCATGTGGGCCCGCAACTACGTGTGGCAGCGGTACACGACGATCGGCGCCGGCCCCACGGAGGTGCAGAAGAACATCATCGCCGACCGCGCGCTCAAGCTCGAACGCTGACGCCCAGGTCTACGACACTCCCTCGACCGCGCGCACGAACGACGGTACTGCGGCGTTGAAGCGATCGGGCTCCTCCAGGTTGCTGACATGGCCGACGCCCTGCAGCACGACGAGGTCGGCGTCGGGAATGGCGTCGTCGAGGGCCCGAGACCCGCCAGCGCCTGCGGGTGATAGTCGGCCGCGATCGCGCGACGATCTCGTCGACCAATGCCGCGGGTGCGCTGGCCGAGAAGTAGCTCGCTGCGAAACCTCGCATTGCCGCGCCGGGATCGGCGCGGGCCGCGGCGAGACTCGCGTCCAGCCGCTGCGCGACTGCGTCCGGGGAAAGTGATCCGGCCCAGCCCGCGTACGCCGACGCGGGCACGAGGGTCTCGGGAACTTCCCGCGCGACGCGGTACATCTCCAATGCCAACCCGACGCCCCCACGACAACCCGACGACATGCGGTTACCCGAGTCCGACCGCATGTACGAACCGAACGAGGCTCTGCGCGACGTCTGTGACGCGGAGCGGCTCGATCAGATCGTTCGACGCACCGTTCCCCGGCGCGTCCCAGCCACCACGGTGAACTCGTCCGTGCGCGCGTCGATCTGTCGCCGCCCGACGCGATGGTTGCCTGGGATACCACGTGCAGGAACATGACCCCCGGGACCACTGCCACGGCGTTCGAGTGCGATGCGGACTCCGTCGAGCGAGATCTCGTCCACACTCACGCACCGAAGCGGGCGGGGCTGAACGGCACGAGATCAAGCTCCGGCTCGCGGTCGGCCACGAGATCGGCGACCAGCTTGCCCGTCACCGGGCCGAGCAGCAATCCATGGGCGCCATGACCGGTCGCGACGATCACGCGCGGATGCGCGGCGAGCCGCCCGACGATCGGCAGGTCGTCCTCGCTCCACGGCCGGAGCCCGACGCGTACGTCCCGCAGGTGAGCGCTCGTGAGCCCGGGCATGACGCGCAGCGCCTCGCGAAGAATCTCCTGCACACCGCCCGCCGTCACCGCGGCCTCGAAGCCCGCGTCTTCAACGGTCGCGCCGACCGCGACACGGCGGTCGGCCCACGGCACCATGTAGTGACCGTAGACCGGCTGCGCGATCGGCCACGACGACGTGTCGTGCTCGGGCACGTCGAGGTGCATGATCTGGCCGCGGACCGGCCCGACAGGTAGGCGCACGCCGAACTTCCGGGCGAGCCCGGGCGTCCACGCGCCACCCGCGATCACGACTGTCGATGCCGCGTCAACATCCTGCACGTCGTCGATGCTGGCGGTGCGAACCTCGACACCGCGCGCCTGCGCGGCGGCGCGCATCGACGCGCACAACAATCGACCGTCGACGCGTGCCGCCGCGGGGTGGTACAGCGCGCGCAACATCGGCGCGAGTACGGGCAGCATTCCGCGCGCTTCGTCGCTGCTGATCTCGCGCGCGCCGCCGGCGCGCTCGGCGACCCACTCCCATGCCGCGACGTCGGTGTCGCGCGTGGCGAGCTCGAGGATGCCGCACCGCGCCCAACCGGTGTCACCCGGGAGGTGCGGGAGCAACGCGTCGTAGTGACGGCCGGCCGCGCGTACGAGCGCGGTCCACGCGGCGTCGTCGCGCTTCGCGGTTTCGGGCGAGAGGATGCCGGCTCCCGCGTCGGTCGCGCGGCCCGGGTCGTTGCGATCGACGAGCAGCGTCCGCGCGCCCGCGCGACCGAGCTCGTACGCGGTGGCGGTGCCGACCAGCCCGGCACCGACGACGATCGCGTCAAACCTCGGCCCGCTCACGCACGCGGAGAGTACGTGAGCGGGCGAACGTCGACCGGACTACGAGTCGTTGCGACGCCGGTAGCGCGGACCCACCACTGCGGCCGCACCGCCGAGCAACAGCGACACACCCACAAGCACGAGGCCGAGGCCGCCCGAACCCGTGAACGGCAGTGAGGAGCCGCCGGCTCCCACGGTGTCAGCGCTGACGGTCGTGGCGGTCGTGGTGGTCGACGACACGGCTCCGGTGCCGCCCGCGGCCGTGACCGTGGTCTCCGACCCCGCCAGGCTGGTCGTCGTCTGCAATCCGCCGGCGGTCGTCACCGGTGTCGTCGTTGCGACGACGCTCGTCGGCGTCACGCTCGTCGGCGGTGCGGTGGTCGGCGGTGCCGATGTCGGCGTCGTCGATGTCGCGCTGCTGCCACACGTCACGTCGACGTTGTCGCCCTCATCGTGGTGCTGGCCGTAGTAGTCCCACGTCGCCGCGCACGACGACGGTGCCCTCTTCGCCGTTCAGTTGCGACGTGAGGTCGGTGATGTCGATGTGCGTCGGCGGCGTGTTCTCGTTCACCGACACATCGCGCGTCTTCGAACCGATGCCCTGCACGGTCACGACGATGTGCACGGGCACGTTCGCGTTCGGGAAGTCGGTCCAGGTGACAACGGCCTCGCTGCAGTTCGCGCTGACGCTGCCAACGTGGTTCGCGTACGCAGGCACGGCGAACATCACCAAGCCTGCGATCGCCAACACGGCGGACGCGACCAGCGCCACCGCGAATCGCCGGCGCGGCGCACGCCGGACTCCAGCCAACTTCTGCATTCGTGCCTCCGCCGATCGTTACCGGGACCCGTCCTCGGGCCACACGTTACGCAGTTGCCCCCCGGAAATGGCTGATCCGAGAAAAACAAGGAATAACGAAAGCTATAGCTTGCGTTATTCGGCAGGCTCGTACATACTCGGAAAGCCATTGCCGACGCCCGCGAAAGCGACCGCGCCGATACCCGGCGTAGTCGACCGGAGGGGTCGACCGGAGGGACGACGCGCCATCGCGCACGAGTCGCCGGAGCGGCACGTCGACATGAACAGGAGGTCGGCCCATGTCCGGTGCAACACCCGTTGCAATCATCACCGGCGCCTCCCGCGGGTTCGGACGCGCGCTCGCGCGCGATCTCGCGGCCGGCGGATGGGCGCTCGTCGTCGACGGGCGCGACGCCGACCGGCTGGACGCGCTGACCGGCGAGCTGGCGACGACCACCACGATCGTCGGCGTCGCGGGCGACGTCGCCGACGACGCGCACCGGGCGGATCTGATCGCGGCGGCCGACTCCATCGGTGGTCTCGACCTGTTGGTGAACAACGCGAGCATGCTCGGTCCGTCGCCGCAACCCGTCCTCGCGGATTACCCGCTCGACGTCCTGCGCCGCTTGTACGACGTGAACGTGATCGCTCCGCTCGCGCTCGTGCAGCGCGCCCTTCCCCTCTTGCGGCAGGCACCCGCGGCCGTGATCGTCGACATCACGTCGGACGCGGGCGTCGAACCATACGAAGGATGGGGCGGGTACGGCTCCTCGAAGGCCGCGTTGGACCAACTCGGCAACATCCTCGGCGCCGAGGAGACCGCCATACGCGTGTACACCTTCGATCCCGGCGACATGCGCACGCAGATGCATCAGGAGGCCTTCCCCGGAGAGGACATCTCGGATCGCCCGGAGCCCGAAACCGTCGTGCCCGCGCTGCGACGGCTGCTCGCCGACCGACCCGCAAGCGGCCGCTACCGGGCGAGCGAGCTCGCCGAGGTGCGGTCATGACCGCGCCGTCGCCGGCGGAAGTCGTGGTGCGGGAGGCGACCGAGCCGCCGGAAGCACGGGGCGTCACGCGTGACGCCGTCCGGATGATGGTGGCGTACCGACGTGATCTGCGGCTCGTGCACACGCACGCGCACGACCTTCCTGCCTTCCTCGACGAAGGCGACCTCGTTGTGGTCAACACCTCGGGGACACTCGCGTCTGCGCTCGACGCGGTGGGCGAAGACGGCACGCCCCTCGTCATTCACCTCTCGCAACGGTTGCCGGCCGACCTGTGGTTGGTCGAGCTGCGCCGTCCGAACGGCCGCGCGACCGAGCCGTGGCTCGACGAACCGCCGGGGCGCACGTTGCAGCTGGTCGCCGGTGGCCTCGTGCACCTGGCGACGCGCTTCGATCGATCGACACGCGTGTGGGTTGGCACGCTCGACCTTGCCGCGCCGCTGCTCACCTATCTCGCGGTACACGGACGGCCGATTCGCTACGGGTACGTCACGCGGGACTGGCCGCTCGACACCTATCAGAACGTGTACGCGCGCGAGCCGGGCAGTGCGGAGATGCCGAGCGCGGGGCGTCCGTTCACGCCCGAGCTCGTCACGCGCCTCGTCGCGAAGGGCGTCGGCGTGACTCCGCTCGTCTTGCACACGGGGGTGTCGTCGCTCGAGGCGCACGAACGCCCGTATCCCGAGTGGTACCGCGTCCCGGCCGCAACGGCCGACGCGCATCAACGAGACACGACGCGCCGATGGCCGAGTGGTCGCGATCGGCACCACCGTGGTGCGCGCGCTCGAAACGGTCGCCGACCGGCGGGGCAAAGTGCACGCGGGAGAAGGATGGACCGAGCTGGTCGTGACGCCCGCACGCGGCGCGCTCGCCGTCGACGGCTTGCTCACCGGCTGGCACGAGCCCGAGGCGTCGCACCTCCAGATGCTCGAAGCCGTGATCGGCCGCGACGTGCTCGACGTCGCCTACGCCGCCGCCTCCGCCGAGGGCTACCTCTGGCACGAGTTCGGCGACGTGAATCTCCTACTCCCCTGAGCGTGAGGGGCGTGAGTGAGGGTCGTTTTCCGACCCTCACTCACGCCCCCTACGACGCCGCCTTCGTGAGGACCTCGCCGGCGTAGCTCACTGCGTCGACGTCCCATCCGTCGGCGGGCATGTTGAACACCACGCCGTCCATGCCCTTGTTGTCGAGTAGGTCGTGCACCGCCTCGCCGACCGTGTCGGCGTCACCGACGACGAACCGCGCCGAGATCTGGTCGCGGATCTCTTCGGGCAACGTGTCCCAGGTGATGCCGCGCCGCGCAAGCGTCGCATCGCGCTTGGCGATAGCAGCTTCGTGGGTGTCGCCGAGCACGAGCGATCCGAGCGGAGTCTTGTTGATCGTCGCGATGTCGCGTCCCAACGTCTCGCAGTGCTTCGCGAGTACGTCCAGCTTGTGCGGGAGCTCGTTGAACCCGCTCGTCGAGTTCCACATGTCGGCGTACTGCGCCGCAATCTTCAAAGTGCGCTTCTCCCCCGCGCCACCGATCATGATCGGCGGGCCCCCGGGTCGCACCGGCGCCGGCGAGTTGATCGCGTTCTCGGTGCGGAAGTGTTTGCCGGCGAACGTCGGGCGCTCGTCGCGGAACATCGCTCGGCAGATCTGCACGGCTTCTTCGAGCATGTCCATGCGCGCGCCGGTCGGCGGAAAGTCGACGCCGAGGCCGCGGTGCTCGACATCGAACCATGCCGCGCCGATGCCGAGCATCGCGCGGCCACGCGAGATGACATCGAGCGCGGTGACGATCTTGGCGAGCACGGCCGGGTTCCGGTAGGTCACGCCGGTGACCAACGTGCCGAGCTGCGCATGCTGTGTGCGGGCTGCCGAGCGCGCTCAGCAGCGCGTACGCCTCGAACATCTCGTGCTCGGGTGGGCCGAGCAGCGGCAGTTGGTAGAAGTGGTCCATCACCAAGATGGTGTCGAAGCCCGATTGCTCGGCCGTTACCGCGACCGTCGCGACCCGCTCGAACAGCTGATCGGGAGCGACATCGGGATACGTGAAGTTGGGGATCTGCAAGCCGATCTTGATCACGCGACACCTCCATTGGTGGTATGGCGAGATCATAGAGATACTCCATGATCTACAGCAACTATGATCGTCGAGGCCGACCGGAGAGGGACGAGGGTGGGACTGCATCCGCACGCGTCGCTGACATATCTCTTGCAGAAGGTGGCCAAGCGCGGGCTGGAGCTGCTCGAGGCCGAGCTCGACGACCTCGATCTGACCACGCGTCAGTTCTTGCTGCTCGCACTGGTGGCCACCGGCGACGATCTCTCACAACAAGACGTCGCCGCGCGGCTCGGCCTCGATCCGACCGCAGTCGTGAAGCTCGTCGATCAACTCGAAGCCCGGGGCCTCGTCGAGCGAGCGCGCAGCACGACCGATCGCCGCCAGCACAGGCTCGCGCTGACGACCACCGGAAACGACGTGCGACGCGAAGCCGTCGTCCGCCAACAACGCGCCGAGAAGGAGCTCACGCGAGCGATCGGCGCACGCCGCACCGAGCTCCACGCGCTGCTGGAAGAGACATTCCCCGGGCGTGTGTAGGGATGCGTCAGCGACACCCCACACATACATGGGCAGGCGGCTAGAGGCGGTTCGGCAGGATCGCGTCGATCAGATGCGGACCCGGCTCGGCGAGTGCCTGCTCGAGCTCGCGCACGAGATCATCGGCTGTTTCGGCCCGGCTCGCGGGCACGCCCATGCCCTGCGCGAGCGCGACGAAGTCGATCGGCGGGCGCGACAGGTCGAACAGGCCGGCCGCGTCGCCGTCGGTACGTGCACCGACGCGTGACAGCTCGAGATTCAAGATCGCGTACGAACGGTTGTTGAAGATCACGGTGGTGACGTCGAGGTTCTCGCGTGCCTGCGTCCAGAGCGATTGCAGCGTGTACATCGCGCTTCCGTCGGCCTCGAGATTGACCACCGGCCGGTCGGGACATGCGACCGCGGCGCCGGTCGCGACCGGCATGCCCTGACCGATCGCACCACCGGTGAGCGTCAGCCAGTCGTGGCGGGATGCGCCCGCCGTCGCGCCGGCGACGAACAAGCCGGCGGTGTTGGCTTCGTCGCTGACGATCGCACCCTCGGGCAACAACGCGCCGATTGAGTCGGCGAGCGACTCGGGTGTCAGTGCACCGCTCGGAAGGTCGGGACGCGGCGACGGACGCGCGCGCGCCTCCGGCCGGCGCGTCGAGGGCGTCGGCGAGCAGCTCGAGCGTCGTGGCTGCGTCGTATCCCTGGGGGACGAGGTCGCGCACCTCGCAGTCGTCGGGCACGAGATAGCTCGGCTTGCCGGGGTACGCGAAGAACGACACCGGCGCACGCGCGTCGCAGAGCACGAGGTGCTTCAGACCTTGCAACTGCGCGACCGCGAACTCCGCGAGGTAGCCGAGACGTTCGACGGCGGGAAGTCCCGCGCCGCGCTCGAGTCGCGCCGGGAAGGTTTCGCACAGCAACTTCGCACCGGTCGCGGCGCCAATGCGCGCCGCCGCGACAAGTCCACGTTCGCGTAGCGCGCCGCCACCGAGGAGAAGCGCGGTCGGCTGGTTCGCACGGAGTGCCTTCGCGGCCAGGTCGATCTCGTTGCTCGGCACTGACAGGACCGCAAGCCGGGCCGCGATCGGACCGACGTCGGCGCCATCGCCCCACGACGCGTCGGCGGGCAGGATCAGTGTCGCGACGCCGCCGCCGTACGCCGCGAGGATCGCGTCGCTCGCGGCATGGCCGACGTCTTCGGGGCGCGTGCAGGAGTGCACCCAACGCGAGACGTTGCGGGCCACGCCTTCGATGTCGGACGCGAGCAGCGCGTCGTACACCTGGTGCGACGTCGCGTGATCGCCGACGATGTTGACGATCGGCGTACGCGCCCGCCGGGCGTTGTGCAGGTTCGCGAGCCCGTTCCCGAGGCCGGGGCCGAGGTGCAGCAGCGTGGCCCCGGGCCGGTCGGCCATTCGGGCATACCCGTCGGCGGCACCGGTCGCCACACCCTCGAACAGCGTCAGCAGCGCTCGCATCTCCGGTACGTCGTCGAGCGCGGCCACGAAGTGCATCTCCGATGTGCCGGGGTTCGTGAAGCAGTGGTCGACACCGGAGGCGACGAGCGTGCGCAGCAGCGCATGAGCACCGTTCATTGCTTCAGTTCAGTCCTTTCCGTGCTGCGGAGCCACTCGGTCCCCGCCAGATTGCATCCCGATACCCACGACGCGGCGGTTCGGCTCAGTCCAGGAGCGTGCCGGGGTTCAAGATGCCGTTCGGGTCGAACGCCGCCTTGATCCGTTGCATGAGTGAAAGCTTGTTCGGGTCCTCCAGTGCGAGGAAGTACTTCTTCTTCTCCTTCCCGATGCCGTGCTCGGCCGAGATGGCGCCGCCGAGCGCGATGCCCGCCTCGAGGATCCCGCGCATCACGCGATCGCGAACCTCGGCATCGGCCTGGAAGACCGACAGATGGATGTTGCCGTCGCCCGCGTGCCCGGCTGCGCTGACGAAGGACGCGTGCGACTGCGCGACTGCCGCGACCTGCTGCAGGTACTCCGGCATCGACGCGCGCGGCACGACGACGTCGATGATGTCGTTCGCACCGCGGGCCTTCACCACCCAGAACGCTTTCTCGCGCGCTTCGATCAACTTCGCGCCGGACGCGGGCGGGAGCACGTACACATCGAGCGCGTTCAACAGCGCGAGATGCTCGGCGAGTGTCTCGAGGTCCTCGTCGAGACGAGCGCTCGTGTGTTGCTCTATCACGACGATCAGATACGCCTTCGCCTTTTCCTGCACGTCGGCGGCGATGCCGAGTTCGAGCCCGACGTTGGCCGTGAGCGACGCGAGGCCGCGCCCGTCGACGTACTCGAGGACCGCGGGGTTCACGCCGGTGCGCACGATCTGCGGCACCGCCGCCGCGACCTCGTCGACGCTCGGGAACGGTGCGAGCACGGTCGCGGTGTGGCCCGGGCGTGGATAGATCTTCAGGACGGCCTCGGTCACGACGGCGAGCGTTCCCTCGGATCCGATGATCAGCTGTGTGAGGTCGTAGCCGGTCGTCGCCTTGACGAACTTGCCGCCCGTGCGTATGACCTCACCGCTCGCGAGCACGGCCTGCAATCCGAGCACGTGGTGCCTCGTGACGCCGTACTTCACTGCGCGGATGCCGCCGGCATTGGTCGCGACGTTGCCGCCGAGCGACGCGCTGTTCTCTCCCGGGCAGACCGGGTACACGAGTCCGCGCGGCGCGAGCTCGGCGTCGAGCGCATCGAGGCTCACGCCGGGTTGCACGACCGCGACGTGGTTCTCGAGATCGACTTCGAGGACGCGATTCATGCGTTCGAGCGACATGACGATGCCGTCCGCGCGCGGGACGCACGCCCCCGACAGCCCGGTGCCGGCACCCCGAGCCGTGACAGGAACGTGCATCTCGTTGCAGATGCGCAGCACGGCAGCGACCTCGCCGACCGCTTCCGGGCGCACGACCGCGAGCGGTGTGACCGGTTTCGCGGTCAGCGCCTCATCGTGGGTGTATTCGTCGGCGATCGCGTCGCCCACGAGCACCTGCGGCGCGCTCAACACCTCCCGGATTCGTGCGACGACGTCGTTCATCGGGCTTGTGTACGTGCTTGGCAGAGTGACGGTCAAGACACTGAATGCGAAATGCCCGCGGTCGGTCCACCCGCTCGCGGCGTCGGATGCCGACGCGGATCGTGTGACGCGGGGGATATTCGTGCTGTTTCTGCACGATGCACGCACACGTTTCGTGGTTGTCGCCGTAGGATCTGCCCGCCATCTTTCTGGCGTCGGAAGATGGCCAGATCTGTGTATTCGCCAAGAACTCGGGTAGGCAATGGGGGAAGCACTCGGCATTCCCGATGCCGTGGTCGATGCGTTGATGCGTGCGACCCGCGCGCTCAGCGGGATCACGGCTAGGTCGTTGTCCTCGGCGCGCGAGGAGGTGACGTTGGCGCAGTTCCGTACGCTCCAAGCGTTGTCGAGCCAGGGCTCGCAAACTGTGACCGCGCTGGCAGAACGCCTGGACGTGCACGCGTCGACGATGACTCGCATGTGCAGCCGGCTGGTGACGCGCGGGCTCGTCGAGCGTGTGCCGTCGGCGATCGATCGTCGTGAGGTCGTGATACGGCTGTCGACATCGGGTACACAACTCGTCGACGACGTCCTGCGGAATCGACGCATCGAGTTCGACACGATCGTGCATCGGCTGTCGGAGCCGGAACAACGCGCGGTGATCGACGCGTTGGAAGCGTTCGCAGTCGCCGCCGACGGCGGCGCGAGGCCCGCGGAAGTTACCGCTGAGGAGGATATATGAAGCCCTACGAGCTCCCCCCGCTCGATTACGACTATGGCGCGCTCGAGCCGCACTACTCGGCACGCATGCTCGAACTGCACCACGACAAGCACCACAAGGCCTACGTCGATGGCGTGAACAGCACGCTCGAGAAGTTGGCCGGCGCGCGGGAGTCGGGCGATCTCTCTTCGATCGTCGGCCTCGAAAAGACGCTGGCGTTCAATCTCTCCGGGCACGTGTTGCACACGTTGTTCTGGAAGAACCTCTCACCCCACGGGGGTAACCGGCCCGGCGGTGAGCTCGCGGCCGCGATCGACGAGCACTTCGGGTCGTTCGACAAGTTCAAGAAGCAGCTGTCGCAGGCCGCGTCGACCGTGCAGGGATCGGGTTGGGGCGCGCTCACGTGGGAGCCGCTGGGTGAGCGGCTCTTCACCGAGCAGATCTACGACCATCAGGGCAACGTCGGCCAGGGTGGCGTCCCGCTGTTGGTGATCGACGCGTGGGAGCACGCGTACTACCTGCAGTACGAGAACAAGCGGCCCGACTACGTCGAGGCGATCTGGAACGTGCTCGACTGGACCGACGTCGCCCGCCGCTTCGAGCACGCACGCGGCCTCGCGTTCGTCGACTGAGCCGCGGTTCGTCCGACAACCAGTTGACAGCGTTTCCGCGCGATGCGTGGTTTCGCGGCCAACTGTTTGTCGGGTTTCTAGAGCGCCAGCTCGGCCATCGTGCGGAGGGTCTCGGGATCACCGTTGATGATGATCGTCGTCACCGGGCTCTCCTTCCACGCGGCGAGCCGGTCGCGGATCCGCTCCTTCGAGCCGACGAGCGAGATCTCGTCCACGAACTGGGTAGGGACCAGCGGGATCGCCTCGTCGCGCCTGCCTTCGAAGAAGAGGTCCTGGATCTTGTGGGCCTCGGCTTCGAAGCCCATCCGGCTCATCAGCTCCATATGGAAGTTTCGACTCGCGCGCACCCATGCCACCGATATAGAACGCGAGCGCGGCCTTCGTCGGCAGCAGCGCCTCTTCGATGTCGTCGCCGATGCGGCAGCCCATCACATTGACGCTGATCTCGAAGTCGGGCTTGTTCGCGGCCGCGTGGAGCGAATCGGCGTAAACCTCGGGGCGGAACGGTGAGTAGTAGAGCGGGAGCCACCCGTCGGCGACCTCGGCTGCGAGCGCGACGTTCTTCGGTCCTTCGGCCCCGAGCAGGATCGGCACGTCGGCGCGCAGCGGGTGCGTGATCGAGCGCAACGGCTTGCCGAGGCCCCACGAGCCCGGCCCGTCGTACGGCATTCGGAAGTGCTCGCCCTGGAACGCGACCGGTTCCTCGCGCCGCAGGATGCGGCGCACGACCTCGATGTACTCGCGCGTGCGCGCGAGCGGCTTGCCGAACGGCTGGCCGTACCAACCTTCGACGACCTGCGGACCGGAGACGCCGAGCCCGAGCGTGAAGCGGCCGCCGGTGAGATGGTCGACGGTAAGCGTGTGCATCGCGCACGACGCGGGCGTCCGTGCGGAGATCTGCACGATGCCCGTGCACAATCGGATGCGCTCGGTGTGCGCGCCGATCCACGCCGCCGGCGTGAACGCGTCGCTCCCCCACGCTTCGGCCGTCCACACCGAGTCGAAGCCCAGCCGTTCCGCCTCCTGCGCGAGCACGACGTGGCACGGGTTCGGCTGCGCTCCCCAATACCCGAGCTGCAGTCCGAGTTTCATGCGACGTGTCTATCGCACCGAGGTCGCACGACGCCGTGAGCGTAGCGAGGGACGAGCGAAGCGAACTGGCCGGGAGCAGGGAACCTCCATCGTCGCGGCGTAGCCGCCGCTCGGAGGTGAGTCGCGACCCAGATGCGCGCCAGACTCCGCTCATGGCTGAGGCGTTCAAGGGTGTGATCGGCGACGACTGGCGGACATCGACGCCCTGGTGGCCGCCCGAGCCGGAGCCGCCCGCGGGCGCGCCGAACGTGCTCGTGTTGGTGCTCGACGACGTGGGGTTCGCGCAGCTCGGCTGCTACGGCTCCGACATCGCGACACCGACGCTCGACGGTCTCGCGCACTCGGGCGTGCGGCTGACGAACTTCCACACCACTGCATTGTGCTCGCCGACCCGTGCGTGCGTGCTGACTGGTCGCAACCATCACCGCAACGGCATGGCTCGCGTCGCTGACCTCGCGATCGGCTACCCGGGCTACTGGGGCCGCATCCCTCGTGAGAACGGCTTCCTCGCCGAGATCTTGCGCGCGAACGGCTACGCGACATACGCGGTCGGCAAGTGGCACCTCACCCCCGACGACGAGACGCACATGGCGGCGTCACGCGCCACCTGGCCGCTCGGACGCGGATTCGACAGGTGGTACGGATTCCACGGCGGCGAGACACATCAGTTCGTCCCCATGCTCTTCCACGACAACCACTCGATCGTGCCGCCTCGCCGCGTCGAGGACGGATACCACCTCAGCGCCGACCTCGCCGATCGCGCGATCGAGTACGTCGGCGACTTGCGCGCGGTCGACGCCGATCGCCCGTTCTTCTTGTATCTCGCGACGGGCGCCTGCCATTCGCCGCACCACGCGCCGCCGGAGTGGATCGCGCGCTACCGCGGCCAGTTCGACGCAGGGTGGGACGCGTGGCGCGACGCGACGTACGCGCGCCAGCTCGACACCGGCGTGCTGCCCGTCGGGACACGCGCTGTCGCCGCGGCCGCCTTGGGTGCCGGCGTGGGACGAGCTCGCGCCCGAGGACCGCGTCGTCGCTGCACGCTTCATGGAGTGCTTCGCCGGGTTCCTCTCGTACACCGACGCGCACATCGCTCGCGTCTTCGAGTTCCTCGCGCGCACCGGCGACCTCGACCGCACGCTCGTCATCGCCATCTCCGACAACGGCGCCAGCGCCGAGGGCGGCGCGCGCGGCTCGATCAACGACGCGCGGCTGTGGAACGGTGCCGCTGCAGGTCGCAAGGAGCTGCGAGCACGCATCGACGAGCTCGGCACGCCGAGCGCGCACAACAACTACCCGTGGGGCTGGACGATGGCGGGCAACACGCCGTTCAAGCGTTGGAAGCGTGAGGTGCACGAGGGCGGGATCGCCGACCCGTGCATCGTGTCGTGGGCGGCGCGCCTCGCGAGCGACGGCAGCGTGCGCCGGCAGTTCGCGCACGCGATCGACGTCATGCCGACCGTCCTCGAGCTCGCCGGCATCGAGGCACCGGCGGAGCTCGACGGCGTCGCGCAGTCGCCGATCGACGGCACGAGCTTCGCCTACCTGCTGCGCGACGGCGGCCGCGACGAGGTGGGAAGGCACGAGACGCAGTACTTCGAGATGCTCGGCTCGCGTGGCATCTACGACTGCGGGTGGAAAGCGGTCGCGTTCCACCCGATCGGCGGGATGTACGACGACGGGCTCGACCCGGACGCGCCGTTCTCGGAAGACGCATGGGAGCTGTACCACGTTGCCGAGGATCTCTCCGAGACGCACGACCTCGCCGAGGCGGAGCCGGCACGCCTGCGGGCAATGATCGACCTCTGGTGGGAACACGCGCGCCGCAACGACGTGCTGCCGCTCGACAACCGCCCACTCGCCGCGATCATGAATCCGCGCCCGAGCTCGCGCACGGGCCGCGACACCTACGTGTACTACCCCGGGGGATCGCTCGTTCCCGAGGCCGTCGCGGTCAACGTGCGCAACCGTTCGCACGTCATCACCGCGGACCTCGACGTACCGGCCGGTGTCGTGGCGAACGGCATGCTGCTGGCGTTCGGTTCAGCGCTCGGCGGGTTCGCGCTGTATCTGCGCGACGGCCGTCTTCGCTACGTGCACAACCTCTACGGCACGCAGCGCACGGTCATCGGCTCCGAGGCGCACCTCACGCCCGGCCGGCACGCCGGCGCGTTCGCGTTCACCAAGACCGCGGACTTCACCGGCCGCGGGGAGCTCCTGCTCGACGGCAAGGTCGTCGGACGCGCAGACATCCCCCACTTCACACCGGTGCGCTTCTCGATCACGGGCGCGGGCCTGACCTGCGGATACGAGTACGGCCCCCCGATAGGCGACGACTACGACACGCCGTTCACCGTCAATGTCGGCATCGCGCGTGTGGTGGTCGATGTCAGCGGCGCGCCCTACCGCGATCCCGAGGGCGAATTCGACGCCATCATGTCCGAACAGTGACCATCCGTCGACTCCTCGCTCCACCCAAGACTCCTCGATCGCTTGGGCTGCTCGCCGCGGCGGCGATCGTCGCGGTGCCGTTGCTGCACGCGGCGCCGGCGCGTGCAGCAACGCCCGACTCCGTCGAGCACATCGAGAGCTTCGTGGTGACGATGACCGCGGCGCGCGGCGGCCTGCTGACCGTGCACGAAGCAATCCGCTACGACTTCGGGTCGACCGCGCATCACGGTATCCAGCGCGATCTCGTCGTCGGTGAGGCGTACGGCAACGACGACACGTACCGGCGTCGCTACCGCGTCGCGGTGACGAAGGTGACCGCCGACGGCCACGCCGACGCCGGCCAAGGAGACGCAAGACGCCACATTCCTGCACGTGCGGATCGGCGATCCCGACCGGACGATCACCGGCGGGCACGACTACGACATCGACTACACCGTGCAAGGGGCGTTGACCTCGTTCGCCGATCACGAAGAGCTGAACTGGGACGCGATCGGCCACCAGTGGTCGGTACCGATCGATCGCGCGACCGCCGTCGTGAACATGCCGGCACCGATCCAACGGATCGCGTGCTCCGCCGGCAGCCTGGGCTCGCGGCTCACGTGTGACACCGCGACACGTCACGGCACGCGCGCCTCGTTCGCGGAGCGAGACCTCCGGTCCCGCCAGGGCATGACGGTCGTGATCGGCGTACCGACGGGCACGTTCCAGCCCCCGCCGAAGCCGATCCTCGACAAGAAGTGGAACGTCGACGACGCGTTCGCGCGGCGCACCGGCACGCTCGCGCCCGCCGGCGCACTCGCGGTGCTCGGCGTCGGCGGCGTGCTGCTGATCGCATGGCGCCGAGGTCGCGACCGCCGCTACCGCGGCTCGGCCGTCGACGAGGCGATGGGCAGCACGAGCGGCGAGGACGAGGCGATGCCGGCGTTCGCCGAGCGCGCAGGCCCGGTGGAGTTCGTCCCGCCCGACGGCGTGCGGCCCGGGCAGGTCGGTGTGCTGATCGACGAGAACGCGAACTTGCTCGACGTCACTGCGACGATCGTCGACCTCGCGGTACGCGGATACTTGCGCATCACGGAGTTGCCGCCCACCGGACTGTTCGGCCGCAAGCACGACTACGAGCTACAGCGTCTCGACGGAGCGCCGCCGGAGCACCGCGAGCTCCTCGCGTACGAGCGCAAGCTGCTGCTCGCGCTGTTCAAGACCGGTGCGACGGTGAAGCTCTCCGACCTCAAGTACAAGTTCCGCGCCGACCTCGACACGATAAGGAACGCGATGTACACCGATGTGGTGAAGCAGCAGTGGTACCGCGTGCGACCTGATCGCACGCGAGGGACGTGGCACGGCATCGGCATCTTGGTCGTTTTCGCGGGCGCCGTGCTGACGTTCGTGCTCGCGCGTGCGACGAGCTACGGGCTCGTCGGCGTTGCCGTCGTGCTGAGCGGGCTCGCGCTGCTCGTCGCTCGCGAACGCGATGCCGGCGCGCACCGCGAAGGGCTCGGCCGCCCTGTCGCGCGTCCGCGGGTTCCGGCGGCTTTTCGACGAAGGCGACGAAGACATCCGGGCGCGCTTCGCCGAGCAGCACGACATCTTCTCGGAGTACCTGCCGTACGCGATGGTGTTCGGTTGCACCGACAAGTGGGCGCACGCGTTCGAAGGCCTCGACGCGCAAGCGGTCGGCGCCGGTAGCTGGTATACGGGCACGAGCGGCACGTTCAATTCGTTCGCGCTGGCATCGGCACTCGACGACTTCGGCACAGTTGCGACCGGCACGATGTACGCGAGCCAGCCGTCGTCGTCGAACAGCAGCGGCTTCTCGAGCGGCGGGTTCTCCGGCGGCGGAGGCGGCGGAGGCGGCGGCAGCAGCTGGTGAGCGGGCGTGTGTGGGGGAGCGTCAGCGACACCCCACACACGCCCACGCCGGGATCAGTGGCGGCGGGAGTGTTGCCAGAGGCGGTCGAGGATCGCGCCGAGGACCAGCGTCGCGAGCGAGCACCCAGATCAGCGAGATGTTCTCGTCGGTGAACACGAAGCCCACGTTCACCTTGTGGACGTTGTCGACGACGAACGCGATCACGCGCGATGACCAGCACTCCTGCCGACGCCGAGCCGCACCATCTGGCCCGTGCTCGGTTGATTCGGTCTTGCGGTCGTCAGCCATCACTGTCCTCCGATGCGTCGAGGTAACGGTCGATCACGCGGTGCATGTGCAGGACGTTCCCCTCCTGGCGCGGGTTGAGACGCGCGCCGTCCCATCCCGACGAGCGCATTCCCCGCTGCACGTTGGCGAGGTTCGTCGTAGTCCTGCTCGGTGATCTCACCCCAGTCGCGGTCGCGCCAGTCGGCGAAGAACTGCCGGCGCGCCGGACGCCGTTCGCTGCCGGGCTCTCGCCATTCCAGCACCCACGTGTCTTTGATCGACCGGTTCGGGTCGCGACCGTAGGGCCGGACCCGGAACAGGATCGCGCTGCCCGGGTAGATCGGCCCGACGACGTTCGGGAAGCAGAACACGTCGTCGGCGCTGGTCATCAGGTCGGCGCTGAAACCGGAGACGTCGAAGCCCCGCGCGTCGAGCAGCTGCATGCGGCGCTGCTGGTACGCCTCGAGCAGCGTGCAGCCCGGTGGGGGGCCGTTCGTACGCAGCTCCTCGACCGCGGCGCGCTCTTCTTCGAGGAACGCGCCGCCGAGTCCCGCGACGAGCCCGGCGAGGATCTCGCCCTCGTCGAAGTCGTCGGGGCCGAGCCCGAGCCGCGGGCTCGGCCGGAGCTCGCGGCGTGCACCGGGCAAGCGTCCGTAGTGCGCGTGCCGATCGAACTGCTCGTACGCGATCGCGACGTCGTCGGTCCACGGCAGGATCTGCCGGTGCAGGCCCTGCACGTGGTAGCCCTCGTTGAACGCGTCGACGACGGCCTTCCAGTTCGCGTCGATGATCGTCGTCAGCGTACGCGCGGCAGACGCATCTCGTCGAGGTGGTACGGCGCGAGCAACGACGTCAGCGGCTCGAGGAACTCGGCGAGCGGTTCCGCGTCGCGCGTCGAGGTTCACGAACACGAAGCCGCCCCATGTCCCGACGCGTACCGATCGCAGCTCGAGATCGTCGGGAAGGTCGACGAAGTCGTGGCGGTCGGGCACGTCGACGAGGCGCCCGTCGAGCGCGTAACACCAACCGTGGTACGGGCAGCGGATCGCGTCGTCCGCGAAGGATGCCGCAGCCTTCGAGCAGACGACGGCCGCGGTGCAGGCACGCGTTGTGGAACGCATGCAACTCGCCGTGGCCGTCGGCCACGATCGCAATCGTCTCGTCGCCGATCTCGTACTCGAGGAACCGGCCGGGCTCGTCGACCTCCTCGGTCCGGCACGCGATCTGCCAGACGCGCGGCCACAACCGGTCGAGCTCGAGGTCGGCGAACGCCGCGGCCGTGTACCGCTCCTTGGGCAGGAACCCGTCGGGCCGCACCAGCATGCCTGCCAGATCAGTCATGACAGAATCGATCGTACCGTGGAGTTCAACATCGCCGACTTGTTCGAATGCGTCGCCGACGCCGTTGCCGAACGCGTCGCGATCGTGTGCGGCGCGCGTCGCCTGACGTATCGCGAGCTCGACGAACGGTCGACCAGGGTCGCGCACCTGCTGCGCGACCTCGGCGCGGGCCCAGGCCTGCACGTCGGCTGCTGCATGCACAACTCCGTCGCGCACCTCGAAGTCATGCTCGGATGCTTCAAGCTCCGCGCGGTGCCGATCAACGTGAACAGTCGCTACGTCGCCGACGAGCTCGCCTACGTGTTCGACGACGCCGATCTCGTCGGCATCGTGCACGATGCACCGAGGCGCGCGCACGTGCTCGAAGGCGCGCGGCGCGTTCGACCCGTGCCGTTCGTATGCGACGTCGACGACGCCGCGTATGAGTCGCGGTCTTGCGGCGCGCCGCCGGCGGCGCGCGACCTCGGCGAACGCCGCGCCGACGATCACTACGTGCTCTACACGGGCGGCACGACCGGCCTGCCGAAAGGCGTCGTATGGCGACACGATGACATCTTCTTCGCTGCGCTCGGCGGCGGGAATCCGGGCGGCCCGCCAATCACCGAGCCCGAGGCGATCGCGACATCGGTCGTCGACAACCCCGCGCAGCGGTTGCGTCCGTTTCTCCCGCCGGGTGAGCCGCTCCCGGAGCAGTTCGTGTCGCTCGCGCTCGGTCCGCTCGTGCACGCGAGCGGCCAATGGTCGGCATTCGGCACGCTGCTCGGCGGCGGCAAGGTCGTGCTGTACGACCGCGCGCATATCGACATGGGCTCCGTGCTCGATCTCGTCGAACACGAGCGCGTCAACGCGATGAACATCGTCGGCGATGCGAGCGCCCGTCCGCTGCTCGCGGTGCTCGCTGAACATCCGGGCCGCTGGGACACGTCGTCGCTGCGCCTCATCGGCTCCGGGGGAAGCATTCTCTCCGGCGACGCCAAGGGCGCTCTGCTGCGGGCGCTGCCGTCGGTGCGCGCGATCATCGAGGGGATCGGCTCGTCGGAGTCGCCCGCGCAAGCCGTCGCGCTGACCACGCGCGATGGCGGCGCGCCGGCGTCGCTCGCCTTCGCGGCCAAGGCGGAGACGATCGTCGTCGACGACGACCTGCAGCCGATCGCACGCGGAGCGGGTGTCGTCGGCCGGCTCGCGACGCGCGGGCGCGTGCCGCTCGGCTACTACAAGGATGAAGCGCGCAGCGCCCGCACGTTCGTCGAGATCGACGGAGAACGGTGGTCGCTGCCCGGCGACATGGCCACGATCGACGCCGACGGCACCGTGCACCTACTGGGCCGCGGGTCGTTGTGCATCAACACCGGCGGCGAGAAGGTGTACCCGGAGGAAGTCGAGGCCGTACTGAAGGCGCACGACGCGATCGCCGACGCCGTCGTGGTGGGCGCACCCGATCCGCAGTTGGGGCAACGGGTCGTCGCGGTGGTCGCGCCGGTGGACGCGCGTCTCGCGCCTGATCTGCGCAACGTGCAGGAGCACTGCCGTGAGCACCTCGCGGGCTACAAGCTGCCGCGCGCGTTGCGCGTCGTCGCAGCGGTCGAGCGCACACCCACGGGCAAGCCCGACTACGCCTGGGCACGCGCGCAGCTCGCGTCATCGCTCGCGAACCTGCGTCCGCCAGGTCCATGACGGGGACCCGCGCCGGTTCGACGGGGTTCGATACGGCCGGGGCGGCTGCGTTCATTGGTCGAACCAATTCCACTCCCACGGGACGACGGTCTCGAACGCGCCCGCGAGCTCGGCGGCCCCGTCGTCGCACGGGAGCGTCACACGCGCCGGCTCGCCTCGGTCGAGCCACGCCACGGTGATGCGGCGCGCGTCGTCCGCGAAAGACCACGCGCCGGCGACGCCGGGCTGCGCGCACCATCGCGCGACGGCGGGCGCGGGCGACGACGTGTGCTGCACGACGACGTACAACCCGCGATGAGGCCGGTACGGCACCGCCGCGGCCGAGATCAGCACGCGCGGCGCAGCCGCGGTGGCAACCACCGCGAACGGACCCGAGAGGTGCGAGTGCCGGTGCCGGTGGAAGCGGTCCGCGTCGCGTAACGCGCGGCCGAGGTCGTAGAACGCTTTCAGCGTCTCGTCGATCGGCGCGCTCATCAGATAGAGGGTGACGTAGTGGATGGGGTCGAGCAGCGGGCCGCTTGCCGCGCGCGCCGCCCGGCACGCCGGTGTCGAGACCCATCGCTGCCCGTAGACGATGCCGCGCAGCGGGAACTGCTCCGGCATGTGATCGAGCTGGTGCCATTCGTTGTACGAGTGGTGCTCGGCGGGGTCGGTGATCTCGGTGAACGAGAAGAATCCAGCCGCGACCTTCTCGCTCATCGCGGATCGCGCACGGCGATCGTGACGAGTGACACCGCGCAGAGCCGTTCGCTCGTGTCGCGCATCTCGACGTCCCATACCCATGTCGTGCGCCCGCGATGGATTGCGTGGGCGACGCCGAACAACGTGCCGTCGGTGACCGGACGCATGAACGACGTGTTGTTCGACATGCCTACGACCATCTTCCCATCGGACATCACGCCGTGCGCGGTACCCATCGACGCGAGCGACTCGGCGATCGCCGCGTACACGCCCCCGTGCACGAGCCCCATCGGCTGGCACACGCGCGGCGTCACGGGGACGTGGCCCACGATGCGGCCAACCTCGGACGCGTCGTCGACCTCGAAGCCGATCAGCCGGTCGAAGGCGTCTTCGGGCGCGATACGAGTCGGGTACGGGGGGTTCGCCACGACGCCCGACGCTACTGTGCGCCGATGGCTGCGGGCACGTGGGAGAGCCACCACGCGATCACGTCACTGCTCTTCCGATACACCGAGCACATGGACGCGGCCGATTTCGATGCCGTGGCCGAGATGTTCGCAGATGCGATCCTCACCAACGAAGGAGTCGAAGGCTCGGTGAAGGGCGGCGACGCGATCGCGCGCCTCTACCGGCGCACAAACCGCGTGCACGACGACGGCACGCTGCGCACGCGTCATCTGACGTCGAACGTGATCGTCGACATCGACGAGCGCGCGGGACCGCGACGGCACGGTCCGCGTACGTCGTGTTCCAGCAGACATCCAATGTGCCGCTCCAACCGATCGTGACCGGCCGGTATCACGACCGCCTCACGCGCGTTCTCCCCGATGGCCAGTGGCGGTTCGCGCAGCGCCACATCTTCGTCGACCATGTGGGCGACGTCCGCGAGCACCTCGCGTTCGATCTCGCGGCATTTCGCGCCCGGCACCCGAGCTGAGCACGTCGGCGGCTAGGAGCCGCCCTTCGCGTGCTCGATCACGGCGTCGATCTCGGCCAGGTCGGCCGCGCGCAGCTCCCACACTGCCGCGGCCGCGTTCGCCCGCACCTGCTCGGGCATGGTCGCGCCCGCGATCACGCTGCCGACGACCGGTCGCGTGAGCAGCCACGCGAACGCGAGCTCGAGCAGCGTGTGCCCTCGCGTCCGGGCCCACTCTTCCAGCGCCTCGACGCGGTCGAAGCTCTTGGCCGCGAAGGCCTGCTCGCGCCGCTCGGCGGGCATGCCTGCGAGTCGCGTTCCCGCGGGCGGCTCGGCGTTGCGTCGGTACTTGCCGGTGAGCATGCCGCTGGCGAGCGGGAAGTAAGGGATGAACGCACTGCCGTGCTTCTCGCATGCTTCGAGCACGCCGTTCTTCTCGGGCGCGCGGCGTAGCAGGCTGTACTCGTTCTGCACGCTGACGAACCGCGCGACTTCACGCTTGCTGCTGATGATCTCGGCCTCTTCGATCATCTCGGCGCTGAAGTTGCTGCACCCGATCTCGCGCACCTTGCCCGCGCGCACGAGCTCGTCGAGCGCGACCAGCGTCTCTTCGAGCGGGGTCGCCTGATCGGGGAAGTGCAGCTGGTAGAGGTCGATGCGATCGGTGCCGAGCCGGCGCAACGACTGGTCGCAGGCCCGCCGGATGTACGCGGACGACGCGCCGCCCTTGTGCTGGTCGTCGATCGGCCCGCCGAACTTCGTCGCGATCAGCGCGTGGTCGCGCCGGCCCTGCAGCGCGCGGCCGAGAAACTCCTCGCTCTTCGTCGCGCCGTAGATGTCGGCCGTGTCGAACAGCGTGATGCCGGCGTCGAGCGCGGCGTCGACGACCGCACGCGAGGCCATTTCGTCGATGCGCCCGCCGAAGTTGTTGCAGCCGAGGCCGACGACCGACGCCGAGAGCGAGCCTATGGAACGAGTCTGCATCGGTGCAGCATGCCCTACGCAGGGTCGCCGGAACCACGTGACACGTCCAGCCCGGGCACACCGAACTTCTCGGCGAGGAAACGGCCGTGCACGATCAGTCGCTCGGAATCGGCACGATTCATCGAATCGACGATCTCGTTGATCTCCGTCGCGAGCACGTCGAGCTGCTCGCGGAGCAGCACCCGCGCCGTCTTGTCGCCCGCGACCTTCTCGCGATCGGCGTACGGACGCGGGAGGTCGAGATACACCTGCAAAGCCGTCGGGAGGTAGTCGGTCGCGCACGCGACCAGCACGTGGTGCGCGCGCGGTCCGATCGCGAGCACGTCCGCCGCGGAGCGCGCCCTGGATCGCGTCCGCGATGTTCCCGACGCGCTTCGAGATCTCGTTCGGCACGTTGCCGGCGATTCGCCGCTGCAGCCGCGCGAGACTGTGTTGCACGTCGCGATCGCTGCGGGCCGGCGGTATCGCTGCGTAACGGCGCGGCACTGCGTAGACGCCGACCACGTAGCCCGCCGGTACGAGTGCGAGTCCGATCCACGGCGCGACGACGCCGGTCAGCGCGAGCACCGGGCCGGCGACCGCGACCGAACACCCGGCGATATGCCGGTTCGACACCGTGTAGCGGCCGATCGTGCTCATTCGCCGCGACGCTACGGCGCGCGCTCGGCGGCGGGAGGTCGCGGGAGCTCCTCGGCAATGGCGAGCCTGGCAACGAGCGCGTCGAGCGTCGCGAAGTCCGGCGTCGCGCACGACGTTGCCGAGGTCGAGCGGTACTGCCACATCTGCCGCACGAGTCATCGCGCGGAACGCGTCGATTGGCGTCGTGCGGAAGCCGTGCGCGGCCGCGTTTCGTGCGAACCTCGGATCCGCAAGCGCGCCGGCGATCGCCGTGGCGGCGCGGTGCAACGGCACGGCGTCGTACGTCACGATCGTGCCCGGATCGGGATACAGCACGATCCCTTTCGGAGACAGAGCACCGCCGGCGCGGGCCGCCGCTTCCACGATCTGGGCTTCGCCGGTCAGCGCGAGCGGCGCCTTCGGATTCGCGTCGCTCGCAAGGTACGAACGAAAGGGAGCGTCCCAGCGCCGGTCGACGGGTCGCTGGTTGACGAAGAGGGGGCTGACGGCGTTCACGACGGCATCGACCTGCGCCGGCGTCGCCAGCGGCGCGCCGCTGTTGCTCACGTCGCCCGCGAGCGCCGCGAACAACGCGGCGACATTCGACCGCGCCACGCTGCTCGACGACAGAGCGAGCGCGTGTCGCCGTATGGCCCCGAGCAGCTTCGCCACGTCGATGCGCCACGCCGTCCTTTCCCTCGCGGGCGATCCCGGCCCTCGCGAGCGCAGACACCTCGCTTGCCCGTGCGAGCAACACGGCCGGCGTGGAGATCGGGACCGGCGTCGGGCCGGCACCCCGGCGCCGCGCCAGCTCGCCGGCGTCGATGCTCGCCGCGATCGCGAAGTCGGCTCCATCGGCGGCGGGCCCGGTCGCGATCTCACGGTCGTCGGCGGGCTCGACCGAGACGTCGAGGTCGTGCGCGGCGAACACGCGCCTGACTGCGGGATCGGCGAACAGCGACACGAGCTCGGGACTGACGACGCCGTGGGCGCGCTTCATGCCGCCCTGCGCGTCGCGAGCCGCGGCCACAACGGTCGCGGCGACGACCGCGACGAGCACCGCGGCAACGGCGAGGCTCATCGCGCGTCGGGCGCCCACTTGTCGCCGCGCTACCCGCGGTACCCGCGTGCTCGACCGTCCGGCGCTCCCGCGTGCTCGATCGCGATCCGGCGCGCTGCCCGGCGGGCATCGTGCTCGAGTACCGGTTCGAAGAACCGCGGTCGCGTAGTCGGGCACGCCGACGACGACCGCGTCGAAGGTGTCGTTCGGGACCGCATTCGGGAACGCCCGTGCGAGCTGCGACTTCACTGCGGCACTCAGCATCGCGCCACCGTTGCCGAGACCGGCGATCGAGTCGAGGGCCGAGCGCGGCGGCTCGGCGCCCACCGCTTCGGCGAGCGGGCGCGCCATCGCGTCACCGATGATGCCGATCAAGGACGTCTACACTCCCGGCCCGTGGCCGACCTCGATCTGACCCGATCCGAGTCGCTGCGCGCGATTCCGATGTTCGCCGCGCTCGACGACGTCGCGCTGTGGCACATCTCCGAGCTCGCGACCGACTTCGCGCTGCCGGCTGGTCACGTGCTGGTGCAACCAGGTCAAGAGGGCGCCGGACTGTTCATCATCGTCGAGGGCACGGCCAACGTCGAGCTGCCGGGAGGGAGCACGGTTGCGTGCGAGGCAGGTGAGTTCATCGGTGAGCTGTCGCTGCTCGTCGACGGCCTCGTGCACACGACGCGGGTGCGCGCCGCGACGCCTGTGCGATGCCTTGCGCTCGCGCGCGACGATTTCGGGCGCCTGCTCGAGACGTATCCGCAGATCGCAGTCGTGATGGTGAAGGTCTTGGCGCACCGCCTCGCGGCAACCGACGACATGCTGAAGGCCCGGTAGCCCGGCTCAGGAGCTCGCGTGCGCCGCGGTTTCGCGCTGACGGGTCGTGCGGTGCACGGGGTCGGTGTCGAACTGCGGCAGCACGTGCCGGCCGAACGTCTCGATGGTCTCGCACGCGAGATCGCGATTCATCGTCGACGACAGGAGCCCGAACACCACCTGGTCGGCACCGGCGCCGACGTACTTCTCGATCGCGGGCACGACCTCGTCGGGCGTGCCGTAGGCAGTCGCGCCGATCTGGATGGCGAGCTCGATCATCTCGGGCGTGGGATCGGGCACCAGCTCGGGCCACACCGGCGTATCGGGCGGCTTCGGGAACGTGTCGAGATACCGCAGCAGGAGGCTGCGGTGGTAACCCATCCCGAGCCGGCCCGCGAGCTCGCGCACGCGGCCGCCGTCCTCGAGGCACAGGAGCTGCGTCGTCACCATCACGTTGTCGTTCACGAAATCGCCGACGGGCTCGGCGCGTTCGATTTCCTTCTTGTAGAGCTCGATCAACGGCTTCACGGTTTCCGGACCGCCGATCGTGAAGCACAGCACACCGAGACCCATGCGCGCCGCCTTCTCGAACGTCGACGGGTTGCCGGCCGCGACCCACATCGGCGGGTGCGGCTTCGAATACGGCTTGGGGAGCACATTGCGCGGCGGCATCGTGAAGTACGGGCCCTCGTGACCTTCGTACTCGCTCGCGCTCCACATCTTGGCGGAACTCGCATACGACCTCGTCGAACATGTCGCGCGTCATGTTCGGCTCCGGGATGCCGAAGCCCTTCTGCTCGACGGTCGACGAGCCGCGTCCCATGCCGAACTCGAAGCGCCCCTCGGAGAGATGGTCGAGCATCGCGACACGCTCGGCAATCCGCGCGGGATGGTTGACCGGCGGCGTGATGTTGAAGATGCCCGAGCCGAGGTGGATCGACGACGGTCGCCGACGCGAGGTAGCCGAGGAAGACTTCGTTCGCAGACAGATGCGAGTACTCGGTGAGGAAGTGGTGCTCGGTCGCCCATGTGTACTTGAAGCCGACCCGTTCGGCCGCCTGCACGATCGCGACCTCGTCCATGATCCGCCGGTGCTCGTCGCCGGCGTAGGTCGGCAGTACGCACGCACTGTTGAACAGCCCGAATTCCACCGGCGCAACATAGTCAAGCGGCGGCGCGGCCCTCGGCGGCTGTCGGCCGCGCCGGAGCACACTGAGCGAATGCCGTCCCGATTGGGGTAGAACCGAACCTCTACGCACGGGAGCAGGTTCAATGGACGACAGCACGCTGATCCAACACATCGCGGACCTCGTTGCCGAAGAGCAGCGGCTCCAAGAGCGGCCGCATCACGACCCGGCAGCGCTCGCCCATATCGAGGTGACACTCGACCAGCTATGGGATCTGCTGCGGCAACGACGCGGCCGCGAGGAGTTCGGCCTCAACCCCGACGAGGCGGAACCGAGGGACCCCAACACGGTCGAGCGCTACACGCAGTGAGCGCGATCAATGCTGGCGGCGTGGTGTGAAGTCGTCGGGATCCTTGGTTGACGCGAGCGCGGTCAGCTCGGCCATCGCGGTGCGGCGGAAGCCGGTGCCGGGCACGATGTCGTCGGGCGACGGCGCGGGCGCCGCGACCGGGACCGGGTCGGTCTCGGGCGGCGCGGGTGAGGGAATGCTCGCGACGGCAGCTGCCGGTTGCGGGTTCCGCTCCGGCGCCCGGGCACGCCGCGCCGGCGGTTCGCGATGCGGACCCGCGACATGCACAGCCCGCGGCGTGCGACGCGCGAGCGGCGGTCGCTCCGGTTCGGCGGCGACCACCGGTGCCGCCGGCGCGGGCGCCGCGATGTGCTCGGCGGCGCGGGCGGCGGCGTCGGTGTCGTGTTGCGCGATCGTCGCCCGCGCCGCGGCCAGCTCGTCGCCGACGGCGGCGGCGTGGGCCCGGAGGCGGTCGGCGTCGGCTCGTGCGCGCACGAGCTCGGCCTCGAACGCGGCGGCGCTCGCCGAGACGCGGCCGACCTGCTCCCGCAGTTCTTCGATCCGCGCCGTGCGAGCGTCGAGCTCGGCGCGCATTGGCGCGCTCGCATCGTCGGCTTGCAGCGCCGCGATCTGATCGGCGAGCGCGTCTGCGCTCGGCTTGCACCTCGGCGAGCGCGTCCTCGGCGGCCGTCAAACGCTTCACTTCGTCTTCCGCGTGACTGCGCGTGCTCGCAACCGCTCGCTCCAAGCTGTGTTCCGCGAGCCGACGCGCGGTCTGCGCCTGATCGAGCTCGGCGCGCAGTGCGGCGCGCGCAGCCTGCTCCTCGCGCAGCCGTGCCGCGTACTCCTCGATCAGGCGATCGTGATCGCTGACCGAGCTTTGCAACCGGTTCAGCTCGTCGACGACGCGTTGGTGGTCACTCGCGAGCTCGGCGCGAGCCGCGCGGCCGCGTGGCGTCTCGCCTGCTCCCCCCGGCGCGCCTCGCTGTCGCGCGAGACGATCGAGCTCGCGGCGCAGGGCGGCTGCCTCGCCTTCGGCGACGACCCGCGCCGAGGACTCCTGTTGGAGGCGCTCGTGCTCCCACGCAACCACCCGGCGCGCTTCCTCGGCCGAGCGCAGGTTGCGCCGCGCGGCGTCTTCGAGCGCGACCAGCCGTTGCCGCGCGGCGCGGCGGCCGAGCTCTCCCGCGGCCGGCACCGCGACGGGATCGATGGCGAGCACCGGCTCGGGCGACGGTTCCGCGGCGGTCTGGGCGCGCCGGGCCAACAGGTCGTCGAGGAGCATCCGCGATCCCCCCGTACGGCTCGCACGCGCGTCGGGCGCGGCAGCCGCCGGCCAGTCAGCGTCCGGCGCACGCATGCCATCTGTTCTTTCGGCCACATTGCGCGCGAAGTTGATCAAGTTCTCCCGAACTCACGGGGTACGACACGGATGGGATTACACCGAGCGTGCACACGGCGCAGGCGCGTTCCACAGCACCAACGCGCGCCACTCGTGTTGCCAGCCGACGATGCTGATCGTGGCGGGATCGAGCGCGAGGGCACGCGCCACCGCGCGGCTCGACCCCGATCGCCACCGCCGCCAGCACCCGCGACATGTGCGCGTGCCCGACACACAACACGTCGCCGCCGGCATCGTCGGTCCGCGCCAGGACGTCCGCGGCTCGCGCGGCCACCGCGGCGAGCGTCTCGCCGCCCGGCACCTCGCCGCTCCACACCGACCAGGTCGCCCACCCGTCGCCACGCGACCGGATCTCGGCAGTCGTGAGGCCCTCGAGCTCGCCGTAGTCCCACTCCGTGAGGTCGTCGTCGACGACCGCGTCAGGAAAGCCCGCGAGCGCCGCCGTCTCACGTGCGCGTATGCGTGGGCTCGTCAACACACACGCGAACGGCACTTCGCGAAGCGCGGCACCAAGCGAACGCGCGCCTCCGCTCTTCCCGTTTCGGTGAGCGACACATCAGTGCGGCTCGTGTGCATGCCGCGGCGCGACCACTCGGTCTCGCCGTGGCGAACCAGCCAAAGTTGTGCGGGCACGCATCATTGTGACGCGCGACGATGACGCCGTGCAGATGGACAGCTCTCGTACCGACCCGTTGCCCGAGCTCGGCCGCGCCGGCCGCGCCCATCTCACGTGGACTCATCCGCGATACGCCCGCTTTGCTTCGTCGATCGCGCGCGCGGCCGCGTCGGATCCTTCCCACCCCCTTGTGTTCGTGCGCTTGTCGGGCTCGATCGTCTTGTAGAACTCGAAGAAGTGCTCGACCTCGCCGAGCACGTGCTCGTCGACATCGGTGAGATCGCGGATCTCCTCCCAACGCTGATCGGTCGACGGCACGCACAGGACCTTGGCGTCCTCCCCTTTCTCGTCGTCCATCCAGAACACGGCGACCGCGCGCACGTGAACGTGACATCCCGGGAACGTCGGCTCGCCGAGCAACACGAGTGCGTCCAGCGGGTCGCCGTCGTCGGCGAGCGTGTCGGGAAAGAAGCCGTAGTCGCCCGGATATTGCATCGAGGTGAACAGCGTGCGATCGAGCCAGATGACGCCCGACTCGTGGTCCATCTCGAACTTGTTGCGCGAGCCCTTCGGGATCTCGACGATCACCTCGTGCTCGACGTGCCCGCGCTCCGCTGTCACGAGCCGCTAGCCCGAGGGCGAGATCACGTTGTTGACCGATCGAGACGCCGCGTTCACCCGTTCGAGCACGGCGGTCAGCATTCCGAGCGCCTTGGCGGTCGCCTCGAGGTTGGCCCGCGTCGCACGGGCTTGGATCTCACCCTGTTGCGCCGCGAACGTCACACCCTCGATCGGCGCGCGCAAGATCCGGTCGAGCTCGCGCGCACCCGGAACCTTGCGCACCGCGTCGAACGCCGCGCTCGCGACCGCGCTCGCGCTGTTGACGACGTCGCCGAACACGCTGCTCTCGCGCTCGGCGGATTGGAGCACGGTGCCGACCTCGCGCTGCGCTTGCGTCGCCAGGCCGATCGCATCGCGCACGAGCCCGGCGACCGTTGGGTCTTCGGTTGCCTTGACGAGCGCGCGCATCTGGCGCAACGCCTCGCGCACGACTTCCTGGTCGTCGACGTAGCGGCCCGTGCGCACTTGCCCGCGCACGAAGTCTTCGAGTTGGGGAGGCAGTACGAGGTCCATCGTTCAGCCGATCGAGAGCACGGTGCGCAGACCGCGTGCGTTGGTCATGTCGTCGAAGGCATCGTTGACACGATCGAGCGGCCGGCGCTCGGTGATCATGCCCTCGAGGTCGAGGCGACCTGCGCGCCACAGCGAGAGCAGCCGCGGGATCTCGCGGCGGCCGTTGCAACCGCCGAGGAGGCAGCCAACCAACTTCTTCTCGGCGAGCGAGAACATCACCGGTGGCGCGAGCGTGACGCGTCTGATCGAGCCCACCGGCGCCGACCATCACCGTCGTGCCGCCGTTGCGCGTCGCCCAGACGCACGTCTCGATCAGCGAGCCGGCCCCGACCGCGTCGAACGCGTAGTCGACGCCGACGCCGTCGGTCATGCCGTGCACGATTCCGAAGACGTCGTGCTCGTTCGGGTCGACGGTGTCGGTGGCGCCGAAACGCCTGGCGTTCTCGCGCCGCTGCGCGTTCGGATCGGAGACGATGACCTTCGCCGCGCCCGCGATGCGGGCGCCCTGCACGATCGCGATCCCGATGCCGCCGGCGCCGACGACGAGCACGGTCGCGCCTTCCTCGACGTGCGCGGTGTTCAACACCGCGCCGACGCCGGTCTGTACCGCGCACCCGATGACGCACGCGATCTGGAGCGGCGTGTCGTCGGGAACCTTGACCGCACCACTCGCGGGCGCGATCACATACTCGGCGAAGCCGCCGAGCCCGACGCCGCGGAGGATCGGCTGGCCGTGACGCGAGAGCGGTGTGTGCCCATCGGGGAGCGCGCCCGTGGTGATCGTGGCCGCGTTGACGCAGCAGCCGTACTCGCCGCGCAAGCACCAGTAGCACTCGTTGCACGCCGGCACCGGCGTCAGCACGACCTTGTCGCCGGGCGCGACCGATGTCACACCTCCGCCGGCTCGCTCGACGATGCCGGCCGCTTCGTGGCCCAGCACCGTCGGTGCGGTGAACGGGAACGTGCCGTTTTGCAGCGAGAGGTCGGAGTGGCAGACGCCGCAGTGCGTCACACGCACGAGCACCTCGCCCACGCGGGGACTGTCGATGTCGATGTCGGGAACGACGTTCAGCGGCTTTTCGGAGGCTTCGAGGAGCGCGGCACGCACGACCGCACCGTACTAGCGTGCTGCGGCCGTGGACATCGTCGACCTGTGGGTCAACATCGTCACCGAGCGTTCCGCGGCCGACTTCGTGACCCAGGAGGGATACGAAGGAGTGCCCGGCTATCTCGGCAGCAGCGGTCCGGTCGGTGTCGACGCATTGCTCGCGACGATGGACGACCTCGGCGTCGCGACCGGCATCTTCACCGGCGGGCTCGACCGCAACACACTCGAGCTGCTCGAGATCTGCGACGCGCATCCGGGCCGGTTCCTCGTTGCGGGCGGCGTCGGCGACCCGTCGCGGCCGGGACGGCGAGTGCGCTTGCTGCGCGACCTCGCGCAGCACCCCGCGTTCTGCATGTTGCGCGTGATGCCGCTCGCGTCGCAGGTACCCACCAACGATGCGCGCCACTACCCGCTGTACCAGGTGTGCGAGGAGATCGGGCTCGCGTGCTCTATCAACGCGGGCATCCCCGGGCCGCGCGTGCGCTCGCGGGTCCAACATCCCGAGCTGCTCGAAGACGTGCTGATCGACTTTCCCGATCTGACGGTGATTGTCGCGCACATGGGGCATCCCTACGAGGAGCTCCTCATGAACTACATGCGCAAGTGGCCGAACCTCTACCTGTCGTGCACTGCGTACACGCCGAAGTACATGGACCGCAATCTCGTGACGTTCATGAACACGAAGAGCTACCGCGGCCGCGTGCTGTGGGGCAGCGACGAGCCGTGGTTCCCGATGCGCCGCTCTCTCGCCGAGGCCCGCAGTCTGCCGCTCGACGATGACGCGATGGACCTCTTCCTCGGCGGCACGGCCCGCCGCCTCTTGACGCGCGCCTGAGCGGCGCGCGTCAGCTGCGTGGCGGCTTGAGTGCGCTTCTGACGCGGGCGCGGTCGCTCGCGGCCAGCGTCACCTTGCGCAGGCGGACGTTCTTGGGCGTCACTTCGGCGCACTCGTCGTCGGTGATGAACTCGAGCGACTGCTCGAGCGACATCGCGCGGCGGCACGAGTCGCACGAGATCGTCGGAGCCCGCGGCACGCATGTTGGTGAGCTTCTTCTCCTTGGTCGGGTTCACGTCCATGTCGTCGGTGCGCGCGTTCTCGCCTACGACCATGCCCTCGTAGACCTCGACGCCCGGTCCGACGAGCATCGCACCGCGTTCTTGGAGGTTCATCAGCGCGTAGCTGGTCGTCGGGCCGCGGCGATCGGCCACCATCGAGCCCGTGCGGCGCGTCCGCAGCTCACCGAACCACGGTGCATAGCCGTCGAAGACGTGGTGCAGCAGACCGGTGCCCCGCGTCTCGGTGAGGAACTCCGTACGGAAGCCGATCAGCCCCCGCGCCGGCACGCGGAAGTCCATGCGCACCCAACCGGTGCCGTGGTTGACCATCTGCTCCATGCGGCCCTTGCGCAACGCGAGGAGCTGCGACACGACGCCGAGATACTCCTCGGGCAGGTCGACGCTCACGCGCTCGACAGGTTCGTGCAGCGTGCCGTCGATCTCGCGCGTCACGACTTGGGGCTTGCCGACGGTGAGCTCGAAGCCTTCGCGCCGCATGGTTTCGACGAGCACCGCGAGCTGCAGCTCGCCGCGGCCCTGCACCTCCCACGCGTCGGGTCGTTCGGTCGGGAACACACGCAACGAGACGTTGCCGACGAGCTCTTGTTCCAGCCGCGTCTCGACGAGCCGCGCGGTGACCTTCTTGCCGTCCTGTCCCGCGAGCGGCGAGGTGTTGATGCCGATCGTCATCGACAGGCTCGGCTCGTCGACGACGAGTGGCGGCAGCGGACGCGGATCGTCGAGCGCGGCGAGCGTCTCGCCGATCGTGATCTCGGGCAGACCGGCGACTGCCATGATGTCGCCGGGTCCGGCTCGCTCGGCAGGCACACGATCGAGCGCGACCGTCAGATACAGCTCGGCGATCTTCGCGCGTTCGATTCTGCCGTCGATACGGCACCACGCCACCGGATCGCCCTTGCGCACCGTACCGTTCCACACCCGGCACAGCGCGAGGCGCCCGACGTACGGCGACGCGTCGAGGTTCGTCACGAGCGCCTGGAACGGATGCCCGTCCTCGTAGTCCGGTGCGGGAATGTGCTCGAGCACGAGCTCGCACAGCGGCTTGAGGTCGCTGCCCTCGACGTCCGGAGCGAGCGACGCCCATCCGGCGCGCGCGTTCGCGTACACGATCGGGAACTCGATCTGGTGCTCGCCGGCGCCGAGATCGATGAACAGATCGTAGACCTCGTCGACGACTTCACTGATGCGCGCGTCCGGCCGGTCGACCTTGTTGACGACAAGGATCACGGGAAGGCGCGCCTCGAGCGTCTTGCGCAGCACGAATCGCGTCTGCGGCAGCGGACCTTCGCTCGCGTCGACGAGCAACAACACGCCGTCGACCATTGCGAGCGCTCGCTCGACTTCGCCCCCGAAGTCGGCGTGGCCGGGAGTGTCGACGATGTTCAGCGTCACGTCGCCGTATCGCACCGCGGTGTTCTTGGCGAGGATCGTGATGCCCTTCTCGCGTTCGAGATCGTTCGAGTCGAGCACGCGCTCGGCGACGTCCTGGTTCTCGCGGAACGCGCCCGACTGCCACAGGAGCGCGTCGACGAGCGTCGTCTTGCCGTGGTCGACATGGGCGACGATCGCGAGATTTCGCAGATCACTGCGTGCGGGCATCAGGAGATTCTACGGGGCGTGTGTGGGGCTCGCTTTCCGGCCCTCACACACGCCCCGGCGGGGTTACACGGAGCTCGTACGGCGGATGACGAACGGGTCGTGCTCGGGGTGGTGATCGTCGGCGCCGATCGCGATCTTCTTCGGCGGTACCCGGTGCCCATCCGACAGAAAGCCGAACTGCACCGAGGGCGCGCAGCTCGTCGTGAAGTTGAGGCCGTCGATGCCACCGTAGTTGTTGAAGCGGAAGGCGATCGTGCGCTTGTCGGCACCGACCTTCACGTGGTCGTTTCGCTCGAGGCGCACGGCGGCGACGTCGCTGACGGTGCCCCTCGTGTGGATCACGCCCGAGAACGTGCGATCGTGCAGCGAGTTGTGCGTGACACGCACATGCCACACGTTGTCGCTGCGCCACACCGAGACGCCGGGACTGCGGCCGGGCGCGCCGTCGACGGCAGCCGGGAACATGTCGGGTGCGTTGGCGGGGAGGCAGGTCGTCGCGCCGGGCTCGTCGGCCGACGCCGCGGGCGCGAGAGCGATCGTGGCGGCGGACCCGGCGAGCAGCATCGCGATCAGCCCGCTTGCGCGCAGTTTCCTGGGTGACATGGTGTTGGTCCTTTCGGGTGTCGGGATGCCCTACACGGATCACTATCGCCCGGGATTGTGAGCGGAACGCGAGGGCGGCATTACCGTCCATGCATGGCGATCCCCGTCATCGGGCCGGCGTTCGGCCGCACCGGATCCGTGTCGTGCAAGGCCGCACTCGACGAGCTCGGCTTCGGGCCCTACGACCACATCGTCATGCAGGCACACGCACACCGATCCGTGGACGCGCGCGATCAACGGCGAACCGCCGGACGTCGACCGGCTGTTCGCGAGTCACAACTCAGTGGTCACTCGCCCGCATGCGCGTTCTGGAAACAGATCTGGGCGCGGGCCCGACGCGACGATCGGGTTGAGGCGCCGCGACCCGCCCGCGTGTAGTCGAATGCGCAGGTCGACCACCCGCCGAGCACGGGGTATCGCTCGATCAACACGACACCGCCCGGATGCGCGTGCTCCTTGCAGACCGCGAACAAGCGCCGGCGCTCACCGCGGTCAGGCGCGTTGATGAGGTGACTGCCGAGCAGCACCACATCGAAGCGCTGCGGGAGCTGAAGAGTCGTCAGGTCGCAGAGCACGGTCGTTGCCGCGCGCACGTGCCGCAGCATCGCGGCGGAATTGTCAACTCCCGTGACCCGATGGCCGAGCGCGATCAAAGGGATGGGTGATCCTTCCCACCCCGCAGCCGAGTTCCAGGATCGTCGCGCCGGACGCGATCGAGCCGTGCAGAAGCTCTGGCGTGTCGCCGGGCGGCAATCGCAAGTAGACCGCGACCGGACTGCCATCGGGCGCAACCTCGTTCACGATCAACCTGACACCAGTCAGCACCCGGCGAGTCGCTCGCTACCCTGCTCGGCGTGAGTCAGGCGCCGGCGATCGACATTTCCGTCTCGTTCGAGCGGCGCGAGCTCGACGGCGGATCGTGGATCGACGTGGCGCGCGGATGGCTGAAGGGCGCCGACGCGTTGTACCTCGATCTGAAAGCCAACGTGCCGTGGGTGCGCGGCCGCGTGTGGCGCTACGAGAAGTGGGTCGAGGAGCCGCGCATGGGCGCGAGCGGCTCGCTGCGCGAGCCACACCATCCGATCCTGGCCGAGGCGCAGAAGGCGATCCGCACTCGGTATCGCGCACGCTTCGACGGTTTCGGGCTGCAGTACTACCGGGACGCGCGCGACAGCGTGGCCATGCACCGCGATCGCGAGATGCGCTGGCTCGACGACACCGTTGTGGCGATCCTGACGACCGGGGCGACACGACCGTTCCTCGTGCAGCGGCGCGACACGCGCGATACGTCAGCCTCGTTCGATCTCGCACCGGCGGCCGGCGATCTCATGGTGTTCGGCGGCCGCTTCCAAGCCGACTATCTGCACGGCGTCCCGAAGGCGCGCCACGCCGTGCGCGGCCGCATCTCGGTGCAGTGGCGGTACACGTCGAAGCGCGGCCCGCGCGACACGAACCCGGGCTACTACGCACCACGGGAATTCTCTCGATGAGCCCCGCGGGCTGACCGGTTGTGTCCCACAGAACTTCGTTTCTGCATGATCCGTGTGACTCAGACCTCGGCGTCGATGCGATCGACGTGATCGGAAATCGAGGCCCGCGTGAGCGTCACCATGACACGATCGCCGACGTGACGCCCCTCGACAACCCCGCGTGGCACTCGCTGACGGGTCCGCACGCCCGATTCGGCGAGAGCACCGGCCTCGCGGCGCGCTACGACCCGGAGATCTCGCCGTTCGCGGCGATGCCCGACGAGCACCCGGGGTCGGACGCGTGGGCTGCGCTCCAGAAACTCGTCGGTCCGGGCGGCGCCGGCGTGCTGTTCCGCCGCGCGGGCGTCGACGCGCCGCCGGGGTGGAACGTGTTGTTCCGGCTGCCGGGGCTCCAGATGGTCGCGGACGCCCCGTTCGGCGAGGCCGACGACACCCTGGTCACGCTCGGCCCGGCCGACGTGCCGGACATGCTCGAGCTCGTCGCGCGCACACGTCCGGGACCCTTCCGCGCGCGCACAATCGAGCTCGGCACGTACCTCGGGCTGCGCGAGCGCGGTGCACTCGTCGCGATGGCGGGTGAGCGCATTCGCTGCGAGGGATACACCGAAGTCAGCGCGGTCTGTACCGACGAAGCTGTCCGCAAGCGCGGGCTCGCGACGAAACTCGTGCGCGCGGTCGGCGCGGCCATCGAAGCGCGCGGTGACGCGGCAATGCTGCACGTCGCAAGCGAGAACGCGACGGCGATCCGCCTCTACGCATCGCTCGGGTTCACGATCCGCGCCCCGTTCGACTTCGTGCTGGCGCAGGCACCGACCTAGTCAGCCCGCACATGTCGCAACGATCGAGTCGACCAGCTCGTCGACCGATCGACTCGCGTCGACGACGATCGTCGCCAACGCGCGGTACCTGCTGTCGCGCGCATCGAACTGCTCGCGAAGCACCGCGCGAGGGTCGCGGCCGCCGAAAGGTCGGTGATCGGCCGGCGCCGAGGTGACGCGATCCGCCAGGTCGTCGGCGCCGGCACAGAGGTACACCACGTCGTGCGGTTGCAAGAGCGCGGGCATTCCCGGCTCGAGCACCGCGGCCGCGGCCGCCGCAATCACGGCCGGGGCGGCGGTGCGCAGGGCATCGCGCAGCACGTCGGCCTCGGCCCGGTGCAGCGCACCCCAGCCCTCGGCCGCCTCGATGTCACGGGCGGCGATACCTGCTCGCCGCTCGAGCACGTCGTCGTTGTCGACGAAGGGCCGCCCGAGTCGTGCCGCGAGCGGCCGGCCGACCGTGGTCTTGCCCGAGCCCATCAGCCCGACCAGCACGAGATGGCGGCTCACGAGACGCAGCGTTGCATACGAGCCGCATGCCATCTCCTTCGATAGATTCCCCTTTCATGCGCGTACCCCCTGCGCGGGTGTACTTCCCGGAAGACGACCGCGCAGAGATCCTCGCTCGTATCGAGGATGCGCTCATCACCGGCCAACTCACGCTCGGTGCGACCGGGCGCGAGCTCGAAGAGGCATTCGCGACGCGGCATCGCGCCGCGCACGCGGTCGCGGTCAGCTCGGGGACGAGTGCGTTGGAGATCATCCTGCGCGCGCTCGGCGTCGACGGCGGCGAGGTGTTGGTCCCGGCCAACACCTTCTTCGCGACCGCGGCGGCCGCCGCGCACGCAGGCGCGCGCGTGCGGTTCGTCGATTGTGACCCGCAGACGATGTCGTTCGATCTCGACGACGTCGCGGCATCGATCACCTCCCAGACGGTCGCGGTCATCGCCGTGCACATCGGCGGGCTCATCAGCGCCGCGACTCCCGTGCTCGCCGAGCTGTGCGCCGCACGCGGCGTGCACCTCGTCGAGGACGCCGCGCACGCGCACGGCAGCGCGCTCGACGACCAGCCCGCGGGCACGTTCGGAGTCGCGGGCGCGTTCTCGTTCTACCCGACGAAAGTCATCGCCGGCGGCGAGGGCGGCATGATCGTCACCAACACCGCGTCGATCGCCGACGAGGCGCGTACTCTTCGCGACCAAGGCAAGGGCTCGTTCGACGCCAACGTGCACACGCGGCTCGGCGCGAACTGGCGGATGAGTGAGCCGCACGCGGCGATCGTGCTTGCGCAACTGCGCCGGCTCGACGAGTTCATCGCCGCGCGACAGGCGATCGCCAAGCGCTACGACGCCGCCGTCGAGCAGATCGGGTTGCGCGCGCTCGACGTGCCCGCGAACGCGCACTGCAACTACTACAAATACGTCGTGTTCCTGCCCGACGGCGTCGAGCGCGCGCCATTGAAACACACGCTCCGGGTGCGTTACGACATCGGATTGTCGGGCGAGGTCTACGAGACCGCGCTGCACCGGCAACCCGTGTTCGAAACGCTCGCCGATCGGCCGTTGCCCGGCGCCGAGCACGCATGCGCGCGTCACATCTGTCTTCCGCTGTACCCGACGCTCGACGAGCGGGACGCGGACTACGTCATCGCATCCCTGGAATCGGAGCTGTCGTGCGGGACGAATTGATTGCCGTTACCGGTGGGTCGGGTTTCGTGGGCTCACACGTCGTCGACGCGTTCCTGCGCGCCGGCTATTCCGTGCGGGTCATCGATCCGCAAAAGCCGTTGCAAGCCGACGACGTCGATTGGGCCGACGTCGACATGCTCGATCAAGACGCGCTCACCGACGCCCTGCACGGCATCGGACCGGTCTTCCACCTCGCGGCGATGGCCGACGTGAACGACATCGTCGACGACCCGCCGCAGAGCGTGTGGCTCAACACGTTCGGCGTCGCGCGCGTGCTCGAGGCGGCACGCCACGCGAACGCGGGGCGCGTGATCCTGTCGAGCTCGGTCTGGGTGTACTCCGCGACGCACGGCGACGAGGTCGACGAAACAACGTTGTTCGATCTCGCGACCGACCGTCACCTCTATGTCTCCGAGAAGCTCGCCGCCGAGATGCTCTGTCGCGACTACGCGACGCTGTTCGGCCGGCCGTACACCGTGCTGCGCTACGGCATCCCTTTCGGCCCGCGCATGCGCACCGACCTCGTGATCGCCGCGTTCTTGCTCCGCGCATTGCGTGGCGAGCCGCTGCGCATCGACGGCGACGGCTCGCAGGAGCGGCGCTTCGTCTACGTCGAAGACCTCGCGGCCGCCCACGTGCTGGCGCTGAACGGCGTCGCGACCAACCGCACGTACAACCTCGAATCGGAGGAGAGCATCTCGATCCGCCAGCTCGCGGAGACGGTGCGCGACCTCGTGGGCGATGTCGAGGTCGCGTTCGGCCCGTCGCGCACCGGCGACTACCGAGCCCGCATCGTGCGCAGCGATCGCGCGCGTGACGAGCTGGGATGGACGCCCGAGCACACGTTCGCGGAGGGTCTGCAGAAGACCCTCGTGTGGTATCGCGCACAACAGACGACGGGTTCGTAGAGATGGCACGAGCGCCGCGTCGAATCGCGGTCGTCCCGGCGTACAACGAGGAGCCGACGGTGGCGTCGGTCCTGGACGCGCTGCATCCCCTCGTCGACGAGCTCATCGTCGTCGACGACGGGTCGGTCGACAACACGCGACGCGAGATCGCGCAGTGGATGACGGGCCGCGAACACTGCCGTCTCCTGGTGCACGAGACCAACCAGGGCATGTCAGAGGCGTACCACACCGCGCTCACGGATCTGCGCGCGCAGCTCCAGCGCGGTGAGTTGCACGACGACGACCTCGTGCTCACAATCGACGCCGACGGCCAGCACGACCTGCACGTGCTGAACGATCTCGTCGACGCCGCGATCGCCGAAGGCCTCGACGCGAACATCGCGCGTCGCGATCTCTCGTATCACGGCCCCTTCAAGCGCACCGGCAACTGGGTGCTCTCGAAGTGGGCTTCGCTGTGGGCGGGAAGGAAGCTGTGCGACGTCGAGTCGGGCTATCGCATCTTCCGCCTCGGCGCACTCGCTCGCGCGCTCGACTACTACTCCGGCTACAGGTACAGCGAGACCGTCGAAGTCGCCGTCGTCATGTGCCAGCTCGGCCTCAACGTGCGCAACGACCATCTCGTACCTGTTCCCGTCGCGCGATCTCGCACCCGCATGCGCGACGCGCTGATCGACGTCTCGGTGATCCCGGTCGCGGCCAGTCGCGTCTGGCGACGAGACCGCGCCGCGTTCCGCACCGATGCGCTCGCCCACGTAGCGTTGGCCGGCATCATCGGCTTGCTCACGGCGTTCACGTACGAGCACGCGACCGACACGGTGTTGACGTTGCTGCTCGCCGCGATCGGCGCGTTCGGCCTGGGCTCGCTCGTCCGCCGGTACGTGCAGGGTCCGGCGATGCCCCTGCTCGGCGGGCTGCTGGCGCTCGAAGCCGCGTGGCTCGTGCCGCAACGACCCGATACCGGCAGCGCGGTCGTGCTGGCGGCGCTCTTCGGCGTCGGCGCGTCGCTTGCCGCGCCCGCGGTCCGCCGTCCGCGTCCACTGGTGCTCGTCGGCGCGCTCGTCGTGTTCCTTGCCATGCGCTTGTCGGGGACGCGCACGATCCTGCTGGTCGTCGCCGCGCTCGTAGTCGCATTTGCGGGCATCGTGGCGCGCTTCGGCCGCGAGCACACGCCGCACCCCGGTCGGCTGCGCACGCTCGCGGTCGGCGGCACGCTGGTGCTCGCGACGACGGCGATCACCGGGTACTTCGGCGCGAGCACGGTCGGCGCGACGTGGTTCGGCGGTGGCGTGATCCACGGGTCGCGCCACGACAACGAGGTTGCGATCACCTTCGACGACGGTCCGAACACCGGGGCGACTCCGGCGGTCATGAAGATCCTCGACGACGCGGGCGTGAAGGGCACGTTCTTCCTCGTCGGCAAGGCTCTCGACGCGCAGCCAGCGATCGCGCGGGGGTTGTACGAGCACGGGCACCTGCTCGGCAACCACTCGTACCACCACGACGACTGGCGCTGGCTCGACCCGCGCTATCCCGAGCTCCAGCGCACCCAGGACGCCTTCGCGCGGCAGATCGGCACGTGCCCGGTGTGGTTCCGGCCGCCGCACGGCCAGAAGACACCGATGATGGCGCGCGTCGTCGACGAGCATCACATGGAGATCGCGCTCTGGGACGTGTCGGTCGGCGATTGGGCGACCGACGATCCGCACGCGATCGCGCAGGACGTGCTCGCCAAGGTGCGACCGGGCTCGATCATCGACCTCCACGACGGCCTCGACGGCAAGCCGTGGGTCGACCGCAGCGTGATCGTCAAGGCTCTGCCGGAGATACTCGCCGGGTTGCGCGACAAGGGTCTGCGGCCGGTTCGTCTCGACCAGCTCGTCGGCGGCGGCACGTACCAGCCGTGCGCGCAGTCCTGAGCGAGTCGACCGAGCGCGCGCGGCCGGGGTACGCGGAGTCGGACGCTTCCCGCCGCACCGATCACGTCGCCGGCGGCAACCTCGTGCTCGGCGTGTTCGTCGTCGCGTGGATCGGCGTGCTCGCACGGTACCTCAGTCACGACATCGTGCTGACGTCCGACAGCATCAACAACTACGTGCACGTGTGGCACATCGCCGACGGGCTCTGGCACCACGGGCGCGTGCCGTGGCGGTTCCCACAGCTCGGCCACGGCGAGGCGTACACCTACCCGTATGGCGTCGTGAACTGGACGACGGCCGCGCTGCTGTGGCCGCTGTTCGGCGACTGGGTCGTCACGTTGTGGACCGGGCTCGGCGCGGTCGGCTGCATCGTCGCCACGTTCGTCGCGTTCCCCGAGCTGCGATGCGGCTGGTGGGCGGCGGCCGTGCTCGGGAACTCCGCGATCCTCATGACGCTGATGTTCGGGCAGCAGTCGTTCGCGTGGGGCGCGATGTTGTTGCTGCTCGGGATCGCGGCATGGCGGCGTGGGCACCGGGGCGGGGCCGCGGTGCTCGTGGGTCTCGGTCAGCTCACCCACGTGTTCATGGTGGCGCCGACCGCTTTGGTGCTCGTGGCGCTGTACCTCCCGTTCACCCGCGATCGTGTTGCGGTCGTCAGGTGGTACGCGGTCGCGTGCGCGATCACGATCCCCGCGCTCGTGCTCGTCGCAATCTCGCCCGCCGCGTCCGACGCGAAGTGGAGCACGCAGGTCGTGAACTTCCTCGCGACGTTGGGTCCAGCGCGTGCTGATCGCCGTCGTGCCGGTCTTCTTCGTGCTCGTGCGCAGGATCGGTCGGCGATGGCTGGCGCCCGTCGTGCTCGTCGTCCCGCTCGGGCTCTTCGTCGGGCTGTCGTTCCCGCTCAACGGCTGGGCCCAGTGGCGTGACATCGCGCGCCACGGGGCAGACACGACAGCCCTCGACGCGTTCATCCGTTCTGATCAGTTCTCGAAGCGTGCAACATCGCGCGTCTTGCGCGGCTACGACGGCAACCTCGGCCTGTACCACGTCGTGAGAGCGGGCGGGCACCTCGACGCCGAGATGTTCCCCGAGACCATGGCAATCCGCAACTTCGACACGCTCGCCGACTACGAGAACCTCCTGTGCGCGCGCCACGTCGAACAACTGATTCACTTCGCGACCTACGACCGCTCGCGTCGCACCAACGAGCACACGAGGATCGACGAGCTCGCCGCCGGCGCGGGCGAGCGCATCACGCTGCACCTTCTGGTTCGTGGCACCGGCTACGACATCTACGCCGTCGACCGGCACGCCTGTCCGGCGCGTCCCGGACGCGGCGCGCAATGATGTTGTGATGACCGAGCTCAGTGGGTTCGGGCGAACCGTGACCGTCACTGTGCTGTTCTGCGATCTCGTCGGCTCGACCGAGCGGCAATCACGCTTGGGAGACGACGCCACCGACAGGTTCCGGCGCGCCTTCTTCGACGCGTTGCGGGCAGCCGTCGGCCGCGCCCACGGCGAGGTCGTGAAGAACCTCGGCGACGGCCTCATGGTCGTGTTCCGCCACAGCACGGTCGACGCGGTCGCGTGCGCCGTCGACATGCACGACTCGGTAGCCGGGCTCGACGATCAGCATCCGGTGCAGATCCGAGTCGGCATCGGTGCAGGCGAGGTCGCGCACGAAGAAGCCGACGACGACTGGTTCGGTACGCCGGTGAACGAGGCCGCTCGCTTGTGTGCGCGGGCGAAGACCGGCCAGACACTCGTCACCGACACGGTTCGCTCCCTGGTCGGCTCGCGCGGCGAGCATCGGTTCCGGTCGATCGGGTCGCTCGCGTTGAAAGGATTGCCCGCGCCCGTCCGCGCTTCGGAAGTCGTGTCGGCGGAGCACGCGGACACTCCGGACAGCAGGCGGCGGCGTTCGCCGCTCGTCGCCGCCGCGATCGCCGCGCTCGCGGTCGTCGTGATCGCGGGCGCGGTCGCGCTGGCGACTCGCCAGACCCACGGGCACGCGGCGACGCAGAGGCCCGGACCGAACGCGCCGGCCGCCGACCTCCCGCCCGCGGCATACAACATCGGGTACGTCACGCGAAAGTGCCCGAAAGACGTGACGAACGACGTGGCCGACGCGACCTGCGGAACCCTCACGGTGCCCGAGGATCGCGCGCACGCCGACAACGGACGCGCTGTGAAGCTGCTCGTCACGCGCGTTCCGGCCCGCGGTCCGGCAACCGGCGTGCCCGTCGTCGACTTCGGCGTCGATCCGCTCGCGAAGTCGACCGTCCGCGATCACGCCGACGAGATCCAGCTCGCTCCGCGCGGCTTCGGCGGCTCGACCCCCCTTCTCACGTGTCCGGAGTACCGCCGCGTCGCGCCCGACGCGTTGACCCGGCCCGCGCGCGATCCGCGGAACATCGACGACGCCAAGCGTGCGCTCGGTGCGTGCCGTACGCGACTCGTGGCAGCGGGCGTGAATCTCGACAAGTACACCCTCGTCGACTCCGGCGACGACATGATCGACCTCATGCGCGCCCTGCACTTTCCGCGCGTCGACCTCGTATCGGGCTACGTCGCCACGATCGCCGCGCTCGAGGTGCTCCGCGTGGTACCGAACGCCGTGCACACGCTCACGCTGCAATCACCCGTCGTACCGGGCCGCAGTAGCTCGACCGATCCCGCCGCGTACATGAACGCGGCACTCGCACGCTACATCGCGCTGTGTCACGACGACGCATGGTGCGCCCACTCGTATCCCGATCTGTCGGGCGAGTTCGAGCTCGGCTACGAGTTCTACGACCGTTCGCCGCGCATCGCGCACGGCGACGACGGCGACGGGCACACGCACGACGTGCTGCTCGACGGGCCGCGCATTGCGCAAGCCGTGTGGAACGGGTTGTTCAATCGCGACGTGTACCCGCTGCTCGCCAGCGGCATCGACCAGGCGAGCTCCGCGGTGGTCGACGATCTCATTGCGGGACAGGTGGTGGGCTACTCCAGCTTGTCGTTGGAGCCCGACTTCGCCTGGGGCGCGCTGCTCTCGGTGCGCTGCAGCTACGACTTCTACACGATCGACCCGGGCCACGAACTGTCCGACCGGCAGCTGCCCGCGTACAGCGGCGTCGACGACCGATTCTTCGCATCCGTGTGCCCGGTCTGGAAGGTCGCGAAGCTTCCCGAGTTCGCGTTCGACACCGACCGCGGCTACGACGTGCCGACGCTGATCGTGCAAGGCGCGCTGTCACCGAACACGCTGGTCGAGTGGGGCGCCGACCTGCGACAGCAAATGCCGCATTCGACCGTGATCACGTTCCCGACGCTCGACGGCCAACCGCTGTCACGGGGCGGCCCACCGTGCCTGGGCGACATCCGCAGCCAATTCCTTGCCGACCCCTCGGCGTCGCTCGACGTCGCCGCGTGCGAGAAGCAGAGCCCGAAGATCCGCTTCGTCGCGTCGTAGCCCTCGTAACGTCTGCGCAATGACCGAGCCGCCCTCTGACAGCCGCTGGGTCGACCTGCTCGACCCCGATGAATCGGCATTGCGCGCCGCGCTCCCACCCGACGTGCACGAGATCACGATTCAGCGCATCCTTCGGCCGCCGCGGCCCGGGCACCAGTCGCGCCCGCGCCTCGAAGCGCGCGGCGACTACGTGTTCGGCGTGCTGTCGTTCCCGACGGTCTTGCACCACGACCAGATCTGCGGCTTCCACGAGATCGACGTGATCGCGAGCCTCGACCGCTTCGTGACCATCCGCAAAGGCGATCCGGTATCGATGCCACCGGAGCTCCGGGACGCGCGCAACACGGCGCTGCGCAGCAATGCCGAGCCCGGCATGTGCCTGCACTACTTGCTCGACGAGATCTCCGAGCGGTTCCTCGACGTCGTCGACCGATTCGACGAGGAGATCGACGAGCTCGAAGACCGTGTTCCCGACTGGCCGTCGGAGCGCGTGCGAACACGCAGCTCGTCGCTGCGCCACGAGCTGCTCGAGGTACGGCGGGTCCTCGCGCCGACACGCGATGCCGCTCGGGGAGTGCTCGACGACCGGGTCGAGCTCGACGGCGAGATCACGCTGTTCCCACGCGAGGTCGAGCTGCACTTCGCCGACACGTACGATCGGCTTCTCGCGCGAGCGACAACCTCGAGCTCGAACGCGACCTGCTCGCGGGCGTACACGACTTCGCGCAGGCGAAGCTCGCGATGGACCAGAACGACGTGATGAAACGACTCACCGTGGTCGCGTCGCTGCTCTTGCTCCCGACGTTCATCGTCGGGGTGTACGGCCAGAACTTCACGCACATGCCCGAGCTGCAATGGCGGTTCGGCTACCAGATCTCGTGGCTCGTCATCGTCGCGACCACCGCGCTGCAGCTGTGGTACTTCCGCCGGAGGCGCTGGATCTGACGGGGCTGCCGACCGGGCCGAGCATTTCGGACCTCTCGGGAGTTGCGTCGCGGTCATACCGCCCGCAGGTGCGAATCGCCTAGCCTGACGCCCAACGGGTGCGACCGGACGTACCCGCGACAGAGAAAGAAAGTGCGTTGGCAACAGGAACAGTGAAATTCTTCAACGCCGAGAAGGGCTACGGCTTCATCTCGCGCGAAGGTGCCAAGGACGTGTTCGTTCACCATTCTCAGATTCAGATGGACGGCTACCGAACCCTCGAGGAGGGCCAGGCCGTCGAGTTCGACATCGGGCAGGGACGCAAGGGGGAGGAAGCACAGAACGTTCGCGCCATCTAGACGCACGTCCGAGTGCGAGATCGAAGCCGCCGGCATTGTCGGCGGCTTCACTTTTTCTACGACAGCACGTCCTTGCGGCGGAACCACCAGAACGCGATCGCGAGGAACGCGACGACGTACGGGATCTGGATCAGCGCGCCGTGGAAGAGGCTGATCGCGGAGTCGTCGCGCACGATCAGGGAACGCCAGTCGTCGAGATTGTGCGTCGGCAACACGTTTCGCAGCGAACCGAGTTGCGGAATCGCGTTCAGGATCTCCGACGTCATGAACAAACCGATGCCCGCGCCGATCGCACCGTTCGACGAGTCGGTCAACGTCGAGACCATGAGCGCCATCGCCACGACCGACGTCATGCCGCATGCCACGTACGCGCTCGCGAGCGCGATGTCGGCGAGCAGCTCCCCGGGCGACTTGTGCAGCGCGAAGAACTGCCCGAAGTCGACGTCGACGCGGTGCCAGCCGAAGGCAAGCCCGCCCGCCACGAGACCGGTGAGCACGATCAGCGCGATCGCGATCACGACGAACACGAGCACGACCGCGAGCTTCGCCGCGAGCAGTCGGGCGCGACCGACCGGTCGCACGAGCACGTAACGAAGGTTTCCCCAGGTCGCTTCCCCGGCGACCGCGTCGCCGGCAAAGATCGCGACGACGACCGCCAACAAGAACCGGCTCATGAACAGCAGCGCCGCCGCCGGCATCACGAGTCCCGATCGGCGAGCGAGCGAGAACAGCGAGTCGGCTTCGGCACGTTCGGCGCGGCCGCCGAACTTCACTGCGAGCGTCATGACCACGGGCAGCACGACCATCAGCCCGAGCGCAACATAGGTACGCAGCCGCCGCGACTGCTTGGCCATCTCGGTGCGGAACGTCGCGATCATGCGCTGGCCGGCCGCGCGTTCGGCGGCGCGTTCGGCGTCGTGTTCGGCGTCCTGTTCGGCCTCGTGCTCGTCGTCACTGCCGCATCGTCTCCTCGCCCAGCAGGCCGACGAACGCGTCCTCGAGCCGGTGACGTTGCGTCACGGTCTCCACGCCGACACCGCCGTGTACGAGTGCGGCGACTGCACGCGCGCGCGGGACGCCGTCGAGCTCGACGACGAGCCCCGCCGCGTCGTCCGACACGTCGCCTACACCCGGGAGTGCTCGCAGGATCCGGCGCGCCGACTCGATGTCGTCGACCTCGAAGTACGCGGTGCCGGCGCCGGTGCGCGTCAGCTCCGCGACGGTTCCCTCGGCGATCAGCCGGCCGCGATCCATCACGACGACGTAGTTGCACACCTCCTCGACCTCGGCGAGGTGGTGACTCGAGATCAGCACGGTCACGCCGTCGCGTCCCAACTCCTTCAGCAGCGCGCGAATCGAGCGCATCTCCTGCGGGTCGAGCCCGACCGTCGGTTCGTCGAGCACCAGCACTTCGGGCTCGCCGAGCAGCGCCCGCGCGACGCCCAGCCGCTGGTTCATGCCGAGCGAGTACGTACGCACCCTGCGATCGATCGCGGGTCCGAGGCCTGCGATGTCGAGCGCACGATCGAGGCCGGGTGGCGGCCAGTTCGTCCCCGCGCTCTCCCACCACCACCGCAGGTTGCGCATGCCCGACGCGTAGGGCACGAACGCGGCCTGCTCGATCACCGTGCCGACGCGCGCGAGGACCGGCGCCGAGGGCGTGACGCGGTGCCCGAAGATCTCGGTACTGCCCGCCGTGGGGCGGACGAGCCCGAGCAGCACCCGCAGCGTCGTCGTCTTGCCCGCGCCGTTGGGCCCGAGCAGACCGCACACCTGCCCCTGCTCGACGCGGAACGACAGCTCGTCGACCGCGAGCACCCCGGCGCCGAACCGCTTCGTCAGCCCATTGACCGAGATCACCGCGACGTCCGGCATCAGGGCGCGCACGCTACCCAAGGCACCTGTGCCTTCCGCGCGCGAAGCTGCACGCGTGACGGGCAAGCTCATGCGTGCCGCCGTATACGCCGGCGACGGCGTCATCGAAGTCCAGGACCTGCGGGTGCCAGAGGTCGGACCGAACGACGCGCTGGTCGCAGTGTCGCACTGCGGCATCTGCGGCACCGACTTGCACCTCGTGCTCGAGCAGTACGCGCCGCGGGCTCGGTGCTCGGTCACGAGTGGGCGGGCACGCTGGTCGCGGTCGGCACCGAGGTCAGCGGCTGGGAACCGGGTGCGTGCGTGGTCGCCGGCCCGACCCCCGGGTGCGGCGAGTGCCGTGCGTGCCGGCGGGGGCGTCCGTCGGTCTGCCTGCGGCGGCCGCCGCCCGACTTGCTCGACTTCTCGCGTGGCGCGTTCTGCGAATACAAGCTCGTCGCCGCCGATCGGCTGCTCCCGCTTCCCGACGGCCTCGACATGCGCGCCGCCGCGCTCACCGAACCGACTGCGATCGCGCTGCACACCGTCAACCTTGCGGGCGTCGGACGGGACGACCGCGTGCTGGTGACCGGCGCCGGACCGGTGGGCTTGCTCACGACCGCGGTGCTGCGGGCACGCGGTGTGCGCGACGTCACCGTGTCCGAGCCGGCCGCGCGACGCCGGGATCGCGCGCTCGCCGTCGGCGCGCACACCGCCCTCGCGCCCGACGCGCTGCCGCGTGCGCCGATGGGTCGCCCGGTCGACGCGCCGTTCACCTACGCGTTCGAGTGCTCGGGCAACGCACGTGCCGCCGAAGCCGCCCTCGACCAGCTCGACTACGCCGGCACGTTGGTGTTCGTCGGCACCGGGCACGACCTGCCCCGCGTCAACCACAATCGCGCGATCGTCCTCGAGCTCACGCTGATCGGCGCCTACAACTACGACGCGGGCGGCTTCGCGCCCGCGCTCGAGTTGCTCGCGACCGGCGCGCTGCCTCTCGACCTCCTGATCGAGCCGGTCGACGTCGGGCTGGCAGACCTCGCGCCGACGATGCACCGGCTCGCGGCCGGCGAGCTTCCGGGCAAGGTGATGGTGGTACCCCGATGAGCAACGAAACCCGTCGGCCGACGCTCAATCACGTCGCGATCAGCATGGCGCGTTCGGTGCTCGACGAGCGTGGCCGCGCCGACATCCTGTCGTTCTACGGCGACGTCTTCGACTGGTCCGAAGGCGACAACACCGGAGAGCCGGGCAACCCGCTGATCCTCTACACGGGCGCGTTCGCGCAGTTCGTGTACCTCCTGCCGTCGGACGAGCCGCTGACCGCGCCGGCGCTCGACCACTTCGGCGTGCAAGTCCGGACGCTCGACGAGCTGCACCAGATCGTGCGACGCGCGCAGCGCTACGTCGAACGCGACGAGCGCGTGCGCATCATCGACGTGCACGCTCGCACGACCCACGGCCCGACGCACGACCACACGTTGACGAGCGCGTACATCGGCTTCGTGCTGCCGTTGATGGTCGAGGTGCAACACCTCGCACGTCACGATCGCACCCGCAACTGAGCGCGGGTCGTGTGCAGTTTGCTCGCCCCCGGATCGGGGGAACGATGGCGCCCGGGGAAGGCAACATGACCGGCGTCGCGCAGTCGAGCACCACGCCGCGGCCCGGCTCGGGCCGCGGGCTCGTGCTGTGCACCCCCGCGTCCGGGCCCGACGACACGCCGCTCCACGAGCTGTGCGCGCGCTTCGCCGACCACGATGTCGAGCTCTGCGCGCCCGAGCTCATCAGCCGGCGCGTTCGCGACGCCCGCATCTACGGCCGGCCGTTCGTCGGCATCGCCGGCGGCGACGGCAGCATCCGTGTCGCCGCCGAGACGCTCGCGCATTCGGGAACCGCGCTGCTCGCAATCCCGGCTGGTAGGCACAACGACTTCGCGCGGATGCTCGGCATCGAAACGATCGATGACGCGATCAAGGCCGCCGAGTGTGTCGCGACGCGGCTCGTCGATCTCGGTCGGGTGAACGGCCGCGCCTTCGTGATCAGTTCGAGCCTCGGCTTCTACCCCGCCGTCGTCGCGCGGCGCGACGATGACAGGTCGTTGTTGAAGCCGCTGGCAGACATGCGCGCGGTGCTGCATCAGCTGCGTGTCGGGCGGCGCATCGTCGTACAACTCGATCGGCAATCGATCAGCGCGTGGCTGGTCTTCGTCGGCAACGGTTGCTACGGCGACACCATCGGTGAGGTCACCACGCGCGAGCGGCACGACAGCGGACTGCTCGATGTCCGCGTCGTGCGTGCCGAGCGACGTTTCGGTCGTACGCGCCTCGTCGCCGCCGCGCTCGTGGGCCGGTCGGGCCACACTCCGATCCTCGATCGGCGCACGCATCCCGAGATGACGATCGCAGTTCGCGGCCGCCGTACCGTCGACGTCGCGCTCGACGGCGAGCACCAGGAGCTCGCTGCGCCGCTGCACTACGAAAGCGACGCGCAGGCATTGGGCGTACTCGTGCCCGGCTGAGTCTCTCGGCGTCGGTGCGGAGATCAGCGGACGAGCGCGGTGCGACGCAGGTCGTACACGTGTTGCAAGAGGGTGATCAACGCGAATTTCACCGACTCGCGGTTGCGCGCGTCGCAGTCGACCACGGGGATCCGTTCCCCGACCCCGAGCGCGTCGCGCACCTCGGGAATCGGGTAGTGGTACGAGCTGTCGAAGTGGTTGACCGCGACGACGAACGGTGTGTCGCGCGCCTCGAAGTAGTCGAGCGCAACGAAGCTGTCGCCCAGACGACGCGTGTCGGCGAGCACGACCGCGCCGAGCGCGCCGTCGCACAGGTCGTCCCACATGAACGCGAAGCGTTCCTGGCCGGGCGTGCCGAACAGGTACATGACGAGCGTGTCGTCGACTGTGATGCGGCCGAAGTCCATCGCAACCGTCGTCGTCACCTTGGCCTGTACGTGCGAGCCGTCGTCGACGCCGGCCGACTCGGTCGTCATCGCCGCCTCGGTCGTGAGCGGTGGGATCTCCGACACCGCGGAGACGAACGTCGTCTTGCCGACACCGAAGCCGCCCGCAACGACGAGCTTCACCGATGTGACACGACGGAGCGCGACTCGGCGATCAGAGGGCGCGGACACGTTCGATCATCCTCGTGATGGTCTCGAGCTCGAGCTCGACCGGATTGCTGTGTGTCACTTCCAGGCACCCCGCCTCGACCAGGTCACCGACAAGCACCATCGCGACGCCGAGCGGCGATCCGACGACCGCCGCCACCTCCGCGACCGAGCGCGGCTCCCAGCAGCTCTCGACGATCGTGGCGTGTTCGAAGGTGAGTCGTCCGGGCGCGTCATCCACGGTCTGCACCATCGTCTCCATACGGAGCGACGCGTCGTTCGCCCGCGTTCGGCCGCCCGTAAGCACGAACGGCCGCACGAAGTCCGGCGAGCTCGATCGCTGCGGCGGGAGAGATCCCGTCACTGCAACACGCTCTCCTTCAACTCGGCGACGAGCGCAGGTGTGAGCACTGCGCCGACGCGCTGCACGAGCAGCTGCATCTGGTAGCCGACCGCGCCGACGTCGCAACGCCGGTCGGCGACGACGCCGAGCGAGCTCCCGTCCGACACCGACGACACGAAGAGGAAGCCCTCCTCCATTGCGACGATCACCTGATCGAGCCCACCGAGCGCGAAACAACGGGCGGTGCTCTCGGCCAGGCTCGTCATGCCCGCGATGATCGCCGCGAGCTGCTCGGCGCCCGCGCGCTCGAGCGTGCTCGACATCGCCATCAGCAGTCCGTCCGACGAGACCGCCACCGCGTCGGTGACTCCGGCCGTCGTCTCGACGAAGTTCGACAGCAACCAGTTGAAGTTGCGGACTTCGGCGTTCGCGGGCGCAGCCCCGATCCCCTCGTGGGTGTGCAACCTCATTGACCGACCCTCCGATCGTCGATTCCGGCTTCCTCGCGCGCCTGCTCGGCGGCGGCCCGGAAGGCGGCGAAGAACGCGAACCGTTCCCCTCCGTCACGACCGGGAGGCGGCGTCGCGGCGTCGCCCGGGGCACCGGCACCGGGCGTGTCCTGGGCCTCGGTGGTGCCGCGCTCCCTACCGGCGAGCGCGGGCCCGCCCGGCGGGAAGTGCAGCGCGCTGTCGCCCCGGCGGGTCGGGAGCCCATCGACGGCATGTGCGGGCGCGGGTGTGGCTGCCGGGGCGAGCGGGCCCGGCGACTCGGTCGGGCGCGCGCCGTGCTCGGCGCGCGCACCGCCGCGGCCGCCGACTTCGCGGGCTTCTCGCGCGACCACGGTGCCGCGAGGCGGCGCGCCCCGCCGCCCGCGCTTGGGCAGCCTCTGCGGAAGCAGATCCTCCGAGAAGATCGCCGGGTTCGCCGCCGGGGCAGCTGCGGGCGCCGCGTCGTCGTCGAGCGCGACGTCGTGGAGTGCGGCCCCCGCGGCGGCCGTCGCGGCCCGGTCGGGTGTCGCCGCACGCGGCGGGCTCGACCACCGGCGCTTCGGGCGCCACATGCGAGCCGGCCGCGGGCGTCGTTGGCGACGGCACGCCCGGAGTCGTCGGTGCGTGATGCCGCGGCGGCGGCGTCGTAGGCGCGGCGCGCAGGTCGGCGAACGTGCCGAGCCCGATGCGCGGGCGCTCGGGCGTCGGCGCGGGCGCGGGCGCTGGTTGCACCTCGGGCACAGCCGGTGCGTCGGCGAGCGGGGGTATCTCGGCGACCGGCACTTCCTCTCCGGCGCCGGCCGAGACCCAGCCGTCAGCAGACCGTGTCGGCGATTCGCCGAACGATCCTTCGGACGCCGCCAGGAAGTCGAGGTGGCGCAACGATTCCTCGAGCGAATCGTCGCGACCGGGCACCGCGCGGTTGCTGCGGGCGCGGTCGGCATCCGCGGGGTGGAGGAGCGCAGCCGCGAGATCGACGGGGTCGAAGCCGGCGGGCGCCGGCGCCGGCGAATCGTGCGTGCCCGCCGCCGCGCTCTCCCTGCGCGGCAGGGCCAGCGGGGGTCGCTCCGACCCGGCCCCGGGGTCGAGGGGTGGCGCGACCGCCGGCGCGTCGAGCTCCACGTCGGCGAGCGCGTCGGCGACCGGCGGCGCGTGTTCGCCGAGCAGGGCGCCGGGCAAGCCGACCATCGCGGTGATCCCGCCCGCCGGCGACGCGGCGAGATGCACGCCGAGCCCGTGGCGGGAGGCAAGCTGCGCGACCACGTAGTGGCCGAGGAATCGCGACACCGCGAACGCTCCGGCGTCGGCCGACGCGATCAGGTGCGTTCGCCCGCTCGAGCTCATCGGCCGGGATGCCGATGCCCTGGTCGACGATCGTGAGCAAGAAGCCGTAGTCGTCGCGCCGTCCGTACACCTCGACTTCGGTGTCGGGCGGCGAGAACGACAGCGCGTTCTCGACCAGCTCCGCGACCACGTGGCTGACGTCGACGGCGGCCGCACCGTCGACGGGGGCGTCGTCGAGATGGCGGATCCGCACCCGCTGGTAGCCCTCGACCTCGCCGAGCGCGCCCCGCACGACGTCGCCAATCGCAACCGGCGCGCTCCACGTGCGCGGCGGTTCGTGGCCCGCGAGCACGAGCAGCGACTCCGCATTGCGGCGCATGCGCGTGGCGAGATGGTCGAGCTTGAAGAGGTGTTCGAGTGTCTCGGGATCAGATTCGTCGGACTCGAGTTGGGATATGAACTCGAGCTGGCGCGACAAGAGGTTCTGGTTGCGGCGGCCGAGGTTGACGAACGCGTCCGCCACGCTTCCCCGCAAGCGTGCTTGTTGCAACGCGAGCTCGACCGCGCTGTCCTGCACACGGTTCAGCGCGTCGGCCACGTCGCGCACCTCGCCGCCCGCGCGCACGCGCACGGGCTCGATCTCCGGGCGCGACCGCGTCCTCGGGACGCGCCCGCAGGACCTCCTGCACGGCGTCGGGCAGACGCTCGCCGGCCATCGTGCCGGCCTGCCGGGCGAGCGATCGCAGCGGGCGGGTGATCCATTTGTTCGCGAGCCAGAGCAGCGCTATCGCGAGCAGCACCGACCCGATGGCGATGATCTCCCACTGGAGTTGCTCGTCCTGCACCGTCGCAGTCAGCGCCTGCGCCCGCTCGGTCACGATCCCGGTCGCGCCGCCTTGCGGCACACGCCAGAGCGTCGTCGCCTGGGCCGCGGCCGCGTACGTGCCGTCGATGTTCGCGTGCAGAGGATCGCGCGCCACCGCCTGGAGCTCTTCGAACAGCGCGCCCCGATCTTTCGACGTGAGCGTTGCGAGCAGCGTCCGCGCGTAGTCACCGGTCGCCCGCACACGCAGCTCGGCCTCGGACTGCTCGTGCACGCCGGCCAGGCGAGGTACCTCGGCCGCGATCGGCGGGGCTCTTCGCGACGGTGGCGAAGATCGCCTTCACCGCGATCTGCCTTTCGACGTCGGACTGTCGCGCGACCGCATTGAGCAGCTCCGCGCCGCTGCGAAGCTGCGCATCGTCGATTGTCGCTTGCGCGCGCTGGTCGGCATCGAGCAGCTGACCGATGAGCTCCGAGTAGCGGTCGAAGATGCTGTTCGCTTGCTTCGCGGTCGCCGCCGACGCCGACTTCGACGCGTGCGTTTGCGCGTCCTTGCGGAGCGCAGCGAGCTTGCCGCTCAGGCTCGCGAGCGTCGCGCGGTAGTTGTCGGCGGCGACGCTCCCGAGGTCGACAACCTTCTGGCGGAACGTCAACAGCGCGACGTTCGTGCGCGTCGTCGCGTCGGCCGACGTCTGCAGGCCGGGATCAACGAGGTTCTGCTTGCCGATATCCCACAGCGATTCGTAGTCGCGCTCGGTTTGCAGCGCGGCCAGCAGTCCGGCCGGCCCCGTGGCCGAAGTGGCGAGCGCGGCCTGGCGCTTGACCGCGCTCGTGCGATTGAAGGCGTCGCGCACCCGGATCCCGGCAAAGGCGGCCAGCGTGACGAGCGGCACGGCGAGCGCCGCCGCCAGCTTGGTCCTGATCGTCAACTTCCGTGTCACCAGCTGGTCCCCGGTCTCGCCCCGCGTCGTCCTCGACCCCGTGCCCGGCGCGAGGCCGGGTCCGCACACGGTTGTCGGCGCTGGAGGTCGTCGCCCTAAGCCCGATCTCACACTCCGTGAACGCGTCCGGCGACGACGGCCGGGCATCCCCGCGGCAGTCAGGGCGCGACGACCAGGTTCACGACGTCACGTTGTGCTGTGTCGTCTTCGCCGGACGCGGCCGCACGCGAAATGCTCGGCATCCCGGGAAACGCCCACTCGACTTCTGATCCGGCACCCAACGGGCGCGCAGCGGGCTATGCGTCGTAGAAGAACGGATCGTGCAAGCCGACGATCGTGCGCGCACGATCGGTCGTCGCCCGCGCGATTGCCGCCGGCTCGAGGTGATTCACGTCGGTGGTCGTGCGGATCCGCTGCGCGATGTCGCGGCGGCCGTAGTGCACCTGCAGGAAGTAGCGCCCGCGGCCTTCCTGTTCTGCGGGCAGGCCGCGATGCCACGCGTCGGAGACGAACAGCGCAACATCGCCGGCGTCGACCTCCACGATCACCGGCGGCCGGCCGTCGTAGGTCAGCGCCTCGTCGCTCATCTTGTCGAACGGCGGGAGCCGTCCGCTGCGATGGCTGCCGGGCACGACCGCGGTCGGCCCGTCGACCCGCCGGCAGTCCTGCAGCATGACGTGCGCGCCGACCGCGAAGATCGGGTACGGGATGCGGTCGTCCCACGGCACGCCCTCCGGGCGCGGCACGTGCGGGCCCGCGTCGCAGTGCCACGGTCCACCGGTGAAGCTCGGGCGGGTTGCGCCACGCGGTGTTCGCGATCACGTGGCAGTCGTCGCCGAGCAGCGGCTCGATCACCTCGAGGATGCGAGGATGCATCAACGCGGCCTGGCACGCCGCGCTGCGGTTGACCATCTCGATAGCGGAACTCCTCCCTGTCGTCGCGATCGCGCTCGGGCGGATACGCCTCGAACGCGGCCGTCGATCTCCGCGCGCAAGCTGCGCGACCTCGTCGGCCGAGAACACCTGCGGCAACACGACATATCCGTCACGCTCGATCTCGCGCGCTTGCTTCGGGTGCGTCCTTCGGATCGAGCACCGTGAGGTTCTTGAGGAGACGCCTGATCACGCCGCTACCGTACTCGGTCCGTGCACGCATACGACCCGGGCTACGGCCCGCTCGTGTCCACCCGGGTTCGCATCGCAACATGGAACCTCTGGGGACGCTACGGGCCCTGGGAAGCGCGCGTGCCCGCGATCGAGGCAACGCTGCAGCGGATCGACGCCCGACATCTGCGCGCTCCAAGAGGTCTGGGAAGACGACGCCCGCAACCAGGCCCGCGAGATCGCGGACGCGCTCGGTTACGAGCATCACGTGTATCGCCGCCAACCTCGAGCGCGACGGCGCACGATCCGGAAACGCGATCGTGTCGCGCTGGCCGATCCGGCGCCAGGAGGTGCGCAAGCTGCCGCGCGTCGGCCGGCGAGCACGCGCGACGACGAGGGCGAGGAGCGCCTGGTCGTGCTTCGCGGAGGTCGACGGCCCCCGCGGTCCGATCCAGGTGTACTGCGCGCACCTCAGCTGGCGCGACGACCACAGCGCGATCCGCCAGGTCCAGGTCGCCGACGATCTGCCGCGTTCGTTCGCGCGCAACCGGCCGCGAACGTTCCCGGCGGTGCTGTGCGGCGACCTCAACGCCGAGCCGCACAGCGACGAGATCCGCATGCTCACGGGACTCGCCGCGGTCCCGGTACCCGGCGTGATGTTTCGCGACGCATGGCTCGCGGCGGGGCACGACCGCGAGCCCGGATACACGTGCGACGAACGCAATCCGTTCGTCGGCCCCAACCTCGGCCGCGACATGCGCATCGACTACGTGATGGTCGGCAACCGAAACTCGGCGGTGTCGGACACATCCTGGACGCCCGCGTCGCCGGGAACACCGACGTCGACGGGAGCTGGCCGTCCGACCACTTCGCGGTGGTGGCCGAGATGCGTTACTGATCTGCGGTCCCTGGGCTCGGGAGCGCACACGACCTAGCCTGCTCGGCGATGGAGATGTTGTACTTCGCGTGCATCGGGCTCGGCTGCTCGTTGTGCTTCGTCGCCGCGGTCTGGTCGCTCCGGACACGTCATGAGCGCAAGCTCTGGCGCAGCACACGTCACGACACCGCGGCGCTCGCGCTCGTGCTCGAGCTCGAAGAACGCGTGCTCGAGCTCGAGGAGCGCGTGCACGAGCTCGACCGCTCGACGACGCTCGTGTGATGTCGGCCGACACGCGGCGAGTGCGCGCGCACGCCGGGCGATCTACGGCCCGCCGGTCGCGGCGTGCATCGGTCTCGCGCTCGTCATCGCCGGTCTCGCCGGCATCATCATTGACAATCGCGTAGACGTCGAAGCCCGCGCGGCCGGCACGCTCGTGCCGCCGGTCGCTGTCGACGCCGCGCACACGTTCACGCTCGTCGACGTGCACGGAGCGCTGTTCCCCGGCGGCCAACCCGACCCCGTGCCCGCCCCCACCACGCCGGTGCCGGCCGGTGCACGCGTCGTCGGCGCCGCCGTCGCGTCGGTCCCGACCGGCGGTCAATGGCTCGCAACGGCCGATGGTCGCGTGATCGGCGTCGGCGTAGCGTCGCTCGGCGAACACCGCGTCGCCGCCGGGAGTCCGCCGATCGTCGGCATCGCGGCCGCGCCGAGCGAGGGCTACTGGCTCGCGCACGCCGATGGCCACGTGTACGCGTTCGGCAACACCGCCCCCTCGGGAACCTGACGACCAAGGGGCACGCACGCGTCGTCGGCATCGCACCCAGCCCGAGCCCCGCCGGCGGTTACTGGCTCGCGCAGTCCGACGGGACCGTGCGCGGCTTCGGTCACGTGCCGCGCCGGAGCGCGGGGGTGCACGGGCACCACGACGCGATCGTCGGCATCGCGACGGCGGGCAACGGAAAGGGATTCTGGCTCGCAACCGCCCGGGGCGCGTGTATCCGTTCGGCGCGCCGGAGCTCGCCGACGCCCGCCATGTCGCATTGAGGTCGCTGATCGCGGGGATCTCGGCGTCGCCTTCGGGTGGCTACTGGCTCACCACTTCGTCAGGTCAGGTGTACGGGTTCGGCCCACGCAACGCGTCGCTGACGCAACCCGACGCCGCCGTCGGCGTCGTCGTCGCGATCATCCCGCGCTGACCGTCGGGCTACGGCTTGAGCAGCAGCCCGAGGCGACGGGTGCCGATGCGCATGCCGACGACGCCCATCACCGCGAGGTATACCGCGTTCACGAGCAGCGTCCAGTGGATGTCGCCGATGACCAGCGACCGCTCGAGCACGACGCCCTGGTACAGCGGCGTGACACCGGATGATCCATTGCAGCGCCGGTCGGGGTAGCGGCGCCAGCGGGAAGAACGTCGCCGAGAACAGGAACAGCGGGATCATCGCCATGTTCACGTAGTCGAAGTCGATGAACGAGCGCATGAACGTCGTGGCGCCGAGCCCGGCGCCCGCGAATGCGAAGCCGATCAGCACCGCGACCGGCAACGCCGAGCACGCTCCACCACGACGCGACGTCGCCGAACGCCACCATCGTGATCAGGAACACCGCCGAGTAGATCGCGCCGCGGAGCAACGCCCACGTGATCTCGCCGAACACGACGTCGCGCGGTCCGAGCGGCGTCGCGACCACGCCGTCGTAGGTGTGCGCGTACTTGAACTTGAAGAAGAAGTTGAACGTCGTGTCGAGCAGCGCGCCGTTCATCGCCGCGGTAGCGAGCAGTCCGGGCGCGACGAACGTGCGATAGTCGACGACGCGACCGCCGACGTGCAGCTCGCCGACGAGATTGCCGACCCCGATGCCGATCGACAACAAGAAGAACAGCGGCTCGGCGAAGCCCGACAGGAAGATGTACCAGATCCGCCGGTACGCGGTGACGTTGCGCTCGACGACGCCGCCACGAGCGCCGCCGCCACAGCGGCGCGGGAAGATGCGCGTACGCGCAGCGCGTCGGTTGCGACGGTCATGCGGCGAGCCGCCGCGTGAACGTGCGGACGCCGAACCACACGCCGACGAGCACGCACACGACGAGCACTGCGACGTGCCCGAGGTCGGCGAGCACGGTCGAAGCTGCCCGTCGTCGCATCGCGCGCGAGCTCGACCCCGTGCCACAGCGGCGACAACCACGCGACCGGCTGCAGAGCCGCTCGGGAGCTGGCTGATCGGGAAGAACGTGCCCGAGAACAAGAACAGCGGCAACACGCCGAGACGCATGATCATCGGGAACGACAGGTCGCTGTCCTGCGTGACCGAGAAGGCCGCGATCGGCGCGCAGAACGCCGCCGCGCACAGCGCGGCGGCCGGGATCGCGAGCACACCCCACACCGACGGGATCGCGCCGAGCACCGCCGCGACGAGCAGGAACGCGCTCGAACCGAGCACGCTGCGGATCGCGATCCAGAGCACGTATCCGCCGTAGAGCTCCGACGGCCGGATCGGTGTCGCGACCACGCCGTGGAAGAACTTCATCCACTTCACGCCCGCGAGCACCGGCCACAGCGCTTCGCCGACCGACAGCTGCATCGTGCTCGCGACCAGCAAGCCGGGCGCGACGAAGTCGAGATAGTCGAGCCCGCTCACCGCGCCCGAGTGCGCTTTCACCAAGCCGCCGAGACCGAGACCCATCGCCGCGAGATACAGCGCGGGCTGCACGAAGATCGAGAATGCGAGCCCGCGCCACAGGCCGGAAGTACACGCGCGCTTCCCGCTCGACGACCCGTACGACCGCAGGCGTTGCCATCGCCGGCCGGCTAGTCCTCGAGGCTGCGGCCGGTGAGGATCAAGAACACGTCTTCGAGGCTCGCTCTACGCACGAAGCACCGACGTCGCGTCGAAGCCGTCGTGTCCGACACCTTGTCCGCGATCGCGTCGCCGTCGTGGGTGTAGATCAGCACACGATCGGCGAGCGGCTCGATGCGGTCGCCGAGGTCGCACATCTGCCCGGCGGCGACAGTACGGTTCGGTTGCGAGATCGAGCCGGACCTCGACGACCTCACGCGTGACGTGCTCGTCGATCAGCTGGCGCGGCGAACCCTCGGCGACGATCTGCGCCTGGTCCATGATCACGAGCCGGTCGCACAGCTGCTCGGCCTCGTCCATGTAGTGCGTCGTGAGCACGAGCGTCACGCCTTGCGCTTCAGGCGGTAGAGCCGGTCCCACAGCAGATGGCGCGCCTGCGGGTCGAGACCGGTCGTCGGCTCGTCGAGCAACAGCAGCTCGGGCTGGTTGATCAGCCCGCGCGCGATCGTCAGCCGCCGCTTCATCCCGCCCGACAGCGGATCGACCTTCGAGCCGCGCCTGTCGCCGAGCTGCACGAAGTCGAGCAGCTCCGCGGCACGCTCGCGGATCTCTCCTTCGCGGCAGGTCGAAGTACCGGCCGTAGACCATCATGTTGTCCCAGACGGTCAGCTCGGTATCGAGGTTGTCCTCCTGCGGCACGACGCCGAGCCGCGCACGGATCGCGCGGACCGTCGCGATCGGGATCCATCCCGAGCACGCGCAGGTCACCGCCCGAGCGCGGCGAGACGCAGCTGATCATCCGCATCGTCGACGTCTTGCCGGCGCCGTTCGGCCCGAGGAACCCGAACGCCTCGCCCTGTTCGATCGCCAATCGATGCCGTCGACCGCGACGAATCCACCGAACCGCTTCGTGAGCGCGCGCGCTTCGACGAGAGAGCCCAAGAGAACCGACGCTACCGCCTGCTGCTCCGCACGGGCCCTGCTTTTCGGCGGGTCGACCGCACGATGCCGGTGCTCAGACCGCCAGCCGGTAGCACTCGACCGCGTTCTCGCCGAGGATCGCGCCCGCGCCTCGGCGTCGAGCGGTTCGATCGACTGGCGCACCTCGTCGACGACGCCTTCGTGATATTCGGGATGCGGATAGTCGGACGCCCACACGACACGGTCCGCGCCGAGAAAGTCCGCGCACACGGCGAAGTTCCACTCTTCGGGCTCGAAGCTCACGTAGCACTGGCGCGCGAAGTACTCACTCGGCAACAGCGACAGCCATCGCTTCTCGAGCGGGAACGCGCTCACTTGCTCGTCCATGCGTTGCAGCTGTGTCGGCACCCAGCCGCCGCCCGACTCGAGAAACAGCACACGCAGGCTCGGAAAGCGTTCGCACACGCCGCCCATCAGCATTCGCCCCGTGCTCACCACCATGTCGACGGTGTTGCCGACGGCTTGCCCGAGCGCGGACCCGCCGTGAAGCTCGTCCATCGCCATGTTCGATACGAGCATGTTGTCGCTCTCCATGACGAGCCCGAACTTTCGGCAGGCCCCGGGCGTGTCGACGTGCACACCGGGATGCAACGCGACCGGTACGTCGAGCGCCTGGCACGCCGCCCAGAACGGGTCGTACACCGAGTGGTTCAGAGGCAGCTCGCCGACGTACGCCGACGGCCGGATGAACGCGCCGCGCAAGCCGAGGTTGCCGACGGCGTGCTCGAGCTCGCGTGCAGCGCGTGGCGGATCTTGCAGCGGTACCGCCGCGATCCCGAACAAGCGAGCCGGATCCGCGCTGCAGAACTCGGCGAGCCACTCGTTGTAGGCGCGTTGGCAATCGCTGACGAAGTCGACGTCGTGCAACGCCTCGATCGGGTCGCACGGGCCGAAGAACATTGCCTGGCTCGGATACAGCACCGAGATGTCGATGCCGTCGGCGTCCATGTCGGCGAGCCGGGCCTTGGGTTCGTGGCCGCCGTCGCGGTACAGGCTCTGCGTGAGGTCGTGGAACTGCTGCGCAGTCATGCCGACCGCGGCGGCCATCTGGTCCTGGAGCTCGCGGCCGCCGCCGCGTACGACACCGCCGACGTAGACGATGTCGTAGCAGTCTTCCTCGGTGACGCGGCGGGTCCCCCCACCGCGACACATCCATCCGCGCCGTCCAGAGATCGTCGGGCTCGTACACGTGGCCGTCGGCGTCGACGACTCGTTGGGCCATGCGGACGACCTCCTTCCGAGGCCCGGATCAACCGATCTGCGGGAAACCTCCCAGGTATGCAAGCACGCGGCTGTTCAAGTAGCCATCCCAGTACTCGGTCAGAGCCGTGAGCTTGTCGGACGCGCCGCCTTCGCGGTCGACGCCCGCCACCTCGTTGCTCGCCACCGCGATCACCGGGTTCACCTGCTTGTCGCGCAGCACGCCGACACCGCCGGAGAGCTGAGTCTGCGCCAACTCGATCGACGCGTCGAACGCCTGTTGGTTCTTGATGTCGGACACCGCGAAGTTCTTGTCGAGCTCACCCAACGAGTAGTACTTCGCCAGCAACCCGGCCGTCCGGGCGTACAGCGACACCGCACCGCCGAGCTCCGCGTACACGCTGGCCGCGGCATCGCCGAAGTACTGCTCGAGGCCGCCGATCACGTCGACACCCGACTGCGCCTCGGCGTAGTCGGTGTCGTTGGACGCGAAGCTCACCTTGGCGTTGGCGAGGCTGACGTTCGCGTGATCGGCGGCGGGCGCGACGATCAGCGAATCGAATGCGACGAGGTTTGCTTCGGCCGCCTTGCGGAAGAACTCCGACACGTCGGTCGTGTCGATCCCCGGGCCGATCGGCGCACCACCCAGGCCGCGGCCGACGTCGAGGACGTCGTGGGCCGAGTCGACGAGCGTGCCCGCGAGCTCGTAGTAGAGCGCGCCGACCTCCGCCTGGGAGACGGCTTCGTCTTCGGTGCTGGCCTTGGCGTCGAGCTGACGCTGACCGAACACCGACAACGTCACCGCGTCGACCGTCTGGCCGTACGCCGCGATCAGCGCCGCCGCATCGCTCAACGATTGCGGCTGGAACGTCTTGAGCTCGTCGACGAGCGCGTTCACCTTGTCGGAGATCGTCGCGCTCGCCTTGATCTTCGACACGAACTTGCTGACCGTCTGCGTCAACAGCAGCGTCAACGACTGGCCGGTGTTCACGGCCGCGTTCGCGAGCGCGTAGGCCTCCACCGCCTTGTTGAACGCACCGGCCTGCAAGCCGCCGTCGGTCAGCTTCTTCGCCTGGTCGTGCGCGTCGCTCGCCGCGCTCACGATGGAGCTCAGCAGTGTCGTGTTGCGAACTTGCGACGGCAGCGTCTCGTACTCGTTCGCCGCCTTGTCGTAGTTCGCGAGCCAGGCCTCGGTTTTCGCCTTGAGCTTCTGGTATGTCGGCTCGTCGAGCTTGACCTCGGTCGCGGCCGGCGAACGGGGCAGGTCCTTGCCGGTGAACGCCTTGTACGCGTCGTAGATGTCGCGGACTTCGGTGACCTCGATGCCCTTGCGCCGACCCTCTTCGACGACGTCGACCAGCTTGCCGGAGTCGTCGGCGCTGTTGCGCTCGCCGGGCGGGATCAGCATGCGCTTCTTGCCCGCCTGCACGACGCCGTCGACCTTGTAGGGAATGCCGCCGACCGGCCCGACGGTGCCGTCGGGGTTGATCGTGCCGGTCATCGTGATGTCCGGCTGCAACGGCTCGTTGCGCATCAGCGAGAGCGTGGCGATCGTCATCAGCGCGCCGGCGCTCGGACCGTCGATCTTGCCGCTCACGTCGAAGTCGACTTCTCGGTCACGCAGCGGCGCGCCAGTGAGCAGCGTGGCGACCGTCACCGCGCCCCATCCCGCGGCTCGCCACTGGTCGCCGGTGCCGGCGACCTCGTCCTCGGTGAACCCGACACGCAGCTTGTGGTCGGCCGACGGCTGGATCCGCACGGTGATCTGCTCGCTGCTCCCGACGGTCTTGCCGTCGGAGCCCGTCGACACGAACAACGGATTGATCGTGACGGTGCCGGTCCCGGTGCCGATCTCGATCGAGCCGTTCGGCTTCTTCACGGTCTTGGCGCCGCCCCCGCAGGCGGTGGCGATCACGGCAAGCGCGACGACCAGAGCGCTGAGGTGACGCGTCCGTCGCTTCGACATATCTCTCTACCCCGCTTTTCGCTGTTTGCCGAGCGTGACGATGTGGCGCGTGGCGCAACGCCGCGCACACCACGTGGATGGGGACGTGCCGCCTGCCCTGTGCCGCGCGCGGGTGATTCTCCACGTTCGCTCAACGCTGCGTGACATGACTGGCACATCGTGTGGAATCGGCCGGAGAACGCCGAATCGCAGTCGAACCGCCTGCGAAGTCCTCCGACCGGCCAAATGGCGCGCCCGCGTGATAATCGTGTGTGCTGTGAGTGAGGTCCTGCCGGTCTCGTTGCGACGGCAGGACGGCAACCGTCCGTGGATCGACGGCTGGCCGAGCTTGCTCTCCGTGTTCGCACTCGCGGGAACGCTCGCCCTCGTCGCAGTTGTGCTCGGGTGGCGCGGCTCCGACCTCCCCGCGCAAGTGTTCCGCACCGAGCTGATCCGACGCGACGGCTTCGCGCTCTGGAACAGCCAATGGTTCGGCGGGCACACGACGCTCACCTACAGCGTGCTGGCGCCGATGATCGCGACGATCACCGGCCCGATCGCGCTCGGCGCGTTCAGCGGCGTCGCGTCGGCAGTGTTGTTCGAGCGCATCTTGCGATTCGCGTTCGGCCGTACCGCGTGGCTCGGCGCGGTGTGGTTCGCGCTCGGCACCGTCGCGAACTTCATCGTCGGCCGCGTGACCTTCGGTGTCGGCGTGACGTTCGCGCTGGCTGCCGTGTGCGCGTTGCAACGCCGGCATCCGGTGATCGCAGTCGCGTGCTCGTTGCTGGCCTCGCTGTGCAGCCCGCTGGCCGGCCTTTTCCTCGCGCTCGCGGGCGCCGCGTGGGCGTTGGCGCAGCCTGCACGTCGCGTCGGTCGCGATCGGCGTTGTCATCAGTGCGTTGTTGCCGATCGTGCTCGTGGGAGTGCTGTTCCCGCACCCGGGCGACCAGCCCTACGAGCTGTGGGCACTCGAGTGGGATCTGGCATGTGCGCTCGTCGTCGCGCTCGCGTCGTGGCGCCGCGTCCCGCAGCTGCGATGGGGCGCGTTGCTGTACACGCTCGCGGCAGTGCTGTGCTGGCTCGTGCCCTCGGCGGTCGGCGGCAACTTCAGCCGGTTGGGGCAGTACCTCGCGGGTCCGTTGCTGGCATGCACGCTGCTCACCGGTCGCCGGCGTGTGTTGCTCGCTGCGCTCGCGATTCCGCTCGTGATCTGGCAGTTCTATCCCGCTGTCGACGGCATTGCCTATGCCCGCACCGACCCGTCGACCAAGCGTTCGTACTACACGCCGCTGATCGAGTTCCTGCAAGCCGAGACCGGGCCGATCAGTCGCGTCGAGATCCCGTCGACATACCGCCACTGGGAGGCTGCGTACGTCGCGCCGACAACGCTGCTCGCCGCGGGTGGGAGCGACAGCTCGACATGCAGTACGACCCGATCTTCTACGACCAGCCGCTCACACGGGAGAGTTACCACGAGTGGCTCACCGAAAACGGCGTGCAGTTCGTCGCGCTGCCGGACACGCGTCTCGACGACTCGTCGCTTGGTGAGCGCGCGTTGCTCGGGAGGGGCGCGCCGTATCTGCAACAGGTGTGGCGCGACGAGCACTGGAGGGTGTGGCGCGTGAAGGACTTCTCGGGTTTGGTCACCGGCGACGCCAGGCTGCTGCGGCTGACGCCGCAGGGCTTCACCCTGGACATGGAGCACGCGGGCGACGTGACGGTGCACGTCGCACGCGACGCGCCATTGGCGCGTCGAGGGCGAGGGGTGTGCCGCCGCGACCGACGACGGCTGGACCGTGCTCCACGACTTGCCGGCGGGCACCGTCGAGGTGACGCAGGCGCTGAGCAGCGGCACGGTGTGCCCGGCGCCCTGAGCCCCCGAACCCCTCGTCACCCGTCACCGTCTCGGGAGGATCGCGACTCACACGCGCGACGACGACCGTCCCGCGCAATGCAAGAATCGGAGTTCGTGCCGCGCGCCCGCCTGCTTGCCGCCCTCGCGCTCGTCGTCGCCGTCGGCGCCCTCGTCGCGGTGACGCTCGCGGGACGCCGACGACGACAACAAGAAGGTCGCGGTGCGACCGTCGGCGACGACGCGTGTCTCGCCGTCGGCGGCGAGCACGACCACGGTGCCACCGACCACGACCACGACGACGATTCCGCACGATCCCGCGCGCACGTTTGCGCCGACGCTCGTGCGGACGATCAGCCGGCACATCTCACCGAAGTCGGTCGTGGCGACCGGAACCGGTCTGGTCTTCGCCCAGAACATGATGTACACGCACACGATCACGGTGTACGACCGTGACGGCGAGCTCGTGAAGACGATTCCGGACTCCGTCGAGCTCACGAAGTTCGGCGTCGCGGGCCATCCGGGCGTGTCGCAGGGCGCGCCGGTCGAGGCGGCCGTCGACGCTGCCCATCGCAACGTGTACGCGTCGAACTATTCGATGTACGGCGCGAACTTCGGGCCCGAAGGCTCCGACCGGTGCGGCGGCCCGTCGGGGCTGAGCCCGAGCTACGTGTATCGCGTGTCGCTGAAGACACTCGCGATCAACGGCGTGGCGCAAGTGGGCATGGTGCCGAAGTACGTCGCGGTGACACCCGACGACCGCTACGTGCTCGCAACCAACTGGTGCAGCTACGACCTCAGCGTCGTCGACCGCAACTCGTTGCGGGAGGTGAAGCGCGTGCCGTTGGGCGCGTACCCGCGCGGGATCGCGGTGGCCCCGTCGGGGCGGACGCGTACGTCGCGGTCATGGGCTCGCGCGACATCGCGCGCGTCGACCTCGGATCGTTCGCGGTCTCGTGGTTCCGCGGTGTCGGCACGTCGCCGCGCCATCTCGTGCTGTCCCCCGACGGCCGGCGCCTGTTCGTCACGATGAACGGCGACGGTCGCGTCGTGGCGATCGACACGGCGACGGGCAACGATCGTGGCGCGGTCGCGACCGGCCGGCAGCCACGCAGCATGACGATCTCGGACGACGGCCGCGCGCTGTACGTCGTGAACTACGCATCCGAACACGATGTCGGTGCTGCGTGCGAGCGACCTCGCGATCGTGAAGACGATCGCAGTCCCGAGCCATCCGATCGGCATCGCGTACGAACCCGTCGCCCACCGGCTCTGGGTCGCCTGCTACAGCGGCGAGATCCTCGTCTACGACGGCTGACCTCGCCGCGTACGATCTGCAGGCGTGTGTGAGGGGTCGCACAGCTCCCCTCACACACGCCTACGCGAAAGGTACGCCTCGCCGCGCGGCGAGAGTCGGTAACCGACCCGCAGGCCGAGCGTGAGCCCGAGGTTCTTCAGCTTGCGCACGTCGAGCTTGAACGGTTGCGTCTCGCGACCGAACTTCTGCGCGAGGTCGGGCGCGCGAACGCCGGGATTGCCGGCGATCACCTGGAGCACCGCGTGCGTCCACGGACCGTGTCGGCTCGCCGAGTCGAGGCGCCCGAGCCGGCGGTCGATGTCGGCCCGCTCCTCGGCGAGAGCCGCCGACGCGGCGAGCGTCGCGCGGGGGTCGTCGTCGCCGGCGGCGTGGAGCTGGATGCGGTACGTCGGGAGGTCGGCGGTGGCGGGCAAGATCGCGACGCACGTCGGCCGGCGGACGCGAAGCCGGCACGTCGGCGCGTCCGCCGTGGTGATCGCGTCGGGATCGACGACTTCGACCGCGTCGACGACGATGCGGCCCGCGGCTGTGCGATACGTGTGACCGGCGACGACCTGGCAGCGCTTCCACCGCCGGAACGTCAGCGTCACCTCACCGCGCTCGATCGGCTCGCGAAAGCGCGCGGGGATCAGCACGCGTCAAAGCGTACCGATCCCCGCGAGTGCGAGCGCAGCGTCCAGGCGCAGTCAGTACGTCGACCGGCGCACCGCTCGCACGTGCTCGCGGCGCGTCGTCGGGAAGAACACCGGTGCGAACAACGCGGTCGAGCAGCACGACCGCGCCGACGACGATGAAGAACCAGCCGGTGCGGTCGGTGACACCGAGCCAGCCGTGCAGGTCGTCCTGGGCGGCGTCGACGAGCGTCACGATGCCGAACGCGAGCGCGGCCGCGCCGAGCAGTCCCATCAGCTCGCGCGCACCACCGGGCACGACTGCCGGCAGGATCATCAGCACGCCGAAGCCGATCTCGATCAGCCCGAGCAGCGGCGCTGTGCGACAACCCCCACACGCGCTGAACCGGCGTATAGATGTGGTCGGTGTGGAACCCGGTCGTGCGCGACCGCAGCGATGCCGAGCACGGTGAACCCGATGCCGACGATCAGCGCGATCACCTGCGCCGGACTGAACGGCGGCGATCGTGGCGGCGACGACGGGCCGGTCGTCGACGGCGTCGTAGGCCTCGTCGGTGTAGTGGGTCTCCTGGTTTGCCATTTCATTCCTCCTGGTCAGCGCCCTGCGGTTGCCATACCCGTTCTTGTCGACCGCGAGACCCACGTCCGGCCGCCGTCCGCCGGGGCGCCTGACCGCGTGCGTCATGATGCGGCCATGCGGTTCTCGTACGCCGAGACGTTCTGCGATCCCACGTTCCTCGCGCCGCTCGCCGAGGCGGCCGAGGACGCGGGCTACGACTCGTTCGTCGTGCCCGACAGCGTCATCTATCCCGCGCGACTCCGACACGTCGTATCCGTACACCGCCGACGGCGATCGCGCGTTCCTCGAGGACAAGCCGATCATCGAGCCGTTCGCGCTGATTCCGTTCCTCGCGGCGCGCACGTCGCGCATCCGCTTCACGACGTTCGTCATCAAGCTCGCGATCCGCCCCGCGGTACTCGTCGCGAAGCAGGCCGCGAGCATCGCGGTGCTGAGCGACAACCGGCTGCGGCTCGGCGTCGGCATCAGCCCGTGGCCCGAGGACTTCGCCGCGATGCAACTTCCGTGGGACGCGCGCGGCAAGCGCATGGACGAAACCGTCGACGTCGTTCGCGGGCTCACCACCGGCGGCTGGTTCGAGTACCACGGTGAGATCCTCGACGTCGACGCGTTGCAAGATCTCGCCGGTACCGACGCAACCGATTCCGATCCTCGTCGGTGGCCACGCCCCGCCCGCGCTGCGACGGGCTGCGCGCCGAGGCGACGGCTGGATCCACGCGGGCGGCGATCCGAACGAGCTGCAGAAGATGCTCGACCAGCTCGCGCACCTGCGCGCCGACTACGGACGCGCGCGACGAGCCGTTCGAGATCCACGTGATCTCGCTCGACGCGTTCTCGGTCGACGGCGCGCGACCGCCTCGAGGATCTCGGCGTGACCGACGCGATCGTCGGCTTCCGGTGGCCCTACGTCGAAGGTCCCGACCGCCAACCCTTACAGGAGAAGCTCGACGCGCTCCGAAGCTTCGCGGACGCAGTGATTTCACGCGTCCAAGCGAGTGGCTGATCGCGCCGCGACACACGACGCCGTGAGCGAAGCGTGCGGAGCGAACTGGCCGGAGCGGCGAGCGACCGCGAGACCGGTACCCGGCCGAGCAGCGAGCGCGACCAAGCAAGCATGTCCTACATTCCCGCCAATGAAGTTCGCGATGTTCTACGAGATCCCGGTCGCGAAGCCATGGGTGGCCGGCAAGGAGCACGAGGCCTACAAGAACACGATCGAGCAGGTGAAGCTCGGCGACAAAGTGGGCTTCCATTCGTTCTGGACGGTCGAGCACCACTTCCTCGACGAGTACTCGCACTGCTCGAACCCCGAAGTTCTGTACGGGCACATCGCGGCGGTCACCGAGAACCTGCGCATCGGCTACGGCGTACGACTGTTGCCGAAGCCCTACAACCACCCCGTCCGCACCGCCGAGAGCGTCGCGGTGCTCGACCTCGTCAGCAACGGGCGTGTCGAGTTCGGCACCGGCCGCTCGTCGACGCGCGCGGAGATCGAAGGATTCGGCATCGACCCGCACGACACGCGCGCTATGTGGAACGAGGCGCTCGAGCACATCGTCGGCATCTGGACCAACGACGAGTACGAGTTCGAGGGCGAGTACTGGTCGATGCCGAAGCGGCGCGTCCACCCGAAGCCGTTGCAGCAACCGCACCCGCCGATCTGGGGCGCGACGTCGAGCCTCGACGGGCACTACGAGATCGGCAAGCACGGCATCGGGCTGCTCTCGTTCACCGTCGGCTCACCGCCGGAGCAGCTCGAAGAACGGATCCAGAACTACCGCAAGGGCCTGGCCGACTGCACCGCGCCGGTCGGCAAATTCACGAACAGCCGCGCCGCCACGTTCACGATGGTGCACTGCGGCGACACCAACGACCGGGCGCGCGCCGAGGCCGAGGAAAGCTTCGTCTGGTACCCGAAGACCGCGGGGCGGCACATCGCGTCGCTCGCCAAGTACATGACCGAGCGCGGCCAGGATCTCGGCAACTACAAGTACGCGGGCGAGGCGTTGAAGGGCGACGAAGCCGGGTTCTTCGACCACCTCGACATGGACTACATCTTCGACAGCGGCGCCGGTGTCGTAGGCGATCCCGATCGGTGCATCGAGATCTGCAAACGGTACGAAGCTGTGGGCTGTGAGCTCTTGTTCTGCCTGCTGAATCCGTACAACATCGGGCACGAACAGGTAATGCACTCGATCGAGCTCCTCGGCAAGCACGTCATCCCCGAGCTCGACACATAGCCGATGTTCGCAGGAAAGGCGGCGGCAATGGACACCAACGGGATCGTTGCAGCGTACGGCGCGTCGTGGAACGAGGCCGATCCCGACAAGCGGCGCGCCCTGCTCGAGCAGTCGTGGGCCGACGACGCGATCTATCAGGACCCGACCGGCCGCGCCGAAGGTCGTGACGCCCTGGTCGCACACATCGGCGGCTTCCACGAGATGTTTCCCGGGAACACGATCGACGCGACGAGCGGCGTCGACACCTACGGCAACGTCATTCGCTTCGCGTGGGTGATGCGCGACGACAAGGGCGGGGTCGCACTCGTCGGCATGGACTTCGGCGAGCTCGCTCCTGACGGCCGGCTCGCGAGCATCACCGGCTTCTTCGGCCCGTTCCCGGACGCGCCATGATGTTGCTCGACGGCTTCAACCACGTCGGGATGCTGACCAACGACACCGACCGTCTCGTCGCCTTCTATCGCGACATCTTCGGCGCGACGTCGTTCGAAGCCGCTGACAACGAACAGCTGAAGCTCACGATGATCAACGTCGGACCGCACGCGGAACTGAACGTGTTCGAGATCACGGGCAACACCGAAGCACAGCGGCAGACGCCGATGTTCGAGCGGGGGCGCCTCGACCACATCGGGCTCCAGGCCGCGAGCACCGAGGCGTTCGACGAGATCCGCCGCCGTTTGATCGCGTGCGGGGCCACCGACGGCTTCGTCACTGATTTCGGCATTGCGCTCAGCTTGTTCTTCACAGATCCCGACGGCCTCGAAGGCGAGGTGTTGATCTCGGTGCCGGGCGCGACCGAAGTCCACCCGCCCGGCACGCCCGCCGCCGGCTACGAGCGCGTGACCTGACCGGCTCGACGACGCGGGATCGCGATAGGCCGACTGCGCGTCTGGTGTGTTGCACGCGGTCCAACCCGGCCGCGAGCGGGCGTAGGCTCGTTCCTCCTGGCGCTCCGGAACCCGCCGACGAGGTCGTGGATGACTCGCCGCACGTCTGTGCTGGTCCTCATGTGCATTGCGGTCTGCGCGGCAGCGCTCGCACCGGTCGCGAGCGCGAGCGCGGGCACACCCGTCGCCGCGCGCGACATCAGCTTCCCGCAGTGTCACGGCAGGCTCCCGCATGTCGACAGCGCCCGGTTCGCCATCCTCGGCGCCAACGGCGGCCGTGCGTACACGAGGAATCCGTGCCTCACCGCGCAGCTGCGCTGGGCGAAGCGCATGGCGGGCGCGCCCGCATTCTACGCGAACACTGGCAATCCGGGTCCGCACCGCTCGAAGTTCTGGCCGATCGGTCAGAGGTATCCGCGCACCTGCTCGGCGCCGAACCCGAACGGTGTCGGCTGCTCGTTCGACTATGGATGGAACGCCGCCCGCCACTCGTTCTCGATCGCGGTCGACGCCGCGCAAGAGCTGCATCACGTCTCGCGTGCGAACGCGCGCCAGCGAGTGGCGAACGTCGATTGGTGGCTCGACGTCGAGATCCTGAACAGCTGGCAGACGCTCGATGGCTTCCCGCGTACCAGCGCGCAGCACAACGACATCGCGACGATCGGGGGCGCGGTCAACGCGCTGTGGGATCTCGGGGTCGGGCAGGTCGGGATCTATTCGACGCGCTTCCAATGGAGCAAGATCACCGGCGGCCCCGAGATGACGCGCGGCTGGTTCGCCGCGAACCCTGTCTGGCTCGCCGGCTACCACGACCGGGCCGACGCGCTCGCGGGCTGCACACACCGCAGCTTCACCGGCGGCCCGGTGCTGCTCACGCAGTTCCCCGGCCGTGACGGCTTCGACTCGAACGTCGCCTGCGCGTAACGTGCGCCGCAGTGCGTCCTGAACCGGAATTTCGCGGCCCGGCGACGCACCATACGACGGGCGTGACGACAGGAGCGTGAGGATGAGGTACCGGCACCTCGGCCGTACGGGTTTGCGGGTGAGCCCGATCTGCTTGGGCACGATGAACTTCGGTCCGCTGACGACCGAACCCGACGCGCATCAGATCATGGATCGCGCGATCGACCACGGGATCAACTTCTTCGACACCGCGAACCGCTACGGCGGCGACAAGAGCGCGGGCACGACCGAGTCGATCATCGGCACGTGGTTCGCGAAGGGCGACGGCCGGCGCGACAAGGTGGTGCTCGCTACCAAGGTGTACGGCCCGATGACCGACTGGCCCAACGACGGGTTGCTCAGCGCGCGCCACATCGTCGACGCGTGCAACGCGAGCCTGCGCCGGATGCAGACCGAGCACATCGACCTCTACCAGATGCACCACGTCGACCGGCGTTCGCCGTGGGAAGAGATCTGGCAGGCGATGGAGACGCTCGTCCAGCAGGGCAAGGTGATCTACGTCGGCAGCAGCAATTTCGCGGCGTGGAACATCGTGCAGGCCAACGAAGCCGCCAGGGCGCGTCATTTCCTCGGGCTCGTGAGCGAACAGAGCTTGTACAACCTCGCCGCGCGCACAGTGGAGCTCGAAGTACTTCCCGCGTGCCTCGCGTACGGCGTCGGCGTGATCCCGTGGAGCCCGCTCGCGGGCGGCATGCTCGCCGGCAACACCAGCGGCGGCGACACCGCGCGCCGCAAGAGCATCCAGCCGCGCTACGAGTCGATGCGGCCGCAACTCGAACGGTGGGAGAAGTTCTGCGCCGATCTCGGCGAACAACCCACGGCGGTCGCGCTCGCGTGGTTGCTGCACCAGCCCGCGGTCACCGCACCGATCGTCGGACCGCGCACGCTCGAGCAACTCGAGGGCGCGTCGTTGCGCGCGATCGATCTGAAGCTCGACGACGACACGCGCAAGACGCTCGACGAGATCTTCCCGGGCCCGGGCAATCAGGCCCCCGAGGCCTACGCCTGGTAGCCGGCGTGGACGTCTACGAAGCGCTGTACACGACGCGCGCGATGCGGCGCGTCAAACCAGTTCCGATCCCCGAAGTCGTGCAGGCGAAGATCCTCGACGCCGCGATCCGCGCGCCCAGCGGTGGCAACATGCAGAACTGGCGCTTCATGCTGGTCGACGACGAAGCGATCAAGGCGCAGCTCGGCCCGATGTATCGCGAGTGCCTCGCGCAACTGTGGGAGACGATCTACAAGGACGCGCTCACGCGTGCACGCGAACATCCGGACGATCCCGACAGCGCGCAGTTCCTCCGCGTCCAGCGCTCGGCGCAACACCTCGCCGATCACTTCGAGGAGTACCCGCTGCTGCTGATGAGCCTCGTGCAGTTCGACCCGAGCGGCGGCTCGATCTTCCCGGCGACATGGTCGGCGATGCTCGCCGCGCGCGCCGAGGGTGTCGGCGCCTCGCTGACGACGATCATGAACGTGCTGCAAGGTGACCGTGTGCTCGAGATCCTCGCCGTCCCGAGTGGCGAGCACTGGAGCGTCGCGTCGTGTGTGTGCTTCGGCTACCCGACGGGCCGATGGGCGGTCGCGCCGCGCCGGCCCCCGCACGAGGTCTCGTTCCGCAACCGGTGGGGCACACCTCTCGGCTTCGAGGTGTCCGAGCCGCTCTGGCCGTGAGCGGCGGCCGCGCCCGGGCGCGACCGGCCAAGTCGGGGAATCCCGACAGCGATCCCACAGTTGATGCCAAGGCCGGCCGACGAACATGTGCGGGACGGCCGGATCCCCGCCGGCCCGGCGGCGAACCTTGGCGAGGCAGCACCGATGACCGAATCGGACGACACACCGGCGACCCCGCCGCTCGGACGCGACGAGCAACCGCTCGATCCGCGCCACCCGTCGCCGGAACCGACGCCGCCCCGTGCCTGGTGGGACGCCGACACCCACGCCGCGCCGGTCGAGCCGACCCTTCCCGGCACCACCGCAGCCATCCCCGCCACCCCGACCACCCCGCCCGCGCCGGGCACCACGGCCGCGCCCGACTTCACCGCACCCACCGTCCCGGTCGAGCCGGCCGCACCGACCCAACCCGCCCCCCAGAGCTGGCCGGCCCAACCCCCGTCCGCCTGGCCACCCCCGGCCCCGCCCGCATGGCCGCCGTCTCCCCCAACGGCCGGCAGCGCAAGCGGCGGCTGGGGCACGGGGGGCGGCGCGGGCTGGATCCCGCCCGGCGCGCCGGGCGGGCCGGGCACATCGCAACCCGGCACGGCAGGGGCGGACCAGCCGCCGCGGATCACCACCGGCAAGCGCGTCGCCGCGCTCATCGCCGCGATCACGCTCGTGCTCGCGTCGGCGGGTGTCGGCGCGCTCGTCGCGGTCGCCGTGCAACCCGACACGCGCTCGTCGCAAGCCGCGCCCGTCTTTCCGACCTCGCCGTTCACGCCGAGCACCTCGAACCCCAACGGCTCCGGCTTCAACGGATCGAACAACGGATCCAACCGCGCGAATGGCGGCTCGCGCTCGAACGGGTCGTTCGATGCCAACGCGGTCGCCGCGGCGGTCATCCCCGGGCTCGTGAACATCAACACCGTCACCACGCGCGGGCGCGCCGCCGGCAGCGGCATGGTCATCTCCGCGTCCGGCGAGGTGCTCACCAACAACCACGTCATTGCCGACTCGACGCAGATCACCGTCGACATCGGCGGCAGCGGCAACGTCCATGCCGCGCACGTCGTCGGCTACAGCGTCTCCGACGACATCGCGCTCTTGCAGATCGACGGCGTGTCGAACCTCAAGACCGTCACGCTCGGCGATCCGGCAACGGTCAACATCGGCGACGACGTCGTTGCGATCGGCAACGCGCTCGGCCAGGGCGGCATGCCCAAGGTCGCGCGAAGGCACGGTCACCGCGCTCGATCAGCAGGTCACCGCCGGCGACTCAACCGGCGGGCTGACCGAGACGCTCCAGCACATGATCCAGATCAACGCGCCGATCCAGCCGGGCGATTCCGGCGGCGCTCTCGTCGACGCCAAGGGCGAGGTCGTCGGCATGAACACCGCGGCGTCGGCCGGCCAGTTCCGTCAACAGACCGGCGGCGCGAACGTCGGCTTCGCGATCCCGGTCACCGACGCATCGGTCGTCGTGCAGCAGATCCGCTCCGGCCAGGGCACCGAGGAGGTGCACATCGGCGCCAACCGGGCGCTGCTCGGCGTGGTGGTCAGTGGCACCAACGGCTCGGCGACACCGACCTCGGGCGCGCTCGTGAACGAAGTGCAGGACCCGAGCGCCGCGAGCGACGCGGGTATCGCCGCGGGCGACGTCGTCGTCTCGCTCGACGGCAATCGCATCGCCGACGACCAAGCGCTGCACCTCGCGCTCACGAAGTACCAGCCCGGCGACCACGTGCAGGTCTCGTGGGTCGACGCGCAGGGCACCAGCCACACGGCGAGCGTCACCCTCGGCGAAGGCCCACCCGCCTGAGCCCCACCAGACGAGCGCCACTCTCATGCGCGGCGCCGTGAGCGGAGCGCACGCGGAGCGAACTGGCCCGGCATGGACGCGCGCCGTAGGGGCTCCACGCGGGGCGGCGGGTGGGGTCGGGGGGCGGGAGCGGCCGCGGGCCGGGTATCCCGGCCCGCAGTGAGTGCGACCAGAAAAGCGCGCGAACCTGGCGTGATGCAGCGTTCGCGACCCACCGGCCCGCTCGGGCCGTCCGAGCTGGCCGAAGCGGTCGTGCTCGCGGACGTGTCGCTCGCGCTGAACATCGTCGGGAACCTCGTGCCGCTCGGCGGGCTGTTCGTGATCGCCGCCGTCGTGCCGCTCGCAGTCGTCGCGACGCGCCATCGGTTGCGCGCGGTGATCGCGGGCGCAGTCGCGGCGGCGGCGGTCGGGTTCTTGGTGATCGGCATCCCCGCGCTGACGACGACCGCGGCCACCGCGGCGTTCGGCGCGTTCGTCGGCGCGGCCAACCGCCGCGGCTGGGGCCGCCGGCGCACGATCCTGATCGCAGTCGTGTTGTTGTGGCCGCCGATCGCGGCGCTCGCCGACCTCCTGTTGTTCGTGTTCTCCGGCCTGCGCGTGCTCACGTTCGACCAGATCCGCAACGGATGGCAGGGCCTGCTCCACCTGCTCGACAACGTCGGACTCGATGGTGTCGCGCGCGGGCAACACCACAGTCGACTGGATCGTGCGCAACTGGTGGCTCTCGGTCCCGCTCGGTCTGCTGGGCCCGATCGTGTTCGGCGTGTGGCTCTCGTACGGCCTCGCAACGCCCGCGTTCCGTCGCGTCCGGCGCGCCTTCGACCACGCGCCCGCCGAAACCGTGCCCGTCGAGGACGCCGCCCTGACGCCCGCGCCCGTCCCCGCCGCGCTGCACGACGTGACGTACCGGTATACGGGCGCGGATGACGACGCGCTCCACGGAGTCTCATTGGAAATTGCACCCGCCGAGCTCGTCGCGATCGCCGGGCCGAACGGATCGGGGAAGTCGACGCTCGCGCGCATCATCGCCGGACGGTGGTCGCCGACGAGCGGGCGCGTCGAACGTCCTGGGCCGGTCGGCCTCGGCCGCGACCACGGCACCGCAATGGTGTTCCAGCGACCCGAGTCGCAGGTGCTCGGAGTCCGCGTGGCCGACGACATCGTCTGGGGGCTCGTCGATCCCAAGCGTGTCGACGTACACGCAGCGCTCGCGCGCGTCGGCCTCGAGGATCTCGCCGAGCGCGAGACGTCGACGTTGTCGGGCGGCGAGCTGCAGCGACTCGCGGTCGCCGCTGCGCTCGTACGCGATCCGCAGCTCCTGGTCTCCGACGAGTCGACCGTGATGATCGACGCCGAGGGCCGGGCCGCAGTGGTGCAGCTGCTGCGCGAGCTCGCGCACGACGGAGTCGGCGTCGTCCACGTGACGCACGCGCCGAACGAAGCCGACGCCGCCGATCGCACTGTGTTCCTCGACACCGGCCGCGTCGTGACCGCACGGGCGCGTCCCGACCGCGGCGGCCCGGTCGCGTTCGATGCCCCGCCCCAGCCGCCCGGCGAACCCGTGCTCGAGCTCCGCCGCGTGGGCCACGTGTATGCCCGCGGCACGCCGTGGGCCACGCGCGCCCTCGCCGACGTCGACCTCACCGTGCACCAGAACGAGTCGTTGCTCGTCGTCGGGCACAACGGCTCGGGGAAGTCGACGCTGGCATGGGTCATCGCGGGGCTCGTCGTGCCGAGCGAAGGCGAAGCAAACCTGCGCACGAAGGAAGGGCCCGTGCCGGTGTGCGAGCGCGTCGGCAGCGTCGGGCTCGCGTTCCAGCATGCACGCCTCCAGCTGCTGCGGCCGACGGTGCTCGACGAGGTGCGCGTGGCCGCCGACGTCACGGCTGCGCACGCGCGCGCGGCGCTCGACGCGGTCGGTCTCGACGCGTCGATCGACGAGCGCCGCATCGACGAGCTGAGCGGCGGGCAGATGCGGCGCGTGGTCCTGGCCGAGGTCATCGCCGCCCGATCGCGCGCAGTCGTGCTCGACGAGCCGTTCGCCGGCCTCGACCTCGAAGGCCGGGCCGACCTCGAAGCGTTGCTGACCAGGATGCGCGACGAGCACCGCGTGGCGCTGGTCGTCGTGTCGCACGACCACGATCTGCCGCCCGCGCTCGTCACGCGTACGATCGAGCTCGAGGGCGGCCGCGTCGTGCGCGACGAGCGCGCCGACGATGTCGGAGCAACGGCATGACCGCGGTGACGACGGCGGCGAAGGGGCGGATACGGAGGCCGCGGCGCGAACCGGAGCTCACGTTCTTGCGTCTCGTGCCGCGCGACTCGTTGGTGCACCGCTTGTGGCCGGGCACCAAGTTGATCGTCGCCGCGATCCTCGCGCTGTTGGTCTCGCTCTCGCCGACGTGGCCGATGCTGGGGGTCGCCGCCACGGTCGTGCTCTTCGAGCTGGTGTTCGGGCGAATTCCCCTCGGCGCGTTCCCGCGCCTTCCCCGTTGGTTCTTCGGCGTGATGGCGGTGGGCGCGGCACTGTCGCTGCTCGCGAACGTCGATCCCGTCGTCGAAGTCGGCGCGTTCAACCTCAGCCTCGGCGGCCTCGAGCAGTGGACGCGCTTCACCGTGCTCGCAGTCGTCTTGATCGTCTCGGGACTGGTGATCGGATGGACGACGCCGCTCGGCGACGTCGCGCCCGCGGTCCGTACGCTGTGCACACCGTTGCGCTGGCTGCGGCTGCCGATCGACGAGTGGGTTGTTGCGATCGCGCTCGCGTTCCGCTGCTTGCCGATGCTGATCGACGAGATCCGCACACTGATGGCGGCGCGCCGTCTCCGTGTGCACGACGAAGGTGGCGTCCGCGGCAACACCGACAAGACGCTCCGACAGCTGATCGTCGAGGCCCACGATCTGCTCGCGACCGCGATCGTGACGTCGATCCGGCGCGCGCGCGATCTGGCCGAGGCGATGACGGCGCGCGGTGGGATCGGCGGCAGCGTGTCGGTGTCCGCGGTGCGCAAGGGTCCTGGTGTGGTCGACGCGCTCGTGCTCGCAACGGTCGTCGCGTTGGGCGTGGTGAGCCTGGTGGTGCTACATCTCTGACATGCAACACGTTCGGCTCGGCCGCACCGGTCTCCAGGTCTCGCGCATCTGCCTCGGCACGATGACCTTCGGCTTGCAGGTCGACGAAGAGGGATCGCGAGCGATCCTCGATCACGCCGCCGACAGGGGCGTGACGTTTCTCGACACCGCGGACGTCTACCCGCTCGGCGGCGACCTCACGACCGCGGGCCGCACCGAGGAGGTCGTCGGCCGCTGGCTCGCGGGCAAGCGCGACGAGTACGTCGTCGCGACGAAGTGCTTCGGTCCGATGGGTCGCCGGCCGTGGGAGATGGGCAACAGCCGCCGGCACATCCTCGACGCGATCGACGCGTCACTCCGGCGGCTCCAAACCGACTTCGTCGATCTCTACCAGCTGCACTTCGACGATCCCGGCGTGCCGCTCGACGAGTCGCTCGAGGCGCTCGACGATCTCGTGCGCGTGGGGAAGGTCCGGTACGTCGGCTGCTCGAACTTCCTTGCCTACCGGCTGGCGCGCGCACTCGGCCGCAGTGAAGCGCGTGGCCTCGCGCGGTTCGACTCGGTACAGCCGCGCTACAACCTCCTGTTCCGGGAGTTCGAACGGGAGTTGCTGCCGCTGTGTCTCGAGGAGCAGGTCGGGGTGATCCCGTACAACCCGATCGCGGGCGGCATGCTCTCGGGCAAGCACGACCGTTCGAAGCAACCCGACGAAGGGACGCGCTTCACGCTCGGCAACGCGGCGCGCACCTATCAGGACCGCTACTGGCAGGACAACGTGTTCGACACCGTCGACGAGCTCGTGAAGATCGCGAGCGACGCAGGAATGCCGTTGGCGACGCTCGCTGTCGCGTGGACGCTTCGTCATCCGGCGATCACGTCGCCGATCGTCGGTGCGAGCCGGCCCGAACAGCTCGACGCGACGCTCGCGGCGGTCGACATCACCCTCGACGACGACCTGGTTGCGCGGCTGAACGAGGTGACCGCGCCGTACCGGCGCGGGGACGCGCCGCGCTAGACCCCGCGGAACTGGGTACGGTCACTTGCCATGTCGGAGATCGCGGTCCCGTACTTCTGCTCGCTCCCTGCAGCCCCGCCCCCGTGGCCGGGGATCGTCGTCGTGATGGAGGGCAACGGCATCTCGCCCCAGCTGCTGCGCGTCTGTGAGCGTCTCGCGCACGAGGGATACGCGGTCGCGGCACCCGATCTGTACTGGCGGTTCGGTGGGAGCAACCCCGACACGGCCGGCGATCAGTTCCGCGACCTGCGGCCGGACGACGGCCGCGCCGACATCGCCGAAGTGGTCGCGCGGCTGCGCGACCTCGGCGCCGCGACCGTCGGGGTCACCGGCTTCTGCATGGGCGGCGGCTACGCGTATCTCGCGGCCGTGTCCGGGCTCGACATCGACGCGGCGGCGCCCTTCTACGGCGCGTCGATCCCCCGCATGCTCGACGACCCGTGGTGCCCGCTGCTCATGTTCTTCGGTGGCCGCGACGAGTACATCAGCCCCGACGACATCGCGAAGGTCGCCGAGCACCACCCTCATCAGTTCGTCGTGTACGACGACGCGGGCCACGGCTTCATGCGCGACGGCTCCGAGTCGTACAACGAGGCGGCCGCGACCGACGCGTGGCAGCGCCTGCTCGAGTTCTTCGGCACACACCTGCGCGCCGCGTAACGCGCTCGCCTACGCGGTGTCCCCGAAGAGGCGCGTCTCGACCGGCCCACCTGTCCACGGCGGGAGCGCGCGCACCAGGCAGTCGCGGCTGAAGATGCGCGTCGCGAGGCCGGGCGAGAGCCCGACGAACGGACCGTGTTGAGTGCGGTGCTCGGCGATCGCCGCCCGGCGTACGCCGGTGACGTCGGTCGCGTCGATCTCCGTTGTCACCTCGTGGTCGTGGCGGCCGAGCTCCATGTCCTCGTACGCCTCGAGCTCGCCGAGCGCGCGGATCTCGCTCATCCAGTCGGCCATCAGCGATCGCGGGATCGTCCAGTAGTACAAGCGCGCCGACGGTTTGGCGCCGCGCTCGAAGGCGATCGTCGCGGCGTGGCCGATGCGGGTGTGATCGCGATGATCGTCGATCGAGACCGGATCGAGCGTCACGACGACTTCGGGCTGCTGCGCCACGATCAACGTCGTGAGCGGTTCGACGACGGCTTCGAGATCGACGCTCGCGAGCGCGTTCACGGGCATGTCGCCGACCATGCCCGAGTCGGCGAACTCCAGCAACACGACCTCGGCCGCGCCGAGCACTCTGGCCGCCGCGCGCAGCTCGGCTTCGCGCACCGAGGCGAGCGCTTCGGTGTCGTCGGTCGTCCCGCTGATGTCCTCGCCCGCTTCGCCGCGAGTCGCGCAGCACACCACGACACGTGCGCCCCGCGCCGCCGCGCTCGCGATGACCGATCCCGTACCGAACGTCTCGTCGTCGGGATGCGCCACGATGACGAGCAGCACGGGTTGCACTCGTCGCCCGGGTCGCACGGACGGTGATCGTAGGGCACGGCGCCGGCTGACTACCGCGTACGGTGCGCGCAGTGGATCATGGTGCGCGCGCTCGGCGCGTCGTTGGATCCTGTGTTCCGCAATGCTTGCGTTCGCCGACGCTTCGGGGCACGCTGTGCTCGGGACGGCGTTCACCCAGCCCAAATGACCCCAGTGGCGTCGTACCCCGTAACTGACCCCAAGCCTCGGCCCCGCCTCCCCCACACTGGCGGGGCCGAGACGCGTCAGCGTGCGCGCACGAAATGCTTGCTCAGCGTCTCGTCTTGGCGTTGGTAACTCGAGCCGATGCCCTGGCCGTACAAGCGCGCGGGCGCTTCCAACATGCGCTCGAACGTGAGCTTGCAGACGCGTTGGCCGTGCTCGACCATGAACGGCACGTCGTGCGCGCGCACCTCGAGCGCGGCGCGCGAGCCGGCGAATTCCTCGCTGGGGTCGTAGCCGAAGCCGGGATCGAAGAAACCGGCGTAGTGCGTACGCAGCTCTCCGCTCGTCGGGTCGTACGCGGTCATCTCCGACGCGAGCGTCGGCGGGATCGACACCGCTTCGTTGCTCATCAGCAGGTAGAACCGCTGCGGCGTCAACACGACACGATCGCCGTCCTCACGCTTCACGGATTCCCAGAACGGTTCCGCGTCGACGGGAATGTCGGCGCTCTTGTGCACGTCGAGCAGCGGCGCGTTGTCGCGCGCGCGGTAGCCGACGCGGCCCTGCTCGTCGCCGCGCAGGTCGAGACCGAGGAACAGGCCCCCGCCGAGCGCGAGCTTCGTGTACGACACCGGCTTGCCGCGGTCGTACAGCAGCGGCTGCGCGCGATGGAACGCGCGCACGTCGTCGTCATTCAGCTCCGCGCGCCCGACCGAGAGCCGTAGCTGGTTCAGCGACACGTCCTCGCGCACACGGACCGGGAACGAGAGCGGCACGACTTCGAGGTACAGCGGACCGTCGTAGCCGCCGCGGATCTCGTCGAAGCGATAGCTCTCGTCGGTGATCACACGCGTGAACACGTCGATGCGACCGGTCGAGCTCTTGGGGTTTGCCTTGCCGCGCACGCCCGGCGGAAGTGTCAGCCGTTCCTTCAGCGGGATCAGGTAGGGCCGCTTGGTCTCGAGCACGACGCCGTCCTTGCGGAGGTCGAGCTCGTCGATGATGTAGTCCTTCACCCGCCGTTCGACGGTCTGGCGATCGGGCAAGAAGCTGCAGCGGATGCGATACGCGACCTCGCCGAGACGGAGGTCGAGGCTCGCCGGCTGCACGTTCTCCTCGGGGATCGTGAAGCGCCCGGCGTCGATGACGCGCTCGGCGATCGCGCGCTCGAGATATTGGCACGGCAACACGCCGGCGAGATCGGGGGGCAGCTCGAGCGCCACGGGCGCCGATGCTACGGGGCTGGCGTGCCGGCTCCCGTTCTTGTGCGTCCGTCTTCCCTGCGGGAGCGCCGGCGACAGGGTCGTTGCCTACGTGGCAACGTTGCGGTCATGGACCTCTCGCTCGAACCTCGCCTCGAGGGCACGTTCCGCGTCGCGCACCACCGTCACGTCAGCTTCGCCGAGTACGGCGACCCGCACGGCAAGCTGGTGTTCTGGTTCCACGGCACGCCCGGCGGCCGCCGGCAGATCTCGCCGCACGCGCACCCGATCGCGATGCAGATCGGGATCCGCTTGATCACGCTCGAGCGACCGGGCGTCGGCTACTCGACGCCGCACGTCTACGACAACGTGCTGGGATGGGCCGACGACGTCGCCGCGATCGCCGACGCGCTCGGCGAGCACTGCTTCGCGTGCGTCGGCCTCTCGGGTGGCGGACCGTACGTGCTCGCCTGCGCCTACCGCTTCCCCGACCGGATGACGTCGGGCGCGGTGCTCGGTGGCGTCGCGCCGACGTGCGGGCCCGACGCGGTCTCCGGTGGCGTCGTCGGGCTCGCCGCGCCGGCTGCACCCGCTGGTCGAGATCGGACGACGTCCCGCGGGCGAGGCGCTGCAGCGGGTCGTACGCGTCTTGAAGCCGTTTCGGTCGCCGGTGTTCGACCTCTACGTCGCGATCTCTCCCGAAGGCGACAAGCGCGTGTTCCGGCGGCCCGAGATGAAGCAGATGTTCATCGACGACATCTTGCGGTCGATGCGCAAGCAGGCGCACGCATTGCCGACCGATGTCGTGCTGTTCACGCGCGACTGGGGCTTCTCGCTGCGCGACATCCGCATCCCGATACGCTTCTGGCACGGCGACGCCGACAACATCGTGCCGATCGCGCACGTCCATCACATGATGACGCTCGTCCCCGATTCCGAGCTGCGCATCCGCCACGAGGAGAGCCATCTCGGCGCGCTCGACGCCTCCGAAGAGATCTTCAAGACGATCCTCGAGCTCTGGCCCGACCAGTAGGCGCGGTTTTCGCTGCCAACAGTTGTTGGGGAATTCCACGCATAGCGCGGTTTTCGCTGCCAACAGTTGTTGGGGAATTCCGCGCATAGCGCGGTTTTCGCTGCCAACTGTCTGTCGGTTCTCCGGCGCGATATCTGTTGACACAGATATCGTTTGCACGTAGATTTTCGAGACGTGCGGATCGCAAACCTCCACGGTCGGGCCTCGCTGATCGTCGACCGCGGTGCCATCGACCTCGCCATCGTGTCCGGCGGCCGCTTCGGCCCCGATCTCCACGCCGTCTACGACGACTGGAACGCCGCGCGCGACTTCGCATCGTCGCTCGACGTCGCCCGCGCCACACCCGAGCCGTTCGAGGAGAAGCATCTCGGCGCGCCCGCGCCCGCGCCGCGCCAGGTGTTCGCGATCGGCGTGAACTACCGCGCCCACGCCGAGGAGTCGGGCATGGACCTGCCGAAGATGCCGGCGACGTTCACGAAATATCCGACGTGCATCACAGGGCCGTTCGCCGACGTCGCGCTCCCGAGCGCGTTCGTCGACTGGGAAGTCGAGCTGGTCGTCGTCATGGGGACGCGTGCCGAGCACGTCGACGAAGCACACGCGTGGACGCACGTCGCCGGTGTCACCGTCGGTCAGGACCTGTCCGAGCGCGTCGTGCAGTTCGCCGCCGGCTCGCAGTTCGCGCTCGGCAAGTCGTACCCGGGCTTCGGCCCGACGGGCCCGTGGCTCGTGACCCCGGACGAGCTCGACAACGCCGACGATCTGGCGCTCGGCTGCGCGGTCGACGGCGAGCCCATGCAGGACGCGCGCACGAGCGACATGGTGTTCTCGGTGCGGCAACTCGTCGCGCAGCTGTCGGCGATCGTGCCGATGCTTCCGGGCGACGTCATCTTCACCGGCACGCCGTCGGGCATCGGCGCGACACGACAGCCGGCTCGCTTCCTCCAACCCGGCCAACACCTCGAGACGTGGATCGAAGGGGTCGGCCGCATGCGCAACCAGCTCGTCGGTGCGGGCACATGACCGCCACGACCACGTCGCCGAAGGAGTCACGCGCCGCGCGCCTCGGACGGGTCGCGCACCTCAACGTGCTGATCGCGGCCGACCGGTTCCGCGACGCGCTCGAAGCGCGCGCCAAGCGCGAAGGCATCACGATGGCGCAGTACGCGGCGCTGTGGGTGCTCTGCCTGAGCGACGCACCCGACGGCGTCACGACGGGCACGCTCGCCGACGGGTTGATCACCCGCCAGCCCGACGTCACGCGACTCGTCGACCGGTTGCTCAAGGCCGGGCTCGCCGAACGTCATCCGTCACCGGCCGACCGGCGCGTCGTGCTCGTCGCGGCGACCGAGCGCGGGCGCGCGCTCTTCGACCGGCTCACGCCGCAGATCTCCGAATATCACGAGCAGCAGTGGTCGAACCTGACGCAATCCGAGTTGCGCACACTGCACCAGCTGCTCGGTAAAGCGCTCTGGGGGCAGTCATGACCAGCACTCCGTCGCACGACATCGAGCTCGGCTACCTCGGCGTCGAGGTCGCCGACGTTCCCGCGTTCGAGAACTTCCTCGCCGGGGTCGTCGGTCTCGTCCCCGGCGTCGAGGATCACACGTGGCGGACCGACGGCAAGGCGCGACGCATCGTCGTGCACGACGGCCCGCGCAACGACGCCGTGTACGTCGGCTTCGAAGCGGCGCGCCAGGAGGCGTTCGACACGACGACCGGCCGGCTCGGCGCGATCGGCGTCGACGTGACGAAGGGCACCGACGACGAGAAGGACGACCGCGGGGTCGCCGATCTCTGCGTGGTGCACCGCGCCGTGGGGCACGCGCGTCGAGGTCGCGCTCGCTCTGGAAGACGCGAGCTCACCGTTCGCGTCGCCGCGCGTGCCGGGCGGCTTCCTGACGGAGCGCATGGGCTTCGGGCACGTCGTGTTCGGCGTACCCGATCTCGACGCCGCCGACTCGGTTCGCGACCAAGGGCCTCGGTATGTCACAGTCCGACTGGCTCGAGATGGACGCCGGTGGTTTCACACTCGAAGTGCGCTTCTTCCACTGCAACGAGCGCCATCACACGCTCGCGCTCGCGGGAGTGCCGTTCGACCTGCCCCCGAAGTTGCACCACGTCATGTTGGAGGCGAACTCGCTCGACGACGTCGGCGCCGCGTTCGATCGGGCGTTCGACGCGCGGCTGCCGATCGCCAACGGCCTCGGCAAGCACCAGAACGACGAGATGTTCAGCTTCTACGTGGTGACGCCGGCCGGCTTCCAACTCGAGTTCGGCACCGGCGCCCGCACGATCACCGAACCGTGGACCGACAATCGCCGTTACAGCAAGATCAGCGACTGGGGGCACCAGCCGGTCGTGTACGCCGCGACGTGAACCCGTCGTACGACATCGCGATCGTCGGCTTCGGCCCGACGGGTGCGACGCTCGCAGCCCTCTGCGCCCGGCGCGGTCTGTCGGTTGTCGTGTTCGACAAGGACGTCGACGTGTATCCACGGCCACGGGCCGCGCATGTCACCGACGAGGTGTTGCGCATCTGGCAGGAGATCGGTTGCGCCGACGAGCTGTTCGCGGGCATGCGCGAGAACGTCGGCATGGACTTCCTTTCCGCCGACGGCGACGTGCTGCACGCGATGCGATCACCCGGTGTCACACGTTGCGGATGGCCGGGATCGCTGTTCTTCCACCAACCCGCCACCGAGCGCCGGCTGCGGAAGGCCGTACTGGAGCTCGGCGTGACCGCGCAACTCGGCACCGAAGTGCTGCACGTCGTCGAAGACGACGGCGACGGCAACGGCGTGCTGGTGCAGACGACGGCGGGTGACGTGCGCGCCGCGTGGGTCGTCGGGTGCGACGGTGCACGTTCGCTCGTGCGGCGCGAGGCCGGGCTCGCGCTCGACGACCTGCAGTTCGAGGAGCCGTGGATCGTCGTCGACCTCGTCGTCACCGGCGACGCCCCTCGGCTCCCCGATCGCGCGCTCCAAGTCTGCGACCCGAAACGGCCGCACACGCTCGTCCCGATGCCCGAACCGCGCTTCCGGTTCGAGTTCATGTTGCTGCCCGGCGAAGATGCGGATGCGATGCAGGCCCCCGACGTCGTGCGCGCGTTGGTAGCGCCGTGGGTCGCGCCCGACGCCGTCGACATCGAGCGCCGCGCGGTGTACACGTTCCATGGGCTCATCGCACGGCAATGGCGCCGCGACCGTCTGCTGCTCGCGGGCGACGCTGCACACCAGATGCCCCCGTTCCTCGGGCAGGGCATGTGCTCGGGCATCCGCGATGCCGCGAACCTCGCGTGGAAGCTGGCCGCGGTACACCGCGACGGCGCGCCCGATGCGCTGCTCGACACGTACCAAGCCGAGCGCGAACCGCACGTGCGCACGATCATCGATCTCGCGATCGCGTTCGGCCGGATCATCTGCACCACCGACGCCGGCGTCGCCGCCGAACGCGACGCGACGATGTTGCACGCGAAGCCGGCGGGCGGCGACACGTTCGGGCTCCCCGGTCTGCGGCCCGGCCCGCTCGTGCTCGGCGACGGGGAGCTCGCGCCGCAGCCGCGCTGTGCCGGCGTCCGCCTCGACGAGATCATCGGGCCGCGATTCGGTGTGGTCGTGCGCGACGGTTCGCAGGTCCGGCGCGACACGTACGCGTTCTGGTCACGCGTCGGCACCGTCGTCGACGCGGTCACGCACCCGGCGCTCGACGGGCTGCTCGACGACCTCGACGCCGAGGTCGTCGTCATCCGCCCCGACCGCTATGTCCTCGCGAGCGGCACCGCGCTCGACTTCGAGGAATGCACGCGGGCCGTCCGGCCCCTGCTCGAGGTGAGAGGGGCGTCAATAGGGGGTCGGTTTCCGACCCCCTATTGACGCCCCAGCGCGACCTCTAGGCTGACGCGCATGTCAGGTGAGCTCCCGAAGATCATCAGCGTCGACGACCACGTGGTCGAGCCCGCGCACGTGTGGCAGGCGTGGCTGCCGGCGAAGCACCGGGCGCAGGGCCCGCGCGTCGAGCGCAAGCGCTGGGGTGCGTTCAGCCACAAGCCCGGCGCGAAGTACGTCAACACCGAGGACCCCGAGGGCTTGTGGGGCGACGCGTGGTACTACGAGGACCGCCTCATCTACGTGCACAAGCGGTTCGTCGCGATCCCGCTGGAGGCGACACCCGACGGCGACACCTCGAAGTTCGACCGCACGAAGATGGTCATGGAGGCGCTCACCTACGACGAGATGCGCGCCGGCTGTTACGAGCGCGAGGCGCGCGTCAAGGACTTCGAGCTCAACTGGGTCGACGGCTCCTTGCCCTTCCCCACGTTCCCGCGCTTTTGCGGGCAGACGTTCTACGAAGGCAACGACAAGGAGCTCGGGCTCGCGTGCGTCGAGGCGTACAACAACTGGATGATCGAAGAGTGGTGTGAACCGTCGCGCGGCGTGAACATCCCGCTCTGCCTGATCCCGCTCTGGGACGTCGAGCTCGCGGCGAAGGAAGTGCAGCGCATCGCCGACAAGGGTTGTCGCGCGATCTGCTTCAGCGAGCTTCCCCACCACCTGAAGCTGCCGACGATCCACAGCGGCGAGTGGGACCCGATGTTCCAGGTGTGCAACGACAACGGCGTCACGTTGTGCATGCACATCGGTTCGTCGTCGACGAATCCTTCGGCCTCGCCCGACGCGCCGGGAGGTGTCGGCGGCACGCTGGCGTTCAACAACGCGATGGCGTCGCTCGCCGACTGGCTGTTCTCGGCGAAGCTGATGCAGTTCCCGAAGCTGAAGCTCGCATACTCGGAAGCCCAAATCGGGTGGATCCCGTACGTGCTCGAGCGGGCCGACGAGGTATGGGACCGGCACGACAGCTGGCAGCACTCGAAGGAACGCATCCCCGAGCCGCCGTCACGCCAGTACTACGGCGCGCGTCTTCGGGTGCTTCACCGCCGACTACCACGGCTTGCACTCCCTCGACGAGGTGGGACCCGACAACATCTGCTTCGAGACCGACTACCCGCACACCGACACGACGTGGCCGAACTCGAAGGAGTACGCCGAGAAGATGCTCGCCGACTTCGACGAGACGGTCGCGTACAAGGTGCTGCGCGGCAACGCGATCAAGATGCTCGAGCTCGACCGGGTGTGACGTGCCCGGCAAGGACGTCGCGAAGGGCGAACCCGAACCGGACCGGAAGTCGTCGGTCGTCAACGGGCCGATAGTGACGGTCGTGTTACCGTTCTCGCAGATCAAGGTGGAGCCGCCCGCCGACGAGCTGCGCGAGATGGCCGCGCTGCTGCTCGACCTCGCGGCCGAGCTCGCGGAGTTCCGGCCGTCGCCGACGACGAAGCAACTCGCCGAACGCGCGCACTCGCTGGTTGAGAAGCTCGGCCGGTGAGCTGACGAGTTTCGGATCTTCGCGACATCGCGAGGCGCGATTGGCGGGAGACGCGGCCGCGTCCGTTACCGTGGCGCGGATGCTCGGTGCGCTCGGCCACGGGGACACGATGATCGCGGCGTGGAGCGCGGGACCGTTCCTCGCCGCGTGCGCGCTGCTCGTGTGGTCGGGCGTGTCGAAGCTGCGCGACCCGCGTGCGACGCGCGCCGCCGCGGACGCGTTGGATTTAGCCGGCACGCCGCTCACGGTGCGCGCCGTGGGCGCCGCCGAGGTCGCGGCCGCCGTCGTCGGGGCGGTCTTCGGGCACTTGGGCGCGCTGTCCGTCGCGGCCGTGTTCGGCGCGCTCACCGTCGTCGCGGTCCGCTTGCTGCGGCGCGCGCCGGCAACACCGTGCGGATGTCTGGGCGCGTCGGACGCACCGGTGTCACGTGCGCACGTCGCCGTGAACCTCGCGGCGGTCATGGCAGCCGTTGCGGCCGCGTCCGGCGGGCCGCCGTTGGCACGCATTCCCGACCTCCCGCTCGCGGGCGTCCCGTTCGTCGTGCTCGTGCTCTGCGCGGCACGGTGCGCGTCGCTGTTGATCGACGAGCTACCGGCGCTGGCGCGGGCGGCCGAGGATCGCTGATGGCTGTTCTCGTCGCGATCGAGACCGTCGTGATCGTGATGCTCGTCGTGCTCGTCGCCGGGTTGTTGCGCAGTCACGGCGAGATCCTGCGCCGGTTGCATGCGATCGACCGGGGAACACCCGCGAGCGACGACGCGTCGATCCCGGCGACGATCGCGATGGGCGCGAACGCGACCGGCCGGCGGGCCGGTGATGTCGCCGGCGTCACCCTCGACGACGACGTCGCGCACCTCACGGTCGCGGGCACACACCGCACGCTGCTCGCGTTCCTGTCGAGCAGCTGCCTGACATGCCGCGAGTTCTGGGACGCGTTCGCGCACGCCGACACGCTCGAGCTCCCGAACGACGTACGCCTCGTCGCGGTCGTGAAGGACTCCGCCGAGGAGAGCGTCACCGCACTGCGCGAGGCGGCGCCTCGCGGCTTCCCCGTGGTGATGTCGAGCGCGGCGTGGGACGACTACGACGTCCCTGGTTCGCCCTACTTCGTGCTCGTCGACGGCAACACCGGCCGTGTCGAGGGTGAGGGCACGGGCGCGAACTGGCCGCAGGTCCGCAACCTGATCCTGCACGCGCGGGGCGACGCCGAAGGCCTCGATGGCGCCGCGCGCGAAGCACGGATCGACCGTGAGCTGCTCGCGCACGGCATCGGGCCCGGGGATCCGCTCCTCTACCACGAGGATCCCGCTTCGTGAGCTCAGCGGTCCGCGCCGGCGGCGGTTCGGCGCGGCGCGCATGACCCGGCTCGTCGCGCACGGGCTCGGTGTGACGCTCCCCGAGCGGTGGGAAGCGCGCGTCCGCCGTCGCCCCGAGCCCGAGGCCGGCGAGCCGCGCGACACGCGCGGACGTGCGAACGCGCGTTCGCGGTGCTGCACATGGCGAGCTTCCCGCTCCCGGAAGACCGCGACGATTTCGGCGGCAACTTCACGCCGGCGATGCGGTCGTCGGACGCGTTCATCACCGTGTTCGAGTACGGGCCCGACGCTGTGGACACACCGTTGTTCCGATCTCGTGGAGTGCCGCGCGTGTCTGCGCAGATGTTCTCGGCGAACCGGTTGCAACGCCGCCGGCCCGGCCAACTCGGATGTCAGGTGTTCTTCAACACCGGCGGTCGGGCGTTCTGTGTCTATGTGGTCGCCGGCAGTCGCGCGTCACTTCCTCACGTCGTCGCGCAGGTGAACGATGCGCTCGGCAACCTCGACGTCGAGGCCTCCCCCTGACGAACGCGACGATCTACGAACGCGCCGTCGCACACACCGCGCAGTGGCTCGGGCGCCGCACCGGACGCCGGAACTTCCTCGTGAAGACCGCGATCGTCGGGTCTGCGTTGGCGGTGAACCCGTTCCGCTACATCTTCAAGCCCGGCACTGCGCACGCCGCGCTCTGCGGACCGGCCGCCGATTGCGGTTCGGGGTGGAGCGCGATGTGTTGTTCGATCAACGGCGGGCGCAACTCTTGTCCGTCGGGCACGATCCCGGCCGGGTGGTGGAAGGCCGACAACTCCGGGTTCTGCAACGGCGGCCCGCGCTACTACGTCGACTGCAACTCGACGTGTTCGTGCGACTGCGGCGCCAGCGGTATCTGTGCGCCGAACTGCCAAACGTGCGGCTGCCACTGCAATTCGGGCTCGTGCGACGAGCGCTCGGTGTGCTGCAACCAGTTCCGCTACGGGCAATGCCACCAGGAGGTGCGCTGCGTCGGCGCGGTCGTCTGTCGCGTCGTGTCGTGCCGCGTCCCGTGGGAGTTCGATCCGTCGTGCTCGACCACCGCGGCGACCGCGAACGGAACTGCGCTGCACGATGCGCCGTGCCTGCACGGGAGCGAGGCGCAGGTGTTTGCGTTCGGCCGGGCGCCCGATCGGGGCGGTCCGTCCACGCTGCTGCGCGCGGCGGTCGTCGGCATGGACGCGACGCCGACCGGCGCCGGCTACTGGCTTGTCGCCGAGGACGGCGGCGTATTCGCGTTCGGCGACGCGAAGTTCCACGGTTCGATGGGCGGCAAGCAGTTGAACCGCCCGATCGTCGACATCGCGTCGACGGCGTCGGCCAAGGGGTATTGGCTCGTCGCATCCGACGGCGGCATCTTCAGCTTCGGCGACGCGCGCTTCTTCGGATCGACCGGCGGCATTCGCCTCAACCAGCCGGTCGTCGGCATGGCCGCGACACCGACCGGCAAGGGGTACTGGCTCGTCGCGTCCGACGGCGGCATCTTCACTTTCGGCGACGCGCGCTTCCGCGGGTCGACCGGCAGCCTTCGCCTCAACCGCCCGGTCGTCGGGATGGTCGCGACCCCGACCGGCAAGGGGTACTGGCTCGTCGCGTCCGACGGCGGGATCTTCAGCTTCGGCGACGCGCGGTTCTTCGGGTCGACCGGCGGACAGAGGTTGAACAAGCCGGTGGTCGGCATGGCGGCCACGCCGGCGGGCAGGGGCTACTGGCTGCTCGCGTCCGACGGCGGCATCTTCACGTTCGGCGACGCGCAGCTTCTTCGGCAGCCTCGGCCGTGACGGCTCTGCGTTCGCCGTCGACATGGCCCCCCGCCCCCAGAACGACGGCTACTGGATCACCACCTCCGACTGACGCCCGTCGCCGTGCGTGTGTGGGGTGTCGTACACGCACCCCCACACACGCCTACGTGAGCACGGCGTCGGCGAAGGCCTCGATCTGTCGACGGCCGGCGCCGGGCCAGCCGCACACGAGGTAGCCGAAGCCGGCCTTCTCCCAGCCGTCGATCAGGCCGCGCGCCTCGTCGACGTCGTCGAGGCTCAGCGAGCCCGCGCGGGTGATCGCGGCGGGGTCACGTCCCGCGGCTTCCGCGAGCTTGCTCAAGCGACCCGACTTCTCCTCCATGTGCGGGATCGGTCCGTGCGAGTGCCACACGTCGGCGTAGCGCGCGGCGATCGGCATCATGCGCTTCTCGCCGTGCGCGCCGATCCAGATCGGCGGGTGGGGCTGCTGCACCGGTCGCGGCCGCAGCGTCGCGTGCGTCGTCGAGAAGTGCGCGCCTTCGAACGTGAGGTCGTCGGTCGTCAACAGGCCGCGCACGATCTGCACCGCTTCCTCGAAGGCGTCGATGCGGTCCTTCAATCCGGGGAACGGGATGCCGAGCTCGTTGTGCTCCTTGTCGAACCACGCGGCGCCGTACGCGAGCTCGAGCCGGCCGTGAGACGCGTGGTCGATCGTGATGCACTCCGACGCGTACACCGCCGGATGCCGGTACGTCACGCCCGTGATCAGCGTGCCCATGCGGACGCGCGAGGTGTGCCCGCTCAACGCCGCCAGCGTGGTCTGGCTCTCGAAGCACTCTCCCGGCCCGTCGCCGTACATCGGCTGGAAGTGATCGAAGCCCCAGACGCCGTCGAATCCGAGCTCCTCCGCGAGCTTCGCACGCGCGATCACTTCTTCGAACGGCACGCGCTGTTGCGCGATGTCGAGCCCGAGTCTCATGCGTTTCCCCCCTCGTCGTCCGTCTCGCTGACGAGCCGACTCGCTGAACTTGGTTCGTGGACGTTCCTCGAGCGTGTCGTCGATCACGAGGTCGACGCGTTCGTTGTAGAACGCGATCAACCCGCGCACGCGATCGCTCTCGGGCAGCGGGTGAGGGTACGACCACGCGAGATCGGCCTCCAAACCGCCGTTGACGTTCACCGACCAGTACTCGGCTTGACCCTTGTACGGGCAACGAGTCGCGCTGTCGGTCGGTACGAGCAGCTCCATGCGGACGTCGTGCACGGGGAAGTACCAGCGCGGTGGCAGGCCCGTCTCGTACAGGACGCGAGCGTTCGTCGAGTCGGCGAGCGCGACGCCTCCGACTTCGACGCGCACGTGCCGCGAGCTCGCCAGGATGTCGACGCGCGTGTGCGGGTCGCGCGGATGGACGATGACTTCCTCGTCCTCTTCGAACCACGCTTCCATCGCGTTCCAGTCGAACCGGATCGTGTCGCGGAGCTCGTCGACGGGAGAGGCAGGGTATTGCCACGCGGCGTCGACCCGTTCGGTGCCGTCGACCTTCACCGTGAAGTGGGTGGCGTCGCCGCGCTGGTCGGAGTGCGTCACCGTGCTGGTCGGCACCAAGAGGTCGGTGCGCACGTCGTGACGCGGGAAGTAGTACGCGGGATAGTACGCGCGCTCCCACACCATGAGTGCGTGGGTCGTGTCGGCGACGGCGACGCCGTTGACGAACGGCCGGATGCGCTTGTGCGTGCGCTCGATGCGAATCGATTCCACGGCGATCACCAACTCCCTCGCTCAACGCCCGATTCCCGGCTCCGCTGCCACTCCCGCCTGCCGTTGCCGCGCGATCGTCGCGCGAGGATCGAGCGCCGAAGCCGTGCCCGCCTCCATCACCGCGAACCGTTCGGCGGCGGCGCCCACGGCGATCGCGGCGCCACCGAGCCGGCGCAGCGTGTTCCCCCGCGCGAGCGCACACAATCCTGCGCCGACCGCCAGGCACCCCGTTGCGATCTGCGCCCACGTGTGCGACCGGCTTTGCCCGTACGCGCCGCCGACGTCGGGTGGCAGCGCACGTGTGACCGCGGCCTTGGTTGCAAGCTCGGCGACCGCGCCACCGATCGCGACGCGCCGCGCGGGAGCGGCCGACGGCACGAGCATCGTCGCGACACCACCCGCCGACGCCGCCGCGCCCGCACCGAACAGCGCGGGCAACGTGTGACGCGTTTCGTGCCAGGCGGGTACCGCCGTGTCGGCGACCAACACACCGGTGTAGGTCGCGATCGCGGGCGCGAGCGCGGCCGCGCTCCACGTCGCGGCGCGTCCCATCGCGGGTGCGCGGCCGCTGACGTCGGCGAGCGCGGCGATCCCGACCGCGGGGCCGTACGCGGCGAGCAGCCACGAGCCCACGTTCATCGGTGACGACGGGCGGAACACGCGCAGCATGTGATGGAAGCGTTCCGGGCGCCCGAGGTCGGCGACGAGCGCGCCCGCGCCGCCGGCCGTCGCGGCGAGTGCCGTCGCGCGCGCGACGCGCGCCAACCGCACGTCGCCCACCGCGTCGGCCCCGGCGGCGATCAGCGACGAGCCCGCCGCGAGCCCGCCGAGGAAGAAGTACGCGGGAATATACCGCGCCACACCGGCCGCTTCAGCAGCGGCCGGTCGTAGTACGTGCGCACCTCGCCGACATCCTTCACGGGCGCAGCTCCCCCGGTGCGTGAGTGAGGGGTCGTTTTCCGACCCTCACTCACGCCTCGGGCGGGCGAACGCGAGCGCGACGCCGAGCGCCAATGCGGCGGCGGCACGTGCGGCGGCGCGCCAGCTCGACGCGAGGTCTCGAGTCGGCACGACGGGATCGGGCGGCAGGCCGTACACCTCGGGGTCGTCGAGCAACAAGAAGAACGCGCCCGCGCCGCCGACGCCGTTGTCGTCGCCGGCGAGGTACAGCCGGGCGTCGTCGACACCGCGTTGGTGCAAGGTGTCGACGCGAGCGTGCGCCCGCTCGCGCAGCTCGGCGAGCGGACCGAACTGGATCGAGTCGGTCGGGCACGCCTTGGCGCACGCGGGCTCGAGACCGCCGCGCAACCGGTCGTAGCACATCGTGCACTTCCACGCGCGCCCGTCGTGCCGACGCTGGCCGATCACGCCGAACGGGCACGCCGAGATGCAGTAGCCGCACCCGTTGCACACGTCGGACTGCACGACGACCGTATCGAACTCCGTGCGGAAGATCGCGCCGGTCGGGCACACGTCGAGACAACCGGCCTGCGTGCAGTGCTTGCACACATCCGACGACATCAACCACCGCAGGCCGCTCGACGACGGCGACGCGTCGGGGACCACCTGCTCGATGAACGCGACGTGCCGCCACGTGTCGGCGTTCAGCTCGCCGGTGTTGTCGTACGACAAGCCGAGGAAATCGAGACCGCCCGCGGGGACGTCGTTCCATTCCTTGCACGCGACCTCGCATGCCTTGCAGCCGATGCACAACGTCGTGTCGGTGAAGAAGCCGACGCGCTCAGCCACCGCTCGCCTCCGGAACACGACTCCGCGCCCGGCGCCCGGGACGGATGTCACACGTCGCGGCCTTGACCTCTTGGATGTGCACGTTGGGATCGAGCGCCAGCGGGAACAGGTCGTTGGCGGCGTCGCCGGTCGTCACACCGCGCGTTCCCCAGTGATACGGCAGCCCGACTTGGTGGATCGTGTGGCCTCGCACGCGCAGCGGTTGCATCCGCGCCGTCACGAGCACACGCGCCTCGATCTCAGCGCGCGCGGTGAAGATCGTCGCCCAGCCCCCGTGCTGCAAGTTGCGCTGCCGGGCGAGCTCGGGCGACACCTCGCAGAACATCGCGGGCTGCAGCTCGGCGAGATGCTCCAGCGTGCGCGACATCCCGCCGGCCGTGTGGTGCTCGGTCAGCCGATACGTCGTGGCCACGTACGGGAAGACGTCGGGCGCGTTGTAAGGATTCTCGCGGCGCCGGAACTCGTCGCGTGCCGGATTCGACTGCTGGGCGTAGAGGGCGTTGGCAACCGGCGACTCCCGCGGCTCGTAGTGCGCCGGCAACGGCCCGTCGACCAAGCCGGCCGGTGCGAACAACCAACCCACGCCGTCGGCCTGCATGATGAACGGTTGGTCGCCGCCGGTCGCGTCCGCGGCACGCGCGCCGGGCGCGGGCGTGTAGTGCGGCGGGCGGTGCTCGTCGAAGTCGGGCACGTCGGGCCCGGTCCACCGGCCGGCTTCCTCGTCCCACCACACGTACTGCTTGCGCTCCGACCACGGTTCGCCGGTCGGCGCCGCCGACGCGCGGTTGTACAGCAGCCGGCGGTTCGCGGGCCACGCCCAACCCCACTCGGGAGCGACCCACGACTGCTCGCGGCCGGGACGGCGGCGCGCAGCCTGGTTGACCTCGCCCGCGTAGCACCCGCAGTAGATCCAACAGCCGCACGCCGTCGAGCCGTCGTCGCGCAGCTGCGCGAACGACGACAGCGCGTGACCGCCGGCATCCCAACCGTTGATCTCGCGGAGCACGGCCTCGGGAGACGGCTCGGCATGTGGACCTTCGGTCGGGTATTCCCACCGCAGGTCGAGCACCGGGCGATCGCGCTCCTCGGCAGACGCGGCCAGCTTCTCGCGAATGACACGGCCGAGGTGATATGCGAACCACAAGTCCGAACGCGCGTCGCCCGGTGCCTCGACCGCTTGGTTGCGCCACTGCAACAGGCGCTGCGTGTTCGTGAACGTGCCGGGCTTCTCGGTGTGCGCGGCCGCGGGCAGGAGAAACACCTCGGTAGCGATCTCGGTCGTGCGCAACTCGCCGGACGCGACTTCGGGCGCGTCGTACCAGAACGACGCGGTCTCGATCTCGTACAGGTCGCGCACGACGAGCCAGTCGAGCTTCGCGAGCGCGCGCCGGTGCAGCTTCGAGTGCGCGGAACCGACCGCGGGGTTCTCGCCGAGCACCAAGAACCCGTGGACCCAGCCATCGAGCATGCCGAGCACCGACTGATACGTCGAATGGTCGCCGCTGAGGCGGGGCAGGTAGCCGAACGCGAAGTCGTCGCCCGCGTGGGCGGCGTCGCCCCACCACGCCTTCAGGAGGCTCACCGTGAACGCCTTCATGTTCCCCCACCAGCCGGTGGGCGACGCGTTGGTCTCGACGAACGTGTCGAGATCGCCGTGTTCGGTGGCGTGCGGCATCGGGATGTATCCGGGAAGGATGTCGAACAACGTCGGTACGTCGGTCGAGCCTTGGATCGACGCGTGGCCTCGCAGCGCCATGATGCCGCCGCCGGGCCGCCCGATGTTGCCGAGCAGCAGCTGGACGATCGCCGCGGTGCGGATGTACTGCACGCCGACGGTGTGTTGCGTCCAGCCGACCGCGTAGCAAATCGAGCTCGTGCGGTCGCGACCGGAGTTCGCGCACAATGCCTCGGCAACTTCGAGGAACAGGTTGCGCGGCACGCCGCAGACATCCTCGACGACTTCGGGTGTATAGCGCGCGAAGTGCCGCTTGACGATCTGGAACACGCAGCGCGGATCTTCGAGTGTCTCGTCGCGCAGCCGGGGCGCACCGTCGTGCGGCGCGCCGTGACTGCCGAGCGCGTGGCCGTGTATGCCCGCGACGGTGCGATCGCCGGCCGACGCGCCCGTCGAGTGGCCCTTGTACTGCCAGCTGGAATTGTCGTACGCGCGCCGGTCGGGATCCCAGCCCGAGAACAGCCCGCCGAGGTCCTCGGTGTCGCGAAAGTCGTCTTCGACGATCGTGGCGGCGTTCGTGTAGCGCGTCACGTACTCGCGGAACTCGCGCCCGTGCTCGAGGATGTAGTGGACGATGCCGCCGAGGAACGCGATGTCGCTGCCCGCACGCAACGGCACGAACAGATCAGCGACCGCGCTCGTCCGTGTGAAGCGCGGGTCGACGTGGATGACCTTCGCGCCGCGTTCCTTGGCCTCCATCACCCATTGGAACCCGACCGGGTGGCACTCCGCCATGTTCGAACCCATGATCAGGATGCAGTCCGAGAATTGCAGGTCCTGTTGGAACGTGGTGGCGCCGCCGCGGCCGAAGGATGTCCCCAAACTGGGAACGGTCGACGAGTGTCATATGCGCGCCTGGTTCTCGATCTGGATCGCGCCGAGCGCGGTGTAGAGCTTCTTCAGGAGGTAGTTCTCCTCGACGTCGAGCGCCGCGCCGCCGAGGTGCGCGAAGCCGAGCGTGCGCCGCAGCGGCACGCCGTCGTCGTTCGTGTCCTGCCAGGTGCGATCGCGCGTCGCGATGATGCGGTTGGCGATCATGTCCATCGCCTGGTCGAGCGGGAGCTCCTCCCACTGCGACCCGTACGGCCGGCGGTACTTCACGTGCGTCAGCCGGCGCGGACCGCCCACCAACGAACGTGACGCCGCGCCTTTCGGACAGAGGCGGCCGCGCGAGATCGGGCTGTCGGGATCACCCTCGATGTTCGCGACGCGCCCGTCGGTCACGTGCACGAGCTGGCCGCACCCGACGGCGCAGTACGGGCAGATCGACTGCACGACGCGGTCGGCACCAGCCGTACGCGGCTCGAGCGCGCGCGAGCGCGCCGACGCGGCGATCGGGCCGTGACCGCGCGCGTCACGTGCCCGGAGCTGGCGGACGACGGGCCAGCGGTCGAGAAGGTCGCGCCAGCGCGGCGACGTCATGCGCGCGTGTCGACGATCAGCAGGCTGCACGGGCAGTGGTGCGACACCTTGTTGGGCACGCTGCCGAGCACGAACCGGCGCGCGCCGGTCATCCCGCGATTGCCGAGCACGAGCAAGTCGGCCCTCACGTGTTCTGCGATGTCGAGGAGCGCGTCGGCGGCGTCGCCGGGCACGTGGTGCGTCTCGTACTTCACGCCCGCGGCTTCGGCTTGGTTCGCGGCACGCGCGCTCACCTGCCGGCTGTCTTCCTCGATGCTGCGGTTGACCTCGACGATGTCGAACGTCGGGCCACCGGCGCTCGCCGACTGCCCGAGCGCGGCCGGCGACACGAGCCGGTGCGCGTGCACGATGTGCAACGTCGACCCACACAGTTCGGCAAGCTCGATGGCTTTCGTCAGCGCGACGTTCGCGGTCTCGGATCCGTCGGTCCCGACGACGATGACGTCGAACATGCGCGGCTCCCCTCGTGCTCGGCCGGTAGGGCGCGCGGAGCGTACCCCGGCTCCCCCGCCGGGCCCGGCGGTGGCGCGTCATCGTCGATGTCGCCGCGTGCACACGGCCCAACGCACACGCCCGGCGCCTCGATCGACTGGGCCGGGGGGGCCGATGCCAATGTTGGCGTGTCGAAGGTGGCGCCGGGCGCGAACCTTCGAGTCGAGCGGCGCAACACGGCGGCGCTGTCTTCGGGAGGTACCCGCGCCCGGGAGGCGGGTAACCGACCATTTCCCGACAGAACCGCAGCAGGCAGAATCACGAGGTGCCCAAGCGTGACCCCGTCGCCGAAGTCCGGCGCCTGTGCGATTCATTCCCGGAAGTCAGCGAGCGCGTGAGCCACGGCGCGCCGACGTGGTTCGTGCGCAACAAGAAGACGCTCGCGACCGTGTGGGACGACCATCACGGCGACGGCCGGCTCGCGTTGATCTGTGCCGCACCGCCCGGTGTGCAACAGCAACTCGTCGACGAGGAACCCGATCGTTTCTACGTTCCGCCCTACGTCGGGCACCGCGGCTGGATCGCAGTACGACTCGAGCGCAATGTCGACTGGAACGAGATCCACGAGATCCTCGCCGACGCGTACCGCTGCGTCGCGCCCGCGAAGCTCGTCGCGCAGCTGGACATCCGCTGAGGCGGCCGGGCGGCGCTCCAGAGCGCGGCAGCGAGGGGCGTGAGTGAGGGTCGGAAATCGACCCTCACTCACGCCCCTGCAGACAAGTGACCTACGCGAGGAAGTCGACGATCGCTCGGGTCAGCTCGGGGCGGCCGACCGCGGTGAGATGATCGCCGGGTACGACGGCTGCGGTCGCGTGCGGGATACGGGCGGCGAGCTCCTGCGGCGAGCCGGCCAGCACGTCACCCGCGCCCGCGACCACGAGCGTGGGCGCGCGGATGTCACCGAGCGCGCCCGCGGTGCCGTGGCGCGGCACGCGGATGATCGCGGCCAGCGCGTCGAGGTCGTTGGTGCTGCGCTCGGCGAAATGCCGGAACGCGCGTGCGCTGGCATCGTCGATGCCCGCCCCCGCCGGCGCGACGAGCGCGGCGGCGATGAGGTCGCGGCGCAACGTCATGCCCGACACCAGGCGTCCACCGATCCCGCCGAGCACCAAGGCCCGTGCGCGGGGCTCCATCGGCACGAGACGGGTCGCCACGATCGCGCCCATCGAGTAGCCGACCACCGCGACCTCGGTGACACCGACATGGTCGAGCACCGCGATCCGCGTCGCGCTCCATGGCGCCGATCTCGTACGCGGCGGCATCGTGCGGCTTCGCGGACGCGCCGTGACCGCGCGCGTCGTACATGATCACGCGGTGGCCGGCGTCGACGAGAGCCCCGGCGATACCCGGAGCGATCCAGTTGCGGTTCGCGTCCGCGCCGAAGCCGTGCATCAGCAGCGTGTCCGCGCCGGAACCGCGGACGGTGTACGCGAGCTCGACGCCGTCGAACGACCGCAGGCGGTCCATCACATTCTCACTCACGGCCGGCCTCCCTCCGCGACTCTTCCCCGGCTCGCGGCACCCGTGCCGCCAACTCTTGGCGCAGCAGCTTGCCGATCTCGTTGCGCGGCAACGCGTCGATCACCGTCACACCCACGGGAATCTTGTACGACGCCATGCGGTCGCGACACCAGGCGCGCAACGCGCCGGGGTCGACTTCGGTACCGGCACCGGGAACGACGAACGCCCACGGCACCTCGCCGAGCCGTGTGTCGGGAACACCGACTATCGCGACCTCGGCGATCGGCGGGTACGAGCGCAGCTGCTCCTCCACCTCGTCGGGGAACACCTTCAGCCCGCCGCGGTTGATCATGTCGCTCACGCGGTCCTTCGATCCACACGAAGCCGTCGGCGTCGATGCGGGCGAGGTCTCCGGTGCGCAACCAGCCGTCGTCGGTGACGCGCCCTTCCATCGCGGCGTCGGCGGGCGGGAGCGCCGACGAAGAGCGGATCTCGAGCTCCCCGACGCCGTCGATGCCGGCGAGGTCGCCGCCGGGGTCGCGGACGCGCAGCGAGAACGCGGCATGGGGACGGCCGACCGCGCCGAGCTTCGTGACACCGAACTGCTTCCAGTCGGCGGCCGTCCAGCCGATCGCTTCGCCGCCGAGCTCGGTCTGGCCGTAGCCGTTGAGGATCGCGATGCCGAAGCGTTCGTGGAAGCGGCGCGCGTGCGCGGGCGACAGCGCTGCCGACACACTGCGGATGTACCGCAGCGGCGCGAGCGATGTCACCGCGGGATCTTCCATGAGCATCACGAGCGCGGCCGGCGGCAACACTGACGACGTGATGTGGTGGTCGCGCGCCAACCGGGCAAACTCGGCCGGCTGGAACTCCGCCATCAACACCACTGGCGCGCGGAGCCGGAACGCGAACAGCACTTGGTAGATGCCGGCCCACAGCGACAACGACACCGGTACGAGGTTCGGCATCGGCGGCCGCGTGCGCGTGCCGGACGACGACGACCCGCCGCCGCGCAACGACCCGATCACGGTGTCGAGCAGATCGGAGACCGTGTCGTGGCGCAGCGGTACCGCCTTCGGGCGCCCGGTCGTCCCCGACGTGAACTGAATGATCGCGTCGTCGGCGTCGACTGCCCGCGCTGCGACGCCGTCGCACGCGCGAATGCCGTCGTGGGTGACGACCGCCGCGACACCGACGGTCTCGATCGCCCGCGCGACTTCGGCGTCGGGTGCGCGCGGATTCAGCGGCACGAACGCCGCGCCCGCCTGCCAGATCCCGAACCACGCCGCGATCGTCGCGGGTACGTTCGGCATGCGCACGCCGATCACATGCCCGGCCAGCTCGCTCGCGCACACCCTGTCCCTGATCGCGGCGGCCTGTTCCTGCAGCTCGCCACGAGTCGTGGCGCCGCCGTCGTCATACGCGACAACCTCAGCGGGATCGCCGTGGAGCAGTGCAGCCAGCATCCGATGTCGATGCTCGCGTCGGTCCCGCCGCCGCGCAAACGTGCGGGCCCGGCGACGCTCGCCGCGCGCTCCCGTTCAGTCGACCTCGGCGGTCAACTCGATCTCGACCGCGATCCCGTACGGCAACGCGGCGACGCCGATCGCGGTACGCGTGTGGCGACCGGCGTCGCCGAAGATGTCGACGAGCACGTCGGAGCAACCGTCGATGACCGCGGGCCTGTCGTCGAAGTTCGGGCCGACGTTCACCATGCCGGACACCCTTCACGATGCGGCGCACGCGATCGAGGTCGCCGAGCTCGACCTTCATCGTCGACATGATCGACAGCGCGGTCAGCCGCGCCGCCTCGCGCGCCTGGTCGATCGCGAGATCGGTGCCGCCTTGCCGAAGATGTCCCGCGTACCGTCGGTCGGACCGTGCCCGCCGACGTAGAGCACGTTCCCGACACGTGCGCACGACACGTAGTTCCCGACCGGCGGGAACGGCTCGGGCGCCACGATGCCGATCTCGTCGAGGCGCTGCTCGATATTCGACACGTTCGGCAACCTATCCCGGAAAGAATGCTGCGGTGCAGGGTGCTCCCCCGACCGTGCGGCCCGCGACGAGCGACGACACGGACGCGTGCGCCGCAATCGTGCGCGGCCTCCCCGACTTCTTCACCGACGACGTGCCCGCCAAGGTCGTCCATGCGATCGCGCACGAGCGGGCGTGGGTCGTGCTCGCCGGCGACGAGACGGTCGGTTTCGCAACGGTCGACGCGCGCCCACCGGCCGCGGCCGAGATCACGTGGGCTGCTGTGCGCCGCGACGCGCAGCACACCGGCGTCGGCACCGTGTTGATCGAGCACGTCCTCGCGTCGCTGGCGCACGACCGCATCACACTCGTCGAGGTCAAGACGCTCGACGCGTCCGCGAGCTACGCGCCCTACGAAGGCACGCGTGCGTTCTGGGAGCGTCGTGGGTTCGTGCAGATCGACACGATCGACCCGCTCCCGGGCTGGCAGCCCGGCAATCCCTCGGCGATATACGTGGCAGCTCTCGCGCCGACGGGCGACCCGGTACGAGGGCGAGGAGACCCCGGACGTGACCCGCCGGGATGACTGCCGTCGCCGCGCCGCACGCCACGCTCACCCGCGGCGAGTGAGCCGCCGGCGCCCGGAACGCAGGCATCATCGAATGCCGACCTCTTCGGCGTCCCCAGGGCAGGCATGGCCGACGCAACACCAGCCGGAACCACTGAAGCCGAACGGCGGCGCGCGCTCACGCAGAGCACGTTGCCGGTAGCGGTGCTCGACCTCGAGACGATGCAACTCGTCGGCGCCGACGACGCCGCAGCGACGGTGACCGGCCGCGCCCTGCCCGTTGCACCGGTACGCTCGGCGCGCTGCTCGTGGCCGACGACGCGACGCACGCCCAGAGCGCGCTCCAGCTGGTGACCGACGGGTCGATCCACGGCTACGAAGCACATCGCAAGCTGATTCGCGGCGACGGCGTCGTGATCGAGCGCCACGTCTGCGTACGCGCGATCGAACAGACGCTGCGCCGGCTGGCGTTCGTCGTGTTCATGCCCGAGCGCCGGGGCGAGGTCGCGAACGACGACGGCGCCGAGCTCGAACAACAACTGTGACACATCGGCGTCGAAGTACAGGCGGCACTGGCAGATCCTCACGATGCTGTTGCGCGGCCGTCGCGTCCCCGACATCGCGCGTTCGCTGTATGTGAGCCAGAGCACGGTGCGGAGTCACCTCGCCGAGATCTTCCGGAAGCCGCACTCACAGCCCGGGCTCATCGCCGCTGTTCCGCCCGCGAGAGACTCAGCGAAGGGTCCGGCCGTCTCGCCCACTCCGTCGATACCCCGCCGATGCGAGCGGCTGCGGCCATGGGGTCTCAGATGTCGATCGCGTCGGCGTCGGCGCGAGTCTCCGGCGCGTCCACGGTGGGGGCGAACACGGGCGGCGGCTCGCGCCACGGGTCGGCGATGCGACCGGCTTCGGCGTCGCGCACCGCGGTCCACACGCGTTCGGGTGTCAGCGGGATGTCGAGGTGGCGGATGCCGATGTGGCGCAGCGCGTCGATCACCGCGCTCTGCACCGCGGGCGTCGATCCGATCGTGCCCGACTCGCCGATGCCCTTGGCGCCGAGTGGGTTGCGCGGCGACGGCGTCTCGGTGTTCGCGGCGTCGAAGCTCGGCAGCTCCGCCGCGCTCGGCATCCCGTATTCGGCGAGCGTCGACGTAAGCGGGTTGCCGTCGTCGTCGTACACGTACTGCTCCCACAGCGCCTGCGCGATGCCCTGCGCGATGCCGCCGTGCTGCTGGCCGGTGACGATCATCGGGTTGAGGATGCGGCCGCAGTCGTCGACAGCGACGTGGCGGATCGGCGTCACACGCCCGGTGTCGAGGTCGACCTCGACGACGGCGACGTGCGCGCCGAACGGGAACGTCGGCGCGTCTTGCGCGAGGTTCGAGAACGCGTGCAGCGGTTCGTCGCGTGCGAGTTGCGCCCACTCGAGCGCGCGTGCCGGCACGCCGGCGACGCCGATGCGCCCGTCGTCGGTCACGACGATGTCGTCGGGGTTGGCCTCGAGCAGGGTCGCGGCGACGTCCTTGGCACGGGCGAGCACCTGCTCGCTCGCGTCGAGCACTGCCGAACCACCGAGTTGCAGCGAACGAGAGCCGCCGGTGCCGCCGCCTTCGGGCACCCGCGCGGTGTCGGACTGCACGAACCGCACGCGCTCGATCGGGATCTGCAAGCGACCGGCGACGATCATCGCGAACGACGTCGCATGGCCCTGCCCGTGCGCCGACGTCCCCACGTGAATCGTCGCGATACCGTCGCCGTCGACGGTCACCGACGCGTATTCCTTGCCGCCACCGCCCGCGGTGATCTCCACGTAGGCGCTCACCCCGATGCCGAGCAACGTGCGATCGCCATTCGCTCGGCGCGCGCGCTGCTCGCCCCGCAACGCGTCGTAATCGGCGAGCCGCAGCGCTTCGGTGAGCGCGCGGTCGTAGTCGCCGGAGTCGTACACGCCGCGCATCACGGTGGTGAACGGGAACTCGTCGGGCGCGATGAAGTTGCGGCGCCGCATCTCGATCGGGTCGATGCCGAGCTCCCCCGCCGCGAGGTCCATGATGCGTTCGAGGAGCGCGGCGGCTTCGGGTCGACCCGCGCCGCGGAACGCGCCCATCGGCGTCGTGTTGGTGAGCGCGATCGCGCACTCGTAGGAGATCTTGGGGATGCGATAGACGCCCTGCGCCATCACGCGCGTCGGGCCCATCGCCAGCGCACCGCCGAAGCCCGCGTACGCGCCCGCGTCACCGACGATGCGCAGCCGCAACCCGACGATCGTGCCGTCGTGCTTGCAGCCGAGCTCGGCGTACTGCACCTGCCCGCGACCGTGCGGCATGCCGATCAGGTTCTCCGAGCGCGTCTCGACCCACTTCACGGGTCGCTGCAGCGCGCGCGCCGCCGCGATCGCGACCATGTGCTCGGTCGCGAGCCCGGGCTTGCCGCCGAACGCACCACCGACGTGCGGCGCGACGACACGCAGCTTCCCGTCGCCGATGCCGAGCAGCCGCCCGGCCTTCTCCGCGAAGCCGTGCGGCATCTGCGTCGACACGTACACGGTGACGTCGTGGCCGTCGCCGTCGTCGCCGGGTACCACGGCGATCGCGTTGCCCTCCATCGGCAGCACCGCGATCCGCTGGTTCTCGATGCGGGCGCGCACGACCACATCGGCGCCTTCGAGCACGTCGTCGGTCGTGCGGGGATGGAGCGCCGCCGCGAGATTCGAGCCGAGCTCCTCGAACTGCAACGGCGCGTCGGGCGCGAGCGCGGCCTCGGGATCGACGACCGCCGGCAACGGGTCGAAGTCGACCACCACCGTCTCGGCGGCGTCGATGGCCTGGGTGCGCGTCTGCGCGAGCACCGCCGCGATCGTGTCGCCGACGAAGCGCGCCTTGTCGTCGGTGAGCGGCGGCCGCATCGCGCGCTCGTTGAGCACCATCAGGCCCTCGTAGCGCGGAAGGGTCAGGTCGGCGGCGGTGAATACCGCGGCGACACCGGGCATCGCGGCGCGTCGGTCGTGTCGATGCCGTTGATGCGGGCGTGCGCGTAGGTCGAGCGCACGAACACGAGGTGCAGCGCGCCGTCGATCGCGAGGTCGTCGACGAACCGGGCCGCGCCGACGAGGAGGTCGGGGTCTTCGACCCGACGTACGGAAGTGCCGAGGATCGAGCCGGGCATCGCCGGACGATACCGACGGGCGACCCGTTGGACGGTCACTCCGAAGACGGCGTGCGAGCGCGCCGCGCGCGCCTATGCTCACGGTGTCGAGCCGGGCGGCTCACGACGGGTGGCAGGTCAGCTACGACAGCCTGACCAGGGCGTTTGCCGACTGTTCGTCGACCGGACGACTCGTCGCGCCCGACGTTGCTTCGCGACCGTTTGCGTACCAGCCCTGCCTGACGCGAGCGTCATTTTCCTTTCGCGGCCGTCGCGCACGCTGTCGGAGGACGCGTCGCGCCGTTTCCGAGCGTGGCGCGCCGAACGCGTTGACTGCGCCGGCCTCGGTGGCGCGACGCCCGCGGCGTCACCGCGTGGGCATCGATTCGTCACAGGCGCAGGTCACGACGTGAACGACCGATCGCGCACCCTCTGATCGAAACGCACCGCGCGCGACCGGCGCGCGTGAGGTGACGATCGGGACCAGTTTCCGCAACATGGCGCGGCGACGCTCTTACGGCACGTCCGCCTCGGCGCCCTCCCGAGGGATGCATCGAGCGCGCAGGTTGGTCGCGGAACGTGAGCCGGCGGCGTGCATACGTGAGATTCGGCGCGGTTCGGTGCAACGGACCGCTTGCCGACGCGACCCGGACCATTCCCCAACAGCACCCTCGCAGTTTCGCGACAGCGCGATTGTCGCGGAGCTGTGACACGGCGCCGACATTCGACGGCCGCCCGCGACCGAAGAACCGCCGAGCGCGACTGTGTCGCGTCACAACGTTGCGTCGCAGCGCGCGCAGGTACAAGGTTGCACCGGTGGGCACACGCGAACGCTTCGAGATGGATTTCGACCCGCGGTTCCGCCCGTGGCTCTTCGCCCTCGGCATCACTCCGGGCACCGCGTTCGTCGTCCTCACCGCCCACGATCGCTTGCTGGCACGCTTCGGGCCGTGGCGCGTGCTGACGCCGTTCACGAACATCAGCGAGGTCTGCGTGACCGGTCCGTATCGATGGTGGAAGGCCATCGGCCCGCGCTTGTCGATGGCCGATCGCGGCCTGACGTACGGCACCAGTTGCATCGCCGGCGTGTGCGTGCAGTTCCACGAACCCGTCTCCGGCCTCGACCCCTTCGGTGTGCTGACCCATCCCGGATTGACCGTGACGGTCGCCGATCCCGAAGGCTTGGCGAAGGCGTTGCGCGAACGCCGTCAAGTGCATCCGTCGTGATCACACCTCGCGATCGCGCCGCGCCAGTTTCTTCGATCGGGCTCGGCTCCTTCACAGCGACGCAGTTTCTCCCGGTGTCAACGGTGAGGTGCTCGCAGACCGCGACAGAGCTCGCAGTCCCTCGCTCGGATCCCCGTAGCGTCCGAGGGCGCGGTAGACCCACCCGTCGAGATCGTCGAACGCGCTGTCCGATCCCCACGTTGCCGACGCGGACAGACTTCCTCCCACTGTTCCCACGACACTGGCGCGAAGCCGGAGTCGGTGTCGTGATACCAGCCCTGGATCACGTAATCGTCCAACTCCTCGGGTACGAGATGCACACTCCCGTCGCGCCCGTGGACGAGCTGCTGCAGTTCGTCGTCGAGCGCGAGCGAGTCGAATCCGTCCGCGAAACCGACCGTTTCGATCGCAGAAGTGATGGTGCTCTCGTCGAGCTCATACGTCGAGCACGAGATCGCGCCACTGCCCAGCGAATGCCGTAGCGCGACGAGTCGCATCTCGTCGTCACCGCTCGGTACGACGCACGCACTTCGGCGGACACCGCCGACCGAGAGCACTCCGTACGCGACCGAGCCGCCGATACTCCGCATCATCTACGGGTACTGCCGCGGCAGCGACGGCCGCACGATGGCGGTCGTGCTCGTCGGCGGCGACAAGACGCGGTTGGACAGCCACTGGTACCGCGGCACATCGCCGAGGCCGAGCAACGACTCGACGAGTACTGCCGACGTTACAAGGATCTCACACCGATCGTGAAGCGGGGAGACCGATGACGAAGCGAACCATCCCGACCGACACTGCCAACGCGAAGAACGCAAAGCTCAAGCCCGAGGACTAAAAGCGCGCCGAAGGCGCGCGCGTTCACGCAGTCGCCGAGCTTCTCGAGATGGACCAATCCGAGGTCTCACGCTTGGAATACCGGAGCGACATGCTGCTCTCGACACTTCGCTGGTTCGTCGAGGCGACCGGTGGAGAACTTCACCTCGTGGTTCGCCACCCGGAGGGTGCTCCTATCGAGCTGCTTGTTGAGCGACGACTGAATGGCGAGCGCGTTCGCAGAGACGTCGACCGGCCTGAGCTCTGAGCCGCGTGCGATTCGCGCGCGAGCGAGCGAGCCAAGGGAGTGCCCGAAGTCGCCCGTGCGCTGGCCATCGATGGCACCGACGTGTACTCGGCGAGCGTGGCGAGCTCGGTGCACGCAGAGGGCAGAACGGCCTGGTCCATGTGACGAACGAAGCACTGCAGACATACCGAGACCGCCAGGCGAAGACCTCGGAGCGGGGCGGTGCGAAGATGGCCCAGGATGTCGACGTCAGCTACCTGCGCATGGTCGACGGCCTGGACGTGGCGCTGACCATCTGGACGCGGTGAGTTGGCGCACCAGTCGGGCATGATGCGGGTCTTGGGCTCGCTCTCCGACTCCGCTGTCGCGCTGCGCCTTGGGCGTGGAGTGATCGTCGACGAGTGCGCCGACGCGCCGGACGCGTGGGCCGGCGCCGACCGCGTCACGATCGACGACGCGGCGTTGCGCGACTCCGCGGAGTCGCTCGAGGCGCTGCACCGATGCTGGTCGCAGCGCACGCCGGTCGTCATCGATCTGCGCGGCGATGCCAACGAGCTGCGCGCCCCTGAGATCGAGACCGCTTCTCCGTATCAGCTCTCGCCACGGTTCGAGTTCGGGCGCGAGCGTCTCTACTTCCTCGCCCGCGCCAACAACTACGACAACCGCGACGGACGCATGGTGTGGGGTCCGGCCATCGAAGCGCTACGGCTCGGCGCGACCGCCTCCGACGTCGCCGACGTCACGCTCGCCGAGGGCACGCCCGCGTGGTGCGACGGCGGACCACGCGCGGGTGCGATCGACCTCCCGCCCGGCCTTGCGCTCGTGCACCGCAACACGATCGAACAGCGCGTGCTCGCCATCGACCGCGTCGCCGAAGCACACTCCGAGCTCGCCGCCGATCAACTCGAAGCCGTCCTTCACGACGCGGGTGCCGCACGCGTGATCGCGCCTGCCGGTTCCGGCAAGACGCGGGTGCTCACCGAACGGTTCCGGCTGCTGGCGCGACGCAACTGGCACCGCAACTCGATCACCGCCGTCGCCTACAACGTGCGCGCCAAGGACACGATGCGCGCCCGCCTCGCCGACCTGCCGCCCGAAGCCCGCAACCGCATCCGCACGCTGCACGCGCTCGGCAACGACATCGTGCGGCGCGCCACCGGCAACCTTCCGTTGCTCGACGAGTGGGAGGTGCGCCGCCGCATCGAGACGCTCGTACCGGTCAAGCCGCGCGCGAACAGCGACGTCTACGCGCCCTACCTCGAAGCGTTGAGCGAGGTGCGCATGGGCCTCGTCGATCCCGGCGCGGTCGAGATGAAGCGCGACGACGTCGACGGCTTCGGCGCGATGTTCGGCGCGTATCGCGACGGGCTGCGACGCGACGGCGTGATCGACCACGACGAGCAGATCTACGGCGCGATCGAGGTGCTGCTCCGCAACGTCGACGTGCGGCGCGCGTTCCAGCGGGAGTGCCGGCATCTGCTCGTCGACGAGTTCCAAGACCTCACGCCCGCGCAGCTGCTGATGCTGCGTCTGGTCGGCGCGCCGGCCTATGACGTGTTCGGCGTCGGCGACGACGATCAGGTCATCTACGGCTACGCAGGCGCCGACCCCGAGTTCCTCATCAACTACGACCGCTACTTCCCGGGTGGCACGCACCACGCGCTGGCCACCAACTACCGGTGCCCGGCGCCGATCGTCGACGGGGCGCGACATCTCTTGTCGTACAACCGGCGCCGGATCGACAAGCAGATCGTCGCGGCCAAGCCCGACGATTGCGACGCGGGCGCGCTCACGACTGTACGGACGACACCCGACGGCCTTGCGCGGGCGGCGATCGAGCAGACGACGAAGTGGTTCGACGCCGGCGCGCAACCGGAGGACGTCGCGGTGCTCAGCCGCGTCAACGCGTCGCTGCTGCCGGTGCAGATCCTGCTCGGCGAGGCGAACGTACCGTGCTGGACGCCGGTCAGCCTCGCGGTCCTCAACCGCACCGGTACGCGCACCGCGCTCGCGTACCTGCGCCTCGCATCGGCCGCGGCCGCCGCCACCGGGTTCGCCGGACCCGACATCGCGGTCGCACTGCGGCGCCCGAGCCGTTCGATACGACGAGAGGTGCTGCAACGTTTCGAACGTCGACGGCAGTTGAGCATGGCGCAGCTGCGCGACGTCGGCCGCGCACTGAGTGATGCTGCCGGCAACAAGTTCGACCTCTTCTGCGACGACCTCAGAAAGCTCGGCGCCGCCGTCGACAAGGGCGCCACCACCGCTGACGTCCTCATGCGTATCCGCGACGAGATCGGTCTCGGTGCCGCGCTCGCGACGCTCGACCTGTCGGGCAAGGGCCCCGACGCCAGCCACCGCGACGACCTCAACGCGCTGATCGCGGTCGCGAGCCTCGAGCCCCACCCGGTGGCGTTCGAGCCGTGGCTGCGCGCGCGACTGCGCAACCCGAGTGAGCGCGCGAGCGAGGAAGGCGTCGCGGTTTCGACCGTGCACCGCGTGAAGGGCATGGAATGGCCGTACGTCGTCGTGCTCGGCACGCACGACGGCCTGATGCCCCACGCGCTCGCCGACGACCTCGAGGAGGAGCGGCGCATCTTCCACGTCGCGATCACACGGGCAGATACCGCCGCCCACGTCGTCGCCGACGCCACCTGTGCCGCGCCGTTCCTCGACCAGCTGCGCGCGCCCGCACCGCCGAACTACGCACCAGTGGCGCCTACTCGTCGCGCCCCCGAAAAGCCCGTGCCTCAGGCACCGACCGGCGACCTCGCGCAACTCGTCGACGCGCTCAAGGCGTGGCGCAAGCAGCGCGCGCAATCCGACGCCGTGCCCGCGTACATCGTGCTCAGCGACACCCACCTCGCCGGCATCGCGACGGCCGCGCCCGCATCACTCGACGACCTCGCCCGCTGCCCCGGTATCGGCCCCACCAAACTCGAACGCTACGGCGACGAGATCATCGCCGTCGTCGAGGAAGTTGGTACCCGTTAGACACCCTCATTAGGCCCGTCAGATCGGTCGTATCTCTTTCCAGATCCTCCAAATTGCGGCCTGCTGCATCACATTCTGCGGTGCGCCACCCTCGATCAGTCGTTCGAGCTCGAACGACTGATTCGTCGAGTGCAACACCTGCCGATCGCGCAAAGACGTCGACGTGCTGACGTATGAGCTCGTGGCGGTCCTCGTGCTCGATCGCGTCGTGCCACCAGTCCGACCATTCGTCGTTCGCGAGTGTGATGTCTCGTAGGTCTTCGTCGATATCGTCCTCATCGATCGATACTCCAGGCCCGAGGCCGCCGAACTCTCGCGCCACCGCGCGCCGGTAGTTGCGAAGCCCGGGTCGACGTCATCGGGGCACGCCGTGCTCAGGTAGTAGAGCTCGAATCCCTCCTCGCTCCCCGAGCTGAACGTTGCGAACATGCCGTTGCGACGGACGGCAGATTCGTAGAGGAGCCCGCTCCGGGGGACGTCAGTTCCATGACGCATTCCCAGCCGCGCGGCAGCCCGTCGACGCCGAAGAGCAAGTCCCCGACGCGGTGCTGCACATCCGGCGGAAACTTCACGAGATCATTCGGCCACCAGGCGCCCGACGCGCCAAACCCCGTCGATGCGCTGTGCCGCGGTTGCGCTGACGCGCGAGACCATGAGCCCCGCGGGCGTCGCAACCGTCGTCGCCGTCGTCGCCGTCGTCGAAGCAGACGGCTTGGCGGACTTCGCCGACGACGAACAACTGCCCGGGAACGCAACGACGACGCAGAAGGTTGCCGCCTGCGCGGCACGCACGGATGGTAGGTGCGCCCGGCCGCCGACTTCACGAACGCCCCAGAGGCGCCGCCGCCAGTAGCGCCGCGGCCGAGCGTTGCGGGCAGCGGCGGATTGTCACAACGCGGGCGTGCCCGCGTTGAGGGCGCATGAACATCAACACCAGCACTCACATCTACGTCCTGCTCGACCGGTCGGGGTCGATGGAGGCGATCCGCTCTGACGTCATCGGCGGCTTCAACGCGTTCCTCGGCGAGCAGCAGGCCGACGGCGACGATGCCCGGCTGACGCTCGTGCAGTTCGACACGCAGGATCCGCATGAGGTCCTCGCGGACAGCGAGCCGATCGGCGAAGTTCGGCCCCTCACCATGACCACATTCGTTCCGCGGGCGGGGACGCCGCTCCTCGACGCGACTGGGCGACTGCTTCGCGCGCGCCGACCTACGTGCCGCGGCGCGGGGCGCGGTCGACGCCGAGGCCGAGCACGTCATCGTCGTCACCATCACCGACGGCCAGGAGAACAGCTCGGTCGAGTTCCGACGCGACACGATCCTCGAGATGGTGAAGCAGCGCGAAGCGCGAGGCTGGACCTTCGTCTTCCTTTCCGCCGGGCTCGACGCCTACGCGGAAGCCGGCGGACTCGGATACGACCGGCGGGCCGTGCAGGCATGGGCACCGACGCCCGCCGGCGCCGCGACTGCCTTTGAATCGTTGAGCGCGGCGACGGTCGCGCGGCGATCAGCACACCGCGCCGGGCAACCCGTCGACTTCGGCGACTTCTTCGGCGAGGAGAAACCCGCAGAGACATACCTGACCGACGGCGACTGACGCGCACCTAGGCTCCGCACGTGACGGACACCGCTCGCATGCAGCTCGACACGTTGGCGACGTGGACCACGTCAGCCGACGCGCGGGCTGCATCCGAGCATGAGCTTCGGCGTCGGGGGCTTCCCCTCCACCTCGCGGACGACATCACGCAACAGACGTACGAACAAGTCGCCGCGCGTCTTGCCCGGCTCGGTCCGATCGAAGCACACGAACCCAACGCGATCACGGCCTACGCGTGCCGCTGCCCTTCGCAACATCGTCACCGGCATGCTCCGCGGTCGCAACGACGCGATCGACCACACCCGCGTGGCAAAGGACGACACGATGCTCGAGCACGTCGCCGACAACGCCGAACCGCTCATCGATACCATGCGAGTCGACGCGGTGCGGCGTCATCTGTTTGCGACGCTCCAGCCGTCGAAGGCATGGGCCACGTCCGCGGCGCTCACCGTCGTGACGCTCGCGGTCGATCTCGATCGCGTCGACGCGATCGGGCCGCGGCCCGACGCGGGCGCGGCCGGCCAATGGCGCTACTGGACCGCTCTGTGGCTCGCGGGCCAGCGGCAGTGCTTTCCCGTCGACGGCGAGCTCGACGACTCGGCCCGCCGGCAGCGGCGCGCTCGCGCGATCAAAGAGACCGTCACGCGCCTCACGTGTGCATACGAGGCGGCGTCGTGACCGACACGTTCGAGCTCCCGGGTCCGGCGGGTCTGGCGTCGGTGCCCCTCGATGACGGCGGCCGCACGCTGGAGGTCGACTTCGCGGACCCCGACCTCGTCTGCGGCAGTGACATCGACGTCGAGAAAGTGCGCGGCCAGATGTCGATGCTCGGGCGGCTCGCGATCCTGCTCGCGGAGCACGACACCGGCCGTCGCGCTCCGGTCGTCCGTGCCGCGGCCGCGCTCGAAGCGGCGAACCTCGTCGTGCAGCTGCAGCCGCACGTGAGGGTCGCCGTGCATCCCGAACCGCTGTGGCGCGACGCGGCGGACGCGCTCGCGCCGACACAATCCGTGGACGAACGCTGCGCGCCGCACCTTCGCCTCGCCGTGGAGTACACGCACCATCGCGACGACGACCTCCGCCGAACGTTCGAACGCCTGCTGCGTGACACGGAGCCGTTTGCTCGCGTGCCGAACTTGGCGCGCGCCGTGGAAGTCGCGGCGCCGATGCCGGCCGCACCTGCGATGGCGCGTCGCGCCGCGAGATGGATGTCGGCGCCGCCTGGACCAAAGGTGACCGTTGATGTCGATCCGACGATCGATGTGACGCCGATCGATTCGTCACTGGTCGATGGCGTGCTGCAGGTCGCGATCAGACCGGTGCGCGCACCCGACCACCTCTTTCTCCGCGCGTTCGCGGCGTCCGACATACTGCCGCTCGCGATCGTGCCGTTTGAACAATCGCCGTTCGGGAGCGCGTCGGCCACCGCGCTCGTCCCTTGCGACACGGCGCATGCGCAGCTGCGCGTCGACGTGACGCCCGCCGCGGCCGCGCCCGTCCTCTCCGACGCGCTGCGCACCGCGACTCTGGCGTCGCGGATCGGGCAAGACGCGTGTCGCAGCGAGCGCCGCGGCGACAGCGACGCCGCGAGGTTGGGATGGCGTCGCTGCGCAGACGCGTGGCGAGCGGTCGGCGACGACCGCCGTGCGACCTTGGCGGAGGCGCGCCCGCCCGCGGTCGCGCGCGATGCGCTGCTCTGCGACCTCATTGATTGAGGCGCATGCGGGCGCGCCGGGTGCCGCGGTGACGACAGCCTCGCGACGGCGCATGATCATCGGGTGCCCTATCGGCTGCTCGCCGACGTCGTAGCCGTCGCGCACGGGCTGTTCCTTGTGTACGTCGCGCTCGGCGGCTTCCTTGCTTGGAGGTGGCCCCGTGCGACCTGGTCGCACATCGTCGCGGTGGCGTGGGGCGTTGGCATCGTCGTGATCGGGTGGGACTGCCCGCTCACCGGGTTGGAAGAGTGGCTCGGGCGGCGGGGCGGCGTGACCTACCACCGCGGGTTCATCGATCGAGACGTCAAGGGCGTGGTGTATCCCGCGCGCTTCACCCTGCTCGTGCAGCTGCTCGTCGTCGCCGCGATCTTGATCTCGTGGTACGGCGCCTTCGTACGACACCGGTCACGCGTGAGGTCAGTGCGGCTCACCTGATTCGGTAGCGTCATCCGCCGATGGCAACCGCACGTTGCGTAGTCGTCGTGCACACGGAGGCGGCGCCGGAGCGATTGTTCGCGTTGATCTCCGACGCGCCGAGCTGGCCGCGCTGGGCGGGTTGGCTCATCCACGAGTGCAGCTTCGAGCGGGAAGGCACTCCCCCGCCGGGCGGGGTCGGGGCGATACGCAAGGCCGGGCGCTGGCCGCAGTACGGGCGTGAACAGATCGTCGTGCACGAGCCGCCGACGCATCACGCGTACACGATCCTCAGCGGGCAGCCCGTGCGGGACTACCGCGCCGACGTCACGTTCACGAGCGGCGCGACCGGTACGCGCATCACATGGAAGGCAACGTTCGAGCCGCGCATCCCGGGCGCCGGCAACGCGCTCGCCGCGATCTACGGGCGCTTGATCACCGGCTTCGCCCGTGGACTCGCCAAGTACGCCGAGAGCAATCCCGAATAGCGACCGCCGAAAAACGTCCGAGGCTCCCGTCGAGGAAGCGCAGCGACTGATGCCACGCATCCTGCGCGGCCACGGCCGAGTCCTTCGCATTGCCGCCGAGGCCCGGCAGGGCAATGCCGGTGGTGGGTTCGTTCGGAAGCTGGACGACGTGCCCGTTGCCCGCGAGCTCGAGATGCTCGTCGCGATATCGATGATGCTGTGCACGCAATCGCGCCGCAATCAGTCGTGTCATCGTTTGCGACGGCCACAGCTCGTCGTCGGCGCCATTGATCGTGAGCACGGGGCCGTTGATGCGTTCGACGGGAATCGTGGCCGCGACGGCTTGCGGTGTGATGAGCGCGTCGAGATACCACTCGTAGGGCGTCCGGCCGGCGGAGACCTTCGGGATCAAGAACGGCACGGGCATGCCGTTCGCGCTCCAGGCCGACTGGCCGATGTCCGGCAACCCGCCCCACACAACGCTGCTGGGTGCGGAAGCGATGACCGCGTGGATCCGCGGATCCCGGCTCGCGACGAGTAGCGCCGATTCGGAGCCGCGCGACGCGCCGCGCACGCCGATGCGGTTGGGATCCACTCCAGGCTGACGTGCGAGCCACCCGACCGCGGTCTCGAAGTATTCGAGCGGTATCAACGACAGGTCTTTGGGCAACGGCAGCCTGCCAGTCGGGTCGAAGAAGGCCAACGCCAGCGTGTCGTAACCGCGGGACGCGAGCAGCGCCGCGTGCAGGTCGGCTGCCAGCTCGCCGCCGTCGGAACCGCTCCACACGACGAGGCCAGGATGGCGTCCACCACCAGCAGCCTCGAAGAACGTGCCGACGAGCCCGCGCTCGCGCACCGGCGTCGCGGTGCCGCCCCGACGCAACAGGTAGCGCGTCAGGTGCGCGGTTGGGATCTCGTGCCCGTCGACCGTCGCGCTCGAGCTGCACCTCCTCCGTCCACTGGCGCGGTGGTGTCGTGCTCGGCATCGCAGTCGTACCCGCCGACCAGAACAGGCCCATCGCGTCGACACCCTCGTACGTGCCCCCGACCGGTGCTTGCCTCCTCGCGTCGACAACGCCGAACCGGTCCGAGAGGAAGACGGCGTGTGACACCCACACGTGACCGTCATAGAGAGTTTGTCCACCCGCGACGATTGCCAACGCCACGGTGACCAGCGAGTAGGGCGCGACGCCGACAACCCGAATCTGCACCGGTTCGTCGATCATCACCCGATCGGGCGTGACCACGAGACGGGGACCATGACCGCGGAACCCCTCGCGTGGAGACGAGGCGGCGGCGGGCGCCGCGGACACAAGAGCAGCCGCCATTGCGACCGCCGCAATGCCACTCATCCCGCGCGCGCAGTTTCGACGTGTGTTGCGCATGAGGTGCATCCACGATGAGCGCGCGCGATGGACGCGACAAGTGATTCTCACCGTCCTCGGATGACGAGTCCGGCGCGCCCGGCTCGCGGAGTATGCGGAGGAGACCAGAGGTGTTAAGCCTCGGCGGCAGCGGCAAGACGGTCGAGCGTGGCTTGCATCGTCTCGCGGTTGTGCGCGCCGCGGTCGCTCACGCCCATCACGGGCTTGCTGATGATCTCGATGAGCTTCGGGCGGCGATCGGTCCACGACTCGGTGAGGCGGCAACCGTCGTTCGCCGCCTCGAAACGGTATGCCCAGCGCGCGATGTTGAACGGGCCGGCCTTGACGTCGAACGCGAATGACTCACCCGGCGAGGCCTCGACGACCGTACAGACCGTCGACCACTTGCGCTTGCCGTTCTCGTTGTTGCCCTTGAACCGCGCGCCGACGGCCGGCTCCTTGCGATCGCCGATCCATTCGCAGCCGACCGTCTCGGGCGACCATTCCCCCATGCGCGTCACGTCGCTGACCATAGCCCACACCTTCTCGGGTGCCGCCGCGATCGTGCGCTCGACTTTCACGTCTTCGCTCATGCGGCCAAACGTAGACCGTGCGCCGCGCCAGCGTCGAAGGTGGTACGCGATGACGACGCTGGCGATGGCGGCCCAGAAGCACCAGAGCGAGATGAAGCCGTCGACGGTGAGCCACATCAGGACTGGCACGACGACAAGATTGAGCGCGCCGAACGCCGCGAGCTCGCGGTAACTCGATACGAGGAGCGCGCCGCACGTTGCGGTGACATACAGCGCGGTGAGCTGGCCGCCGTGCTGCACCGAGTCGAGCTGATACTCGATGTGACGGCCGTCGATCGTCGCGTGGATCGGACCGCGCACTACTGCCAGCGCCAGCGTCACCCCGACAACCCCAGCCAGCGCGCCGCACGCCGCGATCACGCGCACCCGTAGAGGCGAACGTTCGATCAACCCAACCGCGAGCGGCAGAAGTATCGGCAGCACCGCCAACGCGAAGAGCAGATAGCCCCATGTCGCGACGCGGCCGATGCTGTGCGCGACGTGTCCTTGCAGGTCCCACCACACGAACGCTTCGCTCAGCTGATGCACGCCGAACAGCACGGGCAATGACGCGAGCGGGATCTGGCGCGGGGTGCGTACGTGCCGCAAGGCGTCGACTCCGACCGCGACGACGATTACGCCGACGGCCGCGTCCGCTTCCGGCGCGAAGCACACCCTGTTAGTTCGTTTGGCAGACGGCGAGTTGCTCCGGCGTCGGCCAGCGCACGTGGGTCGCCCAACCCAGTTGTTCGAACCAGCGGATCAGCCGCGCCGACACGTCGATCTGGTGCGGCAGCGCGCCATGGCGCGCGGACGCGGGATGCGCGTGGTGGAAGTTGTGCCACGACTCGCCGAGCGACACCAGCGCGAGCGGCGCGAAGTTCGTGCTGTGGTCTTTCTGCGTCGCGGGCTGCGAGCCGAACATGTGGCAGATCGAGTTCACGCTCCACGTCACATGGTGGAACAGCATCATGCGCGCGACACCGGCCCACAGGAATGCGGTGAACGCGCCGCTCAAGGCACCCGACAACGTCCACCCGAGGAAGAACGGTCCTGCCAACGAGGCGACGGCGATCAACGGGAACAGCCGGCTCACGATCCGCGTGTCGGCGTCGTTCAGCAACTCGGGTGCGTAGCGCTCCGCCGACGTGAGGTCACCCTTGAACAACCACCCGACGTGCGCGTGCGCGAACCCGCGCAGCTGGCCCGTCCACGACGTGCCGTGATCGTGCGGCGAATGCGGATCGCCGGGCTTGTCGCTGTAGAGGTGGTGGCGGCGGTGATTCGCCACCCACGCAGTGACCGAACCTTCGACCGCGAGCCCACCCACGGCGGCGAGCACGATCTTCAGCGGACGCGTGGCGCGGAAGCTGCGATGCGTGAACAAGCGGTGGTAGCCGACGGTCACGCCGAAGCCGCCGACGAGGTAGAACGCGGCGCCGATGATGATGTCGCGCAGGCTGAGCGCGTGTCCCCAGAGGAACGGCACTGCGATCGCGAGGCCGACCGCGGGACCGATCACGAGCAGGCTCGTGATGCAACGCCCGGCGACGAGGCCGGCGCGCGTCGGCGATTCGAAAGGCTCGGGTACCGGCGCGGGCAGAGGAGCAGAAGGTTGCAGAAGTGTCGCCATGTCCCGTCCTGGGGGTGTCGCACGGGTCGTGCAGTCGTGGTCATCCGACCGACCCGCGCTACCGGGAGGGACGCATAGTCGCCATACCGGCGACGTGTTTCCAGAATAGATCCTCCTGAGAGGCCGCGGAACCGCGCCCCGACTGCCGCCGACGGCTCGCGCAGCGCCAGGTGGCTGTGCCGGGTCGTCCCCGCGCGATCACATGCGTGGCGCCGCCGGTGCCGGGTTCACGGTGCGCCTTTCACGCACAGCGTCCGCGGGCCGGACTCGTACGATTGCGGACATGGCATATGACGAGAAGCTGGCGGAGCGCGTTCGGGCGCGTGTCGAGGGCGAGGCGGGGCTCACGGAGCAGAAGATGTTCGGCGGTCTGGCCTTCCTCATCGGCGGCAACATGGCGATCGCCGCGAGTGGTCAGGGTGGCGTGCTGGTTCGGATCGATCCCCCGCGAACCGAGAAGCTTCTCGCGACGACGGCCGCCAGCCGGTTCGAGATGGGCGGACGTTCGATGGACGGATGGCTGCGCGTCGACGCGAACGATGTCCGCACCAGCCGGCAACTCGCGAAGTGGGTCGAGCTCGGCGTGTCGTACGCGCGCTCCCTTCCGGTGAAGCGTGCGAGCAAGAGGCGCGCGCCGGCGGGATCACGACGGCCGAAATAGCGCGGAGCGCGCCCGCGCCCGCGCCCGCGCCTGCAAGGAACCAAGAGGCAGGACCGTCTTGGGCGACCCAATACCGATGCTCCGCGCGCAGTCAGAGCGGGAGGTCGAACGCGTCGAGCGTCGCGAGCGCGGCGACTGTTCTCCGCAGCATCTCTCCCGTGAGCCTGATGTGCCGCGGGTCTTCGACGCTCAGCGCGCCGGCCGCAACCACGGGATACACGAAGCCCATCGTCGCCCCGTACCGGTACATCGCCCAGGCCCAGTCGCGGTCGGGCGTCACGCCGAGTCGCTCGAGCGCGTCGAGGTACGTGGTGAACAACTGCTGGTGATCGCCCGGTTCCTGCACGTTGACGCTCTGCGTCACGAAGTAGGCGAGGTCACGCGGCGCGACGCTGCGGTCGATCAACTGCCAGTCGACGGCGATGACCTCGTCGCGATCGGTGAAGAACAGGTTGTCGAGCCGCCAGTCGCAGTGCGACAACACCAGCGGCCCCTCGCAGAGCTTGGCGAACAGCGCGGGGATGCGCGCGCCGTACGCATCACCGAACGCGAGCACCTGCTTCGTCATCTGCTCGGGGAAGAACTCCTGCACGCGCGGCCACGCGGTGTCGTACGCGAACGACACCGCGCCGGGATAGGGGTCGTCGCAGAGGCGCAAGAGGAACGGGCAGTCGTCGAGCGCCGGCTCGTCCCAGAACGCGGCGTGCAGCTTCGCGAGCGTTCGCAATGCGGGGACGGTATCGGCGACGTTGCACCCCGCGAGCTGGTCCTGGATCCTCCCGCGCGACGACACGTCTTCGAGCAGCAGCGCGGTGTCCTGTGTCTCGGGATCGTGGGCCGCGAAGTAGCACGCGGGATGCGGGATCGGCGTGCGCCGGGAGAGCTTCGTGTAGAAGCCGACTTCGCGGCCGTACATGTTGATGATCGTCGCGACGAAGCGGCCCTCGTCGGTCGGCGCCGCGAGCTTGGCGATCATCGTCGACGGCTCGCCGCCGCCGGTGAGCGTGAGCCGGAACAACGTCCCGACGAGCCCGACGCCGACACCGACTGGTTCGGCGCGCACCGCGGTGATGCGGCGGCCGAGCACCTCGCTCAGCCACTCGGGAGTGAGGTCGTCGAGCTTCTTCGGGATCGTCATCGCACACCTACCAGCAGCCACTCGGTCACGCGCCTCGGCGCCTCGGTCAACAACGGGAACAGCGCGTCGCGCTTCGGCAGCCGCACGTGGCGGCGCTCGTTCTCGATCGCGTCGAGGAGCGCGTCGACGACGGCTGACATCTCGAGGTCGTACGTCAACCGCAGCGTCTTCAAACGGTTGAGCGCGCGCCGCGTCGGCTCGTGCGCGCGCAGGCTCTCGATCATCGTGCTCTCGACCGGGCCGATCTCGCGCGAGCGTCGTGGTGATCTTCGTGCCCTTCAACTCGGCGCGCAGCCCGGCCGTGAAGTGACTCAACCCCGCCTTCGACGCCGAGTACGGCAGCACGCCCGGCAACGCGTTCGTGCCCGAGAGCGACGACACGTTCACGATGTGGCCGCGACCGCGCGCCCGCATGCCGGGGATCACCGCGCGGCACAACAACATCGGCGCGATCAGGTTGATGTCGACGAGCTGCGCGACCTTGTCGGCCGGCAGCTCGGTGAGCGCGCCGGTGAGGTCGACGCCCGCGTTGTTGACGAGCACATCGATCGGCCCGCCGGCTTCGATCGCCCGCACGAGCGGCTCGATCGCGGTGGCGTCGCCGAGGTCGGCGGGATACGCGTCGCCCCCGAGGTCGGCGGCGAGCTTGCAGAGCTGCTCCTTCGAGCGGGCGACGAGCACGACGCGCGCACCGCGGCGCGCACACGCCCGGGCCAGCGCGGCGCCGATCCCTCGCGACGCGCCGGTAACCACAACGCGCGCGCTGCGGAGGTTCATCGCGAGGTCACGAGGGCAGCTTCGCGATCGGCTTCGATCGCGTTGCAGTTCGGCACGATCTTCGCGAACAGCATCCGCGGGAACAGCCGCTCCTCCTTGGTGTTCTGCTTGATGGCCTACGCCTCGCGCGAGCCTCGCGTGGGCCACGGGCGCTGTCGATGATGCCGTCGCCGGCTCTGCGCGCACGAAAGGGTTTCGGCGCGCCCGAGCCGCTGGATCACTCCAGAAGTCGAGAATCGCCCGCAGGGCCTCGGGGTCCTGGGCGAAGAACGCGTGCCCGCCCTCGTACACGCGCAGCTCGGCGTGCGGGACCTGCGCAGTGATGTACTCGCCGTTCGGGAGGGCCGCGATGCCGTCGTACCGGCCGCACGCGACGAATGTCGGCCACGCGATGCGGTGCAGGCGATCGCACATGTCGTGCGTCGTGCGCGCGTGCAGTTGCTCGCGCTCGCCGCGCCGCTGCTCGGTCGACTTCTTGCCCCGGGCTCCGCGCGGCCATCATCTCGACGAGGCCGCGATCGCCCGGATGGCCGGCGAGCCAGTGCGCGTCGAAGCGCGTGTCGAGCAGTCGGACGCCGCGGGCCGCGCGCTCGGCTTCCGGCAACGACGCGACCTCCTGCAGCGGGTAGGACGCGCCGCCCCGGCCGCCGGGCGACGTGCAGGCGAGCACGAGCCGCTCGATGCGATCGGGCACGGTCACCGCGAACTCGTGACCGACGATGCCGCCGAAGCTCACGCCGAACACCCGGCATCGATCCCAGCCGAGATGGTCGACCAGCGCGATCACGTCCGCCGCGTAGTCGGCCATGGGGTACGGACCGGCGGGGATCGACGTGCGGCCGAGCCCGCTGATCGCGCGCGGCGACATCGAAGCGTTCGGCGAACGGCTGGATCAGGAGCGCGCTGGTCGCCAACGTCGAGCCCGAGCCGTTGAGGAACAGCTGCCGCGGCCCGCTCCCGGACCGTGCGAAAGAGATCTCGATCCCGCTCGCGGGAATGACCGGCATCGAGCCGAGAGACTACGGCGCCCGGTGCTCGAGCACCGCGCCGACGGTCGCGCCGAACAGGATGTGATCCGCCCACTGCGGCGCGGTCGGCAGCTCGCGGATCGCGGGAACACGCCGCGCGACCACGCCGAGATCGAGCGCGGCGATCGCCGCGCCGGCCAACCCACCGAACAGCACGCGGCGACGCGGGAAGCACGCGCGCGAGCACTGCGGTCCACCACAGAGAGATCGCAGCATGCGCGACGACGCCGCGCGGGATCGTCGGGCGCCCGAGCAAGGTGCCGGCGGCACGCGTCGACGCGGCCGGCGGTGCGCGCGTCGCCAGCGTGTACGCAGTCGACGGGATGCCGCTGACGACAGCGGCGACCGTCGCCGCCATCACGACGACGCGCGCGGACGGCCTCTGCATCGCGGCCATTCGATCATTCGGGCGCGTGCCGCGACCAGTAGGCTCGGCGCCCGTGCAGATTCGCATCGAGGCGTCCGAGCTTCCCGGACGCGCATGCGGTCCCAGCCCGGACAAAAACTCGGGCTACGACAACATCTATGTGGGTGTGCAGAAGCGCGGGGCCAAGCCCGACGACCTGCTCGGCATGGTGGCGGGCGACGCGCCGAACGCAGTGTGGACGTTGGAGTGCGACATGAGCGGCACCGACGTCAAGGGCCGCTACATCCAGGGCCGGCCCGGCGACCGGTTCATCTATCTGTCGTGGGGCACCGTCGACCGCGACGGTGCCTTCGAGATGTTCCGGCGGGCAAAGCTCATGCTCGACGTCGTGGATGCGCCCACGCTCCGTGCCGCCCGGCGATCGGGCACGCTCGTCGGCCGCCTCGGTCTCACCGATGCGCGCGGCAATCCGTTGTGCGCAGCGGTACGTCCACCGGCAATCGAATGGTCTGTGTGATCGCAGCGTGAGGAGGCCGCCATGACGACGCTCGACGACGTCGCGAGGTTGCTGGCGCGCAACGAGGGGCTCATCGTTGCGTCGACCGTGCGGGCCGACTGCACGGTGCAATCCTCGCTGGTCAACGGCGGCGTGCTGGCGCACCCGGTGTCGGGCGAGCGGGTGCTCGGTCTCGTCGCACGCGGCGGTGCGCGCAAGCTCGCGAACCTCCGCCGGCGCCCGGCGATGACCGCGGTCGCGCAAGCAGGGTGGGAGTGGGCCGCAGCCGAAGGCCGGGCGCAGCTCATCGGCCCGGACGATCCGGTCGCCGATGTAGACGCCGAAGCGTTGCGGAAGTTGCTGCGCACCATCTTCACTGCCGCCGGCGGCACGCACGACGACTGGGACGCGTACGACGCGGTGATGCTCGCGGAACATCGCACGGCGGTGTTGCTCAGCCCGGAACGCGTGTATTCGAACGGCTGACACAGTTCTGATTCGCGACGCATCGCGACCGAAACCAGCTGTGAACTGCCGCACAACCAAATCCAGGATCAACTGGCAGTGATAGCCAACGAAAACACGCGTTCTACGCGTAGACACTGCGCAAACGGCAGGTAATGATCTCGGAATGCAATCCGACGAAGAGACGCAACGCGAGTTCCGCGCCGCGTATCCACGTCTCTTCCCGAGTGCCTGCACGGTCATCGAGAGGTTCTTCCGCTTCGACACCGGTCCTGTCGAGGACGCCGTCGCGGAGACAATGGCGCGCTCGTTCATGCGATGGGAACGCGTGCGTGAGCAATACGACTCGACGGCCTGGGTGATTGCGTGCGCCAAGGACGTCTGCCTCGAACGCCTGCGTGCCACAGCCCTCGGCCGCAAACCGGGGCGACGAGTCCCGCTCGACCCGGAGGCCGCGGCGCGACACGAGCGCGAGGTGGTGATCTCCACCGATCTCTGGAAGACGTTGGAAACCCTCACACGACGACAACGTGATGTGGCCGTGCTCTGTTTTCTCATGGATTGCGACGAACCGCTCGCCGGCCGAGCGCTCAACATGTCGATCGCGGATGTGAGGACCGCGGCCCGCACGGCGCGGTATCGCCTTCGCGCCCGGCTGGGCGAGAGCTACCCGAACGAAGCCGTCGGATGAACGACGAGCATCGCACCAACCCGGACGAGGGTTTCACGCCTGTGCCGGGTGGGCTCGACGACGGGCCGGCCATGCCCGAGCACAGCAACATCAACGCGACTCGGGTGTACGCGTATGCGGTATCGGCAGGTGCGTTGCGCCGCCGCCGCATGCGGCAACGTCGCGCCGGCATCGCGGTCGGCCTCGCGGCGCTCCTTGTCTTCGGCGCGAGCGCATTCGCGCTGACGCGGGGCGGCAACGACGAACACGACAACAAGGGCGCCGCCGCTCTGAACTCGACGACGTCGACGAACGGTGCGAGTACGTCGACCACTCCTGTCGCGCGGCCCGAGAGCCCGAAGGAGAAAGCCGAAAGGCACAAGCCGAAGGAGCCCGAGCCCCCCGCCGCCTGCTCGAACACCTTGACCGCAGAACTGTCGGCATTCGTCACCGCCGACGACGACACGACGACGACGGCGCAACCGACGACCACGACGACCGACAGCAGCACGACCACCACGACCACCACGACGACCGAGAGCACGACGACCACGACCACCACCGTGCCGCCGACGACCGTGCCGCCGACGACACCGACGACCGCACGCTCGACGCCGACGACGAAGCCGCACTCGCACACGCCCCACACGACACCGCAGCCGCCGACCACGCCGGCAATGGTGATCCTCGGTGAGCGCGTGGTGCCGACCGCGCCCGTCGCCCCGGCGCCGGTCGCGACGGGTCAGCTCGTCACGCCGGGTTCGTCGACCGGCTCGGGCTGCTGATCGTCTGACCGCGCGGCCGTCGCGCGCGTCAGTCGCGGTCGAGCGGCTGGGCGAGCAGCAACAAGTCGTAGCAACCCTTCATTGCACCGCCGATGATCAGCGGCCAGCCGAACGACGAGTGCTGGAGCAGGAGCCCCGCGAGCGCAGGTGTCGACGCGGCGCCGAGGCTGCGCGGCACGTTGGTGACGCTCGCGGCCGCGGCTCGCTCGTCGGGCTCCACCACTCGCATCACCAACGCCTGCCGCACCGGCACGTCCATCTGCGACAGCGCGGCGCGGAACAAGAGGAACGTCACCGCCGCGGCCGCGTTCGGCACGACGCCGGCGAGGACGAGGAACGCGTTGGCCGGGAGGTGCGTGAAGGCCATCGTCCGCACGAGACCGATGCGGCGCGCGATCCAGGGCGACGCCAGCTGCGAGAACGCCGTCAGCGTGCCCGCCGCGGCGAGCGTCGCGCCGGTCGCGGCCGGCGAGAGGCCGAATCGCACATCCAGGTAGAGCACGAGCAGCGACGTCACGACGAAGCCTCCACCGGCCGCGTCGAGCGTGAACAGCGTGGCCAAGCGCGTCACGATCGCCCGCGACGCGTGCAGGCCGCCCCGAGGGCGCGCGACCGACGCGTGCGTGCGCAGCCGGCGGTAGACGAGCGCGCACGACGCGGCAGCCAACACGTAGACCAGAAACGACGCACGTTCGGTCGCCGCGGTGTCCCATCCCCGCATGCGTGCGATCCGGTCGGGCAGCGGAGAGGCCAGCGCTCCCAATGCGCCCGCAAGCGCGGCGCCGAGGTTGTAGATCGCGAACGCGTGGGGACGCCGCTCGACCGTCGTGAGGTCGGCGAGTACTGCTTGCTCGGTCGGGAGGAAGAGGCTGACGTCACCGGCCGACGGATTCAGCACCCCGACGAATCCGACCGCGACGAGCGGCCAGAAGCGGGTCACGGTTGCGAAGCCGATCCCCGTGAATGCCATCAAGCCGCACGACGCCAGCAGCACTGCCGACGCGCCCCACCGGTTGAACCGCAGCCCGGCCCACAGCGTGAGCGCGGCCGAGCCGAGCAGCGTGGCGGTGACGACGACACCGATCTCGAACCCGTCGAACCCGATGTGTTGCAGGTACCGCGCGAGCAACACCGCGGCAAAGCCGTCGGCAAACGCGCGGATGGCGCGCGCAACGACGAGAGGCCGCGTCGGAAGTGCCGTCAACGACTACGACGGCGACACGACATGCGCGCCGAGCGGCCTGATGTCCCAGTCCGGGCGACGCGGCATACCCGAATGCCCGTTGGGCGCGCGTACGGCGAGGGTCTGATGTACTTGCGTGCGAGAAGCTTCGAAATTGATGGCCGACGCGGCCATGTAGAGCCGCCAGATGCGCGCCCGGCCGGCACCGACGAGGTCGACGGCCGCGTCCCAGCCCGCCTCGAGGTTCGCGACCCATCCTCGCAGTGTGAGCGCGTAGTGCTCGCGCAGGCTCTCGACGTGCCGTACCTCGAGCCGCGACTGCTGCATGCGCGACACGACGCGGCCGACTTCGTGCAGCTCGCTGTCGGGAAACACGTAGCGGTCGATGAAGCTGCGGCGCATGTGGGCCCTCCGTGCCGGTGGGCGGCTGATGCCGTGGTTCAGCACGCGGCCTTCCGGGCGGACGAGCGCAGAGAGGCACTCGAAGTACTCGCCGAGCCGCGCGAGGCCGACGTGTTCGAACATTCCGATCGAGCTGACCGCGTCGTACGGCCCGTCGTGCACGTCGCGGTAGTCCTGCACGCGGATCTCGACGCGATCATCGAGCCCGGCGCGTTTCACGGTGTCGGTCGCGTATTCCGCCTGCTGTCGCGACAACGTCACACCCACGGCGTGCACTCCGTAGTGCTCGGCCGCGTAGATCGCCATGGTTCCCCAACCACACCCGACGTCGAGCAGCCGCATACCGGGCTCCAGCCCGAGCTTGCGGCAGATCAACTCGTGCTTGTTCGCCTGCGCCTGCTCGAGCGTCGTCGTGTCGTCCTCCCACACCGCACACGAGTACGTCATCGACGGTCCGAGGACCATGCGGTAGAAGTCGTTCGAGATGTCGTAGTGATGGGCGACCGCGGCGGCGTCGCGTGCCTTGCTGTGGCGCCGTCCGTGCAGGCGCGCTTCTTCGGCGGGAATCGGCGGACGGCGAAAGCCGCCGGCGCCCGCGAGGCGCGCCATCGTCGCCCACGTGCGCGCGTCGAGCTTGACGTCCGGCAAGTAGTCGCGTAGCGCGAGCGCGTCGAAGATGCCGCCCTCCACGTCGAGCGCGCCGCTCACGTACGCCCGTCCGAAACCGAGGTCGCCGGGCGCGGTGAGGAGGTACGCGATCGCATCGGGCGACCGCACGACGATGCGGGCGGCGGCGGCGGCCGGGCCGATCGAGCTGCCGTCGTAGCAATCGACGCGGACGGGGATGTCGGGTCCGAGGAGCTGCGAGACCAGACCGGCGAGTTGCGTGCGTGCCATGAGAATTCCCTACCCCAATCGCGCCGCCGAAGTAAATGGGCCAGAATCGAGTCGTGATCGATGCCGAGGCGTATGCGCGCGAGGGCTTCTTCGTGCTCCGGGGATTCGCTCCGACCGCGGTCGCGGCGCCGGAAGACGCGGCGTCGAAGCTGTTTCGCATCCATCACGTCGCGCCGTATCGCGACTTCGCGACGCGCGATGACCTCCTCGACCTCGGCGCGGGTTGCTCGCCACCCACGAGATCGACTGCAACTTGTCGCAGTTCATCTTCAAGAGCCCGGGCGCGTGGGGTCAGCCGTGCCACCAGGACTCGTTCTACTTTCCCTTCGAGCCACCCCGGCCCGTCGTCGGCGTGTGGCTCGCGGTGACCGCAGCAACGATCGACAACGGGTGCTTGTACGTGGTGCCGGACGGCCATCGCGAGGTCGTGCACGAACACGTCATCGACCGGCGCCCGAACGCGAACCACGGCTACTACGAGATCGTCGACTACGACCTTTCGCAGGCGGTCGGGGTCGAGATGGCGCCCGGCGACCTTTTGCTGTTCGACAGCCATTGCATGCACTTCTCGACCGACAACCGCTCAGCTGGTCGGCGCGCGGCGACGGTGTACCGCTACGACGCGCGGGAACCGTCGACCGCACGGTCGAGCGGCGCGGCTACACGATCAACGACTGGATGCCGGTACGCCGCGGCTGACGAGTGCGGCTACATCAACGTGCGCCCGAGCCGCCGCGTTCGGTGCGTGCGAAGGTTTGCGCGTGGGTGTCGTCGTCTCAGTGGGGCGTCAATAGGGGTTCGGAAAACGACCCCCTATTGACGCCCCGCACGCTGCGGGGTCAGCCGCCGTAGCTCACGCGTTCCACCCGCACGGATCTTGACTGAATGGTTCATTCACTTATACTCGGCCGGTGGCCCGCCTGCCTGCGCCCGGACGACTGCAGGACATCCTCGACGCCGCCCGCGACGTGTTCACCGCCGTCGGCTACCGCCGCGCGCGCATGCAGGAGGTCGCGCAGGCCGCGGCGTGTCGCCCGGACTCCTCTATCGATACGTCGCGGGCAAAGAGGCGCTGTTCGCACTGGTGATCCAGCGCGAGGCGGGCGTCGATGTCGACTCCCTCGACCTCCCGGTGCCGAATCCCGATCCCAGTCACCTCGACGCCATCGTCGATCGATCGCTACACACGATGATGCGCGCGACCGCACTCGATGCCGCGCCGCGCGCGCCCGCTCCGGACGCGCGCGCCGAGCTCGACGGCATCGTCAACGAGGTGTACGACCGCGTCGAGCGGTCGCGCGCGCTGATCCGCCTCGTCGAGCGCACAGCACTCGACTGGCCGGAGCTCGCGGAGCGGTTCTACGACCGCGGCCGCAAACGCATGTTGGTGCGTCTCGGGCGGTACATCGCGAGTCGGGTCGCGACGGGAGCGTTCAGAGCGGTCCCCGACGCCGACGTCGCCGCCCGGTTCATCCTCGAGAGCGTCGCGTGGTTCGCGAACCATCGCTTCGGCGACTACGACGGCGCGGCCATCGACGACGCCGTCGCGCGCGCGACCGTCGTCGATCTCGTCGTCAACAGCCTGGTGGCACCATGAGGCCGGCGGCATTGATCGCGGCGGTGACGACAGGGTTCCATCTGGCGACCGCGAACATCTACGGCTATCACCGTGACGAGTTCTATTACCTTGCGCAAGGCCGCCGGCTCTCGTGGGGCTACGTCGACAATCCCCCGGTGACGCCGTTCCTGTATCGCGTCAGCGACACGCTGTTCGGGTCGAGCCAGTTCGGCTTGCGCATCCTTCCTGCGGTCTTGCACGGCGTGCTCGTCATCTTGACGGCGTTGATCGCACGTGAGCTGGGCGGCAACACGCGCGCGCAGACGCTGGCAGCGCTCGGCGCGGCGATCGCACCGATGTTCCTGACGACCGGGCACTTCCTGGGCACCGTCACACCCGAGGTGGTCGCGGGCGCGACGACGACGTTGTTCGTCGTGCGGGTTCTGCGCACCGGCGACACGCGTTGGTGGATCGCGGCCGGCATCGCGCTCGGTCTCGGGATCCTCGACCATTGGACGATCGGCACGTTCGCGATCGCGCTCGTGGCCGGCCTCCTGCTGACGCCGCAACGTGAGCTGCTGGTGTCGCGCGATGCGCTGCTCGGCGTCGCGGTGGCGGTGCTCATCGCCGTGCCGAATGTCGTGTGGCAAGCGCGTCACGACTGGCCGCAGGTGACGTTCGCCAAGCAGCTGCGCGACTACGGGCACTCGCTGCAGGCACTGCCCGCCCAGTTCTTCCTGCTCGGCGCGGCATCGGTATTGCTCGCGCTGCCCGGCCTGTTGTGGCTGTTGCGCAACGACACGGCGCGTCCGTACCGCGGCCTCGGATACGCGTTCCTGTTGACGCTCGCGCTGGTCACGATCACCGGCGGCAAGGAGTACTACACGGGGGCGGCATTGCCGCTGCTGCTCGGCGCGGGCGGTGCGGCGTTGGCGGGCACGTCGGGATGGGTCCGGCCCGCGCTGCTCTTTGGGATCGGCGCGCTGATGGTGCCGTTCGCGACGCCCGTGCTGCCGTTGTCGACGGCCAACACCGTGCGCGGCGTGAACAAGGAGATCGGCGAGATGGTCGGGTGGTCGGAGTTCGTCGACACCGTGGTGCCGATCGCGCGCGCCCATCCGGACGCGCCGATCCTGACCTCGAACTACTCCGAGGCCGGTTCGGTCGAGCTGCTCGGAACGCCGCGCGGCGTCCGGCAACCCGTGAGCGGCCACCTCAACTACTGGCTCTGGGCTCATCCGCACGGGATCTCGCAGGAGACGATCGCGATCGGCTTCTCCCGGCCCGAGCTCGAGCGCTACTTCGGCGATGTGCAACCGGTCGCGACGATCGTGACGCCGCACGGTGTCGACAACGAGGAGAACGGCGCGCTCGGTGTGGCTCTGCCGGCTGCAACGCGTCGACTGGGACACGATGTGGCCCGAGCTGCGGACGTACTGAGCGTACGCACTGATCGGCCGCGCGCACTTGTCTGCCGCGCCGGGTGCGCGCTTGACTCACGCAATGCCGCACGACCGCAAGGAAGTCGCCGCCGCCGTCGATCGCTACATCGCAGTACGCGACGAGATCAACGCGGGGACGCGCCCGTGGGCCGACCTCGCGCAGTTCTTCGTCGACGACGCGGTGTTCGTCGATCCCGCGTGGGGACGCGTGCAGGGGATCGACGAGATGAAGCGCACGGTCTTCGGCGAGGCGATGGCGGGCCTCGACGACTGGCAGTTCCCCACCGAGTTCTACGCGATCGAAGGCGACAACGTCGTCGTGAAGTGGCAGCAGATCCTGCCGGGCCGGCGCGCCGACGGCTCGCAGTACATGCAGTCGGGATACTCGACGCTGATCTACGCCGGCGACGGCAAGTTCTCGTACGAGGAAGACGTGCTGAACATGCAGCACTTCTTCGAGGACATGCGCGAGAGCGGGTGGACACCGCCGCCCGAGATGGGCATGCCGCCGCGGCATCCGAACCGCGACTTCTCGCGGCCAAGCGCACCGTGACCGCCGCGCCCGACGCGCTCGCCCAGACCGTCGACTACATCACGATCACGCGCCTCCAGCACGCGTACGCGGACGTCGTCAACCGGCGCGACTGGCCGGAGCTCGCCGAGCTGTTCCGGCCCGACGCGCCGGTACGCGTCGACACGGTGACCAACCCGGTCGTCGACCTCGCCGGGCCGGACGCGATCGGCACGTTCATCGGCGGCGCGATCGAACGGTTCTCGTTCTTCGAATTCGTCGTGCTGAACGCGCGCGTCTACCTCGACGGCAACGACGATCCGGATACGGCTCGCGCGCGCGTGTTCATGTGCGAGCTGCGCCAGGACCGCGAGACCGGCGAGTTCAGCCGCGCGTTCGGCGTGTATCACGACCACTACCGCCGGCTCGACGGCCGGTGGTGGTTCGCGCGTCGTCGCTACCAGTCGTTGGCGCGCACCGGAGGCGAGGTGTTCGAGTTCCCGAAGGAGGCCTGGTGACCACGATCTACTACGAGAACGACGGTGACGTCGGGGCGATCGCCGGGGAGCGCGTTGCAGTCGTCGGCTACGGCAATCAGGGCCGGTCGTGGGCGCTGAACCTGCGCGACAGCGGCTGTGAACCGGTGATCTGCGTGCGCCACGACGAGACGCGCGCGCAGGCGGTCGCCGACGGCTTCGACGCCCACGCCGTCGAGGCCGCGAGCGACGCCGACATCATTTGCATCCTCGTGCCCGACGACGTCGTCGCGCTGCTCCCGATCATGCCGCGCGCGGAGTCGTGCGTCATCGTCGCGAGCGGGTACACGCTCGCGTTCGGGCGTCTCGAACCTCCCGGCGACGCGGGCATGGTCGCGCCGCGCATGCTCGGGCCGGAAGTGCGGCTGTGTTACGAAGAGGGGGTCGGGTTCATCACCGCGGTCGGTGTGCATGCCGACGCGACCGGCCGGGCCAAGCACCGCACGCTCGCGATCGCGCGCGCGATCGGCGGCCTGCGCCAGGGCGCGATCGAGATGACCGCTATGCAGGAAGCGGTGCTCGACCTCGGCGTGGAGCAGGTGCTCTCGCCGGCGCTCACTGCCGTGAACACGGCGTTCGTGCAGACGATGGCCGAGGAGGGCATTCCGCTCGAGGCGATCGTCACCGAGCTCGTGTTGTCGGGCGAGGTCGAACGGACCTACCGGTTGGTGCGCGAGGTGGGCTATGCAGTGCAGTCGGAGTTCCACTCCCCCACGTCGCAGTACGGCCAGCTGACTCGGCGGGGCCGGTACGACCACCTCGACTTCCTGTCGACGATGCGCACGCTCGCGAGCGACATCACGAGCGGGCGCTTCGCCGACGAGTGGGACGCCGAGCGCGATGCCGGCTATCCCACGCTGACGCGGTTGAAGCAAGAGCACGCGGGCCCCGCGGTGCGCGAGTACGAAGCCGACCTCCGCCGCCGACTCGGGTCGGGCGTGCCGAAAGCGTGAGCCGCGATCAGGCCGCGACGCCGTAGGCGGGTTCAGCCAACCGATGCGCGCCAGCCCCGCCAGCGCTCGGCCGCGATCGCGATCACCGCACCGTCCGGTCGCACCCGTACGTACTGCTCGTACTTCTCGGCCAGCGCGTCGATGGCTCGTTCACGTTCGTCGCCCCTCTCGACGACACGCGCGGAGCCGTCGACGCGCACCCACCACAGCGTCGACCAGTCATCGTCGGTGTAGTAGTCGACGAGCAGCGCCGCGTGCGGATTCGCCGCGATGTTCGCGAGCCGCCGCAGAGCGACGGTCGACTTCTTCTTTTGATCGACAGCGGAATACAGCGTGTTTTCGCGCAGCACGAAGCAGCACGGCACGATGTGTGGATGGCCGTCTGCGGCGACCGTCGCGAGCCGGGCGACACGCGCGTCACGCACGCGGCGGCGCATCGTGGCGTCATCCACGGTTGATCGTGCGGGTCCAGGTCTCGAAGTCGAGGTCGAGCGACGCGTTGCCGAGCTTGATGTCGTAGTGGCGGCCCTGGAACGGCACGCGCACGAACGGATTGTCGATGCGCGCGTCCTCGTGCAGGTTGATCGGCTTGCCGTTGACGACGAGGGGTTGCGTCGACCCGAACGTGATCTTGCCTTCGGTCGGCGAGTTGTATTCGACCGAGTGGTTGGGCCCGACTTTCGGGGTCGCGTTCGTCATCGCGTCGCGGAACGCGTCGAACGTCTTCCACTTCGCGGCGTCACCGACTTCCGCGATCCAGATGTTGTCGGCGCCGCCACGCGCGACGAGATCGAATGGCTGCGTGAGGCCGTGCGTGAACACGCCCGGACCCGCGGTTCGCCATTCGGGCTTGCGCTGCGACCACAACGCGAGATAGCCGTCGCCCTTCTTCCCGAACGTCCAGTTGCCTTGGCGATCGACCTCGTCGAAGCGTTCTCGCGGGAAGTACGCGTGTGTGTAGTCGACGTACGAGAACGAATCGAACGGTGGACCCGTCGGCATGTAGGCCGGGTTGTAGATGTTGATGCTCACCGCGCCGTGCTGCGCCGAGCGCGGCATCGAACCGGTACCCGTCCAGTAGCCGTCGCTGTCGGGCCACTGCGTGTTCTTCTCGGGCTCCGCCTTCGGGTGCGTGGTGAACACGAGCGCCTGCCCGTCGAGCGTCGCCTGCCACGCGTGGTACTGCTCACCGAACACGCCGGGCCGGTAGTCCTGCGCGGTCGAGAGCATGACGTCGCGCGTGCGGTACGTGTAGGTGTGCACCTCGGTCAACAACCCGAAGCCGAGCACCGCTTGCAAGGATTGCGCGAGCGAGCGCGCCGCGTCGTAGTTGGTACCGATCGCATCGCGCAGTGCCTTGAAGGAGCTGAAGAACTCGCTGTCCCAGAGGTCGTACTTGTCGAGCGTGCGAATCGTGAGCTCCACGGTCTGCCACGCTGTCTGCGCGCCTCGCTCCCACCAGAACGCGACGTTGTCGGGGTCGTCGTACGAGATGCCGAACGGCGGTGTCGGGTCCTTCGTCACGGGCTCGGCCGCGTCGAGCGGCACGTTCATGTGTTCCTGGTCGACGATCTGATCGTCGTCCTTGGCGATCGCGCGGATCACCGGCGGCAGCGTGTACTTCTTGGCCCACCGCGAAGAGCGTCGCGCCGGGGTCGGCGCCTTCGGTGTAGGGCAGTGTCGTGTCGTCGAACAGCAGCTTCGAGAGGTTGAACGTGTCTTCGTCGGTCGCGACGCTCTTGTCCTTCATGTACGAGCGGCCGTGCGTGGCGCCGAACGTACCTTTCTGCAAGTGGAGCGCGATGTCGACCAGGAAGAGGTCGAGCACCATGCCCGCCCGGTTCGCGATTTCGTCGTCGGGCGCGAACTCGACGAGCGTGAGCAGCGGCGTGATGTCCTTCTGGTAGTAGACGTCGGAGTGCCATTCGGTGAAACCGAAGCGCACCTTCTCGTCGAGCCAGTTGAGGATCAGCTGCTTCGCGGACGCGGCGTGCTCCTTGCCGGTGCGACCGTCGTTCGTGAACGTGTCGTCGGGGAAGACGTTGCCGGCGAGGTATTCGATCGTGTGGTAGATGATCCGGTGGTTCTCGGACCAGTAGTACTTGTTGTCGACGACACCCTTCGGCGTCGGCTCGGTGTACCAGTACTTGAATGTGTGAAAGCGCTTGCCGATCGCGTCTCGCGTCGCGGGCGGCAGCTTGTCGCCGTAGGCGTACCAGAGGTTGATCAGGTACAGCATGTCGAAGTCGGTCGTGTCGGTGAACGTGTCGATCCGTTCGAACATGTTCGTGTACGCGGCCGGTGTCACCACGCTCGGGTCGAAGGTGAAGCCCGGATCGCGCGCGGCGCGCTCGAAGTGCGCGAGCACGCTGAGCGGCGCTCCCGGGTCGAGCCTCTGCGTCGTGGCCTCGAGGTACTCGCGCTGACGGGCGTCGAAGTCGGCGTCGATGGCGACCGCTCCTTGCTCGGGCTTCTTCCCTGTGGCCTCGTGGTTGTCGTCGTTGCTGCATGCGGACGCGGCGACGAGCGTGATCGCGAGCAGTGCAGCGACGGCCGTGCGCATTGGCGCAGTCTCGCACGCGTTCGGGTGTTGCGCCCGTGTGGCGATTGCAGTACGTGTGGGCGATGGAACAGCGTCGCTCGCTTCGCACCGAGATACCCGGCCCGCGCTCGCGTGCGTTGTGGGAACGGCGCAAGGCGGCGGTGCCCGACGGGGTCGCGACAACCTTGCCGATCTTCGTCGCGTCGGCGTCGGGCGGCATCGTCGAAGACGTCGACGGCAACCGGCTGATCGATCTCGGCGCGGGCATCGCGGTGAGCAACGTCGGGCACGCGCATCCGGCCGTCGTCGACGCGGTCGCGTCGCAGGCGGCGCATTTCCTGCACACCTGCTTCCAGGTGACGCCGTATGCCGGGTACGTCGAAGTGTGCGAGGCGCTGAATGCGTTGACACCCGGGTCGTTCGAGAAGCGATCGATGCTCGTGAACTCGGGTGCGGAGGCGGTCGAGAATGCAGTGAAGATCGCGCGCGCGGCAACGGGCCGCCCGGCGGTGATCGCGTTCGACCAGGCGTTCCACGGGCGCACGCTGCTCGGCCTGACGCTCACCGCCAAGGTGTCGTACAAGAAGTCGTTCGGGCCGTTCGCGCCCGAGGTGTACCGCGCACCGTTCTCGTATCCGTTCCGTGGTACCGGTCGCCTCGACGACACGCTGCTGTGGATCGAGTCGGTGGTCGACCCCGCGTCGGTCGCGTGCGTGTTGGTCGAGCCGATCGCGGGTGAGGGCGGGTTCGTCGTACCCGAGCCCGGATGGATGGCGGGCCTGGCGTCGTGGTGCACCGCGCACGGCGCGCTGTGCGTCGCCGACGAGGTGCAGACCGGTTTCGGCCGCACCGGCGCGTGGTTCGCGATGTCTCACGAAGGTGTGGACCCGGATCTCGTGGCGACCGCGAAGGGATTGGGCGGCGGCCTGCCGATCGCGGGCGTGACCGGCCGCAGCGCCGTTGATGGACGCCGTACACGTCGGCGGGCTCGGCAGCACGTTCGGCGGGAACCCGGTGTCGTGCGCCGCCGCGCTCGCGGCGATCGACGTGATCCGCTCCGCCCGCCTGTGCGCGCGTGCGTCGGAGCTCGGTGCGCGGATGCTGCCGGCCTTGCGCGACGCGCAAGCGGCCACCTCGGGAGTCGGCGACGTGCGCGGGCGCGGTGCGATGGTCGCGATCGAGCTCGTCGACGGCGACGGCAGTCCCGACCCCGATCGTGCGCGGCGCGTCGCATCTGCGTGTCACGAAGCCGGCGTGTTGATCCTCACCGCGGGCACACACGGCAACGTCGTGCGCCTGTTGCCACCGCTCGTGCTCGAGTTCGACCTGCTCGACGAAGCCCTCGAGATCCTGCACACCGCGATCGTCAAGGCGTGACCGGTCCGCGTGGCGCCCCTGCACGCGGCTGCGGACGCACGCTAGCCGGCCTTCGCGTGCGCGGCGACGCCGCGTCCGCGTTCGCCCGCGGCCAGCAGGCGCGCGATCTCACGCACCTCTTGCTCCACCCCGCGCTCGAACCACCGGCGCGCGGCGAGGTCGTACAGCCGGCCGAAGATGCCGTGACCGAAGTCCATCGTCTCGACGTGACGAAAGCGCGTGCCGTCATCTGCCTCGTCGATCTCGAACCACGCGTGAAGTGCGCGAGGGACACCGTGCTCGAGCGTCACATCGATGCGGGTCGGCGCGGTCCAGCGGTAACGCGTCACGACCGAGCCCCGGAAGCGCCCCAGGAAGCGGCCGTCTTCGCGAGCGATCATGCCGTCATCGATGTCGGCCAGCTTCGTCACCCACACCATCTTGGTGTCGGCCTTCGTGTACTGGGCGGGGTCGAGCACGAAGTCGAAGACCTCTTGCGGCGTGACGCCCCGCACGAACGCAGTGCCCTCACCTCGGATCGTCATAATGATCAGTGTGCCCGACTTCTCGGCAATGGAACCCCCCGTCGAGCTACGGCTGCAGCACGGAGCGGATCTCGTTGACGGGGTAGGCGCGGGTTGTGCTCAGCGTCGCGGTGCCGATGTCGGGGAGGAAGACGGGCGCGTCGAGGCCGGGGCCGGTGAGCGTCGCGGTGCCGGTCCAGACCGCGCCGATGACGATCGTGTGATTGCCCTTCGTCTCGAACGTGTAGCGACCGTTGGGCGCGTTCTCGGGCAGCCCGCCGTCGATGCGGATCGAGTAGCTCTGCAGCGTCGCGGTGCCGACGATGCGGAAGCCGCGAATCGTCGCGGCGATGCTCTTGGTCGTCGTGCCGTCGGTCCAGATGCGCGTCTCGAGACCGGTGATCCCACGCGTGGCCGGGTCGGTGAGGATCGTCGGGTTTGGCAGCTGCGCGGCGCGCCACGTCTCCGCGAGCGTCGGCGGTTGCGGGAGCGTAGGAACCTGTACGCCGTTGACGTCGGTCGTGAACGGCTCGCACACGACCGTGTTCGAAAGCACCGCGCCATCGGGCCCCGTCACGATGATGCGGAACTGCGCCCCCGGATTGTTCGGATCACCACCCACCGCGCAGATCCCCGCAATGTTGTTCCCCGGAGAAGCCGCCCCCGGCCCGTAGACCTGGTAGGAGAAGCGCACAAGCGGTGGGGATCCCCCGGTACCGGTGTCGCCGGGGTTGCCGTATCCGGCCCGTACTTCGAGACGGCCGTGCCCGCTCACGGACGCATTACCCTCGCCGACGCCGCCTACGGCGTAAGCGGTCGACGAGAACGAGAGACCAGCCGCCAGCATGGCCGCAAGCGGAAGCACGCGCTTCACAGTCCGACCTTCGTGCCCTGTCGCTGAACGACTGACGACAAATACCAGCGGCGATTGGCCGACATGATCATGACGACGTCATAGCTGATCGTCCGCGTGGGCAGCTGGCTCACTACATGTCCCACGCGATTCACGACGACCATCTTCTTGATGTGCTGTCTGAATAGTGCTGATACAACGTCGGGAGCGGTGCTGACGATCGCTACCGAGGACGGCCCTGAATACGTCTCGTAGTAGCGCCGGTTCGTGCGCACGTAGATGTCGATTTGTTGGTAGCCCGTCATCTGCCGCGAGAGCCAGGCGCCGCAATCGTGTCGACAGCATCCCTGGTCGGGTGGTGACCAACCATCCAACTCGAATAGTCGAGCAACGACTTCACGATCTTTTTGTAGTCCGTTCCCGTGTTGATCAGCTTCGGCGGTGGCACCGAGTTGTCGAAGCTGTAGAGCGGGACTGTGGTGGTGGTCGTCGGGTCGGGCGCGGGCGGTGTCGTCGGGGCGCGCGTCGAAGGCGGTGCGGTTGGTGCGGATGCCTTGGTGTCGTTGCTGCTGCACGCCGCGACGCTCAACACGAGTGCGAGGTAGAGCGGGGCGCGACCCCACGTCGCCATCGGACGCCGAGGCTATGTCAGACCCTGGCAGGGCAACAATGGGGCGAGGGCAGACGGTTTCTCTCGCTGTGGCGCAGCGTTTGGGCAGTAGTTGGCGGCAGGGCGCGGCAAAGTGCCCAAACGGTCGGGGGACGCCGCGGTCAGGTGATCGCTGACATCACGTGCTTGACGCGGGTGTAGTCGTCGAGGCTGTAGCTCGAGAGGTCCTTGCCGTAGCCGGAGCGTTTGAAGCCGCCGTGCGGCATCTCGGCGACCAGCGGAATGTGCGTGTTGATCCACACGCATCCGAAATCGAGAGCCGCCGACAAACGCATCGCGGCGCTGTGATCGCGCGTCCACACGCTCGCCGACAGCCCGTAGTCGACACCGTTGCCGGCCGCGATCATCGCGGATTCGTCGGCCGCGCGCTGCACGGTGATCACCGGGCCGAACACCTCTTGCGACACGATCTCGTCGTGCTGGCCGACGCCGGTCACGACCGTCGGCGTGAAGAAGAACCCGGCATCTCCGGCGCGCTCGCCGCCCACGAGCACTTCGGCGCGATCCGGCACACGCGCAACGAACCCGCTCACGCGATCGAGGTGCGGCGGCGCTGTTCAACGGACCCGAGGTCGGCGTCCGGAACATCGAGGCCGCCGACCACCTTCGACGACGCCTGCTCGACGAGCAGCTCGACGAGCCGGTCGTACACCGCCGGACCCGCGATCACGCCGCGCCGCGGCCGTGCAGTCCTGACCCGCGTTGTAGAAACCTGCCCCGGCAATGCCCTCGGCGGCCGCTTCGACGTCGGCGTCGTCGCACACGATCGCCGGCGCGTTGCCGCCGAGCTCGAGGTGCACGCGCTTCAGGTCAGTGGCGGCCGCGGCGGCGACCTCCATTCCCGCCGCGCACCGAACCGGTCACCGAGATCATCCGCGGCACCGGATGCGCCACGAGCGTGCGGCCGGTGTCGCGATCGCCGCACACGACGTTCAGCACACCGGGCGGCAAGAACTCGGCTGCCAGCTCGGCGAGCATCACCGACGTCGCCGGCGTCGTCTCGGCCGGCTTCAACACCACGGTGTTGCCGGCCGCGAGCGCGGGCGCGATCTTCCACACCGCCATCATCAGCGGGTAGTTCCACGGGCTCACCTGCGCGCACACACCGATCGGCTCGCGCCGGATGAACGACGTGTGGCCCGGTCATGTACTCCCCCGCGCCGCGCCCTTCGAGCATGCGCGCCGCGCCCGCGAAGAACCGCAGCTGGTCGACCATCGGCGGGATCTCGTCGGCGGCCATCAGCGCCTTGGGCTTGCCGGTGCTCCGGCATTCGGCGTCGACGAACCGCGCCGCGTCGGCCTCGACCGCGTCCGCGATGCGCAGCAGCGCGCGAATCGGTCGGACGGAGTCGTCGCGGCCCAGCCCTCGAAGGCGGCCGCGGCGGCGGCCGACCGCGTCGTCGATGTCGGCCGCGCTCGAGCGGGCCGCGGCGCCGTACTCGACCCCGGTGCACGGGTCGACGAGCGGCGTGGTGGCGCCGTCGCGGGCCTCGACCTGCTTGCCGTTGACGAAATTCGAAACCGTCGTCCATCTGGCACCTCCTGGACCGCCAAACCTAGTATTCGTGGCCGGAGGGCCGCCAGAGGCGGCAGATCGTCGTGGAATCAGCGCTCAGCCGACGAAATTCGCACCAGCCAGCTCTCGACGAGCACGTCGCTCGCGATCATCCGCGAGCTCCAGGCCGACGGCCGGCGCTCCGTACACGGCGATCGCCAGCACGGTCGGGCTGTCGGAAGCCGCGGTGCGGCAACCGCGTGCAACGCCTGCTCGACGCGGGGGTCATGCAGATCGTCGCCGTCACCGACCCCTTGCGCGTCGGGCTCCACCGCCAAGCGATGATCGGCGTGCGTGTCGACGGCGACGTCCGCGACATCGCGTCGAAGCTCGCGGCGAGCAACGAGATCGAGTACGTCGTCATCTGTTCGGGCGCGTACGACATCCTCGTCGAGGTCACCGCACGCGACGACGAGCACCTGCTCGAAGTCATCAACGCGCAGGTTCGTTCGGTCCCCGGCGTGCGGTCAACGGAGACGTTCGTCTACCTCCGCCTCGAAAAACAGACCTACTCCTGGGGAACGTGATGGGAGTTCTTTCCGACCTTGCCCGCCGCCATCTGTGGATGCACTTCACGCGCATGTCCGACGACGGCGACGTGCCGGTGATCGTGCGCGGCGAAGGCGCGTGGGTGTACGACGACCGCGGCAAGAAGTATCTCGACGGCCTCGCGGGATTGTTCGTCAGCCAGGTCGGTCACGGCCGCACCGAGATCGCGGAGGCCGCCGCGAAACAGGCGAGCGAGCTCGCGTACTTCCCGGTGTGGAGCTACGCCCACCCGCGCGCCGGTCGAGCTCGCCGAACGGCTCGCCGACATCTCACCCGGCGACCTCGAGCGCGTGTTCTTCACGACCGGCGGCAGCGAAGCCGTCGAGTCGGCGTGGAAGCTCGCGCGCCAGTACTTCCATGCGATCGGCCAACCCAACCGCTACAAGGTGATCGGCCGCTACATCGCGTACCACGGCACGACGATGGGCGCGCTCTCCCTCACCGGCGTGCCCGCGATCAAGGAGCCGTGGGAGCCGCTCGTGCCCGGCGCGATCCGCGTGCCGAACACGAATCCGTACCGTCGCGCGCCGATCGATCCCGCGGAGGCCATCGCGCTCGCGATCGAGATGGAGGGGCCCGAGACCGTCGCCGCGGTGTTCCTCGAACCGGTGCAGAACTCCGGCGGCTGCTTCCCGCCCCCGCCCGGCTACTTCCAACGCGTACGCGAGATCTGCGACGAGACCGGCGTGCTCATGGTCTCCGACGAGGTGATCTGCGCGTTCGGCCGGCTCGGGCACTGGTTCGGCGCCGAGCGCTACGACTACCTGCCCGACATCATCACGATGGCCAAGGGCATGACGTCGGGGTACTCGCCGGTCGGCGGCATGATCACGCGGCCACACCTCGTCGAACCGTTCCTGCACGGCGCGAACACGTTCCTGCACGGCATCACGTTCGGCGGACATCCGGTCAGCTGCGCGGTCGCGCTCGCGAATCTCGACGTCATCGAGCGCGAAGGTCTGCTCGCACACGTACGCGCGAACGAAGCGGCGTTCCGCGCGACGCTCGAGAAGCTGAAGGATCTCCCGATCGTCGGCGACGTCCGCGGCGACGGTTACTTCTACGGCATCGAGCTCGTCAAGGACAAGGAGACACGGGAGACGTTCAGCCATGACGAGGCCGAGCATCTCCTGCGCGGCTTCCTCTCGCGCGCGCGCTGTACGACGCGGGTTTGATCTGTCGCACCGACGATCGCGGCGAACCCGTCGTGCAGCTCGCGCCGCCACTCATCGTCGGCCAAGAAGAGTTCGACTACATGGAGCAAGTGTTGAGGAGCGTGCTGACCGAAGCGTGGAGGCGTGTGTAGGGTGCCGCGGCCCGCACCGCACCCGCCCGACCAGGGGCAGCGACATGAGCAATGAATCCGCGCCCGCCGACGGCACCGCGACGGGCGAGCGGCCGATAGAGGTCGGCCTGTACGGCGTCACGAAGCGCTTCAACAATGTAGTCGCGGTCGACAACGTCACGATCGAGATCGCGCACGGCGAGTTCTTCTCGCTGCTCGGCCCGTCAGGATGCGGCAAGACGACATCGCTGCGGATGATCGCCGGCTTCGAAGAACCCGACGACGGCGAAGTGCGGCTGACCGGGCGCGACATCGTCGGCGTGCCGCCGTACAAGCGCAACGTCAACACCGTCTTCCAGTCGTACGCGCTGTTCCCGCACCTCACGGTGTTCGACAACGTCGCGTTCGGCCTGCGCCGCAAGAAGGTGCCGAAGCACGAGGTGCGCGACCGTGTGACGCGTTACCTGCGGCTCGTACAGCTCGAGGGCTACGACGACCGCCGGCCCGCGCAGCTGTGCGGCGGGCAGCAACAGCGCGTCGCGCTCGCCGCGCGCGCTCGTGAACCAGCCCGCGGTGTTGCTGCTCGACGAGCCGCTCGGCGCACTCGACCTCAAGCTCCGCAAGCAGATGCAGCTCGAGCTGATGCGCATCCAGCGCGAGGTCGGCGTCACGTTCGTGTACGTGACGCACGACCAGGAAGAAGCGCTGGTGATGAGCGACCGCCTGGCCGTCATGTCGTTCGGTCACGTCGAGCAGATCGGCTACCCGGAAGACATCTACGAGCGGCCCGCGACGCGGTTCGTCGCCGGGTTCATCGGCACGTCGAACATCGTCGAGACCGAAGTCGTCGGCCGCGAAGGTGACTGGCTCCGGGTGTCGTCGCTCCGACGGCGACTGCGTGCTCGTGCCCGCGCCGGCCGATCGGGCGCTGCGCAACGGCGACAAGCTCGCGTTCACGGTGCGTCCCGAGAAGCTGCGCGTCGCGCCCGCCGGCGAGCCGGTCGCGAACGGGATGTGCAGTGCGAGCGGCACGGTCATCGACGTCGTGTACCAGGGCGTGTCGACGCAGCTGGTCGTCCGCACCGACGACGGCGCGACGCTCGTCGCGTTCCGCCAGAACAGCGAGCGCGTCAGCGACGCGGGCGAGCCCGGCACGCGTGCGCGACTCGTCTGGAATCCGGAGTTCAACGTGGTATTCGCCGAGGAAGCGAGCCTCGACGCCGTGCGCGCGCCGACTCGGCGGACCGATGCAGAAGACACGCAAGCCGTCGAGAAGGAGCTGACCGTATGACCGACCGATCCCGAGCGCGTGTCGCTGGCGTTCATCTGGGACGTGACCTCGCCGCGCTGGAATCGGCGCACGTTCATCAAGACGATGGGCTTTGCCGCGGCCGCAGGCTTCGTCGCGGCGTCGTGCGGCAGTGACTCCGGCTCCAAGTCCAGCAGCGGGACCCCGGCTGCCGGCTCGAGCGCACCCGAAGCGAAGCAGCTGAACTTCTACAACTGGACGGAGTACATCAACAAGAAGGCGATCCCGAACTTCGAGCAGCGGACGGGGATCAACGTCACGTACGACAACTACAGCTCGAACGACGAGCTGTTCGCGAAGATCAGCAGCGGCGGAACCGGCTACGACATCATCGTGCCGACCGACGGCACGCTCGTGAAGATGAAGAACGCGGGCTTCCTCGAGAAGCTCGACCTCGCCAAGATTCCCAACGTCGCGAACCTCGACGACCGCTTCCGCAACGCGGAGTACGACCCCGGCAACCAGTACTCGATTCCGTGGCAGTGGGGCACGACCGGCATCGGCTACGACCCCACCAAGGTCGGCCAGAAGGTCACCGACTGGGAGGAGGCATTCAACCTCCCGTCGGTGCAGGGCAAGAGCTCGTTCCTCGACGAGGCACGCGACGCGTTCTCGATGGCGCTGTTCGCGCTGCACAAGGACCCGAACACGCTCGACACGGGCGACCTCGACGCGGCCAAGGACTACCTGATCGACCTCAAGAAGAAGGTGAAGTCGATCACCTCCGACTACCAGGACCCGCTCAAGGGCGGCGAGCTCATCCTCGCCCAGGCGTACTCCGGCGACGTGTTCCAGGCGCAGGCCGACAACGACAAGCTCGAATACGTGATCCCGAGCTCGGGCGCGAACTCGTGGGTTGATGCGATGGCGATCCCCAAGGGCGCGAAGCATCCGAACAACGCGCACGAATTCATGAACTACATGCTCGAGCCGGAGGTCGGCGCCGCGCTCGACGAACTTCGTGCAGTACGGCAGCCCGAACAAGGCGGCCGAGCCGCTGATCAAGAAGTCGATCACCGGCAATCCGCTGATCTACCCGCCGCCCGAAGTGCTGGCGAAGCTGCCGTTCGCGAAGGACCTGGGCGAGGACGAGGTCGAATACGCCGACCGGTGGACCGAGGTGAAGAACGCGTGAGCGAGCGTCGCGAGCGCCGTAGCGGCCCGGCGTGCAGCGCCGAGAACGGACAAGCGTGAGTCAGACGCTCGAGGCTCCACGCGCCGGCGAGCGCACGCCGGAGCCCGAGCCCGCGCGCCACCGGCGCACGCTCCCCGATTGGCTCAAGGGCAACCTGTTATTGCTGCCGACCGCGGCGTGGTTCATCGCGCTGCTGATCATCCCGATGGTGATCGTCATCCAGTACAGCCTGGCGAAGCGCGGCATCATCAAACCGGTCCGTTTCAGCTGGGCCAACCTCCAGTGGCACAACTACCAGGACGCGCTCAACAAGTCGTTCCTGCGGATCTTCATCCGCTCGGTCGTGTACTCCGCGGCGACGACGATCGCGTGCATCGCGCTGGGTTTCCCGCTCGCGTATTGGATCGCACGTTTCACGGGCCGGGCCCGCAACTTCTTCCTCGTGCTCGTGATCATCCCGTTCCTCACGAGCTTCTTGATCCGCATGTACGCGTGGCAGTTCATCCTGCAGCGCGACGGCCTGTTGAACGACACCCTCGGCGCGCTCCATCTCGGCAACGACCACATCTTCCTCAACACGTCGTTCGCGGTGATCCTCGGCCTCACCTACGGGTTCCTGCCGTTCATGGTGCTCCCGCTGTATGCGTCGATCGAACGCATGGACCCGTCGCTGGTCGAGGCGAGCTACGACCTCGGGCACGGCAAGGTGTCGACGTTCCTGCGCGTGATCGTGCCGGCCGTCTCACCGGGATTGGTCGCGGGCACGCTGCTCGTGTTCATCCCGGCCGTCGGCGATTTCGTCACGCCGCAGCTGCTCGGCGGTGTGAAGACCCAGATGTTCGGCAACACGATCCAGGACCAGTTCGGCAGCGGGCAGAACTGGCCGCTCGGCTCCGCGATGGCGGTCGTCCTGATGGGCTTCATCCTGATCGGCGTCTACCTCTATCTCCGTCGCGTCGGGGAGGAGGCGCTGTGAGCATCCAGGCGCAGACCGCACGCCCGGATGGTGCGACGACAACCCGCGGGCGATCGAGGGCCGGAGGTCGTAGCCGCATCAAGAGGCATTCCGCACTCCGGCCGCGCTACCTGAAGCTGCACGCGCTCGTCGTCTACGCGTTCTTGTTCGCGCCGATCATCGTGCTCGTCGTGTTCAGCTTCAACGAAGCGCGCAGCGGCACGAAGTTCACGCACTTCTCGACCAAGTGGTACAGCGACCTCATTCACAACGAGGACGCCCTACGCGCCTTCCGCACGACACTCAAGGTCGCAATCGTCGCGACACTCGTCTCGACCGTGCTCGGCACGCTCGCCGCGTTCGCGCTCACCCGGTTCAAGTTCCGCGGGCGTTCCGCGTACTCGACGTTGGTATTCGTCTCGCTGGTCATCCCCGAGGTCGTGCTCGGCATCGCGTTGCTCGCGTTCTTCAAGCAGGTCGCGCATCTGCGGCTCAGCCTGACAACGGTGATCCTGGCCCACATCACGTTCTGCATCGCATTCGTCGTCGTGGTCGTGAAGGCGCGGCTCGCGTCGTTCGACAACCGGCTGGTCGAGGCAGCCGCCGATTTGGGGGCGACGCCGGTGCAGTCGTTCACGCGTGTCGTACTCCCGCTGGCGGCGCCCGGCATCGCGGCCGGTGCGATGCTCGCGTTCATGATCTCGCTCGACGACGTCGTGATCACCTTCTTCACGGCCGGACCAGGCGCCAACACGTTGCCGCTGTACATCTACGGCCAGCTGCGCGTCGGCGTCTCGCCCCGTATCAACGCGCTGTCGAGCTTCGTGCTCGCGTTCTCGTTGCTGGCCCTCGCGATCGGCGCGATCTACAGCGCGCGCTCAGCCCGGCGCGGGACGGGCGCGATCGACGCGACCACGCTCGGCTGAGTCGCGGCGATGCGCGTGCTCGTTGTCGGCGCGGGGGGTGTCGGTGGTGCGATCGCGCGTGCGGCGAACGAGTCGGACGTGCTCTCCACGGTCGTGATGGCCGATGTCGACAGCGAGCACGCGGCGCGCTCCATCGCGGGTCTCGACGAACGACGGTTCACCGCGACGACGGTGGACGCGTCCGACGGCGCGGGCCTCGAAGCGCTTGCCCGTCACCAACGCATCGATGTCGTGCTCAACGCGTGCGACCCGCGCTTCAACCCGACGATCTTCGACGCCGCGTTCGCCGCGGGTTCTCACTACCTCGACATGGCGATGAACCTGTCGGAGCCGCACCCCGACCGGCCGCACGAGCTGCCCGGAAAGGTCCTCGGCGATGCGCAGCTCGCGGCGTCGGCGCAGTGGGAGGAACGTGGGCTGCTTGCGCTAGTCGGCATGGGTGTCGAACCAGGACTGTCGGACGTGTTCGCCCGCTACGCGGCCGACCATTTGTTCGCCGAGATCGACGAGGTCGGCGTGCGCGACGGCGGCGACCTCGCCGTCGACGGCTACGAGTTCGCGCCGACGTTTTCGATCTGGACCACCATCGAAGAGTGCCTCAACCCCCCGCTGGTGTGGGAACGCGAACGCGGCTTGTTCGCGCTGCCGCCGTTCTCCGAGCCCGAGCTGTTCGTGTTCCCCGACGGCATCGGCGCAATCGAGTGCGTGCACGTCGAGCACGAGGAGGTCGTGCTCATCCCGCGCTGGGTGGACTGCCGGCGCGTCACGTTCAAGTACGGCCTCGGCGAACACTTCATCGAAGTGCTGCGCGTGCTCGCGACAACGGGCCTGGCATCGACCACCCCCGTGCGCGTGCGCGGTGCCGAGGTGTCGCCCCGCGACCTCGTTGCCGCGGTGCTCCCCGACCCCGCGCTGCTCGGCGATCGCATGCACGGACGCACGTGCGCGGGCACGTGGGTGACCGGCGCCGGCGTCGACGGCCAGCCGCGTGAGGTGTACCTGTACCACGTGGCCGACAACGCGGAGACGATGGCGCGACACCACGCGCAGGCTGTCGTGTGGCAGACCGCGATCAACCCGGTGGTCGCGCTCGAACTGCTCGCCAGCAATCAGTGGCGGGGCGCGGGTGTGCTCGGCCCTGAGGCGTTCGACGCGGTGCCGTTCCTCAACCGTCTGCGCGAACGGGGCGAGGAGTGGCGGATCGAGGAGCGATCAGCTCCCGTTCCACGACCCAGTTGAGCGCGAGACACAGCGGGCACGCGGCCTCGGTCATGGCCTGTGCGGCCTGTACGCCGCGCGCGTCTGCGTGCGCCCGCCGCCGGCGCACGAACCAGTAGACAGCCGCGGCGACGAGCAGCAGCGCCGCGAGCGCGATCGCGGGACCCTTCGCGTCGTCGAGCACGTCGCGCGCAGCCGGACCGAGGAAGTAGCCGAGCGCGAGGTGGAGCTGGAGGAACACGCTCGCGCCGATCGCGAGCGGCAGCAGCGCGCGGCGCAGGCCGAGACCGGAACCGCCGGCCGCGACGCACGTCACCGTGCGCAGCCCGGGTGTTCCGCGTCCGATCGCGAGCGCGGTGGCGCCGCGCTTTTCGACGAGCGCGCCCGCGCGATCGAGACGCTCGCGCGTGAACCCGCACGCGGCCCCAGCCGTTCGATCAACGCGTGCCCGGGGCCGCGGCGATGAGGAAGAGCGCGGCGCTGCCGATGATCGCGACGATCTCGAGCGCGACGATCGCGACCCACAACGACAGGCTGCCGTCGGCGGCGCGTTCGCCGATCAGCAGCATCACCAGATCAGCGGGTATCGGGATCGGGATGCCGGCCTCCATCGGCAACAACAGTGCAAGCGCGACCGGCGCGCCCAGGCCCGAGACGGCCGTCGTGCCCGACGCCGGGATCGCGCGGTGCATACAGGAATCTTCGCCGCGGTGCGGCGCCCGGATCACTGCTACGAGACGCGCGGCGACCGGATGCGCGACCTCGGCCCACAGATCGACCGTGCCGTCGACGTTGGGCCGGCGTCCGACCGCCACCGTGAGGCGCCCGAGGATGCGCTCCCGCAGCGCGAGCTCGTCGGCACCGAGGTCGACGCCGGACGGGCATCGGAGCCGAACGCTGGTAAGCAGCGGAAACAGTTCGAGCGACAGGTGCGTCCTTCCGTGCCGGCACGCTTCGTGCGCGGCGGCCATCAGCTCCGCAACGACCAGCTCGACCGCGAGCACGTGGTCGTCGTCGACCCCGAGATCCGCGAGGCGACGACGGATCGACGCCCGTGCCGTACGAGCGGCACCGGATCGGAGAGTGAAGTCTTCGCTGAGCATGCGGATCCGCCCGGCATCCGGAGTGCGTTGCTGTGCACGAGAAATCTTACTCGTGCGCAGCGCGGCGAGCGGCACACACGCCAATCGTCTCGTCGACGCCCTTGAACCCGCGCCGGCGGGCGCGGGTGAAGTCGACGCCCGCCAGCGCGCCGGCCGCCCGGCGGACGTCGACCGTCAAGAGCACCTCGCCGCCGCGCGCCGACTCGACGACACGCGCCGCGAGATTGACGACATGACCGATCACGTCGTGGTTGCGCATCACCAACACCTCGCCGGTGTGCATGCCGACACGCATCTCGAGCGGGTCGCCGTGCGCCTCGACCAGCTCGAGGCCGGCGAGCACCGCGGCTTCAGGACTCGAGAACGTGATGAGCAACCCGTCGCCGAGGTGCTTGACGATGCGACCGCCGCGACTGCGCACGATCGGGCCGACGATCCGTTGGTGCTCGGCAATGACACGCCCGGCGGTTTCGTCACCCTCGTGCGCCGTATATGCCGTGAAGCCCTCGAGGTCGGTGAACACGATCGTCAGCTCGTCGGGCACACCTTCACCGTCGTCGGCGACGGCCCCGACCGTCGACGAGAGGATCTGGATCGTCGACAGTCCGAGCTTCGCGATCGTCGACGGGCGCCGCTCGACTTCTCGCGCCAAGAATCGTTCGACGACCTCGGCCGCGGTTGCGTCACGGACGTGCTCCTCACCCGGACGCTCGATCCACTCGCGGCGCACGAGCCCGAGCTCGACCGCACGCGCCATCGCTTCGGGATCGCGTTGCAACAAGGCCGCGAGCTGCTCGGCACCCGTGCGCCGCAGCCGCTGCACGGTCTCGGCGCCGACACGGCGCACGCGAGTCGGCGGGCGATCGGGCATGGCCGGCGACCGTACCCCGACGATCACGGTCGCGTCGTCGACGCCGCAACCGTTCTTGCGACGTGCGACGAACGATCCGTCGCCTTCCGTCGCAGCAGGGCAACCTCGGAACGCAGGCGTACGCACCGTCTGGTCCGGCAGACCGTCTGTCGATGCCTGCCGTCCGCGAGCGGTCCGTCAGGCGGAGATCAGAGGTTCTTCGCCGAGCCGTCTCGTGGGCGTCGCCGGGATGTCACTCCCGCCGACGATGATGACTCAATCAGGCCGCCCATGCCGTCGAGGAGTACCGATGCAGCTTTGCTGGCCCAGCTTTGTCGTGACGCGCCGCATCAACCGCCCGCTGGATGCGGTGCAGTCAGCGATCGCCGACCCTGCGAGCTTCCGCAGAGGCGACAGTTACGGCGTCGGCAGCGACGGCGCGCTCGACCATCGACAGCCCGTTCCGTCTCGTGACGTCGTATCCCGGACCGTCGTGGCGCGCGAGCGGCCGTCTGTTCGGCCGCAGCTCGCGCGCCGTTGCGCGGGTCGAGCTCGAGGTCGCCGCGTGGTCGGGCGAAGCGACCGAGTTGACCGTCCGTCCATTGGCGCGTCACCCCGAACGTTGGGGCCGGCGCCGGCTGCGTCGTTACTTCGCGCTCGCGCACGACGGCGCGGATCGCAGCCTGCAGATGCTGAGCACGCCCACGCCGGCGTCGGCCGCGCCGCTTCCGCTCAGAGCAGCTCCCGGAAGAAGTGAGCGAGTCGCGCGCCCGATCGTGATGATCAGCAACACGCCGCCCGCGCCGATTCCGAGGCCGATCGCGAGCACGACGACGTCTTCGAGGATGATCGACAGCGCGATCGTCACGACACCGAGCGCGGGCAGCGTGTCGAGCCCGGAGAACGGTGGCGCGACGAACGCGGCCGCGGTCAACCCGATGATGACCAGGCCGAGCAGCCGCAAGAACCACTGCTGACCGTACAAGCGCGCGCCACGCGGCCGCGAGATCTTCTCGAACGAACGGATGCGCCGCACGACGAACGGCAGGGCCTTGCCGGTGGCAAGCGCGCCTAGCCCGCGGTCGCGCCAGCGATTCGGGATCCACAGCGATCGCCGGCCGAGCACCATCTGCGCGGCGATGATCACCGTCAGGATCTCGAACACGTGGGTCACGCCGCCGGTGGGTGCGGGAATCGCCGGGACGAACATCAACAGCAGGATCGCAACCGCGAACGTCTTGCGCTCGAAGACGCCTTCGAGTGCGCCGATGGTCTTCGGCTTGTCGCTGCCCAACCATCGTTCGAGCTCGTCGCTGAATTCCTGCTCGGCCTTCACCCGCACAATCCTCTACCCGATGCCGGGTACGTCTTCCATCGGTCGCCGGCCGCCGGCCCCGAGACCGGCCCCGCGGCGGCCGCCTAGCCTCCGCCGCGGTGCGCGTCATCGAGATCCTCTTCGGCCTGATCCTGCAGATGCCGTTCGCGATCGTCGACGACGCTGCTGGCGCGTCGCGCATGCTGGGCGTACGCCGCTCGTGGGTGGCGATCGGCCGTCGCGGGCCTGATCGGCTGGACCGCGGGCAACCTGCTCGCGCTCGCGCTGAACGACTGGGACTGGGACGCGGCGACGCTGTCGGTACCGACAATCGTGCTGTCGGGGATCTTCACGATGCTCGCCGCGCTCGCCCTCGACTTCTTGGCCCGGCCCGGCAGCCTCGCACGGGGCGAGCGCGCGCGGGACTGTTCGTCGTGCCGCGGCCGATGCACGAGCATCCGGCGCCGGCTCGCGCCCTACGCGCGGCTACCGCCAGATCCTCGACGATCGCGCGGCGCAACGGGCTCGTCGTCCCCGGCCTCGCACGCCCGCGTACGCGGCTGCCAGCGCCCGGAGCTCGGGGTCGCGCTGCGCAAGACACTCGAGGAATGCGGGGTCGCGTTCATCAAGCTCGGACAGATGGCATCGACGCGCGTCCGACCTGTTGCCCGAGGACGTTGTGCGACGAGCTCGCCGAAGCTGCAAGCGAGCGTCGCGCCGGAACCGCGGGAGCCGATGCAGGCGCAGCTCGAAGCCGAGCTCGGTCGCCCGGTCGACGAGGTGTTCGCCGAGTTCGACTGGGAGCCGATCGGCTCGGCGTCGATCGCCCAGGCCTACGCGGCGCAGCTGACGAGCCGGTGGGGACCGGTCGTCGTCAAGATCCAGCGTCCGGGCATGGAGACGCTCGTCGAGCGCGACATCGCGGCGATGATGCACATCGCGACCGCCGCCGAGAACAGAACGCCCCAGGGCAAGGATCTCCACGTCACCGTTGTCGCCGCAGGAGTTCGCGACGAACCTCCGCAACGAGCTCGACTTCGTACGCGAGGCCGCGAACGCGATCGACATCGCGGCGGCTACCGATGCCTGCCAGCGGCATCCGCGTGCCGCGCATCTATCGCGAGCTCCTCACCAAACGCGTGATGGTGCAGGAACGCTTCGACGGCCCGAACGTGACGCGAACTCGCAGCGGCTCGACGAGCTCGGCATCGACCGCGAGGCTGCTCGCCGATCAGCTCGTGCACACCGTTGCGATGCACATGTTCTCGCACGGGCACTACCACTCCGATCCCCACCCGGGGAACGTGTTGATGCTCGCCGACGGCTCGCTCGGCCTGATCGACTTCGGCTCGACCGGCCGCCTCGATCCCCGCCAACGCACCGCGCTGCTCGAGATGACGGCCGCCGTGATGCGCAGGCGACAGCAACTCGCTGCTCGACGCGATCGAACAGGTCGCGCACGTCGGGCCGAACGCGCGTGACGGTGGGCTGCAGCGAGCACTCGATCACCTGATCGGCGAGAACGTGCAGCCGGGCAAGACGATCGACATCCAGGCGTTGAACGACATCCTTCCGCTGCTCGCGACCTACGACATCCAGATGCCGGGCGAGTTCAGCGTCGTGATGCGCGCGATGGTGCTGCTCGACGGCACCGCACGCATCATCTCCCCCGGCTATCCGCTCCTCGACGGCGTCAACCGGATGATCGCCGACGGGTCGTCCGCGCGCCGCCGGTCGACGGCACGCTGCAAGAGCAGTCCTGCACGAGCTCATGCAGGAGCTGCCGCGCCTGCGCCGGCTCCCCGTGCACGTCGATCGCATCGCGAGCCTCGCCAGCCGCGGCGAGCTTCGTCACCAAGTCGCGCTGTTCGCCACCGAGGACGACGCCCGTGTCGTGTCGACGCTCGTCAACCGCGTGGTGCTCGCGCGTACTCGGCGGACTGCTGTTCGTCGGATCGGCATTGCTGTTGTCGATCGACGAAGGCGGCATGCTCGGCAGTACGCCGCTGACGCGCGATCTTCGGCTACGTCGGCCTCGGCCTCTCCGTCGCGCTCGTTCTGCGCGTCATCGCCGCGATCATCCGCGAGGGATACAACTAGTCACGGCGACCGCGAGCGCGAACACCGCCGGCAATGTCCGCGGGAAGGTGCGCGCCGACGTACATGCGGGCGAGCGCGACGCCGCCGGCCGCGGCGAACGCCGCGTCGGCCGCGTTCACGGGCAGCGCGGGCGCGGCGGCGCCCGCCAGCGTGAACGCCACCGCCGTGTGACCCGAGGGAAAGCCGAGGCCCGATTGCGCGGCGCCGCGTACGACGACCTCGTCGAGGTGCGCAGCCGGACGGCCGCGCCCGATCGCAGTACTTGACGAGCTTGCAGGACCCCCACACCGACGACCCCGCGATCCGCGAGTCGCACCGCGGTGTGGGGCCGGCCCGCGAGGGAGGCGACGGCGGTCGCGACGCCAACGGCGGCGAGGCTGCCGCCTTGCATCACGACCCACATCGGGCCGTGGAGGTCCGCGTCGGGAGCACGTTCGCGGCCCGGAACACGCGCTCTTCGAGCTCGCTCACCTCGCCGCGCCGCGCATGCCGCGCCAGACCTGCGAACGCGACGGCACCGGCGACCGCCGCCGCACGACGGCGAATCACGCGAGCCACTCCCGAGCAACGGTCGCGATGTCGCCTCCGGTCGCGACGCGCGCGTTGAGCATCCGCAGCATGCGCGTCGTGAGCCGGCCCGTGACCTCGGCCAACGCGTCGGCCACTGCGGGAAAGCGCGTCGAGCACAGCGGTGCGAACCAACGGCACGACGTTGTCGGCCCGAGGGTGCTCGCGATCGGCGTCGCAAGACCACGAGATCGTGCTGTTCCACGCTCGGATCCGTCGTGAACGCCACCCCGACGTCGGCCTCGCCGGACTCGAGCTCGAGCGGGATCAGCGAGATCGGCACGGCCGTGAACGAGCGGAATTGCAACCCGTACTTCTGCTCCAGCACCGGGAGGCACGCCGGTCGCTCGGGACACTCGGGCGGCCCGACGAAGTCGAGCGCCGACGCGACCGGCGCCAGGTCACTCAAGGTCTTGACGCCGAGCTGTTGCGCAGTGCTCGCCGACATCGCGATCGCATTGCGGTCGACCGCGCGCGCGTACGGCAGTACCGAGATGCCGCGCGTCGCGAGCCGAGCGCGCAAACGCACGTATCCCGTGCGCGCCACCGTTGCGGTAGCCGCATCGAGATCGACGAACTCGAGCGACGATGCGAGGTACTCGGGAACGACGTCGACCAAGCCCGCCTGCAGTGCGGGCTGCACGATCTCGCGTGAGCCCAGATCGAAGCGACGTTGCACAGGCGATGCCGCGCGCTTCGATCGCCTGCGCGAACAGCTCGCCGAGCAACTCGACTCTCGGCGAAGTCGAACGACGTGACGTGCACGACGCGGGGGTCCGGGCGCTCGCGTAGGTCGATTCGTCGCGCCGCCACACGCGACGGCGAAGCAGCACTGCGAGCAGCACGCCCGGCACAAGAAGGTGCCGCCAGGCCCGCGGCGCCGAGCGCATGTTGCGTATCGTAACGACGGCAATTCCGGGACGGCGTGGCGTACAGCAGAGGGTTCGAACATGGTTGATGCGCCGCTCAGGGTGGCCGGCACCCGCGGCAGGCGGGGACGCGTACGGCGGCCGTCCGGCGAACCGCCGCCGCTCCCCCGCCATCTCGAACGCTGGGACTGGATCCGGGTCGCGCTCACCGGCGGCGTGCTCGTCATCTACATCCTGTTGCTCGCCGTGCAAGGCGCCGGCGAGTGGCTCGATCGCTTCGACCGCTGCGCTGATGGAATCCGATCCTCGACCTGCGGTCACATGGTCTGACGAACGTGATGAAGGTCGTGGAAGGTGCGGCCGCGCCGTTGTCGATCCACCTGCTCCGCATCGCCGCGCGCTCGGCATCCTCGTCGCCGCCAAGCGCTTCCGCCGCCGCGATCGTGCTGCTGCTCGCGTGGGCGGTCACGGCGCTGCTCGCGAGCAACTTGAACGGGCTGTTCCAACGAGAACGGCCCTACGGCATCGTGATCCTCGGCACGTGGAGCGGCTACTCGCATCCGTCATTGCCGATCGTCGCGCTCGCGGCAGTCGTCGTCGGCGTGTGTCTCGTCGTCGTGCCGCGTGGCTGGCCGTTACGCGTGGCGCAGGTCGATCGGCAGGTCTCCTGATCATCGCAGTGGGCTTCGCGCGCGTGTACCTCGGCAGCGACCACCCGTCGGACGTCATCTTCGGCGCGCTGCTCACCGTGACGATCGTCGCGGTCATCGTGCCGGCTGCTCGTTCCCGAGCAAGCGTTCCCGGTCGTCTACCGGCGCGGACGGTACCGCGCACCTCGCCCTCGACCACGAACGCATCGCCGCGATCCGCACCGCGGTCGCCGAGCAAATCGGCTTCGACGTCGTGGACGGTCAAGCCGTTCGGGCTCGCCGGTTCGGCGGGCTCGACACCGATGCGCCTGACGGTCGACGACCCCGCCCGGCCGGGCAAGCGCCGGCGCATCTTCGCCAAGCTCTACGCGCGGAATCACGTGCGCTCCGACCGCTGGTACAAGATCGGGCGCGAGCTGCGCTACGGGCGCCTCGAAGACGAGTCGACGTTCTCGACGGTGCGCCGCCTCGTGCAATACGAGGACTACCTGATGCGAGTCATGCGTGAGGCCGGCGCGCCGGTCGTCGCCGACGTACGGCATCGTCGAGATCACCCCGGAGCGCGAGTACCTGTTGGTCACCGAGTTCCTCGACGGCGCCAAGGAGATCGGCGACGCCGAGGTGACGATCGACGATGCGTTGATCGACGAAGCGCTGCGCGCCGTGCGGGCGCTGTGGAACGCCGGCGTCGCGCATCGCGACGTGAAGCCCGCGAACGTGATGGTGCACGAAGGGCACATCGTGCTGATCGACGTGGCGTTCGCACAGATCCGCCCGAGTGCGTGGCGCGAAGCGGTTGATCTTGCGAACATGATGCTGGTGCTCGCGTTGAAGACCGACGCGTACCGGGTGTATCGGCGCGGCATGCCAGTTCTTCACGCCCGACGAGGTTGCGGAGGCGTTCGCAGCGACGCACGGCGTCACGATCCCGACGCAACTGCGCGCATTGATGCGTGCGGACGGCCGTGACCTCGTCGAAGAACTTCCGTGACCTCGCCCCGGAAAGGCCGGTCATCGCGATCCAACGTTGGACCCCGCGCCGGATCGCGTTGCTGCTTGCCGACCGCGGCGGCCGCGCTGCTCCTCGCCGCGATCGCCCTCAGCAACCTGCTGACCGTGTCGTCGTGATGCGCCTGGTCGCGGTGCCGAGTCCTGGCGATCTCGAGCATCGCCATCGTTGCCATATCGCTCGCGAGCTGCGCGAGCGAGTCGAAGCTCGCGCGGTCCGGACTGCCGGACTGGCGAAGTACGGACACTGTCGTTGATTGCCCAGTCGGTGCACGGCGCCGCGCTGGTGCCGTGCCTCACGACGATGCCGGCGGGCTGGAGCTTCCGGCGTCTTCACGTCGACGACCACCACACCGAGATCGACCTGGCATCGGACCGTGCCGGCGGGCACGCACTGACTGTGCGGCTGATGCGGGCGTGCGACACCGGCGGCGCGGTGCAGATCCCGTCCGACGAACCCGAACACCGAACGCTTCGAGGATCCGCAGCGTGTCAGCCAACGACTATCGCGGCACGCGCTTCTACGTGTTCGACGGCGGTTGCGTCACTTATCAGTTCGACCTCGCAACGGAACGCCCGAGCGCGTTCGTGAACGAGGCGACGTTGATGGTCGGGATTCATTCCGCGTGCCGAGCTGCGCGCCGCGATCGCGCACGACACCGACGGCCTGGTGAAGGACGGACCGTGACGCATCGTCCGCAACACCTCATGGTGCTGAATCGGCGACGTGTGCTGATCGCGTCGTTGCTCATGCTTGCCGGCGCGCTCACGCTCACGCTGCTGGTCGCCAACCCGACCACCCGCGACGGCATACAAGTTGTCGACGACTGGGTGTACTACCGGGTTCACGACCTGCGCTCTGATCCCGCGGCGCGCGTCCTCGAGTGGCTCACCGTGCTCGGATCGTCGGCGGTGTCATGGACACTGCGAGCGGCCACGACTGTCGTGTTGCTCGTTCGCCGCCGGTTCCTGCAGCTAGGCGCGTTCGCGGGCGCGGTCATGACGTCGGAGCTGTGCATCGGGCCGCTCAAGGCGGCAATCGACCGTCCCCGGCCGCCGAATCCACTGATCACGACGAGCGGCGCCTCGTATCCGTCCGGTCATGCGATCGGGATCGCGGTCACCGCGATCGGGATCGTCATCGCGCTGGTCCCGGCCGGCCGCCGGCGGCTGCGCTGGGAGATACTCGCGACTGCGGTCACGTTCGTCGTCGCGCTCTCGCGCGTCTATCTCCGCGCGCACTGGCTCACCGACGTGATCGGCGGGAGCCTCGTAGGAAGCGGCCTCGCGCTGCTCTGGCCGGCAGCGCTCGAGCAGATCCGTGCGGGCCGCGGCCGCGGCCCGCACGCAGTTCAGGTCGGCGCGACCGCCGGGGCCGCCGTGCGCGAAGACGGCGTGCGCGCGACCTGACGGCGCCAGATCAGATAGCACACTGCGCCGATCGGGATCGGCGGCAGGAACGTGAGCGCGCGGAACAGCAGCGCGGCCGCGACGACCTGCCGCGTGGTCGCCGCCCGCGGCGACGAGACCGCCGGTCAACCCGAGCTCGACCACACCGAGCCCGCCCGGCGTGATCGGCACGGCTGCGAGCAGCCGCACGAACGCGAACGTCGCGAGCGCTTCCTGCCAGGTGACCTCCTCGTTCGAGATGCCAATGTGGCGCATCGCGATCAGCAGCACGAGAAACAACGACAGCTGACTGACAATTGTCGTGATCGTGAGCGCGACCGACCGCTCGCGCACGAGGCCGATCGTCTCGCGGCGGAACTTCACCACGGTGTGCCCGAAGCCGCCGATCGGCGTCTTGTTGCGGCGCAACCGGAAGCGGTTGACGAAGTCGGAGCCCCGCTCGCCGATCGCGAACGCGGCCCGTTCGCTGCGCAAGATCGCGGTGAACAAGCCCAGGAACACGACGAGCGCGATCATGCCGATGATCGACGCCACCACGAGACCGCCCCCGGGATCGCCGCTCGCGACGACGAGGGCGAGCGCGACGATCGGCAAGATGAGCTTGACGAGGTTGTTCCAGATGCCGCTCACCAGCAGCGACAACGTGACCGGCCGCCGTTTGAAACCCCACGACCGATACATCCGCGCGGTGAGCCCGAGCCCGAACGCGGCGCCGGCGGGCGCGGTGTTGGCAACTGCAGTCGATGCTTGCGACGCGATCGTCGACTGCGTGAACGACAGACCCGGCAACGCGGCCATCAGCACCGGCTGGTAGCTGATCAGGTTCCACAGCGCGACGATCGCAAGCGTCGTCACCTCGAGCCACGTCATGTCGGTGATCGTGTCCCACACGTCGGAGTAGCTCGCGACCTTCGGCAGGAACAGCGCGAACACGAGCAGCGTCACGACGACCGACAGCGAGATGGCGACGATCTTTCGCCACGTGGGCGTGCTTCGCCGCGGCTCGACGTCTTCGAATTCCTCTCCGACGCGTTCCCCGCTCCCGATAGCGGGACGTTACAACGCGATCAAGGGCGCGCGCGCGCCCGGCGGAGGCGCGGCCGCGCCCGCGGTCAGCGCACGCGGGCCCACACGGCGTAGAGCGGATCGCCGAGCCGGTCCGGCGGCAGGCACGTGCGCGTGCTCGGCCGCTCGTAGGCCGCCGCCTTGGCGAAGTAGTCGCTCACGATCTGTTGATGCGCCTCGTCGCTCGAGACGAGCCAGCCGCGCACCGCTTTGGTCGGGAACAGGCGGTTGGAGAACGTGCAGACGAACAGACCGCTCGGCCGGATGACGCGTGCGAGATCCGTGAACACGTCGACGGGACGCGTGATGTAGTCGACCGAGACACAGCAGACCGCGTGATCGAACGTGTCGTCGTCGAATGGAAGCCGTGGATCGTCATTGAGGTCGTGCACAACCCAACGGGCGGCCTGCGGGTTGGCGGCGAGCTCGTCGGCGTTCATGCCGAGCACCGTGAGGTCGTCCGGTGCTTCCCGGAAATGCGAGATCCACGAGCTCATGAGGTCGAGGACCGACCCGCCGATGCGCAGCTCGTCGTAGAGCGCGCCGACGGCCGCGATCGCCCGGTCGTCGATGTGCGCGACGAACCGCGGCATCGCATAGAACGACGCGTCGTCGGTCTCGTCGCTGCGTGCGAAGAACCCGTCGGGAAACACACGCGAGTCTCGCAGGCATGGTTCTTTCGACAGGAGACGACGCATCCGTCGCGCCGCGTCGCGCGAACCTTGTGACGTCAGGATGCGAGGTCTTGGTACTCGGGGTTCTCCGCGATGAACTCCGCCACGTACCAGCACTGCGGCACGACTCGGCGCTTCGCCGTGCGTGCCTCGTCGAGCGCGAAGCGCACGAGCTCGGCGCCCAAGCCCTGCCCCCGATGCGCTCGCGCGATCTCGGTATGGGGGAAGACCACCGCGTCGCCGACCACTCGATACTCGGTGACGCCGACCAGCTCGTCGTCGATCGTCAACTCGTACCGGCACTGCACGTGATTGTTCCGCACCTCGGTGGCCACGTCGGTCTCTTACCCGCATGCGCAGTCGTCTGCACGCACGCGCGTACGCCGCTCGGTCGCGACGCACCGGCAACGCGGGCGAGTCGACGCGGCAACATCGCGGACGCGTGGCGCACCGAAGGGCACGCAGCGGTCACCGAGGAGCCCGGAAGCACGGCATCGAAGTTCGTATGCTTCCCCGCCGTGGCCGTCGTGTTGGGTTTCTTCGTCGCGGTGGCCTTCGGAACGGGCGACTTCATCGGCGGACGCGCCTCCATGCGCGCGTCCACCGTCGCGGTACTCGTCGCGTCGCATGCGATCGGCGTCGCCGGTGCGCTCGTGATGGCGCTGTTCGTCGGCGCGCGCGTCGCGTTGCACGATGTGGCGTACGGCGCGGGCGCGGGCGCCGTCACGGTTGTCGGGCTCGGCCTCCTGTACCAAGGGCTCGCGACCGCGGCGATGGGTGTCGTCGCGCCGGTCACCGCGGTCGTCGGCGCGATCGTGCCGATCACGTGGGGCGTCGCCCACGGCGAACGACCGTCGGCGCTCGCGACTTCCGGCATCGTCCTCGCCGTCGCCGCGGGCGCGTTGATCGCCCGCGAACCGGGCCGGCGCACCGAGGCGGGTACAGCAACGATCGCGCCCGGGATCGCGATCGCAGTTGCATCGGGTATCGCGCTCGGCAGCTCGCTCGTGTTCTTCTCGGAGACGTCGCCGGCCTCGGGAATGTGGCCGGTGCTCTTCGGCAGAGCCGCCGGACTCATGGTCGCGCTCGCCGGCGCGAGTTGGCTGTTCACACGGCGCACGCTGGCGGTACCGCGCGGCGAGTCGCTGGCGTTCGCGATCGTAGCCGGCGTGCTCGACGTCGCCGCGACCTCGCTGCTGTTGCTCGCCGTGCGGCGCGGGCTGATCTCGGTGGTCGCGGGCCTCGCCGCGTTCGCGCCCGGCTTCACCGTGCTGTGGGCGTACGTCGTGCTGCACGAACACCTGCGGGCCGACCAACGCGTCGCGATCGTCCTCGCGCTCGTCGGCCTCGTGCTCGTGGCGGCCGGCTGACCGACGCTCCAGACTCGACCGATGCCGGTCGCCCGTGATCACCGACCGTCCCGTGCGCGTTGCGGTCGTCGGCCTCGGCCAGGTTTCGGAGCTGTGCCTGCCTGCCTGCCTATGCCGGGCACGCCGACGTCGAGGTCGTCGGACCGTGCGACCGGCGACAAGCGCGGCTCGACCGCTGGCGCGCGACGCGCGCCAGTTTCTGGCCGCGTTGTTGACCGCACTCGACTCCTCCGCGCGCAGCGCGCCGCTCGACGTGACATTCGGACGATGACCGACGGCCTCGTCACCGCACGCCCGCGCGTCCGATCGCTTCCGTCGAAGCACATGCGCTTTTGTCACCTTGTTGTCGGCATATTTTGGGCAGTCGGCCTTGGTCATCGCGCACCACCTCAGTAGATTCGCCACAGACGGAGGCTTCGCCTCGCAACGTGACGACGCGATGGCGTGAAGTGGGGTACCCGGGACGGTGGGGCGAAACAATTTCATTGCGGGTCTCCGTTGAGGCGCCGTCAACCGCCGAGCTCGCGCGATCGCGGCCGCGATCGCGACCCTCGTCCCCGAACCGCACGCTGACATCTCGCGCGAACGCATCGGCGATCTCCTCGTCGACGGCGGGCACCGTCGCGCGTGACGACGTCGAAGCAGTGGCGCGCAACAAGGCCGGGCAACGGCTCGGCACCGCGCTGGTCGAGCAGGGCTTGATCGACGAGACCTCGCTGACGCGTTCGTTCGGCCAGCAACTCGACCTGCGCGTCATCGACCTGCGCGACGTCGCCCTCGACGACGCGGCGGTCGACATCGTCGGCCCCGGCGACGCGCACCGCCACGACGTGCTGCCGCTGCGCCTCAACGACGGCAACCTCGCGGTCGCCGTCGTCGACCCGCTCGACGAGGAAGTGCTCACGCTGCTGCGTTCGCTGCCGGTGCGCGAGGTGCACCTGTCGCTGGGCGTGCCCACGCACCTCCGCAACCGCGTGAACCTGACGTACCGCGCCCTCACGGCGGTCCACGGCGACATCGAGGCGTTCCGTGCGAGCGACATCCAGGGCGACGTCTCGGCGCCGACGACCGTGCAAGTCGACGCGCACGCGCCGGTCGTGCAGGTCGTCAACAAGATCGTGACGCAGGCGCTGCGCGACCGCGCCTCCGACGTGCACCTCGAGCCGGCCGAGGACGGCGTCCGTGTGCGGTTCCGCATCGACGGTGCGCTGCGCGAGATCGTCGAACTGCCGCCCGAGATGGGGCCCGCGCTCGCGAGCCGCATCAAGATCATGGCCGAGATGAACATCGTCGAGCGGCGCCGCCCGCAGGACGGCCAGTTCGAGATGACGATCGACAAGCGCACGCTCGACGTGCGCGTGTCGACGACGTCGACGATATGGGGCGAGAAGGTCGTGCTGCGGCTGCTCGACCGCAAACGTTCGCTGCACAGACTGAGCGAGCTCGGCATGCCGCCGCACGCGCACGCGATCTACTCGCGCATCATTCACTCGCCGTTCGGCATGGTGATCCTCGGCGGACCGACCGGAAGCGGCAAGACGACGACGTTGTACGCGACCTTGTCGGAGATCAACCGGCCCGACATCAACGTGATGACGATCGAGGATCCGGTCGAGTACATCTTCCCGAAGATCAACCAGATCCAGATCAGCGACCAGGCCGGCCTGACGTTCGCGACCGGGTTGAAGTCGATCCTGCGCCAAGACCCCGACGTCATCCTCGTCGGCGAGGTGCGCGACGTCGAGACCGCGCGCATCGCCGTGCAGTCGGCGCTCACCGGACACCGCGTGTTCTCGTCGGTGCACGCGATCGACGCCGTGTCCGCGCTGTACCGGCTGCTCGACATGGGCATCGAGCCGTTCCTGATCACCTCCGCGATGGTCGGCGTCGTCGCGCAACGCCTTGTGCGGCGCATCTGCGGTTCGTGCTCGGAACCGTACGAACCGACGCTCGCCGAGCTGAGCGTGTACCGCAAGCTCGGCGGTCGCGAGAAGGAGACGTGGGTGCGCGGCGCCGGGTGCCAACTCTGCTCGGGCACCGGCTACTTCGACCGTGTCGGCGTCTTCGAAGTGCTGCCGATCACCGACGAGCTGCGGCAGTGTGTCGTCGACGGGTTGCCGCCCCGCGCCGCCCGCGAGCTCGCGGCCGAGCAAGGCCTGCAATCACTCCAATCGCAAGCCGTGCGTCTCGTCGGGGCCGACGTGACCACGTTGGACGAGGTCGTCAAGCACGTCCTCGTCAGTGAGGAGCTCGAATGAGCGAACGTCGTGAGCCGGGTATCCCGGCGAGCAGTGAGCGGGGCCCGAGCGGCCCGGCCCGCAGGGCCGAGAGCGGGCAGACATGAGCGAACGTCGTGAGCCGGGTATCCCGGCGAGCAGTGAGCGGGGCCCGAGCGGCCCGGCCCGCAGGGCCGAGAGCGGGCAGACATGAGCGAACGTCGTGAGCCGGGTATCCCGGCGAGCAGTGAGCGGGGCCCGAGCGGCCCGGCCCGCAGGGCCGAGAGCGGGCAGACATGAGCGAACGTCGTGAGCCGGGTATCCCGGCGAGCAGTGAGCGGGGCCCGAGCGGCCCGGCCCGCAGGGCCGAGAGCGGGCAGACATGAGCGAACGTCGTGAGCCGGGTATCCCGGCGAGCAGTGAGCGGGGCCCGAGCGGCCCGGCCCGCAGGGCCGAGAGCGGGCAGACATGAGCGAACGTCGTGAGCCGGGTATCCCGGCGAGCAGTGAGCGGGGCCCGAGCGGCCCGGCCCGCAGGGCCGAGAGCGGGCAGACATGAGCGAACGTCGTGAGCCGGGTATCCCGGCGAGCAGTGAGCGGGGCCCGAGCGGCCCGGCCCGCAGGGCCGAGAGCGGGCAGACATGAGCGCGACGCTCACGACCGATCAGTCCCTCGACGTTTCCGGCGAGACAGAAACGCGGTGGTACAAGAAGGAGTACTTCATCGGCCGGGCGGTGAAGCGCGAGGAAGTCATGAACTTCTCGCGTCAGGCCGCCTCGTTCCTGCGTGCCGGCGTGCCGGTCCTCGATGCACTCGGCGTCGTCGCCGAAGAGAGCGCGTCGAAGAAGATGCAAGACGTGCTGACCGACGTGCAGCGCCGTCTACGCGGGGGCTCGAGCTTCGGCGACGCGATCTCGGTGCACACGAACGTGTTTCCCGGGTACTACATCGCCGTCGCGCGTGCCGCCGAGCTCACGGGCCACCTCGACGACGCGCTCGATCAGCTCGCCGAGTACCTCGACCGCGACCTCACCGCCCGGCGCCAAGTGAAGAGCTCGCTCACGTATCCGACGATCGTGATGCTGCTCGCGGTCGTCGCGGTAGTCGTGATGTCGGTGTTCGTGCTGCCGCAGTTCCGCGACTTCTACGCCAACCTCGACGCGAAGCTGCCGCTCCCGACGCGCATGTTGCTCGGCTTCACCGACTTCCTCTCGACGTACTGGTATCTGGTGATCGGCGGGATCGTCGCGCTTGCGCTGCCGATCTTTGCGGTGTTCGGCGGCCGGCACGGAAAGGCGCGACGCGATGCCACGATGCTGCGACTCCCGATGATCGGCGAGCTGGTGCACCTGATCGCGATCGAGCGATTCTGCCGCGTGCTCGCGACGCTCGTGCACGGCGGGCGTGCCGCTGCCCGACGCGGTGCAGGTGTCGGCCGACAGCACGAACAACCGCGTGTTCCAGCGCAAGCTCGCGACCGTGCGCGAGGCGATGATGCGCGGCGAAGGGCTCGCGCGGCCGATCACCGCGTCGGGCATGTTTCCCGGCCGCGGCGCGGCAGATGATCCGCGTCGGCGAGCGGTCGGGTTCGCTCGACCAGCAGCTCGCGAGCGCGGCGGAGTTCTACGAGCGCGAGATGCGCTTCAAGTTGAAGCGGGTGACCGACCTGTTCGAGCCGGCGGTGATCCTGTTCGTGGGGGCAGTGGTGGCGTTCGTCGCGATCGCGCAGGTTTCGGCGATGTACAGCGTCTACCACCAGGTCAAGGTCTGAAATGCAGGGAGAAGAAATGAAGGAACACATCGAGCGCAGGGATGAGCGGGGCTTCACGCTGATCGAGCTGCTGATCGCGATCGTCGTGGTCGGCGTGCTCACGGCGGTCGCGATCGTCGGGAATCGGCGGGTTGACGAACAAGGGCACGGCAGCCGCTTGTAACGCGACATTGGCGACGCCGCGAACCGCAAGTGCGGTCTGGTCCGCGAACAACGGAAACACCACGTACGCGACCAACTTCGGCGACTTACGTGCCCGGTGGTGGACAGCCGCCGATGCTCGAAGTCGGCAGCGGTGTCACGCCGAACCCGCCCTCGGGGAAGGCGCTTCACGGGAAGGGCTGGACGTTGACGATGGCCGGCGGCGGCGAGCAACCCGCCGACGTTCACGACTGTGCGACGATCGATAGAAACCGATGACGAAGCGACGTGGGGCTGACGAAGCGGGCGACTCGCTCGTCGAGATCGTCTTGGCGCTGGTGATCATCGGCGTGGTCATCGGCGCGTTCGTCGCGACGTTTTCCACCGGCGCGACCGCGTCGTCGACGCACCGCAAGATCGTCACCGCCGATGTCGTGCTGCGGAACTACGCCGAGCAGATCAAGAGCGACGACCCGCGACTGTCACCCGGGCGCGAGCTACTCGACTGCGTACCCCCCGCCCGGCCCGCCGGCCGGGTACGCGGTTTCCGTCGATACTCCCTCGCCCACGTGCCCGCCGAAGGAGGCGCCCGCCACCGTCCAGCTCTCGGTGTCGGTGCCGGGTGGAAGTACCCGCTCGATGAGCGTCGAGGTGAGATCGCCGTGGGCGACGTGAGCCGCGGCGTCGACGCCGAGCACGCGTACGCGGCGAGCGCGGCGCGTCACTGATCCTCGCCATCGCGTTCATGGTCGTGGTCGGTGGCGTGAGCCTGGCGACGCTCTCGTACGTCACCTCGGGGATCGGCGACCGCAAGGTGCTCGACACGGTTCGCGATCGCGAGTACGCCGCCGACGGCGCCGTCCAACAGGCGATCGCCCACGTGCAGCAAGCTCGGCGACACGCCGGGACCGGGGCCGGGCATGGCGCCCTGCGGAACCTGGCCGGTCCAGAGGATCAACGACATCGACATCCAGGTCGTGTGCACGAACGCGCCGGCGATGACCACAACGGGATACCTGCAGCGCGAACGTCATCTTCATGGCGTGCGAAGGCGCGTCGTCGTGCGACGAGGGTCACGCAATCATCCGGACGCAGGTGAACTATCAAGCGGTCGGACTCGGGACGTTCACCGTGACGCGCACGTGGACGCAGTCGTGGAGCGTGACCCGATGAAGCGCACCGCGCGCTGGTTCCGGCTCGACAAGCAACATTCTCAGCACGGCGTCACGCTCATCGAGCTGCTGATCAGCGTCGTCATCCTCTCGATGGTGACCGGTGGGATCGCCTCCGGCGTTCATCACCGCCCTCAACGGCAATGGCCCGACGACACAGCGCGTCCGCGAGTCGAACGACGCGCAGCTGATCTCCGCGTTCCTCGTGCGCGACGCGCAAGCCGCCGGCGGCTCCAACCCCGCGACCGGCGGCAGGAACGACGACTTGGGTGTTTCGCTCAACGACGACGGCGGCTGCACCACAGCCGAACCGACCCCCACGCTCGTGATGAGCTTCAAGTGGACCGACATCGCGCCGAGCGGCGCCCGCACGATGATCGCGAACTACTTCAGCGTGCAGCCGCACCATCTCGTGCGCACACTGTGCACAGGTGGCACCGGTCTCGGCCCAACACTCGGACTCGCGGGCAACATCGAGAGGACGACAGCGTCGTGCCTGCCGAGTTGTGACGACACCGACGGCTCGGGGCGCAGCATGCCCGAGACCGTGTCGCTGCAGATCACGTCGACGAACGTACCGGAGAACTCACCGACGCCGTTCACGTACACGGTCACCGCGAGCCTGCGACCCGATGCCCAGCACGCCCCCGGTCCCGGCACTGCCAACCCCGTGCCCCTCCTCGTGCTCGGTTCCGGAAACTGCGATCAGGGCGCGACCGGTCTCACGGTCGCCGACGCCGCGAACGTGAACGTCTACGGCGACGCGGTCGTCGACGCCGTAGACGAGTCGAGCGGCGCGTGCCGCGCGATCAACGCGCCGAGCCCGGCGGCCACGTTCACTGCCGCGAACGTCTGGCTGCTCGACAGTGGAACGCCTCCGCGAGGCACGTGCGCGGGGGGCCACGACCCGTGCCCGCAGGTCCAGAAGTTCACGAATCCCGTTCCCGATCCGCTCGCGGACTCCGCGACGGGCGCGTGCTCCGGCCCGAGCCAGGCTCATACCGCCAGCGACTATCCGCCCGGGATCTACACGTCGCCGGTGTCGATCTCGGGAACCGCAACGATCCACGACGGCATCTACTACTTCTGCGGCGGCGTCACCGTCACCGGCGCGGGCACGACCGTCAATCCCGCAGACCCCGTCAACGACGTCGCGACGTGGTACTCGCCGCACGCGCCGGTGGTGATCGAGCGCGGCGGGCAGGCGAACCCGTCGCGGGTCATCGCCGAGACGGTGACCGTCACGGGAACCGACTCGGGCCTGTTCGCCGGCACGAAGCCGCCGGAGCCGCTCTCGGTCGAGCCCGGTGACGACACCAACCTGCCCAACTGGACGATCAACCGCCCGTATCCCGACACGACGCTGAAGGTCACGGGCGGCTCGGGCGTGTACGGATGGTCGGTGACGGGGCTCCCGAACGGCCTGTCGCTCACGCAGGATCCGAACGACGGCAGCAAGGCGGTCATCAGCGGCACTCCGACGCAGAACGGTCTCTTCGAGGTTGTCGTGCGAGTGGCCGACTCGTTCAATCAGACGAAGACGCTGCACTACCACCTGTCGATCGGAGACACGCCCGCGATCGATTCGAGTGCGAAGCCGCACGACTCGACCGTCGACCGCGACTACCGCGCCTTTCAGCTGGTCGGGACGGGAGGCACCACGCCGTACAAGTGGCGCATCGACAATCCGAGCGAGATGCCGCCCGGACTGCATCTCGACCAGTATCCCGGCGACGCCGGGCTGATCACGGGCACGCCGACACGGGTCGGCACCTACCGTCCGACGTTCTCGTTCGTCGACGCCGCCGGCGCGGCCGCGCCGCCGCAGACGTTCACGATCACCATCAACCCGAAGCCGTCGATCCTGCCGTTGACACTGCCGGACTGGACGGTCGGCGTGCTCTACCCGATCACGACCGCGATCGGCACCGGTGGCACGGCGCCGTTCACGTGGACCGCAACCGGCCTGCCGTCGGGTCTCTCGATCGATCCCGACAACGGCCGCATCACCGGCACCGCAACGCTCACCGGCACATCGACGGTTTCGATCACACTCGAGGACTGGGCGGGCGCGTCGTACACGGTGACGTTGCCGCTGCGCATCAACCGGCCGGTCGGCATCCTCACGCCGGAGCTCGCGAACGGTGAGGTCACCGCGGCCTACGACCAGCGCGTCGAGGGGAGCGGCGGCGTCTCGCCGTACAGCTGGACTCAGGTCGGGCTGCCGCAGGGACTCAGTTTGAACCCGACGAACCGCCAGTCGACACACGTCCGCGGGACGCCGGCCGTGTCCGGCGCGTTTGCACCGACGTTGACCGTGCAAGACAGGTCGGGAACGCGGTCGTCGCACGAGTACTCGCTGACGATCGTTCCCACGCCGACGATCACCGCACCTGCCGCGCTGCAGCCGTGGACCGTGAACAGGAACTATCCGGGCACGCAGATCGTCACGCGTGACGGCACCGCCCCGTTCACGTGGAGTGCGAGCGGACTCCCGCCCGGCATGGCGATCAACGGCAGCACGGGTGTCATCACCGGCGAACCGACGTCGACCGGCAGCTACACCGTCGTCGTGCGCGCCACGGATGCGCAGAGCGTCACCGCGACGCAGACGTACAACCTGGTGATCAACCCGCAACCGACGATCACAACTGCGTCGATGCCGAACGGGCAGCAAGCGATCGCGTACGACGGATCGCTCGCCGTCGCGCAGGGCACTCCGCCGTTCACGTGGGCCGCGAGCGGTCTGCCCGGGGGCTTGACGATCGATCCCGCGAGCGGTCAGCGTCACCGGCACGCCGACCGGGTCGGGCACGTTCTTCGTGCAGTTCACCGCGGTCGACAAGGCGGGCGCGGCGGCGACCAAGCAACTCACGATCGTGATCGCGGCGCCGCCCGACGGTCGGCGGCGATCCGTTGCCCGACTGGACCGTGAACCGGCCGTACCCCGACACCAAGCTCACCGCGACCGGCGGCACGGGACCGTTCACGTGGACCGCAACCGGCTTGCCGACCGGTCTGTCGATCGGCAACGACGGAACCGTGAGCGGTACGCCCAGCGCAACCGGCACGTTCGACGCGACCGCAACGGTCACCGATCACTACGGCGCGACCGCGCAACAGCACTACAAGGTGACGATCAACAGCCCGCCGAGCGTGACCACCACGTCGCTGCCCGGCGGCCAAGCGGGGCAGTCGTACAGCGCGACAGTGGCCGGCAGCGGCGGCACGGCGCCGCTCACCTGGTCGGCGCAGGGCCTGCCGCCTGGCTTGTCGATCGCGTCGACCGGCCAGATCTCGGGCACGCCGCTCGACCCCGGCACGTTCTCGGTGACGGTGAAGGCGACCGACGCGGCGGGGGCCGCCGACTCGAGGACGATCTCGGTCGACATCGGTCCGGGCGCGTTGTCGGTGACCGGCACGAGCCCGAACTCGCTGGCGCAGGACGCGACCGCGAACGTCAACGTGACGGGAACCGGGTTCGTGAACGGCGGGTCGCTCGACGTGTCGTTCGCGAATCCCGACGTCACCGTGAACTCGGTGACGTTCGTGAGCAGCACGCTGTTGACCGCGAACGTCACGGTGTCGCCGACCGCGGCGCCCGGCGCGACCGACGTGACGGTGACCAACGGCAACGGCGAGCAGGCAACCGCAACGAACGCGTTCACTGTGAACGTCGGGCGGGCCGTAGCGCGCTGACGCCTGCGCGGCGCTCACCGACGACGGCAGCGAGGGGTCGACCTCGTGGGGCACGAAGGCCGACGCGACCGCGTCCTCCTTCGTGATGAGACCTGACGACGACGAGATGATTCAGCGACATCTCGAGCGTCTGGTGCCCGGCGCTCAACCCCATCTGCATCGCGTTACGGATGTGGCGTGTCTTGCCCTCGCGCACGAGGTTGCTCACCGGCGTGGTCGCGAGCAGGACCTCGAACGCGGCGACGCGCCCGCCGCCGATCCGCGGGACGAGGCGCTGCGCGACGATCGCCGACAGCGTGCTCGCGAGCTGCAGACGAATTTGCGACTGCCGCTCGGCAGGAAACACGTCGACGATGCGGTCGAGCGCTTGCGGCGCGTCGTTCGTGTGCAGCGACGACAGCACGAGGTGACCCGTTTCGGCGAGCGTCAGCGTGATCGCGATGCTCTCGACATCGCGCATCTCGCCCACGAGCACGACATCGGGGTCTTCGCGCAGCGCCGAGCGCAGCGCCCGTTCGAACGAGCGGGTGTCGATGCCGACTTCACGTTGATGCACGACCGACTGCTTGTTGGTGTGCAGATATTCGATCGGATCTTCGATGGTCACGATGTGCGCCGGGCGGGTCGAGTTCACGGCTTCGATCAGGGCGGCCATGCTCGTCGACTTCCCCGAGCCCGTTGGCCCCGTGAACAGCACGAGCCCCTGCTTGAGGATTGCGAGCTCGCGGACCGAGTACGGGATGCCGAGGTCGTCGAAGGTCGGGATCGTGCCCTGGAGGAGTCGCAACGCGACCGCCGGGTGTCCCCGTTCGAAGAACGCGTTGACGCGGAAGCGAGCACTGCCGTACGAGAACGCGAAGTCGAGGTCGCGATCGTGATCGAGCTGCGCGAGCTGTGCGTCGTCGAGCAGCGCGCGGAGCGCGCCGGCCATCGCCGCATCATCGACGACGCCGAGCTCGGTCGCGGCCCGCACCGCACCGTCGACGCGGATCAACGGGTGCGAGCCGACACACAGCACCAGGTCGGTTCCGCCCCGTTCGATGACCGCGTCGAGCGCGGTGTCGAGCTGACCCACGCCGACAGGGTAATCGGCGGCCTCAGCTTCACCGCCCGGCGCCCGATCAGAGTGCATGCGTCATCGGTGGCTTCGCTCGGCGTTGATCGCGGCGGCGGGCGTCGTGCTCGTCGATCAGGCGACGAAGAGCATCGCGACCCACTACACCGCCGTACCCCGCAATCCGGAGCTCGCGCTTGGAGTCGCCGCCGGCCCCGCGATCGTGCTCGTCGCGCTCGCACTGGCGGTGATCGTCGTGTTCCTCGCGATCATCGGGCGCGCGGCAATGCGTGCCGGCATCACCCCGGCGATCCCTGCGGCGGTGGCGGGCGGGATGTTCGCCAACGTCGTCGACCGGGCGCGCCTCGGCGGCGTACGCGACTTCATCTCGACACCGGTGGCGACGGTGAACGTCGCGGACCTCGCGATCGCGTGCGGCATCATCGTGCTCGGCACGGCGCTGTTGCATCACGTACTCGTGACACGCTCGTCCGCATAGCCTCTCGCAGTGGCATCCTGCAACGACGAGATCGCGCGTGCGCACGCGGCTGCGGTCGCCGCGGGCGAACCCGGCTATCTCGATCCCGAGACCGGGTACTTCGTGTTCACCTCGGTCGCGCTCGCCGCGAAGGGTGCGTGCTGCGACCGCGGATGCCGCCACTGCCCGTATCGCAACCGCACGTAGTCAGATTGCAAGCGAGCGGCCCAAGGTCCGCTCGAGGTCCTCGCAGAACGTGTCGAGGACGCGGTGACCGCGCCGGAAGTAGCGCCGGCTGACGCGCACGCCGCGCTGCGGCTCCACGGTGAGGCGGGTCCACAGATCGAAGCGCGGCCACAGCGACAGCTCGACCGGAAGCCAGCGCGTGCCGCCCGCGACGCGCAGCCGGCCCCGCACGCGCCACATGCCGCCCCGCGCGCGTTGCGGCGCTTCGAGCAGCAGCCGGCGCGCGATCGTGACCCGATCGCGTTGCGCGCGGCGTGCCCACCAATCGGCGAGCGATTCGAGGCTGCGACCGGGCAGCGGGATCATGCGACTGAAGCCGGCGGCGAGCGTCGCGGGCCGTGCCGCCTGGCCCGTGGCCGCCGGCTCGTACGACCATGGTGGCGTCGCGATCAGTGCGGGCCCCTCGGTGATCGTCGCGCGAATCGCGTGCACGACGTCGCGCGGCTGCGGCAGCTCGATGCGTTCCGAGTCGTCCGCACCGGCAGGGACCGGGGAATGGGCAACGCCGTCGACGACAACCGACAGCGCCTCGAGCGGTTCTTCGTCGGAGGTCTGCGAGCGCAATGCACGCTCCTTCACCGGTGCACCGATGGTCTGGTCGCGCCGAACGCGAGGCTACAACCCTTCCACCGCGGCCACCGCGGCTGCGATCGTCTCGGCGGCGCCGGCGTCGGAGGCGGGTGGGAACGGCCAAGAGGCGGTCGACGCCCAAGGCCGCGAACGCCTCGGCGCGTTCCTTCGTCATGCGCCCGCGCGGCGTGATCGAGATCTCGAGCGGGCCGAGCTCCTCACGAGGCCGGAGACGCTACCGGCATTCGTACGCCGAGAGCTTGGGTGTCGCCATCTCGTCGCGGAAGCGATCGAACGGCCACGGCCACACCGCGGGGATGCCGCGATCGTCGAGGTACCAACTGCGACACCCGGTCATCCATACGGTGCCGCGTGCGGCTTCGGTGCGGGCGGCTTCGTGTGCGTCCATCGCATCCTGTGTGGCATTGATCTCGCGGCAGTCTCCGGCGCGGAGCCGCGCGACGAGCTGCAGGATGTAGCCGAACTGCAGCTCGGCGACCTCGATCAACGAGAAGTTGCCGACGGGCCCGTTGGGCCCGTTCAGCATGAAGAAGTTCGGAAAGCCGGGCATCGAGATCGACAGGTAGGCGTTGGGCCGCGGGTCCCATGCCTGCGCCAAGGTGCGGCCGTCGCGTCCGATCACCGACATCGGCCGCATGAACGCGTCAACCTTGAAGCCCGTGCACAGCGCGAGGACATCGAGCTCGTGCAGCACGCGGTCGCGCGTGCGCACGCCTGTAGGCTCGATTCGGTCGATCGGTTCGGTCACGACGTCGGCGTTCGGCCGTTGGATCGCCTCGTAGAAGCTCGGGGACACGATCAGGCGCTTGCACGCGGCGCGGTAGTTCGGCGTGAGACGCGCCCGCAGCTCGGGATCGCGCACCGTTGCGAGGTGCTCCTTGCAGCCCTCCTCGATCATCTGCATCTGCGGCGAGCTCGCGTCGACGAGCCCGTTCGCGAACACGCCGAACATCTGCGAGAGCTGGTCGTGCAGACCACGCAGACGCGTGTCGTCGGTCGCGAACGTGTCCTTCTCTTCGTCGGTGTACGCGGGATTGTCGACGTGCATGACCCACTGCGCGGTGCGCTGGAACAACGTCAGGTGCGCGACGCGTGGCACGAGCGCCGACACGATCTGGATCGCGGTCGAGCCGGTACCGACCACACCGATGCGCTTGCCGTCGAGCTCGACGTCGTGATCCCACCGCGAGCTGTGGAACGACGCGCCCGCGAACGTGTCGAGGCCGGCCAGATCGGGCACGTTCGGATGGTGGAGCACGCCGGTGGCCGCGATCACGACATCGGCGTCGTGCGAGAACCCGCTCGCGGTCTCGATCTGCCAGCAGCCATCGCGCGAACTCGCAGCGCGTGACCTCGTCGTTGAACCGGACGTGGGGCAGGACGTCGTGCTCCTTCGCGACCCGCTCGAAGTACGCCTGGATCTCCGGCCCGGGTGAATAGCGGCGGCTCCAGTCGGGCGTCAGTGCGAACGAGTACGAGTAGAGGTGCGACGGCACGTCGCACGACAAGCCGGGGTACGTGTTCTCGCGCCACGTGCCGCCGACGCGATCGCCCTTCTCGAACAGCGTGAACTCGCGGTAGCCCGCTTCCCGGAGCTTGACCGCGCTGAGGATGCCGGCCATTCCCGCGCCGATGATCGCGAAGCGCAGCGTTCGGTCCATCCCGATGTTCTAGCCGTCGCGGTCACGCGCGAAGAAACGCGCGATCCATCGCCCGACCGTCGCACGATCGAGCGGCCGGGTCGGCGTGGCGCGGGCGCGCGCGACGCGCTCGGCGCCGATCAGCTCGACGCGGCCCGCGAGCAGGTGATCGGCGAGCGCGGGCACGAACTCGGGATGACCTTGCAATGTCCACGCCCGCTCCCCTACTGCGAGCCCCGCGACCCGGCAGTGGGCGCTCGTCGCGATGACGCGCGCGTCGTGCGGCACGTCGTGCGGCACGTCGACGACTTGGTCCTGGTGACTCGCGATCAACGCGACGCGTTCGAGCGCGGGCTCCGTGCACGGAAGCCGTTCCAGCACGGTGTAGTCGTGCACGCCGATACCCCATCCCGCGTGCGATCGCTCGACGCGGCCGGCGCGTCCCTGCGCGAGCAGCTGGGCCGAAGCAGACGCCGAAGCCCAGCGCGTGGTACTCGGCGATGCGATCGGCGACCTCGTCGTAGGAACCGACGAGCGCCGTGCCAACTCCCCCGCGCCCGAGCCCGGTCCCCGCCCACACGTTCGGAGACACGACGAGGCGCTCGGCGCCGGGCAGCACGTCGCGCGCATCGCCGCCGGTCGGCAAGAACCAGTGCATTCTCAGCACGCGACACGGGAGCCGTCGCCGTGGGTCAGACCTCCGAGTCGTCCTCGTCGTCGTCGGTCGACGCGTGCAGCGCTTCGACGATCCACGTCTCGAGATCGAGCCCGGCGGCGGCCGCGACCTCCCGCGGCGCGCCGATCCAACGAGCGTGGCAGCCGCAGCGACAGCTCGACGGTGGGCGCGGTCGACGCCGGATGGCGCGACACGGCTGCGTCGTCGCGTTCGAGGCGCGGCCGCGGCGGATACCTGCCCTCCCGCGCGGCGCGGACCCTCCAGTGGTGCTGGCCCTCCGACGACGTCTCGTGGGTCGCGCCCTTGCCGACGTACACATGACGGACGCGGTCGTTCGTCACCCACAACAGGCCCTGGTAGCCGTCGCCCAACTCATGTTGTGTCAGCAGCTCGCGCGCGCTCGTGACGATACGGTCGGCTTCGGTGACCACGATGACCGTGAGGCCCGGACGCCGGTGCTCGCGGACCATGCGCGCCAGCACCGCCCAACAGGTCGCGCAGTCGCACAGATACGCGCCGTAGCGCAGCCGCGCATCGGGCCGTTCGCACGCGACCCACCGCTCGTGCGCCTCCGGTTCGGGCGGGATCGGCGGGCGCCAGAACTGCGGCTCGTCGAGCGCGGGCGGTTCCGGTTCCCGGTGATCGCCGGTGTACACCGGCTCGGCCCGCACGACCGAGAGGTGCCGGACCTTGATTGCAGTCATCGCCATGCGCCGATTGTGGCAACCGGGTGTGACACCTACGCCGTGCACCTACCCCGACTCGGCAGGCGTGTGTGAGGGTGCGTCTACGACACCCCACACACGCCTGCCCCAGTCGCACGCCGCGGGGTCAGCCGACGCGGCTGTTGTACTCGGTGATCACGTCCGATCTGCCCCCTCGCCGGGCGCGCGCCGCGCCGTAGCGCCCGATGGGCGATCGCCCCAGAGCCGGTTGCGGGCCTCGGGCGCGACGAGGAACGCATTCTCAGGGCGAGCCGGATCGCGCGGTCAGGGCCGTACCGGCGCGTCGGCGGGTTGCGCACGGCACACGGCAAGGTAGTCGCAGGCCTCGTCGAGCGTGATGCTGCGCTTGAAGGGCGGGAGCGCGGCGAGCAGCGCCCGGCGGTAGTCGCGTGTGGCGAGGCGCGGGTCGAGCACCGCGACCACGCCGCGATCGCTGCGGCGGCGCAGGAGACGGCCGGCGCCCTGCGCGAGCACGAGCGCGGCGGCCGGGATGTCGACGGTCGGCGAACGGGTTCAGGCCCACCTGCTCGGCGCGCGAGCGGCGGGCCGCGTGCAGCGGTTCGTCGGGCGCCGGGAACGGCAACTTGTCGATCACGACGAGCACGCACGACACGCCGGGCGCGTCGATGCCGGCCCAGAACGACCGTGTGCCGACGAGCACCGACGTCTCGTCGTCGACGAACGACCGCATCAGCCGGCCCGTGTCGGAATCGCCTTGTGTCAGCACGGTGTGCGACGTGCCGCTCGCGGAGCATCTCCGAGAACCGCTTGACGTTCGCGTGCGAGGTGCACAGCACGAGCGCGCGCCCACCGGCCGCATCGACGAGCGTGCGCACGCGGTGACCGGCGCTCTCCGCCCATGCCGCGCCGGGTGGTGCGGGCAGGTCGCGCGCGACGTAGAGCAATCCCTGCTCCCGCCAGTCGAACGACGACGTCGTGGCCCGCGCGACGTATCCTCGCCCGGCTCCGGCGCCGCGATCGCGATCGCCGTCCTCGCCGGCTTCGTTCGCCCATGCGCCCGGCGGTTCGTCGGGTTCGAGGCCGATCTGGCGCGCGAGCTGGTCGAACGGCGCCTGTCCGCCGAGCGTTGCCGACACCGCGACGACCGGTCGCGCGATCGAGCAGCATGCGGCCGATCACCGGACCGGCCGCGATCGGGGCGACGCGCAGCCGGCGCGCCGATCGCCCGACCGTCTCGACCCAGACCACATCGTCGTCGCCGGGCGCGGCCAACCGGCGCAGCACGGTGAGCCGGTTGTGCACGAGGCGAACGACGCGCTTGGCGTGATCGCCACGGCCGCGGTCGACGTGCGCTTGCGCGGTCGCGAGGCTCTCGGCGGCCGCGGTCAGCGTGTCGACGAGGCGTCGTGTCGCTCGCGACGTCGATGCCGCCGTCGCGCTCGTCGATGAGAGTGCCGAGCGCGCTTCGCGGCGCGGGTGAACCGCTCGACGGTGCCCTGGTCGACGCCGGCGTGCGCGAGCATGCCGCCGAGACGCGCCAGCCCTTCGGCGTTGAGGTCGGCCGCGAAGGCGTTCGTCGCGTTGTCGGCGAACGCGTGCGCTTCGTCGAGCACCAGCACGTCGTGGTCGGGCAGCACGGTGTTACCGGCCGAGAGGTGCGCGCAATAGAGCGCATGGTTGACGACGAGGATCCGCACCTCGCGTGCGGCCGCCTTCGCGTGCTCCGCGAAGCACGACGTCGCCGTCCGCGCACTCCGTGGCGCCGGGGCACTCGGTGCTCGTGCAGCTCACCGCCGCCCACGACGCCTGCGGTATCGCGTCGCGGCAAGGTCGCGCGATCGCCCGTCGAGGACGCCGCGCGAAGTCCTGCAAGGTCGCGAGATGCTTCGCGAAGCTCGCACCGACCGGTTGTTCGAACAGCGCGTCCGGCCCGGCCGCGGTACGCAGCTTGGCCGCGGCAGAGGTAGTTCGCGCGGCCTTTCAACAAACCGTACGTGAACGGCAGCGGCGAGAATTGCTGCAGCGTCGGCAGGTCCTTGTCGATCAGCTGGCTCTGCAACGCGATCGTCGACGTCGCGACGATCACGCGCATTCCCGACGCGATCGCGGGCGCGAGATACGCCAGGCTCTTGCCCGACCCGGTCGGTGCCTCTGCGAGCAGGTGATGACCTTCGCGCATCGCGTCCGCGACCGCCGCCGTGAGCGCTTGTTGGCCCGCACGTCTTTCCCCGCCGAGACCCGCGACGGTCGCGTCGAGGATCTCGATCGGGTCACCAACCCACTCGTCGTGTGTCACCGCGTGTGTCTACGCGCCGGCTTCGGCGGCGGACTTCAGTTGCCGCAGCGTGGCGCGCATGCCGGCCTCGAGATCGGCCTTGCGGTCCTTCACGCCCATCATCCGTTCGCTGAGCGTGAAGTACCACGGGATGTCGGCGAGGATCTCGAACGACTCGGTCACGACGCTGCCGCTACCCGCGGGCCGCGGGCGCGAACTGGTACGACCATTTCGTCATGTCACGGCCCCTGTGCGTGACCACGAACGCGAACTCGTGCCCGTCGGCGGTGACGACCTTCGGCTTCGTCGACCAGCGGAACGGCCCGCGCTTGTTCGAGCCTTTGAAGCGTGCGCCGGCCGCGGGACCGGTCGCGCCGTCGAGCCATTCGCCGCGCATGCACTCGGGACTCCACTCGCCCATGCGGCGCACGTCGGAAACCAGCTCGTAGATCTTCTCGGGCGCGGCATCGATGTGCTCGGTGACCTCGCCCCTGGTGCCTGCCTTCATGCGGAGACCTCCCTCGAGACCGGTGGCGGCGCGACCAGCGGCCACGGCAGTGCTTGCTCGGCCGCCAATGCGACGTCGAAGAGCAACTCGTCGGCGTGGTGGCGGGCGAGCACCTGCATGCCGATCGGCAAGCCGTCGACCGACCCGGCCGGGATCGACACCGCAGGGTTGCCGTAGATGTTCGAGATGATCGTCAGCGCGCCCATGCGCACCAACTCGGGGAACCGCGCCGAGCCGATATCGAGGATCGACGACGGCAAGCGGGGGAACACGCCACCGGCGACGCGGACGCCGGCCATGATCGCCCGGAAGGCCTTGCGCGCGACGATGCTCGACTTCGCCCACGTCATGAAGCTGTCGGCTTCGGAGCTCATCGCGGCGTCGGCCGCAAACGCGGGACCGGGATTCGTCGCCGCGATGATGAAGTCGACGGCGTCGAACGCGTCGGCCATCGCTTCGTAGGCGCGCACGCGTTGCCCTTCGGCGACGGCGGCGGTGTGCAAGTTGTACATCGACTGCGACATGTAGAGGCCGCCCGACACCTCGTCGGTCAAGTCATCCGCGCACGCAGGCCAGCGGTCGCCGAGCTCCGTGAGCAACGTCGCGAGGTTGCCCATCATCCACTGCGCCGCGAGGTTCGGGAGGTCGATCGTCAGATCGACCTCGACCATGCCTGTGGCCGCGATCAACGCGGACGCGTGCTCGCGAATGCGCGCTTGCACCCCGGGCTCGAGCGTGACGTCGGCGAGCGCGGGGACGACCGCGACACGCCGGCCGCGCAGGTCGGAGCTGCCGAGCGCGGCTTCCCAGCCTTCGCGCGGCGGCAGGCTCGTCGGGTCGTGCGTGTCGAATCCGTTGCACACGTCGAAGTAGCGCGCGACGTCGCGCACCGAGCGGGCGAGACAGCCCAGCACGACCGTGCCGGGCCGGAAGAACGTGTTCGGGCCGCGGGGGATCCGGCCGTACGTGCCCTTCATGCCGACGAGGCCGGTGTAGCCGGCGGGAATTCGGATCGAGCCGCCACCATCGCCGCCGGTCGCGATCGTGACCAGGCCTCCCGCGACGGCCGCGGCGCTGCCGCCCGACGAGCCACCCGCGGATCGGCCGTGCTGCCATGGGTTGTGCGTGACGCCGTTGAGCTTGGTCACACTCACATTCAGCCCGCCGAACTCGCTCGCGGCGGTCAGCCCGACCGGTGTCGCGCCGCCCCTGTCCGACAGCCGACCGACCATCGTCGCGGTGTATGTCGACACGCGATCTTTGAACACCAACGACGCCTCGGTCGCGGGCCAGCCGGTGACGAAGTCGAGCTCCTTGATGCCGACCGGCACGCCGCCGAACGGCCGAGCGACGTCGGCGCGGGCGGCGGCCGCACGTGCCCGCTCCGGCGTCGACGAACGTGAACACGTTCAGGTCGCTGTGCTCGACGGCAGCGAGCGTCGCGTCGAGCTCTTCGACGCGGCGTCCGCTCGCCGCGGCGGAACGCGTCGACGAGCGAGCAGGCATCGCCCTGCCAGGGCTGGTCGGTCATCCGCGCATCATGCCAGGCCGGCCGGAGCGTGTTCCGGCCCGAGTCGTGTGCCCGCCGACGCGGTGCCGGCGATGAGTAGCGGACTGCGGTCGTGGGGAAGATAGATCTTTCATGGCCACACCCGGTGCCGGGCGCGGCGCCAAGAGAAAGTGCCGGGCGAAGGGGTGCCGAACGAAGGGCGCCGAGCGACGGGCGCCGAGCGAGGGATGCCGAGCGAGGGATGCCGAGCGAGGGATGCCGAACGAAGGATGCCGAACGAAGGATGCCGAACGAAGGATGCCGAACGAAGGATGCCGAACGAAGGATGCCGAACGAAGGATGCCGAACGAAGGATGCCGAACGAAGGATGCCGAACGAAGGATGCCGAACGAAGGATGCCGAACGAAGGATGCCGAACGAAGGATGCCGAACGAAGGATGCCGAACGAAGGATGCCGAACGAAGGATGCCGAACGAAGGATGAAGGTGGCGTGAAGCGATTGAGCGGGCTCGACGGTGCACTTCTCGCGGCAGAGACGCGGGTGGCGCCGTTCCACATGATGGCGATCCTCCGGCTCGACCCGGCGACCGTGCCGGGCGGGTACACGCTTCGAGAAGCTGCGCGACTTCATCGCATCGCGGCTCGCGCTCGTGCCGCCGCTGCGGTACCGGCTCGTCGAGACCCCGTTGCATCTGGCACCGCCGGTGTGGGCCGAGCTCGGCGACGTCAACATCGATCATCACGTGCAGCGGGCCGCGCTGCCCGCGCCCGGGCGGGCCGAGGGAGCTGGCCGACTTCACCTCGCGCCTGGCCGAGCATCCGCTCGACCGCAAGCTCCCGCTGTGGCAGATGTTCGTCGTCGAGAAGGTCGCGGGCGGCGAGATCGCGATCGTCGCCAAGGTGCACCACACGTTGATGGACGGCAGCGCCGGTATGGCTTTCATGGCGTCGCTGTTCTCGCTCGAGCCCGAGATCCCCCAGCTCGACGCACCCGAGCCATTCGAAGCGGATCGAGTGCCGAGCGGCCGCGAGTTGTCGGCGCGGGCGATTCCGCACCTGGCGCAGAGCTACGCGCGCGTGCCCGCCCGTGCTCGGCCGCACGATCTCGGGCTTCACACGCGCGGCGACACGAATCGTGCTCCCGCGTCGCCCACGTACGCCGTCGGTGTTGCCCGCTCCGCGCGTGCCGTGGAGCGGCGAGATCACCAATCGCCGAAACGTCGCCTACACCTCGGTACCGTTCGACGGCGTGAAGCGCATCGCGAAGGACAACGACGTCAAGATCAACGACGTCGTGCTGTCGATCTTCGGCGGTGCGGTCCGCAGCTATCTGCAGCGCGCGCGACGAGCTCCGCGAGTCGCCGCTCGTTGCGAGCGTGCCGGTGTCGCTGCGCGCCGACGGCGACCTCGGCGGCAACATGTTGTCGGCGATGTTCGTGACGCTGGGCACCGACATCGCCGATCCCATCGAGCGGTTGCACGCGCGTGCACGAGCACGCGACCGGCGCGCGCGAGATGCACGAGGCGATCGGCGGCACGACGCTGATCGAATGGACCGAGGTGTTCGCGCCGGCCGTCTTCTCGCTGGGCGCGAGCCTGCTGATCGACCGCAAGCTGCTTGCGCGCATGCCCGCGCTCTGCAACGCCGTGGTCTCCAACGTGCCCGGCCCGCCGATCACCTTGTACTTCGGCGGCGCGCGGCTGATCGCGGTGCACCCGTTCGGCCCGATCTTCCACGGGCCCGCGATCAATCTCACGGTGGTGAGCGCGCGCGACACCATCGGCTTCGGCTTGCTCAGCTGCCCCGACGTCGTGCCCGATCTGTGGGAGGTCGTGGCCGCGATCCGCAGCGAGTACACGCGGTGCAGGACGGGACGTGCCCGTTGGGTAGCCCGCGGCGCGCGTGGGCCGTGACCCGCAGGGTCGCGACCCATCCGATATGGGCCGAGCTCGCGTCGCCATTCGCGCGGCACGGCCGCGTGGTACGTGCAGACGGCGTGGCCACCGCGTCGAACGGCCGCGAGCGCCGTGCGCGCGAGCGCGGTCCCGCGGATCAAGCCCGACCTCGCGCTCGCCGGCCAGGCGTTCGTCGACGAGCTCGTGCTCACCGTGATCCGGCTCCGTCACCGCCCTCGTGACGCCGCGTGAGATGGCGCGCGTCGAAGAAGAAGTGGCGCAGGCCGTTGCGTTGTACGAACGGATGGGCTGGCTCGCCGACCCCGCGTCGTATCACCGCACACCGTCCGCGCCGTACGACCCGCGTGCTGCGCCGCGCCCGTGGCCCGGGCGCCGACTTCGAGATCTTGTCGTTCAGCAGCGGTTACGAGCCGCACGCCGTCCGAGCCCGGGCCGCGATCGATGGCTCGCCGACGAACCGAACGCGACCGCGTACGCGTGGGTGTTGCGCCACGCCGAGCCGCGGCCGTGGATCGTGTGCGTGCACGGGGCGGGCATGGGCCAGGCGCTCGCCGACTTGCGCGTGTTCCGTGCGCACTGGCTGCACCGCGAGCTCGGGCTCAACGTCGCGCTCCCGATCCAAGCGCGTCACGGTCCGCGCCGCGCCGGTGCGCCGATCGGCATCGGCTGGCCCGGCGACGACATGCTCGACAACGTGCACGCGATCGCGCAGTCGGTATGGGACATCCGGAGCGTGATCGCGTGGATCCGCGACCGCGATGCCGCGGCGCGCCGATCGCGTTGCACGGCTTGTCGCTCGGTGGGTACACGACCGCGCTCGTCGCCGGCCTCGACGACGACCTCGCGTGCGTGATCGCCGGTGTCCCTGCGATCGACTTCGCCGACCTGATGGACCGCCACGGCTCGCGTCGCTTCAAGGAGCGTCCCGGCTACGACCGCATCAGCGACATGGCGCGACAGGCGTTGCGTGTCGTGTCACCGCTCGCGATCCCGCCGCGCGTCCCGCTCGGCGCGCCGCTTCATCTACGCGGGGCTCGCCGACCGGCTCGTACATCCGCAACATCAGGTGCACGAGCTCTGGACGCAGTGGGAGCAGCCCGAGATCAGCTGGTTCCGCGGCAGCCACATCGGGTTCTTCTTCTCGCGCCCGGTGCAGGAGTTCATCGTCGACGCATTGACACGCGCGGACGTCATCCCCGTCGCGACCGCCGCCGCCGAACCCGCGTAACCCGCATTGGCTAGTACGGCACGCCCACGCACGGGCCCCCATTGCACACGTCGAGAACGCTGCCGTGCCAGAACGCGTCCTTGAGATCGAGCACCGCGGGTTGGCGCGGCGTGTCGTCGTGGGGATCGTGCCCCTCGCGGGGTGGGCTGTTGGTCGTCGGCGACAGCGGCGAACCGGTGTCCCACAAGAAGTACGAAGTACCGCGGTACGGAAAGTGCGGGATCGTGCGCAATCCCCACGCAGGTTCGACATCGAGCGTGCGACCCGGCGCGACGAACGGACGATGCACGCGAGCGCCGATCGTGCGCGCCTCGATCTCGAGGCTCACCTGCGCGACCTGATGGTCGCCGACCGCGCCGAGCAACAGGATCGTGTGGTTCGGCGTGTCCGGGTACGGATCGTGCGCGAGATGTTGCGCGTACCCGTCGGTCTCCGACCGGTCCCACAGCATCTCGATCAGACCGCTGGCAACGAGCCGGTCGTACTCGTCGGGATAGGCCGGCGCGAAGATCAGCTTGTAGGTGTCGAAGTCGACGCTGCGCTGGAGCAAGAGCGAGTAGTTCATTCCGGCCTCGGCGAGCACCGAGCGCGTGAAGTCCTGCGCGACTGCCGTCAATGCACCGCCGAAGATCGCGCCCTCACTGTTGCCGTCGTAGAACAGCGCCGACGTGTCGATCAGTGGTCGGCCGTTCTGCCGGAACGCAGGATTCGCGACGAAGCCGTCGGGATGGATCATCAACCGGCCGAGGAACAAGAAGTTCAAGAAGCCTTGCTGTGATCGGTCGGGAATGCTCTCGAACCTCGACAGGTCTTGCAAGACCGCGACCGCGTTGCCGACATCATCCTCCGCGAGCCCGATGAAGTTCGAGCCGCAGTACGCGGTGTTGTGCGCAACCGCCATGTCGAGGACGATCGACGAGTTCACCTCGTCGAAGCTCCCGAGCAAGCCGTGCCCGTACAGCGACACGCGCGCCGGCGTGCCCGCGGCCGACGGCGGGATCACGCATTGGTACTGCGCGGTGAAGTCGTGCGGCTGGCGTCGCGGCAAGCCGTTCGCGCCGTAGACGAACTTGGAGCCCGGCACCCCGTTGCTGTCGAGATACAGCGGCACTTGGAACGTGCCGGTGATCCGCCGCAACTCGCGCGCATTGACGTTGTTCTCGATCGTATCGACGGTGAACGCGGGCGCCGTGTCGCCGAGCGCGGCAAACGCGTCGTTTCGGATGTGCAGCATGCGGCCTGCGATGCCGTTCGCGCTGGCGACCGTGAAGTCCCACGCGAGCGTCAGCGCATGACGTTCGATGCCCGCGTGCGCCAGCGTCGACAGCACGCGCTCCATCGCGGGCCGGCGCTGCTCGACCAGCGGGCTGAACGTCGGGATGTGATCGCGGTAGATCGTGAACGCGCGGCTGGGTGCGATCACGTTGCCGGCGTGGTTCTTCACATTCCGCAGCCCGATCACATAGCGGTGCCCTTCGAGGAAGTTCACCGCGGGCCGGATGATCAGCGTGCGTGACGCGTCGTCGGGCGCTTCGACATCGGTCTCGGCGAAGTACGGCCACCGCCGGCCCGTCTGGGTGTCGATGATCACGATCGGTGCGTCCCGCCGCAGCGAGCGGCCGACGTCGGTGATCGGCGCCGCGCCGCTCTTCGCCAAGTCGATGCCCGGGAACGACAGCATGATCGGTTGGCCGGGGCTGAACCCGTCGTTGCGGTTCCACTCGGTCGGGTCGATGTGCACGCCGCCCACGTTGGCGGGGAGCGATCGCGCGTCGAAGTGCACACGACGACCCGTCGGCGACTTGTGGTCGGCGACCGTATAGAAGTCATTGGGAAGCGGCAGCAGGCAGCGGTCCGGCATCAAGAAGTCGCACCGGTTGCCGTCGGCGAGCTCGAGCGCGGGTTCGACGTCGATCGTCGTCGACGCGTACGCGCGGTCGGCCCGCGCCGTCACGCGTGCGATGCCTTCGGGAAGGCCGGAGACCGCGAGCGCACCGATCGCCGACGGCACCCCATTCACCGTCGCGATCGTGAACGCGCCGGTGACATCGCGTCGTCGCGCGTCATGTCGGTCGTCGCGCTGCACCGTGACGCGAAGGTGCGCGGGGTCGACATCGTGCAGCGCGATCTGCACGCGCACGACTTCATCGTGGGGTCCGACGAGCGTGTGCGGCGCGGGCGAGAGGAACTCGAGCGCGCCCCGTGTACGGATGCACGGTGCGGCGGCCGCCGCGGTGCTCGTCGCCAACATGGCGGCAACGCCGAGGATCACGCCCGCGAGCACACGCCGTCGCCGCCTCCGGCGGATCGTCACCATGCGCACATCGCCTCGCTCTCGCCGCACGACCTGACCGCAGTCTGGCGCATCGGCGGGGGGCACGCTCGCGCAGATTGCCCGAAGCGCGAACCACGGGACTGCAAATCGTCGGTCGACCGTCGGAAAGTGCTGCGTGAATGGCTGTGACTCTTCCGCTTTTCACAGCAATACTCCGTAGCGGGAGAGAGGGGCTGGGATGCGGTTCGCGTGCGTGGGCGGTGGGCCCGCGGGCTTGTACTTCTCGATACTGGTGAAGCAGTTCGACGCGAGCAACGACGTCGCCGTGCACGAGCGGCGCTCGCCGGGCCACAAGGGCGGCTGGGGTGTCGTCTTCTGGGACGATCTGCTCGCGGCATTGCACGACACCGACCCGATCACGGCCGAGCGCATCGCCGGCGCGGCGTTCCGCTGGCGCGGCCAAGTGCTCGATCTCGACGGTGAGCGAGTCGACCACGAAGGCGGTGGCTACGGCATCGCGCGCGCGACCGTGCTCGACATCCTGACCGAGCGCGCGACTGCACTCGGCGTCGACGTGCGGTTCGACAGCGACATCGGGAGCACCGCCGATGTCGGCGAAGCCGACGTGATCGTCGCGTGCGAGGGCGTGAACAGCACCCTGCGACAAGCGGAGCACGCGCACTACGGCACCGAGGTCGTCGCGGGCACGAACAAGTACGTGTGGCTCGGCACCACGCGTGTGTTCGACAGGTTCACGTTCGGCCTCGTACACACCGACGCGGGCTGGATCTGGTTCCACGCGTACGCATTCGACGACCTCACCAGCACGTGCATCATCGAGTGCACACCGGAAACCTGGAAAGGTCTCGGGCTCGATACCGGCTCCGCGTGCGAGAACCTGCGCGTGCTCGAGCAAGTGTTCGCCGACCAGCTCAAAGGCGAATCGTTGATGAGCAGCCCTGGGCGCGAAGACGACACACTCTCCTGGCTCAACTTCCGCACGGTCACCAACGAACACTGGTACTCCGGCAACGTCGTGCTGATGGGCGACGCCGCGCACACCACGCATTTCTCGATCGGCTCCGGGATGCGGCTCGCGTTCGAAGACGCAATCTCGCTCGCCCGGGAGTTGCAGCAGCAACCCACGATCGACGCGGCGTTCTCCGCATACGACACCGACCGGCGCGCCGCGCTCGTACGGCCGCAGACCGAGGCGCGGTTCAGCCGCCAGTGGTTCGAGAACATCGACCGCTACGCCGGCGCCGGTCTGCCGCCGCACGGGCTGTTCGTGCTGCTGCGCGCGCGGCGCGATCCGATGATGCCGCGCGTCTCACCGAACCTGTACTACCGCCTGTACAAGACCGTCGACTCCGTCGCCTTCCTGCGTACGCTGCGTCACCGCCTCGGACCGAAGGTACGAGCGCTCTACGGCAAGCGTGTGCGTCGCCGCGCGGCGAAGGTGACCGGCTGAGGCGGCGTTTCGTGGGGCAACGGCGACGGCCTTTTCTCCACGCAACGCCCAGCGGATAGCGTTCGGCGCAGCTTCGACTGCGGGTTGCGGCCCCGGCCGCGTCTCGAGGGAGGACGATGACCGCGGCGCGCAAGCTGGCATTGGCTTCCCTGCTCGGCTGCCTCTACGCCGCGGGCGCGATGCTGACGTTCTGGTACTTCAACTCGCCCGAGTCCGGCGCGGCGTTCTTCCCGCCCGCCGGCCTCACGCTCGCGATGCTCCTGTTGACGCCGCGTCGCACGTGGCCGCTGTGGTTGGCGGCGATTGCGATCGCGGAGCTCTCGGTCGACCTCGTGCACGAACAAACCGTGTTCATGGCCCTTGGGTTCGCGCTCGCGAACGTCGTCGAGCCCGTCGTCGGCGCCAGCCTCGCGCTCGGCGCGCACACGGAATCGGCGCATCACTCCGCGCAGCTACCTTGTGGTGTACGTGTGTTGCGCGGTCGTCGCGGGTCCGTTCGTCGGCGGCGTCCTCGGTGGCGCGGTGGCGTCGATCGCGGGGACGGGCAGTATCCCGGCGACGCCGTTGAAGTGGTGGCTCGGCGACGCAATCGGCGTGCTCGTCGTCGCGACCCCGATCCTCGCGTGGACGCGTCGGCAGTTGTACGAGGCCCCCGCGTCGCTGCCGGAGATCGCGGCCTACGCGGTCCTCGCGCTCGCCGTCATCCTGCTCCCGGCGTTGGCGATCAACGAATCGTTCGCCTATGCCGTGCTGCCGATTCTCATGCTCGCGGCGTTGCGCGGCGGCCCACTCGGCGTCGGCGTCTCCGGCTTCGCAGTGGGATTCAGCGCGAGCTGGGTCGTGGCGTCCGGGCACGCGAGCGCGCTCCTACGCGTGCAGAGCGCCGACGACGCGCTGATCCACACGCAACTGTTCATCGCGGTGACGCTGCTCGCCGGGTTCGTCCTCGCAGTAGAGGTCGCCGAGCGCACACGTGCCGAGCGCGTCTCTCGCCGCGCCGAGGCCGAGCGCGTACGCGCCGAGGTCGCGGCGCTACAAGCGGCAGCGACGGAGCGACAGCGCATCGCGCGCGAGACGCACGACATCGTCGGCCACGCGTTGAACGTGATCATCTTGTCGGGCGCAGCCGCGCGACGCGTGCTCGACCGCGACACACTCAAAGCAAAGGAACTCCTCGCGACTATCGAGGACGTCGGGCGCGACGCATTCCGCGACCTCGACGCCGCGCTCGGCCTCACCGACCGCTCGCCCGACTTCATCCCCCTCAAGGGTCTCGCAGATCTCGAGGAGCTCGTGCGGCGACTCGTGCAAGCGGGGATGCTCGTCGACTACGACGTCGAGGGAACGCCGCGGCCGCTCCCTCGTTTGCTCGACGGCTCGGCGTATCGCATCATCCAGGAATCCCTCACCAACGTGGCAAAGCACTCGGCCGACGCGCACACGCACGTGCACATCCGGTTCGCGCCGAGCTCACTGGTGCTCGAGGTCTCCGACGACGGGACCGGACCGACGGTGCGGAACGGGCGCACGCGGCGCGGCCTGGTCGGCATGCGAGAACGCGTGGCCGTGCTCGGCGGGCAAATCGAGGCCGGTCCGATTCCCGACGGGGGCTTCTCGGTCGTGGCCGAGCTGCCGATCATCGAACAAGTGTGAAGGCGGCGGGGGCTACGCGTCGCCGGGCGACACCAGCCCGCTCTCGTACGCGGCGATCACCGCTTGGGCACGGTCACGCACGCCCAGCTTGTAGAACACGTGCTTCACGTGAGACTTCACGGTGTCGAGTCGGATGTGCAACGCGTCGGCGATCTCTTGATTCGAGAGTCCGTGCGCGATCTGCACGAGCACTTCCGACTCGCGGTCGGTGAGCACGTCGGGCGCAGACGATCGGCGGCTGCTCGAATAGTGGTCGATCAGGCGGCGTGCCAGTTGCGGGAACGGAAGTGCCGAACCGTCGGCAACCGCGCGCACCGCTTCGACGATGTCCTCGGCCCGTGTGCGCTTCAACAAGAAGCCGCTCGCGCCGGCTTGGAGCGACCTGTACGCGTACTCGTCGAGCTCGAACGTCGTGAGCACGACGACGCGCGGCCTCGACGCGTCGCTCGCGCGCTCACCCAGAATGCGCTCGGCCGCGGTGATGCCGTCGGTGCCGTGCAACTGCACGTCCATCAACACGACATCCGGCTGCAGCGCCTGCGACTGCTTGAACGCGTCCTCGGCGTCGGCGCTCTCGGCGACGACCGTGATGTCGTCGTCGGCTTCGAGAATCGTGCGCAGGCCGACGCGTGTCGGTACGTCGTCGTCGACGACGAGGACTCGAATCGGGTCGGGCGTCATTCCAACATCGATTTCCAACATCGATCGCACATTGCCGGCGTCGATCGGGACTCCGGCTCGCTCTCCTGCACGCTAATCCGAACCGTGATGGGGAGAGTTCGGGGTCACCCCCGAGGGTGAGCTACCAGCGCGCCCACCCGCGCATGGCGGCCGGATCGGCGCGCGGGCACCAGCGCCCGTCGTTGCACGGGTTGCTGGTCAGTTACGGTGCGAGCATCGTCTCGACGGCAGCGGCGAAGTCGTCCGGCACCTCGATCATCGGATAGTGGCCGACGTCCCCCAGCCGTTCGACGGTCGTATCGGCACGCGCGGCGAGCAGCTTGTCGAGCATCGGTGAGACCGCGACGGGGTCGCGCATGCCCCACACGACCCCGAGCGGCGACGGATGCTGTTCGATCGCGCCGGTATAGCGCGATTCCTTCGCCCGGCGGTCCTCGATGTAGCGAATCGTACGGGCCAGCAGCCGCTCGCCCGCGCCGTGCGCGAGCGCGGTCCACTGGAGCGCAAGCTCGTCTGCGCTCGCCGGATGCGCGCTCGAGAACGTCTCGGCCAATCCCCTCGTGAAGGCCCCTTCGTCGATGAGGTCGATAGGCGCGTCGTCGAGTGAGAGCAGGAGTTGCTGACCATTCGTGAGGTGCGCGAGCTCGATGTAGATCGAACCGTTGGTCAAGACTCGCTTCGACACCGCGAACGGCGATGCACCGTCGAGATCGCGCGCCAACAGCTCGCCGCCGACGGTGTCGCCCATGTCGTGCGTGCACATCACGACGCGTTCCAGCCCGCAAGCGGCAGCCACCTGTATGGCGACGTCGGCGCACAACTCGATCGAGTACCGGCGATCGGGTTTCGCCGACAGCCCGAAGCCGATGAAGTCGAACAGCACAACCCGGCGATGCGCCGCGAACCGGTCGGCGACATGACGCCAATCGGCCGAGCACGACGGGAACCCGTGCAAGACGAGCATCGGGTCGTCGTCCCCAGACTCGACGTGTGCAGGAATGTCGACGACGAAGACCTCACCCACGTCGCTCGGAATCATGCGGCCACGGGCGCGCCACGACGCGAGTTGCTCGTGCACGCACCGAGCCTACGAGAACGATGTCGACGGCGTCAGACGCGACCGTTGTCGAAAGTCACCGATTTCGCAAGAGGCGTCGCGACTCGCGACCCGGTCCGCCGCGCGTAGACGATGAAGTACGTTGCGAGCGCGGCCACCGCACACACCGTCGCCGCGAGCAGCTCGCTGTTCGACGCGTCGAGCAGCTTCAGCGCCGAGATCGTGAGCACGGCGACCAGGGCCGGCCTGATGTAGTGGTCGCTCGCCCCTGCCGAGATACGCGCGCCGGCGTACACCCCGGGTACCGCGCCGATGAGGACCGACGTCGTGAGGTCGAGCTGGAAGTTTCCGAACAGGAGATGCCCGAGTGCGGCGGCGCCCACGAGTGGGATCGCCTGCACGAGGTCGGTGCCGACCATCTCGCGCGACGACAACATCGGATACAACAACATCAGCAGCACGATCATCAGCGAACCGCTGCCGACCGATGTCATGCCGACGACGAAGCCGCCGAACACGCCGATCAGGAGCGTCGGCACGGGCCGCACGAACCGTTGATCCATCATCGTGTCGTTCGACGCGTGCCGCGCTTGCACGATGACCTTCACGAGCATCCCGGCAGCCGCGATCAACAGCACGACACCGAGAATCTCCTTGACGCGACTCTCGAGCCCTTTGCCGGCGACCTCGTCGATCACGTACGCGCCGAGGAACGCGGCCGGCACGGAGCCGATCGACAGCCAGCGCACCAACGTCCAGTTCACGGTGCGGCGGCGGATGTGCACCCCACCGCCGACCGGCTTCAGCACGAACGACGCGACGACGTCGGACGAGATCGCGGCCGACGGCGTGACGTGGAAGAAGATCACGAGCATCGGCGTCATCAGCGCGCCGCCGCCCATGCCCGTCAAACCGATGACGCCTCCGACGATCAAGCCGGCGAGCGCGATGTCCCAGTTCATGCCGCGCCTATTCCCTACTGAGCCGATCGACAAAGTAGGATATCAGCGCCGACGCCGGGGAGCTACTTCCGGCGGTCGACCGCCCGCTGGAGTTGTGCCTTGTTCATGCTCGAGCGGCCGGGCACGTTCAGGCGGCGCGCTTCCTCGTACAGCTGCTCGCGAGTCCGGCCCTCGGGCCGGTTCGTGCCCGAGCGTTGGCCGCCGCGGGCCGACGGCGACTTGCCGCGCATCGACGTGCTCGAGCGGGTGCGCGACTCGCCGGCACGGGCACGATCCTTGTTCACGGTGCGGGCGGCAACTTCCTCGGCGCGACTCGTCGACGCGCCCCGCCTCTTCGCGCTCGACTTGATGTGCTCGTACTGACGCGCTCGCTTGGTGCCTTTGCGAACTCCACGGGGCGGCATGCGGTGCTCCTCTCGCGCGTGGTCGGAATCGGAGGGTGAGTACCGCACGCGCGTAGCCCGAAACCGGGCGCAACGGTTCCATCGCGGCGAGCGAGGCCGACCTACTAGACAGATCCGATGATCGAGTTCGCAGGACGTGACGGCAATCGGCTCGCGGCCGACGTTGCGGGTGACGCCGCCGACCCACCCGCCGTGTTGCTGCACGGCGGCGGCCAGACCCGCCACTCCTGGGGCACGACGCTGCACGCCCTGGCCGACAAGGGCTGGCGCGCGTACGCGGTCGATCTGCGCGGGCACGGCGACAGTGAATGGGCGGCCGACGGCGACTACACGCTCGACGCGTTCTCGGGCGACATGCTCGCGATCGCCGCGCGCCCTCGACCAGCCGCCTGCGCTCGTCGGCGCGTCGTTGGGCGGCCTCGCGTCGCTCGCCGCGATCGGCGAACACCCGGACGTCGCGGTCGCGCGTGCGCTCGTGCTCGTCGACGTCGCGCCCCGCACCGAACAGGAAGGCCGCGAGCGCATCGGGTCGTTCATGGCCGAGCACATGGACGACGGATTTGCGTCGCTCGCCGAGGTCGCGGACGCGATCCAGCGCTACAACCCGCACCGGCCCCGACCGTCGAACCTGGCCGGACTCCAGAAGAACCTGCGCCGCCACGACGACGGCCGCTGGTACTGGCACTGGGACCCGAAGTTCATCGGCGGCCGCATGGGTGGCCCCGACGAGACGCGCGCGTCGCTGATCGAGCCGACCCGACTCGTTGCCGCCGCGCGCAACCTGACGCTGCCCGACGTTGCTCGTACGCGGCCGCGTCAGCGACCTGCTCAGCGAGGAAGGCGCGCGCGAGTTCCTCGAGCTGGTGCCGCACGCGCAGATGGTCGACGTGACCGGCGCCGGTCACATGGTCGCCGGCGACCGCAACGACCTGTTCAACGAAGCGGTCGTGACGTTCCTCGACACCGTCCGCTGACCGTTTCGGCAGTTCTCGGCGGTGCGGGCGCGGCGAAGTGTCCGAACGGTCGGCGTTCAGAGCCCGAGGGAGCGGCCGATGATCTCCTTCATGATCTCGGTCGTGCCGCCGTAGATCGTCGTGATGCGCGCGTCGACGTACGCGCGTGCGATCGGGTACTCGAGCATGTATCCGTACCCGCCGTGCAGTTGCAGGCAGCGATCGACCGACTCGTTTCTGCAACTCGGTGCACCACCACTTCGCCATCGCCGCTTCTTCGGCGGTCAGCATGCGGGCGTTCAGTGCCGCGCACGCACTTGTCGACGAACGCCTGCGCGATCTCGACCTCGGTCGCGAGCTCGGCGAGCACGAACCGGCTGTTCTGGAACGAGCCGATCGGCTGACCGAACGCGGTGCGCTCCTTCACGTACTCCAACGTCAAGTCGAGCGCGCCGCGTGCGGCCGCGACGCCGGCGATCGCGATCGACAGGCGTTCCTGCGGAAGGTTGTGCACGAGCTGCAGGAAGCCCTTGCCCTCTTCTCCCAAGAGGTTCGTCACCGGCACCGCAACGTCGGCGAAGAACAGCTCGGCGGTGTCCTGGGAGTGCAGGCCGAGCTTCTCGAGGTTGCGCCCGCGCTCGAAGCCGGGCATGCCGCGCTCGAGGATCAACAGCGACATGCCCTTGTGCGCGAGCGCCGGGTCGGTCTTCACCGCGGTGATCACGAGGTCGGCGTTGATGCCGTTGGTGATGAACGTCTTCGAGCCGTTGACGACGTACACGTCACCGTCGCGCATCGCCGTCGTCGACATGCCCGCGAGGTCGGAGCCGATGCCGGGCTCGGTCATCGCGATCGCGGTCACGAGCTCGCCCGACGCGATGCCCGGGAGCCAGCGGTCGCGTTGCTCGTCGGTGCAGTATCGCAGGAAGTACGGCAGGCAGATGTCGTTGTGCAGCGAGATGCCGAGGCCCGGCGCCGCTCACGCCGGCTCGCTTGCACCTCCTCGTCGATCACGAGGTTGTAGCGGAAGTCTTCGGCGCCGCCGCCGCCGTACTGCTCGGGGATCGCCATCCCGAGGAAGCCGTGCCGGCCCGCCTCGACGAAGAGGTCGTGGGGCACGAGTCCTGCGCGCTCCCACTCGAGGTAGCTCGGCACCACTTCCTTGTCGAGCCAGGCGCGGAAGCTGGCGCGCAGCGCGTCGTGCTCGGCGTCGAAGAGGTTCCGTTCCACGCCGACAATCGTACGAGGTGCTTCGCGGTGTCTCGTAGCCTCGGCGGCCGTGCGCTTTCTCTACCAATATCCCGAGACGCACGGCACCGCCGGCGACATGCTCGACGCGGGCCCGGTCGCCGAGCTCGCGCGTGCGGCCGAGGACGCGGGCTGGGACGGCTTCGCGTTCACCGAGCACCCCGTACCCGGCGCGCGCTGGCTCGACGCGCGGCGGACACCAAACGCTCGACCCGTTCGCCGCGCTCGCGCACGTCGCCGCGGTCACGACGCGGCTGCGCCTCCTCACATACTTGGCGGTTCTTCCGTACCGGAACCCGTTGCTCCTTGCGAAGACCGCGGCGACCGTCGATCGCCTCTCGCACGGACGCTTCGTGCTCGGCGTCGGTACGGGCTACCAGAAGGCCGAGTTCCACGCGCTCGGCGTCGACTTCGAGGAACGCAACGCGCTGTTCGAAGAAGCACTCGACGCGCTCCCCAAGCATTGGTCGGGCGAACCGTTCAGCGTGCACGGCATGCATTTCGACGCGCGTGACGCGATCGGCGCTTCCGAAGCCGGTGCAGCAACCGATCCCGATCTGGATCGGCGGTAACAGCAAGCTGACGATCCGGCGCGTCGCGGAGAATGCGCAGGGATGGTTGCCGTTGACGAGCACGGTCGACATCTCGGCCACGACGCGCACGCCGTTTCTCGGGTCGATCGACGACCTCGGCGCGCGGATCGCAGACCTCGCGCAGCTCGCCGGCGACCGCGCACGGTCGATCGAGATCGTGACGGCCTACACCGACACGACGATCGCGAACGCGCCGAACGACGTGCAGCGTCACCGCGACACGTTCGCGGCGCTCGAAGCGATCGGCGTCACGGCCATCGTCGTTGCGGTGTCACCGAACACCTACCCGGCGTCACGCGCGTTCATCGACCAGTTCGCCGACGATCCGTGACACGACCGCCGCCGAGCGCGCGGCACGTCGCGCGATCCCTCGCGGTGAGCTGACGAGTTCCACGCACTCGTAGCCCTCGGGAACACCGTCGAGGTCGTCGAATAGACGCTCGCCGCGTCGCAACAGCACGGGCACGATCGCAAGGTGCAACTCGTCGATCAATCCGGCACGCAGGTACTCGCGGACCGTTGCCGCACCGCCGCCGAGCCGGATGTCGTCGTCGCCGGCCGCATCACGCGGCACGGGCGAGTGCAGCCCCGATGCCGTCCCGCACGAAGTGAAACGTGGTACCTCCCTGCATCGTGATCGGTGCGCGCGCGTGATGCGTGAGCACGAACACCGGATGGTGGAACGGCGGATTGTCGCCCCACCATCCCTTCCACGCGTCATCGGGCCAGGCGCCCCGAATCGGCCCGAACATGTTGCGGCCCATGATCGTCGCACCGATGCCTGCGAAGCCGAGTGCGACGAAATCGTCGTCGGTTCCGGTCTCGCCGCCGTCCATGCCTTGCAGCCGGCGCCCGGTGCGCGTCTCGAACACCCACTCGTGCAGTCGCGTGCCGTCGATGCCGAGTGGACTGTCGACGCTTTGGTCCGGTCCCGCGACATATCCGTCGATCGACATCGCAAAGTTGTGCACGCGAAGCTTCGGCATGGGTAGACCCTCCGGGATGTCGGGCATGTGCGTGTGGGGCGGCGCGCGGCGGCGGATCTCATCGCGCGGTTCACGGCTTGTCGGCGTCATGGCTTCGGGGCTCGGGCTTGGCAGTGATTGGTAGTCGCGGTCGTCCCTGGCCGCACGGCCGCCGGCATGGAAAAATGCCGTCACCAGCCTGTATACTGATTGCACTAAAGATCCCTTGACAGCCGTTTGATCCACAGTCGAGACTTATGTGCCGGATCATGGAAGAGAAAGGCCGTCGCGATGTCGAAGCGGGCACGGACGCGTACGTCGGAATCCGATGAGTCGATGACTGACGAGCTCGAAGGCACGAACCAGGAAAGCCGCCGCCAGCGCCGCCTCCGGCGCAAGGCCGCGCGCTCGGACAGCGCACCCGAACCGGAGGCGCAACCCGAGCCCGAGCCGCAGCCGCAACCCGAGCCGGCGCCGGAACCCGCCGCCGCGGCGCCGCGCAGCAAGTACGTGCGGATGACCGACGACACGCCCCGCCGGCCGGCAACGCCGATCGAAGCCGCGGAGAAGGAGCTCGCGCGCCGCCGCGAGCTGTTCGTGCATGCGCGCCGATCGGCCCAGGCCGCGCACTCCGCCGCCGAGCGCGTGCGCGGCGAGGCCGCGGAAGCCCAGGCGGTCGTGCAGCGCATCGCCGACGAAGAGAACGCGCTCTGCGACAGGTTGCACGAGGACGGCGTCGCCGCCGCCGCAGCTGCGAGCACACGCCGCAACGGGGAAGCCGAGGAAGCCAAACGCCGCCTCGCAGAGTTCGAACAAGCCGAGGCGCGCCGCAAGGAAGATCGCTCGCGCCGGTACGAGCAGGACGTGGCGGCGGCAGCCGAGGAGCGTATGCAACGGGAACGCGACGCCGCGCGAGCGTGCCGAGGCGGCACGCATCGCCGCCGGAGCGGGCCGCGGCCGCCGCGAAGGCTGCCGAGGACGAGCTCGTCGAGATCCTCGCCGAAACCGAGCTCGCCGACCTCGAGTCCGCGACGGCCGCGGATGAGTTCACGGAGGCCGAAGCCGCGGCCGCGAAGCTCCGCCGCTCACAGTTCGAGCAGGAGCGCGCCGCGCGTGCTCGCCGAGTTCGAACAGGCCGAGCGAGATGCGGAAGAGAGGCTGTCGCAGGCCGAGGACGATGCGCTCGCCGAAGTCGCGGCCCGGCGCGAAGCCGCCGAGGCGCCGCGCACGCGAGCTGAGAGAGCACATCAGCGAGGCCGAACGACGCGAGAGCGACGCCGCATCGGCCGCCGACGGCTACGAGGCGTCGGTGCAGCGAGCCGAGGAGTTCCTCGTCGCCGCCCGCGAGGCCGAAGTGACGCTCGAGGAAGCGAAGCGTGCCGAGACGGCCGCCCGCGCCGAGGCCGACGAAGCGGCCGCGAAGGCAACGGCGGCACGGGCCGAAGCCGAGCAGGCGAACGCGGCCGCGAAAGAAGCCGAAGCGCGAGCCCACGAAGTTGTGCGACTCGCCGAACGAGCGCGCCGCGGCCGCACGCGAGGCCGAGCGGGCCGCCGAATCGGTCCGCAAGATGCAGCTCACGTCGCCGCCGAGCGAAGAGTCTGCGGCGGCCGAGCCCGCGGGAGTTGAGCCCGCCGTCGTGATCGATGGGCCGGGCGAGAACGGCGTGTCGAGCGACAACGGTTCGCAGCCCGACGACACCACCATCGACTCGTAGCAATCGCGCCGAGCAATCGGCACTGACTCGCCGGCCGAAGACGCGCTTGCGCTGCGCAGGGCGGCTCGGCGGCGCATTGTTCGCGCCGTGTCGCGTGCGGTCATCATGGTTCGAGATGCTGCGACGTCCGGGGCCGTGCGATGCCAAGAGTTGAGGGTGAGGTTCGCCGGCTGATCGGCGTGGCGTTGGGCGGCCTGGCGGCCGTTGCCGTCGCCGTCTCGCTCGTGCCGGTCCGCGACGAGATCGACAACGCGAACCTCGCGCTCGTCCTCGTGCTCGTCGTCGTCCTCGCCGCGATCGCCGGCGGCCGGGCGGCGGGAGCGGTCGCCGCAATCACCGCAACGCTCTCTTTCGACTTCTTCCTCACGCCGTCCGTTCGTGTCGATGCGCATCGAGAGCGCCGACGACATCGAAACCGTGGTTCTCATGCTCGCGGTCGGCCTGCTCGTCGGCGAGGTCGCGGCCCGGGGTCGCGCGGTCGCAGCGCGCACGGGCGCGTGCCGCCGACGCGATCGGGCGCGTGCAGCGCGTCGCGGAGCGGATCGCGACCGGTGTGCCAATCGACGAGACCGTGCGGAGCGTCAAGCACGAGATCAGTCAACTGCTCATGCTCCGCGACATCTGGCTCGAGCTCGCGCCGTTCCGTTGGCCACTCCCCTCGCTCGAACGGGCGGGAACGATCGAGGCCGGTGAGCACCGGTGGATCGCGGGTGGCTTCGTGTTGCCGGAGGACGGACTGCAACTCCCCGTCCTCGCGGGCGGATGCACCGTCGCGCGCTTGGTACTGATCGGCGATCCCGCCCGGGCCGTCATGCTCGACGAACGTGTGGTTGCCGTCGCGCTCGCCGATCAGCTCGGGAGCGCGCTCGCGACGGTGCCGCCCGAAACGCGCAGTCTTCTCGCCGACGACCCTCCACCCGAAAGCTGACGCGATGCTGACGTACGCATCGCCGGTGATACCGGCACGGCACGCCGTGCGCATGCCAGGCTGCACCGGGGCGACGACGCCGGGGGCCGAGTAGTGCTGGGACTTCTGAAACAGATGCTTGTGGGCCGGCCCCTCGCGACGACCCAGATGGAGGAGCAGCGCCTCACCAAGACGATCGCGCTCGCCGTGTTCTCGTCCGACGCGCTCTCGTCGACCGCGTACGCAACCGAGGAGATCCTGTTCGTCACCGCGGTCGGCGCGTCGAGCCTCGCGCTCGGACTCAGCAAGCTGGTTCCGATCGCGATCGTCGTCGCGATCCTCCTCGCGATCGTCATCGCGTCCTACCGGCAGGTCATCTTCGCCTACCCGAGCGGCGGCGGCGCCTATGTGGTGAGCAAGGAGAACATCAGCGAGCTCGCGGCGCTCGTCGCCGGTGCGTCGCTGATGGTCGACTACGTGCTCACGGTCGCGGTATCGATCTCGGCCGGCGTCGCCGCGATCACATCGATCCCCGCGTTCGAACGGCTCCGGGATCAGCGCGTCCTCGTCGGCGTCGTGCTGATCGCGTTGATCACCTTGATGAACATGCGCGGCGTCAAGGAGTCGGGCCAGTTCTTCGCGATCCCGACGTACGTCTACATGTTCATGCTGAGCGCGTTGATCGTGTACGGCCTCACACGCTCATACTTCGGACACATCCACCCGGTGCCGTACGACCCGAAGCTGTTCGAGGGCGCACGGGAGAGCGGCGGCGCGCTCGGACTGTTCTTGTTGCTCAAGGGATTCTCGTCGGGAGCGGTGGCGTTGACCGGCATCGAGGCGATCTCGAACGGCGTTCCCGTGTTCCGCCGGCCCGAGGCGAAGAACGCGGCGACGACCCTCGTGTGGATGGGCGTGTTGCTCGGCACGCTGTTCTTCACCGTGTCGGTGCTGGCCCACCGGCTCTCGCCCTATCCGAGCCACGACCGCACGGCGATCGCGCAGATGGGTCTCGCGGTGTTCGGCAACGGACCGGTGTTTCTCCTTCTGCAATTCGCAACCGCCGCGATCCTCACGCTCGCGGCGAACACGGCGTACAACGGCTTCCCGAGCCTGTCGTCGATCATCGCGAAGGACGGCTACTTGCCGCGTCAGCTCGCGAATCGCGGCGACCGGCTGGTGTTCTCGAACGGCATCTTTTTGCTGGCCGCCGCGGCCGCCGGCCTGCTCGTCGCGTTCCGCGGCCTCACGAACGCGCTCATCCCGCTGTACGCGATCGGCGTGTTCACGTCGTTCACTCTCTCGCAGTGGGGCATGGTGCGTCATCACGTGCGGCTGCGCGAGGCCGGATGGCGGCGCAGCGTCGCGTTCAACGCGGTCGGCGCGATCGCGACGCTGCTGGTGCTCCTGATTGTCGCGGTCACGAAATTCACGAGCGGCGCGTGGATCCCGATCTTGGTGATCCCGCTGATCGTGCTGCTGTTCAAGGGCATTCACCGTCACTACGAACGCGTCTCGGTCGCCCTCGCCGCGCCGCCCGACTACCGGCCCGCGCGGCGGCGCCACACGGTCGTCGTGCTGATCAGGCAGATACATGCCGGCGCGCTCGACGCGATCGCGTACGCGGAGTCGATCCATCCTCATGATCTGCTGGCGATGACGGTCGTCACCGACGCAACCGATGCCGAGCGCGTCGAAAAGGAGTGGATGGCGAGTGACATCGAGGTGCCGCTCGAGATCGTGATGTCACCGTCGGGCGCGTTCACCGAAGCGACACTGAGTTTCGTCGACGAGATCGGAGGCCGGCGGCCCGATTCGATCGTGACCGTCGTGCTCCCCGAGTTGTTCGTCGAGCACTGGTGGGGCCAGCTGCTGCACAACCAGAGCGCGCTGATCCTCAAGGCTCGGCTCCTGTTCCGCAAGCGAACCGCGGTGACCTCGATCCCGTACCGCGTCGAGACATGAGCGCGTCGAAGGTCACGATCGTCGGCGGGGGCAGTGCGCAGTGGGTGCCGATTCTCGTCGAGGACTTCGCGAACACGCCGTGCTTGGCAGAGATGACGCTCACCCTCGAAGATCTCGACGAGCGGCGACTTGTCGCGACCGGTGCGCATGCACGTCATGTGGCCGAGGTACGCGGGCTGGGTTGGAACGTCGAGACGACCACCGACGAGGCGTTCGCGTTCGACGGTGCCGACTCCGTCGTCGTGTGCATCTCGACCGGCGGGTTCGACAGTATGGGTGCCGACCTCGACGTCGCCCGCCGGCACGCGGTGCCGGTGCCGATCGGCGACACGGTCGGCGCGTCGGGAATCTCGCGGGCGCTGCGCAACATCCCCGTCTTGGTCGCGCTGGCGCGGCACATGGAAGCGCGATGTCCGAACGCGTGGCTGCTCAACGTGACCAATCCGATGACGACGCTCTGCCGCGCGGTCACCCGCGAGACGTCGGTGCGCACGGCCGGCCTGTGCCACGAGGTCACGAACGCAATGTTCTTCCTTTCCCAGCTGCTCGAGTGCGGCTACTTCGACGTCGACGTCACGGTGACCGGCGTCAACCACCTCCCGTTGATCACCGGGGTACGCGTCGGAGGTCGCGAACGCCTCGACGATCTCGTCGCGCTCGCCGACGGGCGCGCCGACACCGGCGTAGCGCTGCCGTTTCTCGACCGCGTGATGTCGAATCTCCCGATCGGCACGGGAGGACCCGCGCGTACGCCGGGCGCCGAGGACACGCACTGGACGAAGCAGACGGTGCTCGGCCAACAAGCGGTCAACTACGAGATCCTGCGCCGATTCGGCGCATTGCCCGGCGCCGACTCCGACCACACCGCCGAGTTCTTCCCGGGTTTCATCACCGACGCGTCCGGATGGGGCGAACGCTGGAACGTGCGGATGGTGACGATCGAAGAGCGGCGCAGGCGCGAGCGTGACTACCGCGCCGCGCTCGAGCAGCGGATCGCGAGCGACAGGGTCCCGCCCCACCGTTCTCCCGAGATGGTCGCACCCGTGATCGAGAGCCTGATGACGGGTACGCGGTGCATGTTGCCGCTGAACATCCCGAACGCGGGCCAGTGCCCGCAGCTCCCCGACGATGTCGTCGTGGAGAGCATGTGCATCGTCGATGCCGACGGCATCCGCGGGCGCGACCGCGCGTGCGCGCCGGCTGCGCTGGGCGAATGGCTGCGGCGCGTCTCGGCGAGCCAGGAGTTGACGGTCGACGCGGCACTGAGCGGAGAGCCGGATCTCGTGCTGCACGCGCTCGCCACCGATCCGAACGCGGGGCGCCTCGACCACCAAGCCCTGATCGCGTTGCGCGACGACATCCTCGCGTCGACCTCGCAATGGTTGCCGCAGTTCACGCCGCCGTAGTGCTAACCACCCGCGACGGTCGTGAACAACTCGGCCCATTGCAGGAGATGGCGATCGGCAAGGAAGTGCGCGCGTGCTCGCTGCTCACCGCTGCGGCCCATCTCGTCGGCACGCACCCGATCCGAGAGCAGCCCACCGACGGCGTCGACGAAGTTCGCGAGGTCGTTCGGATCGTGGAGGAGCCAGCCGGTCTCGCCCGAAACGATCTGATCGAGAATCCCGCCGACGGCGCTCCCCACGACGGGCCTGCTCTTCCACATCGCTTCGACGATGGTGAGCCCGAAGCCCTCGGCCAGACTCTTTTGCACAACGACGGTCGCATGACGCTGCAGCGCGTTCACGATGGTGGCGGCTTCGTCGACATCGATCATCGGCACGCAAGCGAGATGGATCCGTTCACGCGTGTGCGGCGGCAGCGAGCTCCAGAGCGCGACGCACGCGGCGAGCACATCCTCCGCCTCCGGGTCGTCGGCGACGCCGCTGGTCGCGGGACCCGCGAGGATCAGGTGCGCACCGGTGTCGACGAGCCCGTCGACGAAGCCACGCATGACGCCCGGCATGTCCTTCAACGCGTCCCATCGTGATGCCTGGAGCACGATCGGCTCGTCGGGCCGAGGCGGTCCGACGCTTGCCGCGAACGCGACCGCTCGTTCGACATGCCCTCGACTGCCGTCACGACGGGTGAATGCGCCGCCTCGCTCGCGGCCGCTCCCCGCGAGCACCCCGGCCCGCTGCAACGTGCGCAACACGTCTTCGTGCTCGATCGGTTGGTTCTTCGGCGCGAACGGATCGATCGACGGTGGGATCACCGTCAGCCGATCACGCGGAACCCAGCTCGGCGCAAAACGCTCGCACGAAAAGACGTAGCCGTCGACGTCGGCGACATAGGGACGAAGGAAGCTCCACGCGACCTCCGACGACGCGTTCGGCGAGTCGATCCCGACATGACACCGCCACACGACGCGAGCTCCGCCGCGCCGTACGGCCGGAACGAGGCCCGCGGTTTGCGGATCGTGCAGCACGACGATGTCGCCCGGGCGCGCGGCGGCCTCGACGTCCGCGGCGCTGCGTTCGAGCGTCGCCCGGTAGTCGCGGTGTTCGGCCTCGCCGAGTGGGCCCCCGTCGCCGGATGTTCCGTACAGGTGATTGTGGATGCGCTTGGTGATCGCGAAGAAACCCGGATCACCTTCGATGACTGCCCAGCGCGCGTCGACTCCGGCACCTTGCGCGTATGCAAGGAGGGTCTGCAGCAACTCGGCGACGCCACCGCCCGTCGCGGTCGAGTTCACATTGAGCACCGTGCGATCGTGCAAGACCGCGCGCGCTGCATCTGCCGTCGCGGCGAGCGTGGCCGCGCGCTCCCTGCCGATGAATGGTTCGAGTCGTTCGGGCGCGAGGGGGCACACCACTACGTTCTCGAGTCCCATCGTCAGGACGGTACGCCGTCGCCATCGGTGGTAACAATCCTGCTCATCACACCGGGCCCGAAGTCGACAAGGGAGCGAGCCAGTGCTCATCATCAAGACCGTGAGCGGCGGAGAGATACGCCTTCCACTCGCGGACATCGAAAGCATCACCGAGATCGAGCCCCTCTCGGGCTCGGAACGACCGATGCCGCCCCACGCATATGTTCACCGCGAAGGCGTCAACCGCTGTATGGCATGTTGGAAGCCCCGCACGCACGAGTCACACACCGACCAGGGCGTGCACAGCTGAGATCACAAGCCCGGCTGACGTGATTGTGGCGTCGCACTCAGCCGGCGGCGGCGACCCCCGCGTCCGGCGGCACGATCGACTTCAGCTCGATGTAGTGCTCGAGGCCTTCCTTGCCGAACTCGCGGCCGATGCCCGGAACCCTTGTAGCCGCCGAACGGGGCGACGAAGTCCATCGTGTACTGGTTGACGCCGTAGGTGCCGGTGCGCACGCGGCGGGCGATGTCGAGCCCCTGGTCGACGTCGCTGCGTCCACACCGAACCCGCGAGGCCGTACTCGCTGTCGTTGGCGATGCGCACCGCGTCGTCGACGTCGTCGTACGGGATCACCGTGAGCACGGGCCCGAAGATCTCCTCGCGCGCGATGCGCATGTCGTTGGTCGCGTCGGCGAACACGGTCGGCTGCACGTACCAGCCGCGGTCGATGCCCTTCGGCAGGCCGTTGCCGCCGACGACGACCTGGGCGCCTTCTTCCTGGCCGAGCGCGATGTACTTCTCGACCCGCTCCTGCTGGCGCTTCGCGACGAGCGGACCGATCTCGGTCGCGGCGTCGGACGGGTCGCCGACGTTGAGCGCCGCCGACCATCGCCGCGACCGCGTCGACGACCTCGTCGTAGCGGTCGCGGCTCGCGAGGATGCGGGTCTGCGCGACGCACGCCTGGCCGTTGTTCATCAGCGACGCGAACTTCAGGCCCTCGACCGTCGCCGCGAGGTCGGCGTCGTCGAGGATGATCGCGGCCGACTTGCCGCCGAGCTCGAGGCTGACGCGCTTGAGCTGCTCGCCGCAGATCGAGGCGATCCGCCGGCCCGCCGCGGTCGAGCCGGTGAACGCGACCTTGTCGATGCCGGCGTGGCGCACGAGGTGCTCGCCGACCTCACGGCCCGCGGGCAGCACGGAGACGACGCCCTTCGGGATGCCGGCCTCGTCGAGCAGCTCGGCCATGAGGTACGCGTCGAGCGGCGTCTCGGGCGCGGGCTTGATCACGATCGTGCAACCGGTGAGCAGCGCGGGCGCGAGCTTCGACATCGTGACGAACTGCGGCACGTTCCACGGCACGATCGCGGCGACGACGCCGACCGGCTCGCGGCGCACGATCACGTCGGTGCCGAGCATGCCCGTGCGCGACTCCTCCCACGGCTCCGCCGTCGCGATGCCGATGAACGTGTTGAGCATCATCCACGTCGCCGGCGCCTGGCCGAGGTTCGAGAACGTGATCGGCGAGCCCATCTCGGTCGGTGATGACCTCGGCCATGTCGCCGAGGCGCGCCACGTAGGCGTCGCCGAACCGCTGCACCGCGGCGATGCGCTCTCCGGCGTGCAGGCGCGGCCAGTCGCCGTCGTCGAACGCGTCGCGGGCGGCCGCGACCGCGCGGTCGACGTCGGCGGTCGACGCCTCGGGCACGGTGGCGACGACCTCTTCGGTGTGCGGCGAGATCACCTCGATGCGGTTGCTTGCTCGCCGGGCTCGACCCACTCGCCACCGATGTACAGCTTGTCGTGCGTCTGCGCCACCGAGAACCTCCGGATCGAATCGGACGCCGACACAGTACTCAGCGCTCGAGGGGTTCTGGCCGCCGCAAACACGCTCACTGAGGCCGGTGTGCACGCGAGAGATGAGCCCAGCTGGCCGCTGTTGGCGCTCGAGGACGCGACGCGAGCACGATCACTCCGTGCCGAGCGAGTACGTGCGCACTCAGCCCGACTTCTTCGCGGTCGGGCCCGCGTCGGCCGACGCCGCGGTCGAGATGGGGGCCGGGATCTGGTGCTCGCCGGGCATGTCGTCGTCGTATGTGATCACGACCGACGACGGCCGCATCGTCGTCAACACCGGCATGTGGTTCGAGGCCCGGACGCACAAGCGCAACTACGACACGATCACGACCGCGCCGACGCGCTACGTCATCCTCACGCAGAGCCATACCGACCACATCGGCGGAGTCGACCTCTTCCGCGAAACCGGGCACGCAACTCGTCGCCCAACAGAACATTCACCCATGCCAGGCCGACGACGTGCGCATCCACGGGCTGCGCATCCGGCGCTCGTTGCCGTTCTTCGCCGACGTCATGGGCCACCCCGGCTTCGTGCGCGGCGACGACGTCTCGATGCCGCCGCCGGCGAAACCGGCCGACCCCGACATCACGTTCGCGGATACCTACGAGTTCGGGCTCGGCGGGCGGCGGCTCGTGCTGCTGAGCGTGCCCGGCGGGGAGACGATCGACTCGCTCGTCGTGTGGCTCCCGGACGATCGCGTCGCGCTCGTCGGTAACATGTTCTCCGCGTTGTTCGGCCACTTCCCGAACCTCATGACGTTGCGCGGCGACCGCACGCAGGAGCGCACCCGCGTTCATCGCCTCCGTGCAGCGCGTGATCGACCTCGATGCCGAGGTGCTGATGCTCGGCCATCACGGCCCGGTACGCGGCGCCGAGCTCGTCCGCCGGGAGTGCGAGCGGATACGTGACGCCGTGCAATACGTGCACGACGCGACCGTCGCCGCGATGAACGACGGGCACGACGTGTGGACAGCGATGCGCGAGATCCGCGTGCCCGCCGCATTCGACCTCGGCCAAGCGTACGGACGCGTCGACTGGAGCGTCCGCGCGATCTGGGAGACCTACGCGGGCTGGTATCACCAGCGCTCAACACTCGACCTGTACGGCAAAACGCCCGAGCACGGCGCGCGCGAGATCGTCGACCTCGCCGGCGGCGCCGACCCGGTCGCCGAGCGCCGCGAGCCGGCTGGCGCCAACCGACGCGCTCACGGCGATACGTCTGTGCGAGCTCGTGTTCGCGGCCGCCGGCGAGCATCGGGGCGCGCTCGACGCGTACCGGCGCGCCCACGAGCAGCTGCTGACCGAGCACGGCCGCGAGAACTTCTGGCTGACGAAGTGGCTCGAAGGCGAAGTCGCGCAGCTGCGAGCAACCGCATCGAGCGCCTCGAGCAGACATGAGCACGGCGGTTCGCATCGACGACCTACGTCAGCCGGAGCTCGACGCCGTCACAGCGAGCCGCGATCGACTACGTCGCCACACGCGACATCACGTTCGACACGGACGCGATGTCGACCGCGGCTGTGCGACGCGTGCCGGCTGCGACGAACTTCGGCGATGAGAGCTTCCGGCCGCGACTCGACATGATGATCGTCCGCCGTCGAAGACGACGAGGGGCTCGGCCCGATCGGGCGGCTCGCGATCCATCAGCGCACGATCAGGCTGCTGACGTCGAGGCTGCTGGTCGAAGACCTCGTGCGCCGGCGGCCGGAGATCCTCGACATCGCGTTGCCGGCGCCGACCATCGTGATCGGGCTCCCCCGCTCGGGCACGACGCACCTCGTCAATCTGATCGCCGCCGACACCCGGCTGCGCTCGCTGCCGTACTGGGAGAGCCTCGAGCCGTGTCCACTCCCCGGCGACGGTCCGGCGCGCGACGGCATCGACCCTCGCTTCACGCGTTGCCGGCGTGACTACGAAGCGCAGATGCAGCTGGTGCCGCTGTTACGCGCGATGCACCACCGGTATCCGACCGCGATCGAGGAAGAGATCGAGCTGCAAGACCTCGACTTCGCGTCGTACACCCTCGAATGGCTACGCGCGTGTTCCTGCGCTGGCGCGACTTCTATCTCACGCTCGACCAGCGGGCGCACTACGCGTACCTGAAGAAGGTGCTGCAGGTGTGCACGTTCTTACGCGGCCCGAACAGGTGGGTCCTGAAGTCACCGCAGCACCTCGAGCAGATCCCGGCCTTGCTCGTCGACGTTTCCCGATGCAACGTTCGCGATCACCCATCGCGATCCGGTAGCGGTGATCGCGTCGGCGGTCACGATGCTCGCGTACGGCGACCGCATACGACGCGCGCGCATCGAGCCCGAGCAGCTCGCCGCGTACTGGGTCGACCGCGTCGAACGGCTGCTGCGGGCGTGTGCAAGCGATCGCGACCTGCTGCCCGCAGGACCGCACGATCGACGTGCTCTTCCACGAGTTCATGGCCGACGACGTCGCGACGGTCGAGCGCGTCTACGAACGCAACGACCTGCCGATGACGTCCGACGCGCGCGTGCGCCTCGACGCGTTCATGGCGCGAGAACCCACGTGGCAAGCACGGCCGGCTCGAGTACGACCTGCGCAATCGACTTCGGTCTCGAGCCCGACGAGGTGCGGGCGCGCTTCGGCGACTACTTCGACGCGGTTCCCGGTCGTGGCGGAGCGCGAATGACCGACGTCCTGCGCATGGCGATCGTCGGATGCGGCGCGATCGCGCAGTGGCACCTCGACGCGATCGACCGCGCCGAGGTTCCGATCGCCGTCACCGCCGCGGTCGATCCCGTCGCGGAGAACGCCCGGCGGATCGCGGACCGCACCGGTGCGACGCCCCACGCATCGCTGGCGGCTGCGCTGACGAATCGTAACTTCGACGCCGCGTTGATCGCGGTGCCGCACCGCCTGCACGAGCCGGTGGCAACCGCCGCGCTCGACGCCGGCATCCACGTGCTGCTCGAGAAGCCGCTCGCGCCGACGCTCGATGCATGCGACCGGATCCTCGCGGCGGCCCGCCGCGCCGGCACCGTGTTCATGGTCGCCGAGAACGCGCAGTACTGGCCCGAAGTACTGACCGTGCGCGACCTCGTCGCCAACGGTGCGATCGGCGATGTCGTCACTGCGTCGGCGGTCACGTTCTTTCCCGCGCTCGACGAGTTCTACAGCGGTGACCGTGCGTGGCGCCTCGACCGAGCCGAGGCCGGCGGCGGTGTCGTCATCGACACGGGTTCGCACTGGCTGCGACCGCTGCGAGTCTGGTTGGGCGAGGTCGACGAGGTCGTGGCCGCGCTGGATCATCCGTATCCCGGCATGGAGGGAGAATCGCTGTGCCGGGCGTTGCTGCGCTTCCAATCGGGCATCGTCGCGACCTTCGACGCGCTGATCACCGCCGGCCCGATCGCGAACCGACCGTTGTTCACGGTCACCGGGGCCGTCGGCGAGCTGACCGTCGAGGGATCGGGCCGGGTGAAGCTGTGGGACGGTACCTGGAAGGGCCGCACGGTCGGCAGCAGCGGCGGCGGCTATCTCGCGTCGTACGAGCACGAGCTGCACGACTTCGCGGCGGCCGTGCTGCACGGGTCGCAACCCGCAGCGAGCGCCGAGTACGCGCTCGGTGAGTTGCGGCTCGCGCTCGCGATGTACCGGTCGGCCGATTCGAAGCGGTGGGAGAAGGTGTGGTCGTGAGCGGCGTGGCGTTCGACTTCGGCGGCGCACGCGTGCTGGTCACCGGCGGCACGTCGGGGATCGGCCACGCGATCGCGCACGCGTTCAACGATGCGGGCGCAACCGTGATGATCACCGGGCGGCGCGAGGGCGCCGGCGCGTACGACACCGATCTTGCGCCGTTTCGGTACACGCGGTGTCGTATCGACGATCCGGCCGACGTCGACGCGCTCGCCCGCCGCCTCGATCGTCTCGACGTGCTGGTGAACAACGCCGGTGAGAACCTGCCCGGCGGCCGGAACGAATGGGAGCCGGACGTCTTCGAGCGCTCGGTGACGGTGAATCTGTTCGGTGCGTTCCGGCTCGCGCAGGCGACGCACGGGCGCCTCGCATCGAGCACGATCGAGGGTGGCGCGAGCGTCGTGAACATGGGTTCGATGACGTCGTTCTTCGGCCTCGAGGTCGTGCCGGGCTATGGCGCCGCCAAAGCCGGCGTCGTGCAGCTCACGAAGACGCTTGCGGTTGCGTGGGCGAAGCAGGGCATTCGTGTGAACGCAGTCGCGCCGGGCGTCGTCGAGACGAACATGACCGCGCCGATGCTGCCGTTCGACGAGGTGACCGCGCCCCTGCTCGCACGGACACCGCTGGCCCGGTTCGCGCAGCCCGGCGAGATCGCTCCCGTGGTGCTGTTCCTCGCCAGCCCGGCGGCCGCGTTCATCACCGGGCAGACAGTCGCCGTCGACGGCGGCTTCTCGATCGCGGGCTGATCGCGGGCGCCGAACGTGTCAGCGCCAGGGCATCAGCGACATCATCATCCCGTCGGGGTCCTCGACGATCTCGACGTACAGGCCGAGCGCGTCGAACGTGTCGAGGTAGGCGAACTTCAAGCTGCCGAACTCGCCGCCCATCACGTTCGCGAAGCCGCTCGCCTCACCGAACGCGACCTCGCCGGCGAGGTCGCGTACGAGGAACCCGAGATGATGCGCGCCGGGACCGTTCGACGCCAGGAAGTCGACGTGTAGCCCCTCGCCGCGCACGGGGTGGATCAGCTCGATCTGGATGTTGGCGCTGCGCGCAAACGCGATAGCAAGCGCGCACGACACATGCGAGCCGCGCACGACGTACTCGAGGTCGGTCGCGGGAAGCTCGACGAAGTCGCTGCAACCCAACGTGTCGTGCATCGCCTGCTCGGCGGAAGCGAGGTCGCCGACCACGAAGGCGTTCTGGAAGAAACCGTCGCCGAGGCGGCCGAGGACGTCACCGATCGCAGACATGAACAGCAGTCTCGCGGGCACCGCACGGAGCTGTCAGGGTTTGGACCGATGAGGCGCTCGCCGATCTGATGACGCACACGTCGGACGGCACGGACGCGGACATGGGTCAGGATGTCGCGGATCTCCGCGCGGCGGTCGGCCTGGAGGAGCGCGAGAGCACGTCGCACAACGCGGAGGGCTCTCCGTAGCGACGCTCACCCGGAAGACGAGCGAACGTGAGCGTAACCCGGTCGCCGTCCAATATTGCAGTCGACCTATGAATCCGTCGCATGCGGGTGCCACTGCACGAGCACGATCGTGGCGTCGTCCTGCAGCGCGCCGCCGTGGTGATCGAGTACGGCGTGCGAGAGCCGGCGCGTGATCTCGGCGGCCGGAAGCTGCGACGCAACCGCGCTCTCGACGAACGCGACCAGCCGCTCGATGCCGAAGTCGTCGCCGCGCGCCGTTCGCGCTTCGATGACGCCGTCGCTGTAGAAGAGGATCGCGTCGTCGGGCTCGAGGTGCTCTTCGGCGAGGGCCGGATGCCTTTCCGCAACCGCGAGGTGCCCGAGACCGAGCGGGCACGCGCCGGCGGCCTTCGAGCATGCGCACGACGCGGCCCTGCCGCACGAGCAACGGGCTCGGATGCGCCGCGTTCACCCACTGCAAGATGCCGGTCGCGACATCGAGCTCACAGAGCTGCGCGGTCGCGAACGTCGTGCCTTCGAAGTGCTCGTGGATCACGATATCGAGCTCGCGAACGGTCTCCTCGAGACCGATCCCCTGTCGCCGCGCGTGCCGATAGCCGCCGACGGTCAACGACGCGTAGAAGCTCGAATGGAGATCGTGTCCGACAGCGTCGAGCACCATGAACCGGAGGATGCCGCCGTCGTGCGCGTAGTCGAACGAGTCACCCCCGACGTCGTACGCCGGCTCCAGCACTCCGCTGATCGTGACGCGCTCGGTCCGGAAGGTCGTTGGCGGGAGCAACTGCCATTGCAGTTCCGCGGACAGCGTCATGCCGTGCCGGCGTCGCGTCCGCTTGTAGGCGTCGGTGTACTGCCCGCGTGCGATCGTCTCCGCCGCGACGGCGCTCGCGAACGCCGCCGAGCACGGAGCGCCCGACGTCGTCGATCGTCGTCGACCACGATCTCGAGCACGCCGATACGGTCGACACCGTCGAGCAGCGGCGTCCACAGTGTCGTGCCGTCGGCCGCGGCCACCTCGACCGACTCCCGGCGAGTGAAGGCGCGCCCGGCAACGCTGGCGTCGATCGCGATCGGCGTCTCTCCGGTCAGCGGAAACGGAACCAGCACGCGCTGCTGATAATCCGCGAGCCACACCACGAGTCGAGTGACACCGAGACGACGCGCGATGCCCTCGCCGAGAGACGGCAACTCGTCGGGGGGAACGCGCTGGCGCAAGCGGCGCGGAACTCGCCGACCATCTCACCGAGAAGCAGTGCGGCACGGCCGTCGGTTCCGTCGGACATCGTCCGAATCTAGGCCGTGCCGTCTGATGGCGACTTTCCGTCGACGCGAACGCTGTGCGCGACGAACAGCGTGTGATAGCCCCAGACGAGCTGGTCGCCTTCCCGCCAGCGCCGCACCTCCACGGGCGTGCTGCGCGGGCGCAACACGAGCACGCCGTCTTCATAGGACGCGGCAACCGCGATCGGCGTCGCGAGATCGGCGGCCATCACATCGTTGACGCCGTGCTCGTACGTGCCGTCGGCGACCATGTCGTGAATCACTCCCGTCGACGTCACGACCACGCGAGCGCCTGCCTGCTCGATGCGTTCGACGTGCTGCCAGATCGGATGCTCGGCCTCCAGCGGCTCGTCGTCGCGCGCGAACGTCGACGACCTTCCACGTGCCGCGCAGATCGGGTGCGCCCGGCGGCAGCGGCTCGGTGCACCCAGCCAACACGGGCGGCGGCATCTGCTCGCCGTATCCGCCGGGCGGTGTGTGCGCGGTCGGGACATCGCGTACGTTCGTCACTCGGGTCCCCTCGGCCATCGGTTCGAGCGTACTGTCGGCATTCAACGTGCGTCTCGCCCCGGAGGTGAAGGGTGGATCTCCTCATCCGCAACGCAGCGGTCTACGACGGCACCGGCACCGCGGCGCAGCATGTGGACGTGGGCGTGACGAACGGCGTGATCGACGCCGTCGGCGACCTCGAGCGGGAACACGCGGGTCGGGAGGTCGACGCGACCGGTCGGGCGCTCGCGCCCGGCTTCATCGACGTGCACAGCCACGACGACTTCGCCGTGTTCCTCATGCCCGAGATGGACTTCAAGGTCTGCCAGGGCGTGACGACCGACATCGTCGGGAACTGCGGCCTCGGTGCCGCCCCGATCGACTCCGTGCTCTGCTTACCTGTCGTTCTTCGGCGCCGACGAGCATCGCGACGCCCTGCCCGCGTGGGGCACCTACGGCGAGCTATCTCGACGCCGTCGACCGCGAACCACCGAGCTGCAACGTCGCCGCGCTCGTCGGCCACGGCACGGTGCGCCTCGACGCCATGGGCGAACGCGCGCGCGCGCGCCGATCCGACGCCGAGCTCGCACGCATGATCGACACGACTGCAGGTGGCGGTCGACGCGGGATGCGTCGGCTTCTCGACCGGCCTCATCTACGAGCCCGGGCGGTACGCGGAAACCGGCGAGTTGATCGCGCTCGCCGGCGCGATCGCGGGCACGGGCGCGCTGTACGCGAGCCACATGCGCAACGAAGGCGACCAGCTGGTCGAGTCGGTGATGGAGACCATCCGCGTCGGCGAAGAGGGCGGCGTGGCGGTGCAGATCTCGCACCACAAGGCGAGCTCACGATCGGCCTGGGGTCTCGTCAACGAGTCGCTCGCGGTCATCGACCGCGGCGCGCGCGCGCGGCGTCGACGTCACTGCCGACCAGTACCCGTACACCGCGGGCAGCACGAGCCTGCTCGCGGTCTTGCAGAACTACGAGGAGGGTACGGCCGGCATCGGGCGCGGCCGAGTGGGAGAACATCGTGTGTCGTCTCGGCGCCGAAGCATCGCGAGTGGGAGGGCGTCTCGCTCGCGGCGCTCGGCGGCGACGTTCGGCACCGAGCCGCCCGAAGCCGCGCGCCGCATCGTCGACGCCGAGGGGTACGGCGCGGTCGCGATCATGCACTCGATGCACGAGGACGACGTGCGCACGGTCATGGCGCATCGCACCACGATGATCGGCTCCGACGGCATCCCGACATTCGGCGGCAAGCCCCACCCGCGGCTGTACGGCACGTTCGCGCGCGTCCTCGGGCACTACGCCCGCGATACGCGGCTGTTGCCATTGGAAGAGGCGATACATCGCATGACCGGGATGCCCGCGGCGAAGTTCGGGCTCGGCGGACGCGGCGTGATCGCACCCGGCGCCGCGCGCCGACCTCGTGCTGTTCGATCCCGCGACGATCGACGACGTCGCGACGTACGACGAGCCGCGCCGGCACCCCGCCGGGATCGACCGCGTGTGGGTGAACGGCACGGCCGTCGTCGACAACGGCGTACATACCGGCGAACGCCCCGGACGCGCGCTGCGTCGCACCTGAGCGCGCACACTGCATCTCCGGCGTGCGTACCTACGTGCGCGCTTGCGAGAAGCCTCGCTCGACGTCGTCGAGATGATGGAGCGAGTCGTGGAGCGCATGCTCGAGGAGCCGCCGGACATCGAGGCGCGAGCCGCCGATCGTGATGCCGCGATCCCACACGTCGAAGCCTCCGTCGCCGGCGAGCTGCGCGAGCCGGTCGGCTTCGGCGGCAAGACCGTCGGTGACCGTCCGGACGTCGGCGGTCGCGTACTCTGCCGCCGCCACCTCGATGAGATCGTCACCGATCGCCGGGAACGCGGGCTCGTCGGCGGTCAGCGCCTGTTCGACGCCGAACACATGCAGCGCGGTGATGTCACGACTGTGCGCGGCGTACTCGATGGCAGACCACGTCGTCGGCGCCGGCCGCCGGCGCAGCAGGTCACCGGCACCGTCGAGCAGCGTGCGCCAGCGCGCGCCCAGCGAACGCAGCGCGTCGAGCAACCCCGGGTCGTCGTAGCACGCACCGTCGAATCCGCACGCCGCGCACGTCTCGTGCATCACGTCATCCTCGCCGACCGACGGGCCATCGGCCAGGGCCGGCCGGACCGGCCAAAGGAGTCCTGTGGCCCTCCTGAAGCGTTCGCGCACCTCGTACAGTCGCCGCGTGGCGAACTACGGGCTCGAGGTCCTCGACCGCGACGCGTGCGCAAGGCTGCTCGGCAGCCAGCGCGTCGGGCGCGTGGCGTTCTGCACCGACCATCCCGTCGTGCTGCCGGTCGTGTTCGGTGTGGTCGACGGCGACGTGGTGTTCCGCACCGCTCCCGGCGCCAAGCTGATCGCGGCCGCGCTCCACGAAACGATCGCGTTCGAGGTCGACGCGTTCGACGAGCAGGCCGGCACCGGGTGGAGCGTGAACGTCGTCGGCGCGGCCGAAGAGATCGTGCACCCCACGCAGCTCGAGCGAGCCCATGCGCTGAACCTCCCCGCCTGGGCCGGAGAGGTGCGCGATCGCTACGTCCGCATTCGCGCGGCCCAGGTGACCGGCCGTCGAATCAGCGCCTCGACCCACTGAATCACCGAAGGCCCCTCGAAGAACTCGACGTGTGCCACCGGGTGCCAGCGCAATAGCTTCCGGCAATGCGTGCGTTCTGGTCGTGGCTGGGTCTGCATCTGGGGAAGCACTGGATCGTCGTGCTGATGGTCGGCGGACTGCTCACCCTCGTCTTCGGGTTCGGCATGACCAAGCTCGAGTTCTCGACCAGCCAGGACAACTACCTGAACAAGAGCGACCAGGTGTACAAGGACAATGTCGCGTATCAGCGCCTGTTCGGCGGGCAGGCGATGGCGACGCTCGTGACGATGGACCGGGGCCACGACGTCGCATCGCTGTTCACGCCCGACGCCATCGCGCGTTGGCACGCCGTCGAGCAGAAGATCCGCGACTCGCACAAGGTGCTCGACGTCGTGAGTCCCCTGACGGCGCTGCAGTGGAACGACAACCTCATCAAGAGCCCGAACGACGACCCCACGCAGGGCGTCGCCGGCAGGATCCTGACCGGCGCCCTCACGCGTGAGAAGTCACCCGCTGCGCTCACGACGCGACAAACCGACGCGACGAAGACGCTGGCGCGCCTCACCGCGATCCCGACCGCGCAGCGCACGATCGACAACCCGAAGTATCTCGACTTCTTGCTGTATGACAATGAGCACCACATTCGCAAGCCGCTGCTGGCCTTCTTCCCCGAGAACCCCGACGTCACCGAGGCGCGCCACGCCCAGATGGTGGTGCGAATGCTCGGGAACCAGTCGATCACCGAAGAAGGCGCCGCGGCCGACTTCGTGGCGAGGGCCGCGAACGAGGAGCTGCGGTTCCCGAACTCGTCGGTCGTGTCGACAGGCGCGTCGGAGCTGTTGAAGAACGTGAACGACTACTTGACCGGCGGCATGGCGACGCTGGCGGCGATCGCGATCGGCATCATGATCGTGATCCTGCTGGTGTTGTTCAGCGTGCGCTGGCGGCTACTGCCGCTCGGCGTCGTGCTGATCGGCGTCATCTGGGCGTTCGGCATCGCGGGATACCTCGGGATCCCGTTGACGATCGTGACGATCGCGGGGCTGCCGGTGATGCTCGGCATCGGGATCGACTACGCGATCCAGATGCACGCGCGCGTCGAAGAAGAGGTCGTCATCGATCGTGCCGAACATCCGATCCAAGAAACGGCGCGCAGCCTTGGTCCTGCGCTGCTCGTGGTGACATTCGACGCGGTGTTCGCGTTCGCCGCGCTGCGGTTCGCGCGTGTGCCGATGTTGCGCCAGTTCGGGTTGCTCTTGATCATCGGCGTCGCCGCGATCTGTGTGAACAGCATCATGGCGCCCCTCGCCATCCTCGGCATACGCGAGTACCGCTCCCCCACCAAGCGGCGCGACTTCCGCGCGGGACCGCTCGGCCGGCTCACCAAGCGACTCGGGTCGGTTTCCGAACGCTGGGCGCCCGCGCTTGCCGTCGCGAGCCTCATCGTGTTCGCGGCCGGCATCGCGGTCGAGGGCCGACTGGTGCTGCAGACCGACCCGATCCAATGGGTGAACCAGAAGTCGCAGGTCATACGCGACCTGCACGTGCTCGATCGCGAGACGGGCTCCTCGAGCGAGCTCGGGTTGTTCGTGCAGTCCGCGAACCCGTTCGACGACAAGACCGTCACGTTCGTCGACGACTTCACACGCGACCAGCTCGCGAGGAACGGCGGCACGCTGTTGACTGCGTCAGGCCTCGTGAGCACCGTGAGCGACCTGCTCGACGTGCCGGGTGCGCCGCACGTGGCACCGACCGCCGCCGACGTGCGTGAGGCGTACGAGGTCGCGCCGCCCGACATCCAACGCTCGACCGTCTCGCGGCAAGACGGTGCGATGAACGTCGTCTTCCGCACCGGACCGAGCGAGCTCGAAGCCCGGGCACACGTCGTGCGCGACATCCGCAAGACCGTGCGGCCGCCCGAAGGTGTCGCGCGACTCCGTCCGGTCTCGCCGTCGTCGGCGTGGGACTGCTCGACAACCTCGAGGCCAATCGCATCATCCTCACGTACGTCGCGATCCTCTTCGTCTTCCTCTTCCTCTCGGTGCGGCTGCGCAGTGTGATTCGTGCGCTGCTGTCGCTCGTGCCCGTGCTGATCGCGGTCGGCGTGTCGTCGCTGGTCGCGTTTGCCCTGAGCCTCAAGCTCAGCCCGATGACCGCAGTCGGCGGCCCGCTCGTTGTCGCGGCGTGTACGGAGTTCACGTCGCTGATCCTGTTGCGCTTCGTCGAAGAGCGACAACGCGGACTCGATCCTCGCGAGGCGGTCGACGTCGCCGCCGAGCGCACCGGCCGTGCGTTCATCGTGTCGGCAATGACGGCGATCGCCGGCGTGGCGGTCATCGCGACGTCGTCGCTGCCGCTGCTGCACGACTTCGGCCAGATCGTTGCGATGAACGTCGCGGTTGCGTTGCTGAGCGCGCTCGTGATCCTGCCGCCGTTGCTCGTGTGGGCCGACCGCAGGAACTGGGTCTCGCGGGTTGGTGCCGCGAGAGATCCTCGACCGCCAAGGGACGTTCGACGCCGTCGCCCGCGAGGCTGCGCCGGCTGCTCGCCCCGACGGCGTCGCACGGTGACCCGAGCTCGAGCGACCGGCGTCAGGTCGATTCGACCGCGGCGAGGGCCTCGCTCGCGACGTCGTCGGGCGTCCGCGTCGTGTCGAGGACAACGGCTTGCGGCCACGGCGCGAACCGTGCTGCGCCCACCGCGGCGATCGCCGCATCCGCGTCCGAGGCATCGGCACCTTCGGCGTACCTGCGTCGCGCCCGGGCCACGGCGATGGCATCGGGCGCGTCGCATCGCAGCATGACGAGCTCGCTCGCCGTCTCTTTCGCGACTTGCGCCGCGGCAGCTCGGTGACCGAGATCGCTCCACGTCGCGTCGAGCACGACTGAGCATCCATACCGCAGCAAACCCCGCGCGCGGTCGCACAATGCCGCGTACGTGCGATCGGTCATGCTCGGCGTGTAGATCCCGCACCCGGCGGGCGCAGCGGCCCGGCGCGTCGGCGGGAGGCCGGCGAGCGTCTTGCGGACTTCATCGCTGCGCACGTGCGCCCAACCTTTCGCGGCGGCGATCGATGCGGCCACGGTGGTCTTGCCGGTGGCGGGCGGACCGCCGACGAGAACCAACCGGACTGTCGCGTCGCGCAGGTGCGATTCCACGAGCCCGAGCAGCTGCCGTTCGAGTTCGTTGTCGCTTCGTATCCGGGCGATCTTGGCGCGGACATGAGCGCGATACGCGATGTAGAAGTCCGCGAGCGATGCCGGCCAGTCGTCGCCGCTTGCCGAGCGGTACCCGTCGAGGAGCCGCGCCGCGAGGTCGACGCGCCCGAGCCGCTCGAGATCCATCGCGAGAAACGCGACGTCGGCCAGCACGTCGCCATAGCGGAGCTGGTCGTCGAACTCGAGGCAATCCAGCGCGCCGCGGACCGTCGGTCAGACAAAAGATGTCGTCGGCCAGCAGGTCGCCATGACCGTCTCGTGCGCGACCGGCGGATGCTCGCGCGTCGAAGAGCGCGGAGCGACCCGCGAGATATCGCGATGCACGCTCGCGGGTTCCGGTTTCGCCGGGAAACTCGGCGAGCTCGCGTTCCCAGAGACGTGCGACCGCATCGCGTGATGCCGCCGCGTCGATCTCATCCCCGGTCGCCGCGTGCAAGTGGAAGGCAACGAGGAGCGCGACGACGAGGTCGATACACCCGCGGGCGGCGGTCCCCGGCTTCGCGACAAGCGATGCGAGCCGCCACGCGTCGGGCATTCGCCGCATCACGACGACGTGGTCGACGACTGCGCCGTTGGTGTTCGTGACCGGCTCGGTGCCGAGGTAAACGTCGGGAGCGAGCCGACGATTCAATGCGACTTCTCGCTCACACGCCGCCGCGCGGCGCTCGGTGCTCGACAGATCAATGAACGCGAACTGCACAGCCTTCTTGAGCTTGTACACGCGATCACCTTGAAACGCGACGATCGACACGTGCGTCTCGACGATCGACGCCGATTCGTCGGGCGCGCGAGTCTGCAGCCACCAGAGGAGTTGCTCGCGCTGCGCGAAGACGTTGTCCATCGAGCTCACGACGCGCGCAGACTTCCGTGTGCGACTCGCGTGTCGATATGGTCGCGATCATGACGAGCCGCGGCATCGACGTTCTCGACCGGGCCGAATGCTACATCCTCCTTCGCAGCCGGACGCTCGGGCGGGTCGGGGTGCGCGTCGCCGACGACCTCGCCGTTCTGCCCGTGTACTACGCGTTGCTGGATGAGGACGTCGTCTTTCGCACCGATCCGGGCACGAAGTTGAACGCCGCGATTCTCGGAACGCGCGTGGCGTTCGAGGTCGACAACGCGGTCCCGGCGTGGAGTGTGCTCGTCGTCGGCAACGCGCACGAGATCCACGACCATCACGAACAGGTTGCTGCGCGTGCCCGGCTCGGGCACGACTGGCCCGCCGGCGACCGGGAGTGCCTGGTGCGGATCGGTGCCAATCGCGTGACCGGGCGCCGATTGCGCGCGACGTCGTAGCAAGCCGGCGGGTCGACACGACCGAGCAGGCAAGCCACCGGCGGCGCCGCGTCGTGCAGCGCGTGACGAGGCACGGAACGATCAGGAGCGCCCACGACGATCTTCGACGTCATCACGTCACCTCCTGCATCGATACCGCGCCGGCCGATGCGATGCACCGGGCGGTGTCTCGGTCGGTCGCGAGCATGCGCGACGCGACGGCACCACCAGGAGGGCACAACGGCCGCGCCCGCGCAGGACTTGTGGCCTCCGGAACGACCGTCACGTGATCGCGCCGGTCGTCGGTGGGCCGATCGGAGGGGTTGCGCGTGCGACTGCCCTGCGTCGCGCTCAGATGGTTCCTCGTTCGATGACCCACTCGTGGTCCGAACCGCCGGCCTGTGCGATGCGCTCGAAGTCGGCGTGGTAGTGGAGCACGACGAGTCCGGCGTGTTCGGCCGCGGCGGAGATCACAAGGTCCGGGATCGGGACTCGGTGCCGGCCATTCTGCGCGAGCGCATGTTGCAGGTCGACGGCCGTTGCCATCACCTCCGGCGTGATCGGCGCCGAGTCGAGGGCTCGGCGCTCTTCGAGGACCGCCTCGTAGTCGTCGAGGTTGCGGGCGCCGTAGAGGACTTCGAGATCGACGATCGCGCACGTCGCGATCTGCCCGTCCTCGATGAGCGGCCGCAATCGCGCCGCGACGGCTGCGTGGGTGAAGCGGGCGAGCGCACTCTTGTCTGCGAGGTATCGGGCGCTCAGCGCCACGCTCCGGCCATCACCTTCGGGTCGCCGAGGTCGAGTCCCTGCATCGTCTCGAGGCGTTCGGCATGCCGGCGCCGCCGGTCCGCGAGCACGACCGATTCCAAGGCGCGGTTCACGGCGACCTTCATCGTGGGTGCCCCGAGAATGGCTGTTGCCTCCTCGAGCAGCTCGTCATCGATATCGACCAGTCGCTTGCTCATCCGGAGGAGTATATACGCCGCTGCCGAAGCTGGATATACCTGCTCCCTCCCGCAGTTCGGTCTCGCTCACCCCGGTCCGAGTCGGTTCCCGCTTGGACCGCGCGAAGCCCGGAATCGTCGCCGGGTGGAGGTATATCCGCCCGGCGAGCGATCCGTCTTCCTCGAGCGTCGCCCAGCCGCGCCCGCACGGCCGGTCGCACTCATCGCTGCCGTCCCACGAGAACGCGCGCGCCGAGTCCATTCGCATCGCGCGACGCCTTCCACATCGGACAATCAACGAGGCAGGCACCGCCGATCATCACCACGCTTGCGCCCTTCGCGCGCAGCTCTCTCCCAGCCACTACTCGTACCGGAGCGCTTCGGCAGGCTTCACGCGTCCCGCTCGACGAGTGCCGTGACATCCGGCGGGTACGCTCGGCGCCGTCTGTGGAAGGCGTCGCCGCGCACCGGGGGGACCTGACTGACCAGCTACTGGTCAGCGTGCTCGACGCCGCGCCCGACGGCATGATCGTCGTCGACGACGTCGGCGCGATCGAGTTCGTGAACCCGATGGCCGCACAAATGTTCGGCTACGCCGCGGGCGAGCTCGTCGGTCGGCCAGTCGAGATCTTGCTGCCGGAGGCGCGGCGCTGCGCTCACATCGCCCATCGTGAGGGCTACACGAGCCATCCGCGCACACGTGCGATGGGCTCGGGACTCGACCTGCGCGGCCGGCGGCGTTCGGGCGAGGAGTTCCCGGTTGAGATCGCACTGAGCCCGGTGCAGTCGGGCTCACGCGGGTTCGTCGTCGGGATCGTGCGTGACGTGTCGGAGCGGCGGGCCGCCGCACAGGAGTTGATGCATGCCAATGAGCAATTGGCGCTCGTCGACGACCGGGAACGCATCGCACGTGATCTGCACGACGTCGTCATCCAACGGCTGTTCGCGGTCGGGCTGTCGCTGCAAGGTGCACTGGCCGTCGTCTCGGACGCGAAGACGGCCGCGCGCATCGAGGCCGCAATCGACGAGATCGACGGCACGATCCGCGACATCCGTACCTCGATCTTCAGCCTGCACGCGCGGCGCATGCCCACCGCGGGCGTTCGCGACGACATCCTCGCGACCGCGCGCGAGGCGGGGCGCGCGCTCGGGTTCGAGCCCCAGGTTTCGTTCGATGGGCCGGTCGATGCTGCGACTCCGAACGCGGTACGTGCGCAGCTCGTACCAACCTTGCGCGAAGCTCTTTCGAACGTGGTGAAGCACGCGGCGGCAACGACGGTCTCGGTGCAAGTCTCGGTGACGGATGATCGCCTCGTGCTGCGAGTCTGCGACGACGGTGTTGGGCTTCCCGCCGCCGGCGCGAACGGCGGCCGGGGCATCGGCAACATGACCGAGCGCGCCCTCGTGCTCGGCGGCGAATGCGAGGTCCGTCCCGGCCGCTGCGCAGGAGCCGCGTTCGAGTGGCGAGTACCGCTGACGGCTCGCGGATAGCGCGCTCCCGAGTGCTCCCGGATCTCGACGCCGCCGCATGCATGCCCGCGGCCGAGGTGCTCAGGGCGTTCGCGACCGGCTCGCGTGGCCTGTCGAGCGAGGAAGCAAGCCGGCGACTGCTCGACCACGGACCGAACGCATTGCGCACGAAAGGGGTCAGCGCAGGCGCCGTGTTCGCGCGCCAGGTGCGCAATCCCCTCCTCATCTTGCTGCTCGGTGCCGCGCTCGTGTCCGGCTTCACCGGCGAGCGCACCGACGCCCTGATCATCGGCGCGATCGTGACACTCACGGTCGGTCTCGGCTTCTACAACGAATCTCGGTCGGAGCACGCGGTCGAAGCCTTGCATCGACAGATCCGGCACACGGCGTTGGTGACACGCGACGGATCACCGCGTCGCGTCGACGTCGTCGACCTCGTGCCCGGCGACCTCGTACAGCTCTCGGTGGGCGACGTCGTTCCTGCCGACGTTCGGCTGATCGCGGCGGTCGGCATGTCGTGCGACGAAGCGGTGTTGACCGGCGAGTCACTGCCTGTCGACAAGGTGACCGAACAAGGTGGCGCGGGAAACGCGACGTGCGCACTGATGGGCACGATCGTGCGGGAGGGTTCCGGTCGCGGCGTCGTCGTTCGCACCGGTGGTACAACACAATTCGGCCGCATCGCGCTGGGTCTCGGTGAGCGGCACGCCGAGACCGCGTTTCAAGCCGGGTTGCGCAGCTTCTCGCTCCTACTCGTTCGCGTCGCGGGCGTTCTGACCGCGTCGATCTTCGTGCTGAATGTGCTGTTGCACCGCCGCCTGATCGACGCGCTGTTGTTCTCCCTCGCGATCGCGATCGGGCTGACGCCGCAGCTTCTTCCTGCGATCGTGACCGTGAGTCTCTCGACGGGCGCGCGGCGCCTCGCGCGGAAGCGTGTACTCGTGAAGCGTTTGGTGAGTATCGAGGACCTCGGCAACGTCACGCTGTTGTTCACCGACAAGACGGGCACGCTCACAGACGGCCAGATCACGCTCGACCGCGCGGTCGACGCCGAGGGCCGGCCAGACGATCGCGCCCACCTCCTCGGCCTCGTGTGCAACGAGGCCGTGCTGGACGCCGAGGGCCACGCCGCCGGCGGCAATACCATCGACACCGCGCTCTGGGCGGCGGCGCCCGAGCCGACTGCCGCAAAGGCGCGCACGTGGCGCGCGATCGCGCTGCGGCCCTTCGATCATGAGCAACGTACGACGGCGGTCATCGCCGACACGCCGGACGGCGCGCGCTGGATCGTCGTCAAGGGTGAGCCCGAGCGTGTCTTGCAGCAGTGTCGTCTCGGAGTCGACGGAGCGGCCGCGACGCTCGACGCGATGTTCGCGGCCGGGACCCGTGTCATCGCGGTTGCGCAGCGGGAGGCTCCCGGCCTCGACGCGGTACCCGAAGACGCGACCGATCTCACGTTCATTGGATTCCTCGCGTTCTCGGACCCGCCCAAGGCAGACGCGGCGGCGTCACTTGCACGACTGGCGCGGCTCGGTATCGAGGTGAAGATCGTCACCGGTGACAGCGAGCGCGTTGCCGTGACCGTGTGTACCGCGCTCGGCCTGCATGTGCGCGGGTCGCTGACAGGGACGGCGGTCGACAAGATGACCGACGACGAGCTCGCGGCGTCGATCGCGAGGACGACGGTATTCGCACGGGTCGGGCCCGAGACCAAGGCGCGCATCGTCCGTCTGCAACGGGGTGCAGGAGCCGACGTGGCCTTCCTCGGTGACGGCGTGAACGACGCGCTTGCACTCCACCAGGCGGACGTCGGCGTCTCGGTCGACAGCGGCACCGACGTTGCCAAAGACGCCGCGGACATCATCTTGCTCGCCAAGGACCTCGGCGTTCTCGCCGACGGAGTCGTCGAAGGCCGCCGCATCTTCGCGAACACGATCAAGTACGTGCTGATGGCGACGTCGTCGAACTTCGGCAACATGGTCAGCGCCGCGGGCGCCTCCGCCTTCTTGGCATTCCTTCCGATGTTGCCGAGCCAACTCCTTCTGAACAACGTGCTCTACGACACCGGCCAGATGACCATTCCCACGGACCAGGTCGACGACGAGCTGCTCGCGCGACCGTCGGCGTGGGATGTTGCGTTCATCCGCCGCTTCATGGCCTTCTTCGGACCGATCTCGTCGGTGTTCGACTTCGCGACCTTCGCCGTGCTGCTCTGGGTGTTGCACGCGGCGCACCAGAGTTCCGTACCGGCTGGTTCGTCGAGTCGCTTGCCACGCAGTCGTTGGTGATCTTCGTGATCCGCACCCGGCGAGTGCCGTTCTGGCGCAGCCGCCCGAGCCGGTCACTGCTGCTCGCGTCGCTCGCGGTGCCGATCGTCGGAGTTGCGATCCCGCTGTCGCCGTTCGGTGACGCATTGGGTTTCACGCACCTGCCGGCCGTGTACTACCCGATCCTCGTAGGGCTCGTCGCGACGTATCTCGTGTTGGTCGAGGCGGCGAAGACCGTGTTCTACCAGCTCGGTGAACCCGGGACGCCATTGTCGGAGCATCGCCGCCACGCGGTCCGGCGTGTGAACCGGCGCGCCGCGCGGTTCACGCCTCCCGCGCCGGCCGGCACGCCCGCGACTGTCGCGCGCCGGTGAATCGCACCAACGAGACGGCGGAGGGAGGGTCGGCTGGGAGGTTCGCCGATCGCCCTCGGATGAGATCCGTGCTCAGCGGTCGTGAAACGCGACGTCGATACCGCGTGCGCCGCGGTCGAGCGCGCGCAGGCCGGCCGTGATCCGAACCGACGCCATCTGCTTCGTCGCCGAATCGAGCGCCTCGGCGCCGCGCACCTCGACGAGCAGCACACCATGCCGGCGCCGCACCACAACGAGCGGCGAAGCCGAGATGGCTCGGCGGTCGAGCACTCGTCGCAACACTCGCGCCGCGTGTTCGGTATGCGCACGCAACGGCGCGGTTGCGGCGCGTTCACACGCGCCGACGACGTCGCCCGTCGCCGACACGACCTCGGTCGCGTACTCGTCGTAGGGGTTCAACACGGTCGGCCCGGCGACGACGAGCGGGATCTTGTGCCGCAACGCGCACACCGCACCGTCTTCTTGCGGCGCGGGCTGCGATCGCGGGCGGCGCCGTACATCGAGCGCGACATCGACGACGCTTGCCTCGAGCGGACACTGGCGATCGTGGGAAAGCGCGTTGCACGGAAAAGCCGGGGCACCCGGCTCGTGGCACCGCACGACCTCATGGCCGGCCGCCGCCAGATCCTCTTGCACACACTCTGCCGCTCCCCGATCGCCTTCGACGACGAGCACGCGCAACGTCTCCATGGCTTGCTCCCTCAGGCTCGACTCGTGTGGACGATGCGCCGGCCGGTGATCGCACCGCCCGAAAGGCGCATCCAATGAGCCTTCGGACCGGCGGCCCACGGGGTCAGCGGCAGCCGACCCAGCTCGCGCTTGCGAACGGGATCGTGCTCTTCTCGCGCGATGCCGACGACGAGCACGCTCCAGCCCTCGTGGTAGAGCCCGTCCTCGCCGTCGATCTCGAACGCGACACGGTGTCCCTCGGCCAGGTGCAGCTTCGTGCCGGGATCGGTGCGGAACACGATCTCGCGCCGGTTGAGCGCGTAGTTGACCGGAAACACCAGAGGTTGATCGCCGACGACAACCGCGAGGCGGCCCAGGTGAGTGTTTCCCAGCAGCTGCAGGCATTCGTCGACCGAGAGCTCCTCGAGGCGTGTCGCGACCTCGATGGTCATCGGGTGCCGCCTCCGAGGTGCAATGCCTTTCCGAACGCACCGAGCCAGGACGGCCGTCGCCACAGAGTGCCCACGACGTCGGCAAAGTTGGCGACACCGAGCGGGCGATCGTCATCGAACACCACAAGCGACCGGCGGCCCGTCACGATCATCTCTTGCAACGCGTCCGCGAGGCTCATGCCGGCGGGTACGAATCGGGATGGCGCGCGCGTGATGTCGCACACACGATGAGCGCCGGTCGCGCCGCCGGCCAGCGCCGCGATCAGATCGTCGTCGGTCACTTCGCCGATCGGCTGGGTGTCGACGATCAGCGCGCCATGGCCCGTCTTGGCGAGCGTGCATGCGACGTCGACGAGCGAGGCTTCCGGCCCGACGCGGACGATCCCGGCGAGCGGCGCATCCATCAGCGTCAGACGAACGGTCATGACACGAGCATCGCGACGTGTGGTCCCCGCGGGGAGAGTCATAGGTCCCGTCGGGTCAGGGCTGGTCGTACCCCCCCGGCCTCGGGACCACGCTGCGGTCAGGCAATCCGGCGCCCGGTGATCAGCTCGGGCTTGACGCGGACGCAGCTACTGCGCGTGCCGCCGGCCCACGGCGTCAAGTCGGTTTCGTTGATGGCTTCGAGCTCGGCGGTGTCGATCACGATCGAGGACCGTCCGACGGCGAGCACCGACCAGCCCTCCTGCGTGTCGCTGTCGTACCGATCGACTTCGAACGCGACGATTGCACGGTGAGACGCGACGTGCAGCTTCGTGCCCGTGCCGGCGCGAAACACGACGTCGCCGTCGATACACACGTAGGTGACCGGCAGGATCACGGGGAGACCCTGAATCGTGACCCCCACCCGCCCGATGCCGCCGCGCGCCAGGAGCTCGACGCACTCCTGTTCGGTCAACAGCTCGAGATCCTCGTCGAGCAGCATCGCACGATCATCTACGGCTCGAGAGCATCCGCCGAGAGTCGAAGGGCCCTACCCGGCGGGGCGCAGGGCTTCACCATCTACTCGCAGGGCTTCTCCTGTTGGAGCCGCGCCGCGAAGACTGCCGCCTCGGTGCGCCGCTCCATGCCGAGCTTGGCGAGCAGGTGCGACACGTAGTTCTTGACGGTCTTCTCGGCGAGGAACATGCGCCCGGCGATCTGGCGATTCGTCAGACCCTCGGCGATCAGATCGAGGATCTTGCGCTCCTGGTCGGTGAGCCGGCCCAGCCGCTCGTCCTGCACCGGGCCCTTGCGCAGCCGTTCGAGCACCTGCGCGGTCACTTCGGGAGACAGCAGCGACTGCCCCCCCGCGACGCGGCGCACCGCGTCGACGAAGTCGGTGCCCTTCACCTGCTTGAGCAGGTAGCCCGCCGCACCCGCCATGATCGAGTCGATCAGTGCTTCGTCGTCGGCGAACGACGTGAGGATCAAGCACTGAATGCGCTCGTCGCGCGAACGCACCTCGCGGCAGATCTCGACGCCGTTGCCGTCGGGAAGGCGCATGTCGATGACGGCGACGTCCGGCTGCGTCGGGGGAATGCGCGAGAGCGCTTCGCCGGCAGAGCCGGCCTCGCCGACCACCTCGATGTCGCCGGACTGTTCCAGCAGATCCCGCACGCCGCGTCGCACGACCTCGTGGTCGTCGACCAGGAACACGCGGATGGCCATGTCGGTCCTCTCCATGGGAGCAATTCGTCTGCGCGTCGCATTCTGTACGGGTCCGCGTCCGGGAGGCATCGTGCCCGTCCGTGGTCGTCGGGGCAAGGCCAGAGGTCCTTCGCTCGCCGAGAGAAGGACGAACGTCACCATCCCACGTGACACATGGATGCGGCGCGCACCGCGCCCGATCGCGCACCATCGTCCGTATCGGTCCCGGGAGGTGCGTCGTGCGAGCAGTCGTGGTCTACGAGTCGATGTACGGGAACACGCATCTGATCGCGGACGCGATCGGGCGCGGACTGGGTTCGGACCTCGACGCCACGGTGGTGTCGGCAGATCGCGTCGACGACGATCTGCTCGCGGGAGCCGACCTGGTCGTCGTCGGCGGGCCCACGCACGTGCACGGCATGAGTCGCGCGTCGACACGTCGTTCCGCTGTGGAGGACGCGCACAAGCACGAACGCGACCTCGCCGTCGACCCCGATGCCGAGGGCGACGGGTTACGCGAATTGTTCGAGACAGTTGGCCGGTTGCCGGCGCGGGCCGCGGCGTTCGACACGCGTCTTCGACATGCCCGCGGCCATCACCGGCCGGGCGTCGAACGGCATTGCACGCCGTCTCCGCAAGCACGGCTGCGAGCTGGTCGCCGAACCGGAAAGCTTCTTCGTGACCAAGGAGAACCGGCTCGAGGCCGACGAAGAGGCGCGTGCACGCGACTGGGGTACGAGCATCGCCGTACGGCTGCGATCAGGTTCTCTCGAGACGCGGTAGCACTTGGCGGGCGGGCGCGCTCGCTCACGGGTGCAACACGACGCCGAGAAGGAGCGCGCCGATTCCGGCAGCCAGCGAACTCGCGGCGAGCGCACCCCCGACGGCGGGGCGGCGCGGCGCCGCGAGGATGTGCGCGAACGCGGCCGCGCCGGACACCGCCACCAACAGCAGCTTGACGAACAGTGTCGTGAGGTAGCTGCCCGACTGGTCCGCCACGTGTACTGCGACGAGGTTCCACACACCGGTCACAACGAGAAGCGCGAACGCCGGCCACGCGACCAACTGGAAGCGCCGCGCAATCGCGCGCGTCGACTCACGGCCCGCTGTGCGGCGCGCCACGGGCACGATCGCCGCCAGCGCGAGCTGCCCACCGACCCACACCGTCGCCGCCAAGACGTGCAGGAACAGTCGGATCGTCGATAGGTGGATTGGAAGCACCGTCGCCGCGCGCCCCGTTCGTGGGAGGGTCTACAGACGCGAGTGTCGCTCGGTGAGAGCTGCGGTCGCCATGCGGCTGCGACCGCGTAGGTCGTAAGTCCCGTTCGATCGGGGCGGTTGACACTGCCGTGCCCGCCTCGCTTCGGCAGAGGATGCGCAAGTCATTGCAACTCGGCGCGCAACCTACAAGGAGTGAATCATGCGAGTCACGAACTGGCTCAAGACGGTGCCGGCTCTCGTGATCATCGGGTCCATCCTGTTCCTCGTCCTGTCCGTCGGTGGCGGGCTGCTGCTCTGGGGGTCGCACTTCGCGCACAACATTGTTCATTCGCAGCTGTCCGAGCAGAAGATCTCGTTCCCCCCCAAGGGCCCGGCGCTCGACCCCAAGGAGTTCCCCGGGTTGCAGAGGTACGCCGGGCAAGCGGTCGACGACGGACCCAAGGCGAAGGCGTACGCCGATCAGTTCATCAGGGCGCACTTGAACCAGGCGGCGGGCGGTAAGACGTACTCGCAGGTGAGCGAACTGTCGCGGGCGAACCCCAACGACCAGGAGCTTGCCGGGCAGGTACAGACGCTGTTCCGCGGTGAGACCTTGCGTGGCCTGCTGCTGAACGTCTGGGGCTGGGCGACGGTCGGCCGAATCGCCTTCTGGGTCGGCATCGCCGCGCTCCTCGGCGCGCTCGCAGTCCTGGCGGCGCTGGTACTCGGGTTCGTCGTGCACGAGCGCCAGCGGGCAACGGACGCAGCTGTCGCCGACGCGTCTGGAACCCGTGTCGGTACCGGGTAGCTCGACCCGACGAGAACGCGATCGTGACCTTCACCTCGGTGGAGTCACGATCGCGCGCGTGCGTGATGTCGTAACTTCGCAACGATGACCGATTATCCGTCGCAATGGGAAAGCGACGTCGTCCTCGCGGACGGCGGCACCGTGCGCCTCCGGCCGGTGCGCGCCCGCGACGCGCCCGCGTTGCTGAAGCTCTATGAGGAGCTCAGCGACGAATCGGTGTACCTGCGATTCTTCTCGCCGGTACCGCGACCGACCGCGGCGCAACTCGAACGGCTCACCGCCGTCGACTACGTCGACCACATGGCGCTCGTCGCGCAGCTCGGCGACTCGCTCGTCGCGATCGCGCGATACGACCGGGTCGGGGCGGAGCGGGCCGAGGTCGCGTTCACCGTTCGCGACGACCAGCAGGGGCGCGGGCTCGGCACGTTGCTACTCGAGCACCTTGCCGTCGTCGCCCGTGCGAATGGCGTGCGGCTCTTCTCGGCCGACACGCTTCCGACCAACACGCGCATGCTCGGCGTCTTCAAGGACGCCGGCTGGCACGCGGAACACCGGTTCGCCGACGGCGCCGTGCACGTCGAGTTCCCGATCGCACCGACGCGGTCGTCGATCGACGCGGTGGAAGCGCGCGAATCGCTCGCGGAAGCGGCGTCGATGGCGCGCTTGCTCGCACCGCGCTCGATTGCAGTGATCGGCGCCAGCCGTGTACCGGGAACGATAGGGAATGCGGTCTTTCGCAACTTGTTGACCTTCGGGTTCCAGGGGCCCGTCTACCCGGTGAACCCGTCGTCGACATCGGTCGCGGGTGTACGCGCGTACGCAACAGTGCTCGAGGTGCCCGACGCCGTCGATGTCGCGATCATCGTGGTCCCGGCTCGCTCGGTCCGCGACGTGCTCGAGCAGTGTGCCGCGAAGCGGATGTACGGCGTGGTGATCATCAGCGCGGGATTCGCGGAAGCGAGTGCCGGCGGCGGCGAGCTGCAACGCGAGATCGTCGCGGTTGCGCGCAGCCACGGGATGCGCATCGTCGGGCCGAACTGTCTTGGTGTCGTGAACACCGCACCTACGGTTCGCATGGACGCCACGTTTGCACCGGCACTGCCCGTGCCCGGCCATGTCGCCTTCCTCTCGCAGTCGGGCGGCTTGGGCATCGAGATCATGGCGCGCGCCGGAGACCTTGGTATCGGCATCTCGGAGTTCGTGTCGGTAGGGAACAAGGCCGACGTGAGCGGCAACGACTTGTTGCAACACTGGGAGACCGATCCGAACACCGACGTGATCCTCTTCTATCTCGAGTCATTCGGGAACCCGCGCAAGTTTGCGCGCCTTGCCGCGGCGCATGGCCCGCCACAAACCGATCGTGGCGGTCAAGAGCGGCCGCACGATCGCCGGCAGCCGCGCCGCGTCGTCGCACACGGCCGCGCTCGCGACGCCCGATGTCGCCGTCGACGCCCTGTTCCGGCAGACGGGAGTGATCCGCGTCGACACGCTCGAGGAGCTGCTCGACACTGCGCAACTGCTGTCGACGCAGCCGCTGCCGCCGGGAAAGCGTGTGGCGATCGTGTCGAACGCGGGCGGGCCCGGCATCCTCGCCGCGGACGCATGCGCGGGCGCGGGGCTCGAGGTCGCCGAGCTCGCACCTGCGACCCAGGTCGCACTGCGAGAGTTCGCTGCTGGTGACGCGACCGTACGCAACCCGATCGATCTCGTCGCGGCCGCCGGCGCCGACGACTTCGAGCGTGCGTTGCGGGTCGTGCTCGCCGACGAAGCCATCGACGCCGTGCTCGCGATCTTCGTGGCACCGCTCGTGACGCGCACGTCCGACGTCGCGCGCGATTGCAGCCGCTGCGCGCGACGCCGGTGCGAAACCGGTCATCGCGTGCTTCCTCGGCCACGACGGCTTGCCCGACGAGCTGCGCGCGGATCCTCCGCACCGAACGGTCCCCTCGTTCGCGTTTCCGGAGGCGGCCGCGCGCGCGCTCGCCCGCGTCGCCGAGCACGCCGACTGGCGCGCGCGAGCGGAAGGCGAGGAGCCCGAGCTCGCCGGCATCGACGTCGGCGCGGCGCGGCAGTTGCTCGATCGCTGCCTGGCCGAGACGCGTCCGGACGAAGGCGTGTGGCTCGACACGAACGACGCGGCGTCGCTCCTTGAATGCTTCGGCATCCGGTTCATCGAGTCGCGACTGATCGCGGACGGTGACGCCGCCGTTCGCGCCGCCGACGAGATCGGCTACCCGGTGGTGCTGAAGGCGGGGTCGCCCGAGCTCGTGCACAAGAGTGACGCCGGCGGTGTCGTGCTCGGCCTCGCGGACGCGGACGCGGTGCGCGCGGGATACGACCGCATGGCGGCGCAGCTCGGCACGCGTATGGGTGGCGCGGTCGTGCAGCGAACGGCGGTCTCGGGCGTCGAGACCATCGTCGGTGTGACCCAGGATCCGTCGTTCGGGCCGCTCGTGTTGTTCGGTCTCGGCGGCGTGACCGCCGAGCTCTTGGCCGACCGCACGCTCGCAGTCGTGCCGATCACCGACGAGGACGCGCGCCGGATCGTACGATCGCTGCGCGGCTCACCACTGTTCTTCGGTTATCGCGGCCGGCCCGCCGTTGACGTCGCCGCCGTCGAGGATCTCTTGTTGCGCGTCGGCCGGCTCGCCGACGCGCTGCCCGAGGTGTCGGAAATGGATCTCAACCCGGTGATCGTCTCCCCGGCGGGCGCGATCGCGATCGACGTCAAGGTGCACTGTCGGCGCGCGCCCGCTCGCATGCCTCCCGACTTCCGCCGCATGCGCGAATGAAGCGGCGATGCCACCACCGTCGATGCGGCCGCCCGTGAACGCGCCCAGCACCTCGTCGCGGTGCTTGGACGCCCACCCGTCGAACGACACCTGTTCGAACACCACGATCTTGCTCATCAGTTCTTCCCTCGTGTCGAATGCGCGGTGAGCGGGCGCAAACGTCAGTCAAGCGGCGTCGCCCGCCTGCTCCAGACTCGCGATGTCGATCTTCTTCATCGCGAGCATGGCGTTCATCACGCGCTGCGCCTTCTCGGGGTCGGGATCGCCGAGCAGCGCAGGCAACACCGTCGGCACGATCTGCCACGACACGCCGAACTTGTCCTTCAACCACGCACACTGGCCCTCTTCGCCGCCTGCGCTGAGGGTGTTCCAGTAGTAATCGACTTCTCTCTGACCCTCGCACACGACCGAGAACGAGATCGCTTCGTCGAAGGTGAACTGCGGGCCACCGTTCAACGCCTGGAACGGCGCACCGTCGAGCTCGAAGCTCACGGTGAGCACTTGACCGGCGCGTGGACCGTCGTCGCCGTAGTGCGAGACCTCGAGGATCCGGGAGTTCGGGAACACCGACACGTAGAACTTCGCGGCGTCTTCACCTCGGGTGTCGAACCAGAGGCACGGCGTGATCCGGTGTGCAATCTTCGGCATGACACAGCTCCTTCGCTCGGGCGTTGTCGTAGCTGAGACGATTCTGCCCGGCCAGCCTCACCGGTGACCCCGAACTCCGCGAGCTCACCCGTCGAACGGCGCAATCACGCGGCGCAGCATGGCTGCGAGCGCATCTCGTTCCTTGCGATCGAGCGCGCCGAGGATGGCGTTCTCACGCTCGACGAGATCCCGCAGCGCGGCGTCGACACGCCGCCGGCCCGCGGCAGTGATCTGCACGCGCACGCTCCGGGCATCGCCGGACGCTGGACGCCGGCGTACGAGGCCGCGCTCCTCGAGACGGTCGATCCGGTTCGTCATCGTGCCCGACGTCACCAGTGTCTGCGCGAGGAGCTGACCGGGTGACAGATCCTGCGCGGGTTCGGCGCGACGCAGCGCCGACAGCACGTCGAACGTCCACGTCTCGAGCTCGTGACGTGCGAACACCGCATTGCGCTGCCGGTCGAGATGTCGCGCGAGACGCGTGACCCGCGACAGCACCTCGAGCGGTGAGACGTCGGTGTCGGGCAGCGCGTTGCGCCAGCCCGCAATCAAGCGGTCGACCTCGTCCTCCACGAGTACTCCCTCCGTCGCCAGACATCTTGACATCAAGAGACTGCCTCGACGAGGATATCTTGATATCAAGAGAAAGGCGGTACGGATGCCCGCTGACATCACGCCCACCGAGGTTGCCGAGTCGGTGTACGAGCGGTGGGCCGAGCGCGTCGCCGGCGCTCGGGACGCGCGACAACGACCGTTGACCTACGCCGAGAAGATCCTGGCCGCGCACGTTCGCGGGGCGAACAGTCGCGAGCTCCGGCGCGGTTCGCGTGATGCCGACCTCTACCCCGATCGAGTCGCGCTGCAGGACGCGCTTGCCCAGATCGTCGCGCTGCAGTTCATGGTGGCCGGACTCGACAGCACGGCCGTGCCGACGACCGTTCATTGCGATCACCTCATTCGCGGACGCGACGGCGCGGGCGCGGACCTGCGGCGCGCGCTCGACGACAATTCCGAGGTCTACGACTTCCTGCTCTCGGTGTGCGCGCGTTACGGCATGTGCTTCTGGAAGCCCGGGTCCGGGATCATCCATCAGGTCGTGCTCGAGAATTACCGCGTTCCCCGGCGGCCTCATGATTGGTACCGACAGCCACACACCGAACGCGGGAGGGCTCGGCATGCTTGCGATCGGCGCCGGCGGCGGCGACGCGATCGACGCGATGACCGGGTCGCCGTTCAACCTGCGGTGGCCGAAGCTCATCGGCGTGTACCTCGCCGGTTCGCTCCACGCGTGGTGCAGCCCCAAGGACGTGATCCTCGAAATCGCACGCGTGTTGACCGTCAGCGGCGGCACGGGCGCGATCCTCGAATACATCGGTCCGGGCGCGCGCACGGTCTCGGCAACCGGCAAGGCGACGATCTGCAACATGGGCGCGGAGATCGGCGCGACGACGTCGGTCTTCGCGTACGACGCGCGCATGGCGACTTACCTGCGCGCCACCGGTCGTAGCACGATCGCGGAGGCGGCCGATCATCTCACCGACGAACTGCGCGCCGACGCCGAGGTCGAAGCCGACCCCGCGCGGTTCTTCGATCAGGTCATCGAGGTCGACCTCTCGGCGCTCGCGCCGCACGTCAACGGGCCCGACTCTCCGGACCGGGCGCACACCGTCGCCGACGTCGGCACGTGGGCGCGCGCGAACGGCGTCCCGACGAAGATCTCGGCCGCGCTCGTCGGTTCGTGTACGAACTCGTCGTACGAGGACATCTCGAAGGCGGCGGCGATCGCACGCGACGCGAGCCGCGCGGGCGCCAAAGCGCGTGTGCCTTTGCTCGTCACGCCCGGTTCGGAGCGTGTGCGCACGACGATCGAGCGCGACGGACTCCTCGCCGATCTCGAAGCCATCGGCGCCAACGTGCTCGCGAACGCGTGCGGACCCTGCATCGGGCAATGGGACCGTACCGACGTTTCTCCGGGCACTGTGAACACGATTGTCAACAGCTTCAACCGCAACTTCCCGCGCCGCAACGACGGGAGCGCGCAAACCAAGGCGTTCGTGACGTCGCCGGAGATGGTGATTGCGTTCGCACTCGCGGGAACGCTCGACTTCGACCCCCGCACCGAGCCACTCGTGACCCAACACGGCCGGTCGATCCACCTGCGCGCGCCGGCCGGCCACGAGGTGCCCGCGCGCGGGTTCGTCACGGCCGGCGCCGACTACGTCACGCCGCCTGTCGATCGCACACGCGTGACCGTCGCCGTGTCGCCGACCTCGGAACGCTTGCAGCTCCTCGCGCCCTTTCCCGCGTGGGACGGACACGATTTCATCGGCATGCCTGTGCTCGTGAAAGCCGAGGGCAAGTGCACTACCGACCACATCTCGGCCGCCGGCCCGTGGCTGCGTTATCGCGGCCACCTCGAGAACATCTCTGCGAACCTGTTTCTCGGCGTCGTCAACGCGTTCACCGGCGCGACCGGCGGCGGCAAGGATCCGCTCGACGGCGAAACCCGCCCGTTCCCCGAGATCGCGCGCCGTTGTGCGGAGGCCGGGATCAGGTGGTGCGTGGTTGGCGACCACAACTATGGCGAAGGCTCGTCCCGCGAGCACGCAGCGATGGAGCCCCGCTATCGAGGCGCGCGAGCGGTGATCGCGCGCTCGTTCGCCGCGCATCCACGAGACGAACCTCAAGAAGCAGGGCGTGCTCGCGCTCACCTTCGCCGACGCCGCGACGTACGACCGCATCGAAGAAGACGATCGCATCTCAGTGCTCGGCCTGGTGAAGCTCGCGCCCGCCCAACCGGTGCGGTGCCAGATCATCAAGCCGGAGGGCACGACGGTGGAGTTCGAATGCGCGCACACCATGAGCGATCAGCAGATCGACTGGTTCCGAGCTGGGAGCGCGCTCAACGTCGTCTCCCACGAACGCGGAATTTAGCGCTCGTGCCATTCGCGCCTGCATCACACGTTCATGACGGTCTCGCACAACCGAGCGTGCGTGACGGCCCGCACTCGTGGGTAAACGATGCGACATGTACATAGGCATCGGAACGCTCGTGCTCATCGTGCTCATCGTGCTGATCGTGATGCTCCTGCGAGGGCGCGCCGTATAGAGACTGAGGCGGGCGGTGGCGCGGTCCTACGGATCGGCGCCAATGAGGTCATGATGCAAAGTCCGGCGTCGCCGAGCGCGCGGACGCCGTCCGCCCCTTCGGCCGCTCCCATTCCTCTTGACGGCCGAGCGCGGTGAGATCGGGGAAGTAGTACGACCCGCCGGTCGACTCCAACCCGCGTGCGTATTGCGAGTACGTGTGGAACACACGCCCGTGCGCCTGCAGGAAGCAACTGCGGCCCGGCATCTCGAACGGCTGCTCGGCGTCGAAGAAGTCGGAGCCCAGAGCCTCGTACTCCGCGTGCGTGCGGTAGTTGTACTCCTCGGGCCGCACGGACTTGTCGATCGTCACGCCGAAGTCGTAGTTGAACTCGCTGCCGTTCGACGAGTACCATCGCACGTCCCAGCCGCGCTTCGCCCTCCATCGCTCGAGCTTCGCGAGCGGCGCGCGCGACACCATCGCGAACGTCGTGTCGCGCGTATGCAGGTGCTCGAGGAAACCCGCCGACAGCTCGTCGATGCCGGCGGTGCAGCTCGGGCAGGCGTCCTCCCACTCGGGATCGAACATGAAGTGGTAGATGACGAGCTGCGAACGTCGCTCGAACATGTCGACGAGCCCTACCTTGCCGTTGGGCCCATCGAACACGTAGTCGGTGTCGATCTCGACCATCGGCAGGTTGCGCCGCTCGACATTGAGCGCGTCGCGCTCGGCGCGTGAGCTCCTTCTCCTTGCCGAGCAGCGCCCTGCGCGCCACCTGCCACTCGTCTCGGGTAGTGATCTTCGGGAGGCTCATCGGTCACGCTCCTCGCGGTGGGTGGTTGCCACTTCGGGTCGCGGCCTGTCAGCCCGAGCACGCGGTCGAGCAGCGGCGCGTCGCCGGGCACGTTCACCTCCGGACCGAAGATGCCGTCGACACCCTGGAACTGGCCGACCATCGCGTGCACGGCCGTGAGCTCGGGCCCGTCGTAGCCCGCGGGTTGGCCGATCGCCTTGGCGAGATCCCAGCCGTGGATGACGAGCTCGTCGAGGGCGACTACGCCCGCGACCTCACCGGGTAGGTCGACGCCCCCGGCACCGGTCATTCCGCTCCACGCGTCGGGATCGCTCCAGGCCGCGGCCATCGCATCGAGGTCGCGCGGTATCCGCGTACGCCAGTCGGGTGCGAGGCGGCTCGCATCACCGGATGGACCACCCGCGAGCGGCTTCTTCACCGCCGCCGCTCGGAACGCCAGCGCGAAGCCACCGATGTGGTCGAGAAGGTCGCCCACGGTATAGCCGGCGCAGGGCGTCGGCCGGCCGAGCGCGTCGTCGGGCACGACGTCGATCAGTCCGGCCATGCGCCGGGCTGCGGGTTCGAGATCAGGAGGCGTCGTCATGAGGGTTTCGACGACCGCGCACCCGCAAATTCATCGGTGACACCTTTCAGATTCGACATGGTCAGCCGCTCGGGCCGAAGCGCTCGACGCGGATTTGCGGCGCCGGTACGCCGAGCTCGACGAGCAGGTTGCTCGCGGTGTCGGCGAAGGCGGGCGATCCGCAGACGTACGCGGTCGTACCGGTGAGAAACGCGGTGGGGACGTCGGCCGGCGCGAGGCGGCCCGCGGCGCGCGGGTACACGGCCGGCGCTTCGCGCGAGTAGACGATCGTCGTCTCCGGACCCGCAATCTCTCGCGCGTAGTACAGATCGTTCGGTGTGCGCACGGAGACGACGAGGTGCACGAGGTCGCGATGCTCGTCGCGACGCGCCAGGCGCAGCATCGCCATCAGTGGCACGACACCAGAGCCCCCGCCGACGAGCAGCGCACGGGTGTCGCCGTTCCACACGAACCACCCGCCGATCGGCCCGCGCACATCGATGTCATCACCGACGACCAGATCGTCGTGCAGGAACGTCGACACCTCGCCGCCTTCGAGACGCTCGATCGTGAGCTCGATCTCGTTCGTGTCGTCGGGTGGGGACGCGACCGAGTACGAGCGGCTCGTGCTGTAGCCGTCGGGGGCGGTGAGCCGCACGACGAAGTGCTGGCCGGCGCGATGTCCCGACGGACGTTCGAGCGCGAACCGGTATGTCTTTGCTGTCGGTGTCTCGACGCTGATCCCGACGACCTGTGCGTTCTGCCAGCCGGACGACGCGGCCCGCGCGCTCACGCGTCAGTCTCCCCGGTACCGTTCCTCGCGCCACGGATCGCCGTGGTTGTGGTAGCCGTACTGCTCCCAGAAGCCCGGCTCGTCGCGGTCGAGCAGTCGCAGGCCCGCGACCCACTTCGCGCTCTTCCAGAAGTAGAGGTGCGGCACGAGCAGGCGCGCCGGGCCGCCGTGTTCGGCGGGCAGCGGCTCACCTTCGTACTCGAACGCGACCCATGCCCGGCCGCCGGTGACATCGGCGAGGGGCAGGTTCGTCGTGTACCCGGTATGGCAGAACGCGAGCACGTGTGTCGCGGTGGGACGCACACCCGCCGCCGCGAGCAAGGCGTCGACCGACACACCGTTGAACGTCACGTTGTGCTTCGACCACGTCGTGACGCAGTGGATGGCGCCCGCGTAGGCCGTTTGGTCGAGCGCGTGGATTCCGTCCCAGGTCCATGTCTGCGGGTGCTCGACGAGTCCCTCGACAGTGAACGTCCAGTTGTGGGTCGCGAGCTTCGGCGTGACTTCGGCGGTGAGCACCGGCCACGAATCCCCGATGTCGTACTGGCCGGGAGGCAGCCACGCCTCGCGAACTCGTGACGCGCGACCGGTGAAGCCTCGCGTGAACTTCGCCATGGCTCTGCGCTCCTCCTACTCGGCCTCCGGTGCGTCGCCCGGAGATCGCGTCCAGTCGATCGCGACCGTGCTCGCGACGTCGTCGTGTTCACGCAGCCAGTGCCGCGCGAACGGACACCACGGTACGACCGTGAGCTCTTCCGCGGCGGCCCGCTCGATCGCGGCGCGCACCAAGTGCCCGCCGACGCCGTGGCCCTCGAGCTCGTCGGGCACCTCGGTGTGCACGAGGATCAAACGGCCGTTGCGCAATCGATAGTTCAGCTCGGCGGTCGCGCCGCCCTGTTCGATGACAAAGCGATCGTGCGCGGCGTCGTCGACCGGAGAGTGGTCGGCGTCAGGCATCGTTCTCGTCGCGGTCCACCTCGTGCTCCCCTCCTCGGCACTGCCGACGACGCGCTCGCGGCGCACAGTGTCGCGGAACGGTGCGACCGGGCAAGATGAGGCGCGATTCGCAAAGGCCGGATCGCGGTCGAGGAGGGCCTTGATGCGCATGCTGTTCCCGCAATGCGCCGACGTCGTCGATCCCGCGGCCGTGTACGCGGACCTTCCGACTGCGAATGGTCGCCCAGCCGTCAGGCTGAACATGATCGTGAGCGTCGACGGCGGGACGTCGTGGAACGGTGTGTCGGGAGGCCTCGGTGGACCCGCCGACAAAACGTTGTTCGCGGTGCTGCGGTCGTTGGCCGATGCCGTGCTCGTCGCGTCGGGAACGATGCGCGCCGAGCACTACGGACCGGCGACCCTGCCCGACGAGATGCAGCGCGCGCGACAGGCGCGCGGGCAACGACCCGTGCCGCCCATCGCGGTCGTGTCACGCACGTGCAACTTCGATTGGACAGCGCCGTTCTTCACCGGGGCGACCGAACGGGCGATCGTCGTCACTGTGTCGTCGGCCGACGCGTCAGCGCGCGAACAAGCGGCCGCAGTCGCCGACGTCATCATCGCGGGCGAGCGCGACGTCGACCTGGTGCGCGCGGTCACCGAGCTCGGCACGCGCGGCGCGCTCACCGTGCTCGCCGAAGGCGGCCCCACCTTGAACGGCGAGCTCGCGAGGGCCGGTTTGCTCGACGAGGTGTGTGTCACACTCGCGCCGCTGCTCGCAAGCGGCGACGCCAAGCGCATCATCTCCGGCTCGGCGCTCGACGGGCTCGAGCGGCTCCGCCCGCGATCGGTGTGCGAACAGGATGGCTACCTGTTCCTGCGCTACCGACCAAACAGCTCGGAGGCGTGACCGCTCGTTCGGCGCGCAGTCGCGCTGACAGTGCAGTAACCCGGCCGACCAGAGCGCTACGCGTTTGTCGGCAGGTTCTGCACCAGGCGACGGTCTCCGCACGAGACGTCGAGGTGACCCACAGTCGGCGCGGCCGCGCGCGTGCGGAAGATCACGCGATCGAGCACCACAAACTGCACGATCCACAGCGCGCCGAACACCGCGACCATCGCGAGCGGCAGGACGATCGCCTGACTCGCGGCGGGCCAGGAGGCGATGAGCACGCCGACGTGCGCGACTGACCACGTGGACGCGACGAGGCCGCCAAGCGACAGGGTCCAGAACGGCAGCACCTCGCGGCGGAGGTCGTGGCGTCCCGTGCGGCCCCAGACCCACTGCCGATTCGCGAGGTACGACGGCGGGATCCCGCAGGCAACGGCGATCGCGTTCGCAGTCCCGGCGCGTATCCCGAACCCGACCGCCAGCGTCGCGAGGATCGCGGCGCTCATCACGGTGGTGCCCACGGATACCGACATGCAGCGCACCGCGGCGCGAGCACTGCCCTCACCGACGGCCGGATCTTTGTGGTCGTCACAACGCTGCTCATGCGGTCGACGTTCGCCGCTCCCCCCGAGAATCGGCTTCGACCAACCTAAGAGCCGGCAAAGACCCCGCGGTGCGGCTCGAGATCGTGCTCGGGGTGATGCTCCGTAGGCGTCGCCGGCCGGCCCCGGGGATCGACCTCCGTTGCGCTCGTTCACGCACCGCAGACGCGAAAGAGGCGCACCACCGGCACTCGGTGCCGGTGGTGCGCCTCTGCCGTCTGTCAGAGAGCGCGGACGTTTTGCGCTTCGTCGCCCTTCTTGCCACGGCCCACGTCGAACTCGACGCGTCTGACCCTCGTCGAGAGACTTGTAGCCGTCTCCTGCGATGTTGGAGTAGTGGACGAAGATGTCGTCGCCCTGTTCGCGGGAGATGAACCCGTAGCCCTTCTCCGCGTTGAAGAACTTGACTGTGCCTTGTGCCATTTCACTCGTTTCTCAATGCGACCGACGACGAAAGCGGCCGGCTCGCTCCTTTACGTACTCGGCCGCACGAGCGGGCGAGGCGTTCGAACGATACGCGCTCGACGTCTGTGAACGACGGGCGAACCGCATGACGAGCATCACGGCACTGCGTGGGGGCGAGGTCGTCGCACTCGTGCGACGAAGATTGACTATATCCCGCCCGGGAATCCCCCCGGTGGTGGACGATCGATCACCGGACTGCACCCAGCGACACCCCGGCCGCCGGTGGGGCCCGCCGGAGGCCGACGACCCAGGCGACGGGCGGCGACAACGTCCTTAGACTCGCGGCGTGAGCGCGCACGATCTGATCATCCGGGGCGGCGAAGTCATCGACGGCACGGGTGCACCTGCGCAACGCGCCGACCTCGCGATCGACGGTGGCGTCATCACCGCGGTCGGCGCGGTCGACGGCGCTGCGACCCGCGTCATCGACGCCGGCGGGCTCATCGTGACACCCGGCTTTGTCGACATCCACACGCACTACGACGGCCAGGCGACATGGGACCATCGCATGATCCCGTCGTCGTGGCACGGAGTCACCACCGTGGTCGCCGGCAACTGCGGCGTCGGCTTCGCGCCCGTGCGCGACACCGATCACGAACGCCTGATCGAGCTCATGGAGGGCGTCGAGGACATCCCCGGCGTCGCGTTGCACGAAGGTCTTCGATGGAACTGGCGCTCGTTCCCCGAGTTCGTCGACGCGCTCGACGGGCGCGAATTCGATGTCGACATCGCGCTGCAGGTGCCGCATGCGGCGCTGCGCTTGCACGTGATGGGCGAACGCGGCGCGCAGCGCGAACCGGCAACGCCGGAAGACATCGAGCTGATGGCGAAGATCGCGCGCGAGGCGATCGAAACCGGTGCGCTCGGATTCTCGACCTCGCGCACGATGAACCACCGCAGCAGTAGAGGTGAGCTCACGCCGACGCTCACCGCCGAGGCCGACGAGCTCGTCGGCATCGCTCGCGCGATCGGCACGACCGGGCGCGGCGTGCTCCAGGCCGTCTCCGACTTCGTCGACGTCGACGCCGAGTTCGCACTTTTGCGCAGCATGGCGGAAGCGTCGGGCCGGCCGCTGTCGTTCACGTTGCTGCAAACCAAGCGCGACTCCTGGCGCCGCCAGCTCGAGCTGCTGGCCGACGCGAACGCGGCCGGCGTGACGATGCGAGCGCAGGTGGCGCCGCGCGCAGTCGGGTTGATCCTCGGTTTGGAGTGCACGCTGCATCCGCTGCTCACCAATCCCGTCTACCGCGAGATCGCGTCGCTGCCGTTCGCCGAGCGCGTGGCGGTGATGTCGGATCCGACGTTCAAGGCACGCGTCCTCGAGGCCGATGTCGCGGCCGGCGCGGGCTCGGGCGGCCGCGTGCTCGGTGGCTTCGACCACATGTTCGAGCTCGGCGACCCGCCCGACTACGAGCCGCAGCCGTCGGCCAGCATCGACGCGCGTGCGCGGCGTGAGCAGCGAGCTGCGCTCGACCTTGCGTACGACATCTTGGTCGGCGACAACGGTTTGCTGTACCGCCCGGTGCTCAACTACGACGACGGCAACCTCGACGCCGCCGGCGAGATGCTCGCGGCCGAGCACACGATCGTCGGCCTGGGCGACGGTGGCGCGCACGTCGGCACGATCTGCGACGCGAGCTTCCCGACGACGCTGCTCGCGCTGTGGGGCCGCGACCGTGACCACGCGCGCCTGCCGCTTCCGTTCCTCGTGCACCGCCAGACGGCCGCGACCGCGCGCACGGTCGGTTTGCGGGACCGTGGTGTTCTCGCACCCGGCTACCGCGCCGACGTGAACGTGATCGACATCGACCATCTGGCCGCCCGCCGGCCCGAGATCCGTTACGACCTGCCCGCGGGCGGCAAGCGCTTCGTGCAACCCGCCGCGGGCTACGCCGCGACCATCGTGGCCGGCAAGATCACGTACGAACACGGCGAAGCAGCCGGACCACTACCCGGTCGCCTCGTCCGCGGTCCGCAGGCCGTGCCGACGGGAGGGAGCGCGTGATGAGCGCAGTCGACACGTCACAACTCGAGCCGCTCGAGACCGGATGCGAATGGCGCGGCGACGACGTGCACTACGTGTTCGCGCTCACCGACGCGCACGTCGACGAGCTGGACGCCGCGTTGCAGCACGCCGAAGCACGTTGCGACGACGTCCTCGACATCACGCGCGACGACTTCCCTCTGCCCGCGCTCGGCCCCGAGCTCGTCGAGGTCACACGCGACCTCGTCGACGGCCGCGGCGTCGTGCTGATCCGCGGACTCCCGGTCGATCGGTACGGCAAGCAACGCGCGTCGATGATCTATTGGGGTGTCGGCATGCACCTCGGCCGCCCGTGGCCGCAGAACGCGAAGGGTCACTTGCTGGGCGACGTCACCGACCAGGGCCGTGCCCTCGACGACCCCAACGGGCGGGGCAACGAGATCGGTGCGGTCGCGTTCCCGTTCCACTCCGACGGCTCCGACCTCGTCGGCCTGTTCTGCCTCCATCCCGGCGCGAGCGGCGGCGCGAGCGTCGTCGCCAACGCGGTCGCGATCCACAACGTGCTGGTACGCACCGAGCCCGAGCTGGCGGCGTCGCTGTACGAACGGTTCGCCTACGACTTCCGCGGCGAGCAACCTCCCGGCGCCAAGCCGTGGTACACGATGCCGATCTTCAGCCGCCGCGGCGACCGCTTGTTCGTGCGCTACATCCGCCCGTACATCGAAGCGGCGCGCCGTCATCCCGACGCGCCCCGGCCGTCCGACGCGGCACGCGAAGCAATGAACCGGGTCGACGCGATGTGCGCCGACCCGAAGTATCACGTGTCGATGATGCTGCAGCCGGGTGACATGCAGTTCGTGAACAACTACCACGTGCTGCACGCACGGGAGGCGTACGTCGACCGCCGTGACGACGGCCGGGTTCGCCACCTCAAGCGGCTGTGGCTCGAGACCGAGATCCTCGCCGACGACGACAAACCCGTGCAGTTCCGCCTCGGACGCGGCGCCGACAACTGGTGGTCGAGCAAGGGTCGCACCAAGAGCGAGATCGAAGTGTGACGCAACGCACGTCACAATGTCGTGGCCTCGACTCCTCAGGAGTTGCGTATCTGGCGCTTCCGGGAAGCGACGAGCAGCACCGCACCCAACACGATGGCGACCAGGCCGAACAACGGTGAGAGGTCGCTACCGGTTCGGGGCAGCTGCGTGTCCGCCTCGGCGGCGACTGCACCCGTTGTCGACGTCCGGCGTGCGGTCGTCGGCGACGCCGGCGCCGTCGTCACCGTCGTCCCCTGCGTGGCAACCGTGGTCGAGCCCGACACGAACACCGATGTCGTCGTCATCGGCAGTGTCGTCGTCGCCTGCGGCATCGTGGTGGTCGTCGGCATCGTCGTGCTGGTGGCCATCGTGGTGGTCGTCGCCATCGTCGTGGTCGTCGGCATCGTCGTCGTCGGCATCGGGCACGGACTGACGAGGTCGACGTTCGCCTCACCCCCGGCCGTCACGCCGTTCGGCCACGACGCTTGCACGTCGAGCGTGACCGTGCCGGTCGCCGGACCGGGAATGGTCGTTGTGCCGGTCGTCGTGCCGCTCGGGCCGACCGTCGCGCTGTAGCCCGAGACCGGGTACGTCTGGTTGTCGAACGTCGCCGAGATCGAGGTGATCGTCATCACCTTGTCGGATTCGCTGTTGCCGACGGTCCACGTGACGACGTGCTCGCCGTTCGTGCATACGGTCTCGCCCGACGGGATCGGGTGATGCGCCCACGCGGGCACCGCGACCACGGCGATCGCGATCGCGACCGTGACCGCGAATCCGACGATGCGCGCACGCGCGCGACCGCGTCGCGGTAGACGAATCGTTCCGGTGCCCATGGATGCCCTCCCAGTGCCCGACCCCGAGAAGTGCCGTGTGCTGTGGCACTTTCCCCACTCGACGCGGGTATCGCTCTCAAGGTATCTACCCTGAATGACTCCGACAAACCGTTCATACCGGAAATAACCGCCGATATCGAGTACGCGCGCCAGAACTTGCCAAATGGACTCGCCGCTTCGCCGCCGTGCTCGCGTCGCCCGAGCTCGATGAGAGCCGCGGCCACCCGGAGGACGAACGGGCGCTAGGTGCTCGCGGCGCCGCCGAGCTGGCCGAGGATCTCGGGCGGCACGAAGTTGTTCTCGGTGGTCGTGTCGGCTTCGACGAGCTCCACGATCTTCGCGACGACCTCGGCGGGATCCATTTGGCCGGCCGTCACGAACTCGCCCATCATCTTGAACATCGGCGTGCCGGGCGCGTTCGAGGGCGGAATCGCCGAACCACTCCCACATCGAGCCGGCCATCCGGTCGTTGAAGCCCGTGAGGTACGGGCCGGGGTTGAGAAGCGTGACGTCGATCCCTTGCGGCGCCAACTCGGCGCGCATCGCCTTGCCCATCGCCTCCAATGCGTGCTTCGTCATCGAGTACGGACCGAACGTCGGACCGACGACCACCCCTGCGATCGACGACACGATGATGACGCGCCCGACGCCCTTCGCAACCATGCGCGCCAACACCTTCTGCGTGATCGCGAGCGTGCCGAACACGTTGACCTCGAAGAGACGCCGCACGCGATCCATCGGCACGTCGGCCATCGGCCCGGTCTGCCCCGCGCCTGCGTTGTTGATCAGCACGTCGACGTCCCAGTGGGCGGTCTTCGCCACGTCGGCGGGCGACGTGATGTCGACCTTCTCGACCGTGAGTTGCGGCGCCTCGTCGCGCAACGCGTTCGCTTGCGCTTCGGTCTCGGTGGTCGCGATCACGGTGTGACCGCGCTCGGCCAGCGCGAGGCTTGCGCCCTTGCCGAACCCCGAACCGGCACCCGTGATCAATACGCTCTTCGCCACGTTCGAGCCTCCGGCGTGCGGTCGAAGGCCGCAGTGTTGCGCTACCGGCGCTCGAGACGCCAGATGAGCAGATACGGCGTGTCGAGGAACGCCTGGCGGGTCGCGTCGGGGAAGAAGCCGTAGCTCGGGAAGACGTCCAGCAGCGACTCGTCGACGAGCGGCTCCACGCACTCGACGATCGTGAGCGCCGCGTCGAGGAATGCGCTGATGTACTCGCCGAAGTGATGCGTGAGGTTGGGCACGAACGGAATGCCGCGCGTGATGTCCTTGTCGGGGAAACCGGCGATGGAGCCGGTCATCGTGGCGAACGGATGGATGTCGGCGAGGATCGCGTGCCCGCCCGGGCGCAGCACGCGCGGCGAACTCGCGGATCACGGCTTCGAGCCGCTCGACGTGCGTAAGGGCGAGAGTGCAGGTGAGCACGTCGATCGCCGCATCGTCGACCGGAAGCTGCTCGAGACGCCCCGCGCGAAAGTCGGCTCCCGGCACTTTTTCACGCGCGATCGCGAGCATGGCTTCGGTCGCGTCGACGCCGACGACGCGGTGACCCAACCGGGCAAGCTCGGCTGCATGGCGGCCGGTACCGCAGGCAGCGTCGAGCGCATCGCCCGGACGCATCGCCGCGAGCATGCGATGCACGATCGGCTGCTCGCGCTCGATCGCGGGATTCGGACGGTCGTAGCGAGGCGCCCATCGTGTGTAACCCTCTTCCACGTCGTGTTCGGTCATCGGGATGCGCAGCGAGTGTGGAAACTCGTCGAACGTGGCGATGATCGCTCGCATCTCGTCCACTCGGGGCAACGCGGCCGACGGCGCGTTGAGGCAGGTGCGAATCGCGGCGAGTCCCTCGACGGCAAGAAAGTATTCGCCCACGATGAGGGTGTCGATGCGCTCGGTCACCCGCGCGAGGCTAGAGACTCACCGTCGACCATGCTCGCGATATTCGTGGCGTGCAAGGATGCGCGGATGACGACCGAGCGACTCGAGGTCGAGCGGAAGATCGCCGCCGATCCCGCGGCGATCTTCCGTGTGCTGAGCGATCCGCACGGACATGTGACGATCGACAGCTCCGGGATGTTGATGGACGCCACCGGCGATCCCGTGAGAGCCGCCGGCGACACGTTCGTCGTGCACATGGATCGCGAGGCGTTGAACGACTACCCGATGGGTCACTACGACGTGACCGTGCACATCACGACATTCGTTCCCGACCGCGAGATCGCGTGGACGATCGTCGGCGTGATCGAGCCGCCGATCGGTCACGTGTACGGCTACCGCCTCACACCCGTCGACGGCGGCACGCTCGTCGCGTCGTACTACGACTGGTCGAACATCGACCCGACATGGAGAGACGCGAACATCTTCCCGGTCATCTCCGAAGGCGCGTTGCGCGCAACACTCGGCATCCTCGCTCGCACTGTCGCCCGAGCCCGCCGCGGCGGCTCTGCATGAGCAGAGCCGCGCGCGCGCTGGAGGACGCTCCGTTCATCAACTGGTTCGACCCTGATGTGCAAGCGGATCCCGAAGCCACATTGATGGAAGTGCGCTCGCGCACGAGCGTGGTGCGCACCCCGCTGGGCGCGAGCGTGCTGTCTCGTGACGAAGTGCATCGCCTGCTCGGCGATCCGCGGCTCGTCAGCGCGGTCCCCTTGCTCGCGCGCATCCAAGGTCTCTCGGAGGGGCCGGTCGCGGATCTGCTGGGCGCGACCGTGATCGCGATGGACGGCGCCGAGCACACGCGCCTGCGGCGGCTGGTGTCGCGGTCGTTCACGCCGCGCGAAGCCGACCGTCATCGCCCGGTGATGCGTTCGCTCGTCGACGCGCTCGTCGACGAGATCGGGCCGGGCGGCGCATGCGAGTTCGTGACCGCGTTCGCTGATCGCTATCCGGTGCAAGTGATCTGCGATGTGCTCGGCGTGCCGCGAGAGGATCATCACCTGTTCGCAGCCTGGGGCGACGCGCTCACATACGTGCTCTCGCTCGAGCTCGGCGCGCACATGCAGGAGATCGAGGAGGCCGCGCGCGCACTGTCGGCGTACATCGACGGCCTCGTCACCGAGCGCCGGACGCATCCCGGAGACGACCTCGTCACCAGCCTCGTCGAAGCCTCCGAGGAGGGTGACCGACTGAGTGCGATCGAGCTGCGGGCGATGATCGGTGCGCTGCTCTTCGCGGGCTACGACACGACGCGCAACCAACTCGGCCAGGCGATGGTCGTCTTCTGCCGCCACGCCGATCAGTGGGACCTCCTCGCAACACAACCCGAGCTCGCCCCGCAGGCCGTCGACGAAGTGATGCGGCTCGTGGGCGCGGTCTCCGGCGTGCCACGCATCAGCGCCGAGGAGGTCGAAGTCGACGGCTGGCTGATCCCCGCGGGAACTGTCGTGTTCTGCTCGGTCGCCGCCGCGAATCGCGACGAATCCGTCTACGACGAACCTCTCGTGTTCGACATCACTGCCGCCCGCACCGCGCACCTGACGTTCGGCGCCGGACCGCACTACTGCCTCGGCGCGAACCTCGCACGCGCGGAGATGGAAGAAGCGTTGCGGATACTCGCCGTCCGGCTCCGCAATCTCCGCCTCGCCGCCGATCCCGAGTGGCGCGCCGGGACGGGAATCACCGGGCCGACGACGCTGCCGCTGGCGTTCGACCCGGCGTGACGTACGCGGCCGATGCCTCTTCGCGAGCGCCCGTCGTAGGATCGCCGTCTTCGGAAGGAGCGTGATGGCGCTCGACGCGCAACGGGACGAGGCGATTGCCGGCGCCGGAGACGACGTCATCGTCACCGACGGTCTCACGAAGGTGTTCCACGGCCGCGGTGGTGGTGTGCGCGCGGTGGACGACTTGAACCTGCGCGTGACGCGCGGCGAGATCTTCGGGCTGCTCGGACCGAACGGTGCCGGCAAGACGACCACGGTCGGCATGTTGACGACACGGGTGATCCCGACGTCGGGACGCGCGGTCGTGGGCGGGATCGACGCGGTGCGCCATCCCGCGGCCGTCAAGAGCGTCATCGGCGTCGTGCCGCAAACCAACACGCTCGATCGGGCGCTCGACGTTGCGGAGAACCTCTTCTTCCACGGTCGCTACTTCGGGATGAGCGCGAAGGACGCACACCAGCGCACCGACGAGCTGCTCACGCAGTTCCGGCTCGCCGACCGTGCGCGCGCGAACGTCGCCGAGCTGTCGGGTGGCATGGCGCAACGCCTGATGGTGGCGCGGGCGATCATGCACGAGCCCGCCGTGTGCTTTCTCGACGAACCGACCTCGGGCCTCGATCCGCAGAGCCGCCTCGCGTTGTGGGACGTGATCGGCGAGCTGCACGCGAACGGCCAGACGATCGTGCTGACCACGCACTACATGGAAGAAGCCGATCAGCTGTGCGACCGGGTCGCGATCATCGACCACGGCAAGCTGCTCGCCCTCGATACGCCGGCCGCACTCAAGAAGGCGACCGGTGCCGACACCGAGGTGCGGATCCACGCCGCGGGCGACCTGCCCGAGCTCGTCAGCCGCGCTCGAAGAGCTGCCGGGCATCGACGCGGGCCGAGTCGTCGATGGCACGGTGTACGTCTATTCGCGCGACGGCGGTGCGACGCTGCCGCAGATCATCACCCGCGCCGAACATGCCGGCTTCGAGGTGCAAGACGTGGGAGTCAAGGAGACCACGCTCGAGACCGTATTCATCGGCCTGACCGGAAGGGAGCTTCGCGAGTGAGCACTGTGGCAGTTCGGCCGACCCGCGCGTCGTCGCGCAACGCGTTCGGGGCGCTGTTGTTGCGCGACCTTGCGGTGCTCCGCAAGGAAGTCGCGATGTTCCTCGGGCGCACGGTCATGCAACCGTTGCTGTTGATCTTCGTGTTCACGTACGTGTTCCCGAAGATCGGCGAGGCGATCGGCGGCAACCAGAACGCCGCCGGCTTTTCGACACTGCTCGTGGGCGGCGTGATCGCGAGCACGATGATCTTCCAGGGCGTTCAGGCGGTCGCACTGCCGCTCGTGCAGGACTTCGGTTACACGAGGGAGATCGAAGACCGCGTGCTCGCACCCATGCCGGTGTGGGCGGTCGCGGTCGAGAAGGTAGCGTCGGGGGCCATCCAAGCGGTGATCGCGGCGCTCGTGGTGTTCCCGCTGGCGGCCTTGATCCCGGCGACGCCCGTGCACCTGCGCGTGCACTGGTTCTACCTCGTCACGCTGCTGCCGCTGGCGGCGATCATGAGCGCGTCACTCGGCCTCACGATCGGCACGCGCGTCGAACCACGCCAAGTACCGCTGATCTTCAGCCTGCTGGTGATCCCGATGACGTTTCTCGGCGCGGTTTACTACCCGTGGAAGAGCCTGGCGGCGTTGGCATGGCTGAAGTGGCTCGTGCTGATCAACCCGCTGGTCTACATGAGCGAAGGCATGCGCATGGCGTTGACCAGGGGCGTGCCCCACATGCTGCCGATCGTCGTCTACGGCGCGTTGATCGTCGCGACTGCGATCTTCCTCGAGCTCGGCATCGACGGCTTCAAGAAGCGGGTGCTGAGTTAGCGGTAGGGGTCACGCCTACTCGGACGGCTGCACGCCGAGGAACTCGGCGATGCGTCGCAGCATGGCCGGCTCGAGCACTCGGTCGCGGAGCAACATCTCCTGCACGATCACCGCGCCCAGGCGGCCGTCTCCACCGCGCAGCGAGCCGCCGTACACGCCGCGTGCGCTGCGTGCCTTCAACGGCCACAACTCGAGCAGCATCCACTCGTCGGCGCGGATCGCGTCGTGGAACCAGACGGTGTGATCGATGCTCGGGCCGCCGGCCGGGAGCCCCGGCACCTCGACCTGACCGAATCCAGAACCGAGATCGGACGTGTACGTGACCGCGCACACGTGCACGAGTGGGTCGTCGGGCAGCGGGCTCGCGGCGCTCACCCACAGCACATCGGAGTGCCGGATCTGACCGTCGCCGACGCGTGTCGGCGTGACCTCACGCACCTCGACGAGCAGTTCCGACGGGCGCGACGACAGCGTGGCGGGGTCGACTCCGCCTCGTGTCGTCAGCGAGTCGAAGGGCACGCCGGGCTCGGGTGTGTGGAACGACGCGAGCATCGAGAAGATGACCTCGCCGTCCTGCACCGCGCGTACGTGGCGAGCAGAGAACGAGCCGCCGTCGCGATCGCGGTCGACCTGCAGGATCACGGGGAGATCGACACGGCCGGCGCGCAGGAAGTAGCCGTGCAACGAGCGCGGCACACGGCCCGGCGGCACTGTCGCGCCTGCGGCGCGCAGTGCCTGCGCGGCGACCTGGCCGCCGTACAGCGAGAATCGCCGGGTCGCGCCGGGCTCGTTCTGCGCCGCGAAACAGATCGCGGTCGAGCACTTCGAGGTCGAGGACGGCAGCGAGGTCGCGCGAGGCTGATCGTTCGTCGGCAGAGGGCACGCCGCAGTCTTGATCCCGGCGGGCCGCCAGTGCGAAGTCGAAGCCGGTCTGCGACGAGCGCTACGCCATCAGGCCGAGATCACGCCATCGGGCGGCGCTGTCGTCGTCGATGACGCCGATCTCGCCGAGGAAGCTCGTGAGCTTCGCCAAGCCCTCGACGATGACCGCGCGGTGGTGCAGATTCGCGTGGGCCGCGCTCGCGCCGTCCGCGATGCTGAGTGTCTGGTAGACCGCGGGGTCGACACTGAGGTCGGCGATTGCCGCGACGAGCGCCGGCGTCGCCTCGGCGATTGCGTGCCGGTCGTCCGCGTTGATCTGCGGCCATGCCTCGGCGAGATAAGTCTTCGCGAAGCTGACGTGGCGCGCCTCTTCGAGCACGTGCAAGCGCGCGATCTGCCGCGACACCGGGTGCACGCGCTCGTCGCGCATCGTGCGGCGGTTCATGTAGTCGAGGAGCTCTTCGACCGCGAGAATCAGCAGATACGACATCGCGCGCCCGCCGGGAAGTTGGTCGACCTCGAGCGATCCAATCGCCGGGCTGTAGGCGGGCGTGCCCGCGCGGCGAATGAACTCGCCGAACATGATCGAGTGCCGGCACTCGTCCGCGATCTCGACCAGCAAGTAGCGGTGCGCGGCATCGGTGACCGGCATCTCCGCGAGGTGGCGCAACACCGCGCGCATCAACACGTTCTCGAACCAGATTCCGGCGCCGCACAGCGCCGCGGTCTCGTGGCGGCTGTATGCGATCCGCTCGGTCTGGCTCATCGCGTGCCACACCTCGGTGTCGTACAAGGGCAGCAGCTCGGGCGGAAGGTGGAACGCGGCATCGTCGATCGGCACCGACCAGTCGACCTCGCGGAACGGGTCGAGCGTCGTGCGCTCCGAGGCCGCGACCAGCTGGTGCGAGCGGGCGGTCGTGCGGGGCATTTCCAACGTCGTCGTCATGCAGCCACCCAAACACTTGCAGTTCCTACTGTCAAGATATCCTTACAGTTTTTACTGTAAATATTTCTCGGCTGTGGTTCACTGGCCTCGATGAGCGCGGACGAAGTGGCGGTTCCGGGCGAGGCGGACGGGTTTGGTCTCGCCGCGCTCGTCGCGCGCAGTGGCGTGCCGGCCCGCACGATCCGCTGGTACCAGTCGGAGGGTCTGCTGGCGAAGCCGACCAAGCGCGGGCGCGACGCGGTCTACACCGACGACCACCGCCAGCGGCTCGAGCTGATCGCCGAGCTGCGCGATCGCGGGCTGACGCTGACGGCCATTCGTGATCTCGTCGCGCGCGACCGCCCCGGCGCGACGGTCGCGGAGTGGCTCGGTATCGACGAGACGCTCAGCGAACCATGGTCCGACGACCGCCCGCGCATAGTCGACCGGGACGAGCTCGCCGAAGTCATCGGTGGTCGTCGCGCGGGGTTGCTCGCCGAGCTGCAAGATGCCGAGTTCGTGCAGGCCGCCGAGTCGGGCACGTGGCTCGTGCCGAGCCCCGGGCTGCTCGACCTCGCGCTGACAGCTGCACGACGCAGGTGTCGACATCGACATCGCCGGCAAGCTCCGCGACCTCTTGCGGCGACGGCTGTCGAAGGCGGTCGACGACGCCGTGAAGCTCATCGTCGAACGTGCGGGCGCGGGCTTCGCGGGATCGGCGACGGCCCAGGAGATCACGACCGCGATCGACGCGCTGCGACCGATCGCGCGCGACACGACGAGCCTGATCCTCGCGCAGGAGATCGAACGAGCGTTGAAGCGCCTCGTCGACGCCGGTCCCTCCGCGATCCAAAAGACGCGGCGGCGCTAGCCGAGCCAGGCTCGGTCACGTGACGCGCCGGGTCACGTGAAGCCGCTCGGTCCGTCCCACGATCCAGGGAAACGCCTCGCGCAGCGCGCGCGCCCACGTGCGAAAGTTGTGGCCCCCGCCGGGGATGACATCAAGGATGACCGGCATCCCGTCATCGCGCGCTGCCGTCGCGACACGGTACTCAGGGGCAAGATAACCCTTGTCGCCGGTGCCGACTGCGATGAACCCGGCGACGCGAGCCGCGGCATCAGTGCGGAACGGCCGGCGCCACCACGCCACACCGAACATCCGCGCGCCGCCACGCGACGACTGCGTCCGCGACCGGCAGCCATCCGCCCAGCAGCGAGACGTGCGCCAGCCACATGACCTCGATCACATCCGATCTCGACCGTGTACGAGAACGCTCTGCGCGCAAACGTTATTGACCGCGGCGTGGCGAGTGTCGTCGTCCCCGCGCACCGCGCCGCCTCTGGGGCGGGCCGGTCAGCTGTAGGGACCAGGGACGCCCGCCGCTTTGGCGAGCAGCGCGACGTCGTCGACCATTGCGTCGACCATGTCCCACAGATCCGGCACGAGCTCGCGACACGCGATCAAGCCGAAGTCGAGCGTGTCGAGATAGCTCTGCACGGTGACGTTCAAACCTTGGCCGTCGACGATCGTCGACACCGGGTAATAGTGCAGGAGCTTGGCGCCCGCGACGTACAGCGGCCGGCGCGGTCCCGGCACGTTCGAGATCACCAGGTTCACCGGCATGCCGTAGCGACCGGTGAGACGCGTCGCGGTGCGCATCGCGAGCGCGAACACTGCGGGCGGTGGGAACTGGGTGAAGTCGGTGAGCGTCTCGGCGGGCACCGCGTCGAACAGCTGCTTGGCGTCGACCATCGCGTCGTGCACCTTGCGCACACGTTCGAGCGGATCGGGCTCGTCGACCGGGATCGACGCGAAGATCGCCGACACCCGGTTCGTCCAGCGCTCGGCTTCCAGTCCGGTCCGCACCGAGACCGGGATCATCGACACCAACGGCCGATCCGGAAGCACGTCGTGATTGTCGAGCCACGTACGCAGCCCGCCGGCGCACACGGCCATCACGACGTCGTTCACCGTTGCGCCGAGTGCGGTCTTGATGTCCTTGATCGTCTGCAGCGGCACCGAACGGAACGCAAACCGCCGGTGCGGTGTGATCGTCGCGTTGAACGGCGTGCGCGGCGGCGAGAGCGACGGCAGAGGACCGACCGCTTCGATCCTCTCGCGCGTTCGCCCGAGATTCAGCACCGCGCCGACCGGTCCCCGCAGGCCCCCGCGCACCTGCCGCGCCAGTGCCACCATCGCGGGGTTGCGCGTGGCGCGCCCCAGCTCGCGGACGGTACGCACACTGAGCAGCGCGGCGCGTCCGGGCTTGCGTACGAGCCCACCGAGCCCGCGCGCCAGCATCTCGGCGTCAGACGGCACACGATCGGGATGCCACTCGTCGTCGGCCGGCGGCAGCTCGTCGCCGGCCGGGTCCTGATCGAGCATGAGCGTCAGGAGCTCGACACCCGACGCGCCGTCGACCGTGGCGTGGTGCACCTTGGTGAGGATCGCGAAGCGGTCGTCGGGGAGACCCTCGATGACGTAGCTCTCCCACAGCGGCCGGCGCCGATCAAGCGGCCGACCGACGATGCGCGAGACCAGCTCACCCAGTTGGGCTTCGTTGCCGGGCGGCGCGACCGCGGTGTGCCGGACGTGAAAATCGAGATCGAAATCGGGGTCGTCGATCCAATAGGGATGGTCGATGCCGAGCGGCACCTCGCGCAGACGGCGCCGCAGCGGCTCGAGCATGTGCAACCGCCGCTCGATCTGATCGCGCCACGCGGCGAGCGGCTCGTAGCCCGCGATGTCGGGGCGTTCGAACACCGAGAAGCTCGAGACGTGACCGAACTGGCTCGACGTCTCCAGGAACAAGAACGTGGCGTCCAGACCGGCGAGCTGCTTCATGGGCCTCCTCGCGTCGTCGCGTCGGCTGCGTGGGCACGACGAGCGTAGGTGCCGTACCCGGCATGCGCAGCCGGCCCGTCGGAACCACCCGGAATCCCTCGGGCGCGGCGCGGTGCACGCCGGTCAGCCAATGGTCTCCGCGAACAGGCGCAGCATCGACCGCCACGACCGCTCGTCGGCGTGACGGTCGTAGCCGATGCCCGGCATGCCGACCTCGCCCGCGCGCCGGTTGGTGAAGCTGTGCCCGACGCCGCCGTACAGGTCGAGCTGCCAGTCGGCGACGCCCGCGTCGCGCATGTCCTGTTCGAACGCGAGCCAGCGCGTCGAGCGGGACGAACGGATCGTCGGTACCGACGCACATCAAGACGCTGCCGGTGATGCGCCTCGAGTCCGGCGACGTCGACAGGCCGGGATGGAATCCGACGATCGCCTTCACGTCCGCGCCGGCCCGCCCGATCTCGAGTGACACCGTGCCGCCGAAGCAGTAGCCGATCACGGCGACGCGCGCAGGATCGGCCTCGGGACGGTCGAGCAGCAAGTCGAGACCCGCGAGCCCGCGCCGACGAGTCGCCTGCGGGTCACTCTTGAGCGCGTCGAGACGCTCGAACATCTTCTCCACGTCGTAGATCGGCACGCCACCGCCGTGATAGTCGAGCGCGAACGCGCAGTAGCCGAGCGACGCGAGTCGCACCGACCGCCCCTTCACGTGCTCGTCGAGTCCCGGCCCTTCGTGCGACAACAACACCGTCGGGCGCGGCCCCTCGAGGTTGTCGTCGTACGCGAGGTGACCGACCATCCCGATCCCGTCGACCTCGTACGCAATGTCCTCGAGATGCACGTTTGCTCCGATCGTCGCGCTTGGGCGCGCCGAGCCGGCGTCATCGTAATCACCGTCCCGTATGCGCAATCCGTACTGACCTGCGATCGCGCGCGCACCGTCCGCGCGGCACAATGCAACGGGCTGGTTGCGCCGGCGTGACGGGCTCGGTACGTTTCGCTCCCGCCGGGATCGACAACGTGGGGGTTGCGCGGTGAAGAAGCGCCTGTTCTTCGTGCTGGGTGCCGTCGTCGCCGCGGTCGTGCTGAGCGCGTGGCCGATGCAGGCCGCGTCGAGGTCCTCCACGTCTGCAAGGTCGTCGCACGACGACTCTTCGGTGTTCGACGCCGCGCGCTCGGCGACTCGGGCGTTGCGCGACCAGGGATGGTCGCACGTGTTCGGCAAGGGCCCGACGGTCGTCGCCAGTGGTCTCAACAATCCGCGCCAACTGTCGCTGGCCACCGGTGACGGGGTGCTGTTGATCGCCGAAGCCGGCAAGGGCGGACCGGGCCCCTGCTTCACAGGCGAAGAAGGCGACACGTGCCTCGGCGCGACCGGCCGCATCAGCGCGGTGTTCGTGCCGCAGTTCAAGCACAACGCGCGCGTGCTTCCGGTGTTCACCGGCCTGCTGTCGCTTGCGAGCCCCGACGGATCGTTCGCCGTCGGCTCCGACGGCGTCTCGGGCCGCACGCTGAGCGACATCTACGTGCAGGAGACCGCGGCGCCGCCCGATGTCCCACTCGCAGACCTTCCCGTCGACCAGTCCGGGCAGCTCCTGCACGGCGGCTGGTTGCGCGGGTTGACGCCGGTCGCCGACATCGCCGGGTACGAGGCGGCGAACGACCCCGACCACCAAGGCGCCGACTCCGACCCGTACGCCGTGCTGCGCGTCGGTGACCGTGTGCTCGTCGCCGACGCGGCGGGCAACGACGTGCTGTCGGTCGCTCGCGACGGCACGATCTCGACGTTCGCAGTGTTCGACAACATCACGACCGGCCTGTGCGCGGGAATCCCGAACGACGCGGGCACCTCCGGTTGCGACGCGGTGCCGACGTCGTTGGCCGTCGGGCCGGACGGCGCGATCTACGTCGGCGGCCTCGGTGCGCTGACACCGGGCGCGGGCCGCGTATGGAAGCTCGACCCGAAGACCGGCGCGATCGAGCAGACCTGGGACAACCTCACGTCGGTGACCGGCGTGGCCGTGGGTCGCGATGGCACGCTGTACGTGAGCGAGCTCATGGGTGCTTCGCCCGATGCACCGGGCGATGTCGTCCGGATCTCGACCGACGGAGCCCGCACGACGCAAACGGTGCCGTTCGCGGCAGGCCTCGCAGTCGACCGTTGGAACAACGTGTACGTGTCGGCGTACTCGACGTCGCCCGACACCGGGCTCGGCATTCCCGGGGTCGACAGCTCCGGCCAGGTGTGGCGTCTGCGCTTCTAGCGTCTGCACTGTTCGCGTCGGCGCGTCTCCCGCTCACGCATCGCCGACCTTGCGGCGCCGCCGCGCGCGGCGTTTGCCTTCGTGCATCGCTTGCACGCGCGCGACCGGAATCTCGTGCCCTTCGTCGATGAGCGCCGCCGGCAACCGCTGCGGGCTCGGCATCCGCGCAGCCCACGGGTCGCGGTCGCCGAGTTGTTGCAGCGCGTTGCGAATGGTGAAGTCCACGGGCGCGATGCCGTCGAGGTCGTCCCAGTCGACCGGGAACGACACGGGCACGCCGGGCCGCACGCGCGGGCTGTACGCGCAGATGACGGTCGCGCCGCCCACGCGCGTCGCGTCGACGAAGACTTTGCCGGCGCGATCTTCCTTGACGAACGCGGTCGTCGCGATCGCGGGATCGAGCCGTTCCGTGCGCGCTGCGATCGCGCGCGTCGCGGCGGCAACTTCTTCCATCGGGCGCGCATCGTCGATCGGAACGAAGACATGCACGCCCTTCGCGCCGCTTGTCTTCACCGCCCCCACGAGCCCGGCATCGGACAACGCGGCGCGTACGGCTCGCGCCGCACGCACGGCCATTGCGAACGCGTCCGCGCCGGGCGGGTCGAGGTCGAGCACGACATGGGTGACGCGGTCGGGCCGGTCGGCGCGCACGAGCGTCGGGTGGTACTCGACGGCGCGCTGATTCGCGAACCACAGCAGCGTGCGCCGGTCGTTGCACAGCGCGTACGACACGTCGCGCTTCGACGTCTCCGCCCAGAACTGCACGGTGCGGATCCACGACGGCGTATACCTCGGCACATTCTTCTGCATGAACGCTTCTTGACCGCGGTGCACACGGATCACCGACAGCGGACGATCCTCGAGCACGGGAATGATCCGGCCGCGTACGCCGTCGAGGTACTCGATCAAGTCGCGCTTCGTCGCGCCCGCGCCGTCGAACAACGGCGCGTCGAGATTCGTGAGCGGCACACCGTCGCGAGACTCGCCATCGTGTGTCGGGCTCATCGTGCGCGCACCGGTCGTGCGACTACCGCAGGTCGGTGCGGTAGAGCTCGTCGTAGTTGCGATACTCGGGCTCACCCTCGACGACGTCGCGCAGTCGCGCCGCCCACGCCTGCGTCTCGGGCCGCTCGTTGTTCCGGTGGGCTTCGTCGGCCGCGCACACGTCGGGGTCGATGACACCGAAGTCGGCGATGATCACATAGACACCTGGGTTCGCACGGTCGGCGAGCAGTCGCGTACCCATATACCCCATGATGTCGGTCGAGGCCTGGTCGACGTCCCACTGCACGAGCATTTCGACCAGCGTGGCCGGATCGTCGCAGCGCACGGTGATCGACTGGCTGAAGTTCGGGTTCACGCGTTCTCTCCCCGGCGTTGCACCACCGCCTGCCGCTGCGCTGCCGACATGCCGGCCACGTCGAACAGCCCGACTGATCCACCTTGGACCGCGGCCACCGACTTCGGTGCGACGCCGAGCAGCAACCGCACCTCGGGAGCCGGCCGGTCGGCGAGCGCGTAGTAATCGACCGCGAACAGGTCGGTCGCGTAGTGGAGGCACACCACCTTTCCACGGCGAATCGCGTCGGCAATCCGGAGGTGCATGCCGGGCGGCTGAATGTTGCGTTCTCGCACGTCGCGTTCGAAGAAGCCGGTGTTGCTGATGTACCCGGTCTCGAACAGTCCGATCAGTGTCGCCAACCATGCGAAGCCCTTCGGGTCGGGATCGGCTCGACCGATGAACGCGAACACTTCGAGCTCACCTTTGAGGTTCGTTCCGTAGTCGGCGAGCACGTGTACGAAGTCGTGCTGCGCGAGGTACTTCGGTGCGCCACCGGGCGTGCCCGGAAGCGGGAAGCCGCGGCCGTCGTACATCTCCCACACCGAACGCCCGAGCGACTCCGGTGGCAGATCGGCGAAGGCACGCCAGCGGGCTGCCAGCTCATCGTCGACCTGCGCCGGCTCGAACGGCTCGGGTGCAGCGCGCGACGGTATGCGCGTCGGTCGCGCCGCGCCATCACCCGATTCGCGTACGTGCTCGACGAAGCCGCTGCGCTGCAGATCCATCCATGCGAGGCCGTACGCGCCCTGCGCGTACCGCCGCGCGACGCGCACGAAGTCGTCGTTCACGCCGAGCGCCTCCGCGTACTTCGCCACGCGATGCGCAACGACGATCGGCAGCGGGCGGAGCACGAGCTCACCGAGCACCATGTGATGAACAATTCGTTGCCTGTACAGCAGGTCGCGTCCTGCCAGGACGTCAGCCAGGTCGTCCGGTCCGAGCGGCTCGAGCGCGTGATAGTCGACCGTCACGCCGGTCAGCGCACTCGCGATTGCTTCCAACAACTCGGCCTGCACGCCGGTGAGGCCGGGCTCGGGGGCAACCGCCGCCGCGATTCCGCGCGCGACGAGCAGTACCTGCTCAGGATCGTCGTCGTCGTCGAAGGCAGCCGAGTGCCCGGTTCCCACGCGATCAGCCTTCCATGCCTTCCAGCCGTGAGGCGAAGCTCGGGGGCTCGGACCCGCGACCGACATTGTCGAAGGGGTTCCGCCGTATGTGCCGACCGCGGTGTCTGTGTCACAACGGATGCGGATCCGACGACGGGTTCGGTTGCTCACAAGGTCCGGCGTCAGCCCGAGCGATACGTGGGAGTCGGACGTCGTCGATCCTGACCGGCGCGACCGCCTCTTTACTCGCGTTCCGGAAGCATCCGGCATGGTGGACCGAGATGAGCGTGCCGTCTCGAAGGCGTCGTGAGGTCGCGGTAGCAGCGGCCCAATCTTCGCTACGTGGGCGCATCAGCGGACCAGGCGCCGAATCGCTTGGGTAGTAGCGAGTCGGAAGTCGGGGCGCGCGGTGTGCGGCGCGACGCTTGCGTGCGAGTTGCAAGTATCCGGCGTGGCGTCACGCTTGTCGATACTGGGCTGGTCGCCTGAGCTGGTCGTAGGATCCGCGCCGTCGCCGGTCTGTAGGTGCAACGTGCAGTTTGTTCTTCTCGGTCCGCTCGAGATTCGAGATGCTTCCGGGCAGCGCATTGAACTCCGCGGAGAGAAGCGCCGCGGAGTGCTCGCGCTGCTGCTCGTGCAGCGCGGGCGTCCGCTCTCGGTCGGCCACATCCTCGAGGCGCTCTGGGAAGGTGGTAACTCGAAGAGCGCCGCGGGGACCGTCCAGAGCTACGTCTCGCATTTGCGGCGCACCTTCGCCGACGATCCGCATGTCCTACTGGCTCGCCGGTCGGGTGGCTACGCGCTCGATGTCGCGGCCGAACTGTTCGACATCGCCCAGTTCGAGGCGCTCGTACGCGCCGCCGCGGACGCGCGCGATGAGCACACGCGTATCAAGGCGCTCGATAGCGCGTTGATACTTTGGCGCCGCACGCCGCTCGAGGAATTTGCACAGCAGTGGGCGACGGTCGAACGCGAGCGGTTGGAACGGCTCCGTTTCGCGGCGCAACTCGACCGTATCGATGCTCGACTCTCGATCGGCCAGGATCGCAGGGCAATCACTGACCTCGAGGCGCTCGTCACCGACCACCCTTTGGACGAGGGAGTCTGGGCGCGGCTGTTGGTCACGTACCACAGGTGCGGCCGGCGGGGAGACGCGCTGCGTGCGTGTCGGGACGTTCGCAAGCTATTGGTCGAGCAGTTCGGTCTCCAGCCGGGTCGAGAGCTGGCAGAGCTCGAGCGGCGGATACTGAGCCACGACGAGCACCTGCATTGGCCGCTCGAACCGTCGATGAGCGACACGCCGGCGCCGGCTAGCGCCGTCTCGCGGCCACAAGGCCTCGTGACTTTCATGCTTACAGACGTCGAGGGCTCGACGTCACTGTGGGATACACGGCCCGAAGAGATGCGCGTCGCGCTTCGGAGACACGAGCTGCTCATGGCCAGGACGGTCGCGGAGCATCGCGGTGTGCTCATCAAGGAACGCGGCGAGGGCGACAGCACCCTGTCGGTGTTCGAGAAGGCAACCGACGCCGTCGCCGCGGCCGTCGCGATCCAGCGCGCGATCGCCGCTGACCGCCACGTCGACACGCTCGTACTGCCGACGCGGATCGGACTGCACACCGGGGAAGCGGAGTTGCGCGACGCCGACTACTACGGCGGCACGCTTAACCGGGCGGCACGAATTCGCACGCTCGCGTCGGGCGGCCAGATTGTTTGCTCGCGCGCGACCGGTGACCTCGTTTCGGACCGCCTCGCTGGCGACGTTGCCATCAATGAGCTCGGCGCGCATCGAATTCCGCGGGCTGCGGCGGGCGGAGGTCGTCTGCGAAGTGCGATGGGCGCCGAATGCCGGTGCGACAAGTGATGTGCAGCGTGCCGGTGCCGAAGAGCTTTCAGACGTGGTGCCGCGCCCGGTCGCCGAGGTGACGATGCCGACGAACGGCGATGCGACGCGCCAGGCGCCGTTCGTGGGTCGCGGAATCCATGTCGCCGAGGTTCGGCATCACCTGGACGATGGGTTGCGCGCGTGCGCGTCGACGTTGATCGTCAAAGGCCCGGCCGGGATCGGCAAGACCCGCTTTCTCGAGGAGGTCTCCGCGCTCGCCGAACGCAGGGGAGCGAACGTCGTCTGGGGCCGCGCGTACGAGCACGCACATGTGCCTTATCTGCCGTTCCGCGATGCACTGCTTCCCTTGCTGGTGACACGGGAATCGCCAGCGGTGCGTGTCCTCGCAAGGGTGTTTGCCGACCGCGACCGTGAAGGTGCAACCATCGAACCCGACGATCGCGGCCGAGTCCTGCTCGCCTTCGCCCAGGCGGTCACCGACGCAGCGCGTGTGGAGCCGCTCGTGTTCGTGCTGGACGACTTGCAGTGGGCGGATCACCCGACGTTCGACGTGCTGCGACACCTCACATGGTTGGTGCAACGCGTGCCTGCTCACCTTCTCGTCATCGCGGCGTGCCGAGTGCCGCTCGAGCCGGGCGAGCTCGGCTCGAGTCTTGAGCTGCTCGAACGCGAGCCGCGCTGCTCGATAGTCACACTTCCTGGGCTAGCCGACCACGAGGTCGGCGGGCTCCTCTCTCGGCTCGGTTGCGAAGTCGCTGATCGGTCAGCGATCCAGAGCGTACGAGAAGCGACGCGCGGCAATCCGTTGATGATCGAACAACTTGTAGCGGCCGCTCGGGCGCACGGCGCACCCGACACGCTCGCTGATCTCGCCGAGCACTTCGCACAGACGACGGTCGCGGACGTTCTGGCGCCGCGCTTGCGCGCTCTTGCTCCCGTAACCCAAGAGGTACTGACGCTCGCGGCCTTACTCGGACCGAGCGCGCTTCGCAGCACACTGGAACACGCGGCGCCCGGGGTGCCGGTGCGCGACGCGCTCGACGAGGGCGCACGCGTCGGGATCGTCACCTTGGACGGGTCACGCGTGACGTTCACACATCCTGTATATGCCCGCGTGTTGACGACTTGGCTCGAGCCGGCGGAACGCAAGCGCATGCACCATCGGCTTGCTGAGGCCTTGACGCGCGCGTCGCCACGGCGGGCTACCGCGATCGAGATCGCCACGCATTTCATCGGCGCCGGTTCATTGGCCACGCCAGACGAGGTCATCCCGATAGCGCGTGAGGCGGGGGATCAGGCGCTCGCCGCCTGCGCTTGGCGGGAGGCAGCAGAGTTTTACGAGGCTGCAATCGACGCGCTCCAGCGTACGGACGGCGTTCGTCTCGACGTCGCTGCGATCCTGCAATTCCGTGCGGCGCTCTGCCGCAGTTGGAATCTCGACGACGCGCGGGCGCTGCCGCGGTTCGACGCAGCTGATGCCCTTTTTACCCAGGCAGGTGACCGCCGCGCGGTCGTACGGGTGCGGCTCGAGCGACTGCGGGCCGAACTCGACACGGCTGGGCCATTCGACCCGCTCGACCCGAGTCCGCTCGAAGCGGCGATGGGCGAGCTCGACGCCGAGGACCCGTTACGGGCGCAGGCGCTTGCGGACCTCGGCATGGCATATGTCATCTCGGGACGACTCGAGGAGGCGCGCACAAGCGCCGAAGACGCGCTCGCGCTCGCGCTCGAGGTCCAGCGGGTGCCCCGGGCGGTTGCGCGCGCGGATCTCGCGCTCGCGATCGTCGGCTGGGCGACATTGGCATTTGACGATGCGCTCGCGCACCTCGACGCCGCGGTCGACGCTGCCCGAGCCGCTCACGACCTCGACAGTCAGCTCGCTGCGCAGACTCGCCAGCCGCTTACGCTGTTGTGGCTCGGACACGTCGCGGAAGCCGATGAACTCGCGGCCGCGACGATCGCGATCTGTGACCGCCACAATCTTGCCGCCGGAACGGTGTATCCAACCGCGGCCCGGGTCGCCGCGGCGTGCTTGGAAGGTCGCGCCGACGAGGCCGGGGCATTCGCCGAAGAGGTCGTGCTGCGCCAACGCTTGGGCGATTATGCCTGGGGCGCGGCGTTCTCGCTGCCGACGTTTGCGGCGGCGCAGACGTTGATGCACGGCGTCGCCGCCGGGCAGGCGGTCCTTCGTGAATGGGCGGCGTTGCGTGCCCGCAGCTCCGGCGGTTACCCATGGGGAGAGCTGAGCGACCTCTTCGATGTCGCGGTGCGACTCCTCGCCAATCCAGGAGAAGCGGAGGACGTCGAGCTTCCGGCATGGTTGGCGGAGACGAGATTGTCGGGCGCAGTTGGTCTCTCGGGGCTCGCCGCGGCCGCGGCCGAGATCGCGTGGTGGACCCGCAACGAGGATCTCGCGCGGAATGCGAGGGTCGCGCTGCGCGGCTGCGATACGTCGGGCATGCGTGTCGTCGACGGCTGGCTGTCGTCAGTGCGTCGGTCGTTGGGCATCGCCATGGCGGCCGCGGGCTTGCGCGACGAGGGACGAGCGATGATCGCGTCTGCCCGTAGCTGGGCGAAGTCCGAGCACGCCGACCTCGAGCACGCTCTCTGTGGTTGGTGGGAGTGCGAGATCGCTCGGGCATCGGGGACGGAGCCCGACGCTGATGCGATTGTCGCCGCGCGCGACGCGCCGATGTCAGGGCCGGCCAAGTAGCGAGGAGCGTTGAATGGTTGAGGAACAGCGTTGGTGGCTACGCAAAGGCAACTTTTTGCGGAGCGCGTTCGACGAGGTCTACGAGAACGAAGCCGTTCGCGACGAGCGATATCGCGAGGCGCTTGCGCTGCTCAACGACGAAGACATGAAGCTATGGGAAATGACTTCATCCTGGAGCCCGCCCCAGTCTCGGCAGTTCACCGACGGCGATCGTGAACACTTCAGAAAAGACTGGCTAGAGAATACGCTTTTCGGCGCCGACGAAGCCTATTGCCGCGCGGCATTCAAGCAGGCAATTGAACACGCGATGGAGCGCGGCGTACCGCTCGAAGCGATCTGGGTGACTGCCGGAAACGACCGCGTCCAGATCGGCTGGGTCGACAACCCGAACTCTGTGATGATCGTCATCCTCACGCGCGTCGGCCGCAAAGACGTCGGGCCGGGTCTCGCTATCGACGATCCCTACACGACCCAGGGACCGCGTCTCTAGCGGCCGGAAAATCTCGGGCCACACGGCCGGTTTCAATACCGCCGCGCCGCGCCGCCCACCAGATCATCCCGATCGCGACGGTCGTGTCGAAAGCGTTCCAGTTGCAACGACTCGCGAGTGCGTCGGTTCAGCGTCCTTGACGGGACCCCGTTTGGTGGTCCAGCTGACTGCACTAGCTCAATGCGATGGGTGTGAGAGCCTCGACGGCGAAGACTTGTGACCGGACGATCTCAGCTTCAATCACGTCTCGCGCCTGCACGATCGTCCATGCGGGTGTCGCCGGGAGCATGAACGTGACACTGCTCGGCTCGACGCCGAGTGCCGCAATGCGCGTACCCATGGGTGGATGGCTGTCGTAGCGCGATATCTCGGGCGCTTGCTTGTCTTCGGAGATGCCGACGATATCTTCGGCACTGAGTTGGTGCACGAATAGTTGAAAGCCTTCGAGGAAGGGGAGGAGGTAGCCATCCGAGATGAGCGGACGATACTGCTGCGTCATGTACATCACGAATGCGCGTTGGCCGATGTGCACTTGACGTAAGGCTTGTGCCATTGTCGAAGTGCGAGTGACGGACGCGCCGAGATGGTCCGCGGCATACTTCTGCGTCCGGCTCACCGACAGCGTAAGACGTTCGTACAGCATTCGGTACAACTCGAACGGAAGCTTGAGTGCGGGGTGGCGCGCCGTTTGGATCGCTTGGTCAAGGGTTCTTCGCGTTGCGAGCGTCAGGGGCCCGAGCTTGGTATCCCCGTGAGAGAAGTCCCCGAACTCGTGCGCAATCACGGCCTCGAGTTGGGGCAAGTCTGTGACGAGCAGCAGCGGAATGCCAACGATGAGAACGTGCTTACCCCGAATACCGAACAGGCCACCGTGTTTGAGGACGGACGCCCGAAACTCCTTCGCCAAGTAGATCTCGTCGGGTAGTTCTTGCTCAGATCGCGCCGCGACGCGTTCTGCGATCGCCCAGACTTTCGGCTGCTGTCCGCGTTCTATCTTGAGCCCGGGCGCAACCCACCGAGCCGGCCTTTGGCACCAGCGCGAAGAGCAATCCAAGCCCGACCGCGGCACCGCCGAGCACGAGTAGCTGCACCCCCCGAACCAGACGATCTCAAGAATTGGCGCTGCCATCAATGTCAACGCGACAACGCCGGTCAGGATATAAAGGCCGAATACGAGTACCAGCGCCAGCGCGGCGCGCGCCGTTAACGACCGCGCACCGCTCATCTTGCCGTCCGACACGCTGTGATCATGCTCCGCAACGCGAGTTTCTTCGAGCTCCTTGTCGGCGCGACAATCTTCTTCAACTGCGAATTCTCGGTCTCGAGCTCCTTCAGACGCTTCACGTCGTCGGCCTTCATCCCACCAAACTGCACTGCGCCACGGTGATACGTCTGCTCGCTCACCTCAAGATGCCGCGCCACCTCCGCGACGTCCTTGCCCTCACTCAACAAACCGGTCGGCCTCGCGCAACTTGCGCACCACCTGCTCCGGCGTATGCCGCCGTCTCGCCATCGTGATGATCCTCCCCGCCACCCACCATCGTGGGCCACGGACTCTCATCACAGGTGGACCGACTTCACGAGGTCAGGCCAACGCGACCGGGGGCTAAACGAACGCGACGTGCGTCGGAACTTATCGTCGCACACGGACACGGAGCCGCAGTACGACACGCGCCTTCGGGCCACGTGACTTGGGTCGCGTCCGGTTCAGCATGGATCATGAGAGGCCCGGACACCTCGTCATCCGAACAACCAATATGTGCCGCATGCGGTAACGCGCGACATGCGTAGTGCGTCGAAATATCGTGCGGACATCTTCTGAGACGGGCGCACCGCGACGGTCGCGTGCGCCGTTGTTCATCGTGTGCGCGCTGGCCGCAATCGCTCTGGTCATCGTTGTCGGCGTGATCGTGCTGGTGTCGTCGCTCAACTCGATCGGGAATATCTCGCTCCGCGGCGACAAGCACCTCACACCGATCCCGATCCCGTCGAGCGCGTGCCCGTACCTGCGAGCGGTGCATGACAGCGCCGACGCGGCCGCACGCAGCTACTTCGATCTGTTCGGCGCGCAAGGCCACAACTGGCGCACCGACGCCAAGCAACACGCGCACGACCTCGCAGCGTTCGAGTCATCCCTGCGCGCTCGCACTCCCGCATGTTCCTGCACCCGTCGCCACGGAACTGAAGACCGTGCGGGCGAAGGTCGCCGAAGGCCGCAAGCAGGTCGCCGCTGCACGTTCGGCGAGTGAATACACGCCTGCGAGCGCCGACGAGGCCGCGGACGGTTACGTGGCGCTGGGCAATGCGAGCGACCTTGTCGGGGACGCGTGCGGGTTCGACCTCACCCCGAACCTTTCCGGCCCGTGATGCCCGCCGATCGTCGAGAGTGATTTCGGCGGCACACGTGGGGAGTCACGCGAACGGCGGCCGCGCCGAGGGCATCGGGTAAGAACCGCCCAGCACGACCGCCGCTCGTCAATGCGGACGCTATGACGCCCCAGCGTTGCGCCCGGATCCGACGGGCGACGAGACATGAACGTACCCGTGCGTCTCAAGATCGTCTGCAGGCCGCGTTCAGAAGCGTTGCGGCGTGACGCGGCTCGCAGGTAGGCACCGCGCGCGTCTCCATCTGCTCGAGGCGCGCGCAGCGCCTCCCGCGCCCGCATCGGGAGGCGCTGTCGCGGACGCGGGTGCGAAGCAGAACCGGAAGCGCACAGGCGGCAGAGCGCGAGCTCGTTGCCGCCACCGGAGGCGAGGCCATCGATCGCCGCGATGGTGGGCTGCAGGATGTCCTCCAAGAGCCGGAGCACCCACCAGTCGACTTCTTGCCGAGTGTGACGTGTCCTTCGCCTGCTCGTACGAGGTCGGAGAGCTCGGCGTGATCCATGAACCCGTCGTCGGCCGCGCTCGTCGACATGACGACGTTGATCCGGTCAGTGCGTGCGCTGACACGTCGCCGACGCTCTGCACGCCGCAGTAGCCATTAGCTACAGCCGCCGAGCGACCACTCCCAAGACCTGATCGGCGGGCCCTCGTGTCGTTGCTCGCGACCGGCGCATGTCTGGTCGTCGTCGTTCGTGCAGCCCGCGACCCGGCCGTCCGCGTGCACGATCAGTGAGCCCGAGCACGTCGACATCGCGCCGACCGTAGTTGGGGCTGCACGACTTTCAGGTCCCGCGCTCTTGCCGATCGAAAGGGTGAAGCGGGTCAGACGGAGGTTCTCGATGGCAGCTGAGTTCACACAGGCGCGGCTGATCCCGGTTTCGGGGATCGACTCGGCCGTCGAGGCGGAAGCGCGAGCAGCTTCCGCATTCCTTGCGGTGTTGGCAATCGTACGACCAATGTCGAAGGCGCTGCTCGACCCATTAGGTGCGTCGCGAGCGGCGAATGCAACCGTCGAGACTTTCATTGAGTGCGGGTTCGACTACGACGGACGACGTATGCGTCCCGACGGTCTCGTCAGCGTGTCGCATGGCACGAAACCTGCGTGGCGCGCGCTGGTGGAGGTGAAGACCGGCGAGAACCGGCTGGTTGCAGAACAGCTCAACGCGTACTGGGAGATCGCTCGCATCGAGAGAATGCAGGCGGTCATCTCGATCTCGAACGAAATTCCTGCCGTCGACGGTGTGCACCCGACACCTGGACTCCGCGTTCGCGCGAACTCACCCGTGCAGATACATCACTTCTCGTGGGCGGGAATCTTGAGCGAAGCCATCACGCAGATGGCGCACCGAGGGGTCGAGGACGTCGAACAGGGCTGGATACTGAATGAGCTCATCCGCTACCTGAAGCATCCGGCATCAGGTGCGTTGCAGTTCCGCGACATGGGTCCGGCGTGGGTTGAGGTTCGCGAGGCCGCGAGAAACGGGACCGTGTCAAGAAAGGGCGAGGGCACGCTTGACGTCGTGAACCGTTGGGATCAGCTCTTGCAGTCCGCCGCGCTCGAAACTCGGAGCGGATATCGGCCGTGAGGTACACGTTGTGCTTCCGAACGGGCGCAAGGTCGACGCGGCAAGGCGCGCAGCTGACCTAGCGACGGCCCTCGCGACGAACGCTGTACTCGATGGCGCGCTACGGGTTCCCGACGCCATCGCGGATATCACCATGGCCGCGGACGTCAAAGCGCAACTCTTGACGGCGTCGATAGACGTCGAGGTGCCGCGCGACCGAGGGAGTCGGGCTCGCGTCTCGTGGTTGGTCAACCAGTTGGACAAAGCTCCTGAACGAACGATCCTTGAGAACTGGCCGCGCAGTGCGCGTGCTGCGGTTGCGTCGGCGACGCTCGCGGCCACTCGCGACGATCGGACGATTCTGCTCGCCGATGGCAAGGAACCAAGCCGAATCCGTGTCGTGCTTCGCGCTCCCATGGGCGTTGGCCGCAAGGCGGGAACCAAGAGTGCTGGCTTCGTGGACTCGGTCCTCGCACTCATCGACGAGTTCTACGAACTCATCGTTCAGAACATCGCAACATGGCAGCCTCCTGCGCCGCGCAAGCAACCTGTCCCGGTACTGGAGGAACGCGTGGTAACGATCGAGGGAACCGCGACCGTGCAACCGATGGTCTCCGACTCAGCCGAACAGCCGACGCCGAGTGACTACGCGGAGGTCGAAGCGGCTGGCTGACGCGACGTCATAGCGACCCAACGAGTATTCCGACAAACAGCGCAAGCCGCCACCGCTCGGCTGCGACAGACTATGAACGGCCGCTCCAGAGCGGCAACCCTGGCGTGACGCGTTAGGGTCGCCGCGACTGACCCACTCCGGGACAGCCACTGTCTGTCTCTGAGGGGGACTCTTGAAGTACGTCATCGAGTACGAGATTCGCACCGCGGGTCTGACTTACGACCAGAACCTCACGAACCAGGACGCGTTGCTCAACGCGTTCGGCACCTGGAAGCCCGAGGAAGGTCTCACGGTGCACGCCTTCGTGGCGAACATGAACAACGGCGGCTATGTATTCGTCGAGGCCAACGATCCGACCGTCGTCTCTTCGTTCGTCTCGAAGTACTTCTACTGGAACGACGTCAACGTTGTGCCGGTGATCGACGTTGCCGACAACGTGACGATCGGTACCGCGTCGCTCGAGTGGGCTCGGAACGCATCCAAGGGCTAACAGGCCCGCACAGAACTGCCATTCCGCGGTCGCGACTTACGCGAAGCCACCGCAGAGATCTGCGCACATGTGCACCCGACCGATCCGCCGTTCGGAGACACTGTCGCGCCGTCGTTGTGTGCACCGTTGGTCGGTGGCATAAGGCTTCCCGAGCGGGCATGATGCGCTGTCGCATCGCGTGGCGAGGTGCGACAGCCGACGACATCTAATGGGGGGGGGGAATCGGATGGCTGGAGTCGTGAAGAAGGGCTTCGGGTCGGCGGACGAAGGTCCGCACTCCGGACAAGACCCGGCTTGAGATCGTCCATCTCAGTGGTATCAAAGCCGCGCTGGATGACTGCGCAACCGGGCTGGCGGTGGTCGGAGTTCATCAAGCCGGTCGCGGGCACCGAAAGCTGTCAGTTGCACCATGTGGGGAACATTGTTGCTGGGCGCCTGCACGTCGTGCACACGGATGGAACCGAAGCAGATATCTCTGAAGGCGACGCGTATGTGATCGAGCCTGGACACGATGCGTGGGTCACGAGTGATCACCCGTTCGTCGCGTTCGAGTTCGACAGCGGCACCGCCGGGTCGTACGGCAAATCAACCGGGTGATCGTGCGGCCGCGCGACGGTGGGGCATGATGCGCGCTCGATGTTGTGGCGAGGAAGGATGTTGCGATGGGTTTCGTGCAGATGATCGAGTTCCGTACGAGCAAGATTGACCAGATGCGCAAGCTCGATGAGGAGTGGGGTCAGAAGTCTGGACCCGACACAACCGCGAGGCGCGGCGTGCTCTGTGAAGACCGCGACAATCCAGGACGGTTCTTCCAGGTCGTGTTCTTCGACTCGTACGAGTCTGCGATGAAGAACTCCGAACTTCCTATTACTCAGGAGTTCGCGCAGAAGATGGGTGCGCTCGCCGACGGAGCACCGACGTTCTACAACCTCAATGTCATTGAGGATCGAACCTGGTAAACCTGACGCCGAAGCGCGCCAGATCTGCGGTTCCGCGCGGTCGCGCTTTCCGCGTCGGCACCGCACAGATCTGCGCACATGACGACGCGACCGATCTGGCGTTCTGGGGCGGTCGCCGGCGCTCAGCGCGGGGATCGGCGATGTGCTCAGTGGCAGGCGCTTCACCGCGCACGATCGCGCCTACTCGCCGGTGGCTCCGTCCAGCAGCTCGCGTGTCGCGTCTGCGTGCCCAGCGTGCCGAGCCGTCTCGTTGATCAGGTGAAGGAGCACCCATCGAAGGCTCATGCCTTCTCCCCAACCCGAAGGATCGGACAGCTGGTCGAGCGGCATCGCCCGCACTGCAACGTCAGTCTTGGTCGCACTATCGCGATATGCGAGGACCGCGTGTTCGAGGGACAACTCAAAGCCGGGCGCGAACTCCGACTCGGCCCGGCTGACCTCCGCTCCCTGGAACGCGCCGTCGATCCAACGCCACTCGACGCGCGTGAGGTGATTGATGATCCCGACGATCGAGACCAACTGCCCTTCTGGACGCCAGTGCCCTTGCTTGTCGTCCAGGCCGCTCGCGTCACCGCGCAAAACCGCGCCGCGCAGATAGGTGAGCCACTGCAATAGCAACTCCCGTTCATCGGCACTACCCACCGGGAACCCGATGTCATCGGCTGCCACGCCGACAACCGTATAGACCATGGCTCCGTTGCCAGCCCCAAGCTGGGCTGACTGCTGCGATCCGCGGGTCGCCGGCGCTGTTCGATCACAGCTCCAGCGACGCGTCCCAAGCCCGGCGTTCGGGGACACTGTCGCACCATCGTTTGGTGCAGGAATGCCGTTCCGCCCTCGCGAGTTCCGCGACGGCACCGCGCCGATCTGTGCACATGTGCACCCGACCGATCCGGCGTTCGGAGACACTGTCGCGCCGTCGTTGTGTGCGCCCTTGGTCGGGTGGCATAAGGCGATCCGAGCGAGGCAATCTGATGCGCCGCAGTCGAGAGCGACGGATTGCCACGGTTGATCGCAGGAGGTGAGATGACCACGCGCGTGTTCCGTGTTGCGATCCCGGCATCCCAAATCGGGCCGTCACGACGGTTCTACGAGACGGTGCTTGGTGTCGATGCCGACGAGACAGTCCCGAGTCGTCTGTACTTTCATTGCGAGGGCGTGATCGTCGCGTTGATCGACTGGCAGATCGAGCCGCTCGGGCCGTTCCATCCGACGCCCGAGAACCTTTACTTCGCGACCGAAGAACTCGATGCCGTTCACACGCGGGCCGCTGCCGCAGGCGCGGCAGCATCTCTCCTCGGTTGAGATACGTCCTTGGGGCGAGCGATCGTTCTACTGTGCCGACCCCGACGGCAATCGCCTCTGTTTCGTTGACGAGACAACGCTGTTTCTCGGCCGAGGCGCTGCGTGGGAGTGACGCTACAGAACTGCGTGATCCGCGCTCGCGAGTTCCGCGACGGCACCGCACAGATCAGTGCACAGCGCGTGATCGAATGTGTGGGCCGATCGTGTCCCGAAGGGAGACAACATGAGTCTCGCCATCAACGTCGAGAGCGTCTCCGCCGTGCTGCTCTCTGATGGGTGGCACACCGTCGAGAACCACTCGTTCGCGTTGGACAGCTACGAGTATGTATCCGGCGACGATGGAGATGGGCGGCCTGAGCTGTTGCATGAGGGCGGCGGCGGCGTGTGCGCGACCGGTTTCTCCTTCGACGTCTCGCCGCGGGCCGGCAGCGATCGGATCTCGGGGCCGTTGACCGCGATCCTCGCGGTACGACATCGCGTTTAGGGATCATGAGAAACAGGAGTACGCCCGCGTCGTCGCCGAGGCTGCAAAGAGTCGAAGCGCACTTCGGTTCGAGCGGCTGTCGCTGTGGTCGGCCACTCGAACCGAAGTTGCGGTGCAATGCCCAGTCCCCGTGCTAGTTCGTTTCGAACATGCACTCGGGGGCATGACTCGCACCCGGGGCGTGGCGGCCACACCCGCAGAACAGGGGGGTGCAGTTCACATCCGCGGCAACGGGCGGTGATGCACACGGCCGCATGGTGGAAGCAGCCGATGCGTACTCCACATCCGGGGCAGCGGATCGGAAGCAGTAACCACTCTCCGCCGAACTCCGGTTCATCGCCGTACGTATAGTCGAGGGCTTGAATGCCGAAGTGAGTTCTCTACGCGGCCGCCGCCACGCGGACACACGAGCCACACATGGCTCCCGGAGCAAGCCGAAGCGTTCGCCGTTCAGTGCGCCACGCTCAGCTTCACCGACATCCCGGTTTCGAGTGCCCACGTCGGTAATCGGCGGCCGCTGGTGAGCAGCGTCGCGGCCTCACGCGCTGAAGCGCGTCGACCGAAGAGCGCGAGCAGCTTCGTCTGCAACGGTGCGTCGTCGGCGACGGGTACGGGCGGCGCGAACAAACCACTCTCGTGGAGATGCTCGGCGATCGGAACGGTCCGTTCGTACACAACCTGCACGAGCTCGGGGTCGAGCGTCTCATCGGCGCCGATGCCGCGCGCGAGATCCCACGAATGGATGAGCGCGTCGGTCGTCATCTCGAAGCAGTATTCGGCGGTCGCCTTTTCGCCGCTCGACAGCAATACGGTCTTGTCGAGCGCACCGGGAGCGCCGAACGCGCCCCGCGAGGCGTTCAGTGCGGTGTCCCACGCGGCGACCGGGTCGTCGCCGAGCTGATCACCGTCGAAGCGGCTGCCGATCTCGCTCACGCTCGATCCCTGCGCCAGCGGCGGCACCCAGAGCTGCTCCACCGTCAGGTGGTTCACGAGTGTCCGTACGTCCCACTCGTCGCACGGCGTCGGGTCGTGCCACTGCTCCCGGCCGATCGCGTGCACGTGCGATCCGAAACCCTCGGCCGCTCGCGCGAACCGGGCGGTCAGCTCATTCATGTGCGGGTGTCGCGCCGTCGCTCACGCCGTCCAGCCCATCATGTCCGCGTAGTTGCCGTGGTAGAAGCGGTCGCGGCCCGCCGGCGTCATCTCGTCCATGTTGCCCTCGAACCGCTCGATCGGGTTCTTCGTCCCTTCCGGATGCGGGAAGTCGGACGAGAAGAGGAACAGGTCGTCGCCGCACTGCTCGGTCATCCACCCGATGGGCTCGGTCGGAAACGGCGTGAACCACAGCTGCCGGTGCACGTAGTCGCTCGCGCGTTCCGGCAACGACTGCAACGTCGGTTCGGTCTTGTTGAACGTCGACTGGCAGATGTCGAGGCGTCGCAGCCACGGCACGACCCACATCGCGCCCTGTTCGATGCATCCGCCGCGCAGCCGCGGATGCACCTCGAGCACGCCGTCGAGCACCATCGCCGACAGGAACTGCTCGGGGACCTGGGCGATCGTCATGTAGTCCTTGGCGCGGACGTTCTCGCCGCCGCCCAGGAAGTCGGTGGTCGGCCGGCCGTTGTCGTGGAAGGCCTTCTTGAGTGCGCGCCCGCCGCCCCCGATGTGCAGCATGAACGGCACGCCTCGGTCTTCGAGCGTGGCCCAGAACGGGTCGTACGCGGGGTGCGTAGGCGACCGGCCTGATCCCGGGTGCGACGGCACCAAGATGGCGCCGCAACCGGCGTCGAGTGCCTCCTCCAGAATCACTTGCGCCGCGCTCGGGTGTGGTCCATTGGGTCTGGCCGACCGCCACCAGCCGGGGATCGTGCGCGCAGAAGTCGGCGATCGCGCGGTTGTGCGCGCGCAGGCCACCGTCGACCAGCGCCGCGTCGTCGCCCGCGTACTGCGTGGCCGCGAACGTCGAGAACACGAGTTGGCTGTCGAAGCCGAGGAGGTCGAGGGCGCGTGTGCGCTCTTGCGCGTCGAACGCGCCGAGTGCATGCCAGCCCTTCTTGACGAGTACCTCGCGCTCGAGCGCGCGGGCTGCCGAGGCGTCGCCGCGGCGCGCCTCGGCCTGCGCGATCGCGTCCTCGGCGAGCTTGCCGGCCCCGCCGAGGTGCAGCGGGCGGATCCGTTCCCGCACCGACGGATCCGCGTACTGCGCGAGCCAGTCGGGCAGCTCCATTATGTGGCTGTCGGCATCGAAGATCGTCCGACCGTCTGCGTACGTGAGTGCCTCGGAAGTCATTCGCGTTCCCCCTTGGGCCGTGCAGGCTGCGCGGGCCGATCTTGCAATCGGAAACCGCCCGGCGCAACCGACTCGTTGCTCGCGCCCGACTCGGCGTCGTCGTCTCGCTGTGCTTCGTGATCGAAGAGATGGACCCAGCAGGCCGGGTCGCCGCCCTCGTCGGAACCGGGAGGTGGCGGGTTGCGCACGGTCGGGTCGGTACTCACGCGATCGGACGCGCCGCGTTCATCACGCAGAGACTCATACCGCGGATGCGCACCCGGTGCGCTCCGACCGCGCGTACATGAGCATCACGAACCTGATCAGGACGACGCCGTAGGCAGTCGGCACGATCGGATGGTAGTAGTGGATCGGCCAGTCCGGCCGAACACTGCTGCCCGCTGGTCAGGACCTGCCAGCTTCCGAGGAGTTGACGCATGACGGTTGTGCACCGGGTGTTGCATCCCACGCCGATCGGCTCACTCGACGAGTATCTCGGCACGGGTGGCGGTCATGGCCTGGAGCTGGCGCGTGGCCTGCGAGCCGACGAGATCATCGCCGCCGTCGACGCGTCGGGCCTGCGAGGTCGCGGAGGCGCCGGGTTCCCCACGGGACGGAAGTGGCGCACGGTGCGCGACTACGCATCGCCGGCCGAGCGAACCTCGGTCGTGGTGAATGCCGCCGAAGGCGAGCCGGGGACGTTCAAGGACCGCACGATCCTGCGCAACAACCCGTACCAGGTCCTCGAAGGCGCGCTGATCGCGGCGCGCGCGGTCGACGCCGATCAGATCGTTGTCGGCACGAAGAATGCGTTCAGGCTCGAGATCGAGCGCCTCGGCGCGGCGATCGACGAGCTCACCCGCGCACGTTGGTGTGACGACATCGAGGTCGGCGTGGTGCACGGACCACACGAGTATCTCTACGGCGAGGAAACTGCACTCCTCGAGACGATCGACGGCCGCTATCCGTTCCCGCGCATCGCACCGCCGTACCGGCGCGGCGTTCGCGAGGTCGTCGAATCGCCGGACGACATCGGTTCGGGGAGCGGACTGTCGGCGCACGTCGAGATGGCAGGACCGAGTCACGAGACACCCGCGCCGCCGACGTTGGTCGACAACGTCGAGACGCTCGCGAACGTCGCGCAGCTCGTCTCGCGCGAGCGCGGAATGGTTCCGCACCGTGGGGACCGCCGAGTCACCGGGCACGATCGTGTGCACGGTGATCGGCTCGACGCGCCGTCACGGGGTCGGTGAGTTCGCGATGGGCACACCGTTGCGCGAGATCATCGACGAGATCGGTGGCGGCGTGCGGCCGGGCCGTCAGATCCGCGCGGTGCTCCCCGGTGTTTCGAACGCGTTCGTTCCCGAGTCGGCGCTCGACACGCCTGCGAGCTACGAAGCGCTCGCTGCGATCGGCAGCGGTCTCGGGTCCGCGGGCTTCATCGTGTTCGACGACGCCGGACGATGTCGTCGCCGCGGCAGCAGGGGTAGCGCGCTTCTTGGCGGTCGAGTCGTGCGGGCAATGCTCGCCGTGCAAGCTCGACGGGCTGCGCATCGCGGAGCTGCTCGACGGCGTGTGCCGGTCGCAAGCCGGCGACGCACGCGGTCGACGAGCTCCGGGAGCGTATCGCAACCGTCACCGATGGCGCGCGGTGCTCGCTGGCGACCCAACAACAGGTGATTGCGGCAAGCCTGCTCGAGCTCTTCGCCGACGACGTCGACGCGCACGTCGCCGGCACTGCGCCGGCACACCGATCGCAGCTCATCTCCGAGCTCGTTGCGATCGACGACGGCGTCGCGCACGTCGACGAGCGGCACCGCGAGAAGCAGCCCGACTGGACGTACGACGCAACCGACTCCGGCAAGACGCCGGCCGCGAGGCTGGGCGAGCACCGCGAGCCCGAACCACTCGATGAGTGAGCGCGCCCGCGAGTCCTCGGGGCCGTACCGCATTATCGTGTTGGCGCGCAGCTTCCGCGATCGGCATCGAACGGAAACGCAGCGCCGACTGATGCCGCGACGCAGGTGAGGAGATTCACAATGCGCGAGGTGTGGCTCGAGACATTGTCCGATGATGAATGCTTGAACCTCCTGCGAAACGGATCGGTAGGTCGGATTGCCATCGTCGCCAACGAGTTCCCCATCGTCCTGCCGGTCAACTACCGACTCGTCGAGGTCAGCGGGCCGCCGTGGGTCGCGGTGCGGACCCGGCCCGGCAATGTGATCGACCGCTCCCCGACGCCCGCTGCGTTCGAGATCGACAGCATCAACATGTCCGAGCACCGGGGATGGTCCGTGCTCGTGCGAGGCACCCTGCAGCACGTGAATCCCGAAAGCGGCGGCTTTCGTGACCGCTTCGACCCGCAACCCTGGCTCGAGGAGGAGCGCGACGCCTGGCTGATCATCGAGCCGTTCTCGATTACCGGTCGCAGGCTCCATGCCCCGGAACCCGACTGGGCGTTTCACGTCGGCGCGTATCTCTGACCCACATTCGTGACACACCACACGGCGAACTCTTGGCGCACGGAGTTCGAGCGCGACGCAGTGACGATCGCTACTGCGCGGTCCCGGCCGGAATCACGTCGCCGAAAAGGAAGCCCTGCGCGTGGTCACATCCGGCGTCGAGCATCACTTCTTCGTCGCGCTCGGTCTCGACACCGACGGCGATGACCGTGACATCGAGCGCGTGCGCGAGCGCGACGGTCGCGTTCACGATGCGCCGCACGCCGGGCTCGCGAGAAGCAGACGCGACGAGCGCGCGCGCCAGGCGCAGCTCGGCGAACCCGAGATCGACGATCTCGTTCGCGTCGCATTCTCCGCGCACGTCGCTCAACACGACCCGAACACCTATGTCGTGCAACGACCGCACCGTGTTCTTGATCGTCTGCACGTCGCGCGCGAAGAAGCCGATGCGCGATCTCGACGCAGATGTCCGAAGCCGCGAGCGCGAGGTCATCGGCGATCTCCGCGAGATAGTGATCGAGGCGCGGATCGCCGATCAGCCGGCGTGAAAGGTGACCATACGCGCGCACGACCGCGCCGCGCCGTGCGAGACGCGCCGCGACGGCCGCCGTGCGACGGAGTACCGCGAGGTCGACCACGGGCGCCATCGGGGTGTTCACCACGAGGTCGATGAACGTCGCGGCCGCGCGCGATTCACCCGACTGCTGCTGCCAGCGCGCAAGACCCTGGAAGCCGTGCAGCCCGCCGGTGCGGAGATTGACGATCCGCTGCACGTGTGGCCTGATCAGCCCGTGGCTGACCGCGACCGCGAACTCGTCCACGATCGTCGTCACGCTCACCTCGGCGCCGTCGTCGAAGAGCACGACGTGACCGCCGCCCATCGTCTTCGCGCGTCTGCTGGCGGACTCGGCATCGCGAAGGAGCTCGTCCGGCTCCGCGCCCGCCGTACCGATCGCGACACCGAAGCTCGCGGTGATCGCGACCCCGCCCGACTCGGTCTCGAACGAGCTGCGACACACGGTCTCGCGCAGGCGGTCGACGAGCGCGAGCGCAGCTTCTGCGTCGTCGATGCCGTCGAGAAGCACGACGAACTCGTCCCCACCGATTCGCGAGACCGTGTCGGGCGCGCGCACCAGGTGCGAGACCCGGCGCGCGAACGCACGTAACACTTCGTCACCCACAGCACGGCCGAACGTCTGGTTGACGTCGTTGAACGCGTCGACGTCGACGTGGACGAGCCCGACGTGCCGGCCGTCGCGAGCCGCGCGCGCAAGCGCGACGCGCACCCGGTCGTAAAGGAGTGCGCGCAGGGGAAGGCCGGTGAGCTCGTCGCGCGCAACGAGCACCGGCGGCGAGGCTGTCGGCGCCGCACGCACGTCGTGGCCGTGCGTCACGAGACCGGTGATCTCGCCACCCGGCCCGACGCGGCCGACGACGATCAGGTCCATCGCGACCTCACCACCCGCGCTGGTGCGCAGCGGGACCTCGCCACTCCAGGTGCCCCGCAGCAGCAGGGCAGGCCGGATCTCGTCGTAGTAGATCGCGAACACGCGGGGCGGGAAGATGTCGGCGGTCGTCAGCTCACTCGAGTCACCGATGCCGAGGCGCTTGCGTGCCGCCTCGTTGAGGTAGACGACGCGGCTCTGCTCGTCGACGGCCCCGACGAGGTCGGACGTGTGCTCCATGTACGCGAGCAGCTGCGCCGCGAGGTCTCCTCGTGCGTCGTGCTCCACGTTTACCGCCAACCATCGCGAGTGTGCGACAACGAGTGTTGCCGACCGGGCCGTGTCGCGCCAGGGTTGGCGATCGCGCTCGACGCTTCCCCCTACGGGGTGAGCACCGACAGAGAAGAGTGCCCCGCGATCGTCATCGTGCAGCGCAACCGCGTATCGCTGTGCGCACCCGCCTGCGAAGGTTTTCGAGAGAGCTCAACGAGAGGTCGTCGACAGTAGAATCCGTCCTGTGTTCGTCATCGAGCGCCGGCCGGTCGCGCGACCATCGTCGTGAAGTCTTTGCCCGACAACGCGAGTCGTCTCGAGATCAAAGAGATGTAGGACTTGGCTCGGTTCGTCATCGATTCGGAAAGATCTCGCGTGTTCATCGACGCGCGCTCGAGTCTGCATCCGATCAAGAGCTCGACCGCTGGCCTGGAAGGATTCGTCGAGCTCGAGCTGCGGGAGGGCTCGCGGCTTGATCTCCGCGTGCCATCCAAGGGCCGGCTGTCATTGCCGGTGGAACGGCTGCGGTCCGGGAACTCCCTCGAAGATCGCGAGCTCAAGCGCCGCATCGATGCGCGCCACTATCCGACGATCGACGGCGAGCTCGGCGAGATGCACGAGGTCGGCGGCGAGGGTCGGCTGCGCGTACGCGGCGACGTCACGTTCCGAGGAGTGACACGCACCTATGAAGCCGAGATGCAGTTTCGGCGGGTCGACGAACGCACCGTCGAGTTCATCGGGTCGTCCACCTTCGACGTGCGCGACTTCGGGATGGAACCGCCCCGCATCCTGATGCTGAGGGTTGAGCCCGATGTGAAGGTGCGCGTCGAGATCGTGGCTGTGAAGGAGGACTGAGCATCGCGAGCAACTGCAGCAGGCGCTCGAGAGTCGCGTCGTCATCGAGCAAGCCAAGGGGATCCTCGCCGGACACCAGGACATCTCGGTCGACGACGCGTACCGCCAGCTGCGCACGTACACCCGGAGCCACAACGCGCGCCTGCACAGGTCGCGAACGCCGTCGTCGACCTCGGATTACGCCTCGACCCGTAGCGTGTCCCGGGTCGCGCCACTTCGGTGCGGACCTCGCGGCGCGGGCTGCGGGCGGGGCGTGTACGCGAGCTCGGAGGTAGCTTCGGGTGAGTGAATGTCCACGTCGGTTCGCTCGACCTCACACCGATGCTTCGGCCGGAGCGAGAGACGCTGCTCGATCTGCTTGCAGCGCTGACCGTCGAGCAGTGGGAACGGCAAACGGAATGTCCTGCGTGGAACGTCAAAGGGATCGCGTTACACGTGCTCGGCGATGACTTGTCGCTGCTGACTCGCCAGCGCGACGCGTCGACCGACAGCCTGACAATGTTCGCGCGCGATCACCCGGGATTGAGTTTCCGCGCGTCGCTCGACGGATTCAACGAGCAATGGGTGGCGGCGTCGCGGTTCCTCAGCAACTCGCTGGTGATCGAGTTGCTGCGCCTGGTCGGCGAGTGGAGCGACGACTTCTATTGCGACGTTGGTCTCGACACGACATCGCGTGAACCGGTTGGCTTCTTCGCCGCCGATGGGCCCTCACCCTATTGGCGGGTGATCGCCCGTGAGTATGCCGAGCGATTCATCCACCAGTCGCAGATCCGGCGGGCGGTCGGCGCGGCGGAGCTCGATGGTGACCTCGTGACGGCGGCCGCGCGCGTCGTCGTGCACACGTTGGCCGCATGGATGCGCAACTACGCACCGGCTGTCGGCGCATCGATCGCGATCGAGTTCGGGAACGCGGGCGCATGGACCTGGCGCCGAGAGCCGGAGCATTGGTCGGCGACCGAGGGAGCGGATGCCACGCCGTCGGCTCGCGTCACCATCGCACCGGCACGGACGGTGGCGATCCTCTCCCGCGGCATCTCGTCTGCAGAAGTCGCGTCGGCGATCTCGATCGACGGCGACGAGGAGCTCGCCCGCGGCGCGCTCGAGGTCGCCGCGCCTCTGGTCGCACGCCCGCCGGCCTGAGTGCGGATCATGGACTTCGGTGCGCACCTGCCGCTCATGGATTTCGGCGGTAACCGCTACACCCTCGCCGACCTGTGTGCGTGCACACGCACGGCTGCGGAGCTCGGCTCCCGCGCGGTGTCGGTCAACGATCACATGGTGTTCTCGGTTGGAAAGGTGCGGCCCCACTCCTCGGACCCTGAGCAACACTGCGAGTCCTCGTCGGCCTACCGATAGCGGTATGCTGGGCCTCTTCCGTACAAGCTTCTCGATCCACTCGCTCACGAGTGCCGTCGCGCCGCACGCTGCGGAGGCACGACTGCGAGGAGCCCGCATGGACCAGCGCAATGTCAACACCGACGGCACCGCCGACCGCGCTGGTCTCGAACGTCAAGTCAACCGCCTCGTTGCCGAACGCGGGGCACTCTTCGACAAGGCGGGTACCAACTTCGGCTTGTCGAACACGGAACAGGAGCGGCTCGCAGCCGTCGAACGTGAGCTCGACGAATGCTTCCTTGCCCGCCGCCGGCAGCGGGCCGACCGTGACGCAACCCGCTTCGGGCTCGAGAAGCCACTCATTCGCCGCGTTCCGAGGACGCCACCGTCATGACCGAGAGCAAGACCCAAACCACGAGCACCGAACCGCAGCCGCCGCCAGAACACGACGAGGCCGCCGCAGCCCGCCAACGCGCCCGCGAGCGCGCCGGCGACGAAGAGCTCCCTCGCAAGAGCGGCAGCCCGAAGAGCCGGTAGCCGTCCGCCCGCACGTTTCGCAGGCGATGACGCCCGTGTGCGCTCTCGACATTCGTCGTATCGCGCGAATGTTCGCGTGATTGGCGTCGGACCTTTCCCGCTGATTTCCCGTTGACGCCGGTACAGCCGAGCGATAGCACATTGCGGGGCTGCGGAGTCGGGAGCCGAAACGAAGCGGGATTGAAGCGGGATTGACGTGCGCTGTCGGTGCGCTCGCTGCGATCGCGTGGTGGCGACCGGCTACTGCGATAGCGCGCGTGCAACCACGTCCTCGAAGGGCAGCGATGTCGAGCAGCGCTCGGATCAAGCGTGGTGACCTGGCCGTGTGCGCGGTCGTCGCGACGATTGTTGCCATCGCCTTGTTCGTGCCGGTGTCGAGCGCGGCGGCGTCGGTGCCGCGTCATCACTCGCGTCACCATGTTGCGCACACGCCCCGCGACATACCGCACGTGATCATCGACACCGACTTGTCACGCTGGTGGGACGACGCAACCGCGATCGGCCTCGCGAACATCCTGCAGCAGCGCGACAAGGTCGACATCCTCGGCATCGTGTCGGACGTGCCGAACCGCGTCGCCGTCGCCGCGATAGACGCGATCGACACTGCGTACGGCCATCCGCAGATCCCGCTCGGCGCAGTCGCGCACAGCGCCGACGACACCTTCCGTCACGGCTACACCGACGAGCTGGTCGCTCGCCTTCCACACTCGGTGCGCAACAGCAACGATGTGCCCGACGCGGTGTCGCTCTACCGCCGGTTGCTCGCGCACCGGCCCGATCACAGTGTCACGATCGTGTCCCTCGGCGCCTACACGAATCTCGCCGGGCTGCTCGCGTCACGCGGCACGAGGCATTCACCCGACGGGCGCGCGCTCGTCGCGAAGAAGGTGAAGCGGCTCGTGATCATGGACGGACTGTTCCCGAGCGGCGGGCCCCCGTTCACCAATCAGAAGATCGACCTCGCGGCCGCGGCCGCGGTCGTCGGCGGGCAAGGCGCCCCGGGATGGCCGACGCCGATCGCATGGGTCGACGGATTCGGCGGGATCAGCACGCTGGTTGGCGGCACGTTGTGCACGACCGCGTCGCCCAACAACCCGATGCGCATCGTCTACGAGACCTTGTTCGCATGCGGCCCGCCCGGCGACGGCGACTGGGACGCGCCCGCTCTGTTGTTTGCGACCGGCGCCGTCCCGCGCGCGTTCACGAAGCTCGGCCAGGGCGGCGCGGCGGTGATCAACGACTCGGGTGGCTTGTCGTGGCAGGCCAACGCGCCTCGCCGCCACGACTATTACGTGCACGTCGCTGACCAACAGAAACTGAACCGTCGCATCGACCACCTCTTGCCGCTCGGCGCGCCGTCGCGCTGCCGCCGGTGACCGCGACGATGACGACCTGGCAGAGTGCCGCGCGGGACGCGCGTCCTGGGTGACGAGGTTCACGATCTGATCCCAAGTACTGCGGTGGGAAGTCGTGGTCCATGCCGTTGAGCAACACGAAGCGCGCGCCGGGGATCCCGACGGCCGAGCGCCGCGGTGCGGCTCGATCCCGAGATGATCACCATCACCTGACGCGCCTGGCCGACCGGATCGAAGCAGAGCCGAACCCAGCGGTCGTGGTCGCGGGCATGCCTTGCTCGTCGTCACCGTTGTGGGCAGCTCGCACTCCCGGCTCGGAGGCGTCACACGCGCGTGGCGTTGCCGCCGCGGAACCTTGTCCATACAGTCCGGCCTCACGCACCCGATGCACTCGGGCGCGTGCACGCCCGTAACCTGCCGTGCGGATCGACGTGCGTGGGCACGGTCGTCGACGAAAGAGCGCAACGGGTGCCGCGGCTGCGAATCGGATGCAAAGGTCTGCGCATCGAGCTCGTCGCAGCCGCGCTCGTCATCGGCCTCGTCGCGTGCGGCGCCGGACACAACGACGCGAAGCCGTCGGCGAAGCCTTCTACGCAACCGACGAACGCGCCGACGACGCTCCCGAAGCCGCCTCCACCCGACAACTATTTCACGCTCTCGGCGCCGGGCACCCCGTTGCCCTCCGACCGGCAGTGCGCGGCGCGCCTACATCGTTCGCCGTGGGAGCCGCGACCCGAGAACCGCGAAGCGAACCGGCGGGTACCGGCGCAACCGGTGTCGCTCGGGACGTACACGCAGTTCACCGACGTGTGGAACCGCAGCTATCGCACGCGCGTCACCGGCAACTTCCGCGGCACCACCGACGAGATCATCCAGTGGGCGGCATGCAAATGGGGTTGGTCCGACGACATGGTTCGAGCCGAGGCGGTGCGCGAAAGCAAGTGGGAGATGGCCATCGAGGGCGACGTCGAACCGAGATCGCGCGGACACTGCACATTCGACGACACGCGGAACACGTGCCCGACCTCGTTCGGCATCATGCAGATCAAGTGGTACTTCCACCCCCAGGTGTCGGATCCGCGCGTGGGCTCGAGCTATCCCCTGTCACGCGAGTCCACGGCGTTCAACATCGACCTGCAACTCGCCGAGCTACGCGGCTGCTACGACGGCATGAGCACGTACCTCGGCGACACACGCGGTGACGCGTGGGGCTGCGTGGGTTACTGGTACTCGGGCGCGTGGCACACTCCCGGCGCCGACCGCTACATCGGGATCGTCCAGGGCATCCTGCGCGAGAAGCCGTGGCGCGACTGGTGAGCCTTCGACCGAAGCTCGTGCGAGGGTGATCGCGTATCGGTCCTACCGGCCGGATCGAAGCATCGTTCGACCCGCGCGCGGACTCGGGCAGCGCCGTTCCCGCATCGACGGACGCGGATACCGGCGCGCGCCGGTCAGGCGTGCGGCGAGTCGCCGATCTTGGAGTTGACGGTCAATCCCGGGCCGGCGCGACCCGATGTACTGAAAATGCTTGCCGACCGCCGGTGCGTGTGGGGCGGTGTCGCGGTCCTAGCCGCCGCGCTGCTTGCGCTCAACGCGGCCGCTCCCGGCACCACCTGGGTCGGTCTGACCGAGGATCTGGTCTCGGCGGGCGCAGTCGTGTGCCTGTGGATCGGCGCACGACGCCATGAGCCGGGCGCGCGCCGCGGCTGGCTCTGGCTCGCGCTCGCGCTGAGCTGCTGGGTTGCTGGTGACCTCATCTGGGACGGGTACGCCGTTGTTGGCCGGGAGCGACCCGACGTCTCGTATGCGGATGCCCTGTACCTGCTCGGTTATCCGCTCATGGCAATCGGAATGATGCGGCTCGCGCGGCAACGGGCGGCGGACCGTCTGCCGCGAAGGATTCCTCGACGGCCTCGCATTCGGTGTCGGCGCCTTGATCGTCTCGTGGCAGTTCCTCGTGCTGCCATTGGTACGCGACGCGTACAGCGGCCTGGCGGCATGCGTGTGGGGTGCCTATCCCCTTCTCGATGCCCTCCTCGTCGCCGCGTTCGCGTGGGTGGCGCTCATGCCCGGTCGCCGGCGAAGCGCCACCGTGCTGTTGCTGTGCTCCTTGGCGATCACGCTCGTCGCCGACGTGCTGTATTCCGGGCTTCCCCTCGTCTGGACAAGCTTTGATCCGGCGCAGCTCGATGCTGTGTATCCCATCTCGTACATGCTCCTGATGGCCGCCGCGCTCGATACCACCGCGGGCGAGTTGACGACGCCCGGCAGAGCACCGAGGTCGCGCATGCCCGCTTCTCGCGTGTTGCTGCTCTCCGCGGCGCTCTTCACCGTTCCGGTGATCGGAGCCAGCCAGTCGCGAGATGCGACGATCGCCAGTCGCCTGGTCATCCTCGGAGCCTCGTCGATCCTGTGTGGGCTCGTTGTCGTGCGGCTCATTCTGGCGGTACGCGACCGTCGAGAGCGCGCAGCTCGAACTTGCTCATCGCGCGACTCATGACGACCTGACTGGTCTCGTGAACCGGCCGATGCTGCTCGACCGCATGAACTACACGCTCGCCCGCAGAGCGCGCAACGGGAGCTCACTTGCTGCGCTCTACGTCGACCTCGATCGGTTCAAGGCAATCAACGACACCTGGGGCCACGCCGTCGGCGACGTCGTGCTGCTCGAGTTCGCGGCCCGCCCGCGTCGCCGCCGTACGTCCCGCCGACACAGTCGCGCGGGTGGGAGGCGACGAGTTCGTCATCCTTTGCGAAGACACTGAGCTCGCCCAAGCACACGGGATCGCAAGTCGCGTCCTCGAGACCGCCACCTCGGCATTTCATGTCGGCGAGCTCAGCATTCGCACTTCTGCAAGCGTCGGCGTCGCGACCGCGCAAGGAGCCTTGCCCGACGTCGAAGACCTCTTGCGCAATGCCGATGTTGCGATGTACTCGGCGAAGCGTTCCGGGCGCAACCGCATCGCCGCGTTCGACGATGAGCTGCGCGATCAGGTCGACGCCCGTCGCGAGATGGAGGTTGCGCTCGGTCAGGCGTTCGCGCACGACGAGATCGAGCTCGCCTATCAGCCGATGATCCGCCTCGGTACCGACGACGTTGTCGCATTCGAAGCACTTGCTCGCTGGGACCGGCCTGGTCACGGCCCGGTCGCCCCGAGCGAGTTCATCCCACTCGCCGAGAAATCGGTCTTGATCCACCAACTCGGGGATCGCGTCCTCGAGCAGGCCTGCCGGTGCATCGCACGATGGGAGCAAATGCAGGGCACGGTGCCGCTCGTCTCGGTGAATGTCTCGGCTCGACAGTTCGAGAACGGTGCGCTCGTGCAAACCATCACGCGCGTGCTGAACGAAACCGGGATCGATCCCGGTCACCTCATGCTCGAGATCACCGAATCGGTGCTCGTGAGCGACGTGGCCGACGCGGTCAGCCAGCTCCGAGCCGTGAGAGCCCTCGGCGTGCAGGTTGCCGTCGACGATTTCGGCACCGGCCACTCCGCACTTGCGTACCTGCGACGCTTCCCGATCGACGTCGTGAAGATCGACCGAATGTTCGTCGAGCAGCTCGGGATCGTCTCGCCCGCGGCGACCGTCATCAGTGCCGTCGTCAACCTCGCGCACTCGCTCGACTACAACGTCGTCGTTGAAGGCGTCGAGACCAAGGACCAGCTCGACATGCTGCGCGCATTCGGCTGCGACTGGGTCCAGGGCTTCTACCTCTCCCAGCCCGTCTCCGAAGTCGAAGCAACGCGTCACGTCCTCGGCGTCGACCGCCACGACGCGCACACGACCGCACCCGCACATTGAAATCAACGATCCAATACGTAGGTGCCGACGGTCTCGTGGAACATCGACGGCTCGCCAATCGAACCGTCGATCAGATCGGTCTGTCTCACCAATCTTGCCGGTCGAGGGCATGTCGAACGGCGGGCTCACCGTCACGCACGGCGTCGCCCATTGCCGCTTCGTCGATGCCGCTTCGTCGATGCCGGGCAGGCGCGCTTCGATACGTCGTTCAGAACTGTGCTGCACCGAGCTCTCGCCAACACGCCGCTCGTGATTCCGACCCGCTGTGCGCGGGTGCGACCGTTTTCGCTACGTGACCGGCTCGCCGAGCAGCTCGGCGAGGAGCTCGCGGACGTGTTCATCTATCTGATCAATGATCGGTCGGACTTCCGCGACGGTCTTGCCCGCGGGATCGGTGAGTTCCCAGTCGACGTAGCGCTGGCCGGGATAGATGGCGCAGGCGTCGCCGCATCCCATCGTGACGATGACGTCGGCGGCCTGCGCGAATTCGTCGGTCAGCGGTTTGGGGAACTCTCGATCAGGGTCGAGCCCTCGCTCTCGGAGCACGGCGGCGACGGCGGTGTTGATCTCGTTGCCCGGTTGCGAACCCGCGGAGCGTACGTGGACACGGCCCCACGCGTAGTGATCGGTGAGCACTGCGGCGGCGACCGATCGGCCAGAGTTGTGCACGCATAGATAGAGGACGTCCGGAACACTCGGCACGATGGCTCCTTGCGTTTCAGCGAGAACTTGATGCTCGGTCTCCGTTCGGCGACTCGGGCAGTTCGTTGTTCGGTACGACCACGTCGTCGGCGACCGCGGCGACGTCCGGATAGAGGTAACGGACGAGTGCGACGGCGAGCGCGGCGCCGACGACCTGGAACGCGACGAACGCGGTGACCGATGCGGGCCTGATCCCGGCGAAGGTGTTGGAGAACGCGCGCCCGATCGTGACCGCCGGGTTCGCGAAGCTTGTTGACGCCGTGAACCAGTACGCGGCACCGATGTACGCGCCCACCGCGAACGGCGCGGCCGAAGCGCGGCCCGAACGCACGACCCCGAACACAACGAGCAACAGCCCCATGGTGGCCACCACCTCGGCGAGCCACAGCCCCCCACCCGAGCGCGTCCTCGTCGACCACTCGACGGCCGGCAGAGAGAACATGAGGTTCGCGAGGATGGCACCGCACACGCCACCCGTGATCTGCGCAAGGGCGTAGGCCGCGAGCTCCCGGCGCCGGAGCCCGCCGAACACCGCATCGGCGAGGCTCACGACTGGATTCAGATGTGCACCGGACACGGGACCGAGCGCGAGGATGATTGCGATCAAGCCAGCCGCGGTCGCGGCCGCGTTCTCGAGCAGCTGGAGTCCGGCGTCGCCTGGCGACAAGCGCTGCGCGGCGATGCCCGAACCGACCACCACCGCAACCAACAACGCCGTACCGACGAACTCCGCTACCACGCGTCGGGTGAGGTTCCGCGCCATCAGCCGCAGGGCCGCCGGGGCGGCGGCGACGCCGAGGCTCGGTCGGCGAGCGCTCCGGACACGGCCGCCAGCTCGGCCAGCGCGTCCGGGCGCAACCGGTAGTAGGTCCAATAGCGCCACTTCTCGGACTCGACGACCCCGGCCTGGCGCAGCACCCGCAAGTGGTGGGAGATCAGCGGCTGGGGCGCGTCGAGTTCCTCGGTGAGGTGACAGACGCACAGCTCCTCGCGCGCGAGCGCGACGACGATCGCCAACCGCAGCGGTTCCGCGAGCGCCTTCAGCACCGGGATCGCGGCCGTGGGCACATCCATATCAACAGCCATCAACATTCATTCTGATTGATATTTCGACTCGCGCCAAGCGCGAGATGGTGAACAGTCGTCGAAGAGGAGGTATGGGGCTACGACAACGCGGCGCGAAGGGCGGCGAGGCGGGCCGGGACCACCCGCCAGAAGATCCAGCGCCCGTGCTTCTCGCCGATCAAGAGGCCGGCATCCGCGAGCGCCTTCGTATGGTGGCTGATCGTCGGTTGCGACTTGCCCAGTGGGTCCTCGAGATCGCACGAACAGACCTCACCCGCCGCCGCGACCAGGCTCAACAACCGCAGCCGGACCGGGTCCGCCAGCGCCGCGAACACCTTGGCGAGCTCGGCCGCCTGCGCCTCGTCGAGCGGCGCCGCCCTGAGGGGCGCGCAGCACACGCCATCATCGAGCTCGACGGTCCGCATGCGTTTCGCGACCATGCATCATCCTCCACCTATTGACATCCGTCGATTCATTCGCGAGGATCGATGCATCGACAGAGACGAATCTATCAGAGGAGCCACGCGATGTCACGGGTGCAGCTTGCCTTGAACGTTCCCGACATCGACCACGCGGTCGACTTCTACGCCAAGCTCTTCGCGACTTCGCCCAACAAGCGCCGGCCCGGCTACGCGAATTTCGCGATCGACGATCCGCCGCTGAAGCTCGTGTTGTTCGAGCAGCCGGGCGCGAGCTCGCGGCTCAATCACCTCGGCGTCGAAGTGCCGTACACCGCCGACGTGTCTGCGCATCGCGCACGGCTGAGCGAACACGGCGTCGAGACCGCGGAGGAGAACGGCACCTGCTGCTTCGCCAAGCAGGACAAGATCTGGGTCGACGGCCCCGACGGCTCGTGGGAGATCTACGCCGTGCTCGAAGACAGCGACACCTTCGGCGAGTCATCGGCACATGTCCGCGATGCCGCCGAGACGTTGAACTGCGCGACCGTGCCCGAAGCACGCGCCCGGTGTTGCTGAGCACCGATGGGCGTCGGTACGCGAGGCGACCTCGCGTGGCTCACGCCGGTTGGAGCGCGGTGCACAGCGAATCAAGTCGTGTGCCGTCCGCGGCAATGAGCGGTCCGATGGGCAGGGGACGTCCGAGGAAGTAGCCCTGGCCGATCGTGCAGCCGAGCGCCCGCAGCGCATGTGCCTGTTCGAGTGTCTCGATCCCCTCGGCGACGATGTCGACCGGGAGCGCATCGCCGAGCATGAAGATCGACCGCAACATCTCGCGACCCTGCGCGCTGTCACACTGACATGTCAGCGATCGATCCACCTTGATCTCGGTCCAGGGAGCCGCCGTGAGACCGGCGTACGACGAGTGACCGGTTCCGAAGTCGTCGATCGACAGCCGGACCCCCATTTCCGCGAGGCACGAGAGCCGGGCGAGGTAGTCGGGCGAGTCGTCGAGCGCCACCGATTCAGTGACCTCGAGGCACAGAGCGCTTGCCGGGAGCTGCGCCGCTTCCAACGCATTCGTCACGATGGGCGGGTACTCGACGTTGCGCAACTCGCCGGCGGAGACGTTCACCGACACCCGGCATTGTCGGAACGCCGGCGCGCGTCGTAGAGCTCCGATGTCGGCTGCGGCTCGGCGGAGTACCAACGTGTCGAGCTCGCCGATCAGTCCCATCTGCTCGGCGAGTGGCACGAAGACCGACGGCGGGATGTCGCCTCGGACGGGATGACGCCAACGCGCGAGCGCTTCGAGTCCGACGCGCACCCCACGCTCGAGGTCGTACTGGGGTTGGTACACGACGTGGATCTGGTCGCGATGGATCGCCATCGCAGCATCGGCGAGAAGCTCGAACTCCGCGCGCGGGATCAGCGTGGGTGCCGTCGTAGACGACCGTCGGGACGGCCTCTTCTCGGGCCGCGTCGGCGGCGGCCTCGGCGCGGCTGAGCAGGATGTCGGCGTCTTCGGTCGCGCGTGCGACGGCGAGTCCGAGGCGCGCGGGTACCGGCACACGCGCGTCGTCGAGCACGACAGGCATGGACAGCGCGATCTGGAGGTCACGCGCGATGCGTGAAGCAGAGCTGCGGCCGTCGAGCGGGACCGCGGCGACGAGCGTGGCAGGACCGAGGTGCCCGAGGAGATCGATCGATGCATCGAACGCGCGCAGGCGTCGTCCCAGGCACTCGCCAATTGCGTCGAGGGCGTCGTCGCCGTAGACAGCGCTCAGCATCGGGACGTGACCCAGGTCGATGACTGCGCACGCGGCAGAAGGTGCTTCCTCGAGCGTCCGCCCTAGCATTGTGACAATGCGAGCGCGTGCCGATGCGCGGCGCGTCGTGGGCGAGGGTGGTCCCGCCGAGAGCGCGGCGGCGACCTGGATCCGCAGGTCGCGGACCCCGAATGGCTTCACGATGTATCCGTGCGCGCCGCGTTCGAGCGCTCCTTGCGCGACCCGCAGATCGTCGGTTCCCGAGATCATGACCGCGACCGAATGGGGCGACGTAGTGCGCAGCTCGTCGAGGAGTGCGAGGCCGGACGCGTCGGGAAGCGCGATGTCGACGAGCACGACGTCGTAGCGGCACGACCGCACGGCTCGAGTGGCTTCGTCGACACTGTGTACGCAGTCACACGTTGCGATCGCGGCGAGCGCTCGAGTTACGACGAAACATATCTGCTCGTCGTCATCGACAATCAAGACGTTGGCGCGTGCCACGTGAGCTCCTCGTTCTCCTCGGGCGTCGGACCGCGATGCGAAGCCCCCTCGGATGCTTGCGCTCCTTCATCGGTGAGAAGTGAGCGCAGCCGCATCCACCGGGGCCCAACCTTTGGCGGGCCGAGCACTCACGAGTTGACCGTCCGTTGTCGAACTGCTGCTCGACCCCATCCGGCGGCCACGATGCCTACCGCTGCGGCGGCGAAGAGTTCGTGATCCTCTTCCCCGACGAAGGCCTCCCCGGCGCGGTCACCGAGCGACTCCGCAACGCCGTCGAAAGCCTCGCCATCGCGCATCGCGGCAAGAACCCGCCAGGCATCCTCACGATCAGCGCCGGTGTCGCTGCGTACACACCCGGGACACCGATCGATCCCGACGCGATCATCGAACGCGCCGACCAAGCGCCCTACACCGCCACACAGCACGGCCGCGACCGCGTCCTCGGGCCCCCACGCCGTGACGGCCGTCGACTCGCGTCGGCTGTGACCTCGCTGCCGACCCGGCCACCTCGACGACGCGTCACACGGGTACGCGCCGCAGACGAAGACCATCGGGCGCGTGCCGCGTCTCGCGGGCGCGTCGGTGAGGCTCCCTGAGCCCGAAGAGCTCCCCTGGCGCGCAGCCGCTCGTGCAGGAACTCGAGTAGGTGGGACCATGCGTCCCGGCCGGCCGCGGCGGTTGCGGCCGGGTTGCCGCCGATGCCGGGTCCGGTCGCCATCGTCGTGGGTTCGTAGGGGAACGGGACGATGTGTCCCGTGCCGGCGTAGGACAGATGCTCGTCGTGATACGGATGGCGATGTGCGCGCAGCCGCGCCATGACCATCTCGGCCATTCGCGGTGACGGCCAGAGTTGGTCGTCGGTACCATTGATGAGCAGCACCGGGCCGCGTATGCGTTCGACGGGAATCGTCGCTCGCGCAACTGCCGCATCGTCTGCAAGCGCGCGTTCGAAGGATTCGAAGCCGATACCGGCGTCGAAGTTGTACGGCAGGAACGGCACGGGCCGGCCGTGTTCGGACCACGCGGAGTTGAAGATCGCCGCGGTGTCGCTGGGCCCGTAACTGATGCCGGGCCACACAACGCTGCTGGGCGCGGTCGCGGAAACGGCTTTGATCTGGGGAAAGCGCGAGCCGAGCAGCAACGCGAGCTCGCCGCCACGGGATGCGCCGATCACGCCGATGCGGTTGGCGTCGACCGACGGTCGGCGCGGCGAGCCAATCGATCGCGGTGCCGAAGTACTCGAGCGGGATGAGGGAGAGCGTGCGCGGCAGACCTGGCAGCGTGCCCGTCGGATCGAAGTAGGCGAGGGCAAGCGCGTCGTAGCCGTGTGAGGCGAGCAGTGCCGCGATCAGCTCGGTAAACACCTTGCCGCCTTCGGAGCCGCCGAGCACGACGACGGCCGGGTGACGTCCACGGCCCGGGGCGCGAAGAACGTGCCGACAAGTCCGCGGTCGCGCACGTCGGTCGATGTGCCGCCCGGACGCAGGTAGTACCGGGTGAGGTCGGCCGTCGCGACCTCGTCGCCCGCAACACGTGCGCTGAGATGCGCGGTATCGGTCCACGGTACGCGCGCGGGCAGTCGTGCTCGTGCCGACCAGGTGCGCGGACCAGATCAAACCCATGGGATCCACGCCCGTGTAGTCACCCGCGATCGGCGCGTCCGCGGCGAGATCGACCCGCCCACCGTCATCGGCCGCGAACAGCGCCTGCGAGGTCCATTCATTCGATCCGGTCACGAGCGTGAGGACGAGCTGTACCTGTTGGCCGGGGATGAAGCCCCGCAGGCGAACATCGACGGGTTCATCGACCATGACCAAACCGCGCGAGACCACGATGTGGGGCGAATGACTCATGGAGACCGAGGTGTTCGTCGCCGCCGCGGCGGGACCCGCCGGGCAGAGCGCCGCGCTCGTTGTCATCACCGCGAGAACCATGACGAGATACCGTCGTACACCCACGCTGATCCCCTCGGGTGACTGCTCCGCGTCGAAGCGCACCGACTATGACCTCGCTCGCGCGTGAACGCGAGCCGTTCCCGTTCTGAATCCTCGGCGGCGGTCACATCTCTCGCCGCGCTTGAATTCACACCACGGACCGACCGTTTGTGACAGGGCAAGCATGACCGAACATCGTGCGTGAAATGACCGATATCGCCGCTGACGTCGGTCCCAGGCCTCCTTGGTTCAGGACGGCTTCGCGTCAACTCGTCGTGTCAACTCGCCGAGCAGGTCAGCGGCAGTCCGACGCGCGGGTCGTCGCGCGAACGCAGATCCCCCAACCGCGCGGCCGCCTGCGGGCGCCTCGCCTCAAACCTCACGTCAAGGACTTCGTCGCGCGGATGCCGCACGAGACGAAGTGCCGGCCCGCGGCCGAGCATCCAGCGGGCCGCGCGATCTGGAACGGCGGGGAGCAAGAGCGATTGCCAACGATGCTGCGCGCCGTCGAAGTCCGCGACTCCGATCACAAGCTCGGTGATTCGAACGATGCCGAGCCGACCGCCGCGCACGTCGTCGAGTGCTCTTTGCCGGGCGCGCGCGTCCTTGACGGCGGGAACGCGGTAGTCGGTTGCAAACACATTGGTGCCGGCGTCGAGTAGTCCGACGAGGTCCATGTTCGTCCACGCTGGTGTCGGCTCGGCCGGACCGTGTGCGACGCCGCGTTCGTCCAGCTTCCTTCCGTAGGCAGCATCTATCTTCGATGCCGGCTCGAATGCGAGACCTGTCACGCGTGCCGGATCAGACGCGACGAAGGGCCCGCGCGCGGCGACGAGCTCGAAGTTCACGTTCCCGAGATTGACGCCACCGCCGGCGAACGACCCGTAGTCGGCAAACGGCCACGCCACCGGCAACCCCAACGCCGCGCGCATGAACTCGAACGCCCGCGGCGCATCATCGAAGACCGCGAACAGGTGATCGACGTTGCGGACGACGGGATGCGCTTTCGCCGCGAGCGACGGCGTCATCGACGTGCCGGCAGTCGAGGTCGTTGCCGGCGCGCTCCGAGACCGGCTGTCCCTACACGCCGCGACGATGAGTCCCGCGGTGTTCGCGCCGAGCGTCCTGAGCGCCTCGCGACGTGTCGAATTCACGGAAGCCACCTCGCTTGTGTCTCGCCCTCGGGGCAACCGGCTACTTCGCACACATCGCACGATGGGGATCACACCGGTGCCCGACCGATCGTGACGACGTCCGACACCTCGCGCGACGAGCCGCGGAAGCCACCGTGAGTGCTCGGCAGCACCCGCCACAAGACCTCACGGCCAGGGAGGTCGGACGGTGTTCGCCGGGTCTGTCACGAAGCTGGGCCGTGCGGTGTGATGTGCAGCGGTGCACCGACATTCGCGGAGCTGCGGTACGACCGCTGACGATGGTCATGACGCCGACGCCAGGTTCGTGCGCGAGTTCTACGGCACGTTGCGCCGCTTTGCCGCGGTCGTGGGCGCGCCAGTCTTCGAACCCGACGACCTCGTCCAAGAAGCCCTCACCGCGCGCTCCGGCTCGGCACGCTGCAGGATCTCGATGACCCCGTGGCGTACCTGCGACGCGCCATGTTGAACCTCGCGTCGAACGCACGTCGTTCGTCACGGCGGGGACGGCGGGCCATCGCGCGCGCAATGGCTGCCGAGGACGCGGCGCCCACGAGCTATCCGTCCGACCTGGCGTTGCTACGCGCCGTATCGCCCGACGTACGCGCCGTGCTCTACCTCGCGGACATCGAACATTGGTCGTACACGGAAATCGGAGCGCTGCTGGGCTGTTCCGATCAGGCGGCGCGCGCACGCGCCGTGCGAGGCCGGCGCGCGCTTCGCTCTGCGTGGGGACAGATCGATGACTGAGTTCCGGGATGACTGAGATCCGGCGTTGGCTCGAAGACCTGGCCGATCGCGGTGAACCGGTTGGGCCCGACGTGGTGTACGCACGGGCGGCCGCGGCCGCGTACGCTCCGAACGAGCGACCGACGAGACGACCGCCGATATTGCGCGCGCTCGTCGCCGCAGCATGCATCCTCGTGTCGGTGGGTGCGATCGCACTCCTCCTGGTCGCCGACGGCCACCACCGGCGAGTCGTCGTCGATCCCCACGCCGCCAAGCCCCGTCGCGGCGGTTCGGTCGTCTACGCCGTTGAGAGTGAAACCGCCGGCGGCTGGTGCCTGTATCAAGCACAGCTCACTGCCGCCGGCATTCAGGTCGCCACCGCGATCTACGACACGCTCACGCTGCCCGGCGCCGACGGCAACGTCCACCCGTTCCTCGCCGACTCGGTCACGCCCAACCAGGCGGCCACGGTATGGACCATCACGCTGCGTCCGCACATCCAGTTCAGCGACGGCAGTCCGTTGGACGCGCAGGTCGTGAAGGACAATCTCGACGCGTATGTGCACCGCAGTTCGACGTTCGCGCGCGTCTTCGCCGACGTGAAGTCGGTCACCGTTGTCGATGATCTCGCGCTCGAAGTCACGCTTTGGAAACCCTGGCAGGCGTTCCCTTGGCAGCTGTGGTCGTACGGTCGACTCGGCATCATGGGCGAACCGCAACTGCGCGATTCACGCACGTGCAGCACGAACATGGTCGGCACCGGCCCGTTCATGAAGCAATCGTGGACGCCCGACCGCAGCTTCGTCGCCGTGCGAAACCCGCACTATTGGCGCATGGACGCGTGGGGACAATCGCTTCCGTATCTGGATCAGATCACGTTCGTGCCGCAAGAGGATGCACCCACACGCCTGCACGATCTCGAGGCGGGCGAGGCGACGATCGCGCACACGACCTCGCCCAAAGAGATCGCGCAGATACGCGACGACGTTCGCGCCGGCAAGCTCGGCGCGCAGGAGTCGGAGCAGTTCGCCGAGGTCAGCTTCACGATGCTCAACGCGACACGGGCGCCATTCGACCAGTTGTCGGCCCGACGAGCGGTCGCGTACGCGATCGATCGCGACGAGTTGAACAAGAAGCTCAACGACGGTCTGCTCACGAACGCGTCGGGACCGTTCGCCCCGGGCAGCATCGGGTACCTTCCCGATGCCGGCTACCCCACCGCGAATGCGGCCAAGGCGCGGACGTACGCCGAGCAATACAAAGTCGAGACCGGTGCCGACCTCACGTTCTCGATCACGCACACGTCCGACAGTGAAGCAACGTCGACCGCGAGGCTGCTCCGGCAAATGCTCGAGCGCGTGGGGATCCGAGTAGAGCTCGTTGCGATATCCGACGAAAGCTCGTTCGTCAACGCCGCGATCACGAAGAGCTACGACGCCATTCTCTGGCGGAACTATCCAGGCGGCGATCCCGACATGCAATACACGTGGTGGCACTGCACCAACCCACCACCGGCGTCGTGCGACAACACACTGAACTTCTCAGGCTTCAACGACGCCGACATCAACCGTGATCTCGAAGACGGTCGCACAAATCCCAATCCCTCGGCGCGCCGAATGGACTACGAGAGAATCAACGAGCGATTCGCCGAGCAACTGTGGAACCTGTGGGACCAATGGAGTCACTGGACGGTCGCGTACCAACCTTACGTCAACGGACTCCTCGGGCCGAACCTGCCCGACGGCGCGGCACCGTCGACGAGCCTGACCACCGGGCACTCGCTCGCAGGCATCTGGGTCACGAAATGAGATTCATGTGCTGAGGGCTCGCGATCAGGCGCGATCCTCACGTGCGGCACGTCGAGCCGGCGCATCGGGCGAGCTCGGCGAGTCGATCGGACAGCGGCGTGATGACCGCGTCCGCGGCGGTGGCCGCGAGGTTGTCGAGCTCGTTCGGATCGCGGCGCAGGTCGTAGAGCTGCTTCTCGCCGGTGTCGTACTCGACGTACAGGTATCGATCGGTGCGCAGCGCGCGATAAGGGGGGATCGCGACCGCCACTTGCCGGCGCGGCACCCGCAGGGCACGCGTCGTGGCAGGCACTCCGCTGTCGGGCGGGTTGGCGTCGTCGTCGGGCTCCCCTTTCGCGGCGCGCCGCCCCGCCCGCGTGCCCGCACTCGAGTAGTGCTCGATCAACACGTCGGCGGGCGCGGTCGACGCGCCGCCGTGCAGCACGCTCTCCAACGAAGTCCCGTCGACGAACGGCGGCACGGTCGCACCGCCGAGCTCGGCGAACGTCGGTGCGAGGTCGATCTCACGTGCAAAGGCGTCCACGGTGTGGCCGGCAGCAACACCGGGACCGCGCACGACGAGCGGCACGTGGATGTCCTCCTCGTACGCGGTCTGCTTGCCGGGTGGGAGCCGGTGCTGACCGAGGTGGAAGCCGTTGTCCGACGTGAACACGATGTAGGTGTTGTCGAGCTGTCCGGTCTGCGTCAGCGCGTCGACGATCGTGCGCAGCAGGTCGTCGACACCGAGCATCGACTGGAGGCGCCGCCGATAGAGGCTGTCGATGTACGTCTGTACGGCGGGAGACAGGTGTGGCCGCCCCTTGATCCAGTTCGGTTCGGCCGAGACGTCAGCTTGGTCGTAGGACGCCGTTCGCGGCGCTTTCGCGTCCGGGAACGCATGCGCGTAACGCGGCGCGGGCGTGGCGGGTTGGTGCGGCACGTACGGCGCCACATACATGAAGAACGGTTGCTTGCCGGCGTTCGCGTCGATGAAGTCGCGTGACTTCCGCGCGAGCACGTCGACCAGGTAGTCGGCCGGTTGGGCGCCGTAATTCTTCAGAGTGCCGTTCTCGTTGAGTTGGTAGTTGTACTCGGCGTAGGGGTTGCCGCCGCTCGGGCTTGCCCAGTCGTCCCAGCCGGGCGGCACGTACGTGCGTGCCACGGTCGTCGGGTAGCCGTTCAGGTACTTGCCGAAGAGTGCGGTGCGGTACCCGGCGTCGTGCACCCACGTCGCGATCGTCGATGAGTCGCGTCCGAGCTGTTGCCAGTGTTCGAAGCCGCCGTTCGGTGGCAGGTTGCCCTCGACGTCGTGGTTGTGCACGTATTGGCCTCGCAGGATCGACGAGCGCGACGGGCAGCACAGAGAGTCGGTCACGAAATAGTTGGAGAACGTTGTGCCCTGCGTGGTGAGGAGGTCATGGAACGCAGGGAACGCCTGCGGATCGGCGTACTCCGTGAGGTCGAGGTCGTCGGTGAGGACGAACACCACGTTCGGACGCGTGCGCGTCGTCGCGGTCGCGTTCCTGTGCGCGACCCCGCCGCCCGAGCTACAGGCCGCGACCGTGACGGTCACGATGCCGGCGGTGACGACGCGCCTGATCCAAGCCATGGGCAACAGTCTCGCCCCCGAATGTCATGCCCGCGTGAGCACCATGCAAGAACGGGATCAGCCGCGATGCGGTTCGGGCGCGCCGTCGTCGGCGTGTACGGCTTCAACAGCCGGGCACGCGCGTGAACGCTAGGGTGCGCGCGGTGCCGACGGTAGATCTCGGCGACGTGGTGATCGCGTACGACGTGACGGGCGACGCGGGTGCCGATCCCGTTGTTCTCGTGTGCGGCTGCGGCGCGCCCGCCGCGGGATGGTTCGGCATCTCGCCCGTGCTCGCGGAAGCGGGATACCGGGTCGTGACGTTCGACAACCGCGGTGTTGCTCCGTCGTCGTCGCCGCCGGCGCCGTATTCGATCGACGACCTCGTGCGCGACACGTTGCGACTCTGCGATCACCTCGGCAGCGAGCGCACGCGATTCGCCGGACACTCGATGGGTGGATGGGTGGCCGAGACGCTCGCGATCCGGCATCCCGATCGCGTGCGCGCGGCCGCACTGATGGGAAGTTGCAACGCGGCGACGGCATGGGAAAAGGCGATCACGACGGTAGAACGCGACTTCGCCCGCCTCGGTCACGAGCTGCCGGGTCTGTACTTCGCGACCGAGACGCTCCGCTACCTCCCGAACAAGGACCTGCAACAAGACGAGGTCGTCGAAGCGTGGCTCGCGCTGCTTTCGGCCGACGAGCCGTGGCCCAATCCGGGACGGCTCGGCCAGTACGAAGCGAGTCTCGCGTGGTCGCAAGACGAGCAGCGCACGGAGGGCTGGTCGTCGATACGGGTTCCGGTCATGGTGATGGCGTTCGAGCACGACATCGACTCACCGCCGGCTCGCGCGCGAGAAGCGGCCGATCAGATCCCGGGTGCGGAGTTCGTCGAGCTCGCCGATGCCAGCCACCTCGCGCCGTTCACGCACCCGGCCGACGTCGCGTCACGCTTGGTGGAGTTCTTCGCGCGAACCTGACGCGGGCGCGATCGCGCTTTCAGCACCGAACCGATGATGCGATCGTCGTCATCGGCCGGGTCCGAGGGCTACGCCACGGCCGAAGCGTGCGCGCCCACCACCGCGCACGCCCGCTCGACCGGAGTCAGCCCCAGCGCGGGAGCTCCGTGATGGCCCGAACGTCGAACGACCACGGCCGACCTTGCACAGTGAGGTCTTGGGCGTAGCCGCCGACGCCTTGGCGAAATGCCTCGCCGGCGGTCGTGAACAGCACGGCGGCCGTCGTCTCATCCGCGAACAACGCGACGTCGGCCGCCGCCAGCTCGCCGACGTGGTCGAAGAACTTCGCGCCATCGGATCCGAAGCGCTCCTCACACCACGTCGTCGCGGCAACTTCGTCGCCGATGCGCATGAGCGTCGTCCGTTTCTCGTCGATACCGGCCCACGCGTCGGGCCATCCCATGTCCGTGACACCCCCGACGACTGCGGCGGCAGCAACTCGCTGCGGCAGGAGTGCGGCGCAGGCGACCGTGTAGGGACCTCCCGATGACAAGCCCATCGTTGCGAATCGCTCGACGTCGAGGTGGTCGGCAAGTGCGCTGACGTCGGCAGGCCAATCGTTCCACGTGCGTCCGGGTTGCGGTGAGGAGCCGCCGAAGCCCGGCCGGTCGGGTGAAACAACCCGCACACCGAGCGCAGCGAACTCGTCGTCGAACACGGTGAGGTCGAGTCGGCTCGTGGGCGCACCGTGGCAGTAGATGACGACGGGCCCGTTCGACGCGCCACAATCGGTGTAGGCGACGGTCCGTCCGTCGGGCAACGTCATCGATGTGTCGAGCATTTCTCGACGCTACCGACATCGGGGCGTGTCACGGACCTGGGTTGGCGCGGACTCCGCTTCGTCCGGGGTAGTAGACCGAGCTGGCACGTTGCACTTGACCCGAGCGAGCGCATGCACGCGGAACGGCACCGCATCGAGGAGACGATCCATGGCCGACCCGAATGTCGACATCGTCATCGACTGCGCCGACCCTGAAACACTGGCCGAGTTCTGGGCGCAGGCGCTCGGCTACACGAAGGCCGGGCTGTTCGATCCGTACTTCGTGCTGCTCGCACCTGTGCGTGAGCACCCGCCGGTGATATTGCAGCGTGTCCCCGAACCCAAGACCGTGAAGGCTCGAATTCACTTCGATCTCCGCGTGGACAACATCGAGGCCGAGGCGCAACGCCTCGAACACCTCGGCGCCCGACGCGTCGACGTGGGGCAGGGCAGCGATCCGGGATGGATCGCAATGGCCGACCCCGAAGGCAACGAGTTCTGTGTCTGTCCGGGAATTCCGCTCTCGACCGCACTTGAGTAGCGCGCACGCTGCAACGACGACATCTCGGTCTCGCTACCGAGTGCACCATGGTGCAGACTGCCGGATGGCAAGTCGCGCCGTCGCCGAAGCGAGCAGGGAGGTCGTGGTGAGCGTGTACAAGGTGATCGAGATCATCGGCACGAGCAACCAGTCGTGGGAAGACGCGGCCACAACCGCGTTGAAGACCGCCGGCGAATCGGTACGTGACCTTCGCGTCGCGGAGGTGATCCAACAGGATCTCGATGTCGGTGACGGCGGCGCGGTTACATTCCGCACAAAGCTCCGCGTCTCCTTCAAGTACCAGGGCTCCGACTGAGGCGTCCGCCGTCGCGGTGGAAGCGGAGATGCTCCAGGCCAACGCCGGCAAGTGGGTGGCGCAGCGAGGACTCGACGTGTTGATCGCCGACGACGACCCCTCGCGCGGTGATCACGTGGCTGCGAAAGCAGGAACAGGACTTCTTCGTGGTGACGATCCGCGCCGCCGATTGGGAACTCGACATCGAACCGGCATGACACAAGCCGGATCTCCGCGTCACGCCTGATCAGGGTTCGTCGTCGACGACATCGAGCAGTTCTCCGTCAGCGGTGTTCCGGATTCGGGAAGTCGAATCGGCAACCGGCGTCCCACTCCGAGCGCTGGTTCCCGTGCGCAGGAATACCGCCGGCGTCTTTGATCATGCGCGCCAGATGCAAGAGATTCCAGGTCATGAACGTGGTGTTGCGGTTCGTGAAGTCGTTGTCCGGGCCACCCGATCCGGGATCGAGGTACGACGGGCCGGGACCAGCTTCACCGATCCATCCGGCGTCGGCCTGGGGCGGGATCACGTAACCGAGATGTTGCAGCGAATAGAGAATGTTCATGGCGCAATGCTTCACACCGTCCTCGTTGCCCGTCACGAGGCAGCCGCCGACGCGGCCGTAGTACACGTACTGTCCCGCGTCGTTGAGCAGGTGCGAGTTGCCGTAGAGCCGCTCGACGACCCGTGTGCACACCGAGGATTTCTCGCCGAGCCAGATCGGCGTACACAGGACGAGGATGTCGGCGGCGTCGACTTTCTCGTAGATCGCGGGCCAATCGTCACGCGGCCAACCGTGCTCGGTCATGTCGGGCCACACACCGGTCGCGATATCGTGATCGGCCGCGCGTATCACGTCGACCGTCACCCCCTGGCGGCGCATGATCTCGATCGCGATGTCGGCCAGGCCTTGAGTGTTCGACACCTCGGGTGACCGTTTCAGCGTGCAATTGATGAACAACGCGCGAACGTCGCCGAAGTCCCAGCGAGTCTGCGCGCACAGCTCTTCCTGCTTGGAAGTAAGCGTCACGAACGTCACCCTCCTCCTCGAGCACCCGGCACACGCTGGCTTCCATCTGTGATGCCCACCAGCATCGCGACGTCCGCGGACGGGAGGCCTCCGGCCACCGCCAACCGCGTGTCCTGAGCGACCTCTTGCGCAACCGCACGACCACGTCGTCGTCCACGGCGACGACGCTATGCCCAAGCCCGCATGCCCTCCCGGATCCGCGCGGGTCGCCATGTCACGGCACGGTCCGATGCGAGTTCACGAGCTGCGACGCCGTGCGCGTCGGAAGGGGCGACGGCCACGTCGTCGCTCACCGGGCCGGGACTTCTGTGCCGCGGGAGGCTTCCCTCGTTGATCCGGCCGCGCCACCGCGGCGAACACGTAGCAACTCTCATTGGTGAAGGAGCTTCCATGGCCGTGATCGTTCAGGTAGTGCTTCGCGACGTCTCGCCCGACACGTACGACAAGGTTCGTGCTGCATGCGGATGGCTGGACCAGGGCCGGGCGCCGGTCGGTGGCTACGGACACCTGACGTGGTGGGAGGGCAATGACTGCCACAACTGTGACGCCTGGGAGAGCGAGGCCGCGTTCGGTGCCTTCGGCGAAGCCCGTCTCGGCCCCGCGCTCGCCGAGGTCGGGGTCGACGTCGAGCCCGAGGTCACCTTCCATGCCGCGCACGAAGTGTTCACACCCGAGGTGCGACGTCTCACCGTGACCTGAGCGATCCCGCTCACGTCCCGACCTCGGCACTCGCAGCTGTCACGGGGACAGACGCGCGATCCTCGAGAGGTTGAGGTTCGCGAGGACGCCTTGCGCGGCAAGCGCGAGCACGATGCCGATCATCACCGGGTGTATCTGCGCCGCGATCGACAACGCAATGAGTACGCCCGGCACGAACCAGATCCAGAAGAATCGGTTCCAGATGCGCGCCCGCTGGAACGCGGCATACTCGGATGCGAGCGCGGCGAGCTGCGGATCGTCGATCGGACGACCCATGCGCACGAGGCGGCGCAGGCGGCGCCGCTCCATCGGTTCGAGCGCGTTCCATCTGTCTGCGAAGGTCATGGCCGGCATGGTCGCACGCAATCGCGCGGCCGGGAACCCACGTAACAGTCAGTTCACACAACCGACGCACCAGCGGAACATCGCGCCGGTGTCGTCAGCCAACCGTCAGGAAGTCGGTCATTACCCGAAACATCGCAGAGACGTCTGCGAAACCGATGCCCCTTACCGTCGGCCCGTTCCATTCGCAACGTTTACGGGGAGGCAAGGTGCGTCATCGAGGTCTGATGCGCGTCGTCGCCGTCTTGGGACTCGCCGGCGTGTTCACGGTGATGTCAACCGGCATCGCGTTCGCGAGCTCCACCGACACAACCGATCCCACAGGAACGCTCAGTCATACCGATCTGGGCCTGAACCTTTTGTGGGTCGTTATCGGCGCGGTGCTCGTCATCTTCATGCAAGCGGGCTTCGCGCTCGTCGAAACGGGGTTCTGTAGATCGAAGCACGCCGCACATGTCGTGTCGACGAACTTTGCGATCTTCGGCCTCGGTTTCGTCGCGTATTACATCGTCGGTTTCGCGCTGATGTTCGGCGGCTTCAGCTCGTCGGTCATCGGACTCACGAACCCGGCCGGGGGCGCGCACGCGAACCTGATCGGATCGGGAAACTGGGTGTTCCTCTGGAAGGGTGGATTCTTCCTCCAGGGCCACTCGTACGACGTCAGCATCATGGCGTTCTTCTTGTACATGGTCGCGTTCATGGACACGACCGCGACGATCCCGACCGGCGCGATGGCCGAGCGCTGGAAGTGGAACAGCTTCGCGTTGTGGGGCTTGTTCTGCGGCGCGATCTACTATCCGCTGTTCGGCGCGTGGACATGGGGCGGCGGCTGGCTCGCCAAGCTCGGTGAGAGCGCGAGCATGGGCAACGGCTACGTCGACTTCGCCGGTTCCGGCGTCGTGCACATGATGGGCGGCGTCGCCGGCCTCGCCGGCGCGCTCGTGCTCGGTCCACGGATCGGAAAGTACGGTGCGGACGGCAAACCACGGACACTGGCCGGCCATCACATACCGATGGCGATGCTCGGTACGTTCATCTTGTTGTTCGGGTGGTTCGGGTTCAACGCCGCATCGACGTTCGCCGCAACCGACTTCCGGTTCGCGGTGGTCGCAGCCAACACCGCGATCGCGGCCGCGTTCGGCGCCGTGATCGCCATGGCGTGGACCCAGCTGCGCGCTCCCGGCCACAAACCGGATCCGGGGATGATGGCGAACGGCATGCTCGCCGGGCTCGTCGGCATCACGGCACCGTGCGCGTTCGTGCAGCCGATCGGGGCAATGATCGTCGGCGTCGTCGCCGGTGTGATCGTCGTCGAGTCGGTGTGGTTCTTCGAGAAGGTCGGCGTCGACGACCCGGTCGGCGCGATCTCGGTGCACGGCGTCTGCGGTGCGTGGGGCGTGCTCGCCGTCGGTCTCCTCGCCGACGGCTCGTACGGAGACGGCTGGAACGGCACGACCGGAACGGTCACCGGCTTGTTCTACGGCGGCGGTGGCGGCCAGCTCCTCGCGCAGATCATGGGCGTGCTCACGATCGGCATCGTGATGTTCGGCATCGCGTACGCGTTCTTCGCCATCCAGAACAAGCTCACCAAGGGTGGCATCCGTCCGACACGTGAGGTCGAGTTGCAAGGCGTCGACCTGCCGGAGATGGGCGTGCTCGCCTATCCCAGCTTCTACGGCTCGAACCCGCACGTGGAGATGCCCACCGACGACGGGCCCGTCGAGCTTCCGGAACCCGAACCAGTCGGCCAAGAGCGCTCGCGCTGACCGACGCGACCGCGCAGGAAGGGACGTTCGACGGCGAGCGTCCCTTCCTCACGGTCCGCCGGCCGAAGGGAGACTTCGGTGTCGACGGCCGTTCCCTACTGGTTCAACGAAGACGTCGTGGTGCTGCGGTGGCCCGAGCAGGAGGCCGAAGCCGAACGGCTCGATGCGCTCACCGTTCCGCGTTTGCTACTCGTCGAGCCGGGCGCGCCGCCGCCGCCGACGCACAGCTGCCTCGCGGACTGGATTCGCCTGCCCGCCGACGACGCGGACGTGCGCGCACGGCTCACGGCGCTCGTGCAGCGGGCCCGTGAGCACCCGATGGTTCCCACCCTCGATGATCACGGGCAAATGACCTTCCGGCGACGGCGGGTGTTCCTGTCGCCGGCCGACGAACTGCTCGCGCGCGCGCTGCTCGCCCGCTTCGACGAGGGCGTCTCGGAAGTCGAGCTACTGGAGGCCGTGTGGCCCGGCGAGCAGAACGCGGCCAAGCTGCGGGTCCTCGTCTCGAGGCTGCGCAAGCGCATCGCGCCCCTCGGACTCGGTATCACCGCGATCCGCAACTTCGGCTACCGCCTGCACGGGCGTCCGGTGCTCGCGGGCTCCGAGTCTCGTCAGGATCCTGTCACATAGCCGTCGCACGGCCGCCACACGAGCGACGCGGAGGCGAAATCAACTGCCTCGAAGATGAGCGCCACCTGACGGTTCGAACGAGGCAACACGGAGCGCCGCGCGTGTGGACGTAAATCGGATCCTGCTCGACATCCTGATCGTGCTGCTCGCGGCCAAGCTCGCGGCCGAGATCGCGGACCGCGTAAACGTGCCCGCCGTCGTCGGCGAGATCGCCGCCGGTGTGTTGATCGGTCCGTCGGCGCTCGGCCTGGTGCACAGCAGCGAGGCACTGCAAACGCTCGCGCAGCTCGGCGTCATCTTGTTGCTGCTCGAAGTCGGCCTCGAGATGGACCTCTCGGAGTTGAGCAGCGTCGGTCGCGCGTCGATCACGGTCGCGATCGTCGGTGTCGTCGTGCCGTTGATCAGCGGGGCGCTCGCGGGCCTTGCCCTCGGCATGGACGGCAAAGAAGCGCTGTTCGTCGGCGCGGCGCTCACCGCGACCAGCGTCGGCATCACGGCGCGCGTCTTCGGCGATCTGCGCGCGCTCGCGACCGTCGAGGCCCGGACAGTGCTCGGTGCCGCCGTGGCCGACGACATCCTCGGGCTCGTCATCCTCACCGTCGTCACGCGCATCGTGACCGAGGGATCGGTCTCGCCGTTGGGCGTCAGCTGGGTGGTGATCGTCGCCATCGCCTTCGTGGTTCTCACCACGGTGATCGGATTGCGAGTCGCACCGCCGATCTTCGCCTTCATTCGTCGCTACAGCCGATCGTCGGGCACGCTGGTCGCGGTCGCGCTCGCGTTCACACTCGGCGTCTCCGAGCTCGCGCACGCGGCGGAGCTCGCACCGATCGTCGGCGCATTCGTCGCCGGCCTCGTGCTCTCGCGCACCAATGCGGCCGATCGGGTCCGCAAGGAGCTTGCTCCGGTCGGCCACCTTCTGATCCCGGTGTTCTTCCTGCAGATCGGTATCGACGCCGACGTGAGCAAGTTTGCCGAGCCGGCGGTGTTCGGTAGCGCGGCCGTGCTGCTCGTCGTGGCAGTGCTCGGCAAGCTCGCCTCGACGTTCGGGATGATCGGCGCGCCGGGCGACCGGCTGCTGGTCGGCATAGGGATGGTCCCGCGCGGCGAGGTCGGATTGATCTTCGCGACGCTCGGTTTGCAAGATCACGTGTTCGGCCAGGACATATACGCGTCGCTGTTGCTGGTCGTGCTCGTGACGACCGTGGCGACCCCGCCGCCGCTGCGCTGGCGGCTGCTCGCGCTGCGCGACAAGACGCGCAGCGTCGTGGCGGTGACCGTGACATCGGGCGCAGCCTTGACGCGGATCACCGACGCGGGCACGGTCGAACTCACCGGCGAGCCGTTGCCCAGCGACGCGCTCGTCGGCGCGCTCACTGTCGCGCGCCTCGCCGAACGCCATCCGCTCGGCCCCAGCGTGCTCGAGTGGCTGGACACCTTCCCGCCCGGACCGCGCCGCTGGGACGATCGCGCGCGCGCCGAGCTCTGGCAGCTGCTGAGGGAGGGTGGCCCGCGCTCGTGGCGCTTGCTGATGGCGTCGGGCGTGCTGGAGCGCGCGCTGCCGGAGCTCGACGACGCACTCTCGCGCGTCAGCAGCGACGCGTTCGACATCGATCCGCTCGGCGCGATCCGGTTCCCCCGCCTCGACGCGCTCCGCGACGCGCTCGCAACGCGTGGCGGGCAGCTCGGCGCTGCGAATGCCGTGTTGCTCGCGGCGCTGATCCTCGACGTGTGCGACAACGTCGACGTCGAGCCGGTCATCGTCGCCCGCCGCACCGTGCAACGGTTGGATCTCGGCGCGCGAATCGAGGAAACCGTCGCGGCGATTCTCGGCGATGCGGAACTGCTTCCCGCCGCGGTCCGGCGCGTCGACGCGTTCGAGCCCGAACCCGTCCTGCAGCTCGCGATGCACCTCGAGAGCATCGACCAGCTCGAAGCGCTCCAGTTCTTCACCCATGCGACGTTTGCCGGCGACCGCTGGGAGCTCGACCGTCTCGATGCGCTGTGCGACCTCGTGCGGCGGACACTCGACCGGCCGGACCTCGTCGACCGGGGCGCCCTGTACGAGATCGAGCGGCGGCGCAACGAGGCGAGTACGCGGTCGGTGCGCGCACCGATTCGCGAGCGCATCCACGCCGCACCCCGCGACTACGTGCTCGCACAGACGGCCGACGATCTCGTGCGCCATGCGCAGCTCGCCGACCCCGCGCCCAAGCGGAACGACGTGCGGGTGCGCGTCGACGCGCTCGGTGAGCCCGGTGTCTATCGCGTCGAGATCGCGGCACGCGACCGCATCGGGCTGATCGCGCGCACCACTGGAGTGCTGGTGTCGGCGCACTGCTCGATCGAGAGCGCGCTCGCGACGACGTGGGGTGACGGGACGGCGCTCACCTCGTACCGCGTGCGCGCCGCCGCCGAGCCCGACGAGGCGTCGCTCGTGACGGCGTTGCGCGCCGGGCTGGAGAAACCGTTGGTCGCGCCGCCCGCACCCGGCGTCGAGCTGGTGTTCGACGACGCGGGTTCGCCGTGGCACACGCGTTGCATCGCGACCGTGGAGGATCGTCCGGGCCTGCTCCACACGCTTGCCACGGCGTTCGCAGTCGCCGAAGCAAGCGTGCACTCGGCGCGCATCACCACCGAAGGGACGCCCGAGCGCGCAACTGCTGTCGACACGTTCGAGCTCACAGGACGCACGGGGCGCAAGCTCGACGAACCGACGAAGGCGCGCATCCAAGCGATCGTCGAGAGCGGTTTCACGCCGCCGCGCCGGCGTTTCGCGTTGTTCGGCCGGCGGTACGGCAACATCGCGCGTCTCCGCCGGCATCTTGCGTTCGCTCTCTTGAGCGGAATGGGGCGGCGGGGCGCCGTCCGGCGGCCTTCGCCTACGGTCGCGCCCAACGCGCTGGTCGCGAGGCTCGTCAAGCTGAGCCGCGGCCTTCGGCCGGGCCCGATTCGATCGATGTCACGCGACCCGGATCGCGCCGTCGCCGGTACAGGATGCCTACGAAGAGCCATACCGCGGATACGAGCCACACGAAGGCGAGCACGGACATCACGGCGGTCGCGTAGTTCAGCGGCTGCACCGTTGCGTTGTCGGGCGCGGCGGATGCGGCCGTATCCCCGCAACGTGGGCCACGCGACCGCGACGACGATCGCCGAACCGAACAGCGCGGCGCGTACCGGCCCGCGAACTGTCAACGGCAACCGGCGCAGCACGCGGTATCCGACCGCACCCGCGATGGGCGCAACCACGACGTCGTGCACGATGTCGCTGCCGACAAAGAATCTGAGAAAGCTCGACGGTGGCGACGCCGGTTGGTGCTGGAACAACGCGAGCGCGCCGAATCCCATAAGTGGCACACCCACGAGGAGACCTACGCGCAGACCGTTGCGCGAAGGCGAGGTCGTCACAGCACCTGCAGTGTCTTGACCCACTTCGTCTGCATCACGCCCGGTCGGTTCGGCGCGATCAGCCGTACCGGGAAGCCGTGGTCGATGTCGAGCGGCTCACCGTTCAAGTCGAGGGCGAGCAGCGCATCGCGGTCGTGCGCTTGCACATGATTGAGATCGGAGGTGCGATAGCTTCCCGCCGGTTGTAGCGACTCGACGCGCGCGTGAGCGTCGTCGTCGGCACCGACCATCGCCATCAAGTCGCGGACGCGCACGCCGCGCCAGCGCGCGGACGCGCTCCAGCCTTCGACGCATGTGATCGGCAGCTCCGCTTCGTGTTGCGAGAGCGCGCGCAGCTCGGCGAGCGTGAACGTGAGCATCCGTTCCCGACCGACGACGGTGAGCCGGTAGTCGGGCGAGCGCGCGAGATCGACAACACCGGCTTCGAACGCGGTCGCATTGATCGGCACGCCTTGCGGTCCGACATTCGACCGGCGCGGCGCCAACAGCGCAATGCGCGCCAAGGGGCGAAAGGTCTGGCCGACGGTCACCAGGGTGAGTAGCGCGCTCGTGCCGAACGCCGTGGCAAGGAACTGGCGCCGGTCCGAGGCGACCGCGGGTGCGACCGGCGTCTCCGACGTGCGTCGCAGTGCGCGCCGGGTCACTTCGATCTTGGCGCCGATGTGCACCGCGAGCGCGCCCATCACGATCCAGGCGGTACGAAAATGCGTGTCGGGAAAGTTGAACCGCCACGGATACCACAAGTTGATGTTCGCGAGGCCGGTGAACAACATGAAGATGCTGCCCGCGACGAGTGGGAAGAGCATCAATCGTTCGACCGCGTGGGCGACGCTCGTGAACGGTGGCCATTGGAAGAGCTGCGGGTAGACACTCCAGAGCTTCGCGAACAGCAACGGGATCGACGCGATGCCCGTCGCCACGTGCACGCCTTGCGTCACGCGATACAGGCCGGCCGGACGCGCGGGCAGCACGAAACCCCACGAGGGATGCTGCGCGAAGTGCGAATAGAGCCCGGTCACGAAGCAGGTCGTGAATGCGATGCCCAATGCGAGCCCGAGCCGCGCCGCGACGCTGCTCGTCGTGCACCGCGCTCGTGAACGACTTCATCCTGCGTCCTCGGCGAGCGCGGCACGGCCGGCGTGGGCGGCGACACCCGCCGAGAACCGAAGGCCGGGGTGCGCGCGGGCGACCGCGAGCGCGTCGTCGAACGTGTCGACGTCGCGAAGCTGCGGCACGAGGACGGTGCAGAGGCCGAGCGCCGCGAGCCGGGCACGTTGACCGGCGCACGTACCCGGGGTGCTCATCGGTACACCGGCGAAGACGCGCGGGTCGGCCTTGTGCAGGCCGATCACCCACCACCCGCCGTCGTCGGCGGGGCCGAGGACCGCATCGACGCCCGGTGCGTGCAACGCTTCGATCACATCCTCCAACAAGGCGGATGTGATCTGGGGCGTGTCCATGCCGACGACGATGGCGGGGCCGGTGACGGCGGCGCGGGCGTTCGCGAGGCGCTCGGCGAGCCCGCCGCCGCGTTGGGGCACGATGACGAACCCTTCGGGAATCCACGGTCCGGGCGGGCCGTCGAGGGCCAGCACGCGCGCACCCGCCGATGTACGCGCCACGGCGTCGAGCGTGTCTGCGAGCGCGGCCGCCGCGAGCTGCGCCGCCGACGACGGCGTGCACGGCGGGCACAAGCGCGTCTTGACGCGCCCGGGTGCGGGCGACTTCGCGATGACGACGATCGCGGTGCCGATCACCGCAGCAGTCGCGCCATGTCGCGCGCGGCTCGCGCCGTACCGGCAATTGTGCCGGTGACCTTCGATCGGCCGACCCGCGGCGCGTAGGCGACGTCGACCTCGGCGATGCGCCATCCGGCGGCCGACGCCCGCAACACCATCTCGAGTGGCCAACCGAAACGTCGATCTTCCATGCCGAGCTCGAGGAGCGCCCGCCGCCGGCACGCGCGCATCGGGCCGAGATCGCGCAACCGCACGGCCGTGCGGCGGCGCATCTCGCGCGCCAGCAGCCGATTCGCGACGTGCGCGTGCACGGGCCACGCGCCCGCGGTCGCGCGCCGCGCGCCGAGCACGAGATCGACGCAGCCGCCCGCGATCGGAGCCGCAACCCGCTCGAGGTCCGTGCCGAAGAACGAGCCGTCACAATCCATGAAGCACACGATCTCGTCGGTCGCGGCGAGCAGACCCGCGAAGCACGCCGCGCCGAAACCGCGCTGCGGTTCGCGCACGACGAGCGCACCCGCACGACGCGCGACATCGGCAGTGCCGTCGGTCGATCCGTTGTCGACCACGATCGCGTGGAAGCCGTCGGGCAATCCGGCGACGACCCCCTCGACTGCGGCCGCCTCGTCGAGGGCGGGCAGCACGACGTCGGGCATCGGCGCGACCGTAACGAAAGCGATCGCGCGTGTCCGACATTCGCGTGCTTACGATATTCGAAATTTCCCGGCTGCTTTCACGTCGTGTGAGGAGTAAGGCTTCTAGCCTCTGCTCGATGCTCGATGCTCGCGCGCGCATGTCCCCGGTGCGCGCGAACGCGAGAGACGTGCGGGTGCTCATCGGCTGGGGCGCGCTCATTGCAGTGTCGTTCGCGTGGGGCCATGCGCTCGTGCGGTCGGGCGCCCGTCTCGACCTCGGCGCACCGCCGTTCTGGAGCCCGCTCGCGCCCCATCCCGGCCCCGCGGTCGTGCCGGCGGTCGCATTCGCCGGAGTGGCGGTGTACGCGGGTCCGTCGCTGGCACGCACGCTGCGGTGGTCCGCGGTGTTGCTCGGCACTGCTGCCGCGAACCTGGGCTGGGCGATCGTGCTGGCGCGGGTCGACGGCGCGCACGCGTTGACCGATCCCCTCGGCGCGCGACGCAACGACTACCTCCAGACCGCGCGCAGCATCGAATCGCTGCCGACATTCCTCGGCCACTTCGTCGCCAACATCGCCACGTACAACCAGCACACGAAGGGTCACCCGCCGGGCATGGTCGTCGTCGAGTGGCTGCTGCTTCGCGTCGGCCTCGCGTCGGTCGGCGTGCAAGTCGCGCTCTCGCTCCTCGGCGGTGCCGCCGCGACTGTCGCGGCGATCGTCGCGTTGCGCGATCTCGCCGGCGAGCGCGCCGCGCGCGCGGCTGCGCCGTTCCTCGCGTTGGTTCCGGCCGTGATCTGGTGGCAAACTGCCGACGCGTTCTACGCGGGGGTGTCGGCCTGGTCGGTCACGCTTCTCGTGCTCGCAAGCAGTCGCGACGACGGCCGCGCGTTCGCATTCGCGTTCTCTGCCGGCGTGCTCTTCGCCATCACCGCCTTCTTCTCGTACGGCTTGGTGTTGCTGGTGATCGTCGCGGGCACCGTCTGCCTCGCCCGCCGCCGCGTGCTGCTGCTCTTCGTCGCTGCGGCCGGCGCGGCACCCGTGTTCGTCGCGTTCGCGGTGTCGGGGTTCTCGTGGTGGCGGGGCTTCGCGGCGACCCGGCACGTCTACTGGACGGGCGTCGCAATCCATCGGCCCTACTCGTACTTTGTCGTCGCGAACATCGCTGTGCTCTCACTGGCGATCGGGCCCGCGACCGCGGTTGCGTTCGGGCGGCTTCGTGATCGCGCAACATGGCTGCTCGCAGGCGCCGGCGTCGCGGTGGTGGCGCTCGCCGATCTCAGCGGCATGTCCAAAGGCGAAGTCGAGCGCATCTGGCTGCCCTTCGTGCCCTGGTTGATGCTGGCCACTGCCGCGTTCGCGCACGCTCGGCTCGGCACGGTCCGCGCGTTGCTGACATTGCAGGTGGCGAGCACGGTGGTGTTGGCGGTGACGATATGGTCGCAGTGGTGACCTCCGCCGCTGTTGCGCATGTGCTGGTCGTCGAGGACGATCCGACGATCCGTGAGGTCGTGGTGCGCTATCTCGAGCACGAAGGGCTCGGCGTCGACGCGGTCGCCGACGGTGAGACCGCGCTCCGGCAGGCACAGTCGCGCTGGCCCGATCTCGTGGTGCTCGACTTGATGCTGCCCAACATCGACGGCTTCGAGGTCTGTCGGCGGCTGCGATCGCAGGCGCCGGTGCCGGTCATCATGTTGACTGCGCGCTGGCGACGAAGATGATCGCGTGCTGGGCCTCGAGCTCGGTGCCGACGACTATGTCGCAAAGCCGTTCTCGCCGCGCGAGCTGATGGCGCGCATCAAGGCAGTACTGCGGCGCGCGAACGGCGAGATGGCGTCCGTCGACGGATCGCACGCCATCATCGAGGCGGGCAACGTGCACGTCGACGTTGCCGCCCGCCGTGTGTTGCGCGCCGGTGAAACCGTCACGCTCACCGCGCGCGAGTTCGACGTGCTCACGTTTCTTGCGTCGAATCCTGGTCGGGTCTTTCGCCGCGACGAGCTGCTCGAACGCGTGTGGGGTTACACGTACGGTGACACGTCGACCGTCACTGTCCACGTACGTCGCATCCGCGAGAAGATCGAAGCACAACCGAGCGAGCCGCAACACCTGGTGACCGTATGGGGTGTCGGCTACCGGTGGGATCCATGAACGCGCCCGACGCCCTCGAGCTCGCGGGCATCGCCGGAGGAGTGACGCTGCTCGGCTTCGCGACCGGCGCGTTCGCGCTGCGTGCCCTGCGCGGCAAGTCGATCGGCGCGCAGGTCGTCGCCCTCACGTGCAGCACCGTCATCGCGGTCACCGGCGGTGCCTACGCGGCATCGCGGGCGATGTTCATCTCCGAGCACGACCTCACGGCGCTCGCCGTCGTGTTGATCGCTGCGGGAAGCGTCGGCATCGTCATCGCCCTCGTGCTCGGCGCACGCGTCGGCGCCGCGAGCCGGTCGCTGCTCACGAGCGCGCGCCGCATCGGCGAGGAACGCGACGCGCCGATCCAGCTCGAACGACACGCGCCGACCGAGCTCGCGACACTCGCGGCCGAGCTCGCGGCAACACAAGCGCGGCTTGCGGACGCGCGGGCGCGCCAGCAGGCGCTCGAATCGTCGCGACGGGAGCTGGTCGCCTGGGTCTCGCACGACCTGCGAACCCCGCTCGCGGGCATGCGCGCGATCGTCGAGGCGCTCGAGGACGGCGTGATCGACGATGCAGAAAGCGTCGCGAGATACCTGCGCACGATGCGCGAGGAGGTCGACCACCTCGCCGCGCTCGTCGACGACCTGTTCGAGCTCAGCCGCACACAGGCGGGCGTGTTGCGGCTGCAGTTCGCGAACGTCTCGCTCGGTGATCTGCTCTCGGATGCGCTCGCGGGCTCGGCGCCGGTGGCGGCGGCAAAGCGTGTGCGGTTGGAGGGCAGGTTGGTCGGTCCCCCACCCGAGCTGAACGTGTCGTCGCCCGAGGTGCTGCGCGCGTTGCGGAACCTGCTCGAGAACGCGATCCGGCATACGCCGTCCGACGGCAGCGTAGTCGTCGAAGCCGGTGTCGACGACGAGCTCCCCGAGTATGTGTACGTCGCGGTGCAAGACAGCGGCGGCGGTGTTCCCGAAGCGGATCTGCCGCGCATCTTCGACGTTGCGTACCAACGAGACGCCGCCGCGCACACCCGGCGCGGGCGCGGGCCTCGGCCTTGCGATCGCGAAGGGGTTCGTCGAAGCGCACCACGGCGAGCTGCGTGTCGGCAACGAGAACGGCGGCGCGCGTTTCACGATGCGCCTCCCGCGCCAGGGACAGCCGGCATAGGTGCGGGCACTCGTGACGGGCGGCGCCGGGTTCGTCGGCTCGCACGTCGTCGACGCGTTGGTCGACGCCGGTTGGGATGTGCGCGCGGTCGACGCGTTGCTCCCTGCGGTGCACGCCGTGGCTCCCGAATGGCTGAACCGCAACGCGGAGTACCGCATAGGCGACGTCGCGCGATCCCGCGTTCGTCACCGAGGCCGTCCGCGGCGTCGATGCCGTCAGCCATCAGGCCGCCATGGTCGGCCTCGGCGTCGACTTCGGCGACGTCGCCGAGTACGTCTCGCACAACGACCTCGGGACGGCGGTGTTGCTGCGCGCGCTGCACGACACGAGGTTCGCGGGCAGGCTCGTCCTCGCGAGCAGCATGGTCGTGTACGGCGAAGGCGCGTATACGTGCGCGGAACACGGCCCCGTGCGCGCGGGCGAACGCTCGGTCGGCGCACTGGAAAAGGGCGACTTCGAGCCACCGTGCCCCGTGTGCGGCGCGGCGCTCACGCCGGTCGCCGTGCCCGAGACCGCCCCCGTCGACCCCCGCAACGTCTACGCCGCGACCAAGCTCCACCAGGAACATCTCTGCCGCGCATTCGCGCGCGAGCACGACAAGGTTTGCGCAACAGCGCTGCGCTATCACAATGTCTACGGTCCCCGAATGCCTTACAACTCGCCGTACGCGGGCGTCGCCAGCATCTTTCGCAGCGCGCTCGCGCGGCGAGCCGCCTCGCGTCTTCGAAGACGGCCGCCAGCAGCGCGACTTCGTACACGTTCGCGACGTCGCGCGGGCGAACATCTGCGCGCTCGCCGTCGACGAACCCGTCTCGGGCCCGGTCAACGTCGCATCGGGAACACCGCGGACAGTTCTCGACATGGCGCGGACGCTTGCCGAGGCGTTCGGCCCGAGCGCGGGGCGACCGGTCGTTGCGGGCGGCTACAGGCGCGGCGACGTGCGACACGTGTTCGCGTCGCCCGGCCTCGCAGCCGCGCGCCTCGGCTTTCGATCCGAGATCGCATTCGCGGACGGAATGCACGAGTTCGCACGGGCGCCGCTACGCGCTCGCGTGGCTTCGGGCTCGGGCAGCTCGGATGCACAGTGACGAATGCCGATTCTTACAATTGCGCGAACTGCGGATCGCACGTGCGCGCACCCGCGATGTCGTCGATACCGTGCCTGCATGTCGAGCTTGGCGACCGCGCCGACGATGGACCTGCGGAGATGGTCGCGCGGCGCGGACGCGACGGAGCTGGCGCTGCTCGACGCGGTGACCGGGCCGGTGCTCGACATCGGCTGCGGCCCCGGTCGACTCGTTGCGGCCCTTCGCGATCGCGGCATCGCGGCACTCGGCATCGATGCGGCACCTGCCGCAATCGCGTTGGCACGATCGCGCGGTCTGACGGTCATGACGCGGTCTGTGTTCGACACCTTGCCCCGCGAGGGCGAGTGGGCGACGGTGCTGTTGCTCGACGGCAATATCGGAATCGGCGGCAACCCGACGCGACTGCTCCGCCGCGTGCGCACCCTCCTCACGCCCGGGGGTCGAGCACTCGTCGAGGTCGAACCGGCGGGCTCGACAACGCGGTCCGGGCTCGTGAAGCTCGAGATCGCCGCCGAAATGGTCGGGTGGTTCCCCTGGAGCTGGGTCGGCGCCGACGACCTCGCCGCGATCGCGTGCCGGGCGGGTCTCGCGGCCCGAGCGTGTGAGAGCTCCGCCGGCCGATGCTTCGGCTGGTTGCAAAGGTGCGCCCAGTGAGTCGTGAGTAATCCCGCTCCGGTTGCGGCGCGTCTGCGAAGGCGGTCGACACGGGGTCGGTATCCGGGCAAGCTCCGGACCGAATCACGACCACGAGGAAACTGTGATGCAGCCGCAGCGTGATCGAGAGTTCGTGCCGCTGCCGGTGGGGTTCGAGCGCTTTCATCGTCGGAAGTTCTTCAACTATCAGTTCAACCGCGCCCATGCACTCGGCTACGCCCACGCGGACGATCTGCGACGGGCAGCGGCACAGATCCGTTCACAAGCGGATTGCGTGTCGATATTCGAGGACCTCTCGGCCGCGGCCGAACGCGATGGCCGGCTCCGCAACGCGACGAGCTATCTCCGCGTCGCCGAATTCTTCACGCCGCCGTCGTCGGCGGAGAAGGTCGCCGCGCTATCGCCGGTACCGACAGCTCTTCGATACCGCCTTCGCGGGCAGCGGCGCGGTACGCCACGATGTCGCCTACGCCGGCGTCGCGTTGCCCGCGTACCGGCTCGTCGCCGTCGGTGGACCGTCCCGGGGCGCGGTGGTCGTCCATGGCGGGTTCGATTCCCTGATCGAGGAGTTCTTCGCGATCTGGCAGCGCATCGCCACGGCCGGCTTCGACGTGGTTGCCTTCGACGGGCCCGGACAGGGTGGAGCACGCGCGCTCGGAGGTCTCACTTCCGACCACGATTGGGAAAAACCCGTCGGAGCCGTTCTCGATCACTTCGGGCTCGAGTCCGCGGGCCTCGTCGGCATCTCGATGGGCGGCTACTGGGCGTTGCGCGCGGCGGGCCGCGAGCCGCGCATCGATCGCGTCGTGTCCTGGCCGGCGGTGTACGACTGGCTCTACCGGCTGCCCGGTTGGCTCCGCGGCGGCGGCGCGAGCAATGTTGCACCGCCGGAACTTCATGCGCTGGAACGTCCGCACACGCACGCGATTGGTCCCGACGCTTCGCCAGGTCGTCGACCAGGCGCTCTACATCGTCGACAGCGACGACCCGATGGACGCGGTCGACTGGTTTCTCGGGATGAATGCGACCCACTTGGGAAGCCACCGCGTCACCCAAGATGTGTTGTTGATGAGTGGCGAGCACGACGCCTTCCAGCCTCCTGTCCTCACCCGAGCCCAGGTCGGCGCGCTCACGGCGGCACGCTCGGTCGTGGTACGGACCTTCACCAAAGCGGAGCACGCAGACCAGCATTGCCAAATGGGCAACTTGGAGCTGGCGTGCGACGTCCTGACCGCGTGGCTTCGTGCTCCGGGCGCCTAAAGAATGTAGCTATACATTATATGGTATCTTGCATGTGTGCCGCCTCGTCCGGCTCGCCCAAAGCGAGCAACGAGCACGAGTAGTCGACCCGACGCCGCGACCGACGCAGTTCTCGTTGCGTCCCGCGCGCTGGTCGGTGTCGCGGCGCGATCGTTCCGCGCGACGGAGAGAACGATCACGTTGGTTCAATACCGAGCGCTCGTGTTGCTCGCGTCACGCGGTGATCTCAATGTCGGAAGCCTCGCCGAAGCCCTCGACATCCATCAGTCCACCGCGACGCGCTTGTGCGATCGACTCGTCACAAAACGACTCGTCGATCGCACTACATCGACGGCGAACAGACGCGAGGTCGTCATAGCCCTCACTGCGACCGGTCATGCGCTCGTCCGCGCGGTGACTGCACGCAGACGACGCGAGATCAACGCGATCATGGCCCGCCTTCCAGCCCATCGCCGCGCGCTGCTCGCGGACGCCTTCCGAGCCTTCGCCGATGCTGCCGGCGAGATACCCGACGAGGCGTGGAAGTTAGGGTGGACCGAATGAGACGGTTCGCGGATGCTTCTCGCAATGGGCGCCGTGATCCGGCCCGCCTCCGGGCGCGAACAGCGGTGAGTTCTGTGCGCGGGTGGCTCCAACGCGTCACCGCTCCCGCGCGAGCAAGGCGCGCGTCCGAGTCGCCCCGCGTGCGCGAGTTCGCGCAGCGTCTGCGCGTCATGCTCGGCCTCGCGGCGCTCGTCGGAATCGCGACCGGCCTGATCGTCGCGGCATTCGACAAGGTGGTCCGCGACATCATCTTCGCCTGGGTGCTGCGACAACCGGTCGCGCTGGCGGCGGCGATTCCTGCGGTCGGCCTTGTCGTCGCCATCGTTGTTGCCGGGCGGCCGGGCCATGCTGATACCGAGACCACCGACGCGTACGTCCGCAGCTACCACGAACGCAGCGGAACGCTGCGTCTTCCGGATCTCTGGGCGAAGCTCGTCGAGTGCGCGGCGACATTGGGCTCGGGCGGAGCTCTCGGTTACGAAGGTCCTGCGCTGCTGAGCGGGGCGACCGTCGGCTCGTGGGCCGAGAACCGATTCACGCAGCGGTTGCGCCAGGACGACGCCAAGGTGCTGATGGTCGCGGGCGCGGCGGCCGGCATCGCCGCAGTGTTCCGCGCCCCGCTCACGGGAATCGTCTTCGCGCTCGAAGTCCCCTACACCCAAGATCTCGCCCGCCGCGCCCTGCTACCTGCGCTCATCGCGGCAAGCACCTCTTACGTCACGCTCGTCGCGCTGCTCGGCACCGGTCGGATCTTCGAGACTTCCGGCGGTGCGGCGTTCGACCTACGCGATCTCGTGGGCGGTTTCGTGGTCGGGCTGCTCTGCGGCGCGCTCGGCGAGGGTTGGAGCGTGGGCCATCGCGCACGCCAAACATCTCGAGGTTCCCGTCGTGTACCGCGCGGTGGGAGCGGGCCTCGCACTGTTCGGCCTCGCCCTTGCATCCCAGCAATGGTTCGCCCAGCCGCTCAGCCTCGGTGCGGGATATGAGGCCGTGACCTGGGCACAGCATCATGAAGCTGCGCTCGGACTCTTGATCGCGCTGTTCCTGGTCCGCTTCGCTGCGACCTGGCTCGCGGTCGCGGGTGGCGGCGTCGGCGGCCTGTTCATCCCGTTGGTCACACAGGGCGCGATCGCCGGCTACGCCGTACAAGCGATCGCGCACGCACCGAATCCCGGCCTCTTCCCCACCGTCGGTATCGCCGCGTTCCTCGGCGCCGGCTACCGCACACCGTTGGCCGGCGTCTCGTTCGTCGCGGAAGCTACCGGACAACCGGGGTTCGTCGTTCCCGCGCTCTTGGCCGCCGCGGCGTCCCAGCTCGTCATGGGGCGATGGTCATTCACTCCTCACCAGCGCGACGAGCGGCGCCCGAACCTGATCCCTCTCGACCAGCTCACCGTCGAGACGCTGATGTCCCCCAATCCCGACACCGTCACTGCCGATCGTCCCCTCGACGAGTGCCTGATCGAGATGGCACGTGAGAACCGGCGATGGGTACCCGTCATCGACGACGACCACTACCTCGGTCTCCTCGCACTCACCGAGATCGCGAACATCCCACCCGCCGACTGGTCCACTCTGACCGCGCGCGACGTCGCCCGTACCGACGTGCCCGCCGCTCGCCCCTTCGATTCGATCGCCCACATCGCCGACCTGATCCGCGAACATGGCGCGGGCGCTGTGGCGATCATCGACGACGGTCGCGTCACCGGCGTGGTCACCATACGTGACGTCGCGAATATCGAGCGGCTCCTCGACCGGCTCGATTCAGGACCGTAGCTCCAGCGTGCTGCTGTCGCGGCCGAGTCCCGTCGCCGCTTGTCGAACGCGCTCGGACCTCGGTGCAGTGGAGCGAGGCGACAGGCGACTTCAGATGAACGAATCGTCGGGATGAAGTGCGTGCGCGTCCGACGGGTGGACGGGTTCGACATGCGGAGTGCCGCGCTGGTCGCTCGCGTCCGCATGCCGAAACTCGTGGACGGCTTCGCCCATCGACCCGCGAGCTGGGGCAACTTCGAGGACCCGAAGACGAGGACGACGACGACGAGAACGATGAGCAGTTCGGGCACACCGACGAAGTCCATGTTTCACGCTCCTGCGCTCGTACCGTTCCGGCCACTCCGGGCACCACGGCGATCCTACAGGGGCGTCAATAGGGGGTCGTTTTCCGACCCTCACTCACGCCTCAGTACGTCGGTCGTTTTGACGGCCGAGCCTCGGGTTGATCACTCTGCGGTCAGGCGGTGTACGCGTCGAGGAGAAGCAGTGGACACGATCGTGGTTGGGCTGGACGGATCGAAGACCGCGCAGGCCGCGGCGCGCTGGGCCGCAGAACACGCGAAGCAAACGGGCGGACACGTCATCGCTGTTCACGCGATCGCACGGACGGAGCTCTGGACGCTGTCGGCATTCCAGGTGAACGTGGACAAGCTCCGCGACGAGCTTCGCGACCTCCTCGCCGGACCATGGGTTGCACCTATGCAAAAGCTCGGCGTGTCCTACTCCACGCATCTCGTCAGAGGCGATCCCGCGACCGAGCTTCTTCGCGTCGCGAAGCGGCGCAACGCGACGATGCTCGTCGTCGGGACCAAGGGGCACAGCACACTCGCCGACATGGTTGTCGGTGGCACGGTGCACAAGATCATCAATCGCAGCCCCATCCCCGTCGTGCTCGTCCCGTCGCCGATGAAGTAGCGCCCGTGACGAGTTCAGAATCGTACGATGCATCGCGGGGTAGGCCTGGGGTAGGCCGGAGCCGATGAAACGTGTGCTCGTCGCGGTCGACGAGGCCGAAGCGTCCGAACGTACCGCACGGTTCGTCAACGACTTCTTCTCGGGCCCCGACATCGAGATCCTTGCGATCAGCGTCACCACGACCCCCATCACGTGGCTTGCGGGGCCGGCGGGAACGGGCTGGACGAGCCCGTGGCTGTGGCCGATCGGGACGCCCGACGACGCCCGCGCACAACGGGTCCTCCAACAATCGGACGTGAACCAAGACGCTTCGATTGTCGAGGCCGGTGACCCCGCTGAGGTGATTTGCGCCGTCGCGCGCGAACGGGACGTCGACCTCATCGTTGTCGGCTCGCATCACAAGGGTCTGCTCGAACGGCTTCTTTCCGGGTCGGTGTCCCGCGACGTGCTGCACCATGCGGATCGGCCGGTGCTCATCGTCCCCTGATCACTCAACGAGGGCTCGGTGCGGATGCCGCGGTCGCAACGGCCCAGGCCGATGCGATCAATGCGTCGGTCGCGGCGAGCCGGCGGTGCCGCTCGTCGGCGACGGCGACGGCGGCGACAACGGCCGAGACGGCGTGAATGCCGTCGACCGCTGCGCCGGCGAGCACCGACCGACGGCTCGGCCGAACGCGCAACAGTGCAGCCTGGGCAAGGTGTCGCGCGCCGAGCGCCCGCGCGACCCACAGCGCAGCACGCCCAGGTTCTGAACGCGACGCGATCCGTACGACGCGGCGCGGCTGGAACAAGAGAAGACCTCCCCAGAGCACCCGCGCAACGCAGACGATCAAGATCTCGCCGATATGGATACGCGTCGTTGGTCGAACTTCTCCATGACCGTCGCACGAAGCGCCGACAAGAACGTGCGGGCGGTGTGCGGAAGCGTCTTCAAATAGCTCGGGTCGAGGAATCCGCCGGCCTGGTCGTCGAAGCGGCCGTGAGTGCCGAAGTCGACGGTGACGTCCGCGGGCTCGCGCAGGTTGACGGGCTCGTCGGCGCCGGCGCTCTCACGCGTGAGTTGCGACTCCCACGCCCCGATCGCCGCGAACTGCGTCGCGAGCGCCGGCGACAGCTGCGCCGCGCCCACGAGCAGCTTGTTCCATGAGCCGAGGACCTTCGCGCGCCGTCCGCCGAGGACGGTCGCGACGATCGCCTGCCCGGCGACCTCCGGCTGATAGATCGGCGGCACCGGCATCGGCCGGCGCTTCGTGTTGTTCTTGCACCAGTCGAACTGGGGAGTGTTGACCGCCGGAAGGTGCACCATGCTGACGCGAACGTTGCTGCCCTCGTGGATGAGTTCCGCGCGCACGGACTCGAAGAATCCGCGGCACGCGAACTTCGACGAGCAATACGCGCTCTGGAGCGGGATGCCGATGAACGAGAGCGCGGATCCGACGTTCACGATCGTGCCGCGGTCGCGGGGGCGCATGCGATCCAGCGCGGCCTTGGTGCCCCATACCTGTCCCAGGAACGTCACTTCCAACGCTCGCTTGAAGTCGTCGGGGTCAACGCCTGCGAACGGCGAGAAGACGGTGGTCATCGCGTCGTTGACCCACACGTCGATCGCGCCGAGCGTTCCCTCGACCGTCGTCGCAGCCGCATCGACCTCGCGATACTCGGCGACATCGGCCGGGCAGCACAATGCGCGCCCACCGGCCCGCTCGACCTCCTTCGCCGCCGCCTCCAGGCCGGCCTCGCCTCGTGCCACGAGCGCGACGTCGAAACCTCGCTCGGCGAGCGCGACCGCGGTCGCACGGCCGACGCCGCCGGATGCTCCGGTCACGAGCGCAATCGTTCGTTGTGCCATGCGGAATGTCGTACCCAACGGCAGCGCGGGCATTCGGCGATCTCGGGGTGCGGCCCATCGCGTCCGTCAGTAGAGCGCCGGGGGCGTCGACATCGACATCGAACAGCGCGAGGCCGGTTTCATCTTGGGGACGCGTTTCAACGCTTCCCGAAGGTTGACCCTGTTTCACGGAGTTACACGGATTGGCTGAGGCTCGGAGATCGCTTGCGTCACGATGCTGTGACAGTCAAATGGTTACGTCCCACGCTGAGGGGAACACGATGAGGGTGTCGCACGCGCTGGCGTTGGTACGGCCGGAGCTCTGGATCGGGCGCGGTTCGTCGGCGCTGCGAACGTCGCGGGGACAGCGAATGACAGGCATCAGGTCATGACGCGCGCAGGAACGCCGGTACAGGCGATCCGCGCTTCCGCCTTCACGATTCCGACCGATGAGCCCGAGTCCGACGGCACGTTTGCGTGGGACGACACGACGATCGTTGTCGTCGAGATCGCGGCGGATGGAACGTGCGGGCTCGGCTACACCTACGGCGATGCGTCACTTGTACGGCTCGTGTCCGAGACGCTGGGGCCCGTGGTCCGGGGCCGCGACGCCGGCGACATCGCCGGTGCATGGCACGCGATGTCGGCCCATCTGCGCAATGCCGGCCGACCGGGCGCCGGGATGATGGCGATCTCGGCTGTCGACATCGCCCTCTGGGACCTCAAGGCGCGCCTGCTGGGCACATCGGTGGCCGATCTCGTCGAGCCGGCGCGGGACGCGGTGCCCGTGTACGGAAGCGGCGGCTTCACCAGCTATTCGGCTGCCCGCATCGAACAGCAGCTGGGTGGCTGGGTCGCGCAAGGGATTCCACGCGTGAAGATGAAAGTCGGGCGCGCTCCCCGAGACGACCCGGGACGTCTCGACGTGGCGCGGGCTGCGATCGGCGCGGACACCGAACTGTTCGTGGACGCCAACGGGGCATTCGGACGCAAGCAAGCACTCGACTGGGCGTACCGGTATCGCGATCGCTGGGACGTGTCATGGTTCGAGGAGCCGGTGAGCTCCGACGACGTCGACGGTCTCCGTTTCCTCCGCGATCGCGGTCCGGGCGGAATGGACGTGGCGGCCGGGGAATACGGCTACCTCTTGCGCGACTTCCGCGCGCTGCTCGTGGGTCAGTCCGTCGACTGCCTCCAGGCCGATGTCACTCGCTGCGGCGGCGTCACCGGTGTGTTGCGAGTGGCCGCGTTGTGCGACACGTTCGAGATCGACCTGTCAGGTCACTGCGCGCCCGCGGTCTCGGCCCACGCGCTGTGCGGCGCGTTGCATCTGCGGCACCTCGAGTATTTTCACGACCACGTCCGGGTCGAGCGCCTGCTCTTCGACGGCACGCTCGAACCCTCGGCAGGCCGCTTGCGCCCCGATCGGGCGCGTCCCGGGTTGGGTCTCGAGTTGAGAGCGAGCGACGCCGCGGAATACCGCACGGCATAGACGAGCAAGGAGATTGCATGGCCCGCGTCGGCGATGTCATCACTGTCCCGGCCAAGGGTTCCGGGCCGGCCTCGGGGATGTCCGGACGGCAACAGCTCGACGTCGCCGGACTCGAACACGACCTCCGGGGTGCGATCACCGGCGAGGTTCGTTTCGACTCTTCGTCGCGCGCCCTGTACGCAACTGACGCGTCGAACTTCCGGCAGCCGCCGATCGGCGTCGTGATTCCCCGCACGATCGACGACGTCGTTGCGACCCACGCCGTGTGTCACGACTATCGAGCACCGATTCTTGCGCGCGGGTGTGGTACGAGCCTCTCGGGCGAGACGGTGAACTACGCCGTCGTCATGGACTTCTCGAAGTACCTGCACAAGATCATCGACATCGACGAGGCGGCCCGTACCGTGCGGGTGCAGCCCGGTGCCATCAACGAGCAGGTCAACCTCGCGACCGGGACCGCACGGTCTCCTCTTCGGGCCGGACCCGTCGACGCACCGGTACTGCACGATCGGCGGCAACGTCGGCAACAACTCCTGCGGGATCCATTCGCTCCAAGCGCGGTTCACCGGTGACGGCAGCCGAACCTCCGACAACCTCGCCGCCCTCGAAGTTCTGACATACGACGGGGTGCGGATGCACGTGGGCCCGACGGGTGAGGACGAGATCGAACGGATCGTGCAGGCAGGTGGTCGCCGGGGCCAGATCTATCGCGACCTCCGCGGATTGCGTGACCGACATGCTCGCCGGATACGCGAACGGTTCGTGCCGATTCCGCGACGGGTGTCCGGCTACAACCTCGACGAGCTGCTGCCCGAACGCGGCTTCAACGTGGCCGCCGCGCTCGCCGGGACCGAGGGCACGTGCGCGACGATCCTCGAGGCGACACTGAAACTCATCCCGAAGCCGACCCGCGCTCGCTCCTGGTCGTCGGCTACCACGACATCTTCGAAGTCGGCGATCATCTGGAGGAGATCCTCGAGCACGAGCCGATCGGCTGTGAGGCGATCGACCATGTGCTCTTCCGCAACGAGCAACAGCTCGGCATCCATCCGGAAGATCTCACGCTGCTCCCCGACGGCCGGGCCTACGTGCTCGTCGAGTTCGGCGGTGACTCGAAGGACGCCAGCGACGACAAGGCGCGGCGGCTGATCGCGCGACTCTGCGCGACGACTCGACGCCGCCTGTGGGTGTTTCGCTGTTCGATGATCCCGACCAGGAGCGACGGCTGTGGGAGGTGCGCGAGGCCGGGCTCGGCGCGACCGCGTTCTCGCCCGACGGCAAGGACCACTGGCCCGGATGGGAGGACTCGGCAGTCGCGCCGGAGAAGGTTGCCCAGTACCTGCACACGTTGCGCGCGCTGTACGACAAGTACGGCTACGACGGTGCGCTCTACGGCCATCTCGGCGACGGCTGCATACACTCCCGGATCTCGTTCGACCTCCGCACCGCGGATGGCTTGCGCGCCTACCGCGCGTTCATGGAGGAGGCCGCCGATCTCGTCGTGTCGTTCGGCGGCTCGCTGTCGGGCGAACACGGCGACGGGCAACAGCGCGCGGAGCTTCTCCCGAAGATGTTCGGCGACGACCTCGTCGACGCCTTCCGGGAATTCAAGCGCATCTGGGACCCGGACTGGAAGATGAACCCCGGCAAAGTCGTCGACCCGTACCGGCTCGACGAGAATCTCAAGCTCGGCGTCGACTACGAACCCTGGCGCCCGCCCGTGAAGTTCGCATACGAAGACGACGGCGGTGACTTCGCGCACGCTGCGCTCCGCTGCGTCGGCGTCGGAAAATGTCGCATTCCGCATGCCGACGAGGTCATGTGCCCGAGCTTCATGGTGCTGCGCGAGGAGAAGCACACAACACGCGGGCGCGCCCGCCTGCTGTTCGAGATGCTGCAAGACGACGTGATCACCGACGGATGGCGCAGCCGCGAGGTGAAAGACGCCCTCGACTTGTGTCTCGCATGCAAAGGCTGCACCAACGACTGCCCGGTGAACGTCGACATGCCGACGTACAAAGCCGAGTTCCTCAGCCATCACTGGAGCGGACGCCTCCGCCCTCGGCACGCCTACGCGTTCGGACTGATCGACAAGAGCGCGCGCGTCGCGTCGCTCGTACCCGGCCTCGCGAACTCGCTCGCCCAGCACGAGCCGACCGCGAGTGCACTGAAATGGATCGCCGGGATGACACCGCAGCGTCCGGTGCCGAAGTTCGCGCCGCTGACGCTGCAGCAATGGTTCCGTGCTCGTGGTGAGCGCAATCTGTCGGGCCCGCGCGTGGTGGTGTGGCCCGACACGTTCAACAATCGGATGCACACCGAAGTCGGCGTGGCTGCTGTCGAGGCATTAGAGGCTGCGGGCTGGCACGTAGTCATGCCCTCCGGGCACGTCTGTTGTGGCCGGCCACTGTACGACTACGGGTTTCTGGGTCTCGCGAGGCGGTATCTGCTGCGCGTGATCGACACGTTGCGCAGCGAGATCCGCGCGGGCACACCCGTCGTAGGGATCGAGCCGAGCTGCCTCGCCGTGTTCAAGGACGAGCTCGTCAAGTTGCTGCCCCATGACGACGACGCCCGTCGCCTCGCGGAGCAGTCGTACCACTTTGCAGAGTTCTTCGAGCACTTCGACGTCACGCCACCGCAACTCGCCGGGCGGGCGCTGGTGTGGGGTCATTGCCACCACAAGGCGACCGGAGGAATCGACTCGGAACACCGGCTGCTGGAAGCAATGGGCCTCGAGGTCGAACCGGTCGCCGGCGGGTGCTGCGGATTGGCCGGATCGTGGGGATTCGAAGCGGGCCACCACGACATCTCCATGCAGTGCGGCGAGCAGGCGCCGCTTCCCCAGGTGCGCAAAGCCGAGCCGAGCACGCTCGTCGTCGCCGACGGGTTCTCGTGTCAGACGCAGATGACAGACGGCGCGACCGGCCGGCGCGCCCTGCACGTTGCCCAGGTGCTCGACATCGCGCGCCGGTGCGGGAAGAACGCGCTCGGTCCGTACCCTGAACGACGGGCCGCGGCGCGACCTCAACCCGCGCGATCCAAACGCGCCGCGAGGTGCCGCGATCGTCGCAGTCCCGGTCGCCCTCGCCGCGGTCGCGGGTTTCAGCTTGCGGAGGAATCGGCGTCGATGAACGCGCATGCCGCCGTCACCAGCGCGAGGTGGCTCAGCCCCTGAGGAAAGTTGCCGAACATGTCTCCGGTCGCGGGATCGATCTCTTCGCTGTAGAGGCCGACGTCGTTGGCGAGCGCGACCATGTCGTCCATCATCGCCGCCGCGTCGTCGCGCGCGCCCGCGCTTGCGAGCGCGGCAACGAGCCAGAAGGAACACGCGACGAACGCGTTCTCCTCGTGACGCGCGGCGCTGTAGCGATAGACGAGCGGCCCCGCCGACAGGTGCGCACGAACTGCCCTGATCGTGGCGAGCATGCGCGGCGAGTCGGGGCCGTCGAAGCCTGCCCGGGACGACAACAGGCACGCGGCGTCGAGCGCATCGCCGCCGGCACACATCGAATACGACCCGAGGTCTTCGTTCCAGCACTGATGCTCGACGTAGCGCCGGATGTCGGCACGCACCGTCTCCCACCGCCTCCGGCCGCTCGACGAGATCTCACCCGCGTCGACGAACCGCAAGACGCGGTCGAGTGCAACCCACGCACCGATCTTCGAAATCGTGTAGTGCGCGATCTCGTCGAGCTCCCAGATCCCACTGTCACGCTTCTGCCAGATCTCACAGACGTGGTCAGCCGTCGCGGCGAGCGCGTCGTAGATCGCCGGCGGGAGTTCGTTGCCTCGGCGGTAGTACAACCACAGCGTCTCGAACACGTCACCGTAGTTGCCGATCTGGAGCTGGCCACGGGCATGGTTGCCCACCCTTGCCGGCCGCGAGCCGCGATAGCCGTCGAGGTCGAGCTCCGCTTCGGGTTCGTCGGTCGTGCGCTCGCCGTCGAGCTCGAGGAACACTGCGAAATCGGGATACGAGTCGAGCACCGCACGTGTGAGCCACGTCATCATGCGGTTCGCTTCCTCGTGCATACCGAGGCTCATCAACGCGTCGAGGGCGAACGACGTGTCGCGTAGCCACGAGAAGCGATAGTCGTAATTCTTGTCGCCGCCGAGCCGCTCCGGCAGCGAAGTGGTCGGCGCCGCCGCGAGCGCACCGCTCGGCGTGAACAACAGCAGCCGCAGCGCAAGCGCACTGCGCACGACCGCCTCACGCCACGGGCCCCGGTAGGCGACGCGTCGGGTCCACGACCGCCACCCTTCGACCGTCGCGTCGATACGCGCTTCGATCTCGTCGCGCCCGGGGCAAGGCAGTGGCCCGGACGTGACCGCCACGAGCGCAAGCAACGAGCGTCGACCATCCGCCGCGACGAACGTCCCTCCCACGGAAGAACGCGTGATGGCAGCCTCGCCCGCATCGAAATGGAGGATCGCGACCACGAGCTCGCCGTTCGCGTCGATCGCCTGCACGATGTCGCGGCGGACTGTGAACTGCGCGGCGTGACGGCCGAAGTCGAAACGCGGCTCTACGCTCCAGCGCATCGGTACGGCGCCGTCGACGGCCTCGATACGACGCGTGAGCTCGGTCCACGGGAGCAGCGCGCCGTTGTCGAGCGACACGGCGTCGACGACGCGCACGACGCCCCGCGCAGTGCGAAACGTCGTCTCCAGGACGTTCGTATCAGGCAGATACCTCCGTTCGACCTCGTACGGCACCTCCGGCTCGACCATGAAGAAGCCACCGCGGCGATCGTCGAGCACCGCCGCGAACGTGGCAGGCGCGTCGAGCGAGGGCAGCGCGAGCCAGTCGATGCGGCCGTCGACCGCGACGAGCGCGACCGCGCGACCGTCGCCGATGGCGGCGTAGTCACGAATCGGTGCGTAGCCGTCGATTCGGAACGCGCTCATCGGTCAGCCGAGCCTCCGCTTGCGGAAGGTCATGTCGACCGACCTCGTGCCGACATTCAGAACGTAGAGGGTGTGACGCCGGCCGGATAGAGCGAGAGCGAGACTTGTACCGAGGACTCCCCCGCGGATTCGACCGTGGGCGCGTCGACGGTCGAGACCACCAGCGTCCGACCGTCACGAACCCATGCACCCTGCCACGCGCGTGTACCCGTGCGATGGGGCCGGAGACCCACATCCCAGCCCGCGCGCTCGAGCACGTTCCCGTAGGTCTCGAGGGCGTTGCCAGCGGACTGACCGATCAGGCGATAGCTGCGCGACGTCACGCCGTCGGCCGCTCGCTCGGGACCGAGCGGCCTCATACGTCCGAGCGTGGGCACGTCGTTGAGCGTGCCGGAGACAAATCCCGTGGCACCGGGCGCGGGCTGCGCACCGTGAGACGGCGTGCTGCTGCTGCTGCTCTTCCCCCCGCAGGCCATGGCAACACAGGTCGCGAGCGCCGCGACGACGACAGGCCGACTCCATGTTCGCGTCCGGCTCCGCGGTCTGTTGGCGCTTGCCATCTTCGCTCCCGGGTCTTCGGTTCCGGATATGTCGTTACCCCGCAACCAAAAAAGTAAGGCGGTCGCGGAACGATCGCGCCACACCAACTCGATCCCGGACAGGACGGCTGCCTTGCCGTCACGCGCCGGAGATATGACCCCGAGCAGAGATGCAAGCGGTCGAACGATCGGCGCCGACGAGTCCGAGCCGAGCCATCTCGCTGCGTACGTCACAATGCGGTGACAAGGCCGCGGGCGCGTTGCGTCCACGATTGCCCTCGGGTAGGTCGATGGCAACGACAAGGGAAGGAGAACCTGACGGCGGTGGGTCACGGTTCGCGAACGGCCCGGCGGCAAGGCGACGAGCTGGAACGCGAGCCGGCGCTGCGCGTATTGAACGTCTACGTGGCGAGCGGCGCGAACCTCTTGCTCGGGCTCTGGATACTCGCTGCTCCCTGGGCGCTCGGCTACGGATCCTCGCCATCGGTGGATGTGAACCATGCAGTCATCGGCGTAGGAGTCGTGCTGATGTCACTGAACCGGCTGGCGCGTCCGTTCGGCACCGCGCGAGCTGAGTGTCGCGACTGTGTTGCTCGGTGGTTGGCTGATCGGGTCCCAGTTCGTTCTCGACTACTCGACGATCACCGACGTGACCCTGCTCATCTGGTACGACGTGCTGACCGGCGCTGCCGTTGCGTTCTTCGCGCTGTGGAGTGCGATCGCCACGGTGGGGCGGCCATCTGTCGATTGAGCGCCACTCACCAACCCGCACCTCGCATGGAATCCCGCGCATCGGTTGGACAACACTTGTCTGATGAAGTCTTGCGCCATGTTGTCGCTGCCGCCTCGGCGGAGGACATGACGTCATCGCCCCGAAGGCACGCGCTTCACCGGAGGGGGATGGTGCGATGGCGACGAGGGTGCTGATCGTCGAAGACGATGCTTCGGTCCGCGAATCGACGGCACTCCTACTGGAGCGCGCGGGTATCTACGTGAGCACGACGACGAACGGTGAGGACGCGCTCGCCGCGGTCGACGACCGCCCGTGGGACCTCGTGATCCTCGATCTCATGTTGCCGGGAATCGACGGTTTCGAGGTCTGCCGCCGGCTTCGCGAACGGTCCAGCATTCCCATCGTGATGTTGACAGCACGATCGGGTGTGGAGGATGTCGTTGCCGGCCTGGAGCTCGGCGCGGACGACTACGTCATCAAGCCGTTCGAGGGCGAAGAGCTTCTCGCGCGCGTCCACGCCGCGGTACGACGCGTGAACACCGATTCCATGCCGGCGAAGATCCGATTCGGCGGGCTACAGATCGACCCCGCGGCGTTCCGGGCCGAGCTCGACGGGCAGCCCCTCGAGCTCACCGCGATGGAGTTCCGTTTGCTGTTCGAGCTCGCACGACACTCGGAGAGGGTGTTCACGAGGGAGCTTCTTCTCGACCGAGTGTGGGGCTACGACTACCTCGGCGACTCGAGACTCGTCGACATGGCGATCAAGCGTCTGCGAACCAAGCTCGGTGACGAGGCACAGGCGCCGCGGTACATCGAGACCGTGCGCGGGATCGGGTACCGGTTCCATTCCGCCGACGCATGATGACGACGAGCTTGCTCTCACCGCAGCGGTTTCGGCGCCGGTTGACGATCGTCTGCATCCTGGTCGCCGGTATCTCGGCAGGTTTTCTCGCGCTGACGAGTTATATCGTCATGCGCGAGTACCGGAACAGGACCTTCGCCGACCAGGCCGCGCACCGCGTCGACCTGGCCCTGCTCGCCCTGCCCGACAGTGTCGACGCGTCACGAGTCGAGGCGGCGCTGGCTGCGTATCGAGAACGCGGGGGCTTCGAGACGGTCGCGGTCACCGACGACAAGGTGTACTCCTCCGCTTCCACGCTCGATCTACGTGCGGTGCCGTCGGCGATCCGCGCGCCGAGGTCCGGCTCTGATCTCCCGCCCGCGCGCACGTCCGTCGACGGAAGTCGCTACCTCGTCATTGCGCGGCAGAGCGACGACGGCCGTACCTCGCTCTTTTTCTTCTTCGCGCTCGCCGATATCCAGTCGAGCATCGACCAGCTCCGAAACGTCATCGCGCTCGCCTGGCTCGCCACGGTTCTGCTCGCGGCGGTGTTCGGTGCGGCGATCGCACGCCGCGCGCTACGACCCGTCGGCGCGGCCGCCCAGGCGGCCCGGGCCACCGCGTTGCGGCTGCTCGGCCGGGTTCCGCTCGGCACCGACGACGAGTTCGATCAATGGGCAGCGTCCTTCAACGAGCTCGTCGCCGCGCTCGAGGCCAAGATCGTCGACCTCTCCGACGCCGCGCAACGCGAGCGGCAGTTCACGTCGGACGTCGCGCACGAGCTGCGGACGCCACTCACCGGGCTGCTCTCCGCGGCGTCTCTTTTGCGGGAACACCTCGACGAACTCCCGGATCCGGCGCGCCGCCCCGCCGCACTCCTCGTCGGTGATGTGCAACGTCTCCACTCGCTCGTGCTCGAGTTGCTCGAGTTGGCACGGTTGGACGCCGGCGCCGAGCCGGTGACGCTCCAGCCCCTCGAGCTCGCACCGGCCCTTGCCGCGGCGGCCGAGCCGTGGACGGCGCAATCGGCGCGGCTCCGCGTCGATTGCGAACCGGGACTCTGCGTGCTGTCCGACCGGCAGCGCTTCAAGCGCGTCATCGCGAACCTTCTCGACAACGCGATACGACACGGGGGCGGCGACGTCACGATTCACGCCCGTCGCGAGTTGCGATTCGCGCGCGTCGAAGTCGTCGACGCCGGGCCCGGCGTCGGGCTGGCAGACGCCGAGCACGTATTCGAGCGTTTCTACAAGGCCGACGTCGGGCGCGCGACACGGGGCTCGGGCCTGGGGCTCGCGATTGCGTACGAACACGCGTGCGCAATCGGGGGCTCGTTGCAGCTTGCGAATCCCGGCGAGCCCGGCGCACGATTTGTGTTCTCGTTGCCACTTGGGAACCTCGACCCTCACGACTCTTCAGTGAATGGTCTCGTGGCGACATGAGGTCTGTGCAGCGCGCGCTCGTGAGGTCGCAGACACGCGGCGCCGAGGCTCGGGCGAGAGGCGCGTGATGGGCTTCTCCTGGCTCTTCGGCGCCTGGCGGACCGCCGGCTACGTCGCGTTGAGCACCGCGTTGATCTACCTCTCCGTGGTGGTCGGCCTGCGCCTCGGCGAACGGCGCACACTGTCGGAGATGACGGGCTTCGACTTCGCGGTCGCAGTGGCGATCGGTGCGATCATCGGCCGAACGGCAACCACGCCGCGGCCGTCGTATGTCCAGGGGATCACCGCGACACTCGTGCTGCTCGGAATGCACAATACGCTGAGCTGGGCGCGGGTACGACTGCCAATGGTGAGACATCTGACCGACCGGCGTCCGCTCGTGCTCGTACGCGACGGCCGCGTCGACGAGCACACGCTGCGCAAAGCGCGGCTCACGCTCGGCGATCTCGTGAGCGTCGTACGCGAGCGCGGCGTCACAGACCTCGCCGACGTCGAGCTCGTCGTCTTCGAGTCGCCGCGGCGCAGTGTCCGTCATCGCGCGCCGATAGCCCGGCCTGTCTCCTGCCTCTGTTCTCTCTCAACCGCGGCGTCGATCCTGCTTCACTCGTCGACCCGGCGGTGCGGCAGTACTCGCACTTCGCTGACGCGACGAACGCGAGGAGCGGACTGCCCCGGCCAGCTCGCGAGCCAGGAACGAGGGCGTGCCGTGCCGGTTACTCGCCGGCGGTTCCTCCCGCAACGAGCGAACCGTCGTGACCGAGCGCGCCCTTGTCGTGATTGTCGGTGAACCACACGTGCACGGCAACCTCGGGACGCATTCGCGCCCGCTCGACGATTGCGGCGTAGACCTTCTCGTCACCAGTCGTCAACGGTGGCTGCACGAGGCTGCGCGGCCAGAGTCGTCGCCGCCACACGACGTTGATCTCGGCGCAGAGCAACGTGACCTGGGCGCCGAGGGAGATCCATACGAACAGCGCGAGGACCAGTGCGAACGTGCCGTACACGTCGCTCGCGCTCCTCAGTTCGTGCGTCAGGTAGTAACCACCGACGACTTGCAACAGCGTCCAGAGCACGGCCGCAGTGAGGGCACCGGGGAGGACGTTCCGCCAGCGCAGGTCCGTCGCAGTGAGGATCTGGTACGAAAGCGTGAAGAGGACCGCGTTGAGGATCAGGGCGACGATCCACCCCAGAAACGAGATGGTCGCGGGCAGCACGCCCGAGCTGCCGTATCCGCTGGCGAATGTCGACATGATGACGATCGTGCCCAGGAGTACGAGCATGCCGAGCGACCGCACGCGGCGGAACACGAAGTTCGGCCAGAGCGCTCGCGGGACATCCCAGACGGTGTTCATGGCCTTCTGCGCCGCCTGCGCGACCGCAAGCCCGGCCCAGATCGCGGTGCCTCCGCCCACCACGATGCTCACGGTGCTTCCTTGCAGTCCCTGCAGCTTTGCGCGCGATCCGATCGCATTGCCGATCACCGGAAACTGGCCGAGTGCTGAGTCGACGATGCTCGCCCGGACGTCCGGATAGCCGGAGAGCACGAACCCGAGCACGCTCACAAAGACCATGAGCAGCGGAAACAGCGAGAAGAAACCGTAATACGCGATCAGCCCCGCCAGCCTTCCGCCATCGTCGTCGCCGAACTTCTTCAGCACCGCGAAAGGGAACCCGACGAACCCATGGCGTTGCTGATACCGGTCGATGCCGCGCGCGAACCGCTCCAGCCATCGCATGCCGAGGTCATACCCACCTCACTGCCAAGCCTGTTCACGTCGTCGGCGTTTACGACATCGTGATCCCGTCGGAACTCATCGACTGTTGCCATCACCACGATCTCGGGTACGAAAGCTCAGGAAGGCGAGAGGCACCGGCGTGTGCCTTGCTGACGAGCACCGGCAGGCGAAAAGGAGACGCGGTGGAGACGACCGTTGGAGAGAGCCTCGCAAGGCGCCTCGTTGCGTGGGGTGTGGACACGGTCTTCGGGTTGCCGGGTGACGGCATCAACGGTCTCATGGAGGGCTTCCGCCGAGTCAAGGACGACCTCGAGTTCGTCCTGGTGCACCACGAAGAAGCGGCGGCGTTCATGGCCACCGGCTACGCCAAGGCGACCGGACGACTCGGCGTGTGCTGTGCGACGTCCGGCCCGGGCGCGATCCACCTCCTCAATGGCCTGTACGACGCCAAGCTCGACCACGCGCCCGTGCTCCGCTCACCGGCATGCAGGAGACCTCGGTGCTCGGCACGCGCTATCAGCAGGAGGTGCACCTCGATCGGCTGTTCGCCGACGTCGCTTCCTACAACCTGATGGTGACGAACCCGCAGCAGATGCCGGGCGTCGTCGATCTCGCGATACGCGACACGCTCGCCAAGCGAACGGTCGGGCACCTCACGTTCCCGAACGACGTGCAGATCGCCCCGGTCGAAGAAGACCCGTACCGACACGTCGCACCCGCCAACCCGCCGGCAACGTCCGCCTTCTTCGCCCGTGCGCCCGCAGCAGCCGAACCACGACGAGCTGCGGCACGCGGCGGACGTGCTGAACGGCGGGGCCAAGATCGCGATGCTGGTCGGCGCGGGCGCGTCGCACGCGCGCGAGCGAGGTCATCGCGGTCGCCGACCGACTCGGCGCGCCGATCGTCAAGTCTCTTCCCGGGAAGGCCGTAGTACCCGACGACCATCCGCTCACAACGGGTGGTCTCGGCCTGCTCGGCACGCGACCGAGCGAGGAGCTCATGGAGGAATGCGAGACCCTGCTCATGGTCGGGACGTCGTTCCCATACACGAAGCACCTGCCCGACCCCGACCAGGTCCGCGTCGCGCAAATCGATGTCGACCCGAGTCTCGTCGGCCTGCGCCTTCCGGTAGTTGCCCCGGTCGTCGGCGACGCGCAACTCGCGCTCGACCAGCTGCTGCCACTGCTCGACGAGAACCGCGATCGCGCCTTCCTCGACAAGTACCAGCACGAGATGCAGCAGTGGCGGGAAGACATGCGCGCGCTCGAGGACGAACGCCGCGATCCCATCGCGCCTCAGTATCTCATGCACGCGATCAATGTCGCCGCCCGCGATGACGCGATCCTCACCTGCGACTCCGGAACGATCGCGACGTGGGCCGCGCGCCACTGGACGATCCGCGCCGATCGCCAGTTCTATCTTTCGGGAAACCTCGCGACGATGGCTCCCGGGCTGCCCTACGCGGTCGCAATACAACACGCGTTTCCGGGCCGGCAGGTCATCGCGTTCGTCGGCGACGGCGGGTTCGCGATGCTCATGGCCGAGTTCCTCACGGCCGTTCGAAACGAACTGCCGATCAAGGTCGTGGTCAACAACAACAATTCCTACGGACAAATTCTCTGGGAACAGGTCATCCTCGGATATCCGGAGTACGCCGTACGCCACAAGGAGCCTGAAGCAGACTTTGCTGCTTGGGCACGCGCCTGCGGCGGATTCGGCCAGAAGGTCGCGGCCCCGGGAGACCTGCAGGGTGCCGTCGAGGCGCTCCTTGCGCACCCGGGACCGGGGATCGTCGATTGTCACGTGAACCCGAACGAACCACCCATGCCCGGAAAGGTGAAGTACGAACAAGCCAAGCACTTCACCGAGGCGTTCCTGCGCGGGCAGCCGCACAAGGCCGCGACAGTGGCCACTGTGGCGCGGGACAAGATCAACCAGCTCTTGTCGTGAGCACGTGACAAGGGCTCCTCAGTGCCGTGCGACATACCAGGGAGACTTCTATGAACATGAACTCACTCGCGGACAACGCTGCCGAAAGAGTCGGTGAAGCTGCGACATCGGTGATCAGCAATGCCGCCGGCGCCGTCACCGATCCCAAGACGGCGGTGCAGATGGTGAAGTCGAAGTCTCGTCGAGCTGCGCCCCTCGTGTTGCTCGTCGTGGTACTTGCGCTCGTGCTGATGTTCCGCCGCAACCGCGGCAGCTGAAGTCATCGCCGGCAGGGTGAAACTCGCGCGCGGCATCGTTCTCGACGTCATCGCCCGAGGTCGCGGCCTTACTCGTCCGCTCCGAATGTGTGAGCCTCTTCACATGGGATTTGCAGTGACAGGGTCGCCGCGCAGGTGCGTACGGCCGTGAGACTGTTTCGATTCCGCGAGTGGGCTCGGTCGAGCTTGGTCTTCGTTCCGGGATTGATCACCATCGGATACATTGCCCTGTCCATCGGCGCGGTGCACCTCAACGACTGGGTGCACGATTTCGTCAGCGGCGGTCAACTCTTCCGCGGCGGCATCGAGAGCGCTCGCGTGATGATGGCCACGATCGCAACGGCAGCCGTCACGCTCACGGCGCTCGTGTTCTCGATCACGATGCTGGTGCTGCAGATGACGTCCACGCAGTACTCGCCGCGCGTGCTCCGGACGTTCCTGCGAGACGTGAACAGTCAGGTGACGCTCGGGATCTTCGTGGGGACGTTCGCCTACACGCTCTCGGCTCTGCGCGCGCTGCAACCCACCGCGCAAGACCAAGCTCCGGATCTCGTCATGAGCGTGGCGATCCTTCTCGCGGTCATCGCGGTGGGCGCCTTCGTGCAGTACATAGACCACATTGCGAAGCACATACGGATAGCCACAATCGTCACGACCATCGCCGAGGAAACGCGTGCGGTGATCGGGTCTCGATACTCCGAGGAGGTCGCCCCGACGACTGCCTGCTCGATGCCGATCGCCGCCGATCGCGTCCTGCTCGCAGCATCGGCGGGCGCTGTCGTCGCAATCAACGAACCCGGGCTGGTCCACTTGGCGACGCACCATGACGCGCGTTTGCAACTCGTAGCGAGAATCGGCGACTTCGTACCGCGCGGCGCGCCGCTGTTGCACATCTATGGCGGGCAGGACCTCTCCGAGCGCGCGGTCCTCGACCAGATCACCGTCGGCCCGGATCGGACACTCACCCAGGACCCCGCGTACGGCATACGGCAGCTCGTCGACATCGCGTCACGCGCGCTGTCACCGTCGACGAACGATCCGACCACCGCGGTCCAGGTGTTGGACCAGCTGCATGACCTCCTGCGGGATTTGGCGAATCGGCCGCTCGGCACCCGGCGATACCGGGCCGACGACGGCGAGGTGCGGCTGGAAGTTCCCGAGCGCGACTGGTCCGACTATCTCGATCTCGCGCTCAACGAGATCATCTGCTACGGCACGGAGCACATCCAAGTCGAGCGACGCATCGATGAGTTGCTTCGCGACCTGGCGTCGGTGACGAGCGCCGCCGCGCAACGAGTCAGTCGTGCGCAAACGGGAGCTCGCCGCGCAACCTCGACAAGCTCTTGCGCGCATCGGGGAACGGACGCCGTGACGAGGCCGCGGGCACACCGCGGGCGGTCGATCGTCACGCAGTTGTTACGAGACGGTCGACCGTGCATGACGCCGGAGTGATTGGGCGGGAAGAAGTTCAAAACGGCTCGCGGGCGGTCTTGATGATGGATGCCAGCATGCGCTCGGCGGGATAGTGACGAGCGAACTGGTCGCGTACCCACACCAGCGGTGAGCGCGACACGAACATGGCCCTCGCCAAACGGCGCGACTCGCTTTGGTTGTCTTCCACGACCGACCGGCACCGCTTCTCGTAGAGCTCGAGCGCCAGCGGCGACGTGCCGCTGTCGGCACGCGACAGCTCGTCGGCAAGCGCGGCCGCGGCCCGCATGGCGTTCGACGCACCCACACCGGCGGTCGGCAGGAAACGCGGCCGCCGCGTCGCCACACAACGCCACACGGCCGTCGACCCATCGTCGCGCCCGTACATCACGCATCTGCCAGCGATACGTGTGGTGGCGGTCGACCACGGCGGCGGCAACGTCGGGAAGCTCGTCGACGATCCTGTCGAGTGAACGCGGCGCCGAGTGCGTGTCGGCCGGCGCGGCGTCGGTCCACTCCGCGATCGGTCCACCCGCCGCACACATCACGCGGCCGCGTGCCGGGTACACGCCGAAGAACCAGCCGCGGCCCCACCATTCCCGGAAGGTGGTCGGGTCGAAGTGCTCGGGGCCCGTCCACCAGGTGAGCAGCGTCCAGCCCGCGTCGTACCCCGGCTGGGCGCCGAACACGAGGTCACGCGTCGCGCTGGACATGCCGTCACAGCCGACGATGAGGTCGACCTCCTCGGTGGTGCCGTCGTCGAACCCGGCCGCGATCGGGCCGCTGCCGGTGACGACCGACGTCAGCGACACGCCGCGTCGAATGTCGGCTCCCTCGCATCGAGCTTCGAGGATCGCGAGCAGACCGGCGCGCCCGATCATCACCATCGGGCCGATCTGGCCGGTGAGGAGCGACATGTCGACGGTTTGCAGCACACGACCGGCATGATCTGCGAGCTCGTAGCGCTCGACGATCAAACCGCGTTCCAACAGTTCGTCGTACGCGCCGAGTCCGTGGAGCACGCAGCTGCCCAGAGGGTAAAGGCCGATCGCATAGCCCTCGGGCGTCTCGACGGAGCGTTCGACGACGATCGGTCGTCGTCCTTGCTGCAGCAACCGTGCACACAATGTCAAGCCGGCAACGCCGGCCCCGACGATCAGCACGCGCATGTCGACCCCCGTCATCCGTCTTCGCCACCGTCCCGCCCGGGCGCGTCACCGCGCTCGGCCCGGGAAGCTCGTCGCTCGTCATCGTCAGTCTGGTCGGACGCCGAGGCACCGGCCGACCCCGCGTGTCCCCGAATCAAGACCAGCCGCGCGGCTCACGCGGACGCGTGTCGCCCCGGCCACAGCCGCCCGGTGTGTCACTTGCCGTCCATGGGCTGCGGAAGGTCGAGGTGCACGCCGCGCCCGGTCCGGACACGGAGGTCGGCGAGCAACTCGTCGGCGAGCACACTCGCGGTCTGTCGGATGATGATCGAGGGCGAACGCTTGCTGTCGGGAGGCCGAGCCGATGCGTCGAGGAGCACACGAGCCGACGGACGCCTTGGCGATGCCGCGCAACCTCGTCGAGGACCTGCGATGCCACCCGGACCCGCGACGCGGGGCATGGTTGGCGGCGCTGCCCGAGACGATCCGGCGCGTTGCGTCGCGCTGGCACCTCGACCGGATCGGCGCACCATTCCAGCCCGGAGGCACGGCTGCCTGGGTAGCTCCCGCGCGCCGGGGTGCCCACCGCGGCCTCGTCCTCAAGGTCGGATGGCGGCACGTCGAGGCCGAGCGCGAAGCCGACGGACTCCGCGAATGGAACGGCGACGGAACCGTTCACCTCTACGAGAGTGAAGATCTCGACGACTCGGTATGCCTGCTGATCGAGCGATGCGTACCGGGCCGTGCGCTGGCCGGGAACCCCGAACCGGAGCAGGACGTCGTGATCGCGGCGCTTCTGCATCGCCTTTGGCGCGAACCATCGCCGGGGCATTCGTTCCGGCCGCTTCAGGAGATGTGTCACCAATGGGCTGATGAGTTCGAAGCCAAGGTCGCCGCACGCCCGTCCTTGCTCGATCCCGGTCTCGTCCGCGATGGCATGGAGTTGTTCCGTAGGTTGCCGTCGACCGCGGATCGGAACGTGCTGCTGTGCACGGACCTACATGCCGGGAATGTTCTTGCGGCGCAACGAGAACCGTGGCTTGTCATCGATCCCAAGCCGTATGTCGGGGACCCCACGTACGACGCCCTCCAGCACATGCTCAACTGCGAGCAGCGTCTGCGCTCGAACCCACGTGGTTTCGCCCTGCGCATGGCCGAGCTGCTCGGCGTCGACAGCGATCGACTGAGCCTCTGGTTGTTCGCACGCTGTGTCGAAGAGTCGGCCGACTGGCCCGCGCACGGCGTCGTCGCCCGCCAACTCGCGCCATCCTGATCCTCATCCCCGGCCCGAGAGAGAAGGCCGGACCCATCAGCCGGACTCATCAACAGGTGTGCAGGGGAGCAGTGACCTCGGGGGTCAACGATTCAACCGTTGAGATCGTGACGCTCGAACGAGGCGATCGCCATTGTTACCGCCGCCGCGGTGATCCCGATGAGGACGAGTGTTCCGTCCCATCCGAGTCCGCGGGTGAGCTGTTCGTTGCCGACGGCCCAGTAGAAGGGGGATACCACGCGCCAGCTGTCGAGCCAGGAGACGACCGGGCCGAGCGAGCTGAGGAGGTATGCACCCGATGCGAGCGCCGCGGTGACGCCGAGGGCGGGACCGCGTTCCCCGCGCGGCACCGATGGCGAGCGCGACGCAGCCGAAGCTGATCGCGAGCAGGAGTACGCCGAAGGTGGCGGTCGCCAGGTTCCACGCGTCGAGATGCAGATCGAAAGCGCGTCCGGCGAGCATGCAGACGTAGGTCACGGCACAGACCGCTGTCGCCTGCAGCACCATCACGGCGGTCTTCTCGGCGAGGATCCGACGCCTCGAAAGCGGCAACGACACGATGAGGTCGAGCCGCCTCGCTTCTTCTTCTCCGGCGACGGCCGAGGCGCCGTAACCGATCGTGAGAAGCAGCACGATCAGGGGAAGGAAGTTGGCGTAGAGGTTTGCGTTTGTCCAGCCGTCGGGGCTCGTGATCGAACCACTGATGCCGAACAGCGCCGCGACACCCGGCGACTCTTTGGCGATCTTGTCGAGGCTCGTCGAATCCCTGAAAGCGGGATAGAGCGCGACGATCACCAACGTGTAGAGGCCGAGGCCTGTCGCGTAGCCGATGAGGCTCTTGCGGCGGCACCGCAGGTCGAGGCGCGCGACTTCAGCCTCCATCCGCCGCTCTCCGATCGTGCTCAGTCGCCTGCGCGAGAGGGACGGGCTCGTAGTACGCGCGGAAGAGGTCCTCGAGATCGGCCGGATTCGCCTGCATCGCGTGCGTGTCGTGACGCGCGGCGTGCTTGACGATCGGGTCCACGGAACCGATCACCGACAGTTCGAGCTCGGGGCCGTGTGCGTGCACGTCTCGGACGCCCGGCAGTTGCCGGAACTCGTCGGGATCTACGGGCGATGCGAATCGGAAGCTGATCCGTACGGGTGCCTGCATCTGGAGGTTGGCGATCGTGTCGGTCACGACGAGGCGTCCGTCGCGGACGAGCGCGACGGAGCTCGCGACGCGTTGGACCTCGTCGAGCGAGTGCGACGACAGGAACACAGTGCGGCCCGACGCCACGGTTTCGCGCAGGAGCTGTTGGAACTGTTCTTGCATCAGTGGGTCGAGCCCGGCCGTTGGCTCGTCGAGAACCAGCAACTCCGGATCGTGCATGAACGCGAGGAGCAGACCGACCTTCTGCCGGTTGCCCTTCGACAGCTCGCGAACGGGGCGGTCCAGCTCGATGCCGAACCGCTCGACGAGCATCTGCGTCGTCAGACGATTCGTGTTGCCGCGTGCCCGGGCGAAGGCATCGAGGTGTGCACGTCCAGTGAGCGTGGGGAAGAGTTGCAGGTCGCCGGGCACGTATCCGGTGCGGTGATGGATCGCGACGCTGTCGCGCCGGCTGTCCAGGCCGAGCAGACGGATCGACCCGCGGGTTGGGCGTTGGAAGTCGAGCATCGTGCGGATCGTGGTCGACTTGCCGGCGCCGTTGGGGCCGAGGAAGCCGAAGATCTCACCCGCGTTGACGGAGAAGTTGAGATCGTCGACTCCCCGGGCCGCGCCGTAACGCTTGGTGAGCTCGTGGACCTCGACGACTGCCCCCACGGCCGGAGCCTAACGATCCGCCGGTGCCGCCCGGTCGGGTCCGGTGTCGGTGGCGGCGCTCGCGTCCGGCGACACGCACTCCGCGAGCGGCTCCCCCGCGTGCACCGCGACGACCTCGGTCGCGATCGCCGGATTCGCATGCGTACCGTTCCTCCCAGGCGACACCGCCGGCGTCGCGCACTCGGGCAGTGTCGATTGCGAATGTCGGGATCGTGGACGCGTTGCCAGTCGGGCCGTTTGGCCCTGCCTCTTCACGCTCCGACCGCCATAAATTCTCCAAGCATGAACTCTCGCATCGTGATCCTCGGGGGCGGTACCGGTGGAACCCTGACCGCCAACCGGTTGCGCAAGGCGCTCCCCTTGTCGGAGGCCTCGATCACGGTCGTCGACAGCGACGACCGTCACGTGTACCAGCCGGGCCTGCTGTTCGTCCCCTTCGGTCTGGCTCACCCCGAAGACATCGTGAGACCGCGGATCGCGCCAACTCCACGCGGGCATCGACTACCACGAGAGCGCGGTCGATCATGTCGACATCGACGCCGATCGCGTCCACCTCGCCGACGGATCCGTCCTCGAATACGACGTGCTCGTCGTCGCATCGGGATCGCGCCTCGTGCCCGGCGAGACCGAGGGCCTCACCGGTGACGGCTGGTTGGAGAAGATGTTCACGTTCTATGACCTTCCCGGCGCGACCGCGCTGGCCGCAAGGCTCGCGACGTTCGACCGTGGACACTTGGCCGTGAACGTGATCGACATGCCCATCAAGTGTCCCGTGGCGCCACTGGAATTCTGCTTTCTCGCGGATTGGTTCTTCCACGAGCGAGAGGTCCGCGACCAGATCACGATCACGTTCGTGACACCTCTCGACGGCGCGTTCACGACACCGACCGCGTCGAGCACGCTCGGTGGGATGCTCGCAGACCGACACATCGAGTTGGTCACCGAGTTCAACACTGGAGAAGTCGACGGCGCGGGCGGACGGCTCGTCAGCTATGACGACCGCGAAGTGCCTTTCGATCTTGCCGTCGTCGTCCCGGTACACAGCGGCGCGGCGTACGTCGGCGCTTCGCCCGGCCTCGGCGACGCGCTCGACTTCGTCTTCACCGACGAGCACACGCTGCAGTCGAAGGCGAAGCCGAACGTGTTCGCGATCGGCGACGCGACCGGCCTCCCGGCCTCCAAAGCCGGATCGGTCACCCACTACGAAGGCGAGACGCTCGTCGAGAACGTCCAGCGGTTCCTGCGAGGCGAGCCGCTCGACGCGTCCTACGACGGCCACGCCAACTGCTTCATCGAGACCGGCTTCCACAAGGCGATGCTCATCGACTTCAACTACGACCACGAGCCCGTCGGTGGCCATTTCCCCTCGCGGGTGGGCCTGCCCCTGCTCAAGGAGTCACGGCTCAATCACCTCGGGAAGCTCATGTTCCAATGGTTCTACTGGCACGCCCTGTTACCCGGCCGCGACATCCCTGGCATCACCGCCGACATGCCCACCGCCGGCAAGGAAGCTCCAACCGACGTCGCCACCTGAAAGGAATCGTCTGATGCCCACCGCCACCATCGCCGGGGTCCACGTCACCGTCAACGACGAAGGATTCCTCGAACAACCCGACCAGTGGACCGAGGACATGGCCGTCGAGATCGCCCGACGAGAAGGCATCGACCCCCTCACCTCGAAGCACTGGCAGGTCATCCACTTCATGCGCAAGGAGTACTCCGAGAAAGGCACCGGCCCCACCGTCCGGGCGCTCGGCAAGACATCCGGCGTCTCGATCAAAGAGCTCTACCAACTCTTCCCCAAAGGCCCCGCGAAGCTCGCGGCGAAGATCGCGGGCATCCCCAAACCCCGCGGCTGCATCTGAGGCGAAAGGACAACGCCGGTGTCGGACAGCATCGAGAAAGTCTCGATTGTGATCTCGAAAGGATCGCTCGAAGGCATCTATCCCGGACTCATCATGGCCAACGGCGCCCGCGCCGAGGGGATCGACGCCAACCTGTTCTTCACGTTCTTCGGCCTCGATGCCGTCCACCGTGAACGCATCGAGCACATCAAGGTTGCGACCGTCGGCAACCCCGGGCTGCACATCGCCAGCCTGATCGGCGTCCTCCCGGGCATGTCGGCCATCGCCACCAAGATGATGGAAAAGAAGATGGCCCACCTCGACATCCCACCCGTGCACGAGTTCATCGAGATGATCGGCGACACCGGCGCCGGCATGTATGCCTGCAAGGCGTCCGTCGACATGTTCGGCTTCAACAAGGACGACTTCGTCGACCAGATCGAAGACATCATCACCGTCGGCGAGTTCTACGGGAAAGCCGCCGACGGCGAAATCATCTTCACCTGAAGCGGCACGCAGCCGGCGTCGGATCGGGAAGCTCCCGCTCACTCTTCCTTCCGGAATACCCCCCGGGGTATCGTGGTTGGGGCGAAAGAACCCGAGCGTCAGGAGGAACTCGAGGAACTCGTGGGGACCGCCGCGGTCTCGGCAGAGTCGTTCGAATCCACTCTCGCCGACAACGACCTCGTGCCGGTCGACGTACGAGCTCTCGGCATCGGCGCCGTCCACCGCGAGCTCGCGGCCCCGACCGACCACAACTCGGTCCCATGACGACGTCGTCGCACCGACATCTTCGACAGGAGCACCAAGCGTGTACCGAGACATCGACGCAGCAGAACTGGCGGCGCGGCTGGGGACCGACGACGAGCCGTTCGTGCTCGACGTCCGGGAGCCCGACGAAGTCACCGAATGGGCGATCCCCGGTTCGACCAACATTCCAGCCGGGGAGCTCGCGCCGCGAATCGGCGAAGTGCCGAACGACCGTGACGTGGTCGTCGTGTGTGCCGCGGGTGGCCGCTCGGCGGTCGCCGCCGACCTGCTCGCCGGTGCGGGCTTGCGCGTGGCGAACCTCCGGGGCGGGATGGCGGCCTGGGGCGCGGTCTACGACTGGGTCGTCGTCGACCTGGACGACGTACGCGTCGTGCAAGTGAGGCGACGGGGCAAGGGATGCCTGTCGTATGTCATCGGCGCCGGCCACGAGGCGTTCGCGATCGATCCGTCGATCGACGTCGATGTCTACGACGAGGTCGCCGCCGAGCACGGTTGGCGCATCACCCGGGTGTTCGACACGCATCTGCATGCCGACCATCTCTCGGGCGCGCGCACGCTCGCCGAGCGCACCGGCGCGTCGCTGCACCTGAATCCTGCCGACGCGTTCGAGTTCGCGTACGAGCCGCTGCGCGACGGCGAGAGTTTCCCGCTCGGAACTGTCCCGCTGTGCGTCGCGTCGTTGCGCACGCCCGGGCATACGCAGGGTTCGACGCTCTACTTCGTGGGTGACCGGATCGTGTTGACGGGTGACACGCTGTTCGTCGACGGCGTCGGACGTCCCGACCTGGCCGAGCGCGCCGAGGAGTTCGCGCGCAATCTCTACCGCTCGCTGCAGCGCACGCGTGCTCTCGCTCCCCGACGACACGCTCGTGCTGCCCGGCCACTACGGCGACAACGTGCGCGTCACGCCCGACGCCCTCGTCGGCAAACGGCTCGGTGAGCTGCGCACCACGCTCTCGCCACTTGGCCTCGATGAGCGCGAGTTCGTCGCGTGGGCAGTCGCGCGCACGACGGCACGCCCACCGAACTACGTCGAGATCATCAAGGCGAACATGGGCCGATCCGCACGGTCGCGGTCCGAACTCCGGCAGCTCGAGGTCGGTCCCAACCGCTGCTCGGCATGAGGCACAGGAGCAGTGCGTGATGGAGATCCCGGAGAGCGTCGTCGACGAGGTACGCAAGCGGTTGCGGCGCGCAGCCGGGCAGGTGCACGCAGTCGAGCGCATGCTGAGCGAGGGGCGAGAGTGCCGTGACGTCGTGATACAGATCTCGGCGGCCACGAAGGCGCTCGAACAAGCCGGGTTCAAGCTCGTCGCCGCCGGCCTCACGTACTGCGTCGAACAGCCTGACGACGCACAAGCCGACGGCTACGCGCTCGAAGACGTCGAGCGCATGTTCCTGAAGCTGGCCTGACCGTGCACACGTTCGCGGCAACTCGCGGCATCGCCGCCGCACGCTGAGGAGGCGTCGTGCAGCTCGTGACGATCGGCGTGGCCGGCATCGTCGTCGGTCTACTGTTCGGCCTGTTCGGTGTCGGTGGCTCGTCGTTCGCGACGCCGCTGTTGTCGCTGATCGGACTCTCGGGTTTCGCGGCAGTCGCATCGCCCTTACCCGCAACCATTCCCGCCGCGCTCGTCGGCGCGCGCGAATACGCACGCGTCGGCGAGGTCGACGTCGATGTCGCCCGGTGGTCGCTCGTGGGCGGAGTCCCGGCGACCATCGTCGGCGCGCTGTTGTCGCGTCTCGTCGGCGGCCCGGCGCTGCTCGTCGCGTCGGGCATCGTGCTCGGCGCCATCGGACTGCGCGTGTTGCACCCGATCTCGGCCGTGAGTGTCGCAGCGGGATCCATTCGCCGGCACCGGCCCGTGGTCGTCGCAACGATCGCGGCGGCGATCGGCGTCTTCACCGGCTTACTCGCCAACGGCGGAGGCTTCCTGCTCGTGCCGGCGTACCTCCTTGTCCTCGGCCTGTCGATGCGTATGGCATCGGGCACGAGCCTCCTCGTGATCGCGGCGCTCACGATCCCGACGCTCGTCACGCACTGGGCCTTGGGCCACATCGACTGGTCCGCTGCCCTCGTGTTCGCCGTCGGTTCGGTGCCGGCGTCGTGGGTGATGAGCCGCCGGGCCCAACGCATACGCACCGAGCACCTCCAGCGTGCGTTCGGCGTGGTCCTCGTCGTGTTCTCGATTTGGTTCGTCGCCTACCGCCTCTACTTCCGATAGGAGTCGAAGGCGCCGTCCGAGGTGCACTTCCGACACTGCACCTGCCCGTCGCCGAACGCCGCGTCGCGTTCGGACAGCGCCGCCGACGCACGCGGCGGGACGCTCCTCGTCGTCGGACCCGACATCACCAACCCCGATCTCGGCCCGGGCGGGCCACGCGATGAAAATGGTGGCAGCATCCTGCGGTGGCGACGGATCGCGCCCGCCGGGTCGACGTGCGACCATTCCCGTCGAGTCGTCGCCTCGTGACCGCCGCGATGCGCGCGGGCCGGCGCATGGTGCCCATGCACGGTCTCGTCGAGGTCGACGTGACCGAGGCGAACCGTCTTCTGTCGGCCCGTGAGCCGGCGCTTTCCTTCACCGCGTTCATCGTGGCGAGTGTCGCCGCCGCTGCCGCCGCACACCCCGCAGTCCACGCCTACCGAAACTGGCGTGGGCAAGTTGTCTCGCACCGACACGTCGACGTCAACACGATCGTCGAGATCGCGACGGCGCAGGGTCCGTTCCCGTTGGCACACGTGATCCGCGACGCCGACATCCGCGGCGTCGTCGACCTCACGGCGGAGCTGCGCCGGGTGAAGACCCGGCCGTCGGCGAGTGGCAGCGGACGCTGGTTCGTCCGCGCTGCTCCAGTCGGGCGCGCATCCCCGGACTCTTCAACATGATGTACGCGCTGATGGGACGTTCGGTGCGGTTCCGGCAGCAGACGGGCACGGTCGCGGTGACCGCGGTCGGCATGTTCGCCGGTGGCGGGGGTTCCGCGATCGCACCTCCGACGCTGATGTCACTCCAGGTCGTCGTGGGTGGGATGACCCCACGCCCACGAGTCGTCGAAGGTCAGATCAAGGTCCGCGACATCCTCGATCTGACCGTGACCATCGATCACAACGTCGTCGACGGGGCACCAGCGGCTCGTTTCGGTGCCGCGCTCCGCGAGCTCATCGAGAACGCGACCGCCCTACGTACCATCCAGTGATCGACACCCGATCGTCGCGACACTGTTCCCAGGGCTCTACTGACCGACCGGCTCCGAGAGATCAGGCAGCGGTATTCATTGCTCGCGAGCGAGCTGCGACGTCGCGGCCTCGCGGCCGGCGAGGTCGTGATGGTCGGGGGTGCGTGGTTGCTTCGGCATTCGCTGAGCGCACAAAGAGCCGCTACCAGAGCCGTCGACTCAGCACGCCGACTCGCTCCGGATCTCTACAAGCAATCGAGAGCGTCGGCACCGGCTACGACATGTCGCGACGCTGACTGAACGACGCCGCTGCACCCGAAGACGAGTGTCTCGGCGAGTACGTCCACGACATCGCTCGCGACGCCGGCCGAGTCTGATGACGTCTGCACCGGATCGCCCCCGGCGCAGTGATCCGGTACGCGAAAGGTTCGACGCCGGACGGCGCGTGCAGCGTGCTGCTCCGAATGTGGTCTTCGTATCCCTTGACGATCAAGAGCACGCGACGTACGACATGTCAATCGCCGGTGCGCGTTGTCGTGTGTTCGCATCGGAGCTTCGTTACGGACCGACGTGCTGACCTGATCCTGTGCGGAGGGGAAAGGCAGGAGCGACATGCGGACTCGTCGGCGCGCACTCTTTCTCTCATTGGTCGCGATGGTGTTGCCGGCTGCCGCGATCGCCGTCACGAACACGAGCTCGACGGCCGCGGGCATCGACTGTTCGACGGTCGACACATATCAAATGGCCAAGCAGATGAATCTGCGCGCCGCGACGATGCTCGACGAGTGCGGGCGGCAGCGGCACGGCCCCAGCGCCGCGATCGGCGCATTGGCCGCCGGCCGCCGGGCGTCGTCGCCGAACGTCAACCTGATCACCGGCGCGGAGGTCCTCCCGCACGTCACCCAGAGCGAGAGCTTCGTGTGGGGTCGCGGGCGAACGATCGTGGTGAACTACAACGACTCTCGTGGCGCGCCGCTCGACTACTCCGGCGCGTCGGTGTCGACCGACGGTGGAACGACCTTCACCAGGTTGGATCCCTCCCCGTTCGGGACGGGGCACGGCGCCAACTACGGCGACCCCGTCGTCGCCTACGACGCGAAGCTGCACAGGTGGTTCGCCGGCGACCTCGTGAGCGGCGGCGACTGCGGTTATCAAGGCATCGGGCTGTGGACGTCGACCGAGCCGGCGGTGCGCTGGACAACCGGTGCGTCCGCGCACGTCGGCGATGGCGACGACCGCGAATCGATGTGGGCCGACAACAATCTCTTCAGCCCGCACTACGGCCGCCTCTACATCTCGTGGAACGATTTCGCAGCGGGCGGTGCGCTCGTCGTGACGCACTCCGACGACGGGATCCACTGGACTCCCGTCACCGTCGACCCGACGTTCATTCGCGATGTGCAGCTCACCGGCAGTTACGGCGCGGACGGGACCGTGTACCTCATGGCGATGGACGAGGGCGCCGGTGCCTTCAGTCCCCGCCAGAACGTGCACTATCGCTCGACCGACGGCGGCGCCAGCTGGACGTCAACCCTCGTCGGCGCCGCCTTTGCCGCTCCCGGCGACAGTCTCTGCGACGGCTACTTCGCCCAGATCGATCCGATCTGGCGGTACCAGGGATGGGGTCAGCCCGCCGCGGGACCGAACGGGGTTGTCGGCTACGACTACACCGTCCACGGCACGGGCACCGACGGCGGCGACATCTACTTCACGCGTTCGACGAACAACGGTGTCACGTGGAGTTCGCCGCAACGGCTGAACACCGACACGTCGGGCAAGGCGCAGTGGATGCCGTCGTTGCTCTTCACCCGGCACGGCGTCGCCCTCGCCACCTGGTACGACCGCCGCAACACGACGGACGGCCAGAACTACCAGCGCTTCGGCCGGATCTCCCTCGACAACGGCGCAACCTGGGGTCCGGAGAAGCCCATCAGCGACGTACAGATTCCCCAGCCGACCCAACCGGATCCGTTCGTCGTGTCGTGTTACGCCGGTGATTACAACTACATCACCGCGAACGGCGACACCGGCTACGACACTTGGACCGACGGACGCGTCCCCGTTTCGGGCACACCCCAACAAGACGTGTTCTTCGCGCGCAAGGACCTGTCCGTGGGACTGTGCGACGGCCTCGGGTGGTTCGGCTATGGCGCCAACGCGCACCCGTTCAGGAACATCTTCGAGTGTCTCGCCTCGTTCGCGAGCACTCCGCCGAATCGCGCCCTGCCGCGAGCGAGTGCGGAGGTCAACCCCCCGAGGCAGCGACGCCCGCGCGGCTAACGAGCTGGACCCCTCGAGATCGGCACCTGTGCCGCGTTCGCGAGCAGGTCGTTCGAATCACGAAGCGTTGACGGGCTCCCATGTTCGAAGACGACTTCGCCGCGGTCCACGTTGCAGGCGCGCAGGAACGTGCGCCGCTTACGCTCCTGCGCGACACTGCGTACCCGAGCACACGCGCGCGTTCGCCGGCACTTGCAGTCGTGCGCGGGGCCGGCGGTGCTCAGAAGGAGAAGCGTCATGGGCCGGCTGGTGGTGACGGAGTTCGTGTCGATCGACGGGATCTTCGAAGACCCCGGAGGCGCGGAGGGCTACGAGCACGGCGGCTGGACGTTCGAGTACAAGCGCGGCGACGACGGCGACCAGTTCAAGCTCGACGAACTGACGGAGGCTGACGCGCAGCTGCTCGGCCGCGTGACCTACGAGGGCTTTGCGGCGGCGTGGCCCTCACGCGAGGGCGCGTTCGCCGACAAGCTGAACAACGATCCGAAGTACCTGGTCTCGACAACCCTCGAAAACCCGACGTGGCAGAACACCACCGTGATCTCCGAGAACATTCCCGAGGAGATCGCCAAGGTCAAGGCCGCGACCGAGGGAACGGTCCTGGTCGCCGGCAGCGGCACGCTCGTCGCGACGCTGCTCGCCAACGATCTCGTCGACGAGCTGCGACTGATGGTGTTCCCGACGATTCTCGGACGGGGCAAGCGCCTGTTCCCCGACGGCATCGACCGACGGAGGTTCCATCTCGTCGAGGCGAGAACTGTCGGACCCGATGGTGTGCAGATCCAGATCTACGCGAAAGCCTGACGGGCAGCGGCGGCATGACCTCGATGGTTGCGCGCTACTAGCCGATCGGCTACTGTCACCTAGCCGATCGGCCAGCCAACGAGAGGGCCAGCCACCGAGAGGGGACATCGGTGAGCGAACCGACGAACGACGCGGGGCTCGACGAGTTCTTGGCGATCCGCAAGCCGGGCGCCCACCTCGACGAGGATGTCGTGGCCGACGACTTCGTCGCGATGCTCGGCGTCGACCTCGACAACTACCCGAAGTTCCCGAAGGTCGACGACACCGTCACGTACCCGAAGGCGAACCTCGACATCCGCTACCTGACCGACGTCGACTCCGGCACCGAACTTGGCGACTACAGCGGTCCTTGGCGCCAGGAGCTGCGCTACACCGATTTCTCGAAAGAGTTCCTCGCGACCAAGGTCATCCCGTGGAGCGAGGCCTACCTCGAGCTCTGCGTCAATGGGTGGGCTTCCGAGATCGCGACGCGGTACGGCGCCAACACGATGGCCGAGATCGAGTGGACCGCATGGAACGACCAGATCGTTCCCGAGCTCGAACGCATGAAGGCCGAGTTCCTGCCGGCCGGAAGCGTCTACGAGAACCCGAACCTCGAGGTTCCCGACACGGAGCGCACACACACTCGCGTGATCTACACCGGCCTGTTCAGCGCGCGAGCCGACATCGCCGAACGCTCGAAAGAGGAACTGGTCACATGGCTCCTCGGTAGCCACGAGTACCTGCTCCAGTGCATCGAGGCGTGGGCCACACAAATCACGGTCCGCTACGGACTCGACGTCATGTTCGACATCCAATACACGCTCTGGGGCAACGTGGTCCTGCCGGGAGTGAAGAAGCTCAAGGAGCAGTATCTCGGCATCGTGGGCAACACCGTGGCCGACTGGATGAAGGACCTCCAGATGGATGTCACCTCCATGCCCGGCAAGGCCTTCGACCTCTCCTTCGAGATGCCCGAGCCCGACGTGGGCGTCATGACGTTCAACCGCTGTGTCGCCGTCGACCAGTGGGAGGCAATGGGCCGACCCGACATCCTCGAGAAGAACTGCCACTCCACCTGCCCGAAGTCGATGGTCGTCACCACCAAGATGTACAACCCGAACATGCAGGTCGAGATCCTCGCCATTCCGCCGCGCAAGGATCCCGACGACGTGTGCTGCAAGTGGCGTTTCAGCATGCGCAGCGAGGACGACCCCGAATACGTCGCGATCGAGCTCACCAAGAAGCAACGCGGCTGACCGCGAGGCGTCCCTGCAGGGCGTCGTGAGGTCAACACGAACGCCGCCGTGACCGGGCGTACTCCGAGGACCCCACACCATCCACGCGCGGACCCTCGTGCTCGTATCGACGATCCTCGTTGCCGTCACCGCCTGCGGCAACTCGAATGCCTCCAACAACACCACGTCGACGACGCCCAAGACGGCGCTCTCAGCGACGACGTTCGGCGATCCGACCCAGAAGCGAGCTGTCGACGCCAATGGAGTCACTGACGCAGAGATCCACGTCGACGCGGTCGTGACCGAGACGAACAGTCCGGTCGGCCCCTACACACCGTTCGAATTCAACGGACACAACAGTCTGTTCGCCTTTCCTGCGATCTGCCGTAGTGCGCCCCGCATTCCAATCCGTTCGCGGCGATGCAACTCGGCGCGACGAAGATCGGTGTCCTCGGCGATGGCATGGCGCAGGAGTCAAAGGAGTCCGCGACCGGTGCGCGCGTGCACCCGGCACGCTGATCTCAGTCCGAGAGCCCGAGGAACGTCTGCGCCTGGCGAAGGAGCTCGGAGCGGAGGGATTCGTCGTCCAGCTCGGCGACGAACGGATGCACGACCGCGCCCCCGATGGCGGCCGAGAGCATCGCCGCCCGTACGCGCGCTTCGGCATCGAACTCGTCGCCGGCGAGCACGCCGTACAAGCGCTTCATGAACTTCTGGAAATGCTCGTGGTTGGCGAGGAGCCGCGCGATTACCGGGTCATGCTGGAGTGCGCTCACCATACGACGACGCGCGACGGCATCGTCGATCACTTGCGCGAGCACGACTTCGGCTGCCCGCGGTCCTCGTCCGAGCCGCTCCGCGATTTCCAACGCCGCCTCGACCCGCGCGAGTTCGACGTCCACGACGGCGACGACGATTTCCTCCTTGGTCCGGAACTGGTGGTAGACGGCCGCCTTCGTCACGCCGACGGCCTCCGCGATCATCTGGAGCGACGTCCCGCTGACACCGTGCGCCGCGAACAGCTCGAGCGCCGCCGCAATGATGCGGCGCTGCGCCGCGCTGTGCGGCGCGGACCGCGTGGCGCTCGCGTCGACGCGCCGGGCGGTAGCCACCCAGGCGAGGGTAGCCGCGCGGCTTGCAATGCCTCGCAGCTCGGCGAGTCGGAAGCGAGGGCCTCCCGGTACGGGGAGGCTCTCGGGAGCGCATGCTTCGTGTGCCCATGCTTCGTGCGGTGCCGAGGGCAGGCTTTGAACCTGCGACCATCACGGCACCACACGCGATGCAGACGTGCGCGACGCAAACGGTGAACGTCGCCGGTGGAACCACGGCAACATCACCGACGTGGTCAGCGACAACGGCGCGCGACCCCGGCATGTAGGTACGAAATCGAGGTGTCGCGCGACACTGACCGCGTGGGACGTCGGCTGGTCGGACGGGCTACGGAGCTCGCCGCGCTCGTGGCCGACCTCGATGCCGCGCGCGCGGGACGCGGCCGTTTCGTCGTCATCCGCGGTGAGGCCGGCAGCGGCCGTACCACGCTCGCCGAGACGCTCGGCCGGCGGGCGACCGAGCAAGGATTGCACGTCGTGTGGGGCGCCGCCGCGACGGCGGCCGGGACCCGCTCGGTCTGGCCCTGGCCCGCGATCCTGCGCGAGCTCGGCGACGCCACGCTCGCTGACCGCGTCGACGCGCGAGCACCGGGAACGCGTGCGTTCGAAGACGTTGTCGCCGCCGTCGTGCGCGCGGCCGCGACGCGACCGCTGATGATCGTCGTCGACGACGCGGATGTGATGAGCGCAACCGGCCGCGAGCTGTTGGCCTTTGTGGGCGCGCAACTCCGGCTGCGGCGCGTGCTGCTCGTTGCGACGACGCGCGCCGAGGCCGCACCGTTCGCACCCGAGGCGACGACACTGCTGCTCGGCGGCCTGTCCGAGGTCGCGATCGGCGACCTGCTCCGCGAGGCAGGTGTCACCGCGTCCGCCGACGCAGTGCGCGTCCTGCGTACCGGAACAGCAGGCAACTCCGGCGACATCCTCGCCCTGCTCCCCTCGCTCGCGGAGCAACCGAGCGCGGCCGACGTCGTCAACGCGGTCGTGCGACATGCTGAAGGCGAAGCACGACGCGGCGGCCGGCGGGCTGCCGAGCGGTGGGTGGCACGCGCACGTGAGGTCGCGGATACCGGGCCACACGTCTCACCGCGTCGCGCTCCTCGGACACGAACTGGGCGCGGTCACGAGCGTCAGCGACGACGACCGCACAGACCTACTGCGCCGCGCCCTGGTAGCCGTGTCGGAGCCGGCCGAGCACGCGAAGATCCTCGCGGCGATGGCCCGCGAGGCGTACCACATCGACGCCGCCCGTCCGCTCGGCGATCCTCGGCAGTTGGCCGACGACGCGGTCGTGCTCGCACGCGGCACCGGCGATGCCGGCGCTCTCGCGTTCTGCCTGCTCGCGAAGCACGACACCGAATGGCGAGCGGGCACGGCTGCGGACCGGCTGCGCCTCCTCGACGAGATCATCGACCTCGCCCCGACGACGATCGCAGTACTCGCGCGCTACGTCGCGTACCTCGAGCTCGGCGATCGGCGGGCCGAGCGCGAGTTCGATCGCTTCGTGCACGTGGCTGCCCACGACGGAGGTGCCCGCGCGCAATACCTCTCCTGCAGTCGCCGAGCGATGCGCGCGCTCATGACCGGCGATCTTGGGAACGCCGCGAACCTCATCGACGAAGCAGCCGCCGTCGCGAAGCGGTACGGCGAGTCCGACGGCATCGTGGTCGCCCTCAACCAGCAATTCGAGCTGCACAGCGAGCGCGGCGACCGCGCCGCGCTGCTTCCTGTGCTTGAACGCGCGCGCGAATACTCGAGCCACGCGGCAATCGTCGCCAGCCTTGCGCTCGCGCGCATCGACGCCGGCGACAATGTCGGCGCGGAAGCGGCGATCACGCCCTATGCCGCGGTCGATCTCGACCTCGTGAAGCCCGAGTACGGGCGGGTGTGGGTGCTCTCGATGCTCGGCGAGGCATTCGCGCGGCTCGGTCTCGTCGAGCCGGTCGAGCGCATCGCGCAGGCGCTGTTGCCGTTCGCGGGGACCAACATCGTCGTCGGTGGCGGCGTGGTGTTCCACGGCGCCGTCGACCACCACATCGGCACCCTCTTGGCCTCGGTTGGGAACACCGGCGCCGCCGCGCCGCACCTGCAGGACGCGTTCGCGATGCACGAACGCCTCGGCGCCTTACCCTGGATTGCGCGCACCGCCGAGGCCCTCGGCGAGCGCGACCGGGCCCGTGAAATCCGCGCCGGCCGCGCACTTGCCCCTGTGGCGAGCATGACGTTCGACGGCACCGTATGGACGGTCACCTTTGACGGGACGACTGTCACCTTGAAAGACGCAAAGGGACTGCACGACCTGGCCCGGCTCGTACGCTCGCCGGGAAGCGACATCGGCGCCGCGGAACTGGCCGGCGCGGCGGCCGAGGCGCGGCTCGGCGCCGACGCGGCGGGCGACGCGCCCGCGTCCACCCGTGTGCACCGCGAGCGCGACGCACTGGTCGAGGAGCTCACCGCCGCCAGCGGACTCGGCGGCCGTGCACGACGGCTCGGCGATCCGTCGGAGCGCGCCCGTAAGGCGGTCAGCGCCCGCATCCGCGACGCGATCCGGACCCTCGACGAGCGGCACCCGACGCTCGCCGCCCACTTCCGCGATGCGGTCGAGACCGGAACGCAGTGCCGCTACCGCCCGGCCCAGGCCATGGCGTGGGAGGTCCGCCAGATCCCATCTGGCGGATGATCTCGCGCCTTCCTCCGTACGCAGTCCACGCGACGGAGGAACTTCATGACCGACTACGAGGCGATGACCATCCGCCAACAAGAGGTGTGGTGGCGCGGCGACTTCACCGAGGTCGGCTCGCGTGCCCCGGTAATGCACGCCGAGCAACTGTGCGAAGCGCTCGACGTGCACGCGGGTGAGCGCGTCCTCGACGTCGCCGCGGGCAACGGAGCAGCCGCGCTTGCCGCCGCCCGGCGCTTCTGCGACGTGACCGCGAGCGACTATGTCCCCGAACTCCTTGCCGATGCACGACGCCGCGCCATGGCTGAGGGAGTGGAGCTGACGACGCGCGTCGCCGACTGCCAGGCGCTCCCGTTCGACAACGACAGCTTCGACGTGGTGACGTCGACTTTCGGCGCGATGTTCGCGCCGGATCAGCGACGCACCGCCGACGAGCTGCTGCGCGTGTGTCGGCCCGGAGGCCGCATCGGCCTGTGCAACTGGGTCCCCAACAGCATGATCGGCGACATGTTGCGCGCCGCGTACGCGCACGTGCCGCCACCGGCGGGCTCGCGGCGGCCGGTCGAATGGGGTTCAGAGTCCCGCCTGCGCGAGCTCTTCGGCGACCGCATCAGCTCGCTACGCCTGCACCCGCGCCAGTTCGTGTGGCGATACCGGTCGCCGGACCACATACTCGAATACATGCGCACGTGGTACGGCCCGATGCTGTCGACGTTCGCCGCACTCGACGACACGGGACGCGAAGCACTGAGCGAGGATCTCCGGACGATCTTCCGCAAGTACAACCGCTCGGGTGACGACACGCTGGACGCTCCGAGCGACTACGTGGAAGTCGTCGCGGTCAAAGCCTGACTGACCAGGGCGCTGCGTTCGCTGCGTTGATCGCACGCATCGAACAGCTCGCCTTCGCGCTCGTGCGCCGTAGCTCACGGCCCCGACCGACAGCTCCCCGCCGTGCCGCCCGCTGCTCCGAACCGCATCAGGTAACAACGACAACCAAGGAGGAACCATGCCAGGAATCGAGAGTCGAGACTTCAGCGCACCGGACGAGACCCGCAAGCCGGAAAAGACCACCGTCGAGTTGGTCAACATGGCCGGCGGACAGATCGGCCGCTACACCTTCCAGCCCGGATGGCGATGGTCCGAGTGCATCAAGCCGGTCGTCGGCACCGAGAGCTGTCAGGTCGAACACATCGGCTACTTCGTATCCGGGCGCTTGCACCTTCGGCACGACGACGGCACGGAAGGCGACGTCAAGGCCGGTGACGTCTACCGCATCGCGCCGGGACACGACGCGTGGGTGGTCGGCAACGAGCCCGCCGTCGTCGTCGAGTTCCAAGGAGCCGCCAACTACGCCCAGCCCACCAGCTGACGTTCTCAGCTGTGTGACGAGAGCCGGTCACGGATGACCGACTCTCAACGGCAGACAACTCCCGTCGTGTCGCCACAACGACACGCCGCGTACCTCATCCGCCGCTCGCCGAACCCGGCTGCCGCGCCACGAACCCGCGCGGCATACGCGGCGAAAGAGTGGAGCTAACCGGAGCTTGCGTCCGCGGGAGTCGCGGCCGCCGGGATGAAGTGGTCCAGGAACAAGAGCACGACACCGACGAGTGCGAGCACAACCAGACTGGTCACGATTCCCGCACTGACGGCGCGCGCGACCGCGGCGACGAGATGCGCCCATGGATTGGTCGTCACCACCGGAAGGATCATGACCGGAACGATCCACAGCACGATCAGATGCGCGACCGTGATGCCGATCAGCCACTTGCCGATGAGTTTCACCGCCGCTCGGCGATCGTCGGTGGTCACGAGCCCGACGGTGAGCAACACGACCGCGCCGAGGAAGTAGAGCCAGAAGCGGTGCGCGAAGGCTTGACGACTCTTGAACAACACCTGGCTTTGCGGCACGTCGAACGTGACCGCGTGCACCTTGGCGAGGTCGGCGACACGCACAGGCGGGAAGGCGGCGGCGGCGAGCGTGCGCACGGTCGCCTGGTCGAGGACCGCGGGCCGCGACCGCTCTCCAAGCAGTCGCTCGTGGACGTCGACAACGAACTGCTCGAGCTTCAACTGGATGTCGCGCCGGCCGAGCACCGCGTCGAGGTGGTTCGTGTACGCGCCGTTGGTCGTAGCTGCGGTCGCCGTCACGCCGACCGCGGGCGCCGTGACCGACGCGACGTGACCGGCGACGAAGTGCCGGAAATCCGCGCTCCCCAGCACGGCCTCGGTGATCCGGCGGGTGCGCTTCGTATCGAGGATCGTGTGCGACGTCCACCACGATGCGAACGCGAGCGCCGCGCACAGCATGCCGAGGTGAACGAACAGCTTGCTCACCGGGCCGCGTCCCGTCACGCACCCTTCCTAGCGGCGGCGCCCGCCGCTCGCAATGCTGCGCATGCCCGCACACAGGCGCCGCACGAAGCGAGACCTGAGCTCAGTTCCTCGAGAACGGGGAAGGCCGGCCGAACGAGTCGCGCGACACGTCGGCGTGACTGTGACGAACCGCCGTATCCCTTGCGTCGGGTTCAGAGTCGATGGGCCAACGAACATCCGCGGACGACGCTTCATCACGGGTCGTCGCCGCCGATCGTCCGCACCGTTTCTCTATCGTTGGGTCTATCCGCCCGGCGAGCGCGCGACGGAAGCCAACTCGACGCTGGTCACCTTCACGCTCGTCGCGGACGGCGACGACCGGACCCGACTGCGCGTCGTCGAAAGCGGTCTCGGCCAAATGGAGATGGCCGAGGACGACGAGCAGAAGTTCCTCGAAGAGCACCGTCACGGCGCACCTTGGTGTAGCGGAGTCGAGCGATCGGCAAGCGCGTCCACTCCGACCCGAAGCCTTCGCGCCACGGCGGGCGACACTCGACGATCGTCACCGAACCGGGATCGATGTCCACGTCGTACACGATCTTGCCGCGAGCACGTTCCGGAAGCCTGTCGTTGCGCGCGTCGATCCAACGGCCGACTCGCGCGAGGTCAGTCTCAGGGACCATCGCGGGAACTCATGGGAGCACTTCGACGAACCCCGCGGCTGCGAAGTCTTGATCGAACGCGAAGGCCTCGCGCAACCGGCGATCCCGCATGACGCGGAAGCTCGTCGCGTCGACGAACGAAAAGACGCGCTCATCGTGTCGTCGGAGCCACGCCCAGGCAGCTGCCTCTTGTTCTTGGTTGACGGGATGAACCGCGAGGTGCTCGTCGCTCGTCAGCGCCTCCACCCGGTCGAGAAACGCGACTGCAGACGCGTGACTGTCCTTCCGTCGCAGGAACGTCCACGACTCGGCACGGACGAGGTTCGTCGTGAGCGCTTGTTCTGTGCGCCCGAGACTTCCGACGAGCGCGAGCGCGGAAAGGGATGCCGCGCGTCGTCCGGCAACGCCCATGCGACCCACCAGCTCGTGTCTGCGAACTTCACGCGTCGTAGACGACGTCGTCGATCTCGCCCGGCGCGACGAAAGACCACCCGAGGCAAAACCGGCCCGCGACCGCCACGGATCGGCCCCGGCCCACCGGTTGCGGCCGGTAACACCGCGTCGAGACCGCGCCTGATCAGCTCCGACTTCGAGATACCCCGGCGCCGCGCTTCGGCCGCGGCGCGTTCGTCGAGCTCCTCGCGGATCGTGATCGTGACCGCCTTCACGCCGAACATGACAGATAGTCGCTGTTACGCTTACTACATAGTCCGGTTCGCCCTCCGCCGACCGACGTCAGCGAGGCAACGCTCGTCGCAGGAGCGCGGCACCCGCCCGGGTCACCATGTCGGCCTCTGCGAATCTCGCGTTCGCCTCTTCGACGGTGAACAGACCGCGGTCGAGGCAGTCCTGCACGATCCGCTCGAGGTGTGCCGCGTCGAACTCCAGGGGCGATATCGATCACGGTCCGCCGCGCCGTCGGTCAAGGGATGCCGCGGACGGTCGTCAGATCCTTCTAGGGAACGTCGTCGTAGTGAACGTGCCCTCTTGTCCGCCCAGCCACGTACGTTCCGTCGGTAACCATTGGCACGATGTAGATGTCGTCGCCCTCTTCTCTCTCGTCGTCGTCCTCGTTGGACCCGTCTTCGTCGAAGCGACAGCCCGCACGTGAACATCTGGCCTCCGCAGATCGCGCATCGCTGCCCATCGCTGCCGGGATGGTGGAATCAGCCCGGCATGACGCGGCAGTCGCCACAGCGCTGTGTCGCGGACCAACCGGGCTCGTTGCCCACGTGATCATCTCGACTGGTACACCATCGCGATGCATGACCTCGACGCTGCACGAGACCGCGATCCTCATCTCGCGCCGGCACCACATACAGAGCGCCATCAGTCATCCACCCTTTGACGACGTCGGAATCACGTACGTCAGGCATGTCGCCTCCTTCTCGTCGAAACGGAAAGGGCCTCCCGACGAAGGGAGGCCCCTAGGAAGCGCATGCTTCGCGATGGTGGAGGGGGCAGGATTTGAACCTGCGACCTTCGGGTTACGAGGCCTCCGACAGATCCCGCGAGCTGGCCTCGTCGGCGGCGTTTTCGCAGGTCAGCACCCATTTCGTCCTGCCCGCTGCTGTCCGCTCCGGTCCCGTGTTTGCCGTCGTCCTGTGCCATCAATGTGCCATCTTGCGTCCGGACATCGTCCGGACGTTTTGCTATCATGGCCGAATGCCGAAGTCAGCGGAACAGTTGCGCCGGCACCGTATCGAGGTCCGCGTGACCCCGGAGCAGGACGCGGTCATCCGCGAAGCCGCAGATATAGAGGACACGACAGTCACCGCCTTCGTACTCGACACCGTGACCTCTCGGGCCAAACGAGTCGTCAAACAGCACCAGGATCTCGTGCTATCGAACGACGCCTTCGACCGGTTCATCGCCGAGCTCGACAAGCCAGCCCAGCCAGTCCCCGAACTCGTCGACCTCTTCGAGAAGCACCCCAAGCTCCGCGAGGCGTGAACCCGCGCCGAGGGCTGCGACTCGAGCGTCTCGACGCTCACCACGACGTCAGCGTTTTCGAGTGCGGCAACGACAATCTCGACGGCTGGCTTCAACGTCACGCCCTGGCCGCGCAGCAGATGGACTCGGCCCGCACGTTCGTGCTTACCCGCAGCAAGCGCGTCATCGGGTACTTCAGCCTCACGATGGGTTCGGTGATCCGAGCCGAAGCTCCAGCCAAGCTCGTACGCGGCCTTCCCGCCTACCCCCTGGGTGCAGTGCTGCTCGCCCGCTTGGCAGTTCATCACCGTGAACAAGCTGCCGGCCTCGGCGCGCGGCTCCTCGCCGAGGCGCTGCGCAAGGCGGTCGCGGCGGGCGAAGCAGCCGCCGCGCGTCTCGTCGTCGTCGACGCCATCGACGACAACGCCGTCCGCTTCTACGAGCGACACGGGTTCATCGCGGCGCCGGAGCACCCGCTCCGACTGTACCGACGCATGAAAGACATCCACCGCGAGCCTCGAACGAGCTCGCCAATCCGAGCGGTAAGAGTGCGAGCGGTCTCAGGCGAAGCGTGGGAGTCGATCGACCAGCGCCCGCACCTCCAGGTCGGGAAAGCCGGTACTCGTGTGCAGCGGTCCGCATGGTGTGTGCGCCAAACGCAACGAGAGCGCGAGCAGGTCGCCGGTTTCGCTCGCGTCCCGATACGCGCTTGCCAGGTACGCAAAGTCGTTCATCGAGCCGACAACGCTCCGGCTTGCCGTCTTCGCGAAGCGATGCTCGGACATCGCCCTCACCTCGACGTCGATGAAGCGCGGATCGAGACCGAGCGCAGCGAACATGTTCGCGGCTTGCTCGACGAAGCGAGGCACGACTCCCGTCGTGGGTGCCAACCGGACGAGCACCGGCAAACGTGGAGTTCGTTGACGAACAGCGCGACCTGCGGGCGCCAGAACAGCGCCGTCGCATACCAGTCGCCGAGCACGGTCGTCGTCGACTCTTCGCGGGGCGTGAGTCCGCCGCACCGGTCGAGGAGCTTCTTCGTCGCCGCGTACTGCGAACACTCGCTCAGTCTCGGAGTCTCGGATGCACATCACTCCACCGGAGCGCCTGCCTCGCGTAGCGTCGCGAGCTGTGGGCGATGCCATCGACGAGCTGATCGAGGCGATCGTTGTCGACGCATACGGCGATCACGAGGAGCTCGCGTGCTTCGAGCAGGCGTTCGAGGAGAACGTGCGGTTCCCGATCCGGGGTCGTGTCGTCGGCGTTGATCCTCCCGGCGGTCGGTGAGATCCCACTCCGTCGGCTGCATGCCGACCATCTCGACCGCTTCTACGAGTCACTGGCAACACGCGGTGGGCGTCGCGGCGACGGGCTCGCGCCCAAGACGCTCCCCGAGGTGCACATGATCGTCCGCGCCGCGCTCGACCTCGCGATCGCAACGCGAGCTCGTCGCGCGCAACGTCGCCCGAGAGTCGCGCTCCCGTCCACGCCCGCCGACCCACGCCGCCACACGAGTGTGGGACGCCGAGGAACTGCGGGCGTTTCTCGCCGCAGCGCGAGCCCATCGTCTCTACCCGGCGCTACACCTCGCCGCCCACAGCGGTATGCGGCGCGGCGAGCTCGTCGGACTCAAGTGGTCCGATCTCGACCGCGCGCGATCGCGGTTGTCGATCTCACGCACCTTGCAGAACGTCGGCGGCAACCCTGTCGAGTTCGGCGTCAAGACCCGCACGAGCCGACGCACGGTCAGCCTCGACGAAGAGACCATGCATGAACTCGAACGGTGGCGACTTCGGCTCGCACGCAACCGCCTGCCGCACGGACCCGACGACTGGAGGTTCTGCAACGCCGCGGGCCGCTTCCTCAACCCAGAGTCGATCAGCCAGCTCTTCGACCGCATCGAGCGTCGCGCCGAGCTACCGCGCATCCGTTTCCACGACCTACGCCACACTCACGCCTCGCTGCTCGTCGCCGCCGGCGTCCCCGATCAAGGTCGTGAGCGAACGACTCGGTCACGCCCATCCCGCATTCACGATGCACACCTATCAGCATCTCCTGCCTGGCATGAGCGCAGCCGCCGCCGAACAATTCGCCACCCTCGTCGGCACGTCGAGCCGGTAGACGTCTACCGGCCGCGGCGACGCAAACACGCAGGACATTGCGTCGCGCCGCGATGCGCCGGCGGACGTCGCCGGTGACACGCTCGGTTCGAGGCGACGAAGCCCTGGCCGGAAATGCATCCTGGCCAGGGCTTCTGCGATGGTGGCGGGGGCAGGATTTGAACCTGCGACCTTCGGGTTATGAGCCCGACGAGCTACCAGACTGCTCCACCCCGCGGCGGACCATGCATGGTATCGGGGCCCGGCTCGCCTTCCAACCCGAGCCAGGCCGTCTGTTCCTAGCGGCGCGCCTGCAGGTCGGTGAGCACGGCGGCTGCGAAGCCGGCGGTGTCGGTGACCTCGTACGACTCGGCGATGTTGCCCTCGGGATCGATCAGGTACGCGACGCGGCGCGCCCACTCTGCATACTGCTCGTCGGGGCCCCGCGCGACCTCGTACTGCGTGCCAACGCGGCGATCGACGTCGGACAATAGGCGGTACGGGAAGCTTTGCGCGTCGGCGAACGCCTTGTTCTCCGCCGGCGTGTCGAACGAGGCGCCCAACACGATGCAGTCGGCAGCGCCGAACTCGTCGGACCTGTCACGCAGGCCCTGGCCCTGCTTCGTTCAACCGGGTGTCGACGCCTTCGGGTACCACCACAGGAGCACCCAATGTCCCCGCATCTCGGCGAGAGACACGTCGTTTCCGCTCTGGTCGGGCAGCGTGAAGTCGGGTGCGCGGGAACCGGGCTGGAGCATGACGTGAGATTACGCGCCGGCTCGGGAGGACGGGGATCTGACGGCGCCGGGAAGCACGCGGTGTGCCGGCGGGCATACCGTCGGAGGTACCACGTCCGGGAGGTCCGCATGCGGGTGCACGTCGATCCGGAGAAATGCCAGGGGCACAACCGCTGCTACGCGATCGCACCGGAGTTGTTCGACGTCGACGACTACGGCAACGCGCACGAGCTGCACGACGGCGAAGTGCCGGCCGAGCTCCAAGACAAAGGCGCGCAACGCGGTCGCCAACTGTCCGGAGTTCGCCATCGAGATCACGGAGTGAGCATGCACGAGCGCCCGCCCGTCACCGACTGGTCGACCGACTTCGACCACACCGATCCCACATGGGTCGCCGACCCCTACCCGATCTGGGACGAGCTCCGGGAGAAGTGCCCGGTCGCGCACTCCCGTCGCTACGGCGGCACGTGGCTGCCCCTCACGCACGAGTACGTCGCCGACGTTGCGTACGACACCGAGCACTTCACGTCGCGTTCGGTTGTCGTCAACGAGCTGCGACCGAACGACGAACGACCTGCCCGCGCCGATAGGCATCGCGCCGCCGATCACCTCCGACCCGCCGTTCCATCAACTCGCGCGCAGGTTGCTGCTCCCTGCCTTTTCACCGAAGGCGATCAAGGCACTCGAGCCTTCGACTCGGGAGCTGTGTCGCGAGCTGCTCGACGCGACCAAGGGCAAGCAGGTGTTCGACGCCGCGGTCGATTACGCGCAGCACATCCCGCTGCGCGTCATCGTGCAGATGCTCGGTTTCCCTCCCGAGGACGCCGACATCTTCCGCCGCTTCATCCACCTCGTGCTCGAAGACGTCGACATGGAAGCCGAGGAGCGGCAAGCGCTCGTCGAGAGCGGTGAGCTCGACGACTACATGAACGCGCGCATCGAAGAACACCGCGCGAATCCGAAAGACGACCTCACGTCGTACCTGCTCGACGCCGAACTCGACGGCCACAAGCTCTCACTCGACCACGTGCGCGGCACGATGGTGCTGCTGATGATCGCCGGGATCGACACCACGTGGTCGGCGATCGGCGCGTCGCTGTGGCATCTCGCTCAGCACGACGACGACCGCCGGCGCTTGGTGGCTGACCCCTCGCTGATGGACACCGCGATCGAGGAGTTCCTGCGCGCGTACGCACCCGTCACGATGGCGCGTCTCGTGAAGCAAGACTTCGACTTCCACGGTTGCCCGATGAAAGAAGGCGACTGGCTGCTGCTCCCCTTCCCCGCCGCGAACCGTGATCCGAAGATGTTCCCGCACGCCGACGAAGTGCTGATCGACCGGGCCGAGAACCGACACGCCGCGTTCGGGCTCGGCATCCACCGCTGCATCGGATCGAACCTTGCGCGCATGGAACTGCGCGTCGCGCTCGAAGAATGGATGAAGGTCTACCCCGAGTTCTCGCTCGCCGATCCGTCGGCGGTGACGTGGTCGGCCGGACAGGTGCGCGGTCCGCGCACCATTCCGGTGCGCGTGAGCTGACGAGCTCATCGAGCGCAACGCGGGTACCCGTTAGACCGGCCAGTCGAGCTGCGCATCCGGAACTCCGACCGACTTCCCGTAGTCGACTGCGGCAGCTCTGCCCAACTGGTCCCCGCGGGCGTATCGGAAGGTTCTTCCCGCGAACACGACGAACGTTTCGTCGTCGCTACGGAAGTCGCAATACCAACCGCCAGCCTCTCGCAGCACACGTTCGAGCGTGCCCGCCAGTCGATCGGCGTCCTCGTCGCGTACCTCGAACTCGATGAGCGTCCAGGTCTGGGGTTGTCCTGCATCAACGTCGCCCAGATCCGTGCGCGAGATCTTGGTCGTCGTCAGCACGACGTCATCGAGAGCCCCGCCGACTCGCAAGCTCTCCGCGACGAGGGTGCCGACGATGGCCATGGCAAGAGTTTGCCACCGCGCGGACTCGAGCAACCTCGAACTCCTCTGCGGCCCAACGCAAACCAGCGGCAGCCGCCGACGAAGAACCCGCGAGAATGACGGGCGCATCGATGCACGGTCAGAGCGGGGCAACTTCTGGCGGCGGATCAGCACGTCGTGGAAGAGATCACCGACGTCGAGCACACGTGCGCCCGCGTCGCGCAACGTCCAACGGTCCGGACGCAGCTTTTCGTCGTCGAGCTCGTCCCAGCCGATCGGCATCGACACGGGCGCGCCGGCCGCGGGACGCACCGAGTAGGGCGCGACGAGCGTCTTGTTGATCGCGTTCTGCGTGTAGTCGAGCCGCGCGAGGCCGCCGCGCCGGCGCTTCTCCCATTTCCAGCTCACCAGCTCGGGGACCACGTCGCCGACGGAGACCGACAGTGCCTCGACCCAGGCACGCGTGTCGTCGAACGTCGTACCGGGCTCGATCGGTACCCAGATCTGGATGCCGCGCCGGCCGGAAACCTTGGGAAGACCGAACACGTGCAAGTGCTCCAAGGCAGTGCGGTACAAGCGCGCCAAGGTGAGCAGCTGGTGCCACGACGTCTTCTCACCGGGATCGATGTCGATCAGCGCGTACGTGGGCTCGCGCACCTCGGGGATCTGCGAGGTCCACGCGTGCAACTCGATCGCGCCGTAGTTCGCGAGCCACGCGAGGGCAGCCGGGCGGTCGGCGACGATGTACCACTCGCTCTCGCCTTTGTCGGCGTCGTCGTTGTGCCAGCGCGTGAGCCATTCGGGTGCGTGCGACGGCACCTCCTTGTGCCAGAAGCCGGGCTTGTCGACGCCGTTGGGATAGCGATGCATGTTCAGCGGCCGCGACTCGAGATACGGGAGCATCACCGGTGCGATCGAGGCGTAGTAGCGAATCAGGTCGCGCTTGGTCAGCGGCTTCTCGCGCTTCGTGCGGCCGGGAAAGAGCACCTTGTCGAGGTTGGTGAGCTGCAGCGTGACACCGTCGAACGCCCACTCGCCCAAGTTGTCGAGCGCATCGAGCGCGGCGATGTCGGGGCGCGTCGACGAGAAGTCGAGTCCTGCGGTCGCGGCGGGCGCGTCGCTGCGCCAGATCGCGTCGGGGTGCCGGGCGACCTCGTCGTTCGTGCGACCACTGCGCACCGACTTCGCAAACTGCTCGGCGTCCCAGCCCTTGACCGCGGCTTCGTCGCGCTTGTGGAAGACGAGCCACTGTTCCTTGCCGCTGCGATCCTCGCCGCGCCGGATCATCACGAAGCGGCCGCGCAACTTCTCGCCGTACATCTCGATGTGCAGCTCGCCGTCGGCGACTGCCTTGACAACGTTGTCGGTCTTCACCGGCTCGTAGGTGCCCCAGTCCCAGACGATCACGTCGCCGCCGCCGTATTCGCCGCGGGGAATCACGCCCTCGAAGTCGAAGTACTCGATCGGGTGGTCCTCGACGTGCACGCCCAGCCGCTTCACCGCCGGGTCGAGCGACGGGCCCTTCGGGATCGCCCAGCTCGCGAGCACACCGTCCATCTCGAGGCGGAAGTCGTAGTGCAGCCGGCGCGCGCGATGCCGCTGCACGACGAACCGCGCACGGCCGGCCGGCGGCGCGACGGCGCCCGCCGGTTCGGGCGTCTTGGCGAAGTCGCGCTTCGCGTCGTACGCCGCGAGCCGGCCCCACGCGTCCTTCTCGGCCGATTGCTTCTTCGCCGTCTTCGCGACGTTCTCCGCCGCCTGCTTCACGGCTTTCTTCGCGGGCGCGCTGGTGCGCCTGGTGGCCATCGCCCGATGGTCTACCCGCCCGGCCGGGAATCCGTGCGCGCGGTGCGGGCCTGGGCCCAACACGAACGCATGAGGTCGAGCACGAGGCCGACGCCGCCACGGAGCAGCTGCGGCTCGTCGGCGCCCTGGCGCAGGACGCTGACGTCGATGCCGTCGCCGTACACGAGCACCGTCGAGCGCATTCGACGGCGCGCGGGGTGCAGTGATGGACGGAACCATTCGTTTACGTCGTCCATCGGCGCCGACCAGCCGCCGCTCTCCATCGCGATGGCGCGGCAGTCGTCGGGCGGGCACATGTCGCCCGGCAGCTCGCGCGCGACGCCCGACCAGAACGGCACGAGGATGACGCGACCGCGGCGGCGGACGCCGAACAGTCGCGCCGGATCCATGCCTCCGGGCAGCTGCAACACGTGGTTGTCGACTTCTCGCGCGAGCGCGTCTGCTTCTTCGATGTTTACACCGACCTCCAGGGCTCGAAATCAACGAGGGCGGTGTCCGAACCGCCGCACGAGGCTCGGGAGGCCGAGCGCAGAGGGACGCGACGCCGACGTACGCGTCGCGTCCTTGCACACTATCGGTTGCCGGCCACCAGCTTGAAGAGCACGCCGGTGTTGTCGGCGGCCTGCGCCAGCCGGCCGTACGGCGTGTCCTCGGTGGGCATCACGATCTTGCCGCCGAGGTCGGCGATCCGCGCGAGTGTCTTGTCGGTGTCGTCGGTGCCGAAGTACACCGACCATTGTGCGGGCACGCCCGCGGGCAGGAACGCGGACGCGTCCATGATGCCGGCGTACTGCTCGTCACCTTTCGCGGATTCGAGCGTGGTGTACTTGAACTCGGGCGTGTCACTCTCGACGCGAGTGTTCCACTTGAAGACGTCGCGGTAGAACGCGACCGACTTCTCGTATTCGCGTGTGTGCAGCTCGAACCACGATGGCGTGTTCGGCTCGCCGTACTCGCCGAAGCCCTTGTGCTCGCCGGGCTGCCAGGCGCCGATCGTCGCACCGCCGGGATCGGTCACTACGGCCATCGAGCCCAGCGCCATGACCGGCGTCGCGGGCACGATCACGTGCGCGCCGGCCGACGTCGCGTCGGCGACTGTCTTCTCCGCGTTGTCGGTCGCGAGGTAGATCGACCAGCCATCGGGCGCGCCACTCGATGCGTCGTTGCGCATGCAGCCCGCGATGGGGACGCCGCCCTTGCTGAAGTTGATGTAGCCGCCGTAGTCGGGGCCGGCGTCCTCGGATGTCCACTCGAAGAGCGAGCCGTAGAACGCCCGGCTCTGGTCGGGATCAGATGTGAACAGCTCCACCCAGCAGGGTGCACCGATCGGAGCTGCGTCGCGCTTGGGCATTGAAACCTCCTCCACGAGAGCTTGTATCGACGCTACGACCGCACATGGAGCGAAAACTCATCGCCCCCAGCCGGGCAACCTCACGCGGCCGTCGGCGCGGCCGGCGCACGCAGCATCAGCACGCTGGTCGCGATGATCCACGCGCACCAGATCAGGAACGCCAGCAGCCCGAAGACACCGAACGCGTCGCTCTCGCTGGCGGTGCTGAACGTCGACACGACGAAACCCGCGGCCGCGATCCACCCGATGATCGTGACCCAGTTCGGGAACATGTGCGTCTCGTACGAGAGCGCGCAAACCGCACCGAGGAACACGACGATGCCGAAACCTGCGGTGCCCAGCAACACGACCGAGAAGCCGAGCAAGAATTTTGTGGTCTCCGGGCTGAGCTCGTTGGCACGCATGGCCGTCGTCGAGGTAACCGCGCCGTTCGCCAGCGCGAACGTCGCTCCGACCGTGAGCCCGATGGCCGCAACGACTGCGAGGCGGGGCCGCTCCGCCTCCGCGCGCGTCATCCGCCGCCACAGCGAACCGAACCACCAGAACAAACCGATGATGCCGATGCCGGCGAGCACCTGCGCCGCTTTGAGCGCGCCGGCGTGATCGTGGAAGTACTGCACGACCTCGAGCGGATGGTCATCCATCGACGGCGGCGCCCCCGGTGCGAACGCGCCGATCACATTCAGCACGACGAACGCGATGCCGCCGTACGCCGCGTAGTGCTCCCATGCTGATTCGTCCATTGTTCCCCCCGATCAGTCAACCCGTGACCGACGCATCGTCGCACGATTCGAGTGCGCATTGCTCTTACCGCACGCGTGTGATGCTTCGCTACTCGGTGCGCAGAACTTCGGCGACCCGCAGGCGCGCGACACGACGCGCCGGCCACGCGGCCAACAGGTTCGCACCAAGGAGCGCGAGCGGCGCGATGACGACCAGCGCGATGACCGCGACTGGTGGCACGTTCTGTAGCGGCACCCGCTCGGAGATGAGGCGCCACGCCAAACGTCCGAGGAACACACCCGCGGGGACACCCACGAGCAGGCCGATCAGGCTGATCGCCGTGCTCTGCGACGCCACGACGACGCGGCTCTGCCCACGCGTGAAGCCGAGCGCGCGCAACACGGCAAAGTCACGGGCACGCGCACGGGTGAGCGCGACCAGCAGATAGGTCATCGCCGCGACGGCGAGCAGCGCGAGGAAGATCGCGAGGACTTGCGGGAGTCGCTGCACGTTCTTCAGGTTGAGCAACTCGAGCGGCTGGCCGGCCGGGAAGACCGAGTCGGGGCTCCGCAGCGCGGCACCGAGTCGCGCCACCCCGTCGTCGGACGACACGCCCGACGCGAACCGGACTGCGACCACGCTGTCGGTTCGGGTCGCGATCGAGTCGACGCCTTGACCAAACTTGTTCGGCGGCACGGCGGCGTCCCACCCGGCCGCGGTGAGCCAGATGCCCTCGTCGAACGTCGAGTGCACATCAGTCGGGAACAGTGCGCGGCCGACCAGGCGCACCTGGGCATGTCGCGGGCCCACGGTCACCACGTCGCCGATGTTGACGTGCAGCGCCTTCATCGTCGACGGCCCGATCGCGGCTTCGTCGGGTTTCGCCGGCGCGCGCCCCGAGAGGCTCGCGAGCGAGATCTGCAACGAGTCGCCTGCCGGTGGGCGCAGCGTGAAGCCCGGGACACCGACACCGTTGACGTCGATGACCAGACGATCGACGTCGGCGACCGCGCGCACACCTTTGACGCCGGCGGCACGCGCAAGCACTTCCGGCTTGAGTCCGCGACGGGTGGTCGTGTCGTAGTCGTGCACTTGGGGCGTGATCGTCGCCTGCCACGTCACGCCCGCCCGCTCCGGGTGCGCAAGCGTGTCGCGCAGGCCGTGATCGATGGTGAGCGCGCTGACGACACCGAGCACGCCGACGATCGCGCCGACGACCGCGGGTCGCACCGCGACGTCGACCCGCCCGCGCCGCTGATCGAACGCCATCGTGGCCCCGACCCCGACCGGAAGCGGTGTCGTGCGGCGGACGTGACCGAGCACCGTGTTGCGTGCGCCGACACTGCGCGACCGCTCGGGCCGGGCCGCCCGCGCCGCGATCACATAGGCCGACCCGAACATGAGCGCACCCGCGAGGAGCGCACCCGGCGCGAGCACGAGCCAGTCGACGTGCGTTCCGCGCGACGGGTCGACACGCCCGGCCATCCCGACGGGGAACCAGCGCGACGCGATCACGGCCATGACGAACACGCCGACGCCGGCACCGAGCACCACGAACACGTGCGCACGCGCACCCGCCATGGCGAGCTGGCGCGGTGTCATTCCGATCGCACGCAACACGGGCGCGTCGCTGCGGATCGTCGCCGCCGAACGCGCCAGCATCTGCCCGACGAGGACGAGCGCGGCGGCCGCGATCGCGACAGCGATCAAGACGAGTGCCGATTGCTCGACGTTCGTCGTCGTGTCGACGCGCCGTTGCGCGGCGTGCAGATCGAGCACGGGTGTTCCCGTCCCGAGCAACCGGTTGGCGTCGGTTTGCAGCGCCGCGATGCCTCCTGCTCCGGGCCGCAACCGCACGAAACCGTTCTCGATCCAGAACACGTCGTCGCCGTGCGCGGTGAGGACGCCCGGCGAGAGCATCGCCATCGGCGTGAGCAAGAACTGTGGCGTCGCGCGGACGATGCCGACGACACGGAACCGGATCTCGGCGCCGGCTGGTGGTGCGCCCGTTGTGTCGTCCTGTCCTGGCGCGTAGGCATGGAAGGGAACGACCGAGCCGACATGCAGGTCCGCCTGCTTCGCCGCATCCTCGTCGACCACTATCTCGTCGGGCGCATCCCGGTCGTACATGCGACCCTGCTTCACGACCGGCCGGTCGACCTTCGTGCCCCATGTACCGTCGACCGACCCGAAGAAGGTGCTTTCTTCGGGATCGCTGGGAATCAGGCCGAACAGCAGATACCACTTGGCGAGCGTCTCGACCTCGGGTGCGGCCTCGAGTTTGGACCAGTCAGGATGGAACTTGCCGACCTGGCTCGGGAACACGATGGCGTCGGGTGCGTTCGTCGTCGACCGCAGGCGCGCGAACGCCGTATAGGTGCGGCGCGCGCCCGCGAGCGACGCGAGCGCGAAACCTCCGGTCACAGCGGCAACTAACGCGATGACCGTCAGCGACCGCCAGCGGGCGCGGCGATCGGCGCGCGCCCACGACGCGACGGCTTCCCCCGCGCGGCTCCTCACCCGGTCACCGTACGGGGCGCGGCCGAGCGCGGCGAGAGCGCTCCCCTCACGGCCGGCGGGGTGCTGGCACCACCGGCGCCCGGTCGACGCGCCCCGAAGCACGTGCGCCGCCTGCCGGGCTCGTGATAATCCGAGGTCCACTCATGAGCTCGGCGAGCTGGCGTCCGGCCGACCTCGAGGCGCGGCTTCGAGACCTGCACTGGGATGTCGCCGTGCGGCCCGCCGACGACACGTTCTTTTTCTGCACGGGCTTTTTCTGCACGGGCTTTTTCTGCACGGGCTTTTTCTGCACGGGCTTTTTCTGCACGGGCTTTTTCTGCACGGGCCCGCCGGCCGAGGTGCTCCCATGACCACACGCGTCGCGTTCCTGCGGGCCGTGAACCTCGGCAAGCGCACGGTCAAGATGCCGCGGCTCGTCGAGCTGTTCGAAGACGCCGGGTTCGCAAACGTCTGGACCCACATCAACAGCGGCAACGTCGTCTTCGACGCGACCGGCCCGCGCGCCAGCCTCGAGAAGGCGATCGAACGTCGCCTCGAGAAGGAGTTCGGGTTCGAGATCACGACGTTCGTACGCTCGGCGACCGAGCTACAGAGGACCGTGAACGTCAACCCGTTCCCGCTCGCGAGCGGCGACACGTACTTCGTCACGTTCCTCAAGGCGGCGCCGAACGCGACGACCAGGCGGCGACTCGAGCAGCTGTCCAACAACTTCGACACGCTGATCGTGCGCGGTCGCGACGTGCACTGGAAGATGCGCGGCAGGTCGACCGACTCCAGGCTGAAGAAGAAGGACTGGGCCGCGGTCGTCGGCGAGAACAACAGCACGAGCCGCAACATGAGCATGCTGCGCAAGCTCGCGGCGAGATCGACGGCTGACGCGATCCCTACGCCGGCGACCCGCGAGGAGCGTCAGAGCTGATCGCAGGTGGGGTCGCTGCTCGGCGGGCGCATGCCGGTGTAGATCTTGAGCTCACGCGCGAGGAACGTCGTCCATTGTTCGTCGGTGTCGTCCTTGTGCGCCTGGTACAAGACCTCGGCGTGTCCCGACTCGTTGCAGTACGACGTGAGCTCCGCGACGAGCCCGATCGCACGCGCGGTCTTGACGGTGACCGCCGCGCACGAATAGGGCACAGCACCGTCGCCCTTCGAGTGGATCAACGACACCGGCGCGTCGCCCGCTCCGATGTACGTCGGCGCGCCGCCGTTGACGTTGTCGGGGTACGCGCACCCCGACGCGCCGAACGCGGCCTGCACCACCGACTGCGCCGCGGAAGGCGTGTCACCGCTGAAGTAGCTCACAGTACCGACGTCGTCGCTGCGATACGCGAGGTTGACCGCGGTCACCGCCCCCGCCGAAAACCCGCCGACCGCGACCTCGTCGGGATCGATCCCGTACTGCGTCGCGTGCGCGTGGATGAAGCGCACGGCAGCCTGCACGTCGTGTTGCGCCGCGAGGATGTCGGCCTTGCATTGCTCGTAGCGTGCGAGCCACACCGGATCCGACGTGTTCACGTTGTCCTGCACCCACTGGCACAGGCTCGGCGGGCGGCGATCGCCGTGCTGCGTGCCGACCAACGTCGTGTCGATCCGGTACTCGACGGAGAAGCTCACATAGCCGCGCTGTGCGTACTCCTTGCCGCTCGTGTTCGCGAGGTTGTACATCGAGTCGATCCCGACCGCGAACCCGCCGCCGTGGACCCAGAGGATCGCCGGACGATTGGTGACGCCGTTGTTGGGGTCGGCGACCCAGAGCCGCAACGGCTCACGGCTCCCGGGCAGCAGCGCGGGACGCGGATCCTGCGTCTCGAGCGACGTGTCCTGGTACAACGTGCCGCCGTAGTGCGCGTCGATGACCGGCGCGCTCCCCCACGTCACCGGCTGGTTCTTGGGCGTGACGACAGGGGCGATGTTGGTCTGTTTGCCGAGATACAGCCCATCCGGGCCGGGATTCGGCGCCGGGCACTTCGCGGCGACGAGCGGCAGCAGCAACAGCAAGAAGGCGAGGCGGCGCATGCCGGCGATCCTAAAGAGCGAACCGGGTGCGCACCACCGTGCAGATGTCAGGGGAATGTAAAGCGCGCGGCCGGTACGGGCACCACAGTGTCGTCGCGGTGCATGATGTCGCCGGCGCGGGCCGGCCGAGCCGAGGGAGACGTCCATGCGCATGCTGCGAAGGTGTGTCGCCGTGCTGGGCGCGGCCGTCGTGCTCGGTGCGTGCAACCTGCTGGCGCTGCCCGGCGACACCGCGTCGATCACGCTGGTGAGCACGAGCACGAGCGGCGGCTGGCGGTACGACTACTACCGCAACACTGCCTATCCGTGCGCGGTGAGCGGCTACCAGACGTTCGTGATCGGCACGAAGATCGGTTCGTCGGCGACCGCCGCGCGTCCGCTGTGGGTGTTCATGCACGGCGGCGGCGCGGGTTACTTCGATGCGCAAGGCGAGCCCGTGCCGGGGAACGGTCAGAAGGTCGAGGAGTCTGCCGTCTCGTTGCGCACCCACCTCACGAACGACGGGCTGCTCGGGAGCATCCGGAGCGACCCGGCCGGCTTCCGCACGCTTGCGGTCTCGTACTGCAGCCACGACGTGTACGCGGGCACGAACTCGAACGACCCGCACAACCCGAACACCACGCCCGACGGCAGGGCACGCACGACCAACGGGGTCTACGAGGTCAAGGCCGCCGTCGAGTACGCGCAGAGCCACTACCCGACGACCAAGACGTTCCTGCACGGCACCAGCGCCGGATCCGCGGGCGCGTACGGCGTCGCGTGGGCGATGCAGCAACAAGGAATCGCGCCGGCGGGAGTGGTCGGTGACGCGAGCCTCGTCAACGCCGAAGCGTTCGCGGCGGCCTACGCCGCTGGCTACTGCACCGACAACAACGACCCGAATCGCGTCGCCGCGATCGCCGCGCGCGTCAATGCCGATCTCGCGAACCCCGACAACGAGGTCGACAAGCTCGTGTCGAGCGGCCGGCTCACGGTTCCGTTGCTCCACATCTGGAACCATGGCGATTCGAACACCTGCGGATCGCCGCCGATCAGCTGCCCGCTGCGCGACGGCTCGCACGTCACCCTCGGGCTCACCGACTGCATCCACGAACCGCTCCGACGAGCGATCGCCGCGCAAGGCGCGACGAGCCGCTCGCTGAACTACCCGGTTTGCGTCGACAACGACGGCACACCCGACTGCTCGCTGCACGTCGTGACAACGCGAGTCGGCCTGACCAACACCGACCCGTCGACGCCGGCCGACTACCTCACCGGCATCGTCGACTGGATCCACGCCCGGCTCGCGGATACGTAGCACGATCGGCCCCCGGGGACGACACCGAGCCGCGGCAAGGCCGTCGTCGACCTCGGATCAGCGCGTGTGGAAGAACTGCGCGCCCTCGGCGGAGACCCCGCGCACCGCGTCGAGTGGATCCTGGAGATCACCGAAGTAGCCGAGCGCGTACGCCCCGCGCTCGGTAGCCGGCCAGCCGCGCGAGTTCCTCGGGGAGGTCGCGCGCGACCTCGGGCGGGCACGCGAGGTACTGGTTCTCCTCTTGGCGCAACCACGACAGTGTGTAGCCGACGTTGACACCGCGCCGCGGCGCGTCCGATCGGTTCGGGCCGCCGCAGTGATACAGCGAGCCGACGTACAGCAGCACCGAGCCCTTCGGCATCTCGGCCGGGATCGTCTCGTCGACTGATGGCCGCAGCTTGTCGTCCCACCGATGGCTTCCCGGGATCACGCGCGTCGCACCGTTCTCCTCGGTGAAGTCGTTCATCGCCCACATCGTGTGGCATTCGACCTCGAACCCCGACGGGAACGGGAAGAAGTCGAACGCCCATTGGTCGCGATGCACGAGCTGCGCCGGCTCACCCGGACCGATGTCGATGACCTGCGTGAGGTGCAGCTGGTACGTGGTCGCATGATCGCCGAGCACGCGATCGAGCGCACCGAGGACGACCGGGTGCGCGGCGAGATCGCGAAATCCGACCGACCGCGCGAGCAACGAACCCGTGCGGCGCGTACGGAAGCCCGTGAACTCGTCGCCGCCCGGCGCCGTCGCCAACAGGTACGGCTCGAGCTCCGAGTACACGCGATCGATGAGCGCGTCGGGTACGAGCCGTTCGACGACCGCACAGCCCGCCTCGCGGAGCGCGGCCTCGATCTCGTCGAGGGCGGCGTCGGCCGGAAGCCTCGGCACGGGCAACGTCGCGGGGGCCTCGGCAGACAGCTTCGTCATCGTCACACGCTCCTTGGATCGACTCCACGCTCCGCGCCCCTGCGGTCGCCTCGCAGGTCACGCACCCCCGAGCGTGCCGGGGCGCCAGTGAGGGTCGGAAAACGACCCCCTATTGACGCCCCGAGCGCGGCGAGGATCACCTTTCCCGGATCGACACCCACGCTCCGCTCCCTTCGGTCGCTTCGCTGTCGTCTCACATGTCCCGCATTCGCTCCCAACCGGGAGGCGGCGACGCCAAGATCCAGAACTGCTCGGGCACGCTACCGCCGATGCGCGCCGCGAGCGCATGGTCGCGGTTCAACGGCGCGAGTTGCGACCGGTAGCACTCGATCGCGGCGCGCTTGCGCGCATGGTCGACGATGACCGGAACCGCCATCGGCGTCGGCCAGAGCTCGGTCGCGAACAGCTTCGTCACCCGCCACGCGAGCATCCCCGGGATGTGCTTGTAGCCACTGTCCTCGTAACAGAACCACGTGATGTCTTCCCGGCGCGACGCGAGCAGCATCCCCGCGTCGTGCGTCGCCACGTGATCGGGGTTGGCGAGACCCATCGGAAGGAACACCGCCGTCGGGGTCGCGGTCGTCGAGCGCGGCCTCGAGCGCGACCGCGATCTCCTTCGCATCCGACCGCTCGTCACGCGGTCGAGGTACTGGTGGTCGACGAACTCGAGCCACACCGGCCGCGCCCCGAGCACCGTCATCGCGGCGCGATCCTCTTCGCGGCGCGACGCGACGACGTCGTCGCCGGTACGGAAGCCGCCGAGTGCGTCCCACTCGGTCGGCGGATCGGGATAGCGCGTGGGCGGACCGCCGAACACCGTCACGACCGTCGTCCCCGGATGCGCGAACAGCAGGTGCGCAGCTCCGAGCGCGGCGTCGTCGAAGTGTGGTGAGCAGACGACGATACGTGCGAGGCAGCCCTCGGGAAGGATGCCCCACGAGATCTCGTTCTCGATTGGTCGGCTCCGCGCTCCGCTCCCCTCCGGTCGCTGCTGTCGCCTCCTTCACCCTGGTAGTCGCCACGGAGCGATGCTACGGCTTACAGTCCGGGAGTCGGTTGTAAGCCAGGGGGGTTGCCATGTGCGTCAGGCGTCTCGCGCTCATAGGCGTGCTCGTCGTTGCGATGCTCGCACTCGTCGCGTGCGGCAGTGACAACAAGAAGGGCGCGTCGACGAACAGCACCACGCCCGCCAGCCAGTCGACCGAGCTCGGCACCGGCGTTACCGCGGACTCGATCAAGATCGGGATCCCGCTGACGGACTTCAAGTGCATCGCGCAGTTCGTCGACATGACGCGCGTCAACCAAGAAGACAATTACAACGCGTTCATCAAGGACATCAACGACCGGGGCGGGATCAACGGCCGCAAGATCGTTCCGACGTTCGACAACTTCTGCCCGATACCCGACGCCCAACGTCTGGCATCGGTCTGCACGCACTTCACCGACGACGAGAAGGTGTTCGCGGTGCTGGGCAACCTGTTCGACCCGTCGGGCAACACCCAGACATGCGTAGCGAAGAACCACAAGACGATCCTGTTCGCGTACATGCTGACGCAGGAGATCATCAACAAGGCTCCCGGCGGCCTGATCATCTATCCCGGCACCGTACCGGAGCGGATCGTCAAGGTGCTGACCGGCCTGCTGAAGAGCCAAGGCACGCTCAACGGCAAGAAGGTCGGCATCCTCGGTGAGACGTCGAGCGCGAACATCGTCAAGAAGGCGGTCGAGCCCGCGCTGCAAGAGCTCGGCGTCGAGACGGGTACGGCTGCGATCTTGCAGATTGCGGGCGCCGACACGACCGCGGCGCAGACGCAGCTCGACGGGTTCATCGAGCGGTGGAAGAACGAAGGCACGAATGCGATCTGGATCACCGGCACTGAGGTCGCCGACAACCAGTTCGTCGAGAAGGTGAAGAAGCAGATGCCGGACGTGCAGCTCGTCACCGATGTGGGCACGGTGATCGACTACGGGCGCGACGAGCAGAAGTCGGGCGTGACGCCGAACCCCTACGACGGCATCCTCACCGCGACCGGGCCGAGCGCCGCCGAGTACGACGCCAGTCCCAACTGGAAGCACTGCGCCGACATCTGGGGCAAGGAGACGGGCAGGGTCGCGCCGAAGACCAACGACGTCCTGCCCGACATCGACGGCAAGCGCGACGACCTGCACAACGCGATCAACGACGCCTGCGAGATGATCGGGCTCTTCGAAGAGATCGCCACGAAGGTCGGCCCCAACCTCAACAACACCAACTGGCAGAGCACCGTCGACAACTACGGCCCGATCACGGACTACGGCGGCGGCCAGTACAACTCGCTGACCAAGGGCAAGTACGACATAGCCGACACGTTCCGCCTCTCGGCGTTCGATCCCACGATCAAGCCCAACGGCGACTGGAAGCCGCTCACCGATCTCCAGAACATCCCCGGCTCGTAGCATCGGCCCGGTGAGCACCTTCGGCCGGCTGGCAGATGTTGCGCGCGCGACTGCGGTGCTCGGCCGTACGGGTGTGCTGCACCCGGAGCCGCCAAGCCGCGTGCTGCGGATGGCAGGCGCCATCCGGCACTGGGGTCAGAGCCTCGCCACGGTGTTCGCCATCAGCGCGGCGCGATACGACACACGCGTCGCGATCGTCGACGAGCGCGGACCGATCACATTCGCCGAGCTCGAACACCGCACCGCCGCGCTCGCACGCGGCCTGATGGCGAACGGGGTCGGCGCGGGCGACACCGTCGGCGTGCTGTGCCGCAATCACAGGTACTTCTTCGACGTCACCGGCGCGCTCGCGAAGCTCGGCGTCAACGTGCTGTTCCTCAACACGGGCTTCTCGGCGCCCCAGCTCGAGGACGTGATGAACCGCGAGCACGCGCGCGTGCTCGTGCACGACGAGGAGTTCTCGAGCCCCGCGGCGAGCACCGGCGCCGCGACGCGGCTACTTGCGTGGGTCGATGCGAGTTCCGGGATCGACCGCCTTCCGGCGAGCGTCGACGACCTGATCATGCAGTACTGCGGTGGGCGCGCTGGCCGCCGCGGCCGGTCGCCGAGGCCGGGACGATCATTCTCACGTCGGGCACCACGGGTACGCCGAAGGGCGCGTGGCAAGGGCACGCGGCCGACCCGGGCGCCGGACTCGGCTTGCTCGAGCGCTTGCCGTACCGCTCGCGCGAGACCGCGGTGATCGCGGCGCCGTGCTTCCACTCGTGGGGCTTGTCGAACTCGATCCTGAGCCTGTTGCTCGGCGACACGATGGTGCTCGACCGGCGCTTCGACCCTGAACGCACACTGGCGTTGATCGCGCGTCACCGCGCGGAAATGCTCGCGGCGGTGCCGGTGATGTTGCTACGCATCCTCGAGCTTCCCGCCGACGTCTGCGCGTGCCACGACACTTCGTCGTTACGGTTCGTGCCGCTGTCGGGCTCGGCACTGCCCGGCGACCTCGCCACGCGGTTCATGGACCGATTCGGCGACGTGCTGTACAACCTCTACGGCTCGACCGAGGTCGGCGCGGTTTCGGTCGCGGCGCCGGCCGATCTGCGGGCGGCTCCTTCGACCGCCGGCCGACCACCGCGTGGCATCTCGGTACGACTCCTCGACGACGCCTACCGCGAGGTCGCCCGCGGCGAGACCGGGCGCATCTTCGTGCGCGGTCCGCTCGCCTTCGACGGCTACACCGATGGCGCGACCCGCGCAGTGGTCGACGGCTTCATGCACACCGGCGACATTGGTCACTTCGACGGCGACGGCCGCCTTTTCGTCGACGGCCGCGACGACGACATGATCGTGTCGGGCGGCGAGAACGTCTTCCCGTCCGAGGTCGAAGACGTCATCGCCCGCCACCCCGACGTCGTCGAAGCGGCCGTGATCGGCGTCGACGACGACGAATACGGCCAGCGGCTCAAGGCGTTCGTCGTACCGAGCGCGAGCGCGACCCTCACCGCCGACGACGTGCGCACCGTCGTGCGCGCGAACCTCGCGCGCTACAAGGTGCCACGGGAGGTCGAGTTCGTCGACGAGCTTCCCCGCAACGCGACCGGCAAGGTCGTACGCCGCAACCTGAGCTGACCGGGGGGCGTCAATAGGGGGTCGGAAGACGACCCCCTATTGACGCCCCTCACGTGCCGGCGTGCACGGCCGTGAACACGCGCTCGCGCACGTCGTTGGCTTCCTCCCGGGTCAGCGTGCGTTCGACCGATCGGAGCACGACGCGCAACAGCACGTTCTTCTGCCCGGCTCGAAGCCCGAGGCGTTCGCGCGCGAGCCGCGGGCACGTCGCGGCCCGGAGTCTCCGACAGCACGATCACGGCCTCGACACAGTCGGCGTCGGGGCCGAGGGCCTCCCGCACACGGTCGCCGAGCAGCTCCGCATCCAGGTCCTCGGCCACTGCAATCGAGAGATCGCGCACCATTGCGGGCCGGTTCGAGACCGGGCGGTACACCGAGAGATCGCGGCATCTGCGCGGCGACGCGCGGGTCGCTCGCGCGCAACAACCGGATGTCGGCGATGCCCTTGCGCAGCATCAACAACCGGTCGAGCCCCAACCCGATCGCCAGGCCCGACCAGCGGTCGCCGAGGCCCGCCCCGCGCAGCACGTGTGCACCCGCCAGTCCGCACTCGCCGATCTCGACCCACTCCCCGCCGTTCTCGACCTCGACCTGCAAGCCCTCGGTCGTGTACGGATGCACACGCGGTTCGCAGCGCCAGTCCGCACCCGGGAGCACCGCCCGCACGATGATCTCGATCATCTCCTCGAGATCGCCGCTCGTGACGACACGATCCCGGCAGACGCGCCACACGTCGAGTTGATGCGGCATGCTCGTGTGCAGGCAATCGATGGCGTCGCGCCGGTACACGATGCCGGGACACGCGACCAACACGTCGTCGGCGTTGCCGCCGATCGTGCGCAACGCCGCGGGCACGAGCGTCGAGGTGTGGCTGCGCAACATCTCACCCGGCGCGACATAACGCGTATACCTCGCGTCCCGAGTGATCGCGTCGGGTTCGTACCCGAGCACGTCGTAGTTCTGCGCGACGTCGACGATGCGCGGTCCTCGGTACACGAGCGTGTCGCAACGCCACACGCGCGTCAGCGCGGCGACGACACCGTCGACCAGTTGTTGCATTGCGTGCCGGCCTTCACGCGAATCGGTGAGGTCGCGCACGGCCAATGCGCGCGCGACCTCACCGGACGAGAGCAGATGATCGGACATGACGAGAGCTCCTTCGGCATCGCAGCGGCGGGGTGCTGACCCCCGGGCCGGCGACGCCGAGACGGAGCCGAGCGTCAGTGCGCGCGTGCCCCGCGGCGCCCACTCAGGGCCCGGGGGCAACAAAATCGCTGCGCACGCTCGTACGTCACGCCGAGCATCGTACCAGCGTCTACGTCGGGTTCATCTTGATGACGTGGAACACCGCACCTTGCGGGTCGGCGAGCACTGCGAAGCGACCGGGCGGGATGTCGACCGGCGGCGACATCACCGAGCCACCGAGCTTCGTCGCCGTCTCGACCGACGCGTCCGTGTCGTCAACCTGGAAGTAGACCTGCCACGACGCCGGAATGCCCGGCATCGGGGGCGGCGTCGCGCCGCGCAACCGGCTCGCCGTTGAGCTTGAGCTCTGTGTACTCCATGCCCGGCATCTCGAGCGTGTTGGCCTCCCAGCCGAAGAGCTTGTTGTAGAACGCCGCGGCTTTCGGCACGTCGGGCGTGAGCAGCTCGTTCCATCCGAACGCGCCCGTCTCGTTCACGAGTGTCGCACCGATGCTGTTCTTCGCCTGCCACGTGTTGATGAACGCGCCGGTCGGGTCCTGGAGCACCGACATGCGGCCTGCGTCGAGTACGTCGAACGGCGGCGCGATCACGGTGCCCCCAGCCTTGTCGACCAGCGCAGTCGTCGCGTCGACGTCGGTCACCGTCACGTAAGTGTTCCAGTGCGGCGGCACATCACCACCTCCCGGCGGCATGGGCGCGATCGCGGCGACGTCGTGGCCCTTGACCTTCGCCATCGAGTAGAAGACGCCGTTCGCCTCGTCGACCGGTTGGTCGTCGTAGCTCCACCCCAGTAGCTCGCCGTAGAACGTCTTGGCCGCGGCTTGATCGGTGGTCTGCAGATCGACCCAGCTCGGCGTCCCCGGTGCGTATTCCTTGCGTTCGGGCATTCGGGCTCCTCGTTGTCCAGTCGGTTCCTCGCCGCGGGTGACCGTAGTGACGAATTATGAAGCAGACAAGTGAACTTTTCGTACTACCCTTCTGACTGTGGCGAGCACGGAACAGAAGCGACGCAGCTACGCGCAGTTCTGCCCGCTCGCGCGCGCCCTCGACGTGCTCGGCGAACGTTGGACGATGCTGATCGTGCGCGAGCTTTGTGTCGGGCCAATGCGCTATTCAGATCTCCGCCGCGCACCTCGAAGGCATCGCTCCCGCGCTGCTCGCGCAGCGTCTGCGCGACCTGCGTCGCGCGGGCATCGTGCAACGCACCGACCTGCCGCCACCAGCGGCGCGCACCGTCTACGAGCTGACAGAGCGCGGACGCGGGCTCGAACCGGTGATCTACGAGCTCGCGCGCTTCGGCATCCCGTACCTCGACATGCCGACCGATGAACAGCCGCTGCAGCCGCACCTGCTGCCTCACGGCTTGAAGACGCTGGTGCTCGTGGAGGCGCTACCGAGGCGCGCGTTCGTCGTGCATCTCGTGCTCGACGAGGGAGCGTTCACGATGCGCGTCGCGCCCGCGAGGCCGGGACCGCAGATCTCACGCGTGACCGTCGAGGAAGGTGCGCCCGATCGCGCCGACGTCACCGTACGCGGATCGGCGGGGATCGCGGCGTGGCTCCGCCAAGGCGTGCTCACCTTCGACGACGCGTGCGCGCGAGGCGCGCTCGCGATCGTCGACGGTTCGCCGCGAGCGGTGGAAACCGTGCGCGCGATGTTCGGTTGGCGGTGAACGTCTGCCGGTGATCGGCGTCGTGAACGGCGCGGTACCGGTCGGTCAGGGACCGGGATGACCGCCCGGGCCGAAGCCGCCCCGACCGGGCCGGGGCGCGCGGAACGTGCCGTTGACCAGCGCGGTGATGCGGTCCTTGAGGCCGTCCTTCAGGCGGGTGGCCTGGTCGGCGGTGATCTTGCCGGCGGTTTGCGCCTGGTCGATCGCCGATTGCGCGGCACCGACCATCGCGTCGATCACGCTGTCGACCGCGACGCCCTTGTCCTTGGCGACGCCGGCGATGGATGTGCCCTTGCGCAGGTCGGTGCGCAGCTCGTCGGTCGTGATGCCGAGCGCCTTCGCCGCGGCATCGAGGTTGACAGCGCCGAACCCGAAGCCGACACCCGGCCCGGGCCCGCGTCCCGGCGCCCCACCGGGTCCGGCACCCGGGCCGGGCGTGTGATCGCGCGTCGGCAGGGGGTTGTTGACGAAATCTTCGATGCGGTCGCGCTGCACGGCCGCGATCGCGTCGATCACCGTGTTCACGTCGATGTTCTTCTCGCGTGCGATGTCGGCGATCGTCGTCTTGCCGTCGGAGAGTCGCTGGCGCAGCTCGTCGGTCGTGGTGCCGAGCGCTTTGGCCGCGGCGTCGAACGCATCCGAGCGGGAGCCGGCGGATCCGCGGCCCTGATTCTGCTGTAGCGTCGCCTGCTGCGAGGTGTTCGTCGACGCGCCCGAGAGCCCGGGCACGCCGAGATACACCCCGGCGATGCCTCCCCCGATCACCGAGGCGATCGTCAACGACACGGCAACCCGGCGTCCCGCCATGATGACTCCCCTTCACCCCCGCCGCTCGCAGAGCTCGGCCGGCATCATCGACAACGAGTCTGGGATCGGCCTGGGGATACGACCTCGGGAGCGCTGAGAGAATTCCTCAGGGTGTCCACAGCTCCCGCACAGTGGTTCCTGCCATCATGGCCCAGTGAGCGACACCCGTGTTCTCGTGGTCGACGACGAGTCGAACATCACCGACCTCGTCGCCACTGCCCTGCGTTACGAAGGCTTCGACGTCGAGGTGGCCAGCACCGGCACCGACGCGTTGCGCGCCGCCGAGAACTTCCGGCCCGACCTCATGGTGCTCGACATCATGCTGCCGGACCGCGACGGCTTCCAGGTCGTGCAACGCCTACGCGCCGACGGCCGTCACGTACCGGTCGTGTTCCTGACCGCGCGCGACTCCACCGAGGAGAAGGTCAAGGGCCTGACCGTCGGCGGCGACGACTACGTGACCAAGCCGTTCAGCCTCGAGGAGCTGGTCGCCCGCGTGCGCGCCGTGTTGCGCCGTACCGGCGCGACCAACGGCGACGCCTCGGCCCGGCTCGCCTTCGCCGATCTCGAGCTCGACGACGACACGCACGAGGTGTGGCGCGGCCGCACACGGATCGAGCTGACGCCGACCGAGTACAAGCTGCTCCGGTACATGATGCTCAACGCACGCCGGGCGCTTTCGAAGTCGCAGATCCTCGATCACGTCTGGGAGTACGACTTCGACGGCGATGCAAACGTCGTCGAGACCTACATCAGCTACCTGCGCAAGAAGATCGACAAGCTGGGCGCGCCGCTGATCCATACAATTCGCGGCGTCGGATACACATTGCGCACACCACCCGAGAGTTGATCCGTTGACGCTTCGCACGCGTCTCCTGATCGGCCTCGTCGCGCTCGCGGCGCTCGGCCTGGGCATCGCGGGTGTCGTGACCTACCGCGAGGTCGGCGATTCGCTCGTCAACCAGCGCGATCGCCAACTGCTCCAAGCGTTGAATGTGGAGCCGACCCAGCTGTTCCAGAACGGTCGGTATCCGCCTCCCGCGGTTCCTGCCGGCACGGCTGCCGAGTGGCAAACCGCGAGCGGCTTCACGTTCGGGCCGCGATCGTGGGATTACCGGCAGAACTACGAGCAGAACGAGCTGCCGCAGTTCCCGTCGCGCATCCAGGTCGGTGAGCGCTTCGTGACGCATGATCCACACTTTCGCGGCGCGTCTCGCGTCACGGCGGACGGCGGTGTGCTCGTTGTCGCCCTCTCGATGAAAGACGCCGACCAGACCCTGCACCGGTTGCTCTCGGTCGAGCTCGCCGTCGCGGCCGTGGTCCTGCTCGCGCTCGCAATGCTCGCGTGGTGGGTGATCAAGCTCGGGCTGCGACCGCTCGCCCAGATGCAAGCGACCGCGGGTGCGATCGCGGCGGGTGACCTCTCGCGCCGTGTCGATGTCCCCGACGAGAGCACCGAGGTCGGCCAGCTCGGGATCGCGCTCAACCAGATGCTCGCGCAGATCGAACAAGCCTTCGACGAGCGCGCCGCGTCCGAAGCGAGGCTCCGCCGATTCGTCGGTGACGCGTCGCACGAGCTGCGCACGCCGCTGACGTCGATCCGCGGCTATGCGGAGTTGTTCCGGCGCGGCGCCGCCGAACGGCCGGGAGATCTCGCCAAGGCCATGCGGCGCATCGAAGAAGAGGCCGACCGGATGGGCGTGCTTGTCGACGACCTGCTCCTGCTCGCGCGTCTCGACCAAGGTCGTCCGCTCGAACGCGCGCCCGTCGACCTGACGCGCATCGCTGCGGACGCGGTCGACGACGCCCGAACGGTCGCCCCCGGTCGTTCGATCACGTTCGCACCCACCGGCGCGGTCGTCGTTCCGGGCGACCAGGCGCGGCTGCGTCAGGTGATGGCGAACCTTTTGCAGAACGCCGTCCGCCACACGCCTCCCGACACGCCTGTCTACGTCGGGGTCACCGGCAACGACACCGACGCGGTCGTAGAAGTTCGTGACGAAGGCCCGGGCATGGCCACCGACGATGCGAATCGTGTGTTCGAAAGGTTCTGGCGTTCGGACGCATCGCGAACACGCGCGAGCGGCGGTACCGGGCTCGGACTCGCGATCGTCGCCGCGATCGCGGAGGCACATGGCGGATCGGCGTCGGTCGTCACTGCGCCCGGCGAGGGGGCGACGTTCCGCGTGCAGCTCCCTCGGCAGCACTGGCGCGCGCCCGACCCGGCCGCCAAGTTCCACACACCGGCCCCGGCGCCCGACGCCGCGCCGCCGCTCGGATTCGGCGCGATCCCGATCACCGAGCTCGAAGAAACGCAATAGCAGGGCTACGCGTTCGACGCCGCCGCCGGCATACGGCTGCGGAGCGTCTCGACGCCGGCTCCGGTCAGCTCGTCGACAGCTTCGGCGCGCCCGCACATCGCCATCAGCAACGCCTCGCCCGCGCCGCGTACATCGGGGCCCTCGCCGTGCGTCCACACCATGTCGGTCGCGCCGAGCTTCAGGCCCGCGATGCGCTTCTTGTTGCCGAGGAAGCCGATCGTCTTCATCTCGTCGAGCACGGCACGGAGACGCTCTTGCGGAATGTCCTTCGGCTTGCCGAGCGCACGCCGGATGTCCTGTGTGTGGACCACGAGGTCGGCGAGCATGTCCATCGGTTTCGTCATGGGCGGCGTGTAGGTGAGCGCGGCCTGCGCGTGAAACTGCTCCAGCAGCTCGTCGGGTGCTTCCTTTCCCTTCTCGATACCGGTCCGAGCGAGCATCTTGTTCATGTTGAAACCCGACTTCGCGAGATCGCTGAGCACCTTGCCGAATCCGAGCTTCCCGGACCCGACGATCAGATGGCCGACGACATCGCGCACCTTCCACTGGTCGCACAGCGTTTGCGCGTCCCACTCCTCCGGCGTCAGCGTCTCGAGAAAGTCGGCCAACTCATTGCGTCCGTCGCCGACTTCGGCCCACGTGTCGTTCACTGCGAACCTCCTCGATGCGCCGACGCCGCTGACTCAGCCGACGCGTTCACGCGTATCACAAGCTTGCCCAGGTGATCGCCGGCGAACAACCGCAGCAACGCCTCAGGCGCGCGTTCAAGGCCGTCGAGCACGTGGAATCGGTGCACGATTGTTCCATCGACGAGCCAGCGCGCAAGCTGATCGGAGGCGCCCGCGTAGCCGTCCCAGTGGTCCAGCGTGTTGAAGCCCTCCATTCGCGCCCGCCGGCCCATGACATATCGCAAGTTGTGGAGGGGCGCCGGGGCGCCGTCGCAGTTGTAGGTCGAGATGTCACCGCACAGCACGATGCGCGCGTGCATCGCGATGCGCCGCAGCACTGTGTCGAGCAGCGCGCCGCCGACGTTGTCGAAGAAGACGTCAACGCCCTCGGGTGCGAGCTCCTTGAGGCGGGCGGCGACGTCTTCGCGCTTGTAGTCGATGCATGCATCGAAGCCGAGCTCGCCGGTCACCCACGCGCACTTCTCGGGCGAGCCGGTGATCCCGATCACGCGCGCACCGCGCATCTTCGCGATCTGGCCCGCGATCGAACCGACGCTGCTCGCCGCGCTCGACACGCAGAACGTCTCGCCCGGCTCCGGCCGAGCAACCTTCGTGACGCCCACGTAGGCCGTGATGCCGGTGTTGCCCATCACGCCGAGCACATCGATCGGCTCGGTGCCCTCCGGGACCATCGTGATCGGCGGGAAGGGATTCGACTGGACGACGCAGTACTCCTGCCAGCCCGTGAGGTGCATGAACGAGGCGCCGAGGGGATACTCATCCGGGTTGTTGGTCTCGACGACCACGCCGACGCCGTTCGAGCGCACGGGCTCGCCGATCGCGACACCGGGCATGTAGTTGCCGCGCTCGTTGATCCAGCCGCGGATCGTGGGATCGATGGCGACGTAACGGATCTCGATCAACGCCTCGCCTGCGCCGAGCGACGGCACTTCGCGTTCGACGGTCTCGAAGCACGACTCGGTCACCGTGCCGACCGGGCGCTTGGCGAGGACGATCTGGCGGTTCACGCGTGCCGTCACAGGTCCGGAAGCTAGCGGGCACAGGCGGGTCGTCGCCCCTAACCTGCTGCCGATGAGCCTGCCGCTCGACGTCGACGACCTGACCGCCGACTTCTTCGCGTGGGCGCTCGACACCGACGTCGAGAAAGCAACGTTGGTCGACCGGCATTCCGGCACGACCGGTCGCGCGCAGTTCGCGCTCGACGGCGCAGCCGACGTACCCGCGACAGTGTTCGTGAAGCTCGCGCCCTTCGACGAACGCCAGCGCGAGTTCGTGGCGTCGGTTGGCATGGGAGTGAACGAGGCCCGCTTCTACCGCGACCTCGCGCCCGAGATCCCGGTACGCATCCCGCACGCGTTGTTCTCCGACACCGACGGCGAGCGCTACGTGATGGTGTTCGAAGATCTCGTCGCGAGCGGTTGCCGTTTCCCGGCACCCACCGACGACGACATCGCAACTCGTGCGCTCGACATCGTCGAACAGCTCGCGGCGCTCCACGCGCCGTTCTGGGCGTCGACGCGTTTCGAGAGTGACGGCGACCTCGCGTGGCTCGCGCCGCGCGGCACGGGCGACACCGGCGGCGGCGCGACGTTCGTGCGCATGGCCGTCGAGAGCCTGGGCGACCGCCTCGACGAGTCGTTCCACCGGATCGCCGACATCTACCTGGCACGCACGGCCGACATCGTCTCCTTGTGGAATCGGCGACCGCGCACGTTGGTGCACGGCGATCCGCACCTCGGCAACCTGTTCGTGGACGAGGCGTATCCCGGTGGGCGCACCGGCTTTCTCGACTGGGCGATGGTTGGCTACTCGCCCGGCATGCGCGACGTGGCGTATGTGTTGTGCAACTCGATCCCCGCCGAAGTCCGCAACGTCGGTGAACGCGCATGGCTCCCGCGCTACTGCGCGTTGCTCGGCGACGCGGGTGTCACGCTCGCATTCGACGACGCGTGGCAGCAGTACCAGCTGTTCGCGATCTACTCGTGGGTCGCGGCGACGTCGACCGCAGGCATGGGCTCGAAGTGGCAGCCGTTGCACGTCGGGCTCGGCGGCACGCGGCGCGCGACGGCCGCGTGCACGCAGCTCGCGTCCGTCGACCTGCTCGAAGAGATGCTCCCGGCATAGTGTGCGCGGGATACCTGAGGAGCCACCTGAGGAAAGGGGCCCGCCGATGTCGGTGTACGACGTTCCGTTGAAGTCCTTGGACGGCGACGCAGGAGTGCTGGCCGAGCAGAAGGGGAAGGTTTCGCTGCTCGTCAACGTGGCGTCGTTCTGCGGCCTGACGCCGCAGTACGAGGGGCTCGAGGCGCTGCACGAGCGGTTCGGCGCGCAGGGTTTCTCGGTGATCGGGATCCCGTGCAACCAGTTCGGCGCGCAGGAGCCCGGCACCGCCGAGGAGATCAAGACGTTCTGCAGCACGTCGTACGGCGTGCAGTTCCCGTTGACCGAGAAGATCGAGGTCAACGGAGACGAGCGGCACCCGCTGTACCAGCAGCTGACGGAGGCAGCCGACGGCGAAGGCCACACCGGCGACATCCGCTGGAACTTCGAGAAGTTCCTGATAGGCCGCGACGGCGAGACGATCGCCCGCTTCTCACCGTTGGTCGAGCCCGCGAACGACGAGCTCGTCGGCTCGATCGAAAAGGCGCTGGCCGGCTGACGAGCTGCGCCGGCGCGGTTCGGCGCGGACTCGGTCGACCGCACTGCACGCCGCGGCGTGCCGGGCGTGTGTGAGGGTGCGTCTACGACACCCCACACACGCCCGGGGACGTCGCACGCCGCACTCACGGGCGCAACAGTAGGGTCGCCGTCGTGGTGATGGATCGTTTCGGCTCGACGGACGGGTCGCGATCGTCACGGGCGCGGGCAAGGGCATCGGCGCCGCGTGCGCGCGTGCGCTCGCGGAAGCCGGCGCCGACGTCGTGTGCGCGGCGCGCACGGCGGCCGACATCGAAGCGGTCGCGGCCGACGTTCGCGCGGCTCGGGCGGCGAGCGCTCGCGGTGCCGACGGACGTCACGGAGACCGCGCAGCTCTAGGCGCTTGGTGGCGGCCGCAGCCGGCGAGATGGGCCGTATCGACGTGCTGGTGAACAACGCCGGCGGCTGGTTGCCACGGCCGTTGATGCAGACGAGCGAGCGGTCGTTCGAGGCGGCGCTGCGGTTCAACGTGACGTCCGCGTTCTTGTTGACGAAGCTCGCGGTGCCGCACATGGTCACGGCGGGCGAGGGCAGTGTGGTCAACATCTCGTCGCGCGCGGCGAGCATGGTGCAGCCGTGCTTCACCGCGTACGCGACCGCGAAGGCCGCGCTCTCGATGATGACGCGCGCGATGGCGCCCGAGCTCGCCCCGAAGGTGCGCGTCAACGCGATCGAGGTCGGCGGTGTCGAGACCGATGGGCTCGCGGACGTACTTACTGATCCCAGCGTGCGCGAACGACTCGAGGGGAATACGCCGATGCAGCGGGTCGGCGTGCCCGACGACATCGCGGCCGCGGTCGTCTATCTCGCGTCGCCCGCGTCGTCGTTCGTCACCGGCAAGATCTTCGAAGTCGACGGCGGAGTCGAGGCCCCCGCATTCACGATCCCCTTCGACCCGCTGTAGCCGCACTGGTCGGCGCGGCGCGGCCGGCGATCAGGGGGAGGTCGAGGTACGTCTTGATGCCGGGCTCGGCGTCGCAGACGTACGGGATCGCGTTGACGCAGTGCATCGCCGGGCCGGTGAGACCGATCTCGGGGTGCTCGCCGATGACCGGCGGGTGCAGGCCATGGAACGTGCACGACACCGGCGGGTCGGCGTCGAGCGCGACCTCGAAGCGCTGCTCGCCGAGCGTCCACGGCGGGTCGAGCGCCTCGTCGCCCATCAACCAGTTCACGCGCACGGTGATCACCGTCGTGCCGTCGACCGTGCCTTCCCACGTGAATCGCTGCGCGGCGACCGTGCCCTTCTCGATCACGCCGACGGGCGTGTCGAGATCGTGCGTCGCGACCGCCATCTCGTGCTTCGTGCGACGCTCGGCGTCGAGCGTCCAGCCCAGCTCGGCCGCGACCATGTCGATCGACTGCATGAAGCCGTGCGCCGAGCACCTCGACCATCGAGCTCTTCGCACCTTCGTCGGGCGGCTTGCCGAACAGCATGATGTCGCGCACGACGATCTCGGTCGGATAGTTGCGGATGTCGGAGAACTCTTCGGCGCGCACGTGCCGCACGTTGCGGCACACGCCGGAGAGCATCAGCGGGAAGCGCTCGGTGATGCCGCCCGGGTTGATGCCGGTGCCGTGCAGCGTCGCGTTCCCGGCGATGCACGCGGCCTGCAGCGCGGCGACACCCGGCGAGTCGCCGGGATAGATCCATCCGACCGGCGTCACGACGTTCTTGCCCGACTCCAGCAGGCGGATGACGTCACGCGTCGACGGCGAGCACCGGCGCGTACACGACCGCGTCGGCGTCGAGCGCGCAGATCTCGTCGATGCTGTTCGTCGCCTTCACGCCGATCGGCCCGATGCCGAGCGAGCTCGCCGACGTCCTTGCCGACCTTGTCGTCGCTGTGCACCCACGTGCCGACCAGCTCGAGCTCGGGATGCGCGAGCACCCCGAGAATCGCTTCCTTGCCGACAAGTCCGGTCGCCCACTGGATCACGCGATACGTCATGGCATTACCCCGGGTCGACTCCACGCTCCGCTCCCTCCGGTCGCTGCGCTGTCGCCTCGATCATCCCGGGTCGGCTCCACGCTCCGCTCCCTCCGGTCGCTGCGCTGTCGTCTCGATGATCCCGGGTCGACTCCACGCTCCGCTCCCTCCGGACGCTGCGCTGTCGTCTCGATGACTCCGGGTCGACTCCACGCTCCGCTCCCTCCGGTCGCTGCGCTGTCGTCTCGATATTCTCGCTCATGGCTCTCGACTGGCACGAGTGGCACCGCGCGTACGACACGACGGAAAGCCCGCTCGTCGCGCCGGCTCGCCGTCGTGCAGCAATTCCTCCGCGACGCGCTCGACGCCGCGCCGACCGGTCCGATCGGTGTGATCAGCATGTGCGCGGGCGAGGCGCGCGATCTCACCGGCGCGCTCGACGGTCATCCGCGCGCGCGCGACATGCACGGTTGTGTCGTGGAGCTCGATCCCGATCTCGCGCTCACGGCACGCCTCAACCTCCCGCCGAAGATCGAAGTCGTCGTCGGTGACGCCGGCATGTCGACCCCATACGAGCAGACCACCCCTGCGAACCTCGTGGTTGCGTGCGGTGTGTTCGGCAACATCACCGATGCCGATACCGAACGCGCCGTGCGCCTGCTGCCGATGTTCTGCGCGCCCGGCGCAGCCGTCGTGTGGACCCGGCATCGCCGCCCGCCCGATCTGACGGTCAAGGTGCGCGAGTGGTTCGCGAAGGCCGGCTTCGAGGAGATCGGATTCATCGCGCCCGAAGACTCGATGTTCACGGTCGGCGCGCACCGATTCGCGGGCGTGCCGGAGTCGTTTCGCCCGCATCAACGCGTGTTCTCATTCGTGGGCTACGAAGCGCTCGGTGACGTGTGCCGGAGATGCGGGTTCTCGTACGACGTGGGCCGCGCGGAGATCATCCCATGGCTCCGCGCCGACACGACTGCCTTCGTCGATCGCCTACGACGTGTCGAGACAGACGACCTCCGCCGCCGCCCGGCACCCGACGTCTGGTCGGCGCTCGAGTACGCATGCCACGTGCGCGACGTGCTACGCGTGCAACGCGACCGCGTGCTGCTGGCGCAAACAGCGGAGGAACCAGTGTTCGCGCCGATGCGACGCGACGAGCGCGCCGTCGAAGAGCGTTACAACGAGCAGGATCTCGACGTCGTGGTCGACGAGCTCATCGAAGTGTCACGCGCGCTCGTCGACGAGCTCGACCGACTCGACGACGCCGGCTGGCGACGCACCGGGATTTACAACTGTCCCAGCCCGCAGTCGCGCACGGTCGAGTGGATCGCGATCCACACGTCGCACGAGCTGCTGCATCACCGCGTCGATATCGGCAACTTCGCGTAGCCGCGGACGGTGCTCGTGTGCACCATCTCGGCCCGCTCGTAGTCGACCTCCCAGGTCGGGAACCGCGCGAGCGTCTCCTCGAGCGCGACGCGGCCTTCGAGCCTCGCGAGCGCGGCACCGAGGCAGAAGTGGATGCCGTAGCCGAACGCGACATGACGCGGGATGTCGCGCCGCACGTCGACCACGTCGGGATCGACGAACGCGCGCTCGATCGCGGTTCGCGGCACCGGTCAACAACGCGACCTTCGAATCCTCGGGGATCACGGTGTCGTGCAGCGACACGTCGGTCGTCGTCCAGCGGCCTTGAATCGCCGAGGGCGCTTCCCAACGCAGGATCTCCTCGACCGCGTTCGGGATCAACGACGGATCGGCGACGAGGGCGGCACGCTGCTCGGGGAACTGCGCGAGCCCGGTCGCCGACCATCCGAGGAAGCGCGCGACGGTTTCGTTGCCGGCTGCCGACAGGAGCCCGTAGAACGCGTGGAGCTCGTCGTCGGTCAGCACGCGGTCGAGCCGTCGGCCTCTTCGAGTTCCGTGGTCATCAGCACGCCCATGAGGTCGTCGCGTGGCCGTGCGCGACGCTCGTCGACATGCGCCTGCCAGTAGTTCCGCTCCGCATTGCGGATGCCGGTCGCACGTGCACCGAGCATCTCGCCCGGCTCGATGTGCAGCATCTCGTCCGACCACTCGCGCAACATCGCCTCGTCCTCGCGTGGGGCGCCGAGCAACGCCGAGATCACCATCACCGGCAGGCGCGCACCGAAGTCGGCGACGTAGTCGAACTCGTCGGTCTCGACGAACGGGTCGAGAAACCCTGCGGCGAGCTCGCGCACGCGGACTTCGAGATCCGCGATGTGGCGCGGCGTGAAGACCCGGCTCACGAGCTTCCGGTACCGCGTGTGCTGGGGCGGATCCATGAAGATCATCAGCGAGTGCTCGAGCTGATGAGCGCCCATCTCGGCGCTCATCATCTCGAGCACGGTCGTGTGCGCGGAGCTGAAGCGAGTCGGGTCGAGGTGCGCCGCCAGCACGTCGTCGAAGCGGCTCAGCGCGAAGAAATCGTGCTGCTCGTTGTAGTAGACGGGCGCTTCGTCGCGCATCCGCTTCCAGACAGGGTGCGGGTCGGCGTCGATCGTATAGTCGTACGGGTCGTACACGATGTCGACGGTCGCCATGCCGCGCGACGGTACCCTCGATCCGGTACTTGGTGAAAACTTCGGAGGTCACCATGGATGCACACCAGGCAGCACCGCGCTGGCGGGGGGTCAACCACCTGGCACTCGTCACCGGCGACATGGACGAGACCGTGCGGTTCTACGCCGGCGTGCTCGACGCCCGGCTGGTCGCGACGATCGGTACTCCCGACTTCCGCCACTACTTCTTCGAGATCGGCGCCGCCAACACCGTCGCCTTCTTCGAGTACCGGGGCGTCGAGCTCGAACAATTCGCGAAGCCGGCCGGGATCCCACACGCGAAGGCATCGCAGTTCGATCACCTGTCGCTCGCGCTCGCCGACGAGAACGCGTTGCTCGAACTACGCGATCGCTTGAAGCGCGCCGACTGCGAAGTGACCGATGTCGTCGACCACGGGTTCATCCACTCGATCTACTTCAACGATCCCAACGGCATCGCGCTCGAAGCGTCGTGGTGGACATCCGACCCGACCGGCCGTGCCGACCTGTCGTTCGACGACGAGTCGATCTTCGCCGATCCCAATCCCGTGCCGGCAGTTCGCGAGCTCGCCCGCGGGGCGCTCGACCGCATCCCGGCGACCAAGCTGGTAGGCGGCTTCACCGTCAAGCGCGACGACTGGTGCACGCCGGCCTGAGCGTGAGCAGGCGTGTGAGGGGGTGCGTCTACGACACCCCACACACGCCCGGGGACGTTACGGGTTGTCGGGGACGATCGAGTAGGTCCCGAAGCACATCTCGTCCTCGGTGCCTTCCGCGAACACGATGTACTTCGGCGTTCGGTTCGGTTCGATCGACCGATCCCAGGTGCAGTCCATGCGGATCGTCTGGCCCTCGGTCACGTGCAACGGTTCGGCGAGCGGATAGTTCATCTGCCAGTCGAAGTTCCACGTCGGGATGTCGAGCAGCACCTTCTTGTCGGGCGTATCGGGATCGAGCGTCATGCGGAACGTCTTGCCCAGCGTGTGCTCGTGCCCGAACACCGAGATGATCGTGCCTGTTTCCGGCACACGTGCGTCACAAGTCGACGACACGACGCCGTTGTGGAACGTGGCTTGCAGCTGCTCGGGCGTCTTGCCGCAGAGTCCCAGCAGGGCGGGTTCGATCGTGTTGCCCGCCGGGCCGTACAGACGGGCGGCGTCGGCCAGGGCCGCGTCGCGGTCGCACAACGGTGCGTGCTCATTCGGCATGCACGGGATCTCGACCGGCGCGAGCGGGTTGATGATGTCGACCGGCTTGAAGTCGGGCGTCGGTGCATCGAGTTGCAGGTCGACCGTGCTGCGGTCGGGCACCGGCGTCGTGTCGTAGTGGTAGTGCACCTGGAACACGAGCGCGTCACCGGGCTCGAACGGCACGCCGGTGTTCGGAGGCATCGTCACCGGGTCCTGGCCCGGCACCCAGCCCGCGAACAGGCCCGCCTGGCCGGTGAAGCCGTGCAACCGGCGCCGCGCCTTGCTCCGCTCGGAAGTCGGATCGGCAAAGTCCTTGCGCCAGTCCTTCGAGTCGAGCGAGACCGTGCCGTAGCACGACCAACCGGGCTTGCCGTCCTTGCCGCTCAGCTCCTTCGCCGCCTCGACCTGCCCCGGGGTCACGTGGAAGATCTGCACGTGATGGATCTCCGCGCGCTTGTCCGGTGTGACCTCGAAGCCCGTGACGTACATCTTCTTGGTGATGTGCGGGTCGAGCACGAAGCAGCGGTAGTCGTTCGGCACGGCTCAGCGAGCCCGCGTACGCCTCGGGCATCGTCAGCTCGAGGTCGTGCCGCGGCGGCGGCCCGACCGGGCCCGGCCGTCGGCGTGATCTTCGTGTCGGCCGGCACGTCGAGCGGCCCACCGGCGTGCGACCACTTCACGATCGCGTCGATCTGGTCCTGGGCGAGCGCGCGCGAGTGGGCGAGCGGCACGCCTTGCGGCGACGCGGGCCACGGCGGCATGTACTTCGCCTCGACGACGGTGCCGATGCCGTCGGAGACATTGGCGACGTCGGCTGCGGTCTCGAGCGTCCAGTGCTGCGCACCGACCTCGCCGGGGTTGTGGCACGACGCGCAGTTCGACTGCAGCAGCGGCATCACGACTTTCTGGAACGACGGCGCGTCCTTCGCGCTCGCGCGCGGCGCCGACGCCGGCGCGGCGATCGCGGTCGGGATCTTGAACTTCGACGGGTCGAGCGCGGTGAGCTTCATCGTGAGCGTGACGTCGTCGGAGGTGCTCACGAGGCCCGCGATGCTGATCGGGCCGATCGCCCACGTCGACATCTTCACGTGCGCGGTTGCCGTGGCGGTCAGCTTGCCCTTCGTCGATGGTGCCGTCGACGTCCCAGTGGACACCGGCGGGCGTGTTCTTCACGACCAGCTGGCTCTGCATCGTGAAGTGGTACGACTTGCCGGTTGCGAGGTTGTCGGGCAATCCCCGGATCGACGACACCGTGAGTTGCGCGAGCGGGTACTGATGCGATTCGAGGTACGACTCGCGCATCTTCGCGTCGCGCAGGTTGTTGTCGGAGTGCAGCTGCTCGACGTTCACCGAGATCTGCCCGACACGACTCGCAGACGGTCGAGCATCGTTCAGCGCGATGTCGCCCGCGATGCCGTTGGTCGTGCCCTCGGCCGTGTGTGCGTCGTGCCCGAACAGCTTCTCGTCGACCGCGTAGCGCACCTCCGACTGCGTCGGGTCGATGCGGTAGATCGTCTCTCCGGTGCCGGCGATGAGGTGCGGCGCGGCGGGCACGTTGTACGAGATGACGTTGTACTTCGCGGACGTGAGCGTGCGGTACTGCGTCCACGCGTACACACCGATGGCAATGCCCACGCTCGCAACGACACCGAGCGACCACAAGAACCAGTGCCGGGGAAGTAGCTTGCGAGCGCCGCTCCTGCGCGACGCCGCTTCGTCACCCGGGCGGGCGGCGACGGAGGTCACGACGCAAGCCTCACCATGATCGATCGCATCCAGATGTCCCCCGTGCGAACCGGTCGGTACCGCGGGTGCTCCCGTGCCGACCGCAGGAGATCCTACGCGCAACCTCTTGCCCGATGCATGCGCCCCGCTCTCGTTGCCCTCGCATCGGGAATTGTCCTGATCCTGGTGGCATGCGGGTCGGCCGGCACCACACCGTCTGCCGGAGGGAACGCGCCGCCGTCGCGTCCGCGGACCGACGCGACGCTGCACATCACGGCTCCCGGACCGAACTCGACGACCGGCCGCAACGTCGACGTAGTCGTCGCCCTCCAGCACGCGCGCGTCGTACAGCCGTCGGAGGGCGTCGAACTGCGCGGCGATCGCGGCCACCTTCATCTCACCGTCGACGGCACGCTCGTGGCGATGCCGACGCGCCTGCGCGCGCGCGTGCCGGCGCTCGCGCCGGGCTCCCACACGATCAGCGTCGAGTTCGTCGCGTCCGACCACCTGCCGTTCAGCAACCGTGTCGTCGCCGCCGTGACGTTCACTGCGCGATGACCGCACCCGAAGTCGCGATCGCGACCAGGCCGCTCGCTTCGCCGTCGGCAACCGCACGCGCAGCCGTGCTCGCGGCCGGCTGCGGTCTCCTCGCGGCCCGTCCCGCGCTGATCGCGGGCACACCGCACCCGGCGGTCGTCGTCTCGCTGCTGTTCGGTGACGCTGCTCGCGTGCGGCGCGGCGGTGAGCGTCCGGCCGGCGGCGCGCGCCGGCCATGGGCGCCACGATCGGCGCATTGGCCGTCGGTTGTGCGGCGTTTGCCGTTGCCCGCCTGCTGGCGGGCGGACACCCGCCGTCGCGCCTCGACCATTGCCGCGCTCGCCGCCAACACGCTCGCCGCGGTCGCCGAAGAAGTGTGGTTCCGCCGCTTCTGCTTCGACGCCGTCGCCGACGCGGGCGTCGCGTACGCCGTCGTTGCGTCCGCAGTGTTGTTCGCGCTCGTGCACGTCGCGAGCTACGAGCTGTGGGTGCTGCCGATCGACCTCGCGGCCGGCGTCGTTCTCGGTTGGCAGCGCGCGTACACAGGCTCATGGAAGGTTCCGGCGGCCACGCACGCGTTCGCGAACCTGCTCGTGCTGTGGTGACACGCCGCACCGGTGTTGTGCTCGGCGCGATCGCCGCGGTCGCGTACGTCGCTGATCGCGCTCGTGACGATCTCGTTGCGAGGCGAAGGCACACGGCCGCTGTACGACGGCTTCATCCCGCCGTCGACCTATCGGTGGGTCGATCCGCCGCCGTTCTTCGCGCCGAACAACGTCAAGCCGGGCGCGGCGTCGACCGACATCGCGCTCGGTGCCAAAGGCTCGGTCGCGGCCGGGTTCGGCACGCCCGACGGGCAGTTCGTCGTCGACCTTCCTGCCCGTCGCGATCGCGCCGCACCCGGGCGACGATCACGTGACGCTGACGATCACCCCGGTCGCCGCGCGCGAGTATCCGGACCTGCCCGACGGTTTGCGCGCCAACGGCAACGTCTACCGCGTCGACCTGCACTACACGGGCGACGACGCCCCCGTCACGGGGCTCGCAAAGCCGGGCACGATGCTCGATCGAGGTACCCGAGGTCGGCGACCACCTCTTCGTCGCGACCGACGCGCAGTCGTGGCACCGTGTGCCTGCGACGGCGATCCCGCCGCGCCAACTCAGCTTCAGCGCGGAGTTCACGGGACCGGGCGCGTACCTCGGCGGGACATCGTTGCCCGAGCTCGCGACATCGCAGGCGCGACAGCGCGCGCGTCGCACCGTGCGGTGTGGGTCGGCGTCGCGGTCGCGGTGATCGCCGTGGGCTTGATGGTCGTGGGGGCGATCGTTGTTCGTGCGCGCGGCCGGATGCGTGCCACACGCTCGAGCTGACCGCCGTTACGCGACGTCCGGCGTGGCTTGATGCACGGCCCACGCGCGATACAGCGACGCGTAGTGGCCCTCGTGGGCGACGAGCTCGTCGTGCGTCCCGAGCTCGGCGAGCTCGCCGTCGAAGATGACGGCGATGCGATCGGCGCGTGCGGCCGTCGACAGCCGGTGCGCGACGACCACGACCGTGCGGCCGTGCGTCAACGCTTCGAGCGCGTTCTCGACCGACTGCTCGGTGCCCGGGTCGAGGTTCGAGGTCGCTTCGTCGAGGATCAGGATCGTCGGGTCGGCGAGTGCAGCGCGTGCGAGCGAGACCAGCTGGCGTTCGCCGGCCGAGAGCCGCGAACCGCGCTCGCGTACCTCGGTGTCGAGCCCGTCGGGGAAGGCGGCGAACCTTTCGTACAGGCCCAGCGCACGGAGCGCGTCGTCGACATCGGCGTCGCGCGCTTCGGGACGTCCGACGCGCACGTTCTCGCGCAGCGTGCCTGCGAACAGGAAACCCTCCTGCGGCACGACGACGACACGGTCGCGCAACGACACGAACGTCACGTCACGCAAATCGACGTCGCCGACGCGTACGGAGCCGGCCACAGGGTCGTAGAAACGCGCGATCAGCTTGGCGAGCGTCGACTTGCCGGCGCCGGTCGGGCCGACGAGCGCGAGCCGCTCGCCCGCCGCCACGTGCAGCGACACGTCGTGCAGCACCGGCTCGTTGTCGCCGTACGCGAACGTCACGTGATCGACGTCGAGCTCGCTGACGCGTGGGAGGTCGATCGCGCCCTGGCGTTGGCGAACGGTAGGCCGCGTGTCGAGCACGCCGAAGATCTTCTGCAGCGCGGCGCCCGCCGACTGGACGACGTTGTACAGCTGGCTGAGCTGGTTGATCGGCTCGAACAGGTTGTTGAGGTACAGCACGAACGCCGCGACCGTGCCGACGGTGACGACGCCGCGCGTCGACAGCCAGCCGCCATAGCCGATGATCACCGCAGTCCCCGCGACCCCCGCGTACTCGATCACCGGGAAGTACTTGGCCGAGATACGGGTAGTGCGCATGTTGGCTTCGTACTGGTCTTCGTTCGACTTCTCGAAGCGCGTCGTGAACTGCCTCTCCCGCCCGAACGCTTGCACGACGCGCACACCTTCGAGGCCTTCCTGCAGCGTCGACAGGTTCGTCGAGATACGGTCGCGCACCTCGAGGTAGGCCCTGTTCGACACACGCCGGAACCACCGGCTCGCGAAGAACACCGGCGGCACGATGATCAGCACACCGATCGCGAGCTCCCACGACAACAGCGTGATGACGATCACCGCGCCGGTGAACAGGAACACGTTCTGCACGAACAGCACGAGCCCTTGCGCGATCAGCTCCTGCATCGCATCGATATCCGAGGTCATGCGCGCGACGATGCGGCCGGTCTTCTCGGTTTCGAAGTAGTCGAGCGACAAGCTCATCGTGTGCCCGAACAACCGGTTGCGGAGGTCACGCAGGAAGCTCTCGCCGACCTTGGCCACGACGACGATCGCAGCCCGGCCGAGGAAAAGGCCCGCGATCGCCATCGACAGGTACAAGACCACCGACAGGTTCAGGGCGCCCGCGTCGCCCTTGCCGCCGTTCGCCAGCAGCCCGGCATCGATGCCGTGCCGGACGAGCGCGGGACCGGCGAGCAGTGCGCCCGCCTGCGCCATCAACACGACCACTGCGAGCACCATCAGCCCGCGTTGCGGTCGCAACATGCGAAACAACCGCCGCAACACCCGCGACGCCTCGTCGCGCGACAGAGTCTCCTCGGGCACGTTGTCGCCCCACCATCCCATTAGGTTGCGTCCTCGCTCCGCCATCCCTGGCTCCGCTGCGGTCGCCGGCCCATTAGGTTGCGTCCTCGCTCCGCCATCCCTGGCTCCGCTGCGGTCGCCGGCCCATCAGGTCGCGTCCTCGCTCCGCCACCCCTGGCTCCGCTGCGGTCGCCGGCCCATCAGTGCGCGCCCATGTCAGCCGGCCTCGCGCACTTCGGTGATGTCGGAGATCTCTTCGTCGTCGACGACGCCGGCGTCGTGCTCGGCCGCGGCGCGGCGAGGACCTCGCGGTAACGCGCCGACGTCACGAGCAACTCTTCGTGCGTGCCGTCGGCGGCGACGCGGCCGCCGTCGAGCAACACGACCCGGTCGGCGAGCGCGATCGTCGCGGGCCGGTGGGCGATGATGATCGTCGTACGCCCGGCCATGACCTCGGCGAGCGCGGAACGGATCTCGTGCTCCTTCGTCGGGTCGACCGACGAGGTCGCGTCGTCGAGGATCAGCACTCGTGGGTCGGCGAGGACGGCGCGCGCGATCGCGATGCGCTGGCGCTGGCCGCCCGACAACGAATAGCCGTGCTCGCCGATCACCGTCTCGTAGCCGTCGGGCAAGTCACGGATGAACTCGTCGGCGCCCGCGAGCGTCGCCGCCTTGACCACCGCTTCGATCGGCGCGCTCGGATCGGCGAACGCGATGTTGTTGCGCACGCTGTCGGAGAACAAGAACGTATCTTCGAACACGATGCCGACCGCACGCCGGACGTCGCGCAGCCGCGCCTCGCGAACGTCGGCCCCGTCGATGCGCACGCTGCCGTGACGCACGTCGTAGAAGCGCGGGATCAGCCGCGCGATCGTCGTCTTTCCCGACGCGGTCGCACCGACGAGTGCGACCGCGTCACCACCGCGGATGTCGAGCGAAAGCCCGTCGAGCACCGCCGGACCGCGTCCGTACGAGAACGTGACGTCGTCGAAGCGCACGTCGCCCGAGCCTTCGGGGAGCGCCTTGGCGTGCGCCACGTCTTCGATCGCGGGATCGGTGTCGAGCACCACGTTGATACGACCGGCCGCGGCGGCGGAGCGCGGCAGCTGGCCGACGAGCATCCCGATCATGCGCAGCGGCCAGATCAGCATCAGCACGTACAGGTTCGCGGCGACGACGTCGCCGACCGTGAGAGTCCCGGCAAGCACTTGATGCCCGCCGTACCAGAGGATCCCGACGAGCCCGAGCGTCGGCAGCAGGTCGATCAACGGCATGAAATTCGCGCGCAAGCGCGCTTGGTCCATCGATCGGTCGTAGACGCTCTCGGCCTCGGCCGAGAGCCGCTTGCGCTGCAAGCGCTCCGCACCGAATCCCTTGACGACGCGCACACCGGTCACGCTCTCTTCGACGACGCCCGAGAGCTCCGACAACTCCTGTTGCAGCGCCACGCCGACGGGATACATGCGCCTGTTGAAGCGCGTCGCGGAAATGTTGAGCAACGGCAGCGCGCCGAGCGCAAAGAACGCGAGACCCGGGCTCCGCAACAACAAGATCACGATGACCGCGAGCATCTGTAGCGTGCTGGCGATCGTCAGCGGGATCAGCAACACCACGTTGTTGACCTGCTGGATGTCGGTGTTCGCGTAGGCCATCAACTGGCCGGTCTGCGATTGATCGTGGAACGCGAAGTGCAGCCGCTGCAGATGAGCGACGAGCTTCATACGAAGGTCGGTTTCGACGCGCCACGCGAGGCCGAACGCGGCGTAGCGACGCAGGCCGGTGCTGATCGCTTGCATCGCGCCCGCGACGAGGATCGCAATCGTCCACACGGCGGTGGTACCCCAACTCCCGCGCCGAATGCCGTAGTCGATGGCACTGCCGGCGAGCGTCGGAACCGACACGCGCGCAACGGCCCACGTCAGGCCGGCACCGATGCCGAGGAGCATCATGCGGCGATGCGGACGAACGGTGTCGCGCATCAGCTGCCAACCGGCTCTGCGCGTCGCCTTGTCGTCCCGCTTTTCGGTGTCGTTCACTGAAAGATCCCCGGCGATCGAGGCTAGCAGCGGCCTCGCGGCGGTCCGGATTGGTTTTCCGGCCGCGCGCACCGGATATCCTTCGCCTATTCCCCGCACGCGGCTGTGACCCTGCGCGGTCGCGCCGACGCACTGATGCGGCACGTTCCTCCGGGCGGAGGGAGACGAATTCATGGCACGTCGACAACAACAACGACATCGCCGCGCGCATCCGCTGCGCGGGCTCGCGATGGTGGTCGCCTTGCCGATCGCGGCGTGGAGCGCGATCGACGCGCCACACACATCGACGCCCGCGCTCGCGCGCGTGACCGACCCTTCACACGAAGTCGACCAGCCCGTTCCGGTACGCGTCATCGACGCGCACATGATCGCGGCGCGGCGAAAGTTGGTACGCGCGCACAAGGAAGACGCCGTACGCGCCGCCGCGCTCGCACAAGCCGCGCAACAACGTGTCGCGCAGCGCACTGCGCAGTGGGACGAGCTTGCGCGCTGTGAGAACGCCGGCCACTGGCACGTCGTCGATCGCTACGGCGGCGGGCTCGGTATCTACATCGGTACGTGGCACGCGTTCGGCGGCGACGAGTTCGCGTCGAATCCCGGCTACGCGACGAAAGAGCAACAGATCACCGTCGCGGAACGCATCTACACGCGCTACGGCCTCAGCGGGTGGGGCTGCAAGGTCCACATGAGCTGGCGGTAGATCCGGCCAACAGTTCGTCGGGTTGTTCAGCTCGGGAAGAGCTCGCAGACCAGCGCCGTGAACTCCCGGCGTTCGTCGTCGCGGGAGAGGTCTCCTGCGAAGACCGCAACCGGCGCTCCCGTCTCATTGTGCAGCTGCGCGGCGAGCGTGCCGAGCCGCGTGAACGCCGCACCCGTGAGCACCGCGGCGGCGCCGGCCGCGCACATTGCCCGGGCGAACGCCGCACCGTGATCGGTGTCGGCGTTCGAGACGATCACCACGCGACCCGAGAGGTCTTCCATGATCCCGCGGGCCCTATGCACCCGTGTCCGCGATGCGATGCTCGGATTCGGCCTCGCGCAGCACGTCGACGATCTCGTCGCCCACGAGCTCCTCCTTGGCAAGGAGCTCGTCGCGCAACGCGACGACGAGGTGGCGGTGGTCGTCGAGCAGGCGGTGCACATCGGCCTTCGCCTGTTCGAGCAGCTTCTCCACGGCAGCCTTCGCGTCGTCGTTGCCGAGCACCTTGCTCACGATGCCCTGCGTGAGCGGACCGGCCTCGATCGCTTCGTACGACACGAGCGTGCCGGCCATGCCGAACGAGCCCACCATCTGCGCCGCGATCTTCGTCGCGTGCACGAGGTCGCTCGACGGGCCGGTTCCCGATTCACCGAAGAACAACTCTTCGGCGCTCATTCCACCGAACGCGATCTTCATCATTCCCATCAACTCGGAACGGGTGCGTGTGAAGCGTTCCTCGGTGTCGGTGTGTGCCAACAGACCGAGCGCGTCGCGCCGCTTGATGATCGACAGCACTTCGAGCTTGCGGTTCTGACCGACGAGGTACGCAACCGTCGCGTGCCCCGCTTCGTGCGTCGCGATCGTGCGCTTCTCGTCCTCCATGTATTCGACCGGCTGCTTGAGCCCGATCTCCTCGGTGAGCTTCGCCTGTTGCAGGTCGGTCCAGTCCATCGACGACTTACCGGTACGCAGCGCCCATACCAGCGCTTCGTCGAAGAGGTGCTCGATCATCACCGGCGTGTAACCGAACGTCATCGCCGCGAGCTGGTCGCGACGTTCTTCCTTGTCGAGCTCGGGAACGTGCGCCTTCTTGTCGAGGTAGTAGTCGATGATCTCCCGCCGACCGGAACGGCCCGGGATGTCGAAGTGGATCGAGCGGTCGAACCGGCCCGGGCGCAACAGCGCGGGGTCGAGGTCGGCAGCGCGGTTGGTCGCCGCGATCACGAGGATGTTCGATGCTTCCGGCGGGCGCTTCTTGATCCTGCGGTGCGTCGGCAGGAAACGGTTCGCGCCGTCGATCCACCAGCTCTTGAAGCGGTGACCGCTGCCCGGCGCGTCGAACGATTGCAGCTGGATCAACAGCTCGTTGACGACGCCGGAGATGCCTTCGGTCGAGCTCGGCGCGAGCTGGCGTCCCCACGGCGTCGCTCGCCGACACCGAACCGAGCGGCGTCATGCGCATGCCACTGCGCGCGCCGGCGATCGCGTCGATCTCCTCGATGAAGCCGATCGCGCCGCCTTCCTCGCGCGCCGCCTTGCGGAGCTCCTTGAAGAAGTTGCGGATCTTGCGACCGGTCGCGCCGTAGAACTGGTTCTGGAATGCGGTCGACGACACGAACAGGAACGGCACACCCGCCTCGCGCGCCATCGCCTTCGCCATGTACGTCTTGCCGGTGCCGGGCGGCCCCTCGAACAGCACGCCCTTGCGCGGGCTGCCGCCCATCACCTTGCGGAACGTCTGGTACCCGAGGAAGAGGTTGAGCGACTTGACGACCTCGTCCTTCACCGGGCCGAGGCCTACGACGTCGTCGAGCGTGGTCTCGATCTCGCTCGGGTCGTAGCGCACGTGCGGCGACTTGCCCATCGACACCATGGGCACGACGATGACGATGCCGAGGACCACCATCAGGCCGAGCGGCAGGAAGATCGAGACCTGCATCTGGGTGAGGTGGGGGAAGCCCAAGCGGATGGGATTCGACGTCCCTATCCGCCAGTAGAAGTACGCCGCGACGGGCGTGATCCAGCACAACAGTCGCCAGAGCCGCCGACGTCGTGTGGACTCCCGGATCCGGCCGACGTCGAGGGCATTGGCGAGGACCGACTCCCCGGCCATCAACCCCAGGTCGGCGGCACTGCTGAACGTCGCCGCATCCGAGCGGCCCCTCGACATCCAACGCCTCGCGGCCAGTGGGTCCAATGCCGAGTCCTTCCACGAGCGGAGCTGCCCACGCAGGGTAACGGAGTGGCCGCGGTTCGGGAAGCGCGGCTGCGGTCGACGGGCGCCGGCGTGGCAAGAGTCACCCGAATCGACGCGCGCTCGGAAACAAGGGCGTCGGCTCTTGGCTCCGGCGGTGGTGTCACGGCGGCGGCGGTGCTCGCCGGCGCAGGCTCCGGCCCCTCTGCCCGATGCTCGCCTGCGATCCTCCGACCAACTTGAATGCCCGCCCGCGCGGGTCTCAGCGGGTTCGCATGAAGCGATTCCGAAGTCGCGGCGGATTCTCGTCGCGTTGGCATCGCGCCGTGGAACGTGCGTCGCGGGCACCGAATAGCGTGCGGTCGTGAACACCTCGCCCGCCGGGGGTATCGATGCGCGTGGCGACCGGGTGGTGCAGAGCTTCGTCGGCGTCGTATTGCTCGGCGCGTTCGTGTTCCGGATCCCGCTGCTCGTGCCGATCGTCGGTGTCGTGCTGCTGTTCGGCGCCGGTCTCGGCAGCCGCGCCAATCCGCTCCTCGTGGCGTATGTCCACGTGGTGGCGCCGCGGCTTGCGGCACCCGATGCGCTCGTCGATCCACGGACGGCTCGCCGCCAGGACGTGTTGCTCGCCGGCCTCTGCACAATCGCCGCGCTGGCGTTCCTCATCGGCATCTCGCCGGTCGGCTGGTTGTTCGTCATCGCAGCCGCGCTGATCGCGATCATCGCGGCGACCACGAGCCTCCATGTCGGCGATCAGCTGCAACGCTTCACGACTCGCTGACCGAGCGTCGCACCACTCAGCTCGTGTAGCGCCCGTACCCGCCTCGGTAGAAGATCAGCGGCAAGTTGTCGCTCGCGTAGCCGAGCTCGAGCACCTTTCCGACAACGATCGTGTGGTCGCCCGCGGTGTGCTCGTCGATCGTCTCGCAGTCGACGAACGCGAGCGCGTCCCGCAGGATCGGCGAGCCCGTCCGGCCGATCGAGTAATCGAGATGCGAGAAGCGATCCGCGCCGCGTTGCGCGAAGACACGGCACACCTCTTCGCCGTCCTCGTCGAGGAAGTTCGCCGCCCACTTGCCCGCACGCTGGATGCGCGGCCACGTGGTCGACGAGTCGGCTGCGCAGAACAGCACGAGCGGGGGGTCGAGCGACACCGACGTGAACGAGTTGCAGGCCATGCCGACCGGTTCCTCGCCATCGACGGCGGTGATCACGGTCACCCCGGTCGCGAAATGACCGAGGACGGTGCGGTACGTCGCGGCGTCGGGAGGGAGGACGTGCAGCTGCGAGCGACTCATGCGTCGCCGACGCTATTGCGCTCGCGGCGCTACGGGTGAGAGCGCGAGCTCCATGCCCTCGTACGCGGCGATCACGTTGGGCCCGTTCACCCGACACGAGTGATCGTGTGCGTCGCGCAGGATCATGTCGAGCGAGTCGTCGTCGTGGACAGGATCGTGGTGGAACAGCACGAGCTGGTGTGCACCGGCCTCACGCGCGACGTGCACTGCGTACTCGATCGTGCAGTGACCCCAATGACGCTTCGGCCCGTACTCGTCGTGGGTGTGCTGCGCGTCGTGGATCAACACGTCGACGCCATCGCACAGCTCGAGCATCTCGTGCGGCACGTAGTCGTCGGGATCGTCGGGGACGCACCCGGGGCCGTGATCGGGGATGTACGCGACCGACACGCCGTTCCATTCGACGCGGAAGCCGAGCGTCGGCCCGACGTGACGAACCCAGCGCGAGCGCACCTTCGCAAGGCCGACCGGAAAGTCGTCGTCGCCGGTGTCGTGGAATCGAATGTCACTTGCGAGCTGCGCGGGAGTGATCGGGAAGAACGGCGGCTTCATCATCTGCGTGAACACATCGCCGAGCGGCCCGTCGAGTTGGCGCGGACCGTAGATGTCGACGGTTGCGCCTTCCCTGTGCAACGGCGTGAAGAACGGAAGTCCTTGGACGTGGTCCCAGTGCAAGTGTGTCAACAGCACAGAACCGTGGAACTCGCCGTCGCGGTGCAAGCCGTACGGACGAAGTCCGGTGCCGAGATCGAACACGATTGGCGGCGAGCCGTCGGTTTCGAGTGCGACACACGACGAGTGGCCGCCGTAACGGGAGTACTCCTCACCGGCGCAAGGTGTCGAGCCGCGTACGCCGTTGAAGAGCACGCGAATCCCCCCGGACATGGGCGGTGAGGATACCCATCCCGGCCATGAGCTCACCAGGGTCGTCCGTTCGTCGGGGATCGCGCGATCCACGCTGGCATTGTTGCCATCGTCGCGCGTTTTCAGACACGTGTCGGCCGACCACGCGCGACTCGCACCACACGATGTGGCGGACGTGACGTGTGTTGCCCGCACCGACCTTCGTGAACGCGCGCACGAGCTTGCGGATCGCTCGCGCGAGTTAGCGACTCTCGCCGGCGGGTGCCGGTCCGGCCTTGCGCGCCTCTTCGACGGCGACGAGCACGTCGCGCAGTTGCGCGATCCACTCGCCCTCGTGATCGCGCACGAGCCGCACGCACCACGCGAGCGCGTCCGAGCGGCTGCGCGCGACCCCCGCGCCGACGAGCGTGTCGAGCACCCGGCGTTCGGGCATGCGCAACCGCGTCATCACCGGGACCGCGAGGCTCGTGAAGATCTGCTCCTCGTCACCGCACTGCGCGCCCCACGCGACCTTGCGGCCGGTGCGCTGCTCCGCTTCGTCGGCGATCTTCATGCGTCGCTCACGCGTCTCTTCGCGGAAGCGCAGGATCCGCGCCCGACGGCCGGCGCCCCGGGCTGCGTCGTCGGCATCGGCGGGATACTCGGGCTCGGGCAGCGTGCCGACGACCAGGATCTCTTCCCGATCGGTGGTGATCTCTGGGGCCCCGGCGAACCAGTCCTCCGGCAGGCGTCCGGCGAACCACGCGGCCAGCGTGGGTGCGTCAATGCTTCTCGACATGCGAGTATTACATCATTACAATCGTGCCCACGTCAACCGGGTCAACCCCTGAGTGCGGCACGGAGGCGGGCGGCGTACTCCTGCATCTCGGGTTCGCTCGCGTACTTCCGGCGCGGCCAGAAGAATCCCCGCAGGCCGTCGCCCTTGGCCCGCGGCACGACGTGGACGTGCACGTGCGGCACGGCTTGGCTCACGACGTTGTTCTGCGCGACCCACGAGCCCTGCGCGCCGAGCGCCTCGACCATCGCGGTCGCGCAGTGCTGCACGACGACGAACAGCGACGTGAGCAGCGGCGTGGGCATCTCCGGCAGCGTGACGATGTGGGCGCGCGGCACGACCAGCGTGTGACCCTTGAACACCGGGCGGATGTCGAGGAACGCGAAGACGTCGGGCGTGTCGACGACGACGTGCCCGGACGCGTTGCCGGCGACGATCCTGCAGAACAGGCACTCGTCGCCGGGCACGCGCGTCAGTGACGCCGCTTACGCCGCGACGGGTTGCCCGACGGAGTATCGGTAGAGATACGCGACGGCAATGAACGCGACCGGGTACGTGATCAACACGCCGACGAAGCAGGCGATGATGCCGAGAAAGCCGACGATGACCGACAAGAGCACGGGTAACGCAAGCCCCTTGCTACTTGCGGCTTCGCGGCTCGCGGTGAGCGCTTGGCCCACAGTCATGCGACCGTCGACGAAGTAGAACGGCGCGAGGCCGAAGAACGCGATCGCGAACAGGCCGGGAATCACGCACAGCGCAAGGCCGATACCCACGATCAGGCCGTAGACGATCGCGAACACGATCCATTCGGCCCACCGGTCGTATTGGAACACCTTGGCAAAGTCGATCGGCTCGCCCGTGGTCAGCATCAACGCGGCACGCGTGATGCCGAGCAACGCAGCCATGCTGACGACGAAGCTCAGGATCTGCACGAGCGCGTAGAGCACGATCGTCGAGCGCAACGCGAATCCGATGCCGCCGAGCACCAGCTGGATGGCGAACGGGATGACGATGATCGCGATCAGCGGCCCGACGTTCTCCTGGTACTTCGTCCAGCCGTACGACAGCGCGGTCCCGACATCGGGACCGCCGGGCGAGGGCGGGAGTGCCCCGTAAGGCGGCGGGGGCGGCGGGGGCGGTTCGGTCACGGGATACCTCCGGGTGAGGAACGGCGAGACGCTAACCGTGCACTGCTGGCGGCGGGCGGATGTCCCTAATCGGGCGACGTATACGGGCGTCGGCGGCGGCTTGGCGGCGTCGCGCTTGGGGATCATCACGCGGCGGCGGAAGTAGCACACCTCTTCGCCGCGCTGATTGAAGCCACGGGTCTCGACGGCGACCACGCCACGGTCGGGCTTGCTCCGGCGATTCCTTCTTGTCGAGCACTTTGGTCTCGGCATAGATCGTGTCGCCGTGGAACGTCGGCAGCTTGAACTGCAACGTCTCGATCTCGAGGTTCGCGATCGCGTTGCCGCTGACGTCGGGCACCGACATGCCGAGCACCAACGAGAACACGAGGTTGCCGACGACCACGTTCTTCCCGAACTGCGTCTGCGTCTCCGCGTACCACGCATCCGTGTGGAGTGGATGGTGGTTCATCGTGATCATGCAGAACAGATGGTCGTCGTACTCGGTGATCGTCTTGCCCGGCCAGTGCTTGTAGACGTCACCGACCTCGAAGTCTTCGTAGTAACGGCCGAACGGCCGCTCGTGCACGGTCATGACCGCGGAGGCTAGGACACGCGATTGGCGGCACGCGAAAGAAGGCCGCGGGCGATCACGAGACGTTGGATCTCGTTGGTGCCCTCGCCGATGATCATCAGCGGCGCGTCGCGGTAGTAGCGCTCGACGGGCAGCTCGGTGGTGTAGCCGACACCGCCGTGGATCCGCATCGCCTCGGTCGCGACCTCGAACGCGGTTTCGCTGGCGAAGAGCTTCGCCATACCGGCCTCGACATCGGTGCGCTCGCCCGCTTGCTTGCGCTCGGCCGCCGACTTCGTGAGCAGCCGCGCGGCTTCGAGCTTCGTCGCCATGTCGGCCAGCTTGAGCTGGATCGCCTGGTGCTCGCCGATCGCCTTGCCCATCGTGCGGCGCTGCTGCGCGTACTCGAGTGCGGCGTCGAACGCGGCACGCGCCACGCCGACCGCCCGCGCCGCGATGTTGATGCGACCGACCTCGAGCGCGCCGAGGATGTACGCCAGGCCGCGTCCCGGGTCGCCGAGCAACGCGTCGGCGCCGACGCGATGACCGTCGTATTGCATCTCGACTGTCTCGATTCCCTTGTAACCGAGCTTGCCGATGTTCTTGCTGACCGCGATGCCGCCGAAGCTCGCCCCGGGATCCTTCTCGACGATCAGGCACGAGATGCCTTCGTCGGTACGAGCGGCCAGCGCGACGATGCCGGCACGCTCGCCATTCGTGACCCACATCTTCGTGCCGGTCAGCACGTATTCCTCGCCGTCGCGTACGGCGCGGCAGGAGATGTTGCGCGTGTCGCTCCCGGCGTCGGATTCCGAGAGCGAGAGGCACGCCGCGTGTCGCGCCTGACGCCATGCGCGGGAGCCAACGTTCTCGTTGCGCGTCGGTGCCGTGATTTACGATCAGGTGTGCGGCGATCGTGTGCGTGTTGACGATTCCCGACAACGACATCCAGCCGTACGCGAGCTCCTCCACCACACCGATGTACGTGAGCAGGTCGAGGCCGAGCCCCCCGTATTCGACCGGAATCGTGATCCCGAACAGCCCGAGCGCCTTCATCTGCTCGACGATGCGCTCGGGATAGGCGTCGGCGTGCTCCATCTCCGAAGCAACGGGGATCACCTCGCGTGCCACGAACCGGCGCACGGAGCCGACCAGCTCCTGGCGTGTCTCGGGATCGGTCATCGTCGTCATGACGCTGGACTCTACGCAGGGATCGTTGCGCGGTTCCGGGCCGGTACCGTGGCCGCCGGATGATGGATCACCGCACGATCATGGGCTTCCGCCGCGACGAAGCCCTGCGCGGACGGCGCGCGAACCGCGAGACGCTCCGACGTGTCCTCCACTACGTGCGCCCGTACCGGCGCGTGCTGGCCGGGTTCGTCGTCACGGTCGTGCTCGCGTCGATCGTCACCGCGATCCCGCCCCTGCTGCTGCGCGCCGTGCTCGACAAGGCGATCCCCCATCACGACCGAGGGCTCGTCATGGTGCTCGCGCTGACGGCGATCGGGCTCGCGGTCGGCGACGCGCTGCTTTCACTGGTACAGCGCTGGTTCTCGGCCCGGCTCGGTGAGGGTCTGATCTACGACTTACGTGTCGAGCTCTTCGACCATGTGCAGCAGATGCCGCTCGCGTTCTTCACACGTACACAGACCGGTGCACTCCAGTCGCGACTCAACAATGACGTCGTCGGCGCGCAACAAGCGGTCACGAGCACGCTCGGCACCGTGTTGCAGAACGTCATTCAGCTCTGTGTCGTGCTCACGATCATGTTCACGCTCGAGTGGCGCATCACATTGCTCACGCTGCTCGTGCTGCCGGCGTTCATCTACCCGGCGCGTCGTCTCGGCCCGCGGCTCCAGCAGCTGACCCGCCAGGGCATGCAGCAGAACGCGGAGATGAACACGCTCACGGTCGAGCGCTTCAACGTCGCTGGCGCGCTGATCGCGAAGATGTTCGGCAAGCGAACGCGCGACCGCGACGACTTCGCCCAGCGCGCCGGAAAGGTACGCGACATCGGCATCCGCACTGCGATGTACAGCCGAGTCCTGTTCATCGCGCTCGGGTTCGTCGCGGCCGTGGGCACGGCGCTCGTGTACTGGGTCGGCGGCACGCTCGCGGTATCGGGCACGATCACCGAGGGCACGGTCGCCGCGTTCGCCGTATACGTCACCCAGATCTATCAACCGCTGGCGCAGCTCACCAACGCACGCGTCGACGTGCTCACCGCGCTCGTGTCGTTCGAGCGCGTGTTCGAGGTGCTCGATCTGCCACCGTCGATCGCGGAGAAGCCGGACGCCGCCGAGCTGCACGCACGTGTTGGTCGCGTCGACTTCGACCACGTGTGGTTCCGTCATCCGCCGGGCCGCCTCGTCTCCCTCGAGTCGCTCGAGGCACCGGGCACGCCGGGTGGCGACGAGCCGAGCGAGTGGATCTTGCGCGACGTGTCGTTCACGGTCGAGCCGGGAGAGACCGTTGCGCTCGTAGGGCCGTCAGGTGCGGGCAAGACGACGATCGCGATGCTCGTGCCGCGTATCTACGACACCGTGCAAGGCAGCGTGCGCATCGATGGAAACGACGTGCGCGACCTCACGCTCGAGTCCGTGCACGCCGCGATCGGCGTCGTCCCGCAGGATCCACATCTGTTCCACGACACAATCCGCGAGAACTTGCGGTACGCACGACCCGATGCGACCGACGCGGAGCTGGTCGACACGCTCGCGGCGGCCCGCATCGGCGAGCTGGTGGCGACACTGCCCGATGGTCTCGACACGGTCGTCGGCGAGCGCGGATATCGCATGTCGGGTGGCGAGAAGCAGCGGCTCGCGATCGCGCGGCTCCTGCTGAAGAACCCGAAGATCGTGATCCTCGACGAAGCGACCTCGCACCTCGACTCGGAATCGGAGCTTGCGATTCAGCGCGCCTTCGACGAGGCCTTCCGCGGACGCACCGCGGTCGTCATCGCACATCGCTTGTCGACGATCGTCGACGCCGACCGCATCCTCGTGGTCGACGGCGGACGCGTCGTCGAATCGGGAACGCACCCGCAGCTGATCGCACACAACGGCCTCTACGCCGACCTGTACCGCACGCAGATCGGGCCCGCGAGCGACGACGAGACATCGGACGTGCGCGACACGCACGACACCAAGAGCGCCTGAGCCTGCGGGCACGGCGGCGCGCCGGGAGCCCGACGGGACTGCCAAGTACCATCGTCGGACTCCTGCGATGACCGAAGAGGCCCGCACTCCGATCGATGCTGACGAGACTCGTCGCGCCCGCCTGGCCGCGCGCCGGCGCCGCAACACGCGCCTCGCGATCGCCGGGCTCGCACTCGTGTTGGTCGCCGCTGTGGTCGCCGTCGGTGCGTACACGTTCGGCAGCGACGAGAGCTCGGCCAAGCCCGCGTCGCCGAACAACGCCGACGCCGAACAGTCCGCACGCACCGCGCTCCCCGAGGTTGCCGCCGCGAAGAGGAAGGCGGTGCGCACGTTGAGTCACGCGGCGCCGTTGCGGGTGTGGGTTGGTGGCGACTCGCTCGCGGGGGCGTTCGGTCCGCCGCTCGGTGACCTTCTCGCCGACACCGGTGTCGTGCAGACGCGCATCGACTACAAGGTGTCGAGCGGCCTGTGGGGCAACGATGTGCGCAACTGGGAGGAGCGCGCGGCCGAGCAAATGACGTCGTCGGATCCCGAAGTCGTCGTGTTCATGATCGGCACCAACGACACATCGGCAGTCAATCGTGTCGACGCGAACGGCGACGGCATCGACGACTGGGAGGTGTCGTACCGCGCCAAAGTCGACCGGATGATGGACCTGTTCGTGGGAGCCCCGCACCGCTCCGTGTTCTTCCTCGGCGCGCCGACGCTCGGAACGGCGTCGGCGGACGCGGCCGCGGTCCGGCTCGACCAGGTGTTCAAGGACGAGGCGGCGAAGCGGAAGCCCGACGTCGTCTACGTCGACACCTACCGGTTGTTCAGCGGCCCGAACGGCGGCTTCTCGCACGACATCCTCGACGAGAACGGCAACGATATATACGCGCGGATCGGCGACGGGGTGCACTTCACACCCAAGGGCGCCGACTACCTCGCACACGCGGTGTTCACGCTCATCGACGCGCGCTGGAACATCACGAAGCAAGCCGATCCCAAGCAACCGATCTCGTGGACGCTCGCCGAAGGAAGTGGCGAGCAGGTGCCCGGCTACAGCTACCGCCCGCGCCCGCACTACTACAACCCCACACCGGTCGTCACGCCACCGCCCGCCGAGATCACGACGCCGCCGGCGACGACCGCGCCGGCGACGACACCGCCTGCGAGCGAACCGCCCGGGACGACACCACCGACGACCAAGACGCCGCCCGTCTCGTCGCACACGACGCCGACGACCTGACTCGTTGATTCGCGCCCGCCGTGCGCACAGTTCTAACGTGCGGCCATGGCTCCCCAGTCGCACGCGGATGATCTCGGTGCGGCACGTGACGCGGTCGGGCTTGCGAGCACCGTCGTCCACGCGGCCACGCGACACCTCGCGGACGCGTCGGCGGTCGACGGCAAGGTCTCGGTCGCCAAGCTCGACGAGCACCAAGTCGTCGCGTACGACCTCGCCCACGTCGCCGCCGCGGTCGAGGCGTCGCGCGTCATCTGCGAGTACGGCGAGCTCGGCGAGATGGAATCGATGCTCGCGCGCGGCGTACGTCGCCGACACCTACGCGGATTTCGCGGCGCGCGTCGCCGCGCGCGACACGTCGTGGGGTGTGGATCCTGCCGACCTCGCACCCGCCCACGGCTTCGTCAGCGCACACCGCGAGCCCGCGTTCCTGGCCGCGATTGCCGACCAGTGCGCGAAGCACGGATCGGGCCCGTCGCACCTGTCCGGAGACTTCGAGCTCGTCTCCGACACGTTCCGGCGCTTTGCCGAGGACAAGATCCGCCCCGCCGCGGAGCACGTGCATCGCACGAACGCCGACGTTCCCGAAGAGATCATCAGCGGGCTCGCGGAGATCGGCGGGTTCGGCCTCTCGGTTCCCGAGGAATACGACGGCTTCGCGACGGGCGGCGAGCACGACTACATCGGGATGGTCGTCGCGACCGAGGAGCTGTCGCGCGGATCGCTCGGCATCGGCGGATCACTCGTGACGCGGCCCGAGATCCTCACGCGTGCGCTGGTCACCGGTGGCACCGAAGCACAGAAGCGCACGTGGCTGCCGCGCATCGCGAGCGGTGAGCTGATGGTCGGCATCATGGTGACCGAACCCGATTACGGCTCCGACGCGGGCGCCGTGCAGGTCACCGCCACGCCCAACGAGGGCGGCTGGCTGGTGAACGGCGTGAAGACATGGGCGACCTTCGCCGGGCGCGCCGACGTGTTGATGCTGCTGGCCCGCACCGACCCGGACCGCGCGCAGCGCCACCGCGGCCTTTCGGTGTTCATCGTCGAAAAGCCGCGGGCCGAAGGCCACGCATTCGCGTTCGACGACGGCCGCGGCGGCACGATGGACGGCCGCGCGATCGACACGATCGGCTATCGCGGCATGCACTCCTACGAGGTCGCGTTCGACAACTGGTTCGTGCCCGCCGAGAACCTCGTCGGCGGCGAGAGCGGCGAGGGCCGTGGCTTCTACCTCCAGATGGCGGGGTTCGAGAACGGTCGCCTGCAGACCGCCGCGCGCGCCGTCGGCCTGATGCAAGCCGCGTTCGAGGCCGGCCTCACGTATGCGCAGGAACGCAAGGTGTTCGGCAAGCCGGTGTTCGAATACCAGTTGTCGAAGGCGAAGCTCGCACGTATGGCGGTGCTGATCCAGGCCGGGCGCCAGTTCTCGTACGACGTTGCGCGCAAGATGGCCGCGGGCGAGGGCGCGCTCGAGGCGTCGATGGTCAAGGCCTACGTGTGCCGGGCCGCGGAATGGGTGACGCGCGAGGCCATGCAGCTGCACGGCGGCATGGGATACGCCGAGGAGTTCCCCGTCTCCCGGTTCTTCGTCGACGCCCGGGTGCTGTCGATCTTCGAGGGCGCCGACGAGATCCTCTGCCTGCGGGTCATCGCCCGGCGGCTGGCCGAGCACGCGCTGGCCGGGCGCTGACCCGCGCGTCTCTCAGGAGACTGGGCAACTGCAACCGCACGCTCCGCCAGACGCGGAACGAGCGGTGGACCCGATTCGACCGCGTGGATCCGAGCGCGAGCGCGCGCGGCAAGTTGGGGGACGAACGGCTCGATCTCTTCGACGACGACGTCGACCGCGCGCAGCAGCGACGCGATCGCCGGCCGGCGTTGGTCGGGAGGAAGACGCCACGGCGCCGTGTGTTCCACATGCCGGTTGACGTGCCCGATCAGCCCGACGATGGCGTCGCATGCCTTGCGGAGATCGAGCTCGTCGAGCGCGCCGTCAATGGCGCGGAGGTCGCGTCGCACCGTTGCAACAGCGGCCCGGCGTCGTCGCCTGGGATCGAGCCGCGCCCGTCGTCGCGAGCGGCGAGCGCCACCACCCGCTGCACGAGATTGCCGAAGCCGTGCGCGAGGTCGCTGTTCACGGCCTGCACGAGACGCGCCTCGGTGAAGCTCGTCTCCCCCAGCCGGGCGACCTCACGCGCACACCACCAGCGCACCGAGTCGGCGCCGTACACGTCGACGAGCGCGATCGGATCGACTGCATTGCCCAGCGACTTGCCGATCTTGCGCCCGCCGGCGGTCACGTAGTCGTGCACGAGCAACACGTCGGGCAGCACGACACCGGCTGACAGCAGCAGCGCAGGCCAGATCACGGCATGAAAGCGCAGGATGCCCTTGCCGATCACGTGCACGCGTTCACGGGCCCCGGCCCACGTGTCGAGTCCGGGCGCGCTGACGTAGTTCGCAAGCGCGTCGAACCACACGTAGATCAGTTGCTCCGCGTCGCCGGGCACCGGGATGCCCCAGTCACCAATGCGCGTGCGTGGGCGCGAGACGCTCAGGTCGCGCACGCCCCCGTCGAGAAAGCCGAGCACCTCGTTGCGACGCGCCGCCGGCTCGATGCGCAGCTGCCCGTTCGCGATCAGCTCGCGGATCGACGGCACGTGCCGCGAGAGGCGAAAGAACCAGTTGTGCTCCTCGACCCGTTCGAGCGGCACGTCGTGCTCCGCGCACGGGTCGTCGCGGAACTCCTCGCAGCCGGGGCAGTAGCCCCCCGCGTACGTCGATGGGTACAGGTCGCCGGCGGCCGCGCACCTGTGCCAGAGCTCCTCGACCACCGGCCGGTGCCGGGGGTCGGCACTCGTGCGGATGAAGTCGTCGTACGACACGTGCAACGCGTCGGCGAGGTCGCGAAAGCGGCGCGCGTTCTCGTCGACGAGCGTCGCGACCGGAACGCCGGCGGCGGTCGCGGCCTGCACGTTCTTGGCCGCGTGCTCGTCGGTGCCCGTCGCGAACTGCACGGTTCTCCCGCGCGCACGGGCGTGGCGCGCGAGCACGTCGGTCTGCACGTACTCGAGCGCGTGGCCGAGGTGCGGCGCCGCGTTGACGAACGGGATCGCGGTGGTGATCAGTAGGTCGCCCATTGGTCCTCCTCCGACACCACGTGTCGGAGCACGACCATCGGACGGACGGACCCGGCACGCAGCAGGGTCCGAAGGCGCGTCAGGACCCCGAAGCGGGGTCCATCATTCGTGCGCGCGCCGTGTCCACGGCGGCGAGTGTACGTGCCCGTGAGGCGTGAGTGAGGGTCGTTTTTCGACCCCTCACTCACGCCTCCCCGCGACGAGCAGGGTCAGCTGCGGCGCATGCCGGCGCGTTCGCCGCGGGCGACGACCTTCTCGGCGACCTTGCGCGACGCCTCGTCGATCATCTCGTCGCCGAACATCACGGCGCCCTTCCGGTCGCCTTCGGTCGTCGCCTTCTCGTACGCCTCGAGGATGTCGTGCCGCGCGGTCGAAACGCTCCTGGCTGATGCCGAACATCTCGTTGAGGATCGCGACCTGGTCGGGGTGCAACGCCCACTTGCCGTCGTAGCCGAGGATCTGCGCGCGCTTCGAGAACTCGCGGAAGCCTTCGGGGTCGCGCACCTTGACGTACGGGCCGTCGATCACCTGCAAACCGTTTGCCCGCCCGGCCATGAGGATCTTCACGAACACGTAGTGGAAGTAGTCGCCCGGGTACTCGGGGATCGGGAGCCCGCCTTCGAGCGACGGCATCTCCATCGACGCCGACATGTCGACCGGGCCGAGAATGATCGTCTCCAAGCGGTCGCTCGCGGCGCAGATCTTCTCGACGTTGATGATCCCGCGCGCGGTCTCGATCTGGGCCTCGATACCGACACGCGACTGGCGGCCGGTGACCTTCTCGATCTGGGTGAGCAGCATGTCGAGCGCCTGCACGTCGCCCACGTTCTGCACCTTCGGCAGCATGAGCTCGTCGAGCCGCTCCCCCGCGCCTTCGACGACCTCGATCACGTCGCGATACGTCCACTCGGTGTCCCACACGTTGACGCGCACGCACAACACCGTTTCGCCCCAGTTCTGCTCGTTGATCGCCTGCACGACCTTGGCCCGCGCCGCGGGCTTCTCGAGCGGCGCGACCGCGTCCTCGAGATCGAGGAACACCATGTCGGCGCCGAGGCCCGGGGCCTTGGCGAGCATCTTCTCGCTCGAGCCCGGAACGGACAGGCAGGACCGACGCGGGAGGGAGCGAGAGCGTTCTGACATCCGCGAAGGGTAGGACGGCCCGCAGCGCGGTCTCCATCCGGGGCGGTCGGGCGGGTCGGAAGGGCGGAAATGCGCGGCGTGACCGAGCCCAACCGCGCCGTGCCCGGCGCTACCGGTGCGGGATCGAGTCCTGCAAGTCGTCGCTCCAGTCGCTCCAGTCGTCGTGCGAAGGGACCTTCGGGGCTCCGTGCGAGACGTTCGTCGAAACATGCACCGTGACCGAGTCGTTCCCCGAGCCCGACTTCACGACGTGCGATGAGTTGTTCGTGGAGACAACCGCCGAGTGCGACGTGCTGGTCGCATGATTCGAGGAGCTCACGGCATCGCCGTTCGTCTCGACGTTGGTGGACGTCTGGACGTTCGCAGCGGTGCCGGTATCGCTGTTGGTCGTTGCTTGTGACACATGGTGCTCCACATTCACCGACACCGAGCCGCCGTGCGTCTCGCCGGTCGGCTCGTCGAGCGACTTCGCCGGCTGCTGCTTGTGCACTGCACGCGTGATCTTGTGCTCGATGTCCGTCGACCCGTCGGACGGCTGCACGCCGGCAGGCGCGGGCGGCAGGAACACTTCGGGTGCATGCCCGGGAGTGACACGCGCGCCGTCGTCAACGGCACGAGGACCGCGACCGCCGCGACGATCGCGACCACCGAGATCGCTCCGAAGAGCACGTGCGATCGGCGCGGCGGCCGCCACGGCTCGCGAGCTTCGAGCACCGTCTCCGCTACGGCGACCATTGCAACCTCCAGGGGCTCCCCACGGTGCGGCGATCCTATACACAGACCCCGCGTTGCGTCCCCGAACGCGACCGACCATTTGCTGGGTAGCGTGCGCAACGTGACGATGCTCGACGAGATCGCCGACGGCGTGTACGTGTGGCTGCAACCGGGTGGCGAGTCCGGCGTCAGCAACGCGGGGTTGATCGTCGACGACGACGGGCTCACGATCGTCGACACCCTGATGGTGCGCTCGCAGTGGGAGCCGTTCGCGCACGCAGTCAACAGACTCGGCCGTCCTATCCGCCGCGTGCTCCTCACGCACGCACACGTCGATCACGTCGGTGGTACGAAAGCGTTCCCGAACGCGGGTGTGTTCGGCTCGCCGCAGACGAGCCAGCTCCTCGACGGCGACATGCCGCTCGCGGCATACAAGGCATTCATGCCCGTCTTCGACAAGGAGTTCGACGACCTCGCGGAGCTCGGAACACGTCCGGTCACGCACCTCGTCACCGACGCCGCGCAGCTGACACCGCGCATCGAGGTGCTGCCGGCGACCGGCCACACCGAAGGCGACCTGATGGTGTTGGTCGCCGACGTCGACGTGTTGTTCGCGGGTGACCTCTGCTTCTTCGGCGTGACACCGCTCGCGTTCCAAGGCGATCCCCGCATGTGGGCCGACGTGCTCGACGCGGTCGCCGAGCTGGCAGCGGTGATCGTTCCCGGGCACGGCCCGATAGGCAGCGAGCCCGACGTCCGCGTGCTGCAGCAGTACCTGCGCTACTGCGTCGCCGGCGAGATCCCACCCGGCTCGTGGGACAGCTGGCTCGAGCGCGACCCGCGCGACGCGATCAACATCCAGCGGGCCCAGCTGCTGGCGGCCGGTCGTGACGAGATTCCGCCGGCAATGATGCGGGCGCTCGGCGCCTGAACCGGCCGCGCATGCTCACGGCCGGCACGCTTTGCGCTCACCGAGCCGGTCGTGCAGAAACCCGATCGCGGCGCCCAACGCCCTGTCGGAGGCACGCGGGTCGTGGGTGCCGAGCGGGTTGTCCTCGTTGCAGAACGCGTGCCCGGTACCCGGGTGCACCTGGAATTCGACGTCCTTTCCCATCTCGCGCAACTCCGCCTCGAGCGCGCGCACCGCGCCGGGCGGGAAGAAGTCGTCGTTCTCGGCGAAGTGCCCGCTGACCGGCGCCGCGAGCCCCGACCAGTCGGGCGCGCTGTCGCCGAGGGGCGCACCGTAGAACGGCGCCACCGCGCCGATCTTGTCGCCCTGCTCCGCGGCAACCAGCAACGCGAGCATGCCGCCCATGCAGAACCCGATCGCACCAATCGTGTTGCTGGTGACGCCCGTGTGGCTGCGGAGGAACTCGACCGCGCCGGCCATGTCGCGAGCGGCACGATCGGGCGGCATCTCCGACATCAGTTGCGCGGCTTTGTCCATCTCGGTGTGCTGCGCGACCTTGCCGCGATAGAGGTCGGGCACGAGCGCAACGAATCCATCACCGGCGAGGCGATCGGCCATCCGCGTGATCTGCGGGACGATCCCCCACCACTCCTGCAGTACGAGCAATCCCGGACCCGAGCCGCTCGCCGGAAGCGCGAGATAGCCCTGCGCGGTGTCGCCGTTGCTCGCGAAGCTCACAGTTTCTCCCATTGCTCGGGAGCCTATTTCCTTGGTCGCGCTCGCTGCTCGGCCCGTTACCTGCATCGCGGTCGCTCGCCGCTCCCGCCAGTTCGCTGCGTTCGCTGCGCTCACTCCCCTCACGGCCTCGCGCGACTAGCGTCGTCGGCTTGGCGCAGAACCCCAACCCGCAGCTTCCCGTCACGAGCTACAAGGGAGTGACGCGCACGATCGACGATTGGGCGACGGTGTTCCAACTCGGGATCGTCGTGCTGCCCGACCGTCCCGAAGGCGCGGACTTCGTTGCGGTGATCGATCGAATCTTCGCGACGTTCGGCGACAGCGACCTTCGAATGATCGTGTGCGTGCCGACGACGCCCGCGATCACGCGCCGCATCCTCGGCGACGCGATCGACCGCTGGCTCGTGTGGTGCGACAGCGACCGCGCGTTCGTGCAGAGCCTCGGCCTCGATCGGCTCCCCGCGTTCGTGCATCTCCGTCAGGACACGACGCTCGTGACCGCTGCGCAGGGTTGGAGCCCGACCGAGTGGCAACGCGTCGCCGACGAGATCGCCCGCCAGCAGCACTGGACGGCCCCGGTCGTGGCGGGCCGGGGCGACCCCGCTCCCACTCCCGGATGGTCACTCGCGAGCTAGCCCGACCCTGCGGCCCGGCCCCGCGGCTTTTACGGCAAATACCCCGTGCTCACCAGGGGAAACGTCGCCGATGTGACAGGAGTGACGGCTGTCGGTCTAACCTCGCCGCCCATGTCCGGGGGGAGCACACACCACGGTGGCGCCGCGCCCCGTGGTCGGCGACCCCTCGTGCTGGTCGCCTCGCTCCTGCTCGCGTGTTCGACGCTCACCGCGCTCGCCGGTCCCGCTTCCGCATCTCCGCAGGACACGCTCACCGCGAAGCGCAGCCAAGCCCAACGTCTCCAAGCGCGGATCGAAGCCAATCAGCGCAGGGCCGACGCGCTCGACGAGAAGTACCTGGAAGCGAAGTCGGCCGTCGAAGACAGCCGGCGCAAGATCGCGGACGCCGAAGCGGGCATCGCCCGCGCCGAAGGCGACGCCAACCACGCCAAGACGCGCCTCCACGGTCGGGCTGCGACGCTCTACATGGGCGCCGGCAACAACGACCCGCTCGCGATCGACGCCACCGACGTGCGCGAGCTGGGCGCGCGTGCCAAGTACGGCGAGGCCGCGGCCGACGACGACCAACGCCTGCTCGACAAGCTCAACGTCGCCGAGGAGCAGCTCGGGATCCAGCGCACGAACTTCCAGCGGATCCAGGACGAGGCGCGCAAGCAGCAGAAGGCCGCCGACGACGCGCTCGCCGAAGTGAAGCAGGCAGTCTCCGAAGACCAGCACATGCTCGACGGCGTCCAGGGCGACATCAAAGACCTCGTCAATCAGATCGCAGTAGACAAGGACCGCGCTGACGAGCGCGCGCCGAAGCGGCGTTCGCCGCGATGCAGGCGGAGGCGAGGGCCGCGTCGACCTCGACCAGCGCGCCCGCGATCTCGCGCAACGCGACGATCGCCAACACCGCGCCGTACGACGTCCCCGCGCCGAGCGCGGGTGCCGCCAAGGCAGTTGCCTACGCGTGGGCGCAGCTCGGCAAGCCCTACCGATACGCGGGTGTCGGTCCGGACGCGTACGACTGCTCGGGGCTCACGATGATGGCCTGGGCCCAAGCCGGCGTGTCGATGCCGCACGGCTCGATCGCGGCAAGGGGCGATGTTCCCGAGAGTCCCCGACGATCAGCTGAAGCCCGGTGACCTCGCGATCTACTACCCCGACCACGGTCACGTCGGCATGTACGTCGGGAACGGGATGACGATCTCAGCCACCCATACCGGCGACTTCGTGCGGCTGCAGCCCGTGTTCCGCGAGGGCTACCAGTACTCCGTGCGCCCGGGTTGATCGCGCGCACCGACCCGCCGCCCGACCCTTCGCTGCGTCTCACCGCGTTCTCGCACGGCGCCGGCTGCGCGTGCAAGCTCTCGCCCGCCGACCTGCGTACCGTGCTCGGCCTCGTGCGCGGGTTCGGACCCGCCGCCGATCCGAACCTGCTCGTCGGCTTCGACACCGCCGACGACGCGGCCGTCTACCGCCTGCGCGACGACCTCGCGGTCGTCGTCACCACCGACTTCTTCACACCGATCGTCGACGACCCGTTCGATTGGGGCCGGGTCGCGGCGGCCAACGCACTGTCGGACGTCTACGCGATGGGCGGCACGCCGCTGCTCGCGCTCAACCTGGTGGCGTGGCCGCGCGAAGGCTTGCCGTTCGAGCTGCTCGCGCGCGTGCTCGACGGCGGCGCCGCGGTTGCCCGCGCGGCGGGCTGCCTGATCGCGGGCGGCCATTCCATCGACGACGCCGAACCGAAGTACGGATTGGCGGTCGTCGGGACCGTCCATCCCGATGCCGTGCTCACCAACGCGGGCGCGATCGCGGGTGACGTGCTCGTGCTCACCAAGCCGATCGGGCTGGGCGTGATCTCCACTGCGGTGAAACGCGACGTCGCCTCACGCGAGATGCTGGCGGCGGCGACCGACGTGATGACTGCATTGAACAGCGGCGCGCGCGATGCGGCCGTCGACGTCGGTGTGCACGCCGCAACCGACGTGACCGGTTTCGGCCTGCTCGGGCACCTCCGTGAGATGTGTGTCGCCTCGGGCCTGCGGGCCGTTGTCAGCGCAGGGTCGGTACCGGTGATTCCCGGCGTGCGCGAGCTGCTCTCGGCAGGCATGGTCGCGGGCGGGACCCGGCGCAACCTCGCGTTCGTCGCTCCCGACGTCTCCTTCGGCAGGCTCCCGGACGACGAACAACTCCTGCTCGCCGACGCCCAGACTTCGGGGGGATTACTGATGGCGGTCGCGCCCGAACGAGCGCAAGCTCTTGTCGATGCGTGTCGCGTCCACGGCACGCTCGCAGCTGCGGTCATCGGCCGTACGGCCGACGGCCCCGCCGGCACGGTGGAGGTACAAGAGTGAAGAGCCAGGCGCAGAGCGAAGGCACGGACAAGAAGAACCGCAACTCGGCTGATCGATTGCCGGAGGTCGTAGCCGCATGAGCAGCTCCAAGGCGAAGTGGGACGAGGTCGGTGACCGGTTCTCGCAGCTGGGCAACCGGTTCAAGGACCGCTACGACGCCAACGCGTCGTTCGGGAAGGTGCAAGCCGACCAGATGAACGACGCCGTGCGGCAGATCGTCGACGCGGTCGACGCCGGCTTCACGGCGCTGGGCGACTCGCTGCGCGACCCCGCGATCCGCGACGACCTGAAGCACGCCGGCAACGCCATCGGCGATGCTCTCTCGACGTCGCTGGCCGAGGTGGCCGGCGAGATCAAGCGCGCGGTCAAGCCACGGTAAGGCGTGCGGGGGCGTGTGTGGGGGTGTCGTAAACCCACTCCTACACACGCCTGCAGACGTCGCACGCCGCGGCGTGCGGCTACGGGATGACGAGCATGCCGAGCTCGGCTTCGAGCTGCTGGCGGGGCTTGGCGCCGAGAGCGGAGCGTTCGAGACGGCCGTTGCGGAACAGGCCGATCATCGGGATGCTCTGCACCTCGTACTCCTGGGCGATGCGCGGCTCGTCGTCGATGTTCAGCTTCACGACCTTGTATGAGCCCTTGCGCATCGCCGCGATCGTCTCCACGACCGGCGCCACCTGCCGGCACGGCCCGCACCACGGCGCCCAGAAGTCGACGATCACCGGCACGTCGCTGCGCAACACCTCTGCATCCCACTGCGCGGTCGTCACCGACGGCACGAGCTCGACCGGATCCTCGGCCACGGGCTCGTCGGGTGAGGTGCCCGCGAGCACCTGCGAGAGCCAGTCGCGGCCGTCCCGCAAGCCCTCGATCGCGACCTGATGCTCCATCGGGTATTCGCGGTAGACGGTCGGTACGCCGGCCGTCCGCAACGCCGCGCGAGGTCACGCGACCGTTGCACGGGGATCAGCGGATCCTGCGTGCCGTGCTGCACGAGCACCGGCACACCGCGTGCCGCCGGATCCACTTCGACGGCCGGCAGCGCGGGGCTCATCGCGAGCACGCCCGTCGGCCGGACGCGCTCCCCGGGATACACAGCGAGCGCGAGCGCGAGGCCCGCGCCCTGCGAGAAGCCGCTGAAGATCGCCTCGCCGCGTTCGAACCCGAGCGCCGCGCACTGCTCGTCGACGAGCGCGTCGAGCTCTTCGAGCGCGGCTGCAAATCCGGCGGCCGCTTCTTCGCCGCCGCCGAACTCGTACCACGCAAAGCCCGGCGTGCTCGGCGCGGCGAGCGGCGCGCGGGGCAGGACTGCGGCGAACACGCCGTCGGGGTCGAGATACGGCAACAGGCCGCCGAGGTCGCGTTCGTCGGCGCCGTAGCCGTGCACGAGCAACAGCAGTCGTTGCGCGGCGCCGCCCTGGATCACGTTGCTGATGAGCGCCATCTCCGCAAGCTACAGGCGGCCCGCCTGGTTACACGGTGCCGGGCCGGTCTCGGCGCCGGCGGGTGTGGGCGGTCGCCTCCGGCTTCAGCGTGTGCGCGGCGCCGACCAGCGCGAGGTGCGTGAACGCTTGCGGGAAGTTGCCGAGGAAGTCACCGGTACACGGGTCGTACTCCTCGGAATAGAGGCCGACGTCGTTCGCGATGCCGAGCAGCCGTTCGAACAGCTCGCGGGCCTCGTCGCGACGGCCGGCGAGCGCGAGGGCCTCGACCATCCAGAAGCTGCACGGCAGGAAGACGCCTTCGGGCTCGCCGATGCCGTCGAGCTCGTCGCCGGCCGGCACATAGCGCATGACGAGGCCGTGGTCGGTGAGCTCGTCGCGGATCGCGTCGACGGTCGCGACGACCCGCGGATCGTCACCGGGCAGGAAGCCGACGAGAGGGATCATCAGCAGCGCGGCGTCGAGCGCGTCGGATCCGTAGGACTGCACGAACGTACCGCGCTGACTGTTGAACCCGCGACTCAAGACTTCGCCGTGGATCGTGCGCGCGGTCGTGTGCCACCGTTCGACCGGCCCGTCGTAGCCGGCTTGCTCGACCATCGCGACGCCCCGGTCGAAGGCCAGCCAGCTCATGACCTTCGAGTGGGTGAAGTGCCGTCGTGGTCCACGTACTTCCCACACGCCTTCGTCGGGCTCGCGCCAACGTGCTGCCAGCGACTCGAGCAGCATCGTCATCAGCGACCAGTCGTTCGCATCGAGCTTCGTGCCCGCGCGCGTCGCCTGCCACAGCACGTCGGCGAGCTCGCCGTACACGTCGAGCTGCAGTTGGGTGTGGGCGCGGTTGCCGACGCGCACCGGCGTCGACTGCGCGTAGCCGGGCAACCAGGGCAGCTCGAGCTCGGTGAGGCGCCGCTCGCCCGCGACGCCGTACATGATCTGCAGCTCGTCGGGGTTGCCTGCGACCGCCCGCAGGAGCCACTCCTGCCATCGGGATGCCTCGGCGCCGTACCGGCCGATGAGCAACGCCTCCAGCGTGAGCGTCGCGTCGCGGACCCAGCAGTAGCGGTAATCCCAGTTGCGGGAGCCGCCGAGGGCTTCGGGCAGCGACGTCGTGGGGGCGGCGACGATGCCGCCGGTCGTAGCAAACGTCAGCGCTTCGAGCGTGATCAGCGACCGCAGCACCGGCGGGCACCACTCGTCGGGCGCGAAACCGCACCGCTCCGTCCACCGCAACCAGTCGCGAGTGGTGCGGTCGATGTGCGCGTTGGCGTCGTCGTCGACCGGCTGGGGGTCGTGCGACGGGAACCAGCCGAGCACGAACGGCACCTGCTCGCCCTTGTGCACGACGAATTCGGCGATCGTCGTCTGGCCGTGTCCGTGCAGATGTACCGGCGTGCGCATTTCGAGGCCGTCGGGGCCCGCGATCGCGCGCCACGTCCCGTCGACCCGGCGCACCCAGGGGATGATGTGGCCGTAGTCGAAGCGCACGATCAGCTCGAGGCGCATGTCGACGGTGCCGTCGAGACCCTCGACGAGCCGAACCAGCGTCGGCCGTTCGAGGCCGGCTGCGAGGCAGTCGACGACGCGCACGTGGCCGGTCTCGGTGACGTGCTCGGTCTCGAGCACCATCGTGTTGTCCCGGTACCGCCGTGTCGATCGGGCGATCGCAGTGGCGGTCGCCGGCGCGAGCAGGAAGCGGCCGTGGCCGGGGTGGCCGAGCAGCGCCGCGAAGCACGCGGCGGCGTCGAAGCGCGGCACACACCACCAGTCGACCGAGCCCGTGCGCGAGACGAGCGCCGCCGTGCGACGGTCGCCGAGGAGCGCGTAGTCGGCGAGGGGCGTCGGGTTGGACGTGCGCGGCGCGGCCACGCGCGGACCGTACTCGGACAGGGACTACCGTGGCGCCCGATGGCGGCCCAGCTCATCGGTGTCGACGTCGGCGGCTCCGGCATCAAGGCCGCGACGGTCGATATGTCGAGCGGTGTGGCGTCCGGGCGCGTTCGCGTCGAGACGCCGCAACCGGCGACGCCCGACGCGGTGTCGACGGTGATCGCGGAGCTCGTCGGCCGCTTCGAGACAACCGGGCCTCTCGGCTGCACGATGCCCGCGGTCGTGCACGAAGGCGTGCTGCAAACAGCTGCGCACATCGATGCGTCGTGGATCGGCATCGACGCGTCCGCGCTCTTCGCGCGCGCGACCGCACGCCCGTGCACGGTGCTCAACGACGCCGACGCCGCCGGTGTCGCCGAGGCGCGTTACGGGGCCGCGCGTGATCACGGCGGCCTCGTGATCGTGGTCACCGTCGGGACGGGCGTCGGCACGGCGGTGCTCAACGACGGCGTGCTCGTGCCGAACTCGGAGCTCGGCCACGTGTTGGTGGGATCGCGCGTCGCCGACGAGTGGGCGTCGGACGCGACCCGGATGAGCAAGAACCTCACGTGGAAGCGTTGGACCCAACGGTTCGACAGGTATCTCACGCACCTGCACGAGCTGCTGTGGCCCGACCTCATCGTCGTCGGCGGCGGCATCGTGAAGCACCGCGACCGCTTTCTCGGCCGTCTCGAGCCCGGATGCGAGGTTCGGGCGGCCGAGCTCGGCAACCTCGCGGGGATCGTCGGCGCCGCGGTCACGGCCCACGAGCGCGTCCTGCTGGTCGCCACCGACCGGGAGTAAAGCTTCGTCGGTGCTGTCGAAGCCAAACGTTGCCCGTCGCCAACGCGGGGAGGAACGATGCAGCTGGCGATGATCGGCCTCGGCCGCATGGGCGCGAACCTCGTGCGGCGCGCGATGCGGTGCGGCCACGACTGCGTCGTCTACGACCACGACGACTCCGCGATCGACGCGTTGGTACGCGAGGGCGCGGTCGGCGCGACGTCGACCGCCGATCTCGTCGCGAAGCTCACCGCGCCGCGTGCCGTCTGGTTGATGGTTCCCGCGGCTGTCACCTCCACGGTGGTCAGCGAGGTCGGTGACCTCCTCGCGGGCGGTGACACGATCATCGACGGCGGCAACACGCACTACGCCGACGACATCGCGCGGTCGGAGCAGCTCCTGTCGAAAGGGGTCGACTACGTCGACGTCGGCACGAGCGGCGGCGTGTTCGGGCTCGAGCGCGGGTTCTGTCTGATGATCGGCGGGCCCGATCACGTCATCGAGCGGCTCGATCCGGTCTTCCGGGCGCTGGCCCCCGGGGTCGGGACGGCACTGCGCACGCCCGGTCGCGACGGCGACGTCGCGCCCGAGGAGATGGGATACCTGCACTGCGGACCCGCCGGCGCAGGCCACTTCGTGAAGATGGTCCACAACGGCGTCGAGTACACGCTGATGGCCTCCTATGCAGAAGGCTTGAACATCCTGCACCGTGCCAACGTCGGCACCGAGTTGCGACCCGCCGACGCCGAGACCGCGCCGCTGACCGACCCGGCGCGATACCAATACGACATCGACGTGATGAAGGTGGCGGAGGTGTGGCGGCGAGGGAGCGTCGTCGCGTCGTGGCTCCTCGACCTCACCGCGACCGCGTTGCTCGAGTCGCCTGCGCTCGAGGGGTTCAGCGGACGGGTGAGTGACTCGGGCGAGGGCCGCTGGACGATCGCGGCCGCGATCGACGAGGGCGTGCCGGCGCCGGTGATCGCGACCGCGTTGTTCGACCGTTTCATCTCGCAGGGAACGGCCGACTTCTCGAACAAGATGCTCGCTGCGATGCGCAAGCAGTTCGGCGGGCACGAAGAGAAGAAGATCGCCGGCCTCTAGTCGCTCGGGCCCAGCATCGTGGTCGCGAGGCGCTCGGCGATCGCGACCGTCGTGAGATGGGTGTTCGCCGTCGGGAGGTCGGGCATCACCGACGCGTCGCACACCCGAAGGGCGTCGTACCCGATGACCCTGCACTCTGTGTCGACGACCGCGGCCGGATCTCCGGGAGTTCCCATACGGCAGGTTCCGACCGCGTGCACGTAGTCGGTGACGTTCGCGCGCGCAGCCACGCGTCGATCGCGTCGTCGGCGTCGAGCCCGGCGAGCGGTGTGGTCGAGCGCGATCGCGCCGTCGGCGCCGTCTGCGATCGCGGGGTGACGGACGATGTCGATCAACCGGCGCACACAATCGCGCAAACGTACGAGGTCGCGCTCGTCGGAGAGCATGTTGAATTCGACGGCGGGGTCGTCGTCCGGATCGCTCGACCGCAGCTGCACGCGCGCCCGAGGAGAACACGCGCATCACCGCGCCGAGCAGCCGACCGCTCGCAAGACCCGCGCCGTCAGGCCCGACCGCATCGAACCAGACGATCTGCATGTCGTTCGGGCCCGCGCCGGCGAGTCCCGACGAGTAGCGCAGCAATGACGTGAGCACTGCCGCGTCCGTAGTGTGCATGCGGAGCGGCTCTCGCAGCGACAGCTCGATGCCCGGTGTCATCGCGTGTTCCCTGAGGTTCGCGCCGACGCGCAGGCCGTCGTCGGTGCCGACGCCCGATCGCAGCAGGATCGCGGGCGAATGAATCGTGCCCGCGCTGACGATCACCTCGCCGGCCTTGATCTCCTCGCCGCTCGCCAACCGCACGCCCACCGCGCGGCCCCGGTCGAGGACGACGCAATCAACCGGCGCGCCGCCGCGTACCGAGAAGTTCGGACGCGTCCGTGCCGCCTCGACGTACGCGTCGTTGGTCGACACCCGTTTGCCGTCGCGAACGGTCGAGCGCGCCGCGGCTGACGCCTGTCGCGTCGAGTGCGTGGTAGTCGTCGCATTGGGGATATCCAAGGTCGGCGAACGCCACGCGGAACGCGTGATCGAGCGGCGGCAGCTCGTCGTACGGGATGCGCGCGAGCGGAATCGGGCCGCCCTTGCCGTGCAGTCCGTCGCCGCCGTAGTCGATGTCGTCCTCGACGCCCAGGAACGCCTCGAGCATCTCGGGCCAGCCCCATCCTTCGCACCCGAACTCCTGCGCCCAGCGTTCGTAGTCGTCGGCCGTGCCCCGAATGGCGACCATCGCATTGACCGACGACGAGCCGCCCGCGCCGACGCCACGTAGATAGAGCGAGGGTTGCTGGCCGGACGCGCGCGTGGCGACGAGGTTCGGCCAGACCCGTCCGGGCTCGGCGAGGCCGAGGAAGAAGTTCGGCGACCGCGTGCCGGCGGGCGCGTCGGCGGTCGTGTGATCGGGCCCGGCTTCGAGCAGCAACACCGATCGCGCCGCGATTCTCCGACAGACGCGCGGCGAGCGCACCCCCTGCCGATCCCGCGCCGACGACCACGACGTCGTAAGAAGTCCGCCCTTGCACCACCGCGCATCCCCTTCGGCTTCTGCTCACGCAGCACCACTAGTTCGACGTACGCCGGCCACCAGTCGAGCAACACCTATCGGTCGAAGTGCAAGGCACCGTCGTCTGCGACGCACCGGTGCGCGCGATCACCTCGTCGGCGGTGTCAACGGCCGCCAGTAATGACCCGGATCGAGGAAACGATGTTGGGCGGTCGGTCCATCGCTGCCGGCGACGTACTCCTCGGGCGTGCCGTTCTTCCACGCTTGGATGACCGGCTCGACGATGCGCCACGACCACTCGACTTCGTCGAAGCGCAGGAACGGCATGTGATCGCCTTCGAGCACGTCGAGCAGCAAGCTCTCGTACGCGCTCGCCTCCACGTCGTCGGGATCGGCGTACTCGGCGCGCAACACCGCCTCACGCGCTTCGAGCTCGAGCCCCGGCTGTTTCGTGCGCACGACGAGCTCGGTGCACTCGGCGGGGCTCATGCGGAACGCGAGCCAGTTCGGTTCGGCGTGCTCGAGCGGTGTGTGCCGGAACAGACGGGTCGGCGGCTCGCGGAAGCGGTACACGGCCTCGTGGGCCTTGCGCCGGGAGCCGCTTGCCCGATCGCAACAGCACCGGCACGCCTTCCCATCGCCACGTGTCGACATGCAGGCGCACGGCGGCGAACGTGTCGGTGTGCGAGTGCGGGTCGACGCCGGGCTCGTCGCGATACGCCGACGACCGGATCTCCCTGCACGAGACCGGCCGTATATTGCCCGCGCACGGTGTCGCGTTCGGGATCGAGCACCTTCACGGCTTTGAGCACCTCGACCTTGTGGTCGCGCAGCATCTCCGCTTCCCACAGCGACGGCGGCTCGAGCGTGAGGAACGTCATCATCTGGATGAGGTGGTTCTGGATCATGTCGCGCAGCGCGCCGATGCCGTCGTAGTAGCGCGAGCGGCCTTCGACACCGAGCGTCTCGCCAACGGTGATCTGGATCTCGTCGACGTGCGCCGACTTCAACACGGGCTCGATGAACCGGTTCGCGAACCGGAACACCAAGATGTTCTGCACGGTCTCCTTGCCGAGGAAGTGGTCGATACGGAAGATCTGGTCCTCGTGCCAGTACTTGTGCAGCTGTTCGTTCAGCTTGAGGGCGCTGTCGAGGTCGGTGCCGAACGGCTTCTCGATTACCAGACGGCGCCAGCCCTTCGTCTCCTCGTTGAGTCCGGCCCTCGCGATCGTCTCGGCCGCGTCGGCGAACACGCCCGGCGGCAGCGCGAGATAGAAGATCGCGGGACCGTCGAGCAGGTCGCACAGACTGCGCATCGACTCGATCGAGATGTCGCCGCCGTGGAACTCGATGCGGTCTATGAACCGCTCGATGTACTTGTCGTCCATTTCGGCATCGACGCTGATCTCCGACCGCAGGTGCTCGTGGAACTCGTCGGTGTTCCACTCCTGACACGCGTAGCCGATGATCTTCAGGTCTTCGAGCCGCTCCCGGAACTCGAGGCGCAGGAGCGCCGGGAACAGCAGGCGCGCGGCGAGGTCGCCGGACGCGCCGATCACGACAAGGGTCGGTTGCGAGCTCACCCGAGCAAGCGTACGCGGCGCCTCGCGCCATCCGGGCGGGAGTCAGCGGCGGATGTGCCTCGACATGTCGCCGAACAGCTTCGGGTCGAAGGTGCGCTCGGCGAACTCCCATCGCTTGCCGCGGCGCACGAATCGGTCGCGGTACTCGCCCGCGAGGATCGGGTGCAGCCCTTGCCCGGTGATCTGCAGCACGGTGAAGTACGACCGCGCGGTCGCGGCGACGCCGTTGATCTCGACGGTGACGTTCGTGAGCTGGTGCATCGTCCGCGGCGTGCCATCGTCGTAGATGATCACGGGCTCGTACAGCGTCCGCGCTTCGGTCGCGCCGCGCCGCACGCGCTCGTTGCGTGTCGATCGCAACTCGGCGTTGGTGAACAAGGCAGCGACGCCGTCGATGTCGCCACGGTCGAGACGGAACGCGTATTCGTGTATAAGCGCGGTGATCGCGTCGACGTCGGCGTCGGTCACAGCACGATCGGCATGCGTGAGTACCCGCGCACGTTGCCCGAGTGCACACGTTCGAGGCCGGCAACGTCGATCTCGTATCCCGGATGACGCGTCAAGAACTCCTCGAGGCTCACGCGCATCTCCAGCCGGGCGAGCGCAGCGCCGAGACACACGTGGATGCCGTGGCCGAATCCGAGGTGATGTGTCGGCCACGACCGATCGATGTCGAAGACGTCGGGCTCGCGCCACACCCGCTCGTCGCGGTTGCCCGACCCGAGGAGCAAGAGCACCTTGTCGCCGGCGGCCATCTTCGCGCCGTGCATCTCGACCGCCTCGGCGAGCGTGCGGGCCATCACTTGTGTCGAGCCCTCGAAGCGAAGGGTCTCCTCGATCACGTCGGAGATGCGGGCGTGGTCGGCCGTCACCTTGGCGCGCGCGTCGGGGAACCGCTGCAACGCGAGCAGGCAGTTGCCGAGCAGCTTGGTGGTCGTCTCGTTGCCGGCGATGATCAGCAAGAAGCAGAAGCCGACGACCTGCGCGTCGTCGAGGCGTTCGCCGTCGGCCTCGGCCGCGATCAACGCGCTGGTGAAGTCGTCGTCGCCGGGACGGGCGCGCTTGTCGGCAACGAACGCGGCGAAGTACTTGTACAGGTGCGTCGCGGCGTCGATACCTTCGGGCGTGACTTCGGGATTGCCTTCCTCGCGATGCAAGAGCGCGTCACTCCACTTGCGCAGCTGCTGTTGGTCGCCGTCCGGAACGCCGAGCAGCTTCGAGATCACGTCCATCGGCAACAGCGCGGCGTAATCGCCGATGAGGTCGGCGTTCGCCCGATCGTCGAGCGCGGCGAGATAGCGCGTCGACAGCGCGCGGACCGACGGCTCGAGGTCGGTGACGCGGCGCGGCGTGAACGCGCGACTCACAAGGCGGCGCAGCCGCGTGTGTGCAGGTGGATCGGTCGTCAACAGCATCGGGAGTGGGTTGCCGTCTTCGAGCGTGATCCCGTAGCGCGAGCAATACCGGTGGGGATCGTGCAGCGCGGCGACGACATCGACGTAGCGCGAGAGCGCCCAGAATCCCAGTTCCTCATTGCGGTAGCACGGCGCGTCGTCACGGAGCTGCCGGTACACGGGGAAAGGATCGTCGTGGAATTCGTAGGAGTACGGGTTGAAGCGAACCACCGGCCGCCAGGCTAGGGCGCCGTAACATTCTCCGGCGATGGGAGACCGCGCTCGCTGGTTGCTGCTCACACACGATGGACGGCGTGTGCTGCTCGTGATCTACGGAGTCGCCGCCCTCATCTCGGTGGCGACGTACTGGATCGCGCGCGGCCCGGGCTACGCGCTCGGCCAGACGGCGTTGCTCGGGTTCGCTCCGTTGTGGGCGAGGTTCTGCCTGCGACGGCCATGGCCCGGCGCGCCACGAGCGGTCTGAATGCACGACCGATCGCCGGGCAGTGGCTGTCGAGAATCACGGACCGTGCGCGGCGCAGGCCCGGTTCGGCGTGCGTTTCCCGCTTCCGCTGGGTAGAGCGACCTCCATGAGTCTGCTTCGTTCGATCGCACGTCCGATGCTCGGTTCGATGTTCATATACGGCGGACTGGACGCAGTGCGCGACCCGAAGGCGAAGGCGGCGAAGGCACAACCGGTGGCGCCCAAGCTCGCGGAGGCGGCCGGGATCGAGGCCGATACTGTCGATCTCGTGCGGTTCAACGGCGGCGTACAGGTCGCCGGCGGTGTCGCGCTCGCGCTGGGTGTGTGGCCGCGGGTTGCCGCGTTGACGCTCGCGGGCTCGTTGATCCCGACGACGCTCGCCGGCCACCGATTCTGGGAACAGGACGAGCCGTCGGTGCGTCGGCAACAGACGATCCACTTCTTGAAGAACACTGCGATGATGGGCGGCCTGCTGATGGTCGTCAGCGCCGGCAAGTAGTCGTTCGGATCATCGAGCGATCAGGCCGCCGTCGACGATCAACGACTCGCCGTTGACGTAGCTCGCGTCGTCGGAGCACAGCCACACGACGGCGTTCGCGATCTCGGCGGTCGTCGCCATCCGACCCATCGGGAGGCGCCGCAGCATGCGCGCGCCGCCGTCGGGTTGCGCGTCGAGGTACGCGCGCATCGGCGCCGTCTCGGTTTGCCCGGGCAGCACGGCGTTCACGCGGATACCCGCACGCGCGAACTCCTGCGCCGCCTGCTTGGTCAGACCGAGCACGCCGTGCTTTGCGGCGGTGTACTGCGGCTGACCCGGGGCGGCGACCACACCTGCGCCCGACGACATGTTGACGATCGCTCCGCCGCGGCCCTGCAAATGCATCAGCCGCAGCTCGTGCTGCATGCAGAAGAACACGCCCGTCAGGTTCACGTCGATCGCGCGTTGCCAGTCGACCGCGGTGTGATCGGTGAACGGCTTGGGCTCGGGTGCGATCCCGGCGATGTTGCACGCCCAGTCGAGCCCGCCGAACCGCTCGACGCACAGCTCGACCATCGCACCGACCGACGCGTCGTCGGCCACGTCGACCGCAATCGCCGCGGCCGCGTCCCCGATCGAGCGCGCGGTCGCGCGCGCGCCCGCTTCGTCGACGTCGGCGACCACGACGCTGCGCCCCCGGGCCGCGAGCGCGTGCGCGGTCGCACGCCCGATGCCGCCGGCGCCGCCCGTGACGACCGCAACGGTCATACAGCGAGTCCGTGCGCGCGCAGGTACGGGCCCGAACGCACGACAAGCCCGTTCTCCAGCGCAGGGTCGCACGTGCACAGCGCGAGCGTGGCGTCGGCCATGAGGTCGACCGGCTCACACCACTCGGGCGGGAGCTCCATCATCGCGGTCGCGCCCTCGGTGGCGACCGCGCGCTCGGGCGCGAGGGCGTGCACCGCAACGCCCGCGTCGCGGAGCTCGGTCGCCAACGACACGGTGAGCCGGTCGAGCGCGGCCTTGCTCGGCGCGTACGTCGACGACCGCGCTTGCTGCGGGCTGTCGAGGTGATCGGTGTCCACGATCGCGCTCGTGATGTTGACGATCCAGCCGCGACCGCGCTCGCGCATCCCCGGGGCGGCGGCCTTCGTCAACAGGTACGGGGTGATGACGTTCACCTCGTACGCGACGCGCAACCGTCGCTCCGACGTCTCGTCGAGCGAGAGGTAGAAGCACGCGGCCGCGTTGTTGACGAGGATCTCGACCGGGCCGAGGTCGGCCTCGGCGCGCGCAATGATCGCTTGGCGGTCGCAGGCGGGATCGGCGAGGTCGGCGACGATCGGGAGTGCAACGCCGCCGTCCGCGGTGATCGCCTCGGCCGTCTCGCGCAACGAGCCTGCGAGATGGCCACCGGATCCGGGTTCGAGCGAACGCGCGACGAGCGCGACGTGCGCGCCGGCATCGGCCAGCCGGCACACGATCGCCGCGCCGATCCCACGCGATGCGCCCGTCACGACTGCCACACGATCGCGAAGTGGCTGGTTGTCGAGTGGATGCGTCACTCAACACGCGACAATAGTTTGGGGCATGCTCGACCTGATCATCCGCAACGGCGCTGTCGTCGACGGCACGGGAACGCCCGGGCGCCGCGCCGATGTCGGCATCGCCGGCGGACGCATTGCCGCGATTGGCGACATCGACGACCGCCCGACACGGACGATCGATGCCGACGGCAAGATCGTCGCCCCCGGCTTCGTCGACATCCATACGCACTACGACGCGCAAGCGTTCTGGGACACGACGCTCTCGCCGTCGCCCTTGCACGGCGTGACAACCGTCGTGGGTGGCAACTGCGGGTTCACGATCGCGCCGCTCGGACCGGAGCATGCCGACTACCTGCTGCACATGCTGGCCCGCGTCGAAGGAATGCCCGTGGGTGCGCTGGAAGAGGGCGTGCCGTGGAACTGGCGCACCTTCGGCCAGTACCTCGACCAGATCGACGGCACGCTCGCCCCGAACGCCGGGTTCCTCGTCGGGCACTCGACGATCCGACGCATCGTCATGCGCGAGCGCGCAACCAACGGCGAGGCGACCGCCGACGACCTTGCCGCCATGCAGCAGATGCTCGACGCCAGCCTCGCCGCAGGTGGCATGGGGTTCTCGTCGAGTTGGGCGCGCACGCACAACGACGCTGCCGGCGACATGGTGCCGTCGCGGTACGCGAGCGAAGGCGAGATCCTCTCCCTGTGTCGCGTCGTGCGCGAGCACCCGGGGACGACACTCGAGTTCATCCCGTGCGTGGGGCCCTTCGAGGAGTTCGCGCCCGGCCTGCTGGCGAAGATGTCGCTCGCCGCGAACCGACCGATCAACTGGAACGTGTTGTTCGTCGGCAAGGGCAGCGAAGCGACGACCGAGCACAACCTCGCCGCGTCCGACTACGCGACCGAACGGGGCGCACGAGTGTTGGCACTGACCGTGCCGTTCACACCGTCGCCGCGTATCTGCTTCGAAAGCGGCTTCCTGCTCGACACGATCCCGGGATGGGAGAAGCCGATGGCGCTTCCCCACGACGAGAAGAAGGCAATGCTCACGTCTGCGGAGGGTCGACGCGCGCTCGCGGAGGCGGCGCGGAAACCGACGACCGGCTTCAAGGTGTCGAGCTGGGGCACCTACGTGATCAACGAGACGTTTGCACCCGAGAACAAGCGGTGGGAAGGCACGCAGGTCTCGGCGATCGCCGAGGACCGCGGTGTCGCCGAGTTCGACGCACTGTGCGACATCGTCGTCGCCGACGATCTCATGACCGGCTTCGGGTTCCCCGAGCGACCTGACGACAACGAGACGTGGGAGACGCGCATCAAGGTATGGCGCGACGCGCGCACGATCATCGGCGCCAGCGACGCCGGCGCGCACCTCGACTTCCTCGCGACGTTCAACTACTCGACGGTGCTGCTCGGCCAGCCCGTGCGCGAGCGCAAGCTGATGCCGATGGAGGAGGCGATCAACCTGCTCACCGACGCTCCCGCGCGCTTGTACGGCTTGAAGGAACGCGGACGCCTCGCCGAGGGCTGGCGTGCCGATGTCGTCGTGATCGACCCCGAGACGGTCGGCGCGCAACCGGTCCGCATGCGCTTCGACCTGCCGACCGGCGCGCCCCGCCTGTTCGGCGGTGCCGACGGCATCGACCACGTGCTTGTCAACGGCACCGAGATCGTCGACCACGGCGAGTTCACCGATGCGCGCCCCGGCACGTTGCTGCGCTCGGGCCGCGACACCGAGTCGGTCACGGTCCCGGGCGGCTGATGGCACAGCGCCGCTTCCTCGATCGGCTCCTGCGCCGGGGGCTGCGGCGCAAGCCGGGACGGCTTGCGCTCGACCTCGCGCCCGGCCTTCCCGAACGTGACGCCGTGCGCGTGCGTGACCTGATCGCGGACGTGCTGCGCTTGCACGACACGATGACCCAGCGCGCGGAGGCGGCCGCGGTTGCCGACGCGTACATCACGCTCAACGACGCGGGGCGAAAGGCATTTCTCGCGCTGCTCGCGACGGAGTTCTGGACCGACGCGACGACTGTCGACGCCGCAGTGCGCGACCTCCGGCTGGCCGACGACCGGCGTCCTGCCGAACGGCGCCTGCGCAGTGCGCTCACTCCACCCGCGGCATCGCTGCTGCGGCTGTTCACCGGTCTCGACGGCGGCGTGAAGTTCCTCGTCGACCTGCGCGCCGACGTGCTACGGCTCGCCGGCAACGATCCCGCGCTCGCCGACTTGGATCGCGAGCTCAAGGCGCAGATCGCGACGCTGTTCGACGTCGGCCTGCTCGCGCTCACACGGATCACCTGGGATGCACCGGCGGCATTGCTCGAGAAGTTGATCGCGTACGAGGCGGTGCACACGATCGACTCGTGGGACGACCTGAAGAACCGGCTCGACTCCGACCGTCGTTGCTACGCGTTCTTCCATCCCGCGATGCCCAACGAGCCATTGGTGTTCGTCGAGGTCGCCCTGACTACGGGCATCGCAAGCTCGTTGCCGCCGTTGCTCGACGCCCGTGCGGCCGAGCTCGACGCCGACCATGCCGAGACCGCAGTGTTCTATTCGATCTCGAACTGCCAGCCCGGGCTCGCGGGCGTGAACCTGGGGACCGCGCTCATCAAGCAGGTCGTCGAAGCGCTCGGCGACGACCTGCCGGGCCTGCGCCGGTTCGTGACGCTCTCGCCGATCCCGGGCTTTCGCGGGTGGCTCGACGCCGAGCTCGGCGACGGCGGCCGCGCGCTCAATGATGCCGAGCGCGACCTCCTTCCCGCCGAGCCGGCTCGCGTGCTGCGACGGCTCGGTGATGTGGAGTGGGAGACCGACGAAGCGATCCGGCCCGCGCTGCTCGCGTTGTGCGCCCGGTACTTGTCGAGTGCGCAGGACGGTCGCGCGCTCGATCCGGTGGCGAACTTCCACCTCGCCAACGGCGCCGCGATCGAATGCATCAACTGGATGGCGGACCCCTCGACGGTCGGCCGGGCACGGTCGTTCGGGCTCATGGCCAACTACCTCTACGAGGACGAGAGCATTCCCGACCGCGCCGAGGCCTACGCCGCGCGCGGTGAGGTGACGACGTCGGCCGCCGTCCGCGATTTGGTCGCGAGCTAGCAGTGCCGGCCCAGGAACGCCGCCAGCTTGTCGGCCTCGGTCGCGTTCGCGGGCGGCTGCTGCTCGGCGCCGAACGGCGACTTCGTGTCGTCGCCCCGGAACGCGGGCTGGATGAACGCACGCGAGCCCTCGAGCAACTCCGCCGCGAGCTCAGGATCGAGATCAGTCGACTGGCCCGTCGCCTTCGCGACGTCCCAGGCGTGGGTGAACACGTCGGTCGTCGCGATGGCCATGAACATCGAGCCGGGCAGCGTACCGAAGGGAAGCTCTATCATCTTCTCCTGCACGCCGGGCGCACCGAACGCGGTGACCGCCTGCTTGATGCCGTCGTCGTAGGTCGCCACCATGTCGGCGCCGGTGTAGTCACGGTTGTCCGGCGGCGGGGACTTTCCGTCGTTGACGGATGCGGCAAAGAAGTGGGAGCCGCTGATCATGTGATTGAGCAGGTCGCGCACCGTCCACGAGACGCACGGCGATCGGTCGTCGAGCTGATCGAGCCTCACGTTGGCAACCACCTGACGTGCGGTGACAAATGCACGTTCGAGCGTGTCGGTGCTCATCGTCGTCCTCTCTTCGTGATACGACCTCGTGATACCACGCCGGACGTTACGCGGTGGCTGCGAACAGCGACCACTCGTCGGGCACACCCTTGAGCTCGTGCATCCCGCGCATCCGCATCTGTAGACCCGAACCAGTCGCGAGGTCGCGCACGGTGCGCGTGACGAGTACTTCGCCGCGCCCGGCCTTGTCGCATACGCGACTTGCGATGTGCACGGCGATGCCGCCCACATCGCCGGGTCGCGGTTCGATCTCGCCGACGTGCACACCGGCGCGGATCTCGATCCCGAGCTCCCGTTCCGCATCGACGAGCGCGAGCGCGCAGCGCACGGCACGGGTCGGGCCGTCGAATGTCGCGAGCATGCCGTCGCCGGTGTGCTTCACCAGCGTCCCCCGGAAGCGTTCGACGTGTGCCTGCGCGAGTGCATCGTGCCGGTCGAGCAGTGTGCGCCAGTGCTTGTCGCCGAGGTCGGAGGCGCGTTCAGTCGAGCCGACGATGTCGGTGAACAGCACCGCCGCGAGTTGTCTCGTGGACGTCGGGGCGAGGGCCGTCGTCGCCAAGAAGGTGCGGACCTCACTGGTCAGCGCGGCCGTGTCGCGGACCCAGGGCCAGTGGTCGCGGCCGGGAAGGCACACGAGCCTCGCGTCGGGAATCAGCTCGGCGGTCTCTCGATACGGCGCGTCGTCGCCGTAGAGATCGCGGCGCCAGAGGACGAGTGCGGGCGCCGCGATCGTCGGCAGTATCGGCGCGAGATCCCATTGATACGACATCCACACCATCGTCGGCGCGTTGCCGGGACTCGCCATCGACCGCTCGTAGTGCGCACACCAGTCGACGAAGCCGGGCTCTTCGATCATGGACGGCGCGTAGAGGTGCGCGGTGATACCGGTGCCCCACGTTGCGCGTACGGCATCGAGCCAATCGGCCGACGGCTGTTCGACGCCGACTTGTGCCGCGTACGGCGCAAGCCGCGAGAAGTTTGCAATCGCGCCGTACAACACGAGTGCCTGCACTCGCTTCGGCTCGACCGCCGCGAACATCGCTGCGATCGCCGCGCCGCCCGTCATCCCGAGCACCACGGCCCGCTCCGATCCGGCCGCGTCGAGCACGGCGCGCATGTCGTCGACGCGCTGCTCCAACGTCGGCGTACGACCGGTGCGATCCGACAGCCCGGTGTCGCGCTTGTCGTAGATGATCAAACGGCCGAGGTCGGCGAGGTCATCGAGGAACGCGGCGAAGCGCGGATGCTCCCACTGCACGTCGACGTTCGAGCCGTAGCCGTACGCGAGGATGAGGTCGAGCCGCCCGGCGCCGACCACCTGATACGCGATGTGCACGTCGCCGCTCTTCGCGAAGCGGGTCGCAGGCGCCACGACCAATATCGTTGCCGATCGTGGAGAAACTCGTCTACCTCTTCTGGGAACGGCCGTCGCGCGCACCGGCGGAGGTCCGGGCCCAGTTCGTCGATGATCTCGGTGGCCGCCTACTGGCGCTCGCGCCGCGCGCGCTGCAGATCGACGTCGACGACGGCGACGCGCAGGTCCCGTCGACGGTGCCCGTGCCCGACGACGAGCTCCCGCTACGCGCGTACGTGTCGCTGTGGCTCGACGCGCACGATCGACGCGACCCGTTCGAAGCGGCGATGACGTCGGCAGGCGTTCGGCGCGCCGGCTACCTGGTCACCGAGTCGCTGTACTGCGACTACGGCGGCAATCGCCACTCGGCCGCGCGCGATTGGCCCGACGGGATACGCTCGCCCGGCATCGTCACCTTGACCGTGTTCGACAAGCCGGCGGGCGTCGACGACACGACGTTCTACGCGCACTGGTACGGGCATCAATCACCGATGTCGGAGGAGATGCAGCCGCGTGCGCGGTACGTGCGCAATGCGGTTGTGCGATCGGTCACGCCGGGCGCACCGCGCTATCGCGCGATCGTCGAAGAGGGATGGCCGTCGGTCGAGCACGTGACGAACCTCCACACGTTCTTCGGTGCGGCGTCGAACGAAGAGCTCGGTGAGAACGTGCGCGTGATGCTCGACAGCACGAAGTTGTTGTACGAACCGTCGACGATGCGCAACTACACGTTGAGCGAGTACATCCTCAAGTCTTGACGGCGACTGAACACGAGCACGCGCATGTCGGTGCGCGCCCGGACGGTGAGGTCGGCGGGCATCGCCGCAGTCCGCTCGACGCGCGCGCCGGGAGTCAGCACGAACGTCCAACCATGCGCGTACGCGACCGCTTCGCCCTGGACCACCACGAACGCACCGACGCCGCGGTCGTCGGGCCCGAACAGCACCGTGCCGGCCTCGACATCGACACGATCGGCGTCGCGGGCGAGCGCGTCGAGCTCGCGGCGGCGGCAGTGCTCGAAACCGGGCACACGGCGGAGGGCGGTGGCGTATGCGGTCATGGATCGACCGTACGGATGCGCGGCGCCCGACACATCGGGTCGGAGGCGAACCGTTCTCCTCCCGCGGGATGATCCGCGTTCGACCAAGGTCGGATGCGGGGCGTTTGCCCTGCTCGTAGGCTCGCGGCGGTGACCGACGACCCGACGACAGACGACGAGAGCCTCTCGTTCACGATCCTCGGCGTCGCGGCATGGGCCGTCACGCTCGCGACTGCACTCGCCATCGTCGTACAACGTTGGAGCGAGCCGCATCTGGCCCGCAACGTCGCGCTCGTCGTGCTGGGAGTGCTGGCGCTGGCCGCCGACGACGTCGTGCACATCCGCGCGTCTCATCTCGTCCGTATCCCCGAGATCGCATGGTGCCTTCCGACAGTCGTCGCGGTGCTCGTGCTGGTCACGACGCCAACTACCACGGACTTCGCGCCGTTCCTGCTGGTGATGATCACGGCGCGCGCGGTGCTCTATGGAAAAGTGCTCGACGGCGCGCTCGTCTGGGCCGCCTCGGTCGGCGTGATGATCGCGGTCGAAGTGACCGGCGATTTCAGTGGGTCGCTCATATGGGTTCTCGGCATCTCCTTCGGCTGGCTCGGCGGGTTCGCGACGCGCTCGATGCTGCTGTTGCTCGAGGAGCTACGCGCCGCGCAAGCCGACCTCGCCACGCGCGCCGCGGCCGGCGAGCGCCAGCGGATCGCGCGTGAGATCCATGACGTCATCGCGCACTCGCTGTCGGTCGCGTCATTGCACATCACGGGCGCGCGCATGGCGGTGAAACGTGATCCCGCCGAGGCCGAGGAAGCGTTGGCGCAAGCCGAACGGCTCACACGCGACAGCCTGTCGCAGGTGCGGTCGGTGATCGGCGTGCTCAGTCCGGCCACCGACGGCACCGCGCCCGCGATGCCGACACTTGTCGACATTCCGCGTTTGCTTGCCGATTTTCGAGACGCCGGCATGGACGTCGAGCTTCATGTCGACGGAGATATCGGGCCCCTGTTGCCGGCGATCGAGCTGGCGGTGTATCGAGTCGTCCAGGAGTCACTGAGCAATGTCGCACGACACTGCGCCGGCGCGTCTGCATGTGTCTCGACGTCCGTCTCGGGCGATGTGGTCACGGTGACTGTGACGAACCCGCTGACCAATGGCGTCGTCCCGGGCGTGGGCGGGCGCGGCATCCAGGGCATGCGAGAACGCGCGGCGGCGCACGACGGGACACTCGAAGTCGGGCCGGTCGACGGATACTGGCGTGTGCGTCTCACCCTGCCGACGAAAATCGTCTGATGATCCGCGTCCTGCTCGTCGACGATCAGCAGCTCGTCCGGGAAGGGCTGCGTCGCATCCTGCACGCCGACGAAGGGTTCGAGATCATCGGCGAGTGTGCCGACGGCGACGAGGTAGTCGACGCGATCGCGCGTGCGCGCCCGAACCTCGTCGTGATGGACGTTCGCATGAAGCGCATCGACGGGGTCGAAGCGACGCGACGCGTGCGGGCACTCGACGGCGCGCCGCCTGTCCTCGTGTTGACCACATTCGACGACGACGAAGTGCTCGCCGGCGCGTTGCGCGCAGGCGCTTCGGGGTTCCAGCTCAAGGACGCGCCCGGTGAAGACTTGGTGCGCGCGGCACAGGCCGTGGCCGCGGGCGACGCGTGGCTCGACCCGGCAGTCACGTCGCGCGTGTTGACCGTGTACCGCGCCGTGCGCGCCGAACCGAGCGACGGCGTGGGGGCCCTCGAGCAGTTGACCGCGCGCGAGGTCGACGTGCTGCGCGCGATCGGTCGGGGCGCATCCAACCAGGAGATCGCGGCGTCGTTGTTCGTGAGCGAAGCGACCGTGAAGAGCCACGTCGGACACATCTTCACCAAGCTCGGCTTGCGCGACCGCGCCGCCGCGATCGTCTTCGCCTTCGACCACCGCCTGGTCGCGCCCTCGTAGCCCGGTCATCCGTGCGACGTCCCCGGGCGTGTGTGAGGGGTCGTAGACCCACCCCTACACACGCCTGCGCGGGTCGCACGGAACTACGTGAAGTTCGCGGCCTCGTACTCGAGGAGTCGTGCGAAGTTGTCGTGGAGCTCGGTGCGGCGGCCGCGGTCGTGGGCGAGGTTCGTCATCTCGTGCGGATCGTCGACGAGGTCGTACCACTCGTGCTCCTGGTCCTCGAACGCAGCGCCTTCGCCGTACAGCTTCTGGCCCGCGTCCTCGCCCCACAACCCCGTCGACGGCTTGCCACCACCGACGCCGTAATACCGCGCGTACTTCGTACGCCCGTCGAAGAACCCGCGGATCGCGTACCGCGTGTTGTTGATGTTGGGTGTGTGCGCGGTGTCGTGCGCGAAGAGCACGTAGTCACGCGGCGATGCCGTCGAATCGCGCAGCACCGCCGAGAGATCGACACCCTTCAGCGACGGATGTCGCGCCGGGTCGACGCCGGCGAGCGCGCCGATCGTCGACGGCAGGTCGACGTGCGTCGCGAGCGCGGACGACTGTGAACCCGGCGCCGTGATGCCCGGCGCGCGCACGTAGCACGGCACGTGCATGATCTCCTCGTAGACGAACGGTCCCTTGCTCCGCAGGCCGTGCGAGCCGCACATGTCGCCGTGGTCCGACGTGAAGATGACGATCGTGTCTTGCGCCGCACCCGCGTCGTCGAGCGCACCGAGTACCGTGCCGAGCGAGTCGTCGGCCATCTGGTGAAGTTTGACGTAGTAGTCGAGGTGCCGCAGCCACGACTTCGTATCGCGCGGGTCGATGTAGCCCCACATGCCGTGTTGTTGATCCCAGCGCCACTGCCGCTGCGTCTCGGGCTTGTCGATGAGGTCGTCGTCGAAGTTGGGCGGCAAGTCGTCGCAGACTTCGTCGTATTGCTTGTCGAACAACGGCAGCACGTCGTCGTCTTTCCAGCGCGAGAGTTCGAGGAGCTGCTTCACCATCGCGATCTCGTCCGCATGCGCGGGATCGCTGAAGTAGGACGGCTGGTCGATCGGGAACCACATCACGTCGTGCGGGTTGACGAGCGCGACCGTGAGGAACCACGGCTCGGCACCATTGCCCGAGCCGCCGTGCGTACGCAGCCACTCGGCCGCATTCGACGCGATGAGCGGGTCGAAGTGCACACCGGTGCCGGCCCAGCCCATGAAGTGGCGGTCGTTGCCTTCCCAGTCCATGAACCCGTACGCGGTCATGTCGGGGGAAACGGCGTGCGAGAGGTGCCACTTGCCGATGTAGCTGCTGCGGTAGCCGGCGTCACCCAGGATCGAGCCGACCGTGGGGATCGCGGGGTCGAGCTCTTGGTGCATCGGCCAGATGACGTTGTCGACGACGCGATGTTGCGCGAGATACTGACCGGTGAACAGCGACGCGCGCGACGGGGAGCAGGGCGAGCTGTGTGTGTAGTAGTTGGTGAGCTCCATACCTTCCGCCCGCAACTGGTTGCGCCACGGAAGCTCCACCGACGGCGGGAGCCACGAGCGATGGCGTTCCTGATCGGAGACGATCAGCAAGACGTTGGGGCGCTGCGTGGTCACGACGTGTCAGACTGCCAACATGGAGGAGCGCCCGCCAATCTGGGTCGGTCACATCGGACTGCAGGTCGGCGATCTCGATCGTGCGGTCGAGTTCTGGACCGCGCTCGGCATGCGCACGATCGAACAGAACGAGCATGTCGGCGTGCTCGAGCTGCGCGGCGGCACACACTTGATCCTTGTCCCCGGTGAACCGGCGCCCGGCGACGCGCCGTTCGACCTGATGGTCGACGATCTGGACGCGACGCACGCGTCGTGGCAGGCAAACGGGATGACGGTATCGGCGATCGAAGAACGCCCGTTCCACAAGTCGTTCACGGTGTCGGATCCCGACGGCTACGTCGTCACCGTCAACAGCACCCACGTCGCCGGCCCCGTCTAACGCGGCGTTTCCTGCAGGCTGTTGGCAGCAAAAACGGCGCATGGCGCGGAAAACGCTGCCAACTGTTTGTCGTTATTTCGGCGCGTAGCCGTCGAGGACGCCGGTGAGACCGGTCGGCTGGTGCTCGCCGAACGCGAGCTGTTCGAGCACGCCGAGGCCGTGCTTGTCGCCCCAGGTCGCGCGCATGACTTGCTGGATGTGGATGTTCCACGGCTCGACGTTGTCGAGCTCCTCGACCTTGTGCTCTTCGCTGCCGACGGCGAGCTCGCCGTGCCAGTGGCCGTGTCCCCATTCGGGATGCGTATATCCGAGGCCGCGCATCCGGAATGTCAGCAGCGGTTCGAGCTGGACGCGTTCTTCGCGACCGTCGTGACGCAGCAGCCGCAACGTCGCGCCTCGCGAGCGACGCAAGCCCGGCGCCCACCGCACGTCGTAGGTCGTCGCGGCAAGATGTTGGATACGCGATTCGGCTTCGGGCCCGAACATCGGGTCGCTCGCACCGGCGATTCCGAGGATTGCCTGGCTGCTCACGATGCGGTCGCCGTTGCCACGTTCGAAGCACAAGAAGTGCGTGCAGCAGTCGTCCCAGTTGATCGGTGCCCACAGGAAGAACACCTGCGGCAACGCGTTCTCGGGCGCGCCGGCAACCGCCGGGCCGACGGGCCGCACGCCCCACGACCGGTCCTTCGTTCCGAGCATCCGGGCGATCGGCACTTCCGCGCCACCGACGCGAAGCGACCCTGTCCACGTGCCCCACTGCGTCATGCGCGTCGAGTCCATGACGGTCTTCGTGCCCGCGGTGATCGTCTGGCGCGGCTCCTCGAGCGCGACCGTGCGCGCAGTGAACGTGACGTCGGCGTCGATCCCCGAGTCCGCGGCGTCGACGCGCACACGCGTCACTCGCAGCGGTTCGACGACCTCGATCGTCAGCGGGCCGATGCGCGTCTCCGATCGGTCGACGGGGATCCGGCCCGACACGAACACCGAACGCTGCACGCCGTCGTGCACAACCGCGAACGCGGCGTCGATGATCCCGCGGTTCGGATACACCGCCATGCCGACGGCGAAATAGAAGTCTTCGGTGTAACCGTTGAACCAGAAGCGGTCGTAGTGGTTCGGGTCGCCGCTCGCCGGATGCGCGATCGGTAACGGCGTCTGGTGGATCGGATAGTCGTCGAGCGGCGTGAGCATGAACCGAACCTAGAGGTTCTCCTGGAACCGCCGCACGAGCTCATTCATCACACTGGGCGCGTCGTCGTTCGATCGGGCGAACGCCCGCAGGGTCACGTGCACGTCGGTCGCGCCCGCCGCGAGCAGCGACGGCACCGCCTCCATGCTGCGGGCAAGATCCGGGCGACCGTGGTCGCCCATCGTCATCGGCAACGGCGCCCGCACGAGGAAGGTCAACGGGTCGCGCTCCACTTGCCGCAACGCGTCGTGGATCGTCTGCACCCCGGCCGCGATCCCATCCACCGACTCGCCCATGATCGGGATCCACGCCGCGCCGTACTTCACGACGCGCTCCAGATTGCGCGAATGCAACGTGCCCGCGACCCAGATCGGCACACCGCCCGGCTGCACCGGTTTCGGTTCGCAGTACACCTCGCGGAACGACACCGTCGGGGAGTCGAAGTCGGCCGGCGTGTCGCGCCACAACACCGTGCACGCGGCGAGCGCGTCGGTGAGCAGCCGCCCGCGCTGTTCGAACGAGATGCCTTCCGCGTCGTACTCCTCGCGCTGCCAGCCCGTGCCGACGCCGAGATCGATGCGCCCGTTCGACAGCTGGTCGAGCGTCGCCACTTGCTTCGCGAGCAACACCGCCGGCCGCAGCGGCGCGATGAGGATCCCGGTCGCGAGCCGCACGCGCTCGGTGACCGCCGCGATCGCGCTCAACAAGGTCAAGGGTTCGAGCCACGGCGCCTCGGGCGGAACCGGAAACTTTCCCCACACGTAGTTCTCGGTGTGCGGTCCCATCACGACGTGGTCGACGACGACGACGCTGTCGACGCCCGCGTCATCTGCCGCCCGTGCCAGGTCGAGGATCTGCTTCCACTCGCCGGGCGCGTACGTCGACCCGAAGTTCGCGAGCCCGATCGTGAGGGTCGGCGTGGTCAACGCGTCACCGCGAGCCGGTGTTGGATGTGACGCGACGAGGTGCCGATGCGCAGCTCGAATTCGCCGGGCTCGATGGTCCACGCGCGCGCGGCAACATCCCAGAACGCAAACGCCCGGTCGTCGAGCTCGAGGGCGACGTCTTCCGATGCGCCCGGGTCGAGCCACACCTTCTTGAACGCCTTGAGCTCTTGCGTCGGACGCGCGACCGTCGCCTCCACATCGTGCACGTAGCACTGCACGACCTCCGCGCCGCGCATCGCACCAGTGTTCGTGATCCGCAGCCGTACAGCCGATCCGTCGAACGTTGGCTCGCTCAGCGCGAACGTCGTGTACGAGACACCGTGCCCGAACGGGAAGCGCGGACGGATGTCGCGCGTGTCGTACCAGCGGTATCCGCAGAACACGCCTTCGCCGTAGTACACCTTCCCGCGCTCGCCCGGATAGCTCGTGTACGCGGGCGTGTCCTCGAGCCGGTACGGCAGCGTGGTCGGCAACTTGCCCGACGGCGACACGTCGCCGCTGCAGACGTCGGCGAGCGCGTTCCCCCACTCCTCGCCCGGGAACCAGGCCTGGATGACCGCGCCGACGTCGTCGCACCACGGCATCTCGACCGGCGACGCCGCGTTGAGCACGACGATCGTGCGCGAGTTCTCCGCGACGATTTTCTGGACGAGCTCGTCCTGCGGCGCGGGCAACGTCATCATGTTGCGATCGCGGCCTTCGGTCTCCCAATCGTGGTCGGTCCCGACGACGCAGATGACCGCGTCGGCCCGTTGCGCGAGCGCGACCGCGCGATCCATCAGATCTTCGAGCGCGGGCGGGCGACAACCCACCTCGAGGCCGCCGAACCCGGGCGCGCCTACGAACTCGATGTCGATCGAGTGCCGCTCGCCCGCGGTCAGATCGATCGTGCCGCTCGCTTCCTCACTACCGGCGCCGAAGAACGCGTCGCTGCGACCCGTCGGATTCCAGTTGTCGACGACCAATGCGCCGTCGAGATGCAAACGCGCGCGGCCGGCTTGCACGAGCGTGAACACCCACGCGCCGTCTTCGGTCGCGACCACGGTGCCGGTCATGCGCAGCGAGAAGTCGTCGGGCACGCCGTCGCCTGCCGATCCGAGGTACTGCATGCGCGCGCTCGGCATCGTGTCGACCTTCACCGGCGCACCCTCGCGTTCGCGGCCCGCGTAGTACTCGACGCGCAACAGCCCGTCGAGCAACTTCTCGTCGAGGATCGGTGTGCGCTTGGAGCTGAAGCAGCCGCGTTCGTACGCGACCTCCACCCCCGCGACTTCGAGCCGGGCGCGCAATCCCGCGAGCGGCGACACCGGAGGATGCGGCGTGACGCGTGCGCTGCCGCCGCCTTGAATCACGATCGCGTCCGCGTTCGGACCGATCACTGCGATCGTGCGCACCGCGTCGCTCGCGATCGGCAGCGCGTTGCCGTCGTTGTGCAGGAGCACGAAGCTCTCACTTGCCGCTTGGCGCGCTACCGCACGGTCGGCGGGATCGTCGATGCATTCCTCGTCGTGCAGGCCCACATCGTCGAGACGGCCGGTGCGCTCGAGCAGCGCGAGCACGTGCTTCACCTTCTCGTCGACCGTCGATTCTGCGACCTCGCCCGCGCGCACGGCGTCGGCGAGCTTGGGCCCGAACCACTGCGGCGGCCCCGGCATCTCGAGATCGAGCCCCGCGTTCGCGGCCTCGGCGGTGCTGTGCGTGCCGTACCAATCCGACATCACCACACCGTCGAAGTGCCATTCGTCGCGCAGCAGCCGCAGGAGGTCGGCGTGCTCGCTGCAGTACTCGCCGTGCACGCGGTTGTACGCGGTCATCACCGCCCACGTTTCCGCTTCGGTGACGGCCGCTTCGAACGGCACGAGTGAGATCTCGCGCAACGTGCGCTCGTCGAGCTCGGAGCTGATCGTCATGCGCTCGAACTCGGAGTCGTTGGCGACGAAATGCTTCACCGTGCACGCCACGCCCTGTGACTGCACACCGGTGATGTATCCGACGGCGATGCGCGCCGACAAGTGGGGGTCTTCGGAGTAGCACTCGAAGTTGCGGCCCGCGAGCGGATGCCGGTGGATGTTGACCGTCGGCGCGAGCAGCGCGTGCGCCTGCTTGCGCTTGGTCTCGATGCCGAGCCGCACGCCGACCTCGTGAACCAGCGCGGGATTCCATGTCGCGCCGAGCGCGGTGCCACACGGGAAGTTCGCTGACGGCCGGCCCGACCACTGCTTGCCGCGCGCGCCGCTCGGCCCGTCGGTCACCTTCAACGGCGGGATCCCCAAGCGCTCGACACCCGGCCCGTGCCACAAGTCGATTCCCGACGCCAGTGCCGCCTTCTCGTCGAGGGTCAACTCTCCAACGATCTTGTCGATCCTTCCGCTCTCGGCGCTACGCACCGGGCCGCTCGGGCCCCGTTCGCGGCTCGGCGGGATACCCGCCTCCCGAGGCTCACTCGGTCGTTCGCTCATGCGCCGGATCTTTGCCACGATGCGACGATGGAACAACTCGACGGCAAGGTTGCGGTCGTTACCGGCGCGGCGAGCGGCATCGGCGCGGCACTCGCGCGCCGACTGGTCGGCGAGGGTATGCGCGTGATGGGCGCCGACGTCGAGCCGGTCACGATCGAGGGTGTGCACGGCGTCGCGGCCGATGTGAGCAAGGCCGACGACGTTGCCGCGCTCGCCGATCACGCGTACGCGACGTACGGCACGGTCGACGTGCTGTGCAACAACGCGGGCGTGTTCACCGGCGGCTTGATGTGGGAGCGGCCGGCGGCCGACTTCACGTGGACGCTCGGCGTCAACCTCTGGGGCATTCTCCATGCGATCCGCGAGTTCGTGCCGCGCATGCTCGCCGCCGGTACCGAGGCACACATCGTCAACACCGTCTCGATGGCGGGGCTCTGTACGAACGCGTTCTCGGGCCCGTACACGATCTCGAAGTTCGCCGCGCTCGCAGCCACTGAGTGCCTCGCACACGACCTGCACGCGACAGGCGCCCCGATCAACGTGTCGGCGGTTGTGCCCGGCGCGGTCGACTCGAAGATCGCGTCGTCGCATCGCAACCGCCCCGACGCGTTGGTGGGAACACGCAGCGACGATGCCGACTTCGTCGAGAAGGCACTGCTCGATCTCACCAGCACGCAGGGCGCGCCGCCCGACGAGGTCGCGAGCCTCATCGTCGACGCGATCTGCACCGACATGTTCCTCGTGCCGACGCGTCCCAGCTATGCCGAGCAGATCCGCACACGCGCCGAGGGACTCATTGCCCGAGCACTCCCGCCGATGACGAGCTTCGACTAACCCATCACGCGCGAAAGGAAGCGTTGCCGGCGGCGGGGCTCGTCGCCGTGCGCTTCGGCCCTGTCGATCGACTCGACGAGCCGACGCGCGCAGTTGACGCCCAGCCAGCGCAGCGGCTCGCGCTCCCAGCGCGGCGAACGGTGGTTCACCCACGGCAACCGCACGAGCTCGGTGTCCCGGCCGAGTACGAGATCGGCGATCGTGCGACCGGCGAGATTGGTGGTGCTCACACCGTCGCCCACGTAGCCGCCGGCCCACGCGATCCCGGTCCCGCGATCGAATCCCACTGACGGGTACCAGTCGCGTGGCACGCCGACAGCACCGCCCCAGCGGTGGGTGATCTCGGCATCGCCGAGAGCGGGAAACAGTTGTCGCAATGCCGCGTGCAAGTTGTGGAACACCGAGCGGTCGACGTCGTACGCCGGCCGGACGCGCGAGCCGAAGTGGTACGGCGTGCCACGACCACCGAACGCGAAGCGGCCGTCGGTCGTGCGCTGGCCGTAGATGATCATCTGCCGTGCGTCGGTGAACGTCGGACGATCGTCGAGTCGGGCAGTCGACCAGAACGTCGACGGCAACGGCTCGGTCGCAATCATCAGCGAGTAGATCGGCATGATCGCGCGCCGCAGACCGGGAAGCGATGCCGAGAAGGCCTCGGTCGCGCGCACCACTATCGCGGCGCGTACCGTGCCACACGGCGTGCGCACACGCCCGGGCGCGATCTCCTCGACCGCGGTGTGCTCGTAGATCTTCACCCCCAGGCGCTCGACGAGGCGCGCCAGGCCGCGAGCGAGCTTGGCGGGCTGGATCGCCGCGCAATGCGGGCTGAACAACGCACCCAGGTTCGGCTCGCACCCGATCATGCGCTGCGCGTCCTCGCCGTCGATCCAGCGATAGTGGTCGTCGCCGAAACCCCACGAGCGATGGCCGTCGAGCTCGTGCCGAAGCCGCGGCGTGTGCGCCGGCAGGGTAGCTACTTGGACGGTGCCGCCGCGCGCCCAGTCGCAGTCGATCTCTTCGTCCTTGCATACACGTTCGATCTCGTCGAGCGTTGCGAACATCGCGTGTTGCATCTGCACGACCGCGTCGCGCCCGTGCCGCTCGGCGGTGACCTCACGGCTTCCCGCGAACAACGCCGAACACCACCCACCATTGCGTCCCGACGCGCCAGAGCCCGCGACTTCGCGCTCGCACACCACGATGCGCAACGACGGGTCGGCGCGCTTCAGCGCGAACGCGCTCCACAACCCGGTGTAGCCCGCACCGATGATGACGACGTCTACCGACACGTCACCGGGCAACGCAGGTCGGGCGAAGCGTTCGTCGGCAGGAAGCGAGTCGTGCCACAAGCTCACACCGGGGGCGGCACACATGCGCAGAAGTATGCTCCCGCGCATGATCCGATCGGAAACGCGCGAACACATCGCGATCATCACGATCGACAACCCACCCGTGAACGCGCTTCCCGTGCAGGGTTGGTTCGATCTTGCCGATGCATTGCGCGCGGCCGGGCGCGATCGGAACGTGCGAGCCGTGATACTGCGCGCCGAGGGCAAGGGCTTCCAAGCGGGCGTCGACGTCAAGGAGCTCGCGGCCGATCCGACCAACGAGGCGCTGGTCGGCGTGAACCGCGGCTGCTACGAGGCGTTCGGCGCGGTCTACGACTGCGAAGTCCCGGTGATCGCGGCGGTCAATGGCTACTGCCTCGGCGGCGGGCTCGGGCTCGCCGGCAATGCCGACATCGTGGTCGCCGCCGACGACGCGACGTTCGGCCTGCCCGAGGTCGACCGCGGCGCGCTAGGTGTCGCGACGCACCTCGCGCGCTTCGTCCCCCAGAAGAAGGCACGCGCGATGTTCCTCACGGGCACGATGATCACCGCCGCCGAGCTCCACGCGTTCGGCACCGTGGAGCGCGTCGTGGCGCGCGAGAAGCTCCTCGACACCGCGCTGGAGATCGCGTACGTGATCTCGGCCAAGAGCCCGATCGTGATCCGGCGCGCCAAAGAGTCGCTGAACATGATCGACCCGGTCGACGTCAAGCGTTCCTATCGCTTCGAGCAGGGCTTCACCTTCGAGCTCAACCTGTGGGGCGACAGCGACGAGCTCCGCCAGGCGTTCGTCGAAAAGCGCGAGGCGGAGCTCGACTAGCCACCAACCGTTTGGTCGTTTCGGCAGCAGCGTGCCCACGCGCCCACCGGCGATCTCGTCGATTCGGATATCCCGTCAGAACGGCACCTCCGTGGTGTGGATCACTTCTTGGTCCTCTTGGTCTTCTTGCGAGTCGAGAGTGCGTGGGGCGCGAACTCGGCGAGATACATGTCGACCATGCGATCGATCAGCCGGCCCCAGCGATCACCGCCGGGATCATTCGCAATCTGCTGGTTGGTGAGGCCGCTGAGCAACGCCGTCCAGCTGTCGAGTGCGTCAGGGTCGGTGATGCACACTGCGACAAGTAGCTCCCGAGCCGGCGCAAGCAGCTCCACCGCGGGCGCGTACGACGCGGGCGAAGGCTCGAATCCCGGAATCGTGCGCTGAAACAGCAGCTGCGAACGCGCGGGGTCGCCGACCATGAAGTCGAACATGCGGCGCGCGGCGGTTCGCAACGCCTCCCGAGCATCGGTGAGGTCCAGCGGCGCACCGGCGGTCTCGAGCGCGGCCCGCGCGCCCTGCTCGAACAGCGCGTCATAGATCGCATGCTTCGAATCGAAGTACTGGTAGAGCGAGGGTGCACGCATGCCGACTTTGGTCGCCAGTTCTCGCAGCGACAGCCCGGCGAGGCCGTGCTCGCGGACCAGCTCCCAGGCCGCGTCGAGAATCTCGGCCTTGGTCGCCTCCCTGCGGGCGGCTCGTCTATCGATCTTCGCTTCTCCTAACACCGTTAGGATGCTCGCACACCGTTCGAACGGGAGCCAAGCGCTTATCGTCCGGGCCGTGACGGCAACGCCGACGCGGCGGTTCTGGGGATGGGGTGTCGAGGGTGCGGGCCCGACGCGCGCGCAACAGCGAAAGATGGGCGACACGCTCGCGACGTTCTTCGGCACCGAGTTGCACGACCCGATCGCGCCGCCGACACTCGACGAACTCGACCTAGGGCGCCCTCGCGTGTCGCCGCCCGCGTCACTCGCCGCGCTGTGCACCGAGGATCCTCTCGAACGCGCCGGCCACACATACGGCAAGTCGTTCCGCGACATCTGGCGCGCGCTGCACCGCGACTTCGCGAACCCGCCCGATCTCGTCGCGATCCCGCACACCGAAGCCGACATCACCGCGCTCCTCGACTGGTGCGCGGACGCGCGGATCGCGGCCGTGCCCTATGGCGGCGGTTCGTCGGTCGTGGGGGGCGTCGAATGCGATGTCGGCGACGAGTACACGGGCGCGATCAGCATCGACGTGCGCGCTTTCGATCGCGTGCTCGAGGTCGACCGCACATCGCGCGCCGCGCGCATACAAGCGGGTGTGTACGGGCCCGCGCTCGAAGACCAGTTGCGCCCGCACAACCTGACGCTGCGGCACTTCCCGCAATCGTTCGAGTTCTCGACGCTCGGCGGCTGGCTCGCGACGCGGTCCGGTGGGCACTACGCGACGCTGCACACGCACATCGACGACTTCGTGGAGTCGATACGCGCGATCACACCGCAGGGGACCTGGGAGAGCCGACGGCTGCCCGGCTCCGGCGCGGGCCCGGCTCCCGATCGCATGCTGCTGGGCTCCGAAGGCATCCTCGGCGTGATCACCGAAGCGTGGATGCGCCTCCAGGATCGTCCGACCTTTCGCGCATCCGCCACCGCTCGGTTCCGCGACTTCCGTGCCGCGGCCGAGGGCGCGCGTGCAGTGGCGCAGGCCGGTCTGTACCCGTCGAACTGCCGGTTGCTCGACCCCGTGGAAGCGCTCGCCACCGGTACCGACGACTCGGGTGATGCGATCCTTCTGCTCGCGTTCGAGTCGGCCGACCATCCGCTCGACGCGTGGATCACCCGCGCGGTCGAGTGCGTACGAGATCACGGCGGTCGCGTCGACGCCGATGCGATCGTCGTCAAGGGTGAGAGCAGCACCGGCGCGCGCGACGGCGTAGCCGGCAACTGGCGGAACGCTTTCGTGCGCGCGCCGTACACGCGCGACGCGATCGTCGCACTGGGTGCCATCAGCGAGACCTTCGAGACCGCGTGCACCTGGGACGCCTTCGACAAGCTGCACGAAGGCGTGATCGCGTCAGTGCGCGCCGCCGCCGAAGAGGTCGGCGCGCACGGCGCCGCGATCACGTGCCGGTTCACGCACGTGTATCCCGACGGCCCCGCTCCTTACTTCACGGTGCTCGCGCCCGGCCGCGAGCCCGACCAGCTCGAGCAGTGGGACGCGATCAAGAACGCGGCGGGCGACGCGCTGATGCGCTTCGGCGGCACGATCACCCACCATCATGCGGTCGGCCGCGACCATCGATCGTGGTACGACGAGCAACGCCCCGAGCTGTTCGCGCAGGCGCTCCGCAGCGCGAAGCGCGCCGTTGACCCGTCGGGCATCCTCAATCCCGGCGTGCTCGTCGAGCCATGACCTACGGCGCAGTGATCTTCGACCTCGGTGGTGTCGTCTTCCCGTCGCCGTTCGAGGCCTTCGACGAATACGACCACGGCAACAATCTCGCCAAAGGCACGTTGCGTGCGCTGATCCGGCGCAGCAGCGAAGAGGGCGCTTGGGCGGCGCTCGAACGCGGCGAGCTCACGATCGCCGAGTTCACGCTCGCGCTCGAAGACGAGGCGAATGCGGCAGGCTTTCGCCTCGACGCGCAGAAGCTGATGGCGATGATCGGCGCGAAGTTCGGACCCCGCCCGGAGATGGCGCGCGCGATCGAACGAATCCGCGAAGCAGGACTACGCACCGCGGCGCTGACGAACAACTGGAACGACGAGCAGCCTTCGGGATCGAGCGCGCTGCACGACACGCTTGCGTTCGACGTCGTGGTGGAATCGGCCCGAGAAGGCATGCGTAAGCCCGACCCGCGAATATATGCGCTCGTCATCGCCCGGCTCAACGTGCTCGCGTCGGAAGCCGTCTTCCTCGACGACCTCGGCGTCAACCTCAAGCCCGCCCGCGCGATGGGCTTCACGACGATCAAGGTCGTCGATCCTGCCGTCGCGCTCGCCGAGCTCGAACAGGTGCTGGGGTTCTCCCTCGCATGACTGCACACCCGGCCGTTCGGCCGGTTTCGGTTGGCGGGGTGCGCTGATGGACTTGTTGCTCGTACGACACGCGGAGCCGGAGCGCATCGCACCGGGCACCGGTACGCCCGCGGATCCGCATCTGACCGCCAAGGGCAAGGAGCAGGCACAGCGGCTCGCCGACTGGCTCGCGCACGAACCGATCGGCGCCGTCGTGTCGAGCCCGCAACTGCGCGCGATCGAGACCGCGCAGCCGATCGCCGCTGCGCACGGGCTCATCGTCGACATCGTCGACGGACTCGTCGAGTACGACGTGCAATCCGACCACTACATCCCGATGGAAGAGCTCCGCGCGACGAACGATCCCCGTCTCCGGGACATGATGCAAGGCCGTTGGGAGAGCTTCGGTGGCGAGTCGCCCGAGACGTTCGCGGCCCGCATCCGCAGGACGCTCGATGAGCGTGATCGCCGCGCATCCGGGCGAGCGCGTCGTCGCGGTGTGCCATGGCGGCGTGATCAACGTCGCCCTCGCGATCGTGCTCGACATGGACCGCCTGCTCTGGTTCGACCCGCACTACACCTCGCTGTCGCGCGTGGTCGCGTCCCGCACCGGTGTGCGATCGCTCGCGTCGCTCAACGAGAACGCCCACCTGCGTCGCGCGAAGGGAGCGCACATGACAGTCATCGTGCGAGCACGAAGGACGCGTCACGATCGTCACGATCAACCGGCCCGACGTTCGCAACGCGGTCGACGCACGCCACCGCAGCACTCCTCGCCGACGCGTTCCGCACGTTCGACGCCGACGACGACCACGACGTCGCGATCCTCACCGGCGCCGGCGGCACGTTCTGCGCGGGTGCCGACCTCAAGGCGATCAGCGAGCAGGACCGCGCGAACCGTGTGACGTCCCGACGGTGACGGGCCGATGGGTCCGTCACGCATGTTGTTGTCGAAGCCAGTGATCGCCGCGGTCGAGGGCTACGCGGTCGCGGGCGGGCTCGAGCTGGCGTTGTGGTGCGACATGCGGGTCGCGGCGACCGATGCAGTGTTCGGCGTGTTCTGCCGCCGGTGGGGTGTCCCGCTGATCGACGGCGGCACCGTGCGCCTGCCCCGGCTGATCGGGCACGCGCACGCGCTCGACCTGATCCTCACCGGACGCGGCGTCTCCGGCGACGAGGCTCGCCAGATGGGACTCGCGAACCGGCTCACCGAGCCGGGCGACGCGCGGTGGGCCGCGCTCGAGCTCGCCCACGAGCTCGCCGCGCTCCCCCAGCGGTGCATGCGCGAAGACCGGCTGTCGAGCTACGAGCAGTGGAGCCTGTCGCTGCCGGACGCGATCCGTCGTGAGTACAACCATGGCATGGAGGTCGTCCGCTCCGGCGAGGTGCTCGCCGGCGCCTCCCGGTTCGCGGCCGGCGCGGGACGGCACGGCGCAACCGACACCGCGCCGCACCCCCCGGGGGCGTGAGTGAGGGTCGAAAAACGACCCCCTATTGACGCCCCGGCGCACGCCGTCGGCGATGTCGTCACGTCGACGGCATGAGCAACCGATGCGCCGGGACCGCCGACGTAGGCTGCGCGCCGTGCCCGAAACGACACGAGAGCGCACCGTCGGCGACATCATGAGCTCGCCCGTCGTGACCGTGCAGCCGACTGACACCGTCGCGGAAGCGGCGGCGCGCATGCGCGAGCGAAAGGTCGGGTCGGTCGTCGTCGTCGGCACCGACGACCGCGTGACCGGGATCCTGACCGAACGCGACATGATCCGTATTGCGGCGCGCGGGGTCGGACGCGTCGACGACGAAGGTCTCGGAATGGATGACATCCGACGCCCGACACCATCGCGTCCGACGTCGAAGCGCGGGCGGCGTTCGCGCGCCTCGCCGAACACGGCTATCGCCACATTCCCGTCGTCGACGACGGCCACCTCGTCGGCATCGTCTCGATGCGCGACCTGATGCGCATCGCGATGATCCAACCTGCGGATGCACAGGCGCACGAGGTGCCCCGCGGCCTCGAAGGCGTCGTCGTGGCGGAGACGACCGTCGGCGACGTACGCGGGCTCGAAGGCTTCTACCACTACCGCCAGTACAGCGCCGTCGACCTCGCAAAGACGCGTCCGCTCGAGGACGTCTGGTACTTGATGTTCGAGGGCCGATCTGCCCGCGACGGTTGCCGAGCGCGAGGCGTTCGCAGCCGAGATCGCGGCCCGACGCGCGATCCCGCTCGCGGTCGACGAGGTGCTGCCCGACGATCGCCCGCGCCGGCGACACGTTCATTCCGCTCGACCGCCCTGCGCACGGCCGTGTCGCAGTTCGGCGCCACGCTCGGTTTCCAGCCGTCGATCGACGTCGACGCCGCGAGCTGCGCGAGAACGCGATGGCGACCTGCGCGGTCGTGCCGACGCTGATCTGCCGCGCTGTGGCGCCACCGCCAAGGTCTCGAGCCGGTCGCGCCCCGCGCCGATCTCGCGCTACGCCGCGAACTACCTGTACATGATGCACGGCGAAGAGCCCGAGCCCGAGTACGCGGCCGCGGTCGAGAAGTACCTGATCTCCACCATCGACCACGGCTTCAACGCGTCGACGTTCACCGCGCGCGTGATCACGTCGACCGGTGCCGATCTCGGCGCCGCGGTCGTCGGCGCGATCGGCGCGCTGTCGGGACCGTTGCACGGCGGCGCACCGAGCCGGCGCGCTGCAGATGCTCGACGAGATCGGTACGCTCGATCGTGCCGAGCCCTGGCTGCGCGCCGCGGTCGAGCGCGGCGACCGGCTCATGGGGTTCGGCCATCGCGTCTACAAGACCGACGATCCGCGCTCGTTGATGCTGCGCGAGCGTCGCCGACGAGCTCGGCGGCGAGAAGATGGAGCTCGCCCGCCACATCGAGGCAACCGCGATCCGAGTGCTCGACGAGATGAAGCCGGGCCGGCGGCTCTACACGAACGTCGAGTTCTACGCGGGCATCGTGATGGATCGCGTGCGGCATCCCGCGCGAGCTGTTCACGCCCACGTTCGCGGCGAGCCGCGTCATCGGTTGGTGCGCGCACATCCTCGAGCAGGCCGCCGACAACCGGCTGATCCGCCCGAGCGCGCACTACGTCGGGGCCGGCACCTCCGCAGCCGGTTCCCGAGATCAGCTGACGTCAGGCTCCGGACCCCGGTACGCATTGTCCCGCGGGCTCATGATCCCGACCGGGTTGCCATCGGGATCCTCGATGACTGCGTAGCGCGAACCCCAGAACGCGTCGTACGGCGACTGCTGCGACGCGTACCCCGCGCCCGTGAGATCCGCGTGGAGGCGGTCGACCGCGTCACGACTCGCGACCCGGAAGCCGATGACCGGCTGCGGACGCGCAGCCTTGTTCCAGTGGGCCGCAAATTCCTCGCTGTCGATGTCGAAATCGAGGCCGCCGGCAAGCTGCGCGCTGCGATGGTGCCGATCCCACACCGTGCCGGTATCGGGGATGTCGAGACCGAGCCGGCGATAGAAGTCGAGCGCGGCATCCATGTTCCGCACGACGATGTTCACCTGGTCGAGTACCGGACGCTCGTCGGCCATCAAGGCTCCTCCCGTGCAGCTCAGTTGCTGCGGATACGACCCCGCAGCGCACTCAGGCACAATGTCATGCTCAGCGCACCGACGACAACGACGGCAAGCAGTGCCTTCGCCAACGCGTCGACGTCCCATCCGCCGATGACCAGCGATCGCAGGCCCTCGAGCAGGTACGTCACCGGATTCCAGCCCGCGACCACATCGAGCCATCCGGACAGCTGACTGCGCGGCACGTACGACGTCGTGAGGAACAAGAACGGGAAGAACAGCAGGAACGTCGAGTTGCACCGCCGCGGGGTTGCCGGTCTTCAAGGCGATCGCGTAGCCGAAGCCCGGAGAACGCGAGGCTCCACAGCGCGGCGATCGCTATGAACGCGACGATGCCGAGCGGGGCCCGACTCGAACCGCACGCCCAGGAAGAACCCGACGACGATGATCGGCACCGTAGTGCGGCGGCGACCGTGACGTCGGCGGTGAGGTGCCCGAGCAGGATCGCGACGCGCCGCACCGGCGTGAGCAGCAACCGGTCGAAGTAGCCGTCCTGCACGTCGAGACGAGAGCAGGCGCGCGCGACACGCCGGTGACGCCCAACAGGATGGCCGTCGGCAGCTGGAACGCGCTTGAAGTCGAAGCCCTGGATGCTGCGCTCCGTCAGCTGCTGCAACGTGCCGACGTTCACCAGGAAGAAGAACAGCGCGATGAACACGGGCGGGACCACCGACTCGACGTCGCGGGGGATCGCGCGCAACGCACGACCGGCGATCGTCACCACATCGGAGACGAAGCCGGCGGGTCGCGGGTCGGGCCTCTGCTCACGCCCGTCGAGGTGGCGCGGTTCGGGCCTGATCGTGGTCACGGTCGTCATTACGCTGACCTCCTGCTCGTCGTCGTGTTGGAAGCGGGTGCCCGTGAGCTCGAGGAACACGTCGTCGAGCGTCGGCGTGCGTAGGGTGAGATCGCGAATCGGCACACCGCAGTCGCTGAGCGCTACCGCGACCGGGCTGATCGTCGCCGGTCCGTTCGCCGTCGACACACGCAACTCGTCACCGTGTGCCTCGACGCCGAGCACACCAGGCACGTGCTCGACCGTGCCGCCGACCGACTTCGCATCACCGTCGAGGCGGGCGACGATCACGTCGGTGCCGATCGATCGCTTCAGCTCCTGCGGCGTGCCCTCGGCGACGATACGACCGTGGTCGATGATCCCGACGCGTCCCGCGAGCTCGTCGGCTTCCTCGAGGTACTGCGTGGTGAGGAAGATCGTCATGCCGAGCTCGTCGTTGAGCCGGCGTACCTCGTCCCACACCCGCACCCGGCTCACGGGGTCGAGACCCGTCGTCGGCTCGTCGAGGAACAGGATCTGCGGGTCGTGCACGAGCGCAGCGGCGAGATCGAGGCGGCGCTTCATGCCCCCCGAATACGTGCCGATGCGACGGTCGAGCGCGTCGGAGAGGTCGATGAGCTCCCCGAGCTCGCGCACGCGCCGGCGCGCCGTTGCGCCGCGGCAACCCGTAGAGGCGCGCTTGCAGGTGCAGCAGCTCGGCGCCGCTTTGCTGCGGGTCGAGCGCCGCTTCTTGCAACGCGACCCCGATGCGCAGCCGGATCGCGCCCGGCGCCTCGACCACGTCGAAGCCGGCGACCGTCGCCCGGCCGCTCGTGGGAGCCAGCAACGTGCACAGCATGCGCACCGCGGTCGACTTCCCGGCACCATTCGGGCCGAGGAAGCCGTAGATCTCGCCCGCGCTCGATCTCGAAGTCGACGCCGTCGACGGCGCTGACACCACTGAAGCGGCGGACCAGCTGCTCGCATTGGATGGCTGGGTGCATGGCTCCTCCTGGATGTTGGGGTGGAGACCGGCGAGCGCACGAGAACTCATCGCCGATCACCATGCTGCGTGACATATCCGGTCATCTTCTGACCGGATATGCCAGGAAGTCGGGCGGTCGCCGCCCCGACCATCGCTCGTCTCCACCATTGCGCCGGTGTTCATCGAACGACCTGCGAGGGCGCGCTCCGGTCAATGAACGGCATGCGACCGGAGACAGCGGTCGCAGAAGCCGCTCGGTCGGTCGGTCCGGTGCCCGGGGAGGGGGTCGAACCCTCGTGCCCCCGAAGGGGCCGGCGGGTTTAAGCCGCCTGCGTCTGCCGATTGCGCCACCCGGGCGAGTCGGGACCCACGGTAGGCGCACCGGCGGCGCGTCGCAGGATGCCGCGCACCCGCGTCGCGACGTCGCCGTCGAGCCCGTTGGCGACCACGACACCCTCGATCATGTCGCGGATCACGGCCGCAGCCGCGCGTCCGCGGACGCGTACCGCCACCACCGGGCCGCCCGGGAGCCGGCGGATCGTGCGCTTGGCTCCGGGGCGACGCGGCGGTGTGCGGAACGCCGGCACCACGAGCCCTGCTGCGCGGCCGGCTGCACCCAAGCGGCGGGCCACCTCGGCGAACCGAATCGCAGGAACGGCGTCCATCCCGAGCAGTAAACAACGTGGGTGCGACAACAACGCCGAGACGCGCGGCCTGGTCGCACACGAGCGCGGTTGCTCCATAGGCTGCGGCGGTGACCGACGGCACCGACCGCGCAGTCGAGATCGCGGCGGCGACGCACCCTGATCTCGACCTCACACACGCCGATCACACTGCCGGTCGTGAGCTCGTGCCGGTCGAGCGGCCCGACCACGAGACCGACGCGGCCCGGCGTTCCGACATCGACCGTTGGGGACGCAGCGAGATCATGCGCGCGTTCGCCCGACGCATCTTCGACCCGGTGTACGAGCACTGGTTCCGCGTCGAGTGGCAGGGCTTCGAACACCTGCCGCGCGAGGGCGGCGCGCTGTTGGCATCGAACCATGCCGGCGCGATCCCGTACGACGCGCCGTTCGATCATGCACGGCATCGAGAAGAACCTGGGCCGGCCGGTGTACGGCCTCGCGGAAAACATCTTCCGCGAGATGCCGATCGTCGGGCACGTTGTGGTCGCGCGGCGGTGGCGTCGCGGCGCACCCCGACAACGCGTACCGGCTGTTGCACGACGAACAGCAACTCGTGCTCGTCTTTCCCGAGGGCACCAAGGCAACCGGAAAGCCGTATCGCGAGCGCTACCAGCTGCGCCGTTTCGGGCGCGGCGGCTTCGTCGAGATCGCGATGCGCGCCGGCGTGCCCGTGATCCCGCTCGCGGTCATGGGCGCCGAAGAGGCGATGCCGACGCTGTTCAACGCCAGCCGCGTCGCGAAGACGATCGGCGTGCCGTACGTGCCGATCACGGCGAACATGTTCGTGTTCGGCCCGGCCTGGGCAGTGCCGTTCCCGGCGAAGTTCAAGATCCGTGTGTTGCCGCCAGTTCCCTTCGACGTGCCCGCGAACCAGGAGCGCTACTCGCGTAGCCGCGTGATGGAGGAGACCGAGCGCATCCGCCGCATGGTGCAGGACGCGCTCTACGACATGCTCCGCACCCGCCGCTCCGTGTGGTTCGGCTAGCAGGCTACGCGTGCGCGTTCTCGTCACGGGTCTGTCGACGTATTGGGGCGGGCGCGTCGCCCAGGCGCTCGAGCGGCGACCCGACGTCGAAGTCGTCGTCGGCCTCGACACGCGCGAGCCGCGCATCGAGCTCGAACGCACCGAGTTCGTGCGCGCCGACACCACACACTCGATCATCGCCCGCATCGTGCGCGCCACGCAGGTCGACACGATCGTGCACACGCACTTGATCGTCGACTCGACGCGCGTCAGCGGACGAACGCTGCACGAGATCAACGTCATCGGCACGATGAACCTGCTCGCTGCCGCAGGCGCGTCACAGAGTCCGGTGCGCAAGGTCGTGCTGAAGAGCTCGGGTCTCGTCTACGGCGCGAACGTCGCTGACCCGTACTTCTTCCGCGAAGAAATGACGCGCACCGCGCCCGCGCGCACGAACGTCGAGCGATCGCTGCTCGAGGTCGAGGCCTTCGTGCGCGACTTCGCCGATGACAATCCGCACGTCGACGTCACGTTGTTGCGCTTCGCCAACGTGCTCGGCGACGACATCGACACGCCGTTCGCGGTCGCGCTGCGGCGGCCCGTCGTCCCCGAGATCTTCGGCTTCGATCCGCGCGTGCAGTTCGTCCACGAGGACGACGTCGTCGGCGCATTGATGTACGCGACGGTGAACGACATACCCGGCGTCTACAACGTGACCGGCGACGGCAACCTCCCGTGGAGCGAGGTGTGCGCGATCGTCGGCAAGCGGCGCGTCGCGTTGCCGTTCCTCGCGACGAGCCTCGCAGCCGAGCCGATGCGTCTGCTGCGCATCTGGGACCTCCCACCCGAGGCGTTGCAGCTGCTGCGATTCGGGCGGTCGATGGAGAACACACGCTACAAGCGCGCCGGTTTCCGTTACGGGTACACGAGCGCGGGCACCGTCGAGGCGTTCGCGCAGAGGCCTGCGGTTGGCCGCCACGATCGGCGAGCGTCAGCCGGCGTACCGCTTCGAGCGCGACGTCGAAGATTTCTTCCGGCATTCGCCGGCAGTGGTGCGGGCCGACGAGAACGCGCGCCGTGGAACACGTCCGGGTCGAACACCACGACGCGGTTGCCGTCGTCACGCTCGTCGACACCGCGCGTCGCAACGCGATGACCGCGCCGATGGTCGAGGAGATCGTGTCGACGTTCGACACGATCGAAGCCGACGGCACCACCGCCGCGGTCGTCGTGACCGGCGCGCCGCCGGCGTTCTGTTCGGGCGCCGACGTTTCGAGCCTCGGCTCGCTCGCGCACGCGGTCGAGCGAACGCGAACGACGATCGGTCACGTCGATCTACGAGGGCTTCCTGCGCGTGTTGCGTTCGCCGCTGCCCACTGTCGCGGCCGTCAACGGACCCGCGGTCGGCGCGGGAATGAACCTCGCGCTCGCGTGCGACGTGCGGATCGCCGGCACGTCGGCGCGCTTCGACACGCGCTTCGTGAAGATCGGCCTGCATCCGGGCGGCGGCCACGCCTGGATGCTCGAGCGCGCGGTCGGGCCGCAAGCCGCGGCGGCGATGGTGCTGTTCGGCCACGCGGTCGACGGCCCGCGTGCCGTCGAGATCGGGCTCGCGTGGTCCTGCCACGACGACGATCGGCTGCCCGCCGCCGCGATCGAGTTCGCCGCCGGCGCCGGGCGCGCCCCGGTCCCACTGCTCGCCCGCGCCAAGGACACCCTGCGGGCCGCGCCCTGGCAGCCGACGTTCGAGGACGCGATCAGCACCGAAGTCGCCCATCAGGCCTGGTCACTGGGCCAAGGGTGGTTCGATCCCGAAGGGCCGCGTCGTCCGACCCCTTCGCGGGATTGACTACTATACGACCGCTTCGGGTAGTATCTCCATAGCTGTCAGGTATGGGGCCGGCGGCGAGGGGAGCACGAGATCGTGGCGACGTTCCGCTGTCCGGTGTGCGTCGGCATGCTGGCCGATCCGCGCGCCCGCCGTTGCGCAACGTGCGGCAAGCGGCTGCGCCGCCGGCGGCCACGCTGTGCTCGGCGACACGACGCGGTTCGGCACGGCGCAGTTGCCGATCGACCGCTGGATGCTCGATCGCCTGCACAACCGACACGGCGCGCAGGCGATGCCACCGGTCGCGTGGCATGGCCGTTTCACCACACCGTCGGACACCAACGACGCCGCCGACGTCGTCGCGACATCGCGCGAGGCGGAGCCGCAGCCGTCGCCCGCGCCGCATGCCGCGCCCGTGGCACAAGTCGCGCCGGCCGGCGACCGCGACCAGCAGCGGCAAGCCGATGACCTGTCGCTCGCGCCGCACGAAGCGCAGCCTGCGAAGCCCGTCGTCGACCCGCTCGGACTCGACCGGTACACCGCTGCCGCGACGCCGGGCGGCGAGAAGCCGCCGTGGGTTCCCAAGCCGCGCCACACGTTGCCGACCGATGTCACTCCGCTGCATCGCGACGAGCTCGACCCGGACGTTCGCGCGCTTGTCGACGAGCTCTACCGTCAAGCGCGCGCCGAGATCGCGAGCGAGCGAGACACCGGTCACCCCGCACCCCTACAGCCGGAGACGAGGCCACCCGCGGTCGACGACGACAAGCCGCGCTGGGAACATTTCGACTTCAGCTGAGATCAGCGAGTGACGAAACGCGCGACCAGCTCGTCGCCGCGCTCGTTCCAGTCCTCGATGGTGATCGCGTAGCGCACGTGGTCTTCGTAGACACCTCGGATCTGCAGGAAGCGCACCGCAGTACCTTCCTCACGTAGGCCGAGCTTCTCGGCGACGCGCTTGCTCGGTTCGTTACGCGGCACGATCGCCGCTTCGAGGCGATGCAGCTGCAAGACCTCGAACGCATGGCGCATCATCAGCACGACACCCTCGGGGACATACCCGCACCCGGCGAGCGACTCATCGATCCAGTAGCCGACATAGCCCATCTGGAACGGTCCGCGCTGCACGCTGCCGAGGCTCACCTCGCCCGCGAACCGGCCGTCGACGAGGAACAAGCCGAAGCCGTACGCGGCATCGAAATGACGCTGGCGGTCCCATGCGCCGCAGCGCGCTCGGAACGCTTCGCGCTCCAATGCGGGATCGGAGCTCCCCGGCTCGGGACGCGGCTCCCATCGCTCGAGCCACTCCCGGCACCGCACCCGCACCTCCCGCCACGCGTCCCAGTCTTCGACACGCAGGGGCCGCAGCAGCACGCGACTCCCGACGAGCTCGGTCATGTCGCCGCCGCGATCGCGTCGAGCGACCCCGCATCCTCCAAACCCGACAGGTCGCCCGGCGCTTCGCCCGTCACCACCGCGCGGATCGCACGTCGCAACACCTTGGCACTACGCGTCTTCGGCAACGTACGCGTGAAGCGCACGGCCGACGGCTTGAACGACGGGCCGAGCGCGTCGACGACGGCGGTTGCGATCGCCTCGCGCAACGTGTCGTCGACGACCGCGCCCGGCGCGGGCAACGACGAAGATCCACAACGCCTCGCCCTTCAGCTCGTCGGGCACACCGATCGCCGCGGCCTCGACGACGTCGGGGTGCGCGACGACGACCGTCTCGACCTCGGCCGGTCCGAGCCGCTTGCCCGCGAGCTTGATCGTGTCGTCGGAACGGCCGTGCAGGAACCACTGACCGTCAGCGCTCACGCTCGCGAAATCGCCGTGCCACCACACGTTCGGATAGCGCGACCAATACGTCTCGAGGTAGCGCTCCGGATCGCCGTACAACCCGCGTGTCATTCCCGGCCATGGCTTGGTGCACACCAGCTCACCGACCTCGCCGCGCACCGATCGGCCCGCCTCGTCGAACACGTCGACAGCCATACCCAACGCCGGACCGCCGAGCGAACAAGGCGAGAGCGGTTGCACGACGTGCGGCGAGAGGAAGCACGCGCCGACCTCGGTGCCGCCGGAGATGTTGATGACCGGGCAGCGACCACCGCCGACGACGTCGAAGTACCAACGCCACGGCCCTTCGTTCCACGGTTCGCCGGTCGAAGCGAGCACGCGCAACGACGACAGGTCGTGCGCGTGCACGGGCGCGTCGCCGTGCGCCATCAGCGCGCGGATCAGCGTCGGAGACACGCCGAGCACGTTCACGCGATGTCGCGCCGACGAAGGCCCAGAGCCGGTCGACGTCCGGGAAGTCGGGCGCGCCGTCGTAGAGCACGAGCGTGCCGCCGTTCGCGAGCGAGCCGACGATCTCCCACGGCCCCATGATCCAGCCGATATCGGTGAGCCAGAACAGGCGCTCGCCGCGCCGCACATCGGCTTGGAACGCGACCTCCTCGGCGATCTTCACTGTGAAGCCACCGTGCACGTGCACTGCGCCCTTCGGACGACCGGTCGTGCCGCTCGTGTACGCGACGAGCAGTGGATGCTCGCTGTCGACGGCGACGGTCGTCGTGACGGTCGGTACCGAGCGCACAGAGGTCGTCGAGCATCAGATCGCGACCGGCGGTCATCGGCACGTCGCGGCGCCAGACGCGGCACGACGACGACCGTGTGCACCGAGTCGACCTGCGCCACGGCGGCGTCGGCCGTCTCCTTCATCGCGATCGACTTCCCGCGACGCATGAAGCCGTCGGCGGTCACGACCGCGACGGCGTTCGCATCGGCGAGCCGCACGGCAACCGCGTCGGCGCCGTAACCCGAGAAGATCGGGAGGAACACGGCGCCGAGCTTCGCGATCGCGAACAGCGCGGCGACGGTCTCGGGCACCATCGGGCAGAACAGGCCGACCGCGTCGCCGGTCCGCACGCCACGCGCGACGTAGACCGGACGCCATCCTGTCGGTGAGCGTGCGCAGCTCGGCTCCGGTGAGCTCGCGAACCTCACCTTCCTCGCCTTCCCAGACGATCGCGAGGTCGTCGCCGGCACGGCCGTCGACACACATCGACGCGGCATTGCAGCGCCCGCCGTTGAACCACGTTGCCCACGGCACGCCCGCGGAGGTGTCGAGCACGCTCGCATACGGCTCCGCGAACGACAATCCGAGGAAGCCCACGACCGCGTCCCAGAACCACTCGGGCTCGTCGATCGATCGGCGAGCAGCGAAGGAAAGTCGTTGACACCAACCGAGGTCATGAACCGCGCGACGTTGCTCTCACGCAGCAGGGTCGCGTCCGGCTCCCATACGACCGTCGACATCGGGCGGGAATCTACCCGTGCCGTATAGCGTGCCGTCTCATGGCGGAGGAGCGTGGGGCGCCGCGTGTCGGGACCGATTCGTCGAACGTCTCGTCGAATGTGTCGTCGAATGCGTCGACGGGTGCATCGGAAACACCCGACGGGCGGCTCGCGTGGATCGACCTCGAGATGACGGGGCTCGACGTCGAGCGACACACGATCGTCGAGATCGCGTGCGTCGTGACCGACGTGAACCTCGCCCCGGTCGACGGCGGTATCGATCTCGTCATCCATGCCGACGTCGGCGCCCTCAGCCGCATGGACGACTTCGTGCGCAACATGCACACCAAGTCGGGTCTCCTCACTTCCATCCAGGCTTCGACATCACGATCGCGGACGCGCAGGCCCAGACCCTTCGATATCTGCGCGGTCACGTGCCGGTCGCGGGCGTCGCGCCGTTGTGCGGCAACAGCATCGGCGTCGACCGCCGTTTCCTCGATCGGTACATCCGCGAGCTCGACGGCTACCTCCACTACCGCAGCATCGACGTGTCATCGCTCAAAGAGCTGTGTCGCCGCTGGTACCCGGCGATCTACCGCAAGCGGCCGGGGAAGGCCGAACAGCATCGCGCGCTCGAGGACATACAGGAGTCGATCGCGGAGCTGCGTTACTACCGCGAGCAGCTGTTCGTTCCGCCGAGCTCCTGAGCGATGCGCGACCCGTCTTCAGTGTGTCGGATGCTCTACACGAGGGCTCCGAGGGCGCCGAGCAGCGTCACCACCGATCGCTCCGTCGCGGAGTGACCCATCAGCCCGATGCGCCAGCCCTTGCCGGCCAGCGCGCCGAGCCCGCCGCCGACCTCGATCGCGAAGCGGGTCCGCAGCTCGCCGCGCACCTTGGCGTCGTCGACGCCGTCGGGCAGCCACACGCTGGTCAGCTGGGGGAGGCACCGCTCCTCGGCAAACGCGCGGAACCCGAGCTCCGGCAGTGCTTCCTGCAACAGCGTGCCGGCGTGCCGATGGCGGGCGTGCGATTGCTCGAGACCCTCCTCGAGCAGCACGCCGAGGCCCGCGTGCAACGCGTACAGCATCGAGATCGGCGCGGTGTGGTGGTAGCGGCGCGCGGTCCCGACGTAGTCGGCGAGCAACGCGAGGTCGAGGTACCAGCTCCGGCTCGGCGTCCTGCGCGCCGCAAGGTGATCGACGGCACGCGCCGAGAAGGCTCACCGGCGCGAGGCCGGGCGGCACGCCGAGGCATTTCTGCGTACCCGAGTACACGGCGTCGACGCCCCACGCGTCGACCTCGACCGGGATGCCGCCGAGCGACGTGACGGTGTCGACGAGCAGCAGCGTGTCGGTCTGTTGCAACGCGACGAGCGGCGCGATCTCGTTCTCTACGCCGGTTGAGGTCTCCGCGTGCACGACGGCGACGAGCCGCGCGTTCCGGCGTCGACGCGCTGCGCGTCGAGCAGCTGCTGCGGATCGATCGCACGTCCCCACGGCTGCTCGACCCGCACGACGTCGGCGCCGCAGCGGCGCGGCGACCTCGCACATCCGCTCGCCGAACACGCCGTTCACGCCGATGATCGCGGTGTCGTCGGGCTCGAGCAGGTTGACGAAGCAGGTCTCCATACCCGCGCTGCCCGTACCGCTGATCGGCAGGGTCAGCGCGTTCTGCGTGCGGAATACGGCTCGCAAACGATCGGCGATCTCGTCGAGGACGACGAGGAAGTCGGGGTCCAGGTGACCGAGCACCGGACGCTGGAACGCTTCCATGACTTCGGGGTACGGGTTCGACGGCCCCGGCCCCAGCAGCAATCGCTCGGGATGCACCGGGAAAAGTTAGCGAGAACCGCGTGGAGAGCTCAGGCCGCGAACGCGAAGCACGGGAGGCGGTGCCAGCCCCGGCCGAGGCAGCGCAACGCGTCCGGTATCGCAGGGCTGTCGTTCACGACGAGCCCGCGGGCCAGCTGGGCGGCGGCGCGCGCGACACGTGTGACGTCGTCGTCGGGCAGCGCGACACGAGCGCGCAGCGCGACGTCCTGGACCGCTGTCGCGGCGGCGAGCGCGGCCGCCCCCGCGTTCGGCAATCGGTGCGTACGACGCAGCGTCTGCTCGATGATCAGCATCGAGCGGGTGGCCGCGACCTCGTCCGCGGTCACAGACGACGCCACCGCGAGGTCACCGGCGATGTCGCGAATGCCGTCGACCGTGAGCTCGCTCAGCGCCTGTCCGAAGACCACAACGTCCACGGTTCATTTGTCGGCGTGCCGGGCCGCGAATGAAGCCCTCGTGGCCGACGTCACACTCGAGGGTGCGTGGTGGACACCGCCCCGTCTTCGAGGGCCCCGTCGAGATTCCGTCGTTTCGGGGACGTGGCACCCCTAAATAGTCGATGCCTCCCGGAAACGAGGCGTCGGCGAAGCCGAGGCCCACGTCGGCGTCTTGACCGATGCGCGCGATCGTCCGCTGGTAGTCGACGGGAACCAGGTCAACGATATTGAACCGGGCGCTGGTGACGAGGGTGAGACCCCCACATCCGATGAACGCCTCGAGGGGTCTTCGGCGGGGAGCGCGGCGGCGAGCTCACCGACGATCACGTCGATGCTGACCCCGCAGCGGGCGGGTGACGCCCCGTTCGGCGCCGGCCTTCACCCACGCTTCGAGCGTGAACTTCTTGGCGGACGAGCCCTACGGACGCCGCGCTTGTCGTCTCCCGGATCAGGCGGTGCTGCGGGCGAGGCCGTCCAGGATGTCCGCTTCCGAGACCAGCAGCTCGTCGAAATCCCAATGACGCATGACGGTCACGACGACGATCGTGCCCCCGACGATCACGTCGACCCGGCCCGGCTCGAGGCCCGGATTGTGGCGGCGCTGCGCGACGGGTTCGGTCGCGAGCGTCCGGAAGACGTCCTCGGCTGCCGCCCGGGTGAGACGGAAGTGGTCGATGCGATCGCGGCGCGACGCGTCGACGCCGAGCTCGATCGCGGCGAGCGTCCAGACCGTGCCCGCGGTCCCGACGAGCGTGCGGGCATCGGCCGCCCCGGGCACCAGCCGGTCGACGTCGCCGAGGTGATCGCGCACGACGGAGACCGCTTGGCTGAGCTCCTCGGCGGTCGGCGGGTCGCCGCGCAGGAACTGCTCGGTGAGCCGCACACAGCCGATGTCGATCGAGCAGAGCGCCTCGGGTCGGCGGGTACCGACGATGAACTCGGTCGAGCCGCCACCGACATCGCACACGAGATACGGCGCGGGCTCGCCGAGACCGGCGGTCGCGCCGAGGAACTCGAGCCGTGCCTCGTCCTCGCCCGACAGGAGCTCGAGCCGAGACGCCGACGCACTTTCTCGGCCGGCACGAAGAAATCGTCGCGATTGCGGGCGTCGCGCGCGGCGCTCGTGGCGGTCGCGCGCGCACGTGTTCCACCGCGTGATCGTCGATCGCGCGGCGATAGTCGCGGAGGGCCGCGAGCGTGCGCTCGATCGCGTCCGGGTGGAACCTCCGTTCACCGTCGACGCCTGCGCCCAGCCGCGTGATCTGCGTCCGGCGGTCGATCGTCAGCAGCTTGGCGTCAGCGCCCACGCCGTCGAGGTCGGCGATCAGCAGACGCGTGGAGTTCGTGCCGATGTCGACGGCGGCGACGCGTGTCATCGCAGACGCTGCTGCACCCAGCGGCCGACCGGGTCGTCACCACCAGCGAGGAAGTACGCGTAGTGCGCGTGCAGACACTTCACGCCGCGGCGCGTGCCGCCGACGCCGCCGTTGGGTCGCGGCCCGTCGTGCCCGGCAGGGATCGCGGCGTCGCGCTCGCGTGCGTAGCGGTCGTGGGCGGCCTGCACCGCCGCGGGATCGGTCGCGTGCTCGGCCGCGCGCACCCCACCCGCGGATTCGAGACGTGCGACACGCGTCGAGAGATCCGGATCGACGAGCCAGTAGCGCGTCGGCATCGGCGTGCCGTCGTCGAGCAGCGGCGCGTTGCGAATCACCACCGGTGTGCCCGCCTTCGAGTGCACGACGACGTCGAACTCCGCGCGCGGCGCGTGGCCGAGAAGCTCGGTCAGGGCCTGCACATCGGCGGCGGTCGCCGTCATCTCCATGGGTCGACTCCCACGCTCCAGCTCGCCTGCGGTCGCTCCGCTGCCGTCTCCTGCCGCGAGGTTAGGGAACGGTGGTCGTCGACGACGCCGGCGCCGGGAGCACGCGGTAGACCTGCTCGCCGGGTCGCACCATGTTGTAGTCCTCACGCGCCCGTCGCTCGATCTCGCCCGGCTGTTGCAAGAGCTCGGCCTCGGCTTGCAGCCCCTTGTTCTGCGCGTGCAAGACATTGACGTCGTGCTGCGCGGCACCGATCTGCCGCCGCTGCGCCAGATATGTACGCGTCGGGAAGACGAACAGGAACAAGATCGCCGCGATCCCGAGCGCGATCAGCGCAACGCGGCCACGTGAACCCCGGCGATTCACGCGCCACTCCCTGCAAACGCGCGGGCGCCGAGGTATTCGCCCGCCTCGCCGAGCTCGGCTTCGATGCGCAACAACTGGTTGTACTTCGCGACCCGGTCGCTGCGCGCCGGGCGCGCCGGCCTTGATCTGGCCGCAGTTCGTCGCGACGGCGAGGTCGGCGATCGTCGCGTCCTCTGTCTCGCCGCTGCGGTGCGACATGACCGCGGTATACGCGGCGCGACTCGCGAGCTGCACCGTGTCGAGCGTCTCGGTCAGCGTTCCGATCTGGTTGACCTTCACCAGGATCGAGTTCGCGACATGGGCGTCGATACCGCGGCGAAGACGTTCGACGCTGGTGACGAAGAGATCGTCGCCGACGAGCTGCACCCGGCTCCCGAGCTTCTCCGTGAGGATCGCCCACCCGTCCCAGTCGTCCTCGGCCATACCGTCCTCGATCGAGACGATTGGATAGCGGCCCGCGAGGTCGGCCAAGTACGACGCGAACTCGGGGCTCGAGAACCTCCGGCCTTCGCCGCGCAACAGGTACTGCCCGGAGTCGAAGAACTCGCTCGGCGCGGTGTCGAGGGCGATCGCGATCTCGTCGCCGGGCTTGTACCCGGCACGCTCGATCGCTTCGAGCAGCAAGCGGCACGCTTCTTCGTTCGACGGGAGGTCGGGCGCGAAGCCGCCCTCGTCGCCGAGACCCGGTCGCGAGACCCGCGCGCCTTCAACAACGCACGCAACGCGTGGTACGTCTCCGCGCCCCAGCGCAACGCTTCACCGAAGCTCACCGCGCCGACGGGCGCGAGCATGAACTCCTGGAGATCGAGGTTGCTGTCGGCGTGCGCGCCGCCGTTCAACACGTTCAGCAGCGGCACCGGTAACACGTGCGCGTTGGTGCCACCGACGTAGCGGTAGAGCGGCAGCCCCGACTCCTCGGCGACCGCCTTCGCGGCCGCGAGGCTGACGCCCAAGATCGCGTTCGCCCCGAGGCGGCTCTTGTTGTCGGTGCCGTCGAGCGCGCACAGCTCGGTGTCGAGCGCGCGCTGGTCGGCGCCGTCGAGGCCCACGACGGCATCGCGGATCTCGCCGTTGACGAACCCGACCGCGGTCTGCACGCCCTTGCCGCCATAGCGCTCGCCGCCGTCGCGCAGCTCCACGGCCTCGTGCGCGCCGGTGCTCGCACCGCTCGGCACGGCCGCCCGCCCGCGGGCGCCCGAGAGCAGCTCGACCTCGACCTCGACGGTCGGGTTGCCGCGTGAATCCAGGATCTCCCGCCCGGCAACGTCATCGATGATGCTCAAGTCACGCTTTCGCTCTTGGCGGCTGCGCCGCCGGGCCGCTGGGCCACGCTCGCTGCTCGGCGGGCTACCCGCCTCGCAACGCTCGCCCCGTCCTGTGGCGCCCGGTGAGAATGTAGACGCTCGCCCCGTCCGTTTCGCGGCGAACGGGCGTTCGCCCGCTTATGTCGCGCCCGAACCCGCCGCGGACCACAATCCCTCGACGGTCGCGCCATCAACCGCGGCCAGATCGACGCCCGCATCGGCCGCGAGCTGCTCCATCCGCACGAACCGATCCTTGAACCGGCGCGCCCAGCCTGCGAGCGCCGACTCGCCGTCGACCCCGGCCCGGGCGCCGGCGGCCGCGAGCGCGGCGAGCGCGACACCGAGCGCGTCCTCGTCGGCGACCGTCATCTCGAGGTGCGGTAAATCGGGCGCGAGTCCGACCGACGACGCCTTGCGGAAGAGCTTCTGCGCGTAGAGCAGCGACGGTAGGCCGGGTGTGATGCCCTCGACGAGCGACGTGTTGCCTCTCTCTTGCTTCTTGATCTGCTCCCAGTTGGTGACAACGGCATCGGCCGTGTGCACACGCACGTCGCCGAACACGTGCGGGTGGCGGTGCACGAGCTTCTCGTGAATGTGGCGCGCGACGTCGGCGATCGTGAACGCGCCCGCTTCGGAGGCCAGTGCCGAATGAATCATCACTTGGAACAAGAGGTCGCCGAGCTCGTCCTCGAGCGCGTCGTACGCGCCCGGCGCGATGTCGCCCGCAGGTGCATCGGCCGGGAGGTCGCCGATCGCTTCCGCCACCTCGTAGGCCTCCTCGAGCACGTGCCTGCGCAGCGAGTGGTGCGTCTGCGCGGCATCCCACGGACACCCACCGGGTCCGCGCAATCGCTCGGTGAGCACGACGAGCCGGGCGAGCGCGGCGCCGACTGCGACCTCTCCACTGTCGACGTACAGCGACGTGAGATGATCGGGTTCGACGACTCGATCGAGCTCCGCGAGCGGCACCGTGAACACGTGCTCGTCGGGCAAGCCCAGGCGCTCCAACACGGTGACGTCGTGTTCGGGCGGAAGGTCCTCGAGCAACGCCAGCTTCACTTCGGAGCACACGAACCGTGTGTCGCACTGCGCGAGCAACATGCGTCCGGAGAACGCGGCCGCGTCGACGGCGAACGCGCGGGCGTCGACCACGCGCACGCCCGCCATCGGGTCGACACCGAGTCGATTCCACGCGAGGTCGGCGAACGAGAGACCCGGCACGATCTCGACGTCGATACCGGCCGCGCGCAGCAGCTCGACCGTGCGCTCCGCGACCGACGGACTGCCGGGAACCGCGTACGCGACCTCGCCGTGCTCTTGCGCTTCCGCGACGACACGCGCGGCGATCGCGGCGTACACGGTGTCGAGGTCGTCACCCGAGTCGTAGAGGATGTCGAGCGGCGCGAGCTCGAGCCCGTCGGCAGCGAGCTGCGCGACCGCGGGATGGCGCGAGGTACGTGTGTATCGCACCGGCACGCGTGCCAGTGCCTCGCGTGCCGCGGGCACCATGAGCTCGACGCCGGCAGGTCCGAGGCCGACCACGACGACGCGCGCGCCGCTCACTTCTTGTCGCGCTGGTCGCGCGGGTTGGGTGACACCGGCGCGACCACGGTCCATACATGCTGGCCGGCGGACGTCGTCCGTGCGCGCCCAGGAACCGAACCGCGGATCGACGTGCACCTTGAACGAAGGATCGCCGAGCCGCTTGTCGACGGCAGCGTAGGCCGCCTGCGCGACTGCCTGCGCGACCTGCGGATTCGACGTGACGCTCGGGTCCCACTCGCGCACGAGGATCAGATGCCAGCCGTACTGCGTGTGCAGCGGCTGGGTGATCACACCCAACGGTGCCGTCTCGGCGACCTTCTGGAACGCCGGCGCGAACTCCTCGGGCGTGACGCAACCGAGGATGCCGCCCTGCTGCGCGCTCCCGTCGATCGACTTCTGGCGCGCAACCGTCTCGAACTTCGCGCCGCCGCGAATCTGGTCGTACGCGGCAACTGCCTGCGCCGCGTACGCAGGAGGATGTGCGACACGAGACGTCCGGAGGGGCACGATCGCAGCACAGCACCGAGCGCGCGCGCCGTCTTCGACAAGGTCGTTCTGCAGCGTCCTTCGGGAACGCGTCGAAGACACCGAGCGACGGATCGCCGAACCCGCCTTGCTCCGAGCTCGCGCGCGCATCACTCCGGTCGGCGTCGGTCACCGACAGGTGTTGCGCGTCGAACTCGGCGTCGTAGGCGACTTGGCGGATCATCGACGACAACCAGATCGCGGTGATCGACGAATCCGTCGACGACGTGCCGTCGCCGGCCCGGAGGCCGCCGTTGTTGACGAAGTCGCGGAACTTCGGGTTGCTGATCGATTGCTCGACGCGATCGAGCAACGCTCGGCGCGTGATGTGCGCGGTGTGCTCGCCGCCGGCGTCTCGGTACGTGACGGTCGCGGCGTCGTTGAGCGTGCTCCCGCAGCCGGTGATCGCGAATGCGACGGCGACGACGAGCGCGACCGCCGCGACACGACGAGCGAAGCGGGAACTCATCCGGCGGATCGTACCTGCGGCGCCCGAAGCGATTCGGTCTCCGGCGCTGTGTCCGTTGGTGCTGCGTCGGCCGCGGTGGTTTCAGGTGGCGCGATCTCATCGAGCAGCCTGAGCAACGCCTGGGTGATCGTCAGCTCTTTCGCCGGCTGGGCCGGCACGACGATCGCGTCCGGCAGGACCTGCGCCGCGGGACACGCTCCGCTGCAAACGCACCTCCTGTGACTTGCGCAGGTGCAGGCCGTCGAGACGGGCGACACCCTTCTGCACCGCGATCGCGCGGATGCCCAGCCTGAGAGATACGGCGCGCAGCCGCGCGACGTCGAGCAACGCCCGGGCGGGTGGCGGCGGCGGCCCGTAACGGTCCTCCCATTCCGCACGCACGTCGTCGACGTCGGCCGTCGTCGTCACCGCTGCGAGCCGGCGATACGCCTCCATGCGTACGTCGTCGCGTGCGATGTAGTCGCGCGGCAGGTGCGCGGTCACGGGCACGTCGATCCGCACTTCTTCCGGCTCGTGGCGCACTTCCCCGGTGAGCTCGCCGACGGCCTCCGTCACCATCTCGACGTAGAGGTCGAAGCCGACGGCCGCGATGTGTCCCGACTGCTCGGCGCCGAGCAGGTTGCCCGCGCCGCGTATCTCGAGGTCACGCATCGCGATCTTGAAGCCCGATCCGAGGTCGGTGAACTCGCCGATCGTCTTGAGGCGCTCGTACGCCTCTTCGGTGAGCGCGCGGTCACGCGGATATAGCAGATAGGCATACGCGCGCTGTCCCCGCCGCCCGACGCGCCCTCTGAGCTGGTACAGCTGCGCGAGGCCGAGCATGTCGGCGCGGTCGACGACGAGGGTGTTGACGGTCGGCATGTCGAGGCCCGACTCGACGATCGTCGTGCACACGAGCACGTCGTGCTCGTGTGCCCAGAACTCTTGGACGACCCGTTCGAGGCGGCTCTCGTCCATCTGCCCGTGGGCGGTCGCGATGCGCGCCTCCGGCACGAGTCGCTTCACGTCGTCGGCGACGTGCGCGATGTCCTTCACGCGGTTGTGCACGAACAACACTTGCCCTTCGCGCAGCAACTCGCGGTGGATGGCTTCGCTGACCGCGCGTTCGTCGAACTCGTCGACGTAGGTGAGGATTGGTTGGCGGTCTTCGGGCGGTGTGTTGACGAGCGAGAGGTCACGGATCCCGGTGAGCGACATCTCGAGCGTCCGCGGGATCGGCGTCGCAGTGAGCGTCAGCACGTCGACGTTGGTGCGCCACTCCTTGATCCGCTCCTTGTGAGTCACGCCGAAGCGCTGTTCCTCGTCGACGACGAGCAACCCGAGGTCTTTGAAGCGGATGTCCTGCGAGAGCAGCCGGTGCGTCCCGATGATGATGTCGACCGTGCCGTCGGCCAGACGTTTCACGACATCGGTCTGCTCCTTCTGCGACAAGAACCGGCTCAGCACTTCGACACGCACCGGGTAGTTCGCGAACCGTTCGCGGAACGTCTGCCCGTGTTGGCTCGCGAGCAGTGTGGTCGGCACGAGGATCGCGACCTGCTTGCCGTCGAACACGGCTTTTGCGGCGGCTCTGAGCGCGACCTCGGTCTTGCCGTAGCCGACGTCGCCGCAGATGAGGCGATCCATCGGCACGCCGCGCTCCATGTCGGCCTTGGTCTCGACGATCGCCCGCGCCTGATCGGGCGTCTCCTCGTACGGGAACGCGTCCTCGATCTGCTTCTGGAACGGACCGTCTTCACCGAACGCGTGGCCCGACGTCGCGAGACGGCGCCGGTAGAGGACGACGAGCTGGCCCGCGATGTCGCGCACCGCTTTACGGACGCGGGCGCGCGTCTTCTCCCAGTCGCCGCCGCCCATCTTCGACAGCTTCGGTTCCTCGCCGCCGGTGTACTTGCGAATGAGGCCAATGTCTTCGGAGTCGACGTAGACGCGGTCGCCGCCCTTGAACTCGACGACGAGCCGGTCGCGCGTGACGCCGAACATCTCGCGCGTCTCCATCCCGAGATAACGGCCGATGCCGTGCACGCGGTGCACGACGAAGTCGCTCTTGGTGAGGCCTTCGTAGTGATCGGCGCCTCTCCGTGCGCCGCGTGGCTTGCGATGCACGCGGCGGCGACCGGTGAGGTCGGCTTCCGCAACGAGCGCGAGCTTGATCGTCGGGAGTACGACGCCTTTGTCGATGCCGGCGACGATCACGTCGACGGACGCGCCCTTGCTCACCAACATGTCTTCGATGCGCTGCTTCGAGCCGGTGCCTTCGGCCGTGACGACGACGCGATAGCCCTCCTTCTTCAGCGCGTTGAAGCGCTTGGCGAGGCCTTCGACGTCACCGACGACGGGATCGAACGCGGATGCTTGGAGGATCGGAGTGTCGGGATGGTCGGGCGCCGCGAGTACCGGCACCGCCTGCGCCCGGCTGTGCGCGAGCAGGCGGTCGAACGGGAGGCTCAACCGCGGCGTGTGCTCGTCGTCGAGGTTCGCTCCCCAGGTGCCGGCGAGCGCCTGCGCGAGCGCCCGCTCCTCGTCGAGCAGCTCCTCCGCGCGGTCGCGGAGCCTTCGTGGTTCGACGAGCGCCACGAGTGCCTGCGGCGGCAGCAGGTCGGTGAGCAGGTGCTCGTCGGATGTGAGCCACGGCAGCCACGACTCCATGCCGTCGAACGTCGCGCCGTGCGCCAGCCGCTCCCACTGCTCGCGGCCCCACGATTGCGACTGCAGCAGCTCCTTGGCGCGGCCGCGCACGTCGTCGGTCGGCAGCAGCTCACGGATCGGGAAGATCTGCATCGTCCGGTCGACGGGCACGGTCGAGCGTTGGTCGGCGACCGAGAACTCGCTCAAGCGGTCGACCTCGTCGCCCCACAAGTCGATGCGGATCGGATGGTCCACGGTCGCGGGATATACATCGACGATCGATCCGCGCGTCGCGACCTCGCCGCGGGCCTCGACCTGGTACTCGCGGCGATAGCCGAGACCGACGAGCCTGCTCAGGAGGTCGTCGCGGTCGAGCTGCATGCCGGGCGCGATCGCGATCGGCTCGACGTCCTCCACGTGTGGACCGAGTCGTTGGACGAGCGCCCGCACCGGCGCGACGATCGCGTGCGGCAGGTGGTCGCCGCCCGCGCGCAGGCGCCACATGACACGCAGCCGACGACCCATGGTCTCCGTCGCGGGAGAGACGCGTTCGAACGGCAGCGTCTCCCATGCCGGGAACAGTTCGACCGCGTCGTCGCCGAGGTACTCACGGAGGTCGGCCGCGACGCGCTCGGCCTCGATGCCGGTCGGGACCGCGAGCAGCACCGGCCGCCGGGCGGTCGCACGGGCGAGCGTCGCCGCGAACAGCGCACACGCCGGTTCGGGCACCGCGATCGGGCGCGACTGCCCGCCGGTCGCGGTCGCGATGACCGGATCGTCGGCGAGCAACATCGTGAGATCAGCGAGCGGCGGAGCCATGAGCACGCGTGGGGACCCGGGATGCGCGGCGCACCCCGGGGTCGCCCGCCATCGTACCGACCGCTCGGCCGACCGCTCGGCCGACCGTTTGGGCAGTTGTACGCGCCCTACGGCCTACTACTGCCCAAACGGTCGCGGTGTTCGCACCACATGAGGAACGTACGCGGGCGTGACGGCTGCGTCGGACGACCGAGGCCGAGTGCCTCGGCGACCTGGCACGCGATTTGCCAGTCGGTGAACGCCGAAGTGAACTGCAGCACCTTGAACTCGGCGAGCTGAAGCTCGTTCCCGCGCAACGCCTCGTCGTCGAACTTCGCCCGTTGACGGCGCACGTCGAACCCGATGGCCTCGAGCGCAAGCCGTTGCTCTACGTAGCAGTGGTCGATCCTTCGAATGCGGCCCTTGATCCGAACCTCGTGTTGCGCTGTAGGCAGGGGCAGGCCGAATCGCCGCAATGCATCGAACACGAAGTCCTCGAGCAGCGATTCGTGCTTCGCAACGTCGTTGCTGCGTCGCGCGAGTACGACGAACATCTTCTTCTGGCTGCGTCCGGGCGCTGGACGCAACCGGACTGCCATGTCGACGAGCCGCTCATAGGTCGTGATCTGCCGCCGCAACGCATCGTCGAGCATTCGCCCGAGCACTTTCAGATCGAAGCGCCCAGAGAGATCGACGATCGTGCGCTCAGGGCTCGAGACACGAATCCCTCGGTGCACACACACGTCGTCTTCGTCGATCAGCACCGAGCTGCGATGGCAACGCACCTGGTGTAATCGGACGCGTCGCTCGATCGCCGTCGTGATCTCGACGAGCGCCGCGCGCGGCAGCGGTGATTGCCAGAATCGAGCTGCCGACTCGTGCGACGCGAAGGCTCCGTCGCCTCCGGCGAGCACTGCTGCGACCACTCGCTGCTCGTAGCTCGTCGTCACTGATGCGTTTCTCAGCACACCTCGACGGACGCGATCTTGATGCGCACCTCGCACTCGCCGATAGATGCCGTCGTGTGAAAGTCCGGCCGACAGCAGCTGTGACGTTGAGACAGCGCCATACTGCTCGACCTCGAAGGCCGAGATCTGCTTCTCTCGTTTCGCTGACACTTCGCCTCCCCGAATGTGAATCTGATTTCGGGGAAGGCGATGTAGAAGCTACCGAGCCGGTGCGACGCCAAACCGTTTGGGCAGTACTTCGCCCCATCAGCGCGTACAACTGCCCAAACGGTCGGCTCACGGGCGGGAGTTGTAGCGGTTCATCGCGGCGTCGACGCCGTCGGTGAGGATCGTCTCGACGGCGTCGGCGGCTTCCTCGATCGTGACTGCGAGCTCTTCGCGCAGCTTCTTCGACACACGCGCCAACACGTGATCGGCACCTTGCTCTTTCGACACGGGCTTGCCGATGCCGATGCGCACACGCATGAACGCATCCGAGTGCAAGTGCTGCTTGATCGAGCGCAGGCCGTTGTGCCCGGCGAGGCCGCCGCCGACCTTCACGCGCAAGGTCGCAGGCGGGAGGTCGAGCTCGTCGTGCACGATCACGATCTGTTCGGGCTCCACATCGAGCCGGCGCGCCAACGAGCCGATCGCGATGCCCGAGTCGTTCATATACGTCACGGGTACGGCGAACGTCACACGCTTTCCGGCCACGCGCGCGTCACCTACCAGCGCGCGATCACGCCGGCTCCTCTTCAGGCGCGCGCCATGTCGCGACGCGAGCAGCTCGACGACTTCGGCGCCGACGTTGTGGCGAGTCTTCGCGAACTCTTCGCCGGGATTGCCGAGCCCGACGACCAAGAGGTCGGCCGCCACTGCGTGCTGCTATTCCTCGCCGCCGCCGCCGCCCTCGCCGCCGCCCTCGCCGGATGCCGCGGCTTCGCCTTCGGCAGCCGCGCCCTCGGCGGCCTCTTCGCCTTCGGCCGCCGCGGCCTCTTCCTCCTCGGCGACACGCGGCGCGGAGACTTGCACAACGAGCTCTTCGGCATCATTGGTGATGACGACGCCCGCGGGCGCGACGAGTGCGCTCACATACAGACCGTCGCCGATCTCCAACCCGCTGATGTCGAGCTCGAGCGAGTTGGGAATGTCGGCGGGCCGCGCCTCGACCGACACGGTGTGCATCGACTGTTCGAGCACGCCGCCGCGCGACACACCTTCGGACTCGCCGGTGAGGTGCACGGGAACGTCGGCCTGGATCGTCTGGTCGGCGCGTACGCGCACGAAGTCGACGTGCACCAACGTGCCGCGCACCGGGTGCCGCTGGATCTGCCGCGCGAGCGCGAGCTGCTCGCTGCCGTCGAGCTTCAACGTGAACAGCGTGTTCGCGCCGGCCGCGCCCGAGAGCAAGTGCGCGAGCTCGCGCGCGGGCACGCTCACCGGCACGTTCTCCTCGCCGAGGCCGTAGACGACCGCGGGCACGCGGCCCTCGCCGGCGCGCCCGTCCGGCGGCGCCCTTGCCGGCGGCGGTGCGACGATCTGCGACAAGCGTGGCGTCGGCCATGAGCCGAAGATGCTAGCCGACGGCCTCCGGCAACTCTCCGAGACCTGTGCGGGGATCCACACCATGCTCTTGCCCTGTTCTTGATCGCGGGTTCGACGCTGTACGTCTCGCCCGACGACACGCGAAGGCGAGGCGGCAAACACAAGAAGCGAGCCACGACGACAAGGAGAGCCCATACCCATGACACGCTCACGCAGATGGCTGCTCACCGGAGCAGCGATGCTCGGAGTCGCCGTCGGGGCGGCCGGGATTGCCGGCGCCGCGACCGGCTCGTCGACGACCACGGAGACGCCTTCGACGACCGCCCCGGCGGCGCAATCACAGAACCCCACCACCCCGCCGAACAACTCCGGCGAGACGCCCGCCAACCAGATACGCCGGCGGGCACCACTGCCCACGGGACGGTATGAGCGGCGGCTCGTCCGGTACGCAAGCACCGGGTGCCGGCGGCCAAACCGGCAACGGAAACGGCGGGTACACGGGAAATACCGGAAACACGGAAAGCATCTAGCTCACACGCAACGCAAGGCTTCACACCCGGGTGCCCGCGTCCCTCACTGCACGCGCGGGCATCCGCGTACCGCACCGGATGTCACATGTTGTCGCCGTCGAACAGCTCGCTCACCGACCGGTCCTCGAACACGGCATCGATCGCGTCACCGACGAGCGGCGCGATCGACAGCACCTTCAACGAATCGAAGCGTTTGTCGTCGGTGATCGGCACCGTGTTCGTGACGACGACCTCGCGCACGGGCGCGTTCTTCAAGCGGTCGACCGCCGGACCGGAGAGCAATCCGTGCGTCGCTGCGATGAACACCTCGATTGCGCCGCGATCGATCAGCAAGTTCGCCGCGCTCACGACAGTGCCTGCGGTATCGATGATGTCGTCGACGATCACGCACGTCCGGCCCTTGATGTCGCCGACGACCTCGGTCGCCACCGCGACGTTGTGTGTCCCTTTCGGGCGGCGCTTGTCGATGAACGCGATATCGGAGCTCAAGCGATCGGCGAACCGGCGCGGCGAGCTTTCCGCCGCCCGCATCGGGTGTGACCATCACCGCGTCGCCGCCGACGACACCCGCGAGATACTCCGCGATCACCGGCATCGCCGTGAGGTGATCGACCGGATAATCGAAGAAGCCCTGCACCTGCCCGGTGTGCAAGTCAACGGTGACGACCCGGTTCGCGCCCGACGCCGTCAGCATGTCGGCGACGAGGCGTGCGGTGATCGGCTCGCGACCTTCCGCCTTGCGATCCTGGCGTGCGTAGCCGTAGAACGGACACACTGCCGTGATGCGATCCGCCGACGCGCGCTTCGCGGCGTCGATCATTATCAGCTGCTCCATCAACGAGTCGTTGATCGACGCGCCATGTGTCTGGAACACGAACACGTCGGCGCCACGGATGTTCTCGCCGTAACGGCAGTAGATCTCACCGTTCGCGAACGTCGAGAGCACGATGTCGCCGAGCGGCACCTTCAGATGCGCCGCGACTTCGACCGCCAAATCGGGGTGCGCGCGCCCCGTCACGAGGACAAGCCGTTTCTTGGGTGTGACCTCCATCAGGAGTCATCCTCGCGCGTCGCTCGTGCGTCTCGTGCGGGAATACCCTTCACGAGCCGACCTTTTTCCACGTCGTGCGTGACGACCGAGCCGGCGCCGGTTTCTCCGCCCTCTCCCACCTCGACCGGCGCGACGAGCGACGTGTGCACGCCCGTGTGCACACCATCGCCGATCTTCGTGCGGTGCTTGCGCTCGCCGTCGTAATTCGCGGTGATCGTGCTCGCACCCAGATTCGCGTCGGCGCCGATCTCGGCGTCGCCGATGTACGAGAGATGCGGCACCTTCGTGCCCGCGCCGATGTCGGCGTTCTTCACCTCGACATACGTGCCGATCTTCACGCCGTTCGCCAGGCGAGCACCAGGGCGGACGTAGGCATAGGGGCCAACGACACAGTCGTCGCCGATCTCGCACTCGCGCGCCACCGTGTGCGAGAGCTGCCCGCGTTCACCGATCACGACGTCGGTCAGCCGCACGTCGGGTCCGATCACCGAGCCGGCGCCGATGATCGTGCGCCCTTCGAGGATCGTGTTGGGCAGCACCCGCACGTCCGGCTCGAGCTGCACGCCGGTGTCGATGTACGTGCGCGTCGGGGTCGACCATCGTCACACCCTGCACCATCCAGCTGCGATTGATGCGCTCGCGCAGCTCGACTTCGGCGTCTGCGAGCTGCACGCGGTCGTTGACCATGATCGCCTCGGCCGGATCCTCGATCTGCCGCGCGATCACCGTGTGCCCGGCGTCGCGCAGCACGCCGATGGCGTCCGTGAGGTAATACTCGCCCTGCGCGTTCTCGGGACTCAGCCGCCGCAGCGCCGGCGCGAGCAGGTTGCGCCGGAAGCAGTAGATCGACGTGTTGATCTCGCCGATCTCGCGCTCCGCCGGCGTCGCGTCGGTGTGCTCGACGACGCGCGCCACGTGTCCGTTCGTGTCGCGGATCACCCGGCCGAGCCCGGACGGCTCGGGCACCGTCGCCGTGAGGATCGACGCCGCGGCGTCCTGCACGCGATGCTCCGACGCGAGCGCGGCGATCGTCTCGACACGCACGAGCGGCGCGTCGGCGGGCACGACGAGGATGTCGTCCTCGGCGTCGAGATCGTCGAAGACCGTGAGCGCGACGCTCACCGCGTCTCCAGTGCCGCGCTGCACGCGCTGCTCGACGAACTCGACCGGCACCTCGGTGACGAGCCTCTCCTGCAGCGTCTTCGTCACGCGCTCCGCGCCGTAACCGACCACGATGACGATCCGTTGGAGCGGCAGTTCGGCGAGCGCGTCGACGACGTGCAGCACCATCGGCCGTCCGCACAGCGGGTGCAAGACCTTCGGGATGCTCGATCGCATGCGCGTGCCCTCGCCCGCGGCCAGCACGATGGCGGCGAGCGGTCGGTACTGAGTCATGTTGGAGTACCTCCTCTGGGCTCGGGGGCGAGGGATCGAACCTCGACTTAGGACTCCAAAGGACCTCGTGCTGCCTTTACACCACCCCCGATCGAATACGCAGCCTAGGAACTATCGGAACAGAACCAGGACCGTTCGACGCGCCCGGGGAGCCCACCGCCGAAACAGACCCTCGCCGGATGCGTACGCCTCCGGTCAGGAGGTGTTCGCGACCTCCAACGTAGAACGCCCGCGGACCAACCATGCCTCGTGCCGTCAACGCGCGATTGCAAGCTGCTTTTGAACTAGCGGTCGTGGCAGCGGGTGTACACGTCGCCGCCGCTGTACGTGGAAACGCAACGAGGCGAGGGCGTGCGCGGCGAGGCATGGCGCGCCGAAGTGCTCGCCGCGGGATTGTTCTGCCGCGAACGCGTACCTCTGTGTCGCCCACAGCGCGGCCAACGGCAGAGCAACCACCAGCACGGCGACCGTCAGGACACTGAGGGCGAAAACCATGAGAGCCTTGCGAATCCTCATACCGAGACGACATCGGCGTGGCCTGTTCGGTGCTTGAGGACGACAAGGAGGGGCCGTCGACACGACCCCCGAGCGGCATCGAGGTGAGCGGCGGGTTCGCGCGTGCCGGGCAGTTGCCGGGGGCGTGCTACCGTCGCTCCTCGCCATGGGCTCGTTGATCAAGAAGCGCCGCAAGCGCATGCGGAAGAAGAAGCACAAGAAGCTTCTCAAGAAGACGCGCTGGCAGCGCCGTCAACAGGGCAAGTAGCGCCCTACCCGGGCGCGGGCGCGATTCCGAGCCACACTGTTCCCTCGACTGCGTTGCGCACGCGTGTCGCGACGCGCCTCGCCTCGCCGTCGTCGGCGGTGGCGACCGCGTACGACGAGCCGCTTCCCGCGAGGATCACGGGCGCGCCCGCGGCCTCCTCGACCGCGCGTTTGAACGCCACCAGACGCGGCTCGATCTGCTGCGCGGCCGGCTCGAGATCGTTGGGCTCCGCGTGTGGGCCGCCCAAGGCGTCCCACGCGCGGTAGACGTCGGCAGTCGCGCACCGAAACGGCGGCGTCACGATCACGATGTGCCGCGGCGCGAGCTCGACCGGCTCGATGAGATCGCCGATGCCCCGCACGCGCGCCGCGCCACCGCGCATGCAGAACGGCACATCGGCGCCGAGCTGTGCGCCGACCGACGGATCCGCGCCGAGGGCGAGGAGCAGCGCGGCGGCGTCGGCCGAGCCACCGCCGAGCCCGGCCCCGGCCGGGATCTGCTTGTCGAGCGCGACGGCCCAGCGGCCGCCGCACGCATCGGCCGCCCGCCACACGAGGTTCGACGTGTCGTGCGGCACTTCGTGCGCGAACGGTCCGGTGACCGACAGCGAGCCGCGCTCCGCACGCTCGAGCGACACAACGTCGCGCGGGGCGCTGACGGTCACCGTCAAGGCGTCGAGGTCGTGCAAGCCGTCGCCGCGCACGCCGGTGATACACAGCGACAACGTCAGCTTTGCGAACGCTTCACGACGCATCGCTGAGCCTCGCCCAGTCACGCACGCCAAGCGTCTCCGCGCGCGCCGACGGGTCGATACCCGCGCGCGCAAAGGCATCCGCGTCGACCATTCCCGCGAGCGCATTCCGGAGAGTCTTGCGGCGCGTCGCGAAGCCGGCCCGTACGAGCGCGAACATGCGCTCGACATCATCGACGATCGGCACCGGACGCCGATCGAGGCGCACGAGCACGCTGTCGACCTTCGGCTGCGGGAGGAAGACGGTCGGCGGCACGCGACCGACCACCTTCGCGTCGGCGTAGTACGCGACCTTCACCGATACGGCGCCATAGGACTTCTCGCCCGGCCCCGCCGCCAGTCGCTCCCCCACTTCGCGCTGCACCATCACGAGAAGCCGTTCGATCATCGGCGCCCGCTCGAGCGCTTCGACTGCGATCGCGGTGGCGACGTTGTAGGGCAAGTTCGCGACCATCGACCACGGCTCAGGCGCGCCGCCGAGCAGCGCCGGCCAGTCGACGGTGCGCGCATCGGCCGAGACGATCTCGATGTCGCGATCCGCGGTGACAGCTTCGAGAATCGGTAACACCTGCGCGTCGAGCTCGACCGCGAGCACGTGCACGCCTGCGTCGAGCAATGCGACCGTGAGCGATCCGACGCCGGGCCCGACCTCGATCACTCGCGCGCCGGCGCGCAATTCCGCGAGCCCCACGATGCGGGTCGCGGTGTTCGGGTCGGCAAGGAAGTGCTGGCCGAGCGCTTTGCGCGGCCGGATTCCGTGCGCGTCGAGCAGCCCACGGATCCTTGTCGGCGTGAGCGTCACGGACGGAACACGTGTTCCGCATTCGCGCGCGTCACCGCCGCGACATCTTCAACGGATTCCTCGCGTGCGGCGGCAACGGCCGCGCCGACCAGCGCGACGAACGCGGGCTCGTTCTGCATGCCGCGGTACGGCTCGGGAGTGAGGAACGGCGCATCGGTCTCGACAAGGATGCGATCGGCGGGTGCGAGGCGCGCCGCGTCGCGTAACAGTTCGGCGTTCTTGAACGACACGATGCCGCTGAAAGACAGCCAGCAGCCGCGGTCGAGCGCGTCTTGTGCTTCGGGCGCGCCGCCTGTGAAACAGTGGAACACCGTGCCCGCGGGCACACCTTCGTCGTCGAGGACACGAAAAGTGTCGTCCCACGCGTCACGGCAATGGATGACCAGGGGCTTGTCGAGCGCGTGCGCCAGTTGGATCTGGCGCCGGAACGCGCGTTCCTGCTCGGCGCGCGGCGAATGCTCGTAGTAGAGATCGAACCCGCACTCGCCGATCGCGACGCACGCGTCGTCGCCCGCGAGCTTCTCCAACGCCGGCCACTCGTCGGCGAGGCGAGACGCCTCGTGCGGGTGCAGCCCGACGGTACCGAGCACAGGCTCGTGGCGACCGGCGAGTTCGAGTGCCTCACGCGAGGTTCCTACGTCGGTGCCGACGCACACCATCCACCCGACGCCCGCGTCGAGCGCACGCGCCACGAATGCGTCGCCGCCGGCCAGTTGGAGATGGCAGTGGGAGTCGACCCACCGGGTCATCCGACGTCCTTGCGGGGGAACAGCGGCGCGCCCTTCTCGAGCGCGGCGCCCGCCGGCAGCAACCCCCACGCCGCCGCGCCGGGCAGGCGCGCGTCCTCCGGACAGCCCGCCAGCCCCAGCCGCCGCCACAGATCCCCCGTCGCGTTCGGGATCACCGGCGACGCGAGCAACGCCACGATCCGCAGGGTCTCCAGGCAGTCGCCGAGCACGGCCGCGACCGCAGCCGTGTCACCCGCCTTGTTGAGCGCCCACGGCCGGCGCTCCTCGATGTACGCGTTCGCGGCACGGATCAGGTCCCAGACCGCGCCGAAACCGCCGGCGAAGTCGAGGCGGGTCATCGCGTCGCCCAGCCCGTCGAGCGCGGTCGCGGCGGCGGCCCGCAGCGGTCCGTCGGCACGCTCGGAGGGCACGACGCCGCCGCAGTAGTTGACCGCCATGTTCAGCACGCGGTTCGCGAGGTTGCCGAAGTTGTTCGCGAGGTCGGCGTTGTATCGCTGGACCATCGCCTCGTACGAGAAGTCGCCGTCGGGGCCGAACCGCTGGTCGACCATGAAGTGATAGCGGAAGCCGTCGACGCCGAAATCGGCGACGAGGTCGGTGGGCGCGATCTGGTTGAGGCGGGTCTTGCTCATCTTCTCGCCGCCGACCAGCAGCCAACCGTGCGCGAACACGCACTTCGGCGGCGCGAGCCCGGCCGACATCAACATCGCCGGCCAGTACACCGCGTGGAAGCGGAGGATGTCCTTGCCGACCAGGTGGTAGTCGACCGGCCACCACCTCTCGAACCGTTCGGGGTCCTCGCCGTAGCCGACCGCGGTGCAGTAGTTGAACAACGCGTCGGCCCACACGTACGCGACGTGATTCCTGTCCCACGGCAGCGGTACGCCCCACGAGATCGACGTGCGGCTCATCGAGAAGTCCTGGAGGCCGCCGCGGATGAACCCCAGTACCTCGTTGAGGCGCGACTGCGGCTGCACGGCCTCCGGATGCGCGGTGTAATGCTCGAGCAGCCGGTCCTCGTAGCGCGACAGCTTGAAGAAGTAGTTCTCCTCGACCACGTGCTCGACCGGCCGCATGTGGATCGGGCAGAGCTGCGCAGGTGTGCTCCGCTCCCCTCCGGTCCCTCCGCTGGCGTCTCCCGCGACGAGCTCGTCCTCGGAGTAGTACGCCTCGCACGACACGCAGTACAAGCCCTCGTACGTGCCGAGCTCGATGTCGCCGGCCGCGTGGATGGTTGCCAGGAATTGCTGCACGGCCTTGTAGTGGCGCGGCTCGGTCGTGCGTATGAAGTCGTCGTACGCGATGTCGAGCGCATCCCAGGCGTCGCGAAAGTGCTGCGCGGTCTCGTCCACGAGCTCCTTCGGTGACACGCCGCGCGCCTCGGCCGCGCGCTGCACCTTGAGCCCGTGCTCGTCGGTTCCGGTGAGGTAGAACACCTCGTCGCCCCACAGCCGCCGCCACCGCGTGAGCAGGTCGCCGGCCACCGTCGTGTACGCGTGTCCGATGTGCGGGACATCGTTGACGTAATAGATGGGGGTCGTGACGTAGAAGCGGCTCATGTTGTTTCTATTTTGCCTTTTCGGTCATCGGACTCGACGCGCTGGGAGATCCTGACGATATGATCTATTTGGCCCAACCGGTCCACGCCGGGAGGTCTTGCCGTGTGGGGACGGCAGGGCGGGCACGTGGGGGTACCGAAGTGAGGACGATCGGCACCGCGCGACGTATCGACCAACTCGGGCGGGTGGTCGTGCCGGCGGAACTTCGCAGGATGCTTGGCATTCGTCAGGGCGACCTTCTCGACATTCGTGTCGAGGACGGTCGGCTGGTGTTGTTGAAGATCGAGCCCGAGTCCGCGATCTGCGGGCGACTCGACAACCTGGTCGAGCTGCACGAGAAGCATGTCTGCAAGGACTGTGTACGCGAACTGAGTGTTGCGTAGCGCGCGAGCAGGACCAACAACTTCCACACGGCGACCGCCGACTCGACCACCCCCATCGAGCCGCGGTCGCAGTGTGGTCAGCCTTTGACTTCGACGACGTCGCCGAGCTCGAGCTTCCAACGCTCGAACGACCCCGCCGGCGCCTCGATCGCGAAGTACGAACGCCACACCGGTCGCGAGAAGCGCCTCGGCGACATCGTCACCGCGTGCAGCACGAAGCCGTACCGGTCACAGAACGCGACATCGATCGCGAATCGCATTCCGAACGTGTGCACCTGACGGCACGGCCGCAGCACCAGCACACCTTCGAGATCCTCACGGCCGATCAGACCACGGGCGCGCAGTCGTCGTGTGACCGCGACGTCGGCTGCGGCCAACACGTCGTCACCTCGGACAAGCCAGGGCACCGTCGGTCAGCGTCCGTCAAACATTGAAGCGGATCTCGAGCACGTCACCGTCGCGCACCTCGTACTCCTTGCCTTCGACGCGCAGCTTGCCGACCGCGCGTGCCTTGTCCCACGATCCGATCTCGAGCAGCTCGTCCCAGCGGATGACCTCGGCGCGGATGAAACCGCGTTGCAGGTCGGAGTGGATGACCCCCGCGCACTCCGGCGCCTTGGCGCCCGCGCGAAACGTCCACGCGCGCGACTCCTTGTCGCCGGTCGTGAGGAAAGTCCGCCGCCCGAGCAGGTGATACGCCGCGTGGGCGACGGTGTCGAGCGCCGAGGCACCGAGACCGTACATCGTGCGCATCTCCGGCCGGTCTTCCGGCGCGCAGGCGGCGATCTCGGCCTCGATGTCGACTGGGACCGCGAGCGTGTCGTGCGGGAGGTCGGCCGCGGTCCCGGTCTGCTCCCCGGTGTTCGCAACCAGCAGCAACGGCTTCATCGTCAGCAGGAACACTGCGCGCAGCCGGGCCTTGTCGTCGCTGGTGAGATCGCTGTTCGACAGCGGTGTTCCGCCTTCGAGGACCTCGTGCGCTCTGGCGAGCGCCGCGACCTCGGCTGCGATCTCCTTGTCACCGCTCTTGGCGGCCCGCCGCTGACGCTCGTGGCGTTGCTCGACGCTGGTGACGTCGGCCATCACGAGCTCGAGCTCGATCGCGGCCAGGTCGCCGGCGGGATCGGCGGCCACACCGGCGTCGTCGAACACGCGCAGCACGATGAGGATCGCGTCGCAGTTGCGCAACGTGCCGAGCGTCTTCGCGCCCAAGCCCTCACCGGGCTTCGTGCCCGGCGTCAGCGCGAGGTGCACGAGCTCGAAACCGGCGGGCACGACCTTCTTCGACTGCGACATCGCGGCGAGCAGATCCAGCCGCTCGTCGGGGACCGATGCGACACCGACCGCGGCTTCGTACTCGCTCGGCGCGTCGAGGCTGGTCAGCGCCGAGAACAACCGGTTCGCGCCCGCGCCGGTGAAGCCGACGAGCCCGAGATTCTCCATATCGGTGTCAGGCTACGATCTCGGACTTCATGAGCAAGAAGACCAAGAAGCGCAAGCTCAAGGCCCGGCGCAACAAGGCCAACCACGGCAAGCGCCCGCGTGCCGGTCGCTGAGCAGCTCCTTGGGACCTCCGACGACGAATTCGTCGCGGTGTGTCGCAGGAAATGGTGACATCAGCTCCTGACCGCGTCGCCGAGCCAGCGCGCGCCCTTCTCGACGGCTTGCGGTGTCACGTCGCGCAGCATCCCCATGACCAGGTCGGCGACCGTCGTCGCGCGCAGCTGCGCCGCGCCATGCCTCGTCGGCCCGGTCGAACGCGGTGTGGATGCCGCACGGCTTCGGGTAGTAGCGGGCGGGCATCGACGCGGGGCCGCGCCGGCGGATCTCCGAGCAGCGAAAGGCCGGTTCGTCGCCGTCGATCGCCTCGACGACGTCGAGCAGCGTGATCTCGGTGGCGGGCCGGGCGAGCCGATACCCGCCGCGCGGTCCCTTCACGGTCTCGAGCACGCCCGCGCGTCCCAACGCTTGCAAGTGCTTCGCGAGATACACGGCGGGCACGCCGTGGAACTCCGCGAGCTTGGCCGCCGGCAACGCGCCGGCGGGCGGCACGGTCGCGAGCAGTGCGCACACGTGCACGCCCCACTCGACGCCGTCCGACATCCGCATAACGCGGATATTACCTGTCCGAGATGTTGTGCCGGTCCGTTACGATGCGGACCGGATGTCCGTCGACGAGGTCGAGCTGCTCCCCGACCCCGACCAGCACAAGTTGCTGGGCGCGACGCTCGAACGCGTGAACCGCGCGAGCAACGCCGCCCGCGCTGCCGCCTTGCAACAACACGTGTTCGAAGGCGCGCCGCTTCGTGACATCGTGAAGGACGAAGTGGCGAAGGCGAAGCTGCCCGACGGTTTCGTCCGCCCGATCGCGGATCGTGTGGCAGCGTCGTTGAAACGGCGCGCGGGCAAACAGCCGAAGTTTTCCACGTACCAAGCCCTCGCGATGCCGGCGGCCGCGTGGAAGTGGGCACCCGCCGCCGACCGCGTCACGATGCTGACCGCCTCGGGCCGGCGCACGATCGCAGTTCGGGTCGACCGATCCCGCGGCGACCTGCGCCCGCCGCTCGCCGGCCGCCCGGCCGCGCTCGTCTACCGCAACGGCGAGTTCGAGCTCTGGGCCACCGACGTCGAGCGCAACACCGAAGACGAATAGCACCGGACCTGGACGTCGACGAGAGCACGATCATCGTCTTGCGCGACACGCCCGCCATCGGTGAACTCCCTCCGCGCTGAGATCGACATGGACGCCCGACGAGAAGCCCTTTGATCCAGTCGGGATGTGGCGAGCGATCGGCCGGTTGCGCGCACGCGAAGACGAGCTCGGGCGCGCCCTCACCCCCGACGAGACCGCAGTCCTGATGCGGGGCCGCTGATCGCCGTCGGTCGTCGGCGCGTCTGGCCTGAGAACCCACCGCACGAAGGAGCACCCATGTCGCAAGCTGGTTCAACGAACGCGACCCCTGACCAGGCGAGCGCGCGGTCCGCGATGAAGGACGCGGCTCGCCAGATGTGGGCCTTGGGTGACTTCGCGGCCGTGGGGGCGCGCGAGCTGTGGCCGGTTGGGGAGCGGATCGCCGAGCGCCTCGCGGTGCGACCTGGCGACACGGTGCTCGACATCGCCTGCGGCACCGGCAACGCCGCGCTGCGAGCCGGCCGCACGGACCGGGGTCACCGTCGACTGGCGCGAAGGCGACGCCGAGGCCCTGCCGGTCGACCGCGAGAGCATCGATGTCGTCGTGTCGACCTTCGGCTGCGAGATCGCGCCCCGACACGAGGTCGTCGCCGGTGAGATCGCGCGCGTCCTGCGGCCTGGTGGCCGGATGGGGCGGTGCGTGGGGCCGTTGGCGACCATGGGCGCCATCATGCGAACGATCGCTGGCTTCCTGCCGCCACCGCCGCCGGGCGCAGACCTACCGCTGCGCGGGGGCGATCCCGAGCACGTTCGCCGGCTGTTCGCCGACACCGGCATCGACGTCAGCTTCGAGCGCCCGCCAAGCCGCTCCGGCCGCAGGGCGATGCGAAGAGCTGCCCGGCGTGCTCGTCCCGCTCCACCAAGGTCACACGGCGCTCGAGTACCTCGTCATTCTCGGCGACAAGCACGAAGGAGCATGATCGTGCCCGAGCACACCTTCCACGCGATGTCCGCGGTGACGTCTGCTCCCGTCCTGTCCCACCGAGTACCAAGACACGGCACCTCGTACGCATCGGCGTCGACGTGCGCGCGGCAGTCGCCGCGACATGACGGTTACTCGCTCTTCATCACGCGGTCGACCGCGCGTTCGAAGAGCGCGCCGTACTGCGCGACCAGATCGTGAGGCACGTGCCCGAGCGTACGCGTTGACGGGAAGCGGTGCCGTGCGTACGGTCCGGTGCCGTGCAGCACGGCGCGCTCTGGGGACGAGTTGCGCTCATCACCGGCGCGGCGTCGGGCCAAGGACGCGCGGCCGCGCAGTTGTTCGCGTCATGCGGCGCGTCGGTCGTCGCCGTCGACATCAACGACGACGGTGTGCACGAGGTCGCGGCGCGTATCGACAAGGACGGCGGCGACGCGCTCGCGGTCCACGCCGACGTCTCGCGTGGCATCGAGTGCGACGCCATGGTCGCGGCGACGATCGAGAACTACGCACGACTCGATGTCCTCTACAACAATGCGGCGATCCAGATGTCGGGACGCCTCGTCGAGACGACGGAGCCGATGTGGGAGATCACGATCGCGACGAATCTCACCGCCATCTTTCGCCGCGTGCCGGGCCGCGATCCCCCACATGTTGCGGGGCGGTCGTGGATCGATCATCAACACTGCTTCGACGCTCGGCCAGCAGGGGTCGGAAGGGTATGCCGCTTACGGCGCGTCCAAAGCGGGACTGATCGCGCTCGACGCGCCAGATCGCCGTCGAGTACGGACCAGTTGTGCGCGCGAACGTCATCGCCCCCGGCTCGATCGACACGCCGCGCTTCCGTCGCGTCGCCGAGCGCATGGACGACCCCGACGGCTTCTTGGGCATGCTCGAGCGCACGATCCCGCTGCGCCGGCTCGGGCTGGTCGACGACGTGGCGAATCTCGCACTCTTCCTCGCGAGCGACGCGTCTGCGTACACGTCGGGAGCGGTGATCCCGTGCGACGGCGGTTTGGCGGCGCTGCGATGAGGACTTCGCGATGAGCGCGAGGCTCGCGTCTCCCGTCGCGGTCGTGGCGGGCGGCGCGTCGGGCTTGGGTGAGGCGACCGTGCAACAACTCACGCGCAACGGGTTCAGGGTGGTCGTCGCCGACATCGACGAGCCACGGGCGCAACAGGTTGCCGACAACCTCGTCGCCGCAGGACGACAGTGCGACGCGATGACGGTCGACGTCACCAGCGAGGGCGAGGTCGCGGCGTGCTTCGACGCGGTCGCCGAACGACACGGCCGACTCGACTCGTTGGTGTGCGCCGCGGCAGTCGAGACTCGCGCGTCGGTCGTCGAATGTTCCGACGACGACTGGCAACGCGTCCTCGACGTCAACGTGAAGGGACCGTTTCTCTGCATGAAGCACGGCATCCCACCGATCGCGCGTAGCGGCGGCGGCGCGGTCGTGGTGCTGAGCTCGGTGCTGGGCGTCGTCGGCTCGCCGGGGTACGCGGCCTACTGCGCGTCGAAGGGCGCGCTGAACAATCTCGCGAAGCAAGCAGCGATCGAGCACGCGGCGGAGAACGTGCGCGTGAACGTCGTCGCGCCGTCGGCCACCGACGCCGGCCTGTTCGCGCGCGTGGCGGCGGAGACCGACGATCCTGACGCGACGGTGGCGATGGTCGCGCGTCACACGCCGATGCAACGGCTCGGACGAGCAGAAGAGGTCGCGGCAACGATCGCGTTCTTGTGCTCGCCCGGCGCCGCATACCTCAGCGGCGCAGTGATTCCCGTCGACGGCGCGATGGCCGCCCGCCGTATCGTCTGAAGACCTCCACGTCTGTGTGTCGGGTCACCAGGGTTCGAGGCGGTTCAAGTAGGCGAGCATCGCCGCGGTCGTCTCTTCGGGGCGCTCTTGTTGCGTCCAGTGGCCGCAGTCCTCGATCACGACGCGCTCCAGATCGGGAATGCGTTCCTCCATGCCGGCTGTCATCGCCGGCGTGAGCACGAGGTCGTCCGCCGCCGAGATCATCAGGCACGGCACCTCGATCCTCCGGTCTGCGATCGGCGCAGTGAGCTCCCAGTTGCGATCGAGGTTCCGGTAGTACTCGATCGGCGGCGTGAGCGCACCCACGGGTCGGAATGCGCGCTTGTAGACGGCGAGGACGTGGCGCGGGAACGCGTCGGCATTCCTGACCATCTCGCCGCCGAAGATCATCTCGATGAAGTCGTCGGTCCCACGCCCCCACGTGCCGAGCACCCATTCGGCAAGGCCGCGCTCTTGGAACTGGATGATGTAGATCGGCGTGTCGGCGAAGATCTGTCGCAGCAGCTGCACCGGCGGCATCGGCGAACGCGGTAGATCGGGCGTGTTGACACCGATCACGCCCGCGATCCGTCCGGGATATTGCCGCGCCATGATCCATACGAGAATGCCGCCCCAATCGTGGCCCGCGATCACCGCGCGCGCATGACCGAGTGTGTCGATCAACCCGACGACGCACGCGTTGATCCACTCGCAGTCGTAGGTCACGTCAGGCTTGTCGGAGCGGCCGTAGCCCGGCATGTCGGGTGCGACAACGTGGAAGCCCGCGTGCCCGAGCGCCGCGACCTGGTAGCGCCACGAGTACGCGAGCTCGGGGAAGCCGTGCAGCAGCACCACGAGCGGACCGTCGGGCGGCCCCGCCTCGAGGCAGCAGAGCCTGATGCCGTTCGTCGTGACAAACCTGCTGCGCACGACGCACACGCTAGGCACGTTGATGTGCGCGGCGGAAAGGCGTCGTCGTGATCAACGAGCCGGCGGCGCGTGCGCGGGTGACGCACGCCCGACCGGCCACTACCCTCCCCGCATGGCCCCCGAGACGCGCTTCACGCACCACATGAGCGACGCGGACGCGCTCATGTGGAACATCGAGAAGGATCCGATCCTGCGGTCGACGATCCTCGCGGTCGCGATCCTCGATCGGGTCCCCGACTGGGATGTGCTCCGGCGGCGCATGGACCGCACGACGCGGATCATTCCGCGCTTGCGTCAACGCGTGTTGTCGCCGCCGTTGCGCGTCGGCCCGCCGCGCTGGACGGTAGAGCCCACGTTCGACCTCGACTTCCATCTGCGACGCATGCGTCTTTCGGGTTCAGGAAGCGAACGCGCGTTGCTCGACGTGCTGCAACCAATCGCAACCGCCAGCTTCGACCGCGCGCGTCCCCTCTGGGAGTTCACACTGATCGAAGGACTCGACGGTCCCGACGGCGAGCGCGCCGCGCTCGCGATGAAGGTGCACCACTCGGTGACCGACGGGGTCGGCGGAATGGATCTGCTCGCGCACATGGTCGACCTCGCGCGCGATACCGAAGAACCCACGCTCGACGACGCGCCCGCTGCGCCGGCGCCCGAGCACGTGACACCCATGGATCTTCTCGGCGAGTCTCTTGCGCACTCGCGCCGGCGCATCATGGGCGTCGTCACGAGGCTCCCGACCACAGCCGTGCGCACAGTCGCCGCGACCGTGCGCGACCCGGTTGGCCACACGAAGGAGGTCCTGCGGGCGACGCGCTCGATCGTGCGCGCGCTGCAGCCCGCGACGTCGCCGATGTCGCCCGTGATGCGCGAACGCGGTCTCGGCCGGCGGCTCGAGTGCTTCGACGTACCGCTCGACGAGTTGCGGCGCGCCGCGAAGGCCGCCGAGGGCAGCCTGAACGACGCGTTCGTGGCCGCGGTGATCGGTGGCACCAGCCGCTATCACGAGCGTCATGGCACGATGCCGGCCGCGTTGCGCATGACGTTGCCGATCAACTTGCGCGCCGGGGGTGACGACTCGGGCGGCAACCGGTTCGCACCCGCCCGCTTCCCGGTACCGGTTTCCATAGGCGATCCGCGCGAGCGGATGCAGGCCGTCCGCCAGCTCGTGCGGCACTGGCGCGCGGAGCCCGCCCTGCAGATGACGAGCACGATGGCCGGCGTGTTGAATCGGTTGCCGACTTCTACGACCACCGCGCTGTTCGGCGGCATGCTGAAGTGCTGTGACTTCGTGACGTCGAACGTGCCGGGCGCGCCCGTGCCGGTGTACAGCGCCGGCGCCCGGGTCGAGCGCTTGTACGCGTTCGGGCCGCCATCGGGCGCGGCGTTCAACGTCACGTTGATCTCGCACGGTCAGACGTGCTGCATCGGAATCGTCATCGACACCGCTGCGGTGCCCGACGCGGACGTACTGGTGCGCGACCTCCACTCCGGGTTCGACGAGATCCTCACCCTTGCCTGACCCCTAGCATGGCCGGGTGACGGCGACCACCCAGATCGAGCTTCCTCGCGAACTGCGGCCGCGCGACGGCCGCTTCGGTTCCGGTCCGTCGAAGGTGCGCGACGAAGCGGTCGCCGCGCTCGCCGGTGCCGCGCACGACTACCTCGGCACCAGTCACCGCCGCGACGGAGTCCGGTCCATCGTGCGGCGCATCCGCGAAGGTCTCGCGGAGCTGTTCATGGTGCCCGACGGCTACGAGGTGCTGCTCGGCAACGGCGGCGCGACAAGCTTCTGGGACGCGGCCGCGTTCGGGCTCGTCGACCATCGCAGCGCGCACCTCTCGATCGGCGAGTTCTCGTCGAAGTTCGCGGCCGTGACCAAGGCCGCGCCGCACCTCGCCGTGCCGCACGTGGTAGAGACCGCTCCCGGCGCCGCGCCTCAGACGATCGACATCGTCGACGCCGACTGCGACGTGTACGCGTACCCGCACAACGAGACGTCGACCGGTGTGATGATTCCCGTTCATCGCCCTGCGGCCACCGACGGGCTGCTCGTGCTCGTCGACGGGACATCGGCCGCAGGCGGCTTGCGAATGAGCGCAAAAGACGTCGACGTCTACTACTTCGCGCCGCAGAAGTGCTTCGCGAGCGACGGCGGGATGTGGTTCGCACTGTGCTCGCCCGCCGCGATCACGCGCATCGAGTCGCTGAGGGCCACCGGCCGCTGGATGCCCCCGACGCTCGACCTGTCGATCGCGCTCGAGAACTCGCGGCTCGCACAGACCTACAACACACCGGCGCTCGCGACGCTCTTCATGCTCGATCAGCACGTGCGGTGGATGCTCGCGAACGGGGGCATGGAGTTCACGGCCGGCCGGTGCGACACGTCGGCGGAGATCGTGTACGGCTGGGCCGACGCCCACGCGCATGCCTCACCGTTCGTCGGCGACACCGCGTTCCGCAGTCACGTCACGGCAACGATCGACTTCGACGAGGCGACCGAGGCCGCCGAGCTGTGCAAGGCGCTACGCGCCAACGGCATCGTCGACGTCGAGCCCTACCGCAAGCTCGGTCGCAATCAGCTGCGGATCGCGTTGTTCCCGGCGATCGAGCCCGACGATCTCCGGACATTGACCCGAGCAATCGACTACCTCCTCGAACGGATGCAAAGCTGACGGCATGATTGCCGATGGGCTGGTCGCAGTCGTCAAGCGGGCGTGCCCGACCTGCGAGCTCGTCGCACCGGTACTCGCGCAACTCTCGTCACGCGTCACGATCTACTCGCAGGACGACCCGACCTTTCCCGACGGCCTGGGCGTGCACGACGACCGCGACCTCGACGTCTCGTTCGCGCTCGACATCGATACGGTGCCGACGCTGTTGCGTGTCGAGCATGGTCGCGTCGTCGATCGGCTCGAGGGATGGGAACGGCAACGCTGGGAAGCATTCACCGGCATTGGCACGCTCGGTCCCGGCCTTCCGGACTGGCGCCCCGGATGCGGTTCGCGAACGCACGATCCCGACGTTGTGGACGCCCGCATCGTCGCCGCAGTCGTGCCGAAGCTGCGCGCGCGCACGATCGAGCTCGGCGATGCAGAGGACGTCGCGGAAGCGATGCACGCGCGGGATGGAGCGACGGATTGCCATTGGTGCCACCCACGCCGGAGCGCGTCGCACGCATGTGTGCCGGCACCACACGCGATCCTGCCGACGTGGTCGCCGTCGTACCGCCCGACCTCGTCGAGTGCACGGTCGAGAAGGTCGCGATCAACGCGGTGATTGCCGGCTGCCGGCCGGAGTACATGCCCGTCGTGCTGGCCGCGCTCGAAGGCGCGTGCACCGACGAGTTCAACATGCACGGTTTGCTCGCGACCACGTGGTTCTCCGGGCCCGCTCCTCGTCGTCAACGGACCGATCACGCGTGCGATCGGCATGAACTCGGGCGTCAACGCGCTCGGCCAGGGCAATCGCGCCAACGCCACGATCGGGCGCGCGTTGCAGCTCGTGATCCGCAATGTCGGCGGCGGACGACCGGGCGGCGTCGACCGGGCGACACTCGGCAATCCCGGCAAGTACACGTTCTGTTTCGCGGAGGACGAAGCCGGTTCGCCGTGGGAGCCGCTCGCCGTGGAACGCGGGCTCGAGCCGGGCACGAACGCGGTGACACTGTTCGCGGCCGAAGGAGTTCGTGGTGTCGTCGATCAGCTGTCGCGCACGCCGGAGTCGCTTGCCCGCTCGTTCGCCCTCTGCCTGCGCGCCGTCGCGCACCCGAAGAACGTGTTCGTGTGGGATGCGATGCTCGTCGTGTCGCCCGAGCACGGCCGCGTGTTCCGCGAGGCCGGGTGGTCGAAAGCGCGACTGCGTGAGGAGCTCGACGCAATGTTGCAGCTCCCGGCCGAGGAGATCGTCCGCGGCGCCGCGCGGGATCGCCGAGGGCATGCCCGAGGCCCTGTGCACGCCGGGCACGAAGCTGCCGAAGTTCCGGCCCGGCGGCTTGTTGCTGGCCCATGCGGGCGGCGGCGCCGGTCTGTTCTCGGCGATCATCGGGGGTTGGGCGAGCGGCGCCGTCGGTAGCGAGCCGGTGACGCAGGAGATCCGCACATGAAGCTGCTCGATCCGACGTCTGAGCATCACGCCGCGACACGCGCGAGCGCGCGAAGCGATCCGACGAGCTCGCGCGAAATGCATGTCGCGCCTGCTCGACATCAGCAAGCCGCGCGGCAACGTGTTCCTCGACCGGCTCGAGGAGCTCCTCCGTGCACGCGGCGCCGGCGTCAGCCGCTTCGCGAAGCCGACCTTCACGAAGCCGGCGCCGGTCGATCTCCGCCACGAGATCACCGCGCAGTGCGACGTGGTGGTCGAAGCGCTTGCCGATTGAGGCTCGTGCACGTCGTGCAGTGTGCACGACACCGTCAACATCGAGACCGCCGGCATCCCGATGGTCTTCATCGCGTCGACCGAGTTCATCGAGGCCGCGGACGCGCAAGCACGTGCGCTCGGCGCCGATCCCGCGCGAGTCTTCGTGCCGCACCCGATCCAGGATCGGACCGACGACGAGCTCAGGACCCTCGCCGACGACGCGATCGACGCGATCGTGGCCGCGATCGTCGACAAGAAGGACGAGTAGAGACGGGTAGAATCGCATGCTGCTGTTGCACGAGCTCCATACGGTCGCCGGTCCGCAGGAAGATTCGTTCGAGCAAGCGCTTCGCGAAGGCTGGATGCCGGCGCTCGCGAAGACCGATGACGCGCGCCTGCTGTACTACTTGAAGCTCGCGCACGGAACAGGGCGCGCGTATCACCACGTCACGATCACCGGCTTGCGCGACGGCAACGCGTACGAGCAGCTGGCCCGGCGCGTGCAGCAGGGGGACCTGCGCGAGTGGGCGGCGGAGGTCGACTGTTACCGGCACGAGGTGAGGGGCAAGCTCATGCTGCCGGTCGACTGGTCACCGTGGCGCGAGCTCGACCTGGCGGCGGTGCCGGTCGACGGACGCGAGCACGAACCCGAGCTGTTCATGGAAGACAGCGCGTGGCCATACGAAGCGAAGCTCGACCAGTACCTCGACGCCGCGCGCACGCACTACGCGCCGAGCCTCGAGCAGGTCAGCGAACGCTCTCTGTTGACGTTGCTGGCCGTCTTCCAGGCGGCGCTCGGATCGGCGCGCCGGCGCGAGGTCGTCCTGTGGCAGCGCGTCGACTACCCCGATCGTCTCCCGATGCTCTTCACCCGTGAGCTGCCGGCCCATGTGAAGGGTCCCGGCACCTGGATGCACGACGCGCTCCAGGTGCGCGACGACTGGGAGAGCCGGCTGCTCAGGAGTGCAGCCTGGTCACCGCTGTAGCACGCAGTTCGCGGCTCGGCTCGCGATCGCGGTCGTCCGCTTCCACTCGCGGAGCTGGTGTTGGTCGAGCCCATTCGTGAGGAAGCAGAACGACAGGCCCGTCGCGGGGTCGGCCCACGCGATCTGGCCGCCCGCGCCGTTGTGGCCGAACGCGCGGGGCGACACGGTACGGCCCATGCCGCGCAGCGTTCGAGCGGCCGTCGTCGCCGGCGACGACCAGCCCGCGCGTGCGGTTCGCGGGCGTGCCGATGTAGTCGCTTCATCGTGTTGCGCACGTTCGCGGTGACGTCGGCCAGCACTTCGGGCTTCCAGATGCCGGCCGGATCGTGCAACAGCGCTTGGTAGTAGAGCGCCAGATCAGCTGCGGTCGTCACGCCACCACCGCCGGGCACACCCACTGCGCGCACCGCCGGCTGATTGAACGAGATCAACGCTTCGGGCGTCACCTCGGTCAGCGGCAACTCGGGGATGCCGAGGGCGGCCATGAGCTCGTCGCGTGTCATCGGCGAGCCCGTGCGCACGAGCGGGTTGATGTCACCTTGTTCCGCGGGCGGCACCCCGATCTGCAACCCCGTGATCCCGAGCGGCTCGATGATCCGCTCGCGCACGAACGCGCGGAAGTCCTGTTGCGTGCACCGCTCGATGAGCTCGGCGAGCACCCAGTGCGCCGACGTGGGGTGGTACTCGTATCGTGTCCCCGGCTCCCAGTTGCAGCGCCACTTCGCGAAGCGCCCGAGCCGACGCTCGCGGTCGTCCCAGTCGAGCGCGGCGAACTGCGCGCGAGGAAAGCCCGACGTGTGCAGCATCACCTGTTCGACCGTGATGACATCCTTGTCGTTTGTACCGAACTCGGGGATGTAGTCGACGACTCGCCGCGACACGTCGAGCGCGCCTTCGCCCATGAGGATCCACACCGCGCCTGCCACCACGGCCTTCGTCGCCGAGAACATGACATAGCGCGACTCCGGCACGGCATCGCCGAGTTGCCGCCACACCGCGACCCTGCCGTCGCGCGCAAGGGCAAACTGCGCCGACGGCAAGCGACCGGCGTCGATCTCTTGCTGCACACGCGCAACCAACGCATCGAGTGCATCGGCGTCGATGCCGAGTGCCGCGTGATCGGCCACGGCCCCTCGTACGAAGGCGGCGCTCATGCACACCGAGGCTATAGCTCGATGTTGCGTCGTCGAAACGCGCCGCCCTTGCCCGAAGGCAAGATCGTGTGTTGTGTGCTGTCGGCTTCGCCTCGCGACCACCCGCGGCCGCATCCGGCCCTCCGATGGTGCGCCGGCGGCCCGATGCGCCATCATCTGGCGACGACACGCGCCCGCCGAGCACGACGAGGGGCTGATGGACTTCAACGACAGCATTGAAGAAGCCGCATGGCGCGAGGAGTGCCGCACCTTCCTCGAGCAGTACGCACCCGAGTACGCCGGCAGCGCGTCCGGAGCGCGAGATGGAGCTCGGGGGCGGCGACTACCTGTCGCGCGCGAAGGGATGGCAAGCGACGAAGTTCGATCACGGCTTCGCCCGCATCACATGGGAACCGGAGTTCGGCGGGCGCAACGGCACGTCGATGCAACAAATCATCTTCGGCCAGGAAGAAGGCAAGTACACGCTGCCGACCGAGGCGTTCGTCATCGGCCTCGGCATGATCGCACCGACGATCAAAGCTGTCGGCACCGATGCCCAGAAGCAGCGGTATCTGACGAAGCTGTTGCGCGGCGAGGAGTTGTGGTGCCAGCTGTTCAGCGAGCCTGGTGCGGGCTCGGACGTCGCGTCGCTCTCGACGGCGGCCGTACGCGACGGCGATGAGTGGGTGATCAACGGTCAGAAGGTGTGGACCTCGGGCGCACAGTTCTCCGACTACGGCGAGATCATCTGCCGTACCGCGCCCGATGCCGAGAAGCACAAAGGCATCACCGCGTTCATCGTCGACATGAGGGCGCCCGGCGTGACCATCAAGCCGCTGAAGCAGATGAACGGAGGTGCCGCGTTCAACGAAGTGTTCTTCGAGGATGTGCGCGTGCCCCACGACTACGTGCTCGGCGACGTCAACGAGGGTTGGTCGGTCGCGATCACGACGCTGATGAACGAGCGCGTCGCGATCGGCTCGGCCGGCGGTGGCGGCGGAGCCGGCGGCCGCGGCACCGTGCACGATGTGATCGCACTCGCAAAGGAGCGCGGCGCCAGCGGCGACCCGCGCATCCGTCAGCAGCTCGCCGACCTCTACTCCAAGACGCGCATTCAACGCTTCTTGTCGATGCGTACGCTGACGGCTGCGTCGCGAGGGAAGATCCCCGGCCCCGAGGGCTCGATCGGAAAGCTCTTCGGTGCGCGGATCACGACGCAGCTCGGCGAGCTCACATGTTCGCTCGCCGGCCCCGAAGGCGTCGCCGGCGACGACGCGGTACGCGCAGGCGATACTGATGGCTCCCGCCGGTCACATCGCCGGCGGCTCCGACGAGGTGATGAAGAACATCCTCGGCGAGCGCGTGCTCGGTCTGCCCGGCGAGCCCCGGCCCGACAAGGGCGTGGCGTGGAGAGACGTTCCCCGGTAGCTCAAGATCGAGCGGCCCCGGTGCCGTTATTCACGATGACGGGGCACCGAAGGGGTCGAACATGCGAGGAGCCGCACGGCGCTCCGTCACGCTGACTGCCGCCGCCCTGGCGGTGGTCGCCCTCTCGGTGTTCGGGATCGCGATCCACGCGGCATCGGCGCACAACGTCCGCGGGGACGACACCCACGAACGCGTGCAGCTTGTCGTGCACTGCGAGGGCCTACACCACCGGCACGACGCGCGCGGGCGCCGGCATCACCGCCACCACTGGCACCGTCGCTTCCCGCCGTGTGTGCCCGGGCATCACGCGATCTCCTCGACCACGACACCGTCGGCCTCGCCGCCGACCGACGCGCCCACGACGACGACCGTGCCCACGACCACCTCGACATCGGCGACCACCTCGACCACGTCGACCACCTCGACCACGTCGACCACGACATCTTCGTCGACCACCACGACGACGACGGTCCCCACGACGCCGCCCACGAACCCGTGCGCGGGCGTGCTGATCGACGGCGTCTGTTTCATCTTCGACTAGAGAACGAGGTGCAGCGAGTCGCCGACGCGCACGTCGCCGGCCTCGATCACGGTCGCCCCGACCGCGAGGAGGCCGTCGCGGTCGCGCGCGATCGTCTGCAACACGGAGAGGTCGCGCTCGATGCCGCCCGGCTGCGGGCGCGTGACCATGACGCAGCGCGGGATTCCCCACTGCACGTGCAGAACGGCATCGCCGAGGCCAACGTCGGACCCGACCAACTGGTCCTCACCCCCGCCGTCGAGCACGACGTTGGCACGAAAGCGACGCGCCGGCCACGCGCCGACTGTCGCCGTTGACACCATCGACACGCGGAAGAGCTCCGCATCGTGGAACGCGCCCACGGCGCCGTCGAACACGTGCCAACCCCTTTCGGCTTCCGCATCGTCCGGACTCTCATAGCGCGCACTCGACGCATCGCGCGCGTCGACGAGCGTGACGCGCCGTCCGAGCCATTCGCTCAGTGCAGCGTCGTCGTGCGCGATCGTTCCGTCGGGGAGTGTGACCTCGGGCCGGCCGTGTCCCGCGTCGACGAGTCGCGCCGACGCGAACAGCAGCTCCGGCACGCGCCGGGCGGTGAGACCGAAGCCGCTGTCGACGTCGACCAGCGCGGACCGGCGGTCTCCGAAGAGACCGTCGGTGTCGATGCTCACCTCGCCGAGCGGCTCACCCTGCATCGACTTGACCGGATACCGCCAGAGTTCGGCAACACGCACGTCACGATTCTGCCGTTCCCACCGCGTTCGGCGCGCCGTCGCCGGTCGCGCCGTCGGGCGAGTGACCGTTCGTGCCGAGCGTGCGCATCAGCGTCGCGGCCAGCCCGTCGAGCGCGCCGCCGCCGCCGGCGACCAGCACTTCGGGCACGACGTTGATGTGACCCTCGGCAACCGCGTTCGCCACCGCGACGAGCGCGGTCGCGGTCTGTCCGAGCGCCTGCGTCTGCTCGCGGAAGCCGGCCGCGCGGGCCAGACCCAACGCCTCGGTCGCCCGTGCCTCCGCCAGACCGATGGCCTCTGTCTTCGTCGCCTCGGCCCGACCGGTCATCTCCACGAACGCGGCCTCACCGCGAGCCTGCGCTTCTCGTGCTGTCGCCTGGTTGTTGTTGATGTCGATGCCGACCGCGGACTTCGCGAGCTCGGCCTGCATGTCGGCAGTTCCGCGCGCCTTCTCCATCTCGATGCGCACGACTTCGGCCCGTTGCTGTTCGGCGTACGTCGCCTTCTCCTGGTTCGCGATCTCGCGCTTGGTCAGCACCTCCACGAGCTCGTCGGGGAAGTCGACGTCTTGGATGTAGACACCGCGTGTTTCGACGTCGTACGCAGACAGATACGTGGTGATCGCCTGCAACGCGCTCGCCTGCACCTCGGGACGGGTCTCGATGAAGCGCACGGCCTCGAGGTTCTGGATCGTGTTCCGGAAGTGGTTGCCGACCGCGGCTTGCAAAACCTCGTTGACGAGGTTCTGCATCGTGCCGACCATCGAGATCACCTTCGGCGCACGCGTATCGGGCACGTGGATCTGCACCTGCAGGTCGATACGGAACACGAAGCCTTCACGGCTCTTCGCCTCGATCGGCGACAGGTGCGCGTCGAGGTTGTGTGCCGTCGACACCGCTTCCGCCCAGTTCAGGGTGAGGATCGAGGTCGGAACGATCTCCGCCGCGTACACACGCGGGTTGATCGGGTACTTGCCGGTGCGCAACGGCTCCGCCCAGATCCCGCGGTGACCGGGTCGCACGATCGAACCGAACTTGAACTCCGCACCCGACGTGTCGAGCGTGGGGAGGCCGACGTACGCCTTCACGACCGCTACCTCGCCCTGGTTGACGACGAGCATCGGCACCATCTCGACGCGCACGAGGAACGGGTTCAGCAAGTACGCGCCGTACAGCAGCGGGTCGTGCTGCAAACCGATGCGACCGCCGGCGGTCAAGAACGCCTGGAAGTCCTGGTAGTTGTTGTGCAGGTCGTTCTTCGACCCGAGCAACACTTCGATGATGCTGACGTCCTGCGTGCTGTCCCTCTGTTCGAGTGCCGCGATGTCGTTGAACCCGTTCAGACGGCTCGCGATGTCACCCGACGGCAGCGGGCTGCCTTCGAGCGTCGTGACGATGCCGATCATGTCCTGCGGCCCGCGGGGCGCGATCACGACGACCTGCAGCTGCTCGGCCGTGAGCCCGAACGTGTCCGGCCGCAACACGCCACCGGTCTGGCGGGCGCGTTCGGCGAGATCGGGCGACACGGGCATGCCGTACGCCTTGCGCGCGGTCACGACCAAGAACGCGACCGGGTGGATCGGGAGCAACGTGCCCGGAGGCAGCACCGGGCGCTGCACACCCTTTTGCCCGCCGTGCGTCACGAACAGGTCGAGATCCGCGAAGTTGCCGAACGTCTCGTGATACTCGGCGCTCTTGGCGCCGATCGGCAGCGGCGCGCCGACCTGCGCGATGACCACACCGATCTCGCCGGCCGGCACCTGCACCCACGGGTACTTCGTGACGCCGAAGACCGGCCAGAGCTTGAAGCGCACGCCCGCCTGCAAGAGCTCCGCTTGATACCCGGCCTCTCCGTGGAACGCGATCGGGTTGTCCTCGGGCAGCTTCTTGAACGAGAAACGCTTCTGCACCAGACCGACCTCGGTCGGTCCGATGACATTGATCGACAACAGCATGCTGAGCACCGCCGAGCGCGGCGATCAGTACGACGATGACGACGATGAGCAGGGACACGTGACGTCCTCCTTGTCACCCACGTCCGCCTCGGCCCCCCCGACGTCGGGTTCGACGGTACCGCCTTCTTCGGAGATGTCGGACGGTTTCCTATGCGTTCTCGACGCGAGATTACGCCGCCACCGTCGGCAGCGAGCGCTTCGCTGCGGGCGAACGCCGGTCGCGCGACATCGCACCGGCACCACCAGAGGGACACGGTGACATTTCGAAAGGCGATACTTGCGAAATCGGTCGGGCCCGGTGCACGATGATGGCGTGGTGACCACCGGGGCGGGTGAGGACGACGGCGTGCTGGCACCCGGCCGCCGCGCGCTGACGTTCGGTTTGATCGCGACGATCACCCTCGTCGGCTTCGAAGCGCTCGCGGTCGCCACCGTGCTGCCCGACGTCAGCGACGACCTCGGCGGCCTCGGTCTGTACGGCTGGGTCTTCAGCGCCTTCTTTCTCGGCACGCTGTTCGGCATCGTCGCGGCCGGCCGCTCGGCCGATCGCGCCGGCCCGGCGCGCCCGTTCGTCGCGGGGCTCGTGCTGTTCGCGGCCGGTCTGATCGGCGCCGGCGCCGCGCCGGACATGTCCACGCTGGTCGTCGCGCGCGCAGTGCAAGGTCTCGGCGCGGGTGCGATCCCCGCAGTCGCGTACGTCGCGATCGGGCGCGCGTACCCACAGTCGTTGCAACCGCGCATGTTCGCCGTGATCTCGAGCGCGTGGGTCATCCCCGGGCTGATCGGACCGTCAATCAGCGGCGTCGTGTCAGACGCGTTCGGCTGGCGCTACGTGTTCTTCGGGTTGTTGCCGCTCGTGTTGTTCACCGGCGCGATGACGACACCGGCACTGCATCACCTCGGTGCACCGGTCGTGCACGACGAGCCTGCGGCCGACCACCGTATCGAAGCATTCCTCGTCGCGCTCGGCGCGGGGCTGGTGCTCGGCGGGACGTCGGCGCGGTCCTTGCTCGTCGCGATTCCCTTCGTCGTCGCCGGTGCGCTCGTCGGGGTTCCCCGTTCACGCGGCTCGTGCCGGCCGGCACGCTGCGTCTCGCACGCGGCATGCCCGCGGCGGTCGTGTTGCGCGGCGTGCTCACATTCGCGTTCTTCGGGACCGACGCGTACGTCACGCTCACGTTGACGTCGCTGCGCGGCGCGAGCGCGACACTCGCCGGAGTTGCGCTCACTGCCGCGTCGCTCACGTGGACCGGGGGTGCATGGGTGCAGGAGCGCAGGTGCAGTCGATAGGGCCACGTACCTTCGTTCGCACCGGCGCGCTGCTGATCGCGCTCGGCATCGGCGGCATGATCGTCACCGCGCAGTTCGCGGTGCCGATCGCGGTCGCCGTTGCGGCGTGGGGAGTCGGCGGGCTCGGAATGGGCCTGTCGTT
>CAWIJC010000002.1:0-1203248 GCA_963836365.1 uncultured Actinomycetes bacterium
GGCGATCGGGTCGGCGTTGTGGGCGCCGAACTCGCTCGAGTGGATCGTCGCCGCGTTGGGTGTGACGACCGCGGGCGGTGTGCTCGTGCCCGTCAACACGCGGTTCAAAGGCGCGGAGGCGGCGTTCGTACTGGCGCGCAGCCGGCGCGCGAGTGCTCTTCACGGTGCGCGGATTCCTCGACACCGACTACCCCGCGCTGCTCGCGAGCGCGGGCGTGCCGCTGCCCGCGCTGGAACACACGATCGTGCTGTCCGGCGACGTCGACGACGCGTCGATCGCATGGAACGACTTCCTCGCGCGCGGCGGCTCGGTGGCGACCACACATCTGGACACGCGGATCGCATCGATCGGCCCGAACGACCCGAGCGATGTGGTCTTCACGTCGGGGACAACGGGCAGCCCGAAGGGCGTGGTCATGGCGCACGGCCAGACCCTGCGCGCGTATCTCGACTGGTGCGACTGGGCCGACCTGCGCGCGGGCGACCGCTACCTGATCGTCAACCCGTTCTTCCACATCTTCGGGTACAAGGCCGGCTGCCTGGCGTCGCTGATGCGTGGTGCGACGATCTTTCCTCTCGCGGTCTTCGACCCGGGTGCCGTGCTCGAGATCGTCGAGCGTGAGCAGATCACGGTGCTGCCCGGACCCCCGACGCTGTACCAGTCGCTCCTCGAGCATCCGGATCGCGCAACGCGCGACATCGCGAGCCTGCGGCTCGCGGTGACGGGTGCGGCCGACATCCCCGTCGAGCTCGTCCGCCGCGTCCGCGAAGAGCTTCCGTTCCAGCGGATCCTCACGGGCTACGGACTCACGGAAGCCGGCACGGTGACCGGGAGCAGGCCCGACGACGACTTCGAGCACATCGCGGCCACCGTCGGCGTGCCGTGGACCGGCTTCGAGGTGCGGACCGTGGGCACATCCGGCGAGGTGACCGCCCGAGGAGAGCCCGGCGAAGTAGTGGTGCGCGGCGAGACGGTGACGCACGGATACCTCGACGACCCGGAGGCGACGGCCGCCGCGATCGACGCGGACGGCTGGCTGCACACGGGCGACATCGGCACGGTTGACGCCGACGGCTGTCTGCGTATCGTCGGGCGGATCAAGGACATGTTCATCGTCGGCGGGTTCAACGCCTATCCGGCCGAGATCGAGAACTTGTTGCTCCGGCATCCGCACATCGCGCAAGTCGCAGTGATCGGCGTGCCCGACGAACGCCTCGGCGAAGTCGCCAAGGCGTTCGTTGTGCTCTCGGCCGGTACCGCAGTCGACCCGTCGGAGATCATCGCGTGGGCGCGGGCCGAGATGGCCAACTTCAAGGTGCCCCGCTCGGTCGAGTTCCTCGACGAGCTGCCTGTGAACGCCACGGGCAAAGTCGTCAAGGACGAGCTCCGCGCGTGCGGTATCGACGTGACGACGTCGGACGAGACGATCGAGCTCGCCAGTACCGAACGACGTGCCGGCCGCATATCCCTGATGGCCCCCCGACGAATGGAGCACCGATGCCGCAAGTGCCGGTAGCCGAGGGCATCTTCACGTGGCCGAGCAACGAACCGCAGCTGATCGGCAGCCGCTGCGGCGCGTGCGGGATCGTGACGTTCCCCGCGCAGGACTCGTGCCCGCGCTGCGCGTCGACCGACATGGCCGAACAGCTGCTGTCGCGGCGGGGCCGTTTGTGGGCGTGGACGACGCAACACTTCCCGCCACCATCACCGCCGTACACGGGCCCCACGGGGAGAGAGTTCGTTCCCTTCGGCGTCGGGTACGTCGAGCTTCCCGATGAGCTGAAGGTGGAGACGCGCCTCACCGAGATCGACCCCGAGGCATTGACGGCGGGCATGGACATGGAGCTCGTGCTCGTGCCCTTTCGCACCGACGACGACGGCAACGAGGTCGTGACGTTCGCGTTCCGGCCGCTCAACTGAGGGAGATGCTCATGGCAACGGACGTCGCGATCGTCGGCGTGGGCCTGCATCCCTTCGGCCGCTTCGCCGGGCGTGTCCGGCATCGAGATGGGTGCGATCGCGATTCGCGCGCGCGCTCGCGGACGCGGGTGTCGAGTGGCGCGACATCCAGTTCGCGTTCGGCGGCAGCTACGAGGTCGACAACCCCGACGCGGTGGTCGCGCTCCTCGGGCTCACCGGCCTCCCGTTCACCGACGTGTACAACGGGTGCGCCACCGCCGCGAGCGCGTTGACGATGGCCGCCAACACCATCCGTCTCGGTGAGCACGACCTCGGCATCGCGGTCGGCATGGACAAGCATCTTCCCGGTGCCTTCAGCGCTGATCCGCGCCAGTACGCGTGCCCGTCGTGGTACGGCGAGGTCGGCCAGTTCGTCACGACGAAGTTCTTCGGCATGAAGATCAACAAGTACATGCACGACCACGGCATCTCGCGCGAGACGCTCGCCAAGGTCGCGGCGAAGAACTATCGCAACGGCTCCCTGAACCCCAACGCGTTCCGGCGCAAGCCGCTCTCGGAAGAAGAGATCCTCGAATCGCCGGTCCTCAATTATCCGCTGACGCAGTACATGTTCTGCAGCCCCGACGAAGGTGGCGCCGGCGGTCGTGTTGTGCCGGGCCGAGCACGCGCACCGCTACACGAACAAGCCCATCTACCTGCGCGCCACGACAGTCCGCACGCGCCGACTCGGCGCGTTCGAGGTGCACAGCCCTTGGCTGCCGATCGAGCAAACCGAGGGCCCGACCGTCGACGCGTCGCGTGCCGCGTTCGAGCTGGCGGGCATCGGCCCCGAGGACGTCGATGTCATCCAGCTGCAGGACACCGACGCCGGCGCCGAAGTGATCCACCTCGCCGAGAACGGCTTCTGCGTCGACGGCGACCAAGAGTCGCTCGTGGCCGAGGGCACGCTCGAGATCGGCGGCCCGTTGCCGGTCAACACCGACGGCGGGCTCATCGCGAACGGCGAACCGATCGGGGCGTCGGGCTTGCGGCAAGTGCACGAGGTCGTGCTGCAACTCCGAGGGCAGGCCGACGAGCGTCAAGTGCCGGGCGAGCCGAAGGTCGGCTACACGCAGCTGTACGGGGCGCCCGGGCACCGCGGGCGTGTCGATCCTCTCGCGCTAGCGCGTTCTCGCGGCGAATCGTCGCGCGCGCCACACCGTCGGGCGCGCCGCGACCAGTGCGTGGTGAGCGACCGCGGGAGGGCTCCCGGAGGCGATGCGCGCCATTCTGCGAGTATTGCATTCTCATTTCTGAATAACTAAGTTCTACCTCCGTGGATACGCGGGACACGGCGGAGCAAGGCGAGCTGCGGCGTGCGGCCCGCCGCCTCGCCGGCAACCTCGGTCCCGCGACGGTCGCGGATATCGATGACGGGACCCGCGCCAAGCGCCTCGCCGCGGCCCTACGCGACGCCGGGTGGCTGGAGCTCCGCGATGACGCGGGCAACGGTGCACCGCTCGCGGGCGGCGTCGAAGCCGGGATCGTTGCCGACGCGCTCGGCGCAGCCGTCGCCGACGTGGCATTCAGCGGGCCGATCCTGGCGGCCGATCTCGCGCGGCGCGCCGGTGCACCGCACACCGAGGGCGCGGTGGTCGCGTTCTCCGACACGCTGATCGAACCGGTTGTCATCGCGCGTGCGGCTGCGCCCGTGGCCTACGCCGTCGACACTGCCGGCGACATCGAGATGGCATACGTCCTCGTCTCCGAGGGCATGGGCTACCGACTCGCCAGAGTGCACGTTGACGCCGCAGCCGGAGGCGCCGACCTCACTCGCCTCGTGCGTCGCGTTCCGGCCGGCGCGGCGGCAACGCACCTCACGAATCAAGACCGGCTGCTGACGGGCGACGACGTCGCCGGGTGGACCGCACTCGGGTTGGCGCTCACCAGCGCCGATCTTCTCGGCGTCATGCGCGGCGTGCTCGACGTCACGGTCGCGTACGCCGCGGAGCGCCGGCAGTACGGCGTGCCCGCCGGTTCGTTTCAAGCAGTGCAGCACCTCCTCGCGGAGGCACGAACGCTGATGGAGGGATCGCTCAGCGTCGCGTTGCACGCGTCGTGGGCGGTGGACAACCTCGCGCCCGACGAGGCCCGCGCCGCAGGTCGAGTTGCAAAGGCGTATTGCGCGCGCGCCGCGCGGACGGTGTGCGAGACCGCGATCCAGGTACACGGCGGCATTGGCAACACGTGGGAATGCATCGTCCACGTGTACCTGCGGCGCGCACTGCTCTCGGCGCGCTGGTTCGGCGACGACGGCGAGCAGCTGCGTCAACTTCGGCACGTGCGGTTGGGAGTCAGCAATGGACTTTCGTGACTCTGCCGCCGAGGCAGAGTTCCGTGCGCGCCTGCGAACCTGGCTCGCCGAGCACGACCCGGGCCTGCCGGCCTCGTCGACCGACGACGAGTACTGGGCGCGGCAAGCCGAGTGGCACACCGCGCTGTACGACGCCGGCTTCTTCGGATTGAGCTGGCCCACGTGCTACGGCGGTCATGACCTGCCCGGCGTCTTCGACGTCATCGTCGACGAGGAGCTGGCGGCGGCCGGCGCGCCGCCGCGGCCGAGCCTCGGCTATCTCGTACAAGGCATCTCCACGCACGGCGATGACGCGATCAAGGACCGGTTCCTACCCGGACTAATCAGCGGGAGGGAACGGTGGTGCCAAGGGTTCAGCGAGCCCGATGCGGGTTCCGACCTCGCGTCGTTGCGCACGACCGCGACGCGCGACGGCGACGAGTACGTCATCAGCGGGCACAAGATCTGGACCAGCTACTCCGACGTCGCGCATTGGTGCATCCTGCTCGCGCGCACCGACCCAAACGTGCCGAAGCACAAAGGCCTGTCGGCCTTTGCGGTTCCGATGGATCAGCCCGGCATCGAGCAGCGACCGCTGCGGATGATCAACGGCATCACGACCGAGTTCGGCCAGGTGCTGTTCGACCGTGCGCGCGTCTCGGCCGAGAACATGATCGGCGCGCCCGGCGAAGGCTGGCGCGTCGCGATGACGATCGTCAGCCACGAGCGGGAACCGGGAGAGCTCGGCTACGTCGCGCGGTATGCGAAGACTGTGAAAGAGCTCGAGCACGCGGTACGAGCGGATCCGCGCAGCTTCCGCAGCGACCAGCGCGACGCTGTCGCGTGGGCGCACGTGCAAGCAGAGATGCTGCGTCTCCACGTATGCCGAAGACTGTCGGAGCGCCTCGACGGGATCGAGCACGGGCCCGGCGGCTCGATCGACAAGCTGCTGATGACCTGGGTCGAACAGACGGTCGGCGCCGCGGCGCTCGCGGTGTCGGGCTCTCGCGCGGCCGTCGCCACCGACGACGTCGCGCTCAAGGTGTACCTCTACAGCCGCGCGCAGAGCGTCATGGGCGGCACGTCCCAGATCCAGAAGAACATCATCGCGACACGCATACTCGGCCTTCCCACTTCGTGAAGGGAGCTCTCTTGCAGTACGACCTTCCCGACGTCGTTCGCGTCGAATGCGATGGCCCGGTGCGGATCGTGCGGCTCAATCGTCCGGAGCATCTGAACGCGATCAACGACGAGTTGCACCTCGGGCTCACGCGCCTGTTCCCGCAGCTCAGCGCGGACTCCGACGCACGCGTCGCGGTGATCACCGGTGAAGGACGCGCGTTCTCCGCGGGCGGCGACTTCGACCTCCTCGACCGCATGACGAAGGATCGCGCGTTGCGGCGCGATGTCATCGCCGAGGGCCGAGAGCTCGTGCTCAACATGACCCGGTGCCGCGTGCCGGTCGTCGCCGCGGTGAACGGACCCGCGGTCGGCCTCGGTTGCAGCGTCATCGCGTTGTCGGACGTGGTCTACATCGCGGAGGCGGCGTATCTCTCCGACCCGCACGTGATGGTCGGCCTCGTCGCCGCCGACGGTGGACCGCTGACGTGGCCGTTGCAGACGAGCTTGCTGCTGGCCAAGGAGTACGCGTTCACCGGCGACCGGATCAGCGCACGACGCGCAGCGGAGATCGGGCTCGCGAACCACGTGTGCGCCGACGGCGAAGTGCTGTCCGCGGCACTCGCCGCCGCGCGGAAGATCGCGGCCCTGCCACCGCAGGCCGTCGAGGCAACCAAGCGCGTGCTGAACCTGCACCTCGAGCGCGCAGTTCTCGCGACCATCGACTTCGCGATGGCATCGGAGACCGAGTCGTTCGACACGCCCGAGCTGCGCGCGAACGTCGACCGGTTCCTCGGGCGGTCGTCAGACTGTGCGTGACCCTTCCTTGTTTTTCTTGGGTTTTGTCGGGCTCTGGTCGTGGTGATCGAACACATGTATGGGGTATGTCCTTGAGTGGACTAGCCTCTAGATGTGGGTTCGGAGGGTGTGGCGAAGGCCGGGGTCGATTATCCGGCGACGTTTCAGCAGCTGCAGTCGTGGTTTTCGAGTGAAGCGGCGTGCGTCGAGTATCTCGAGCGGTTGCGATGGCCTGAGGGGTTTCGGTGTCCGGCGTGCGGGTCCGAGCAGGCGTGGCGGACCGGTGCGGGGCTGTGGTTGTGCGCGTCGTGTCGCCGCAAGACGTCGGTGACGGCGGGCACGATCTTTCACCGTTCGCAGCTTCCGTTGACGCAGTGGTTCGCGGCGGTGTGGTTCGTCTGTTCGCAGAAGAAGGGCGTGTCGGCGCTCGGCTTGCAACGGGTGCTCGGGTTCGGGTGTTATCGAGACCGCGTGGGCTGGATGCACAAGCTTCGGCGGGCGATGGTCCGACCCGAGCGTGAACTGCTCGCGGTGTCGGCGTCGCCGTCGAAGTCGACGAGACCTTCGTCGGCGGTCGTCACGAGGGCGCCGGCGCGCCGGGCATGACAACCAAAGCGGAAGTGACGATCGCGGTCGAGCGTCAACATCCCAAGGGTCTGGGCCGTGTCCGTATGCGCCGGATCACCAGCCAGCGACCGCAGCAAGACATCTGCGCGTTCGTCGGGAAGTCATTGCGCCGGGCACGATTCTCTACACCGATGGCGACACGCTCTACCACGGCCTCGCCAGCGAGCTCGGCATCACCCACGAGCCGATCGCGTTGGTGCACGCCGTGGACCCCGCGCACGTCGTGCTGCCCGGCGTGCATCGCGTCGCGTCGCTGCTGAAACGCTGGCTCGCCGGCACGCTGCACTACGGTCAGTCCGACAAGCATCTCGACTACTACCTCGACGAGTTCACCTTCCGGTTCAACCGCCGGACCAGCCGCAGCCGAGGCCTGCTCTTCTACCGGCTCCTCGAACAAGCCGTCGCACCGACCCGCACCCCTACCACGACCTCGTGGGCGGCACCACCAGCGAACCTCGACCACTACATCTGGGGGTAGGTGCAGACAAGCGCTATACCCCATACACATGTTCGTATAGGATGTCGAGCATGGCCGGGTCCGCGTCGCCCGCGACCTCGACGCGCTGGATGCCACCACGGCCGGGCGCGGCCACGACCCGCTCCTTCCGCTTCGACATCTTCGCGTCCTCCGAATGCGCCGACCGAGACGACCGACAGCGCGACCTCCGCACCATCCGCGACACTTGGCTGAGTGAGGTTCAGGCGCGCGGTCGTCCGTGCGAGGTCGTCTCAGTTGCGTCGCTCCGACCGAGACAGCACGCCTCAACAGCCTTGCCCAGCCGCCTCGAGCCAGCTTCCGAGCGGCAACCGGCACGCCCACGCGCCTCGCCTCAACTCGTTTGCGAGTACGTGACGAAGCGAAGCCCCGGCGACTTCGCGTGTGCGCAGCGCGAAGCCGTTGCATGCACCGTCACGCTGCGATGTTCTCTTGCGCGATATCGTTGTCATGATGTTTCGTGCTTCGTTTCGCCTCGCCGAGCAGCCGCGCATCGGCCGAGACTTCGGGCGGGAGCTCCGTGATGCCAGCCCCATCGGGGCTTTGATCGTCGCGGGCTTCTTGGACGCGAAGACCGTCGAGGCATACATCGAAATCGATCCAGGCGTGGACGTGCGCGCGATCGTCGAGGTTCTCGCGCTGGGTCTCGGAGTCGACGACTACGAAGTAACGCCAGTCGAGCGGTTGCGTATCCCGCGCACCGAAGCCGTGGCGCAACCGGCGCAGCTTGATGTTCCGACGGCACGGCGTCCTGAAGCACCAGTGATGCGCGTCGTGCATGAAGATCGTCGGCTTCGGCGTCTGCACCCCGGCGTCGTCACGCAGGTGCTGGCGGAACCCGACGAGTGCACGTTGTCGATTCAGGTGCGCCACAAGCGGAACGAGATGGTCGGGCCGATCGTGGTCAAGGAGACCGACGAGGTCGCCGAGATCGACGTGTCGGTCGGTACTCCCGCACATGATCCGCGCGGGACTTCGTCTGTTTCGGTGTTGCATTCAGCTGGGTCGGCGCGGATCTCTGTCGTCCCCTCGGAACGCGGCGCATCGTCCACAGCGGCGGCGACAGCGTCTCGAGCGGCGGGTACGAGCAATCCGTGTTTGCGGCCGAGAGCATGCAACCCGTGGATGCGGTCGAGGACGAGCAGCCACAAACAACAGCGCGGACCCGTCGACGTCGCAAGCACACGCCGTCCATCCTCGCGAAGTTGCGGCGTCCGGGCGTTGGGCTGAGCTTGATCACGTTCGTCACGTCGGCGGCTTCGCTGCTCCTCATCGCGACGACCTCCGCGGGCTGAAACAGCTGCGGCACACGCGAAGGCCTAGGCCGAGCCGTTGATCGCGACGCCAGCCGAACGCGCTGACTGAGCCGAGCCTCGGCCCGGGGCAGTGGCGCGTTCACTCGTTTGATATCGCGAGCAAGCCGAACAGCTGGCGACGCCCGCCGACAGATCACGCGCCCGCACAAGCTCCGGTGCGAACCTCTCTTCGGCGCACCTCCACTGCGCTACGTCACACGCCCTCGGTAGGATGCGAACTGATGTTCGATGACCTTGCCGCGATGTGGCAAGCCCCGAGCGGCTCACCCGTAGGTTCGACTGCGATGTCGGAATGGATGCCGCGCGGGCTGTCGGCGAGCTGGGCGCGATCCGCCGACTCACCGACGGGATGACCGCAGACGCGACACGGCGCGTCGACGAGGCCGCTGCGGTGGCGCAGGTGCTGGGCGCGTCGACTGGCGAGGTGCGCGCCGCGAACGAGACGGCAGCGCGACTCGCACAGCCACCAGCGACCGATGCTGCAGTGCGGGCCGGCACATTGCCGGGCGGCAGGCGCACACGATCGCAGAGGCGGCGAACGCGCATCCGGCCTCCGAAGCGTTGGTCAAGCCAACTACGAACAGACGGTCCAGCGAAGTCGAGTCCTCTCGAAGGGCGCGTGGTGGTGCCGGGTCCCGGGAACAAGTCGATGGCGTCCGGCAGCCGATGGGGTCAGCACGCGCGGATGATGGTGCGGTCATCACGCCCGCGATGACTTGCTGCTGACCGTAAAGCTCGTGCGCGCGCTGGTGGACTTCTTCCCGGTGGCGCGGACCTCGAAGGTTCCTGTCGGATCGGACGCTCCGGCGTTGTATGTGGCTGTCACCGTCCCGTCGGCCGATGCTTGATGCGGCGGCCCCGTGAATGTGTGTGTCGACGAGCGAACTTCGAACGTGACGAGCTCGTTCGGTTGCGCGCCGGTGAGTCGCAGCTGGAACGACTGGCCAGGACTTCCTGCTGATGGTGTGACGACGAGCTTGACCGGGAGCGGGGACGGGATACGGAGCCGCCGGCCGGCCGCCACATCGTCAGGATTGCCAAGATGGTTCGCCTTGACGATCGCGTTGACGGAGACACGAAAGTGCTGAGCGATCGCAGTCAGCGTGTCGCCCTGCTCGACGACATAGAAGACCGGCGGAACGGCTGTCGTCGTGGTCGTGGTTTTGCTCGCGATCGGCAACGTCGAGGACTGCCCGACGCCGACATTGCTCGGCCTGGCACCGTGCGAGTCATGGCACGCGCTCGCGAGCACCGCGCCCGCGAGGATGACGGTCAATACCGCTCGGCGACTATTGCTCATCATCGTCCATTCGGCGGTTCTCCGGCCCGCGACGCCAACCTCTGCAGTGTGGGGCTCCCGCCGACGACATGCTGCGCGCGCGGAGGGTCGCGCCGGTCAGGTAGCCGGCGGGCGGTATTGGTGTCATAGTTGTGGCACCAATACTGGAGTGTCGATCCGCACGAGACGAGGCCTCGCGATGGGACTGCTGGACGGCAAGGTCGCGGTCATCACGGGCGCCGGGTCGGGGATGGCGAAGTCTTCGGTGAAGGTGTTCGTGCGTGAGGGCGCACGCGTCGTCGCCGGCGACATCAGCGGCGCCGAGAAGGACACCGCGTCCGAGGTCGGCGCCGGCGTGTTGCCGTTGCATTGCGACGTCACCAGCGAGGCCGACGTCGAGGCGATGATCCGCGCCGCGGTCGAGGAGTTCGGACGCCTCGACGTGGTGTGCAACGTCGCCGGCATCGCCGAAGGCGTCATGCTGACCGACGTGACGATGGAGCACTACGACCGCACCATGGACATCGACCTGCGCGGCGTGCTCTTCGGGATGAAGCACGGGATCCGGGCGATGCTCGCCGCGAACCACGGGGGAGCCGTCGTCAACTGGTCGTCGATCGGCGGCCTCAACGCGTCGATCGCCACCAGTGTGTACGGCGCCGCGAAGGCCGGCGTGATCGCGCTCACCAAGACGGCCGCGCTGGAGTACGCGCCCAAGAACATCCGCGTCAACTGTGTCTGCCCGGGCTACATCCAGAGCGAGATCATGGGCGCGACTCTCGACCGGATGCCCGGCGCAGCCGAGAACACACCACTGCGGCGCCTCGGTCAGCCGCACGAAGTCGCGGAAGTTGCCGCGTTCCTGGCATCCGACCGGGCGTCGTTCGTCACGGGCGCGATTGTCCCTGTCGACGGCGGGCGCATCGCCCAGATCGTGTCGAGCGCGACCCGATACGTCGGCGCGCGTGTCAACCGCGTCGAGGACGCACGGCTCCTCACCGGTGACGGCGTATTCGTCGACGACATCACGCTGCCCGGAATGCTGCACGCGCGCTTCGTGCGCAGCCCGTGGGCACGTGCGACCGTCCGCGGCATCGATACGTCGGCCGCCCGCGCGCTGCCCGGCGTGCGCTTCGTGTTCACCGCGACAGACCTGAACGCCGACGTCAAGGAGCAATGGCACACGTCCATCGGTCGAGCGAGCCCCGAGACGCCGCGCCCCCGCTCGCGGAGGACGAAGTGCGCTTCGTCGGCGACGCGGTCGCGCTCGTCGTCGCCGACGGCTACGCGCGCGCCGAGGACGCAGTCGAGCTGGTCGAGGTCGACTACGAACCGTTGCCCGCCGTCGTCGACTACACGACTGCAGAGGACGCCGACGCGCTCGTGCACGGGACGCACGGCTCGAACGTGATCGGCGAGCTCGCGGGACGAACCGCTTTCGCACTCGATGACGTGTTCGCGTCGGCGGCACACGTGGTCAGCGAGACGATCAACCAGCAGGCGTACGCGCCGGCCCCGATGGAGACGCGCGGGCTGGTCGTCGACCACTCGCGCGCCACGGGCGAGGTCACGATCTACGCCGCGACGCAAGCGCCGCACGAGGTGCGCCTGTTCTGCGCGCGGCTGCTCGGCATCCCCGAGCACCGCATCCGCGTGGTGATGCGCGACACCGGCGGCGGCTTCGGCCAGAAGGTGCTGGTGCAGCGCGACGAGATGTGCGTGATGCTCGCGGCCCGGAAGATCGGCGTGCCGCTGAAGTGGATCGAGGACCGCAGCGAGAACCTGCTCGCGGCCGGCAAGTCGCGCCACGAGCACGGCACCGCGACGATGGCGTTCGAGGCCGACGGGACGATCAAAGGTGCGTACCTCGACTTCGTGCAGGATTGCGGCGCCTACCCCACCCCGTGGCCGGTGAGCACCGCGGCCGCGGTCGGGATGCTGTTCCCCGGGCCGTACCGCGTGCCGCGCGCCGGCTTCACGACCAAGACGATCTACACCAACACCGTGGGGCGGACGGCGTACCGCGGGCCATGGCAGTTCGAGACGCTGGCGCGCGAGGTGATGCTCGACGACGCGGCGCGCCGGATGGGCATCGATCCGGTCGAGTTGCGCCGCCGCAACCTTCTCGCGCGCGACGAGCTTCCCTACCGGAATGCAAATGGCATGACCTACGACAACATCTCGCCGCGCGAAACGTTCGAGCAGGCGCTCACAATGCTCGACTACGACGCGTTCCGTGCCGAGCAGGCCGAGGCCCGTGCGCGCGGCCGCTACCCGGGCGTCGGCGTGTCGAACTACGTCGAACCGTCGACACCCGGCTTCGGGAGCTACTCCACGGAGGCCGCCACCATCCGCATCGAGCCGTCGGGCAAGGCCAACGTGTACATCGCGGGCGGGTCGTGCGGCAACAGCATCGAGACGACCGTCGTCCAGCTCACCGCCGACGCGCTCGGCTTGCGCGTCGAAGACGTCCACACGATCCAAGGCGACACCGCAATCACGGGCTTCGGCGCAGGCACCGCCGGCAGCCGGAGCGCGTCGATGACCGCAGGCGCGGTGCGGGAGACCGCCGACATCCTGCGCGCGCGCATGTGCGCGATCGCGGCCCACAAGCTGGAAGCCGCGGTCGACGACATCGAGCTGGCCGACAGCAGTGCGACCGTCCGCGGCACGCCCGCGATCGGCATCTCGTTCGCCGAGATCGCCGCGCTCGCCTACTTCGAGCCCTACGCGCTGCCTGCAGGCATCCCGGCCGGGCTCGAGGCGAGCGCGCGCTACACCGCGGCCGCGCCCTCGATCTGGGTAAACGCAACCCACGTGTGCACCTGCGAGGTCGACGTGCACACCGGCGACGTCGCGCTCCTCCGCTACATCGTGAGTGAGGACTGCGGCCCGATGATCAACCCGAGCGTGGTCGAGGGCCAGATCGCAGGCGGTGTCGTGCAGGGCATCGGCGGCGCGCTGTACGAGCACCTCGAGTACGACGACGAGGGCAACCCGCTCGCGACGACGTTCATGAACTACCTCGTGCCATCGGCGGCCGAGGTGCCCCCGATCGAGTACGGACACATCGAGACGCCGAGTCCGGGACCCGGCGGCTACAAGGGCGTCGGTGAAGGCGGCGCGATCGGGGCTCCGGCGGCCGTCGTCAACGCAGTCGCCGACGCGCTCTCGCCGTTCGGGATCACGCTCACTCGCTTGCCGCTCACGCCGGCACGCATCGTCGCTCTGCTGAAGAAGACGACAGCGCAGCGACCGACGGGAGCCGAGCGTGGAGTCGACCCAGGAAGGACTCTCGCATGACCGACGTGTACTACGACCCGTACGACTCCGAGATCGACGCGAACCCGTACCCGGTGTATCGCCGGCTGCGCGAGGAAGCACCGCTCTACTACAACGAGAAATACGACTTCTACGCGGTGAGCCGTTACGAAGACTGCGAACGCGGGCTCGTCGACGCCAAGCGGTACATCTCCGGCCGCGGCGGCATCCTCGAGATCATCAAGGCGAACATCGAGCTGCCGCCCGGCAACCTCATCTTCGAGGACCCGCCGGCGCATACCGTTCACCGCAGCCTGCTCTCGCGCGTGTTCACTCCCCGGCGCGTCTCCGCGCTCGAGCCGAAGATCCGGGAGTTCTGCGCGCGCAGCCTCGACCCCCTTGTCGGCGGCAACCGGTTCGACTTCGTCGCCGATCTCGGCGCGCAGATGCCGATGCGCGTGATCGGCATGCTGTTCGGGATCCCCGACGAAGACCTCGAGAAGGTCCGCAAGGGCGCAGACGCGAACCTGCGCACGGAGCCGGGCCAGCCGATGCAGGTCTCGGAGGCCACGACGTTCGGCAGCGAGATGTACGAGGACTACATCGACTGGCGCATCGATCATCCGTCGGACGACCTGATGACCGATCTCCTCCACACCGAGTTCGAGGACGAGACCGGTGCGACTCGGTGCCTCACACGCGACGAAGCGCTCCTGTACACGACGGTGGTCGCGGGCGCGGGCAGCGAGACCACGACGCGACTCATCGGTTGGGCCGGCAAGGTACTGGCCGAGCACCCCGATCAGCGGCGCGAGCTCGTCGCAGATCGCTCGCTCGTTCCCAACACGATCGAGGAGTTGTTGCGCTACGAGTCGCCGGGCCCGCTGATCGGGCGGTACGTCCCGGAGGATGTCGAGGTGTACGGCGAAAACGTGCCCGCGGGCGCTGCGATGATCTTCCTCGTCGCGTCGGGGAACCGCGACGACCGTCGCTACGAGGATCCCGATCACTTCGACATTCACCGCAAGGTCGGCCAACATCTCGCGTTCGGATACGGCATTCACTACTGTCTCGGCGCCGCGCTCGCACGCCTCCAAGGTCGCATCGCCCTCGACGAGGTGTTGAACCGGTTCCCCGCTTGGGAGGTCGACCTCGCGCACGCCCGGCTCGCGTCGACGTCGACGGTGCGCGGGTGGGAGACGATGCCGGCGGTAACCGCGTGACGGCGAGTCCACAAACGCCGGCGCGCCGCCGTTACGACAGCACGCTGCGCCGCGAGCGGGCCGCCGAGACGCGCGAACGCATCGTCACCGCGGGCGCCGGCCTCGTGCGCAGCACGTCGATCCGTGACTGGGGCGCGGTGACGATCCGCGCCGTCGCCGATCGTGCGGCCGTGAACGAGCGCACCGTGTACCGCCACTTCGCGAACGAGCGCGCGCTGCGAGACGCGGTGATGCACCGGCTCGAACAAGACGCGGGCATCGACCTCGCGACGCTGCAGCTCGAAGACATCGCGGCCGCCAGTGCGCGCATCTTCCAGGTCATCGCCGAGCACCCGCTCGACCCGCGCCCGCCGTTGGATCCGACACTGACCGACGCGAACCGGCGCCGGCACGAGGCGCTGCTCGGCGCGGTCGCCGCGCGTACTGCCGGGTGGTCGCAGGCAGATCGCGACGTCGTCGCCGCGATGTTCGACGTGCTGTGGAGCGTCGCCCCGTACGAGCGTCTCGTAGTTGACTGGCACCTCGATCGCGATCGGGCGATCCGCGGCATCACGTGGGTAATCCGCCTCGTCGAGGCGGCGATCCGTGCAGACAGGAGACCGACATGAAACTTGCCTTCGGGACGCGTGTGCCGCTGCGTTTCGCGATGGTGGCATGTATCGCCCTCGTCGCCGCGTCGTGCTCGAGCGACAACAAGGACAACAACGCCAAGGCGACGGTCACGACGACGGCACCCGCGACATCACTGCAGCCGCGGCCGGCCGGACCGGCGGCTGACATGTCGAAGGAACTCACCGGCGGCAACGGCGTCTTCATGGGCGAAGGCACCGCACCCGATCTGCAACGCGACGGCTACGAGCAGCGTGAATACGCGGCGGCCGGGACCGCGACGTCGTACAAGGACGCCGGCTCACGCACGCATGACGGCCGGTGGAAGTTCGTCCCCGACACCAAGGCGCCGTATCGCACCCGCGTCGTCGTACGCGCTCCGGCCGACGCCGCGAAGTTCAGCGGCACCGTCGTCGTCGAGTGGCTCAACGTCAGTGGCGGCGTCGACGCCAACCCCGAATGGACGAGCACCGCGGAAGAGGTCGTGCGGTCCGGCGACGTCTGGGTCGGCGTGTCGGCCCAACGCATCGGCGTCGAAGGCGGACCCGTGCTCGTCAAAGTCGAGAACATCCCTGGCGCCGAAGCTGCGGGGAAGGGGCTGAAGAAGGTCGACCCCGCCCGTTACGGCACCCTCGAGCAGCCCGGCGACGGGTACTCGTTCGACATCTTCACGCAGGTCGCACGCGCAGTCCGCGCCGGTGCGGGCATGGACGGATTGCAGCCTCAGCGACTGATCGCCGCGGGCGAGTCGCAATCGGCGTACGCGCTGGTCACCTATTACAACGGGGTGCAACCGCTCACCGGCGCGTTCGACGCCTTCTTCGTGCACAGCCGCGGCGCCGGCGCGTTACCACTGGTCGGCCCGGGCAAGTACGCCGACCTCGTCGGCGCGATCGGACCGACGTCGACGATCCTCCGCACCGACCAGGACGCGCCCGTGCTCGACGCGCAGACCGAGACCGACGTGACGAGCATCCTGAACTCGTACGCCGCGCGCCAGCCCGATAGCGATCACTTCCGACTCTGGGAGGTCGTCGGCACGGCGCACGCCGACGCACATCTCGTCGGCGCCGGCGCGAAGTACATCAACTGTGGCGTGCCGATCAACAACGGTCCGATGCACGTCGTCACGAAGGCAGCACTGCACGCGTTGAAAGCATGGATCGAGAGCGGCACCGCTCCGGTTGTCGCGCCGCGCATCGACGTCGCCGGCGATACACCGCAGATCCGTCGCAACGCCGACGGCATCGCGCTGGGCGGCATTCGAACGCCACCGGTCGACGTTCCGGTCGCGGTGCTGTCGGGCGCGCCCGGCCCGAACCCTTCGACGATCTGCCTGCTCCTCGGTTCGACGAAACCGCTCCCCGCGGGCCGGCTCGCGCAGCTCTATACGTCACGCGACGAGTACCTGCAGCGCTACAACGCAGACGCCGACAAGGCGATCGACGCCGGCTTCGTGCTGCCCGAAGATCGCGATGCCCTGCTGGCGTTCGCCGAGCCGTCGCGCATCCAAAGCTGAGGGCTGCTACCGGGACTGCTATCAGAATTGTGTCATTCACGCACGCGCGGTGGTGACCTCCTCCTCGGCCGCGGGTCTACAGCGACTCGCGAAGATGGCGCGGTACGGCGTACCGGGCGACGATCAACGGTCGCCCGCCTCGTCTGGATCGACGACAACCGACGCGACCTTGCAAGAGCCGTAAACGCCGCCGCTCGATGTTCGCGCTGACCGCTTCAGAACCCGCAGTTCGGTGAGGGCGAGCAGGCTGATGAGGGAGGCGAAGACGCAGAGAACCAATAGAAACAAGGCTCGATGCAGCGATCAGCGCTAGCAGTCCAGTCCGAAGTCATCGAGTGCTGCGCGGACCTGGCGGAGCCACTCTGTGCCGAGTTGGCGCCCGTTCGGCAGTTGGTCGTCTCGATCCCAGCGCCACGTTGCGACCATCGCAAGCGTGAGGATCCGGCACGCGCGAACCAGGTCTTGGTTCGCAGTCGGATAGTGCTCGCTGACTTCATCGGGTGCATGGGCGATGTCGAACTCGACAGGTCCGCGGCAACACGTCTCGAGGTCGATGACAAGCAGCCCCTTGTTCGTCCTGAGCAAGTTGTCCGGATGCGGTTCGCCGTGCAGCAGCTGCTCGTCGGCGCGGTGGTTGCTGATCACGCCGCTGAGTCTTCGCAACGTGTAGCCGAGAAGCTCCCGGTCTCGGTTGACAAGTTCCGGCGTGTCGGCGCGGTTCCCAACCAGCCACTGCGCCTCCGCGACTCGATCCGTGAAGTGGGGCACAGACACGTCGATCCGCTGCATGCCCGCGTGGAGCCGCTCGAGCGAGTGCGCATACTCGGCTGGCGAAACGTCTCGAGACGGCAGAGGCTCGTAGTAGGTCCACAGCGTGACGGCGAAGCCGTCACGCTGGTAGACGCGTGGCTCCACCCGAGGCTCCAGCGCAGCCACCGGGCTATCGGTTTCGGAGAGCCGGCGAGCAACCTCAACTTCGAGCCCGGCGCGTGTCCGATGCGTTACATGCGCGACTCGAGCAAGAACGTCGCAAGGCCGTAGACGCACAGCGAGACGGTTCGAGTCGTGAAGCACCACCGCGTCGTCGACCTGCAGGTCGAGCGCCGAGGCGGTGGACATAGCCGCACCGACTCCACGCCGAACTTCTGATGCTTTCACAGTCGCCCTGTCCTCTCCGTCCACCAGGGGAGACGACCATATTGGCGGTTCCAGCCCGCGCCGCGGCGCCTATGACTGACGAGTCGCACCGGAGATCAGGGATGCCGAGCCCAGCGATGTACGTGTTGTTCTCGCGCGCACCTATCAGCTGATCGGCGCCGAGCGCGGTGAGCGCGATCGCGCCGACTTCAGAACCGCCAACGCGTCGAACCCGGCGTCGCCTCGGCAGTACCGACCGCGGTCACGGTGCACGGCTCGACTTCATAGACGAACCACGGCGGCGGACCGAGCGTCGGCGCGTTGAACGGCGCGGTGATGCCGGTTCCCGAGTCGTCGGGCTGAACGGGCCATCCGCTCTTCGCCCACAACGCCGCGATCTCGGACACGATCTTCGGATCCCTGACGCGCCGGGCTTCGCCTGCGACCATCACGTCGAAGCCTTTCGTCGCGACACTGACCGAGCAGCGCGAGTCGCGCGCAATATTCTTCGCCTTACGGGTGCGTTCGCCGGTCTGGAACCAGCACGAGCCCGCGTGCCACAGCGCGCCCACGCTCGTCACGTGCGGGGTTCCGTCGACGTTCAGGGTCGTCAGCCAGAACGTCGAGCGGTTCGGCGAGCGCGGGTCGTCGTGCGTCAGAAGGTCGACGAGCTGCGTTTCAACTTCGGACCACTCGATCGTGGGCAACCCATCGGCCTCACCAAGGTTCGTTGTTTTCATGATTCTTGAGACTGCACCCCCTCCCGAAACTCATCGCGAGCCTGCCAGTGCGTCCATACCGTCGCGGTCAGCTCAGGCCACCTGTTCCCCGAGACGCACGCGGCGATAGCGGACGCGCTCGGCGCGACCACCGCGCAACTCCCGCGGCCCCGCACGCGAATTTCGACGCTTCCGGACGCGCGATCAGCGGCCCCGAAAGGCCGCTGACCTTCGATCACTCTCGGAGCGGACGACCGGGGTCGAACCGGCGACCTCAACCTTGGCAAGGTTGCGCTCTACCAACTGAGCCACGTCCGCGTGGAGCCCCGAGTATACAACCACCCTTCGTGCCCGCACGGTGCGGCCGGTAGCCTCCGCGCCCGACGAGGGGAGCGAGCCATGCGCATCGGCATCTTCGGTGGCGACACCGCGGGGAAGACCATCGACGACGTCGTCGCCGACGCCACACGTGTCGAGCGCGACGGGTATCCGGCGTTCGCCATCCCGCAGATCTTCGCCATGGACGCGATGGGCGTGCTCGCGGTCGTCGGTCGCGAGGTGCCGCGCATCGAGCTGTCGACCGGGGTCGTGCCGACGTACAGCCGGCACCCGCTGACGATGGCGCAACAGGCACTCACCGTGCAGCAAGCGAGCGGCAACCGCTTCGTGCTCGGCATCGGGCTGTCGCACCAGATGGTCATCGAGAACATGTTCGGCTTGTCGTTCGACAAGCCGGTTCGCCACATGCGCGAGTACCTGTCAGTACTGATGCCACTGCTGCACGAGGGCACGGTCGCCTACAAAGGCGAGACGCTCAGCACGCACGCCGCGATCGGAGTGGAGCCGCGTGTCGCGCCGCCGGTGATCATTGCCGCGCTCGGCGAGCAGATGCTGAAACTCGCGGGGTCGATGGCCGACGGGACTGTCACATGGATGACCGGCCCCGCGACGCTCAGCTCGCACACCGTCCCGACGATCACCGCCGCGGCCGAGCGCGCCGGCCGGCCGGCCCCCCGCATCCATGCCGCCCTTCCCATCTGCGTCACCGTCGACGTCGACGCCGCACGCGAACGCGCCGCACGCGAGCTCCAGGTATACGGCTTCTTGCCGTCGTATCGCGCGATGCTCGACCGCGAAGGCGCGGAAGGCCCGGGCGACGTCGCGATCGTCGGCGACGAAGCGGCCGTCGAAAAACAGCTGAACGCCCTCGCCGACGCGGGCGTCACCGACTTCTTCGCCGCCGACTACGGATCGCACGACGAGCTCGTGCGCACGCACACGTTGTTGAAGTCGCTGGTCTGAGCGACCACGAGTGGCCGACGAACCGCGATCGCCGCTCGAGCTGCTCGAAGCCCTCGCCGTCGAAGAGGTCGAGGTCGTGCCCGGCCTCGCGCATCTCGAGGTGTACACGCTGCGGGGACTGCTCACGCTGTTGTGGCACGGCCCGCGTGACGCCCGCGACGTCGTCGTGACATGCGGCGGCGGGATGGGCAGCCTGCTCGGACCCGCCGACGGCATTTATCACTGGTTGGGCGCCGAGCTCGCCCCTCGTGGCATCGGGACGTTGCGCGTCGGCTACCGCAAGCCCAACGACCTGTCGCGATGTGTTCACGATGTCGCGGCCGCCTGCGATCTCGCGAGCCGCGCCGGTGCTCGCCGTGTCGTAGTGATCGGCCACTCGTTCGGGGGGGCGGTCGCGGTACAAGCGGGTGTCGTGCTCGGCGAGCACTGCGCGGGGATCATCACGCTCGCGACCCAGTCTGCGGGTTGCGAGCCGGCGTCGGAGCTCGGCGACACACCGTTGCTGTTGTTGCACGGCACGGACGACGAGATCCTCCCGCCCGACACGAGCGGGATCGTGCGGATGCTCGCCGGTCATGGTGAGGTCGTGCTGCTGCCCGGCACCGGGCATCTGCTGACGCAGGCCGCGGACGTGATCCGCGCGCGCATCACGGCGTTCATCGCCGAACGCTTCGTCGCGCCATGAGCTACGTCCCCGCGAGCTTGGCAACGATAGGGGCGAACTCGTCGACGTTGTCGAGACCGACGACGACGTACGACAGGCCCCACTCCTCACGCCGGCGATGCAACTGCTCGGTGATCTCGTCCTCGGTGCCGACGAGCACCGCGCCCGACTCGAGCGCCTCCGTGGGCGAGACACCGAACGCGGGTGCAAGCGCCTCGGCCATCGACATGCGATCCGGCCGCACGCTCGTGATGAAGAAGCGCATCTGGATCTCGAGCTCGTCGATGCGCGAGCCGGCCGCGTCGCGCACCCACTCGATCTTCTTGTCGGTCTGCTCCTTCAGCGAGTCGAGCGTGGCGTCGCGCCCGATCTCACCGGCACGCAGGTTCGGGTTGATCCCGACGATGTCGGCCTCACGCGCTGCGATCGACAGCACGCGCTTGCCGCCGCCGCCCACGAGCAACGGCGGGCCCGGCTGTTGCACGGGCTTCGGCCAGCCGGCGTAGTCGCTGACGCGGTAGTGCTCGCCGTGGTACGTGAACTTCTCACCGGTGTAGCACTGCTTGATCACGTGCAGGGCTTCCTCGAACCGGTCGACGCGCACGGCGGGCGAGTCGTACGGCAACCCGAGCTGGTCGTAGTCGGTGCGCATCCAGCCCGCGCCGATGCCGAGCTCGAGCCGGCCGTCCGACAGCAAATCGATCGTCGCCGCCTCTTTGGCGAGGATCGCCGGGTGCTTGTAGTCGTTGTCGAACACGAGCGAGCCGATGCGCAGCGTCGTCGTGTGCGCGGCGGCCATCGCGATCGCCGGCATCGGCGCGAGCTCCTCGCCGAAGTGATCGGGCATGAACAACGTGGAGAAGCCGAGGTCCTCGAGCTCTGCGCGTGCTGTCGCGCCATTCCGACGCCGAACCCGTCTGCGACACCTGCACACCGAACCGGAACGACTTCACGGGGCCTCCCCTACTTCCCTGCGACGCGGGCTACGATCGGCGCGAACGCGTCGATCGCGTCGTCGTCGACGACGTGGTACGACATCTGCCACCGCTCGCGACGCTCCTCGAGCGACGCCACGATGTCGTCCTCCGTCCCGACGAGGCAGGGCGGCGCGAGCCGCGCATCTCCCTTCGTGATGCCGAACGCGTTCGCAATGCCGTCGAGCACGGAGGCAGGATCGTTGCTCACGTGGACGAACCCGACGAGCGATTGCAACTCGAGCTCGTCGAACCGATTGCCCGCGGCGTCGCGCACCCACGTGATCTTTTGATCCGTCGCCGACGGCGTGAGCGACATCGCGGCATCGTGCGTCGTGCCGTCGCCCGATCCAAGGTTCGCGTTGATGCCGACGATCTGCGCTTCGCGCGCGGCGAGCCCGAGGATCTTCGGTGCGCCGCCGCCGATGAAGAACGGCACCGGCTGTTGAACCGGCTTCGGCATACCCTCGAGATCAGTGACGTGGTAGTGCTCACCGTGGAACGTGAACGGCCCGTCGGCGAAGAGCCCCTTCATGATCGTCACCGACTCCGCGAGGCGCGCGATGCGCACGCCCGGCCGGTCGAGCGGGATCCCGGCCTTCTCGTAGTCCGCCGTCATCCAGCCCGCGCCGATACCGAGCTCGAGGCGGCCGTCGGAGAGCAGGTCGAGCGATGCCATCTCTCGCGCGCACACGACTGGATGCCTGTAGTCGTTGCCGAGGACGAACGTGCCGATGCGCAACGTGTCGGTCACTGCCGCAGCATGCGCGAGTGCGACCGTGGGCGCGAGGTCGTGGTCGACGAAGTGGTCGGGCACGAACAGTGTCGAGTACCCGAGCGACTCGACCTTGCGCGCGAGCTCGGTGAACTCCTTGCGCGAGCGGCGCTTGCTGCATCCGACACCGAAGCGGAATCTGCGATCGTGCACGAGGCGCGACCCTACAGCGCGTCACCGGCGACCGGTCGAGCCCCAACCACTCGTGCCGCGCGGGTGTCGTCGAGGAGATCGACGTCGTCCCAGTCGATCTCGTACACGCGTTGGATGACGAGCTGAGCGATGCGATCGCCGGGTGCGATGTCGAACGCGACGTGCGGATCGGTGTTGACGAGCAGCACGCTGATCTCGTCGCGGTAGCCGGCGTCGATGAGCCCCGGCGCGTTCAGGCACGTCACGCCGTGCCGCAGTGCGAGCCCCGATCGCGGCTGTACGAAGCCCGCCCAGCCTTCGGGGATCGCGATCGCAATACCCGTCGCAACGACGGCGCGACCACCGCCCGGCAGGAGTCTGCGCGTCCGTGCGTGCAAACAGGTCGTAGCCCGCGTCGCCGGGATGATGACGCGCCGGCAGCTTGGCGTCGGGATCGAGGCGACGGACGCGGATGCGCATCCGCCGGAGGCTACGGCGACGACGGCGCGTCGCGCAGGTCCGCGAGGAGTGCCGCGTGCTGTTCCTCCGAGAGCAGGACGTCGTGGTCGTATTCGTGGTGATCGACGACGATGTGCACCGGGCCGGTCGCGAACATTTCTACGTCGGCGGGCGAGAAAGAGAACTTCAGGAAGTGGACCGCGGCGGTGGTGTCGCCGCGCGTGAGGCGCGCCTCGTCTTCGGCGGACGGCGCACCGCGGATGCCGGCGCCGTCGGGCAACACGATCTGCACGTGCTGCTCGATGCCGACGAGCTTCGGCAGCCATTCGCGCAGCGCGACCTCGGAGGTGAGCTCGAGCAGCAGCGTGGCCGACAACTGGTCCTCGTCGGGGATGATCTGGTTGAAGGTCGCGACTTCGTGTTCGATCTGTTCGTCGCGCACCATGCGTTCGGCACGCGCCATCTCCTGCACCTGCCACCGCATCGTGTCGGTGTTCTCGAACACGATCGTCATGATCGGCCCGAGTTGCACACGCCGCGAACGCTTGAGGTCGATGATGTGCCGGCGGAAGTCGTCGCGCTCGCGCTCGTAGGCGCGGAAGTCCTGGATGTCGTCGACAGTGAGCTTTCTCATCACGTGCTCCGGGGGAAGACGATGCGTCGCCGACCCGCGCTTTCGCGGATCGGCGACGCATGTACGAGCGGCAGCGTGGGGCGGTGTCAGCTGACGGACTCGAGCCCTTGCTGGAAGCGGCCGGCGTGGCTCTTCTCGGCGCGTGCGAGCGTCTCGAGCCACTCCGCGACTTCCTCGAAGCCTTCGTCGCGAGCGGTGCGCGCGAAGCCGGGGTACATCTCGGTGTACTCGTAGGTCTCACCGGCGATCGCCGACTGCAAGTTGTCGGCCGTGCCGCCGACGGTGACGCCGGTGACCGGGTCGCCGACCTCGGCGAGAAAGTCGAAGTGCCCGAACGCGTGCCCGGTCTCGCCTTCGGCGACCGAACGAAAGAGCGCGGCAACGTCCGGACATCCCTCCACGTCGGCCTTCTGCGCGAAGTAGAGGTAACGGCGGTTCGCCTGGCTCTCGCCCGCGAACGCCTCCTTGAGGTTTTCGTGGGTCTTGCTGCCTTTGAGGTCGGGCATCGTTGGCTCCTTGGGTTTCTAGGACGACACTTGTGAACAGTTCTCGCAGCGGCCGCGGAAGATCACCTGCACGTCGTCAACGGTGAAGCCGCGGCGGTACCGCTTCGGCACACGAAGACCGGCAACGTCGACCGGCAGGTCGCGCACTTCCCCGCACGACGTGCACACGAGGTGATGGTGATCATCGTCGACGTTGGGGTCGACTCGCAGGCTGCCCGTGCCGAGATCGAGCACCTCTACCTCGCCGAGCGCCTCGAGATCGTGCACGGTCTGGTACACGGTCTTCAAGGAGATGCTCGGAATCTCGGCGCGGACGCGCTCGTACAACGCTTCGACGGTCGGGTGGGCCTCGTCTCCCTGGAGGAGGCGGAAGATCGCCTGGCGCTGGGGGGTGACGCGCAGGCCCTGCTTGCGGAAGAGCGAGGAGAGCTCGTCGCTGGTCTTCATGACGGAATAGACACTATCAACAATGATTGTTGAGAAGCAAGTCAGCGCGTGGAGTGCGCGAGGCTGCGCGGCGTGCTCGTGATCGGTGAGATGCTCGCGAACGCGGCCCGGGTCGCGCCCCGGGCGGTCGCGGCGACGCTCGACGACGACCGCCTCACGTTCGCCCAGGCCGATCACGCGGCCAATCGGGTCGCGAACGGCTTGCGCGCCGCCAATGTGCGGCGCGGCGATCGCGTGCTGTGGTGGAGCGACACGTCCCTCGAGGCGGTCCCGGTGTTCGGCGCGCTCGCCAAGCTCGGTGCGGTGTTCGGGCCGTTGAACGCGCACGCATCGGTCGGGGAGCTCCTCCCGGTCGCGCAGTACGCGCGGCCCCGCCTCCTGCTCGCGGGCGCATCGCACGTGGAGGCCGCCTCGGAGCTCGCGCGCGCGGCCGGGATCGAGTTCGTGCGCGAGGTTCCGCTCGGCGTCGCACGCGAACCGGCACCTCCGCCCGGTCTCGACGAGTGCGACCCGCATGTCATCTTCTTCACGAGCGGGAGCACGGGGCGGCCCAAGGGCGTGGTGCTCTCACACCGCACGAATTGGTTGCGCACGTTCGTCGGCGCGACCAACACCGCGGGCGGTGCCGGCACCGTGTGCATGTTCCCGCTGTTCCACATGGCCGGGTGGACGATCGCGATGGGAGCGTGGCAGGGCCGGCGTGCCGTGCACTTCGTGCGCGTCCCGGCCGCGGCGGCGCTGCTGCAGACCGTCGAACGCCACCGCGCGGCACGTCTCTATTGCATCCCCGCGGTATGGGCGCGCATTCTCGAGCACGGCGTCGATCGGTACGACCTCTCCTCGCTCATCGAAGCCGACACCGGTACCTCGGCCACGCCACCCGAGTTGCTGCGCGCGATCAAGGACGCGCTCCCCCACACGGTGACGCGCGTGTTCTACGGCTCGACCGAAGCCGGTCCCGGCATGCAGCTCGGCGATGCGGATCTGCGACGCAAGCCGGGCAGCGTCGGCGTCGCGCAACCCGGCGTGGAGGTACGCCTCGACACGTCGGGCGAGGTGTGCATGCGCAGCCCGTTCCTCATGGACGGTTACTTCGACGACCCCGATGCTACCGCCGCGGTGTTGCGCGACGGCTGGTACCACACCGGCGACCTCGGCGCGCTCGATGACGAGGGCTACCTGTCGATCGTCGGTCGTGCGCGCGACGTCATCCGCACCGGCGGCGAGACGGTGGCACCGGTCGAGGTCGAACAACTGCTCGCGGCGCATCCCGCGATCGCCGAGGTCGCGGTCGTCGGGGTGCCCGACGCGGCAGTGGGGCGAGGTCGTGACCGCGGTCGTCGTGGTGCGCGGCGGTGCCGTCGCGCCCGATGAAGCCGACGTGCGTACGTTCTGCGACGGCCGGCTCGCGCGGCACAAGCACCCGCGTCGCATCGTCGTGGTCGACGCGCTCCCCCGGACGGCCGCCACCGGCCAGATCCAGCGCACGTTGATCGTCGAACGCCTGCTCGCCGCGACATGACGCGCATCGGCGCGTGGGCCCGAGGCTTGCCCTCGGGCCCACGCCGGAATAGCGTTCTCGGAGTGCAGAACGGTGTTCCCGTCGAGACCGCGCTGGCGGACCGCACGCTGGCGGATCGTCGCGAGGCGTACGCGACCGAGGTACGACGGCTCATCGACGCCGCGTTCGCCGTGATGCGCGAGAGCGGCGAGATCGACCCGGCAGTCCGCGACATCGTGAAGTACGCGGGGCTCTCGAATCAGGCGTTCTACCGGCACTTCCCGTCGAAGGACGCGCTGCTGCTCGCAGTGTTGGCCGACGGGCACCACCAGCTCGTCGACTACCTGGAGCACCGCCTTGCATCCACGAAGGACCCGAAGGACAAGGTGCGGCGCTGGATCGAAGGCGTGCTCGCACAGGCACGAGACCCTCGCGCCGCCGACGCGACCCGGCCCTTCGCGCTCAACGGCGCGCGACTGGCCGATCGCTTCCCCGACGACATCGGGAACGCTCGCGCCGAGCTGCTCGCCACGCTGTCGCCGTCGGTGCGCGCGCTCGGCGGCACGCACCAGGACGCGTCGTTCATCTGCGAGCTCGCGCTCGCGCGGATGAACGATGCGATCGCGCACCGCCGGCGGCCACATCCGCAAGAGGTGCAACACCTCGTCGCCTTCTGTCTCGCGGGCGTGGTGCACGGTGCGGACACAGCGAAGCCGGGGACGGCGTAGCGACGGAGCCATAGACATGGAGCGTGAAGTGTTGATCACGGGTATCGGCGGCCAGGGCGTGCAGCTCGCGGCCCAGGTGCTCGCGCGGGCGGCGACGCTCGAGAGCCGCGAAGTCATGTACTTCGGTCTCTACGGCGGCGTCATGCGCGGCGGCAACACCGACAGCACGGTCGTGATCGGCGACGCGCCGATCACGGCGCCGCCCGTCGTCTCGCGCGCATGGGCCGCGATCGCGATGCACGACGATTACTGGCCGCCGGTCGAGGCGAAGCTGCGACCCGGCGCACTCGTGCTCGTGAACGACACGACCTTCACGGCCAGCGTACGCGCGGACGTCACCGTGCACCGCGTGCCCGCGACCACGGTCGCGTCCGATCTCGACAACCCCATGGGCGGCGCGATGGTGATGCTCGGCGCGTTCGCGACGACGACCGGCGTCGTCGGGATCGACACGCTCGTCGTGGCGATGCGCGCGTCGATCCCTCCCTACCGCACTCAGCACATCGCGGCAAACGAACGATCGTTGCGTGCCGGTCGACAGCTGTTGCGGGCGGGCGAGTTCCCGGCGTGGGAGGTCGCGCATGCCTGAGTCGTCGAGCCCGACCCGGCAGATCAAGAGCAGGGGCACGGTCACGATCGACGTCGAGCACTGCAAGGGATGTGAGCTGTGCATCCCCGCATGCCCGCCGAACGTGCTCGCGATGTCGACGACCGTGAACCACATGGGCTATCGCTCTCCGGAGCTCGTTCCCGGCTGCACCGGCTGCGCGGCATGCCTGTACGTGTGCCCCGACTTCGTCTTCGAAGTGTTCCGATTCGAAGCCCCCGTCGTCACCGAGGTGCGCGCGTGACGGCACCCTCCCGGACGACATCCGGGCGCGTGCTGATGGAAGGATCGGAAGCGCTGGCACGCGCCGCGATCGCTGCCGGGTGCCGGTTCTTTGCCGGCTACCCGATGACGCCGTTCACCGAAATCCTCGAGCACTTCGCCCGTCTGCTCCCCGACGCCGGCGGCGTGTGCATCAACGCCGAGTCGGAGCTCGAGGCGGTCGGCATGGCGTGGGGCGCGCTCGCGACCGGCGCGCGTGCGGCGACCGGTTCGACCGGTCAGGGCCTCTCGCTGATGCAAGAGTCGTTCTCGGAGATCGCACTCGCCGAGCTGCCGCTCGTGATCTTCAACATGGCGCGCGGCCAGCACGACTACTACCAGGCCACACGCGGCGGCGGGCACGGCGACTACCGCCATATCGTGCTCGCGCCCCAGGACGTGCGCGAGGGCGTCGCGCACGTGCAACTCGCGTTCCACCTCGCCGACACATGGCGCAACCCGGTGCTGATCTACGGCGACTACCTGCTCGCGCACACGCAAGAAGCGATCTCGATCGAACCGATCGAGATGCCCGCGCTCCCCGCGAAAGCGTGGGCCGTCGACGGCACGCGTTCGGGCACCGGTCGCAGCGGTACGGTCACACCGCTCGGCCTCGGCAAGGTCGGCCAGCGCGCGCTCTCACAGGAGGGCAAGGCGCAGTACATCGCCACCAAGATCCCGCACATGGAACGCGAAGTTCGCGTCGAGTCCGGATACGTCGACGACGCCGAAACGGTGATCGTCGCGTTCGGATCGCCGGCCAAGTTCGTGAAGTATGCGATCGCGCAGCTCCGTGACGCAGGCCACCACATCGGCTACGTGCGACCGATCACGCTGTGGCCGTTCCCGTACGACGCGGTCGCCGACGCCGCATCGCGCGCGTCCGTCCGGCGCGTCGGCAGCTTCGAGCTCGCGGCCGGTCAGATGATCGACGACGTGCGCATCGGGGTGGCGGGACGCGTGCCTGTGACGTTCATCGGGGGTGTGTCGACCGATCACTCCGGCTTCGGTGTCGGCCGGCTCCTCGACGTCGAAGTGATCGCCGACCGGATCCTCGCGTTGCACGAGGACCGCGAGCTCCCGCCGATACCCGGATACGACGAGCACGCCTTCGCGCCCGAGGAGCACCAGCATGAGCGAGCGTCGTGAGGCGGGTACCCCGCCGAGCAGCGAGCGGGGCCCGAGCGGCCCGGCGGCGAAGCCGCCGAGAGCGGAAGCAATGAGCGAGCGTCGTGAGGCAGGTACCCCCCCGAGCAGCGAGCGGGGCCCGAGCGGCCCGGCGGCGAAGCCGCCGAGAGCGGAGATCACGAGTCACAACATCGTCGATACGTCGACGGCGCCGGCGGTGCCCGCCCGCAAGGTCGAGGCGTTGAAACCCGCGCTGCTGCTCACCCAGGAACACCAACTGTGCCCGGGGTGCGGCGAGCCGCTCGCGATCCGCCAGTTCCTCGAAACGATCGACGACCTCGGCGTCGCGCAACGCACGATCGTGGTCGCGGGCATCGGCTGCTACACATCGTTCTCGGCCGCGATGGACGTCGACCTCGTACAGGCGCTGCACGGGCGCGCACCGTCGGTCGCCACCGGCGTCAAGCGCATGTTGCCCGACGCGCTCGTGTTCACGCTGCAAGGCGACGGTGACATGGTCAACGAGGGTTTGCAGGAAGTGCTGCACACCGCGGCGCGCGGCGAGAACGTGACGTGTGTCCTGCTGAACAACGGCGTGTTCGGCGAGACCGGCGGCCACATGACGGCGACGAGCGTCATCGGCCAGCGCACGAAGAACTCACTCGACGGTCGCGACGCCGGCTACCACGGATACCCCGTGTTGATCGGCGATCTCATCGCGCTGCTGCAGGGCGCGGCATACGTGGCACGCGGCTCGGTGCACAACGCGGGATCGGTCGCACGCACGCGCAAGATGTTCCGGCGAGCGTTCGAGACCCAGTTGCGCGGCGAGGGCTTCACGTTCGTCGAGGTGCTCACAATGTGCCCGACCGGCTGGTTCGTCCCGACCGCCGAGGGGCCGAGCTACATGCACGAGACGCTCGGCGAGGTGCACATCATGGGTGAGCTGAAGGTCGACGGCCGCGTCCGCACCACCGACGAGCTGCGCACCGAGAACGTCACCAAGCAACGAGAGCTCGACGAGCAACTCGCCCGCGGCGGCATCGACAAGTGATCCAACTGTTGGAGCATTGCACGTGGACTTTCGGTATCCGCCAGCCGCAGAAGCGTTTCGCACGGAGTTTCGGGCCTGGCTCGATGCGAACCTGCCCGACGACCTGCGCGGCGCCGGCAGAGGGCTAGAGTTCGCGGGCGGCGTCCCCGAATCATTGCGCGGCGTGGAACCGCGCGCTCGCCGACGCGCGTTACGCCGCGATCGGGTGGCCCGAGGAGTGGGGCGGGCGCGGCGCGGGCGTGATGGAACAGGTCGTCTACGCCGAAGAGATGCACCGTGCGCGGGCGCCCGGAACACTGAATCCGATCGGACTGTCGAACATCGCGCCCGCGATCATCGAACACGGCACCGACGAGCAGAAGCGCACTCTGCTCCCGCGCATGTTGCGCGGCGACGACATCTGGTGTCAGGGGTTCTCCGAACCGAACGCCGGCTCCGACCTCGCCTCACTCCGCACATCCGCCGTACGCGACGGCGACGTATGGATCGTGAACGGGCAGAAGACGTGGAACACGCTCGGCCATGTTGCGAACTGGTGCGAGCTCCTCGTGCGCACCGACCCCGGCGTCGCGAAGCACAAGGGCATCACGTGCTTGCTGGTCGACATGACGCTGCCGGGCGTCGAAGTGCGGCCGCTGGTCACGCTCACCAATGAGAAGGAATTCAACGAGATCTTCTTCACCGACGTACGCGTGCCCCTCTCGTCGTCGCTCGGCCCTGTCAACGAGGGCTGGCGCGTCGCGATGACGACGCTCGCGTACGAACGCGGCACGGTTGCCAAGCTGCACCTCGGCAGTCGTGCCCGCATCCGGCGGCTCATCGACACCGCCAAGCAGACACCACTCGGCGACGGCCGAACCGCCGCCGACGATCCCGTACTGCGCCAACGCCTCGCCCGCGTCTACATGGAAGGTGAGCTGCTGAAGCTGATCTCCGACCGGGCGATCTCCGCCGAGGTGCACGGACGCCCGCCGGGACCCGAAGGAAGCATCGCCAAGCTCGTGTGGAGCGAGCTCGAACAGCGCGTCGCCGAGACCGCGAGCGACGTGCTCGGCCCCGATGCGCTCGCAGGACAGTGGGGACGAGATCTCGTCTCCAGCCGGGCGCTCACGATCGCGGGCGGCACGACCCAAGTGAACAAGAACATCGTTGCGACGCGATTGCTGGGACTACCGCGATGAAGGCGACGCCGTCGCCGTTTGGCCGTTGCTCGCCGGCAATGCCTCACCGGGTGCGAGCGGGAAGTGGCATGCGACGAACTGGCCGGGACGAAGTTCTGCGATCACGGGCTCTTCCTGCGCGCACTTGTCCTGCGCCTTCGGGCAGCGCGTACGGAACCGGCAGCCCGACGGTGGTGCGACCGGCGACGGGATCTCGCCGCCGACCTGCGTGCGCTCCTCGGGCCGCACCGCGGGATCGGGCACCGGGATCGCCGCGAGCAGCGCAGCAGTGTACGGGTGCGCCGGTTGCTTGAAGATGTCGTCGGGCGGGCCGACCTCGCAGATCTTGCCGAGGTACATCACCACGACGCGGTCGCTGACGTTCTTCACGACCGCGAGGTCGTGGGCGATGAAGATCAACGTGAGGCCGTAGCGCGCCTTCATGTCCTCGAGCAGGTTGAGGATCTGCGCCTGCACCGACACGTCGAGCGCCGACACCGGCTCGTCGCAGATGATCAACCGTCGGATCGGTGACGACCGCGCGCGGCGATCGAGATGCGCTGGCACTGACCACCCGAGAACTGGTGCGGCCGACGTCCGCGCTGGAGCGACGGGATCGAGGCCGACGGTCAACATCATCTCGTCGACCCGCTTGCTCTGATCCTCCTTCGAGCCGACCTTCCAGATGCGCAACCCCTCGGCGATGATGTCTTCGACCTTGCGACGCGGGTTCAGCGACGAGATCGGGTCCTGGAAGATCATCTTCATGCGGGTGCGCGTGCGGCGGAGCTCGTCACCGGTCAGCGCCGTCATGTCCTTGCCCTCGAACATGACACGGCCCGACTTCGGCCGCGGCAGCTGCATGATCGCCTTGCCGGTCGTCGACTTCCCGCATCCGGACTCGCCGACGAGCCCGAGCGTCTCGCCTTGCTTCACGTCGAGGCTCACGTTCGAGACCGCGTGCACCTTCAGCCCGCTGCGCCCGACAGGAAACTCGACGACGAGCTCCTCGACGCGCAGCAGCGTCTCGCTCTCGTCACGCAGGTGCGCGGTGCCGCTGCCGGCCATCAGACGACCACACCGGTTGCGAGCGCGTCGCCCTCCTTGCGCACCGGCATGCCGGTCGCGGTCTCGCCCGCGGCCAGGTTCTTCGCGAGCGCCTGCGTGCCGGCCTCCGATCCGACCGGGTAGAAGCACCGATACGCGTGACCGGGATCGGACACGTCGTCGACGAGCGGCGGCTCGGCCTGAAGGCACTGCTCCTGCGCGTACGGGCACCGCGGCGCGAACTTGCAACCGGTCGGCGGGTTGACGAGGTCGGGTGGGCGGCCGGTGATCGCCTCGAGGCGCGTGTGGCTCTCGTAGGCGAGCTTCGGGATCGACTTCAGCAACGCCTGCGTGTACGGGTGGCGCGTGTGCTCGAACAGCGACCGCGTCGGAGCCTTCTCGACGATCCGGCCCGCGTACATCACCGCGATGTCGTCGGTACGGCCCGCGACCACGCCGAGGTCGTGCGTGACGAGCACCATCGCCATGAACCGTTCGCGCTGCTGGCCCTGCAGCAGATCGAGGATCTGCGCCTGCACGGTGACGTCGAGCGCGGTCGTCGGTTCGTCGGCGAACAGCAACTTCGGACCGCATGCAAGCGCGATCGCGATCATCACGCGCTGGCGCATGCCGCCCGAAAGCTGGTGCGGGTACTCGCGCGAAACGACGTTCTGCTTCGGGGATACCGACCGAACGCAACAACGCGAGCGCGGTCTCTTCCGCGTAGCCCTTCGACACGTCGAGGTGGTAGCGAAGGGACTCGATGATCTGCTGACCGATCCGCATCACCGGGTTGAGCGACGTCATCGGGTCTTGGAACACCATCGACATCTGGGTGCCCCAGTACTGCTTCATCACGTCGGCGCCCGCGTCGCCGACCTCGCGACCCTCGAACGTGATGCTGCCTTTCCGCACGGCATTGCTCGGGAGCAGCCCCATGATCGAGCGCGAGAGCACCGACTTCCCGCAGCCCGATTCACCGACGATGCCGATCGTCTTGCCGCGTTCGAGCGAGAACGACACGCCGTCGACCGCGTGGACGAGCCCGCGATCGGTGCGGAACTGCGTGCCGACGTCCTGGACGTCGAGCAGCGGACCGTCGAGCGGCGCGTCGGCGAACCGATCGGTGCGCTCGCGTCGCCGGGGACTGCGCAGGCTCACAGCACGCTCTCCCGCACGTCGAACAGCCGTCGCACGACGTCGCCGACGTAGTTGAGCGCGAGCACCGTGAGAAAGATCAGCACCGACGGCGCCAGCCAGACGTGCGGATACTTCTCGATCGTGTCGATCTGGCCGGCGATCATGTTGCCCCACGACGGATTCGGGTCCGGGATGCTCAAGCCGAAGATCGCGAGCCCGCCTTCGATGACGATGACGACCGCGACACCGAGCAGCGCGATCGAGAGCATCGCCGGAACCACGTTCGGGAGCACTTCGCGGAACATGATGCTGTTGCGCCTTGCGCCTTGCGCCTCGGCTGCGGTCACGAATTCGCGCTGCGACCACGCCAGACTGTTCGCGCGCGTGATGCGTCCCAGGATTGGGATCGACACGATGCCGATCGCGATGATCATCACCTTCATGCCGCGATTCCCACGTCGCAGGGTGTCCGGGGTTGCCGGGCGAGAGCACCGCGACGAGCGTGAGCGCGAGTACGAGCTGCGGGAACGCGAGGAAGATGTTGAACAGCGACGTGAGGAACGAGTCGGTCTTGCCACCGGCATAGCCGGCAACGAGGCCGAACAAGCCGCCGACGAGCACGCCGACCGCGATCGAACCAAAGCTGACGAGCAGCGAGGCCCGCCCGCCCCAGACGATGCGCGAGAGCACGTCGCGTCCGAGGTCGTCGGTGCCCAACAGGTGCCCGCCCTTGCCCGGACCAACACCGATGTTGCGGAAGTCGTTCGCTCTGGGGCCGATGGGAGGTTTCAGCGGCAGGATCGGTGCGAGCACGCAGGCGATGACGATGAACGCCAGCCATCCGATTGCGAGCCACGCGCCGAGCGACAGCCGCCGCTTGCGAATCTGCTCGTCGGGCGGCGTTTCGGCCTCGACGACGACGGCGGGCGGCGCCGGCGGCTCGGTGGTGGTCTCACGCGATTCGAGCACTGCGGATCCTCGGATCGAGCACGGTGTACAGGAGGTCGACGAGGAAGTTCACGAGCACGTAGACGATGGCGACGATGGCCACGAAGCTCTGCAGCGCGAGGTACTGGCGTTGCTGGATCGCATCGAATATCTGCGAACCGACCCCCGGGATACCGAAGATGCGCTCGACGATCAAGAGACCGCCGATCAGCGCCCCGATGTTGAGCCCGGCCACTGTGAGCAGCGTCAGGCTCGACGGACGCAGCGCGTGCGTCCAGAGGATGCGCCGGTTGGTGATGCCCTTGCTCTTCGCCATCAAGATGTAGTCCTCTTGCAGGGTCGCGACCATGTCGCTGCGGAGGAGCCTGGAGTAGATCGCGATCTGGCCGATCGCGACCGCGAGCACGGGCATCGCCACGTGCTTGAAGTGCTCGGTCGGATTCGCGCCGAACGACGACCATCCGGTAGTCGGGAACCAGCCGAGTTTGACGCCGAACCAGAGCTTGAAGATCGCGGCCGCGACGAAAGTGGGCACCGCGAGCAAGAGGAACACCAGCGCGCTCGAACCCTGGTCGACGAACGAGCCGGCCCGGTAGGCCATCACCACGCCGAGCGGCACTGCGATGAGGATCGTGAGCACCTCGATGTAGAGGATCATCAGCAACGTCTTCGGCAGCGCCTCCTTCGCACGGTCGGCGACGGGCTGGCCCTCGATGCCGATGCCTGCGTAGTAGGTGCCGAGGTCACCGGTGAAGAAGTCGGCGGCCCAGTCCTTGTACCGCACGACGATGTTCTCGTCGAGGTGCGCGTTGTGGCGAAGGTCGGCCTTCTGTTGCGGGGTTGCGAACGGCGCGATCGTCGTAATCGGATCGCCGGGCAGGAGGGAGGTGAGGACGGACGTGAAGAACGTCACCACGATCACGACCACCACGAGCTGAACGAGCCGGCGAAACACCGTTCGCAAGACCGCCTGCCTTCATCTTGTGCTGCCGAGGACTCCCTACGTCCTTCTTACTTCGAGATCCACAAGGCTTCAACGGGCGCGCCCGTCGCGAGACCGGGGAACGGACCCACGTCGCCGGGGCTCCCCGAGGCGTCGGGAAGGTTCGGGCCCATCACGCCGTGCACGTTGGGCTGGAACGCGAGGCTCCAGATGACGTACTGGCCCCAGATCTCGTACAGCTCGCTCGCGAACCGCTTGTTGAGATCCTCGTACAGCGCAGTACGCGCCGGGTCACTCGGGTTCGTGGAGCGTGCGGTGTCGAGGTCCTTGTTGATCTGCGCGTCGTTGAAGCCGCTGAAGTTGACGAGGTTGTCGCAGGCGGTGCCGGGAGGAGTGCCACAGTGCCACCACACATACTGCAGGTCGGGGTCGCCGCCGGGGTGGTTCCGCCAGAGGATCGCCTGGTACTTCTTGCCGACTGCGGTGTTGATGTACTGCGTCTGGTCGCCGATCGTCTGGATGTCGACCTTGATGTTGGCCGCTTGCATCATCGACTGGAGCAGCTGCGCCGACTTCAGCGTCTCGGGGTCGGCACTCGACGTCAGCGTGAACGACAAGTCCTTACCGGTTGCCTGCTTGTAGCGAGCGAGCGCGTCCGCGGCCTTCTCCGGGCTGTACTCCGGGAACCCGGTGTCCTCGAGGTAGCCCTTCGATCCCGGTGCGAACGGGCCGCTCGCATTGGTGAAGATGCCGTCGTTGCGGGTCTGGTTGAACGCGACCCTGTCAGTCGCATACGCGATCGCCTCGCGTGCCGACTTCTCGTTGAACGGCGGCTCGGTCTCGTTGAGCATCGTGTAGCTCAACTCACCGAACTTGTCGGATTCGACCGAGCGGATGCTCTTGTCCTTGCGGATGTCGACGATGTTCAACGCGCTGGACGTGTGGATGATCTGCCAGTTCTTCGACTGGAGGTTCTTCAGCCGGCTGTTCCCGTCCTCTTGCGCCGCAAACGTGATCTGGTCGAGGTACGGGTAGGGCGTGCCGTCCTTGTCCTTCCGCCAGTAGTGCGGGTTCTTCACGGCGACGAAGTTGCCGCTCGGACCCGACGTGAACGACTTCCGCATGAACGGACCGGTGCCGATCATGTCCTGGTCACAGTGCTTCTTGTCGTCGAGCTGCTTCTGGCCCATGATCCCGAGCCGGGCGCTGCTCCACAGCTGCCAGTCGAAGCCGTACCACGGCTTCTTCATCGTGACCTTCACCGTGAGGGGATCGACGACCGTCGTGTCCTTGATGTTTCCGAACACGAAGATGAACAGCTGCGGGGCACGACCGGGATACGTGCCGCGGTACGCGTCGAGGTTGTTCTTCACGACCGTTGCGGTGAGATCGGAGCCGTCGTGGAACTTGATACCGCTGCGCAGCTTGATCGTCCACACGGTCGCGTCGGCGTTGGACGTCACGGACTCGGCGAGGAAGGGGTGGATCTCACCGTCGGCACCGGGCGCGGTCAGCGTGTCGTAGATCGCGCGCGCCACCTGGATGCCGGAGATCGCGAGCTGCGCTTCGGCGAGGCACCACCCGCCGTTGGTGTTGGCTTCGAGGCCATAGGTGATCGAGCCACCGAGCTGCGGCTGGCCTGGGTTCGCATCCTCGCCGGTGGGGCCGTTCGCGGCACCGCCGCTGGTGCCCTTGCTCTTGTTGCTGCTCCCGCCGCACGCGCTGAACATCAGCGCGAGGACGAAGAAGACGGCAAGGGCACGCAGCCCACGCGAGAAGGTCGTCCGTTGCACGGTTCCCCCCGGTTCTCGACGGGGCCCTCGCCCCGTCAGCTCCGATACCTCATGCTTCGACAGAATTCCAACTGATCCGGAATGTGACGTACGTCACAGACGGACTGTAACGCGGGAACCTACGAAGGGGCTCGCGCCTCTGTCAATCTTCTGCGTCGCGACTCGCACTCCGAGCGGCGCCTTCGGCGCGTCCGAAGGTTCGCTGCTCCCGGCGAGCTCGCTGCGCTCCTCCCGTCGCTGCGCTCACCCCCTACTACAACACTCCCGGGAGGCTCGCGGTGTTCGGACCGCTTGCGCGTCCATTCACGCGTGCTCGGCTTTCGACTTACACGTGTGCGATGTTGCGGGTCGTCTTGCCCGTCGGGCCGTCGACCTCGGTCGTCGTCAACCGGACGCGCGCACCGACGAACTCCTCGACTTCGGCCTGCGCGCACGCCGCTCGGTCGCGGATGTGGGCATAGGTACGCGCGCTCCCGCCGAGGTCGCACACCAGCAATCCCCAGTCCGGTTCGCCATCACGGCCGTGCACCACCGAGTAGGCCGCCACCGTGGCGTCGCCGGTGTGCTCGGCGACGACCGGAATGGTCGACGGTCTCGTGATGCTCTTCGGCGCAGCGACGCCGCCGCCCGGCATCGTGGAGTACGCGCCGAAGACGTGCTTGGTCATGTGCATGCCGACACCCGACACGAGCCCGAGCGCACCGGGATCGGTGCGCAGTCGTTCGACCATCGCCGCGATCGAATGCGTGAGATATCCGCTCGCGGGACCGCCGTGGTACGGGAGCCCGCCCGTGACCGTGAGCCCGCGCGGATCAGTGGGTGACAGACCGAGCGCGTCGCACGCGAAGTGCAGTGAGCTGCCGAAGCACGAGTACAGATCGAAGTAGGCGACGTCGTCGACGCCCGCCGCGGCCAAGCGCAACGTTTGCCCGCTCGCCGCTTCCATCGCGGGCGAGCGCCACATGTCGGGATGCTCCGCGACGCCGACCGGATCCGTGGCGTAGCACGAGCCCCGGAGGTACACGCGCTCGTCGGCCGGGATGCCGAGCTCCTCGGCCTTCTCGTGCGTCGCGACTACGAGCGCGGCCGCCATGTCGACGTCCATGACCGCGACCGCGTACTTGGTGTACGGGTACCCGACCATGCGGTTGTGGGGCGCGGGCGTGACGATCTCTTGCGCGCCACGAGCGACACGGAACCATGCGTGCGGGTTCGCCGCCGCGATACCGGTCATCGGTGCGAGCATCTCGCCGAGCGCAGCGCTATAGGCGTCGAGTGGCACGCCCGCATGCCCGCGGCGCGCGTTCTCGAAGACCGCGAACGTGAGCCACGCCTGGAACACTTCGTGCGCGATCTCGACCGGGCTCGGCGTGGATTCCCACGGGAACGGCCGCTTCTCGTCGGGTGCGAACGAGTACGGATACCGCTCGCCGCGCTTCTTGTACGAGCGCTGTGTGGCAAGCGCTTCCGCGCTGGTGATCAACGCCAGGTCGAGCTCACCCGCGCGCATCCGCTCGGCGGTAGCGTTCACGAGCTGCTGGGTCGTCGTGCCGCCGATGCCCGAGTAATGACGATGCTTGGCACCGATCCCGAGCCGCTCGGCCAGACGCCCGACCGCGTCGTCGTACTGCCACGTCTGGCAGTACACGATCTGCAGGCTGTCGAGCTGTTGGAGCACGCCGACGCGGCCGGTGTCGGCTGCAGCCGCGCGCGAGACGTCGTGCCACATGTCCAGCGGCTCGGGCGCGCCCTGCTCCCCCACGTCGTCGGGATGCCACGTGCGCGCGGCGACACCGATGATGCAGGGAGCGCGCCCGTCGATCGCCGTCATCGCGCCTGCCAGACCGGCGGGCGCTTCTCCGCGAAGGCCTTCGGGCCCTCCTTGGCGTCGTCGGTTTGGAAGATCTGGCTCGAGAGCTTCGACTCCTTCTCGAAGGGTGTACGCAGCTCCTTGCCCAGCCGTTCGAGGATCGCGGCCGCGGTTGCAGGATCGGCCCCGTCGGCGACCGCGCCGCGGAGCTCGCGCACGGCGGCGCGCAACTGCTTGGTGACATCCTCGTCGAAGTAAAGGCCTTGCAACGCGCTCTGCTTGGTCGCCTGCACCGCGAGCGGCGCGTTCGCGATCATCCGCTGCGCGTACTCGCGCGCCGCGTCGAGCAGCTTCTCCTTCGGGACGATCGCGTTCAGCAGCCCCATCTGGAACGCGCGCTCGGCGGGAACGAGGTCGGCGCACAACAAGAGCTCCATCGCCTGCGGCCACGGAATCTGGCGGGGTAGCCGAACAGTCGTGCCCCCTCCGGCGAACAGCCCGCGCTTGGGCTCCATGACCGCGAACTTCGCTTCGGGGCACGCGACGCGGATGTCACAACCGCCGAGCATCTCCATCCCGCCCGCGGTGCAGAAGCCGTTGACCGCGGCGACGACGGGCTTGTAGAGCGGCCAGTTCCGCAGCACGGCGCGCGTCCCGTCGTCGAGGCGGTAACCGTCGATCTCGCTGAGGCCTTTCTCCGCGATCTCTCGCTGGAACCTCGTGATCTCGGGCACGTACTTCTTCAGGTCGGCGCCCGAGAAGAAGGCTTCACCGACGCCGGTGATGATCGCGACCCACGCGTGGTCGTCGGCGGCGAACCGTTCCCACGCGTCGCGCAGCAGCTTGAAGTGCTCCATGTCGCAGGAGTTGCGCGCTTGCGGGCGATCGATCGTGATCAACACGACGTGCTCGGCGTCGTGCTCGTAGTGGATGGGCATGCGACCTCCGGAGCTGACGCCCACGTCAGTGACGTGCGAGGATAAGCGGTCACCCAAAGGAGTGCACGTGCCTGATCGACCGAAGGCGCTCGTGACCGCGCCGTTCCGAGGCGAGGGAATGGAGACGCTGCAGGGCGTCGCCGACGTCGTCTACGACCCGTGGATCGAGCAGGTACCGCTTCGTCTCTACGACGGCGAGAAGCTCGCGGCGCGTGTCCGCGACGAAGGAGCGGACCTGCTGATCGTCGAGTCCGACTTCGTGAACGGCCCGGTGTTCGATCTACCTTTGCGCGTGATCGGCTCGTGCCGCGGCGATCCCAACAACGTCGACGTCGGCGCCGCGACCAAGGCGGGCATCCCCGTGTTGCGCGCACCCGGCCGCAACGCCGATGCGGTCGCCGAGCTCACGATCGCACTGCTGTTCGCGGTGAACCGTCACGTCGTACCGGCCGATCGCGACGTGCGCGAGGGCAAGGTGTACAGCGGCGGCAAGATCCCCTACCAGCGCTATCGCGCGTGGGAGCTCGCGGGCCGAACCGCGGGAGTGATCGGTCTCGGTGCCGTGGGGCGCGCGACGAAGTGGCGTATGCAGGGTCTCGGCATCCGCGTGCTCGCGTACGATCCCTACAACGAAGAGGCCACTCACCGCGACGACCTCGAGTCGATGCTCGCCGAGTGCGACGTCGTCTCGATGCACGCGGTCGTCACACCCGAGACCGAGGGTCTCGTCGGCGCAAAGCAGTTCGCGGCGACGAAGCCCGATGCGATCTACCTCAATACTGCGCGCGCGGTCCTGCACGACACCGACGCGATGGTTGCTGCGTTGCAGTCGGGACACCTCGGCGGCGCCGGGCTCGACCACTTCGTGGGTGAGAACCTGCCGACCGACCACCCCTTGATCGCGATGTCGAAGGTCGTGCTCACACCGCACATCGGTGGTGCGACCTACGACACCGAGGCGAACCACTCGAAGCTCATCGCCGACGACGTCGTGCGAGTGCTGCGCGGCGACAAGCCGCAGAACTGCGTGAACCCCGAGGTGCTTTCTTGAGCGCCATCAAAGGAACCGCGCAGGAGATCAAAGAGGAGCTGCTGTGGGTCGCGAAGGAGTCGTTGCGCACGAACCTCGTGCACGGAACTGCCGGCAACTTCTCGGCGCGCCTGCCTGACGGCAACGTCGTGCTCACGCCGTCGACGCTGCCGTACGAGACCATGACCCTCGACGACCTCGTCGTCACCGACCTCGAAGCCAACGTGCTCGAGGGTACGAACAGCCCCACCACCGAGAAGGCGCTCCACCTCGCGTGCCTGAAGGCGTACGACGACGTGCACACGGTAATCCACTGCCACGCGAAGTTCTGCACGATGTTCGCCCTCACCCGGCGGCCGATCCCGTGCGTGATCGAAGAGGTCGAGGTGTTCGTCGGCGGCGACGTGCCGGTCGCGGGCTACAAATTCACGGGATCACAGGAGCTCGCCGACGAGGTGTCGAAGTGGGTGGCCGACCGTGCGGCCGTGCTGATGGCAAACCACGGGTTGCTCACCGTCGGCAAATCGCCGAAGGACGCGTTGAAGATCGCGAACCTCGTCGAGCTCACCGCGGAGATCATCTGGGGCGCCCAGCAGCTCGGCGAGATCGTGCCGCTGCCCGACTCGACACCGCGAGAAGATGGCGCCGTACTACAAGATGCTGCGGGGGATGTAGCTCGCACCTCGCGGCGTGTCCGTGCGTTGCTCGGTGTCGAACTCTTCCCACAACCTCATCTGCCGTTCGAGGAACGCCTCGGTCTCGGTCGCGGTCAGGCCACGCTCGTGCTCGAACCACCAGACCTGGGCATCAGCGGACATTGCTGCCAGGTCGTAGAAGTTGTCGCGTACGAGACGGCGGAGCGCGAGTCGTCGAGTGTCTGCGTCACAGAGGGGAGTTGCGATCGCCCGATGACGGGCAGAACTGGTCGTGAGCGCTACTTCTTGCGGCAGAAGGTCAGGCCGTCGCTGATCGGCAGCATCACTGCTTCGACCCGGGCGTCGGCCGCGACCTTGTCGTTGAAGGCTTTGATGGCCTTGGTGTTGTCGTCGGTGGCTTCTTTGTTGACGACGTTGCCGCTCCAGAGGACGTTGTCGACGAGGAGCACGCCGCTGGGCTTGATGTGCGGGAGGAGCGCGTCGAAGTAGGTCCCGTAGTTCGGCTTGTCAGCGTCGATGAACGCGAGGTCGAACTCGGCGTCGGCGGGAAGCGCGGCGAGCGTGTCGAGCGCAGGCGCGATCCGCAGATCGATGCGGCCGGCGACTCCCGCCTTCTCCCAGAACGGGCGGCCGATCGACGTCCACTCGTCGGACACGTCACAGGCGACGAGCGTGCCGTCGGCGGGCAGGCCGCGCGCGATGCAGAGGGCCGAATAGCCGGTGAACGTGCCGATCTCGATCGCGCGCCGGGCGCCGATCGCGCGGGTGAGGATCGTGAGGAACGCGCCCTGCTCGGGCGCGACTTGCATCATCGAGACCGGTCCGAGCGCGGCCGTCGCGGCGATCAGCCCGGCCTGGATGTCGTCGGGCGGGGTGCCGTGCGCGACGAGGTAGTCGCCGAGCTCCGCGGTCAGCAGGAACGATTTCGGGTCGGCCATGCGCCGGACGATATCTGCGTTGCGCTGACACGCGCGTCAGGCACGGCGTACGATCCGCCCACCAACGGCGTGGGCACGTCGTCGGCCGGGGGATGACGGTGGTAGCAGACGACTCAACCGGGACCCAGTCCGACGCCGCCGCGCTCGCCGCCGCCGTCCTGGACGAGGAAGCGGCCCGCCAAGAGGCGCAGGCCCGCGCACGCGAGCAGGTGATCTTTCCCGACGACCTGCTGCCGGGGGTGAACTCCGAGCCGGTCAGCTTCCACGACGCGTTCAGGCGTGGCGGCAAGCTGATGTTCATCGTGTTGGGCTTGTTGATCTCGCTCGACCAGCTCACGCTCAACGCGGTCCAGCTCATCGGCCCCGAGATCCGCAAGACATTCCACATCAGCAGCGGGTCGGCAGTGTTCATCACGACCGCGTCGGGCTTGTTCTACGGACTCGGCGCGATCCCGCTCGGGTGGCTGGCCGACCGCGTGCGCCGCGTGCCGATCGTCGGTGTTGCCGCATTGCTGTCGGCGCTCTTCACGCTGCTCATAGGCGCGAGCGTGAGCGCGTTCATGTTCTTTTGGATGGTGTGCTTCACGGGGGTCGCCAAGGCGAACAACATCGCCGTGCACCCGCCGTTGATCGCCGACAACTATCCGATCGGCATTCGCGCCCGCATGTCGGCGGTGATGAACCTCGGCCAGCAGGTACTCGGCAATCTCAGCCCGGTGCTCGTCGGCGCGATCGCGGTATGGGTCGGCGGTACCGACGGCTGGCGCTGGGGCGTCATCCTGCTCGGGTTGCCGACCGCGATCGTCGGCTTGTTCGCGTTCTCGATGCGGGAGCCGCCGCGCGGCCAGTACGAGAAGGACGACGTGCTCGGCGAGGTCATCGAAGACGACAACCCCGCGAACCCGTCGATGGAAGCGGCGTTCACACGCCTCAAGAAGATCGCGACGATCCGCACGTCGATCGCCGCGTTCGCCGCGCTCGGCTTCGGCGTGTTCGCGCTCGGCAGTCTCCAGGTGCTCTACCTGAACGACACGCTGCACCAGACGAACATCTTGCACCGGGGTCTGATTCTCAGCATCTCCGGCTTCACTGCGGTCCCGTTCCTGTTTCCGGTCGGTGCGTACTTCGATCGCACCTACCGCAAGGATCCCGCCAAGGCGCTGCTCATCGTCGGCATCATGATCTTGCCGTCGGCACTGTTCACGCCGTTGCAAGTATCGACACACAGCGTCGTGTGGTTCGTGATCTGGGGCATCCCGCAATCGGTGTTGACCGCCTGCGCGTTCGCGATGGTGACGCCGGTGCTGCAAGCGGTGTGCCCCTACCGGCTGCGCGGGCTGGGCGTCGCGATGGGCGTGATGTACGTCATCTTGATCGGCGGTTTCGCGGGCGGTGTGCTCGCCGACTTCTTCACCAATGCGATCGGCGTACGCGGCGCGGTGCTGACACTCGGTATTCCCACGAGCGTCATCGGCAGCCTGTTGCTGATGAACGGCGCGCGGTTCATCCGGCACGACCTCTCACTCGTCGTCGAGGAGCTGCTCGAGGAGCAAGAGGAACACCGGAAGCGAACGACGGGCGCCGAAGAGACGCCGGTGATGCAGGTCGTGAACATCGACTTCTCGTACGGGCCGGTGCAGGTGTTGTTCGACGTGAACTTCGAGATCACGCGAGGCGAGTGTGTCGCGCTGCTGGGAACCAACGGCGCCGGCAAGTCGACGATCTTGCGCGTGATCAGCGGGCTCGAGGTGCCCGAGCGTGGCGTCCTGCGGCTCAATGGCCGCAACATCACGTATGTCGCGCCCGAGCAACGCGTGCGGATGGGAATCGTGCAGCTGCCGGGTGGCAAGGGTGTGTTCCCGAGTCTCACCGTGCAACAGAACCTCGCGGTCAGCGCCCGCTTGCTCGCGCGGTCGAACGCCGACGTCGACGAGCGGATCGCCACCGTGCTCGAGCTGTTCCCCGAGCTGGCCGAGCGCCGCAGCCAGGCGGCGCGGAGCCTCTCGGGTGGCCAACAACAGATGCTCGCGCTCGCTCGCGTGCTCATACACCAGCCCGAGATCCTGTTGATCGACGAGCTGTCACTCGGTCTGGCGCCGGTGGTCGTGCAGCGCATGCTCGAGCTGGTCGACCGCTTGAAGGCCAACGGTCAGACAATGATGATCGTCGAGCAGTCGTTGAACGTCGCGCTCGCGATCTCCGATCGCGCGATCTTCTTGGAGAAGGGCGAGGTCAAGTTCGAGGGCGCGACGCGCGAGCTGGTCGAGCGTGACGACCTCGCGCGGGCGGTGTTCTTCGGCACTGAGGGTGGGTGATGGGCGGGTCGATCCTCGCGCTCTGCCACATCTTCACGGCGAACATCGTCTTCAAGGGGTTCGTCGCGGGCTTGAGCTTCTCGCTGGTCGCGATGGGCATCGTGCTCGTGTACCGCTCGTCGCGCATCATCAACTTCGCCGTTGGCGACCTCGGTGTCCCCGCATCCGCACTGCTCGGTCTCTACGTCGCGAAGTCGCACTGGCCGTACTGGCCGGCGCTCGCGTTCGCGATCATCGTCGGCACGCTCTCGGGGACGATCGTCGAGCTCGCGATCATCCGGCGCCTGTTCAAGGCGCCGCGCGTCATCGTGCTCGTCGCGACGATCGGCATCGCCGAGCTCGCGCGCGCCATCACCTACGAGATCCCGCAGTACCGCACAGGCAAATTCCAACAGCAGTACCCCAGCCCGATCAACGGCGAGTGGAAGCTCGGCAGCATCGACATCACCGGTCCGCAGCTCTCGGTGCTGATCGTCGTGCCGATCATCGCGTTGGGGTTGTGGTGGCTCCTGGGCCACACCCGCTTTGCCGACTCGGTGCGGGCATCGGCGACGAACGCCGATCTCGCGCGACTCACCGGGATCAGCCCGAAATTGATGTCGACTGCGATCTGGTCGATCGCGGGCTTCCTGTCGACGATGTCGGTGATCCTGTACGCGACGCAGCAGGGCTCGACCGAGCTGATCACGGTCGGGCCCGACACCCTCCTCGCGGGCCTGACCGCGGCGCTGATCGGGCGGATGCAATCGTTCCCGCGGGCGGCGATCGGCGGGATCGCGATCGGCATCGTGCGGCAGGTGCTGTTCTACAACTTCTTCTCGCCGTCGGAGTCCGGGCTCACGCAGTTCCTGCTGTTCATCGTGGTGCTCGTGCTCGTCGCGCGCATGAGCCGCGCCGACGATACGGGCGGTGAGAGCTTCTCGTTCGCGCCGCGTGTGCCGCCGGTACCCGATCGTCTCCGCCAGATCTGGTGGGTGCGCCGCATGCCGCAGCTCGTCGCGGGCGTCGCCCTCGTCGTCGCGATCATCGTGCCGTTCTTCGTGTCGCAGTCCGAGCACCACCAGACGTACACGTCGATACTCGCGTTCGCGATCTGCGCGGTCTCGGTGACGGTGTTGACCGGGTGGGGCGGTCAGCTCTCGCTGGGCCAGATGGCGTTCGCGGGCATTGCGGCATTGAGCGCGGCGGCCTTCGTGCGCGGTGTCACGCTCAACGTCGGCTTCCGTTCCCAACGGCTGATCGCCGGTTCGCTGCGACCGGTCCCGTTCTGTCTTGCACTGAGCGCGCTGATCCTCGGCGCGACCGCGATCGGGTTCGCGCTCGAACTCGAGCCAATCGCGGCGTACGCGCCTGCGGCAGGCAGGTGGTGCAGTCCTCTGCGTGGCGATCGCCGCGGTGCTGTTCCCGATCGCGACCGACCGGAGTGGCAACCCACACTCGGTGCCGTTCGTCGTCGCAGTGCTGATGGGTGCCACCGTCGCGTGCGTCGTCGCGGTCGCACTCGGCATCGGCGCGCTCCGGGTGAAGGGCTTGCTGCTCGCGATCAGCACGATGGCGTTCGCGATCGCGGCGCAGGTGTACATCTTCCCGCGGCCGATCCTCGACCCCGACGGCATCAACCTCGTCGAGCTGCCACGCGGCAAGCTCGGACCGATCGATCTCACGTTCCGCAATCGCGCGTACTACTGGTTCGTGCTCGCCGTGCTGGTGATCGTGTTGATCCTCGTCGGGCACCTGCGCCGCACCGGCGTCGGCCGGACGATCATCGGCGTGCGAGAGAACGAGGCCGCCGCGTCCGCGTTCACGATCTCCCCGACACGCACCAAGCTGACTGCCTTCGCGCTCGGTGGATTCGTCGCAGGTCTGGGAGGCGCGCTGATCGGCGGCCTGATCGTGACGATCAGCTACACGCAGCAGTTCTTCCGCTTCAGCGACTCGCTCCAGCTGGTGTCGATCGCCGCGATCGGTGGGCTCGGCAGTCTCGCCGGCGCCGTCACCGGCGCGCTGTGGGTCATCGGTCTTCCCGCGTTCTGGCCGAACAACCCGTCGATCCCGTTGTTCACGTCGAGCATCGGGCTACTGATCATCCTGTTGTACATCCCCGGCGGCTTCACGCAGATCGGCTACTGGCTGCGCGGCTCGATCCTGCGGTGGCTCGAGCAACGGCTCCCCGCGCAGGACGTCAAGAAGGTGACAGCGCCGCCCGCGTCGTTGCGCCGCGCCGAGACTGTCGCGCTCACGACCAACGACGACGGGAGCGTGCTCGCGACAGCGTTCGCTCTCGGTGCGATTCGGTGGGCTCGTCGCCGTCGACGAGGTCGACTTCGAAGCGCGCCACGGCGAGGTCGTTGGGCTGATCGGCACCAACGGTGCCGGAAAGTCGACACTCTTGAACGCGATCGGCGGCTTCCTGCCGAGTACCGGCCGGGTCGCGCTGCTCGGCAACGACGTCACCGGACGCGCCCGCGCACGAACGCGCACGGCTCGGCCTCGGCCGCACGTTCCAAGCCGCGACGCTGTTCCCCGAGCTCACCGTGCGGGAGACCGTGCAGCTCGCGCTCGAGGCCCGCGAGCGCACCTCGTTCTGGGGTTCGCTGCTGTGGGTGCCGTCGGTCGCGCCCGAACGCCGCAAGCGCGCCGAAGCCGCAGAGCTCATCGACTACCTCGGGCTCGGACGGTACGCCGACCGCTTCGTCGCCGAGCTGTCGACCGGGACGCGCCGGATCGTCGAGCTCGCCACCGTCCTCGCGGTCGCGCCGCGCGTCCTCTGCCTCGACGAGCCGACGGCCGGCGTCGCCCAGCGCGAAGCCGAGGCGTTCGGACCGCTGATCAAGCGCGTGCAACAAGAGCTCGACGCCACGCTGGTCGTCGTCGAGCACGACCTCCCGCTGATCCTGTCGATCAGCGACCGGATCTACTGCCTCGAGGCCGGCCGGGTGATCGCCGTGGGCAGCCCCGAGGGCGTGCGCAACGACCCCAAGGTGATCGCGTCGTACCTCGGCACCGACGACCGCGCGATCCAACGCTCGAACGCTTGAATCGCGTGGCCGTGAGCGAAGCGCCGTGGGCGTGGAGCGAACTGGCGGGAGCGATGACGTCCGCGGGCCGGGTATCCCGGCCCGCGGCGAGCGCGACCCAGAATTACGTCACGGCCTTCCAGTCGCCGTTCTTGCCGGCGGTCGGGTCCCACTCGTGCAGCGTGGCGCCGTCGCCGGCGTCGTACTTGCCCTTGCCGAGTGACGCCGACGGCGTCGCCACGATCTTGATCGCGCCGAAGTTGTTGACCGCGTCGATCCAGTTCTGGTTGTCGAGGTACGGACCGACGCGATCCGCGATCTCCTTGAAGAACTGCAAGTCGCTGCACGAGTCGCGCACGCTGATCCAGATCTCGTCGCGCTTGCCGTTCGCGTCCGGCTTCACGTCTTCGGGCGCGGCGACCTTCGTACCGCTCGCGTCCTCCCACACCTTCACACAGGCCTGGAGGTCGGGCGTCTCGAACTGCTCTTGGTCGGTGAGCCCCACGAGGGCCAGCGTGCCTGCGTAGGGGTTCGGGCTGACGCCGGCAGCCGCGACGTCCTGCGCGGCTCCCTTCGCGCTCGAGTCGCCGTCGGTGACGATCAGCACGTCGGGCATCGCCTTCTTGATCTTCTGCACGAAGACCTTCGAGATCGGCGTGAGCCCGGAGATGAACAGCGCGGTGACGTTCTCGCCCTTCCAGCGCTCGATGATGCTGTCGAGCTGCGACTGCGCAGCCGTGGTGTCGCCGGTCCCTTCGATCTGCAACGTGGCGGCAGTACCGGTCTCGAGGTTCAGCTTCTTCAGCTCCGGCTTGATGACGGAGTCGACACGGTCCTTGGTGCCGGGCTCCGTCAGGATCCCGAACTTCTTGCCGGTCAGCAGGCCCTTCGCGTTCGCCTGCTCGAGCAGCTCACGCGTCGATCGCTCGGCGAGCGTGTCGGTGGTGAGCAACAACCCCGGCGTCGCCTTCTTGACGATGCCCTCCGAGAGCTCGTGCGTGATGAGGATCGACTTGTGCTGCTTGGTGAAGCACACCTGCGCCGCACCGGTCGGCTCGTACAACACGCCGACAGTGGCAAAGACCTTCGCATCCTCGGTCAGCTTCGTGCACGCCTTCAACGGCGGGTCGGTACCCAACGGCGCGTACAGCTCGTACACGGGATCGATCTTCTTGCCACCCGCAACGCCGCCGTGGTTGTTGATGTCGTCGACGAACGCCTGGAAGATCTTCTGCTGGTTGCCGCGCTTGAAGTCGATGTTCGCACTGATGACGTCGTTGTCGTAGTCGATCAGCACGACGCCCAGCTTCACCGACGTATCGGTGACGCCCTGACCGAGCTCCTTGCTCTGCGGCGCGGTACCCGACGCGGGTGTGGTCGTCTCGACGCCGGGCTCGGCCTTGTTCTTGTTGCCGTCGCCACCACAGGCGGCGGCCAACGCCAACGCCGCCGCGAATCCGACGATCGAGAGCACGAACCACCACGGTCGACGCCGCCGGGCTGCCTGCATGTGATCCCCCCTGCTCACGTGAGCGGCAGAACACTATGACGCGGGCGTCACTCTTGTCGGGGACCCCCTGCGCCGGGTCAGCCGGGGTTCACCCGCCGACGTTCTGTATCTCGGTGACGTGCTGCCAATCGCCGGCGTCGCCGATCGACGAGTCGTACGCGACCAGGCCGTAGGTGTCGTCGGCGTCGTACTTGCCTTCGTGGATCGACGCGTAGATCGTCGAGTTGACGTCGATCGGTCCGAAGGTGTTCACGGTCCGCACCCAGTTGTCGTTGTTCAGGTTCGGACCGACGCGGCTCGCGATCGTCGCGAACAGGCTCGTGAACAGGCAGGAGTCCTCGACCTCGGAATAGATGTCGTCCTGCTTCCCGTTCGGCAGCTTCACGACGACGTTCGGAGACGGCACCTTCCGGCCTGTCGCCTTCTCCCAGATGTCCCGGCAGAACGTGAAGTGCTCGGTCTTCGTGTGCTCGACACCCGTTTGCCCCTCGGCAGTGATCGCGCCTTCGTAGGGGTTCGGCGAAACCCCCGCCTTCTGCTCCTCGCGCCCACCGTCGAGGATGCTCGTCGTGTCGGCGACGAGCTGCATGTCGGGGATCGCCTTTTTGATCTTCTCGACGAACTGCTTCGACGACACGTCTTCGCCGACGAGAATGAGCGCGTTCGTGTTCTCGCTCTTCCACCGCTCGATGAAGCTGTCGAGCTGGGCTTGCGCAGCAGTAGTGTCGCTGCCGGAGATCGCCAATGTCGCGTCGGTGCCGCGTTCGACGTCGAGCCGCTGCCGCGCGGGTTCGACGACGTCCGACACGCGTTGCTTGTTCGCGGCGTTGCTGAGCGACCCGACCTTCTTGCCGTCGAGCGTGTGCTGTGTCTCCAACAACTTCATGATCACGTTGAGACGACGCTCAGCCGTGATGTTGGGCGTGATCATCAACCCGGGTGGGCCCTTCTTGATCAACGCGTCGGTCAACGAGTCGGCGATGACGATCGACTTGTGGCGCTTGGCAAAGCACAGCTGCGCGTCGCCGTTCGGGTCGTAGAAGTTCCCGATCGTCGCGAACACCTCGTTGTCTTCGGTGAGCGACGTGCATGCCGCGAGCTCGGTCGCGATGTCGATCGGGCAATACTTCTTGAACACGCCTTCGATCTTGCGGCCGTTGATGCCGCCCTTGGCGTTGATGTCGTCGATGAAGATGCGATACGCCTGCTGCTCGTCGGGACGGATCTCGTCGACGAACTGCTCCACGCAGTCCCAGTTGATCGTGAGCACGCCGAGCTTGATCGTGTCGGCGGTCACACCCCGGCCGAGCTCGGTCGACTCGTTCCTCGAGTTCGTCGGCGCGGGCTTGCTGCTCGACGACTTGTCGCTCCCACACGACGACAGCACTGCCACCGCGACGACGAACGCGAACGCAGGACCACACCACCGGCGGCACATGAGCTCGGACTGTACGACAGCTGCCGTACGACCGTGACTTCCTCGACGATGTGGACGCTCGAGCGCACCGCGCACGTCGCCGTCGCGACGTTCCGGCGACCGCCACGCACCTGATGTCAATGGCGGCGATGTCCGCGCTCGAATCGCTCGTCGCGGGTGTCGCCGCCGACGACGACGTGCACGTGCTCTGCTCTCCGGCGGCGTCCCCGGCTATTTCGTCGCCCACGCCGACCTCGACGACCTCGCTGCGCTGGGGAGGGGCGAGCCGGTCGAGGGCGACGCCGGTTCGTGGGCGCGCACGGTCGCCGGCTACGCCAGTTCCACGATGTCGAGGAGGTCGTCGGACCAGTGGTCGACGACGCCTTCGGGCATCAGTAGCACGCGGTCGGGCGCGAGCTCGGTGACGAACTCTGTGTCGTGGCTCACGAGCACCATCGCGCCTTTCCACTCCCGCAACGCGGCGCCGATCGCGGTGCGCGAAGGCGGGTCGAGGTTGTTGGTCGGCTCGTCGAGCAGCAAGAGGTTGTGGCGCTCGGCGACGAGCATCGTGAGCGCGAGCTTCGTCTTCTCGCCGCCCGAGAGCGTGCCGGCATCCTGGAACGCGAGGTCGCCGTGCAGGCCGAACATGCCGAGCAGGCCGCGTAGGTACTGGTCGGCGAGGCCGGATGCATCCTGCACGTGCGCGAGCGCGTTGCGGCCGCGAGTGATGTGCTCGTGCTCCTGCGCGTAGTAGCCGAGCGAGACCTCGTGGCCGAGCGTCACCTCGCCGAGGTCGGGCTCGAGCTCACCGACGATGCTCTTCAGCAGCGTGGTCTTGCCGGCGCCGTTCAAGCCGAGTACGAGCACGCGCTCGCCGCGTCCCACGTCGAAGGTGACGTCCTCGAACACGACCTTCGGACCGAAGGCCTTGGCGAGGTCGACGACTTCGAGCACCGTGCGGCCGGCGCGCGGTGGTTCGGGAAGCTTGACCCGCAGCGTGCGCTCGCGCCGGCCGACCTCAATCTTGTGGTCCACGAGCCGCTCGACGCGTTTGTCGAGCGATTTCGCGATGCGGGCGCGCTTCGCGGTTTGGTGACGCATCGTGTCGGCGAGTGACTTCAGACGATTGATCTCCGACTGCTGATGCGACGCGATCTTGGCGCGGCGCTGTAGGTCGGCTTCGCGTGCCGCGAGGTATTGCGAGTACGTGCCTCGGTATTCGACGAGCTCGCCTTCGTCGAGGTGCAGCACGCGCGTGATCGCCGCGTCGAGCAGCGCGAGGTCGTGGCTGATCACGAGCAACGCGCCGCGAAACGAGCGCAGGAACGACATCAACCAGCTCTTCGCGTCGACGTCGAGGTGGTTCGTCGGTTCGTCGAGCAGCAGGAGGTCTCCACCCGCAAACAGGATGCGGGCGAGCTCGACTCGGCGTCGCTCACCGCCGGACAGCGCACTGATCGCGAGGTCGAGACGGTCGGAGGCGAGACCGAGCCCGGCGGAGATGCGCCGGACGTCGGATTCGGCGGCGTATCCCCCGGCGGCGGTGAACGCGTCCTGCGCGTTGCCGAATGCCCGCACGTTGCGCGCCGACGGGTCGCGGTCGACACGTACGCGCAGCTCTTCGAGACGCCGGGCCGCGGCGTCGAGGTCGCGACCCGACAGCACGTGCGCGAGGGCAGTGCCGTCGACACCCGAACCGCGCGGAGGCGGGTCCTGGGGCAGGTACCCGACCGACTGCGGGCGGAGCACGACACCCTGGGCGGGCTGCGCGGCGCCCGCCAGCACCTTGAGCATCGACGTCTTGCCTGCGCCGTTGCGCCCGACGAGGCCGACCTTGTCGCCGGCGTGCAGCGAGAACGACGCGTCGGTGAGCGTGCACCGCCCACCCACCTCGACTGCGAGCTCTCGAACCTGGAGCACGGCCGACCAGGGTAGGCCCCGCCGAGAGCAGCCCGGCTCGATATAACGATCGACGCTCGCCGTCGCCGAAGTCACGCGCTCGGTGCCGGGGGTGCTCGGGGGGGAGGAGCTTGCGGCCCTCCTCGACCTCATTCGATCCGTGCTTTGCCGATCGAAAATCAGAACTTGCCGTCCGCGGCGCCGTAGCCGGGACGGCCGGCGTCGGTCCATTCGGTCATGAAGTCGAAGAACGTCTGGCCGAACGGATCGTCGCCCACCATCGGCAGCGTGCCCCGCCGGATCGTCCAGTCCATCGGTGCGAGCTCGGCCGCTCGCGCGAAGTGCACCGCGGCACGGTCCCGATGCCCGTTGCGGAAGAGATATGCGCCCAGCCGTCGCTCGGCCCGGGCGAGCTGCTCCTCGGGCGACGGCACGTCGACTGCCCGCGACGGTGGCGTCACACCGTCGCGCACCCACGCGCGCAGCTGCTCGTGGTGCACCGACGAATCGACACCGGTGAACTCGCGAAATGTGTCGTCGACCGGCGCGATCAGCGGCGGCCTCGCGAACGTGATCGTCTTCATCGATCCAAATCGTGCTCGGCACGTTGGTGATGCCGAGCCGTTCGGCCACGATGTGATCCGGATCAACCAGCGAGGGGTGCGCCGGCTGCGCCGCCGCGATCCACTCGCGCGCAGCGTCGGCTTCGTCGAGCGCAATCGTGACGATCGTGCAGCCCAATGGCTCGAGCTCGAGGTGCAGTGCCTGCCAGCCTGGCAGGTCGTAACGGCATCCTCACCACGAGGCCCAGGCGGCGACCACCTTCTTGCGCCGGCCGATCGACTCCCAGGCGAACGGTGTGCCGTCGACGTCGCGGAACACGAGATCGTCGAGCGCGCGCGACGAGAACTGCTCGACGCGCGTCGCCGGCGACCCCGCGAGCGCGATCGTGCCGGTGTCGTCGTCGATCGCGATCGGTTGGGCGAGCAGCTCCGCGACGACGCCCAGGTCGATGCGCTCCCCCCGGCGCGGGTCACGGCCTCTCGCCGGCACGCAGACGCCGCCGCGGCACAAGCCCTCGGGCTTCAACTCCCACCCCGTGACCTCGCGGAGGTCGTCGGGCGTGATCAGCACCGCGTCCGTGTCGACCGGCACGTCGACCTCGTGCGTGGCCTCGCCGGTCAGGATCGTCGCCATGTCCGAGATCTTCGCACGGTCGCCCGCGTGGAGCAGTTCGAGATTCTCACCACTGAGCTGGCACTGATGAACGCCGGGTCGGGATCGGCGGCCGGGTGCCGATCTGCGTCGCGTACGAGCACGTGCCGATTCATTCGCGTGACCGGCGAATGCGGATCGCCTCGGCGATCGCGTCGCCTGCGATCAACATGACCGCGATCCACGCCAGTGTGCGCGCCCGGCCGAAGAGCGTCGGCCATTCGAAGACGGCCGGATAGTGGAAGCGCGCTTGTTGCGTCACGATGTACAGCCCGCAGACGACCAGCAACACGCCCGGTATTGCCGCAACGAGCACACGTGTCCGGGGACGCCACACGACGAGCGCCATCAACGTGGCCACGAGGACACCCACCCACGGTGTCACCGAGATCGCGGCGAGCAGGCCCGCGACCACGGGCCCAACCCATTCGCGCCTGCGCCTTGCGTCCGGCCCCGCGTCGTGCGTCCGCACCGCGCCTCAGGAACGAAAGCTCGACCCGCGGGTCCGGCAGCTCGCCGGCGGGGAGTCGCGGCGCCGGCAGTCGTCGCGACCTTGCGGCGGCTCGTCAGCGCGATGAGCACCAGACACACGATCGCGGTCAGCAACGACAGCCAGAGCGAGGCCCACACCTGACGCTGTGGTGTCCAGTCCATCGTCACGTCGAACTCGGCCGCGGTCGGCGTGACGAGCCAGCCATTCGCATAGCCGTCGACGAGCTGCGGGTCGCCGAGGCCCGTCGCCGCCGACGACGTGTGCGCGCCATCCGTCGCTGTGCGACTCGCCGAGCACGAGCCAGAACGGCGCGTCGGCACCCGATACGTGCACGCGCATCGACGTACGGCCGCTGCGGACGACATCGATCCGCGGCGTCGGCGGCGCGGGAGCACCGATGGCCGTCACACGGCCGGCGCGCGTCGTGATCGGCGCGGCTTGCGTGCCCGAGGCGAGCACGAGCCGGTCGAGCAGCCAGCCGACATCCTTGCCGCGGGCGGATGTCAACGTGTGCGGACCGGCGTCGAGCTTCAATGACGGGCGGCGCGACGGATGGTGAGGGTCGCAGGTCGCGACCGTGAGCGACGCGGGCTGATCGGCGGTGGCGGAGTTCCCCGTGATGCGGACGGGCAGGGGCGCGGCGTCGATCTGCACGAGGTCACTGCGGCATCCGCTGTCGATACGGGCGGGTGCGGGCGGGAGCTGCAGACCCGGGATGCCGAGCTCCGCGATTCCCGCCGGCTCGAGGTTGGTCGCGGTCGTCGCGAACAGCTTCGTGCGCTCCTCACGCACGTCGGCGATCGTCACCTTCACGTCGTGGCCGGCAATCGGCGCGAAGTTCACGCGCACGACCTGCGACGCGTTCTCGGGAGCCTGATCGGGGACGTCGGGCACGGGGATCAACCGCGTCTGGCCGTCGACGTCGAGCACCAGCGCCTTCGGCACGGAGTGGCGTCCATCGGCAATCACGCGCAGATCCATGTGATCGAACGACAGCGGCGCCGCGCTCTTGTACTCGGCGACCTGACCGCGTACGCCGACGAACGGCGTCTCCCACGCGGTGTTCGGATCGCCGTCGATTGCGTTGTCGGCACGGCAGCGCATGCAGCCGAACAAGAACTGGCTCGCGGAGATCGTCACGCCGCCGTGCTGCTCGTCGGGGACTGCGTACGCGGCTTGTATCGCCTCTGAGCTCGCGTCGCTGTCGATGCGCGCGCTCCCGGTCACGATGAAGTTGCGCGCCGCCGGCAGCGTGAACCCGCGGTCGATGCTCAGCTCGGGTTGCGACCGCGGCGGCACCGGGCGCACCGCATAACGGCTCATCACCAGCACCATCGGATGCGTCGCCACGTCGGGGCCCAGCGCGTCGACGAGATCAGTGGGCATCTGCACCACTTCGTGCATCTGCACGTCGTGGTCGGCCTTCTCGTCGCGCAACCGGACCTCCGCGAACCCGACCGCGTCGTCCTTGCCGAACAGCTTCGTCCCCGGGCTGCTCGTCTGCTTCACGATGATGTCGAACCGCGAGAACGTCCGCCGCGGGAACGTCACTGTCTGCCCGCCGTCGGTGCGGGACACGTCGCTGAGGAGCGCGCGCTGCGGCGATCCGCCGTCGAACCGCATCTCGACCTCTGTGATCCAGCGGTTGCGGCCACCGGTGAGCGGTTGCACGACGTTGACGTGGTCGGTCGTGATCGGTGCGTCGAGATCGATGCGGATGCGTTGACCTCGCGCGTCGCCGAACGCGTTCGCTCGCCACGACGTGAACGGGTCGCCGTCGAGGGCGCGGCTCGCGCGATCTTCAGGCGTATAGGTGATCGTGTTTCCGTACGCGGAGGCAACGACGCGCCGCACACCGATTTGCTGGGTCGTGGTGTACGCGCTCTCGGACTCTCCCGGGAACAGCGGGAGGCGTGCGTCGCCGTTGTCGTGGACGAGCGGTTTGTCGGCTTCGCCGGGCTGCTCGGTGTAACCGAGGTTGTCCTTCACCGAGGTCCACCGGCGCGCCGCGCAAGCGATTGTTGTCGGTGATCACCAGCACGGTGCCGTCGCCGGTCGCGGCCCGGAGCTCGTCGGGCTTCGTGTAGGAAGCGGAATAGCGCACGACACCGGCACCGTCGAGGAGCCCGACGTTGGAGACGTCGACGAGTCCCTCGCCGTCGCCGCTCACCATCAACGCATGCTGCGTCGCTTCTGCATGCGCGATCGGCGTCGGGTCGGTGACGGGATACAGCACGACCGCGCTGGGGTAGCGCTCGTTCGCCGGTGCGCCGAGGCTGATCTCGTCCTGCACGCCTTCCGGGGCAGCCTCGTCGGCGGGGCCGAAGTACCGCGGCGTGCCGAGTCCCGGCGTGCGCGCGAGCAGGCGGGCGAGGTCGCGCGGCGGAATGAGGTCGTAGCGCTCGTACTGGATGTCGTTGCGTGCGACGACGACGCCGACACCCATGCGCCGATACAACGGCACGAGGCCGCGCGGGTCGGCGACGCCCTCTTGGATGCGGCGATCAATCGCGTTCAACAGGTCGGCGGTGCCGGCCGTGCCGTAGGGAATCAGCTCGCGTGCGACGTACGGTCGATCGGTGATGCCGGGCGTGATCGGGTCGACGGTGTTTCCCCAGCGGTACGACGCGAAGTCGGCGCCGGGCAGCTCGAGCGCGCGCGTCGCCTGCGAGCTCCCGAGCGCGGCCGCCGCGTCGTACCAGTACGACGGGATGTTCTCGGGCCGTTGCAAGTTCTTGCCGTAGTAGGTGCCGTCGTAGAGCGCAGGAAAGTTGACCAGCAACAGCACCAGCACGACCGCGGGCACGACGACCGCGGTCGCGAGCCGGCCGGTCTTGCGCAGCCATTCGCTCGCCGCGTTCACGGCGAGGCCGAGGAAGATTGCAAGCGCGAGCACGACGAGCGGCACGGCACGCGCGGTGCTGCGCATCGCGAGGGCGGCCGTCGACCCGGCCGCGAGCTTCTTGAACAGCGCGCCCAGGGGTGTGGGGCTCATGTACGGGTGCGCGCCGACCGCGATGATCACACCGACCACGAGAATCGCGACGAAGAACACGCGGTGGCGCCACCGGATGAACGCGGCGCCGACCAAGGCGAGCGCGACGAGCGTGTACCCGGCGAAGATCACCCACAGGTGCTGTGTGTAGTTGTTCGACGCTTCGATCCACGGACCAAGACGATCCTGGCCGTAGAAGAACCAATACCCGAGACCGCGCAGAACCTCGTTCGGCGACGAGGTACGCGCGACCGCGTCGATCGTCTCGGTGTAGCGCAGGATGTCGAGGCCGTAGCCGGCTTGCATGCGCAACCCGGCGATCCACCACAGCGACGCGAACAGCGTCACCACGCCCGTGCGAACCGTGACCCCCAGCGCGCGCCGGAACGACACGTCGCGGGCGATCAACCACGAGTACACGATCCAGAGCACGGGGCCGAGGCCGGCGAACAGCAAAGCGGTCGCGTTGACACCGCCGATCACCTGCACGATCAACGCGAAGATCGCCGGATACCGCCACGCGCGGAGACCCTTGCTGTTCTCGTCGCGCAGCGCCTTGCGGATCACGGCGATCATCCACGGCAGACCGGCCCATGGCAGCAGGATCACCGAGATGCGCGCCGCATAGTCGAGGACGTACGGCGTCAGCATGTACATCAACGCGGCGATGACGATGCCCGGACCACGCAGGTCGAACGTGCGCAGCAGATACAGCACGCCCGCGGCGGCGAAGAACAGCAGTGAGCCGAGCCACAGACGCTGCGCCACCCAGTCGGGGACACCCAGCCGGTCGAGGACCCAGTAGTACGGTCCCATTGGGAACACGTAGCCGATCGTCTGGTGGGTGACGGTTCCCATGCCGACGTTCGGGTCCCACATCGACACCGCCGCGACAGCAAGCGTCCGGGATCGAGGTAGAGGTACTGCTTGGTGTCCGCCGCGACGCGCCCGCGCGCGGTCAACAGCGGCGGCACGTATGCGAGCAGCGCGAGCGCGACGTACCCGAGCAAGGATCGCGCGCGCCGGTCGATCTCGGGAGCTTCGTCGCCGGGAACCTCGACGCGCTCCAGCAGCGTGCTCACGTGCGGCGGCGGAGCGCTTCGGCCGCGAGGACTTCGAGCGTGCCGCACGCGGTCGCACCCCACGTGAAGCCGGACGCGTGCTCGAGCGCGGCTCCCGACATGCGCGCACGGAGCGCGCCGTCGCCGAGCAACAGATCGAGCGCGGCCGCGAATCCGGCCGCGTCGTCGACGAGCAGGCCCGTCTGCCGATCGACGACCGCGTCCTCGTGCCCGGCGATGCGCGTCGCGACCGCCGGCGTGCCGCACGCGGCCGCCTCGGTGATCGTCATGCCCCATCCCTCGTGCGCGGACGTCGCGCCGAGTATCCATGCGCGTCGGTACAGCGACAGCAGATCGTCCTCGCTCACGCGGCCGGGCAGGGCGAGCCAATCGGTCGCGTCGAGCTGTGCGATCTGATTCGCGAGCGCGTCGCGCTCGTAGCCCTCACCTACGATCACCGCGCGCAATCGCGGATGGCGCGCCTTCGCGATCGCCAACGCCTCGATCAGCACGTCGAATCGCTTGACCGGCACCAGACGCCCGACGGCGACGACGAGCGGCGTGGCTTCCTTGTCGCCGTGCGGGGTGAAGGAAAGGTCGATGCCCGGTGAGACGACCGAGACGTCGCCCGCGCGGAAGCGGAGCTTCTTCACGATCTCGGCCTTCGACGACTCCGACAATGTGACGATCGGCGTGCACGCGTAGAGCGGCGGCGCGACGCGGAACTCGATCATGCGGCCGAGTGCCGCGAGTCGCGGCGGCAACGTCATCTTCCACATCGAGTCGTGCACGTGGTGCAGCCACACGACGTGCGGACGCCGTGCCCAGACGGGTGAGAAGAACGGCATGCCGTTCCAGATCTCGACGAGTCCGTCGCTCGCGCCGTGCCAACCCATCATCTCGCTGAACGCGGCGCGCGGGAACACCATGTAGCGCCCCGCCTTGCGGATCACGCGATAGCCGTCGCGCCAGCTCACCTGCGCCGAGCCGGGCGCATACGACGTGCGCATCGTGACTTCGATACCGGCGCGGCCCCAGAGCTCGGCGACGTGCGACGCGTGCAGCTCGGAGCCGCCGGCCTCGGGATCGTCGAGGTCGCGCCACGCCAGCATCGTGATGCGGCGCAGCCCCGCGCCGGCGGCGATGTCGCCCAACTTGGCGACGACGGCATCGACGTTTCGAGGATCGGTCACGCCGTCGTCGCCTTCGTCGTCCTCGTCGCCGTGGTCCGCAGAACGCGAGCCGAGAGCCAAGGGGGTCGCAGTCAGAGCCCGTGAAGTCTAGGCAATGGCCGCCGCGCGCTCTGCCGGGGAGCGGAAAGTACCATCCGGCCCACATGAGGCGGACGCGGTCGACCGGAGGCGGACTCACCGGCGAGCGGCCGATGCAGGGATCGACACCCGACGCACTGTTGGCGCTGCACGACGCGGGCTATCGCGAAGTCATCTCGCGCCTTCGGCCCGGTGTCGTGCTCGATGTCGGGTGCGGGGTCGGTGACGAGACCGCGACGCTCGCGGCATCCGATCGCACCGTGATCGGCGTCGACTACAGCGCGGAGACGGTGGTCGAAGCCGGCCGTCGACGCGGCAACGGCAGGGTCCGGTTCGCCGGGATGGACGGCGCACGCCTCGGGATCCGCGACGGCAGCATCGACACGGTCGTGTCGTCGCACATCATCGAGCACTTCGTCGATCCCGTACCACATGTTGCCGAGCTCGCAGCGCGTGCTCGACCGCGGCGGTGCGGCGTTCGTTATCACCCCGAACGCCCCGGCCGACTTCGAGAATCCGTTCCACCTCTATCTCTTCGAACCCGACCATCTCGTGTCGATGCTCTCGTTGTTCTTCGACGACGTGGAGTGCCTCGGCCTCGAGGGAGACGACATGCTGCACGCGGACTTCGCCGCCCGGCGCGGCAAGCGGCGAACGCCTCCTGCGTCTCGACGTGTTCGAGCTGCGCCGGCGCCTCCCCCGCCGCGTCTACGTGTGGTCGTACGAGCGGGCGCTCCCGGTCGTGTACCGGCTGCTCGGCAGCGGGAGGTCGGGTGTGGGTTCGGGGATCGACGCGTCACACCTCCACATCACCAACCGCATCGCAACCACGACGCCCGTGTTGTTCGCGATCGCGCGGCGACCGAGGACCCGGCTCTCCCGCGCCGGTGCGTAGACCACGCTTCGGGCTCGCACTCGCTTTCGTCGCGCTCGTCGCGCTCGGCATCCGGATCGCGTTCGTCGTATTCGTCGACCCGAAGGTGCCGCCGGTCGGTGACGCCAGTGCGTACCACCTGCTTGCCGAGCAGCTCGCGCGCGGCGACGGCTACATCCGCCCGTTCGACAACCTGCTCCTGCACCGCGTCCGTCCGACGGCGGAGTATCCCCCGCTGTTCCCACTGGTGCTCGCGATCCCCGCGCGGCTCGGCATCCACGGCGTCGAGTCGCAGCGCATCTTCTGCGCGTTCGTCGGCGCGACGACCGTCACGTTGATCGGGCTGCTCGGCCGCCGCGTCGGCGGGCCTGCGGTGGGGATCACCGCGGCCGTGCTCGCGGCCTGCTCACCGATGCTGTTCCAGAGCGAAGGCATGCTGATGGCGGAAGCGCTGTACGTGCCGCTCGTCGTCGGGGTCTTGCTGCTCACCTACCGGACGTTCGACGCCCCGACACCCGCGCGCTTCGCCGTGCTCGGTTTCGCCATCGCGCTCGCGACGCTCACGCCGGCGGAGGGCCTGCTGCTCGGGCTGCTGCTGATCGTGGGATTGTGCGTCGCGATCCGGTTGCCGGCACGCGACCGGCTCGCGCGGCGGCGTGGCTGTCGGGGTGGTAGTGCTCGCGCTCGCGCCGTGGACGATCCGCAACGCCGTGCGCTTCCACACGCTGGTGCCCGTGTCGAACAACTCGGCGACGCTCGTCGACGGCGCGAACTGCGACGCGACATACAAGGGTGCGTTGTTGGGATTGTGGCGTGAGACGTTCTCCCAGTTCGGCGACCCGCGCGCGACCTTCCACAAGCACAAGCATGCTTCGAAGGGTTCGACATCGCGGATCCGAACTTCGACGAGGCGGCAGCCGCGCGCCGGCACCGCGACGACGGCCTCACATACGCGCGCCGGCATCTCGGATCGCAGCCGAAGACGATGGCGGTCCGCGTGCTGCGGACGTGGGGCCTCTACGCGCCGCGCCAGCAAGTGAACTTCGAAGCGTTCGAAGGTCGACCGCACGACTGGCAGACGCGCGGCACGGTGCTCGATTGGATCGTGCTCCCATTCGCGATCGCGGGCGTCGTGTTGCTGCGCCGGCGCCGGGTCGCGGTGTGGCCGTTGCTGATCACCGCCGCGACGGTGACACTCGTCGCCGCGTCGACATACGGCCAGCAGCGCTTCCGGGTCGCGGCCGAGCCCGCGATGTACGTGCTCGCCGCCGTTGCCGCCGTTGCCGCCGTGACCCTCGCCCGGGGCGTGAGTGAGGGTCGGAATCCGACCCTCACTCACGCCCCGTCATGAGGTGCCCGGGGGCGGGTGCTGGGTAGGATTTGGCGCAATGCTGTGGTTCGAGCGCCGGGTCGTCGACACGTTGGTGAGCCCCGACCTCGACACCGGCATCCGCGGCGGCAGTGGTGTCGTACGTCGACACGACGCTGCGGTCGATGCCCGAGCACCTGCGCGCGCGGCGTCGCGGCCGAGTCGCTGATGTTCGGCGCGTGGCCGCGCCTCGCGGCCGCGCTCGGGCGTCTCGACGACGCCGCAGTCGAGCGCCGGCTCGCGCGCTTTCAGAACAGCCGGCTCGACCCGCTGCGGCAGTACGTGCGGCTGCTGCATTCCCTGGTGTTGTTCGCCGAGAACGAGCTCGCGTCGGACGCCGCGTGAGCAGCAAGGCGCAGCGCGGAGGTCCGGACGAGGTGTACCCCTGCCTTGGAGATCGGGGACCGGAGCGCGCGGCCGTATGAACCACACGCGGCACACCGACGTGCTCGTCATCGGATCGGGCGCCGGCGGTGCCGTGACTGCGGCGACGCTCGCGCGCGCCGGCCGAACGGTGACGATCGTCGAGGAAGGCTCGTGGGTCGATCCCGACGCAACCGCGCCGTTCTCGCTCGAAGAGATGCTCGCGAAGTATCGGTACCGCGGTTCCTCGGCCGCGCTGGGCCGGCCCGCGATCGCATTCGCCGAGGGTCGTTGTGTCGGCGGCAGCACCGAGATCAACAGCGGGCTGTATCACCGACTCCCCGACGACCTCGCCCGAGAATGGCAACAGACCTACGGCATCGACGAATTCACGCCCGCGGCGCTCGATCGCTACGCCCGGCGGATCGAGGACGAGCTCGTGGTCTCGCGGCTACCCGGCGCGCCGCCGTCGTCGTCGGCGGTGCTCGAGCACGGCGCAACCAAGCTCGGATGGCAGGCCGTGGAGTTCTCGCGTGTCTTCCGGTACGAGCCGAACGGCCGCGCCGTCAAGCAGACGATGGCGCGCACGTTGCTGCCGCCGCGCGATCGAGGCGGGCGCGGAGCTGATCGCCGACTGCCTCGTGAGCCGGCTGCTGCGCCGCGGCGATCGCATCATCGGCGCTCGATGTGAGCGAACACTGCCCGACGGCACCACCGACTCGTTCACGCTCGACGCCGACCACGTGTTCGTGTGCGGCGGCGCGACCCAGACGCCGGCGTTGCTCCAGCGCAGCGGTATCCGCAAGAACATCGGCCGCGGCTTGAAGATGCATCCGACGGTGAAGATCGCGGCGCGCTTCCCGCATCCCATCGATCACGGCGAAGTACCGATGCACCGCGTCACCGAGTTCGCGCCCGCGCTCACGATCGGCGGCTCGGCGAGCAGGCGCGGGCACGTCGCGCTCGGCGCTCGCCGATTCGGGCGCCGAATTCCACGACGCGCTCGAGAACTGGGAGAACGTCGCCGTGTACTACGCGGCGATCCGCAGCGACGGCGCCGGCCGCGTGCTCGCCGTGCCCCGCGTTCGCCGCGCCGGTGCTCACGTACAACCTCACCGAAGGCGACATGAGCCGTCTTGCCCGCGCGCTCGTGCACCTCGGCGAGGTGCTGCTCGCAGCCGACGCCACCGAGCTGTATCCCTCGGTGACCGGTGGCATCACGGCGCGCTCGCCGAAGGATCTCGCGGCAATGGTGGGACGCGATGACGCGCAACTCCGCGAACCTGATGACGGTGCATCTCACGTCGAGCGTGCGCATCGGCGAGGAGCGGTCGCGTACCGGCACCGACAGCTTCGGTCGCGTGTGGGGGTTCTCGAACCTGCGCGTGAACGACGCGTCACTCATCCCCGACGCGCCCGGCGTCAACCCGCAGGGCCCGGTCATGGCGATCGCCGCTCGCAACAGCGATCACTTCCTCGCGACGTCGTAGCTCCCCGATCCAACGGATTACCGCGTCGATCGTGATCGCAGCCAAGATCGCGAGCATCGGCTCGGCGAGCGTGCGAAAGCGTGTGTTCGCATACGTCAGCAGCACGGTGACGATCACTGTGACGACCGGCGCGAGCAGCGGAAAGACCGGCGGCGCGCTCCTTCGGCGCGCGAGCACGACCGCGCCGGCGATCGACAACAGCGTCAGCCCGTAGAAGCTCCACAACCCGGTCCACAGCACCCACAACTCGCGCCCTTCCGAGTACGCGTCCTGGTGCACGTAGAGGCTCGGGTGGTACAAGCCGAGGATGCGCTGTACCCGTACGCGCTCGACGGTCGGCAGCCGGCTCATGTGCGTACGCACGTACTCGAGCGCGGCTTTGCGGTTTACCTCGTCGACGACTGACTGGTCGAGCTCGCCCTCGATGTGCTCGCGCTGTGATGACGGCTTTCGTGCAGTCGATGTCGAAGTAACCCTGGCGGTCGCCGAAGTACGTCGCATCGCAATTCGCGGCCGAGAGCAACGGGCCCACCTGCGCGCTCAACCACACCGGGTGCTGGAAGCGCGTGAGGTTGTAGACGCTCCACGGCGCGATCACGAGCACGGTCGCGAGCACGGTCGCACCGAACCACTTGACGCGCACCGTGCGCGGCTGCGTGCGGGTGAGCATCGCGAGCGGCAGCGCGACGAGCGGCACCAGCAGCACGAGCTCCGAACGCGTGAGCGCGCCCGCGCCGGTCACTGCGCCGAGCGCCGCGAGACGCTGCCAACTCGGCCGGCGCCGGTATTGATACGCGAGCAGTACGGCCAGCACCGTGAGGAACATCGCGAGCGTTTCGGCCTGCAGCGCGCCGTCGGGCGCCCAGATGCTCGGGTACAGCGCGGCGAGCCCGGCAGCGATGAGCCCCGCGCGCGCGCCGGCGACCTCGCGGCCGACGACCCCGACGAGCACGACCGTCGCGGCGCCGAGGAGGCACGACCACAGCATGTGCGTGAGCACGCTGTGCATGCCGAGCAGCGACGGGATTGCCAGGAAGACGAGATACAGCGGCGGGTGTTCGGCGGCCTGCTCGTGAACCAGCGGGTACGCGAACGGCTCGATGAAGCCCTTGCCGTCGGCCAGCAGGTTCGCGCCCTCGTGGTAGAAGCGCGCATCGCCGCCCGGCACGAAGTCGCGCCGCTCGATCAACACGTACGCGACGCGCACCGCGAGGCCGCCGACGGCGACCGCGGCGAGCGCCCACACGAACCACCGCGAGCGGCGGCCCGCGTCGACCGTCATCGCAACGGCGGCGGCTCGACGTTCGGACCGATGAACGTGGCGGCCGGCAGGCCCAGGTTCAACATCTCCTGGATCTTCTGGTGGGTCGTCGTGGGAAGCTTCGCGAGCGCGAGCATGAACAGGTTGTCGTCGACCTGCGGCACGAGATCGCGGTGACCGGTCTGTATGAGCTCGTCGACCACTTGCACGTGCAACTGATCGAACGTCGAGCGCTCGTCGCCGGTACGCGGGTCGGAGTGGGTGATCTCGGAGAAGCGGGAGTCGTCGCGCCAGCGTTCGATGTCGGCGCCGGTCGCGAGGTGCACGAGGATCGACGCACCTTCGGGCTTCATCGTGTGGTACCGCGTCGCGCCGGGCCGGAAGATCTCCGGCGCCTTGACGTCGAGGCCGGCCCGCAGCAGCTCGTTGAGCAACCCGTACCCCTGCGCGCCGATCGCCTGGGCCTCGGGCAACCACGTGACGAGATACGGGCCGTGGATACCGGCGTGCTGCATCGCGCGCAGACGCGCGATCGTCGGCCCCGAGAGCGCGCCGAGCTGCGCATTGAGACCGGGCGACATCACGTCGACGCGTGCCGCCGAACCGAGGAGCGCGCCGGTCGCCACCACTGCGATCGCCGCGAGCGCCGCGATACCTGCCCGGGTGAGCCGCGTCGCCTCACTGGTGTCGATGCGCGTGCGCACGTACGCGGCCGCGGTCCACGCGATCGCGAACAGCATCAACACGGCCAGACCCCATGCCCACAACAACAGGTAGAACCACACTTCCCCGAAGATGCGCGCCGCCGAGATGAAGCCGAGCACGAGACCGACGCCCAGCACGGCGTGGAGCCGCGTCACCAGCCGGTGCCGGAGACGCCACGCGACCAGCGCCGCGCCCGCCCACACCGCGACGAGCAACTCCCCGGGCACCGTCGAACCGCTCACCTCGCGCTGGCGACCATCCTGGACGAGCTCGGCGCCGAACAGCCGGAGTGGATCGATCTGCGTCATCAACGCGTTGAAGCCGGACGCGACGCCGATCGGTGGGTCGGGCGGATCGCTGAAGTGATCGCGGATCGTCGAGATGTTGCCGGGCGTGTGCACGATCTGGTCGATGACGGGCGGGGTCCAGAGCACCGACGAACAGCACCAGCGCGATCAATGCCCAGCGCCACAAGTGCTTCTCGCGTGCGGCCGCACGATGCCGGAACGCCCAGACACCGAGCGCGCCGACGACGAACACACCGAGCCCGCCGACGAGACCGAGGTACGGGATGTGCGTCTGCATGCAGAAGGAGCCCGCGAACACCGCGACCGGCAGCATCGCGAGGTCCTCGTCGAGGACCGACCACGCCGCGACGAGGAACACGAACCACCACAGCACCGGCATGTACGGGTTCCACGGCGAGGTCAGCATGAACGGGCCGTACGCCCGCATCAAGACCGCGAGCACCGCGCCGAACGCGAGCGCGACGCCGGCACCGCCACGCCGGTACGCCATCCACAACACGAGGGAGATCGCGGCGATGTCGAGCACGACGTTCCCCGCTTGCAACCCGAACGACGACTTGCCGAACACGATCCACGCCGGCCACAGCGCGTAGAAGCTGAGCGGGCCCGGGTGCGAGCCCCCGTCGACGCCGAACGGGCCGATGCGTCCGGCCAGCCCGATCAGCGGCGGATGGCTGCTGAGGATGTCGCGCACGTGGATCTCGGTCTGCGCCCAGTCGAGCAGCGGGTACCACCGCGGCGAGTGCAGCACGACGATCGCGACGAGCAGCGGCAACGACAAGAACGCGGCCAGCACCACGACGAAGCGCGGCGGGCTCGGGCCGGAGGCCATATTTCTTCGTCGCGCTCGCTGCGGGCCGGGATACCCGGCGCGGCGTCGTCGCGCTCGGCCCCGTGCGCAACTCGCTGCGCGCCCGTGGCGCGTCGCTCACGGTCTCGTTCACTGCAGCAGTTTCAGCGCGCGGACGAGGCCGGGTCGGACGAGCGACTGGTGGTGCGATCCCGTCGTGGCATCGAGGTCGGCGCGGTGCGCGAGGAACCACTCGTACGACTCGATCAGCATCGACGCGTTCGAGTGCTTCGGCTCCCAGCCCAGCTCGGTGCGCGCCTTGGTGATGTCGAAGTACAGCGACTCGCCGTACAGCAGCCAGTGGTACGGCGCGAACGGCGCCAGGCCGAAGCGCGAGAGGCCCTTCATCGCGCCGCGCGCCGGCGCGACCGGCAGCGCGCGGACGCGCGAACCGGTCTGCGCGTGGTCGACGAGCGCTTGCAGCGTCTCGCGCATCGTGCCGAACTCGGCCGCGCCGATGTTGTAGACCGTCGCGCCGGCCCGGTCGGACGCCCGCATGCACGCGTCCGCGAGATCGGCGGCGTGCACGAACTGATAGCGGTTGGCGCCGTCGCCGAGCACGAACACGGGCGCGCCGTCGGCGACGAACTCGAACAGCAACGCGATGATGCCCAGCCGCCCGTGACCGAGGATCGTGCGCGGCCGCACGATCGTGACGTCGAGGCCCGACGCGGCGGCGTCGTGGCACAGCAGCTCGGCCTCGCAGCTTGGCGCGGCCGTAGGCCTCGAGCGGGCGGCCCGGCGTGTCCTCGGTGACCGGGTTGCGCTCGGGGATCCCGAAGATCGCGCTCGACGACGTGTGCACGACCTTGGCGACGCCGGCGTCGCGTGCGGCGAGCAGCATGTTCGCGGTACCGGTGACGTTGACCGCGTCGAACAGCTCGCGGTCCTTGGCGAGCGGCACCTGCGCGACGTTGTGGAACACGACGTCGACGCCGCCGCACGCGGCGCGCACCGCGTGCGCGGTCGCGGACGTCGCCGGCGACGTAGTCGCGCGCCATCGGTGCCGTCGCCGGGCGGGTTGACGTCGAAGATGCGCACCGCGTCGCCTTGGTCGAGCGCGTGCCGACACGAGCAGGCTCCCGAAGTAGCCGCTGCCGCCGGTGACCAGCACGGTGCGCGCCATCAGAGCTGCCAGCCCCGTTCGAGACAGAAGCGCACGCTCGCGCGCATGCCTTCGACCAACGAGACCGTCGGCTCGTAGCCGAGATCCTTGCGCGCGGCCGAGATGTCGCACGCGATCGTGTCCTTGAGCTCGCCGAGCACGTGGACCGCCTGCACGTAGCGGCCGCTCGCCTGCAGCAGCCTATCGACGCTTCTCGGCGAACACGCCGACGCACGTGCGGGATACGCATCGGCGACCGGTTCGTCACCGACAGTCCCTCGGCCGCGAGCGCCGCGCGCACCCCGGCGAGCACCTCGCTGCAGCTCGTACGGCTCGGCGTCGGCGATCCAGTAGCGCGCGACCCGGCGCGGCATCGGCCACCTCGGCGCGCAGCAGCCCCTGCACGAGGTTGCCCGTGTACACCATCGAACGGCGCTGGGTCCCGGGCGCGACCAACGGGAACGTGCCTCGCCGCACCGACGCGAAGAACTGCGTCTGACGTTCGGGCTGGAACGGGCCGTAGAACCACGGCGGCCGCACGATCACGGTCGCGAGATCGCCGCGCTCGTAGCTGCGCTGCACGAGCTGCTCGGCTTCGAGCTTCGACTGCCCGTAGCCCATGTACGGCGCGTACGGCGAGTCTTCGTCGAACACGTCGCGCTCGGTGCGGGTTCGCACCGAACGGCGAGTTCGACGACACGTGCACGAACCGGGTCGCGCCGACGCGGCGGGCGCGGTCGAGCACGAGCTGCGTGCCGCCGACGTTCACGTCGAAGAACTCGCGCACGTGATGCTGCGGATGGATGACCGCCGCGGCATGGAAGACCGTCGCCGGCGCGACGCCGTCGAACAGCTCGTCGATCACCGACGGGTCGCGGACGTCGCCGGCGACAGTCTCGATCCGGGGATCGACGAGCTCGAGCAACGCGGCGTCGCCGGGCGTCGCGCACCAAGCAACGGATCCGTTCGCGGCGCGACGGATCATGTTCCGCGGCGAGCGCGCGGACGAGATTCTGGCCGAGCCAGCCCGCCGCGCCGGTGACGACTGCCGCCGACGCGACTGCGCCGTCGCCGTTGTTCATGGTCCGCGACGCTACCGTGTGCCCGTCGGGCGTTCGCACCAGGCGATCTTGCGTCGCGTACTGTCTCGGCGTGCCCGACGCTCCGCACTGATGCGCCCGTGCCGCGTGGCACCGGGCACCGACATCCCGGGCGCCGACACGTCGCGCCGCGACGACGACGACCGCGGTAGCCAACGCCGCCGCGAGGCGCTCGCGCTCGGGATCGTCGCGCTCGTGTTCGCGATCCCGTTGCGCGGTCTGCTGCGCGCGCGCCGGCCCGCCGATGGAAGAGGGCTTCATGCTCGTCTTCCCCGAACGGGTGCTGAAGGGCGACATCCCGAACAAGGACTTCCTCCACCTCTACGGGCCCGGCAGCCTGTGGGCGCTCGCGGGCGCGTTCAAGGTGTTCGGCGTCTCGTTGATCACCGAGCGCGTGTTCGGGCTCTTCCAGCAGATGGCGATCGTGTTCGGCATCTACGCGCTGGCGCGCCGCTGGAACCGGATGCTCGCGGTCACGGGCGCGCTCACGTCCGCATTCATCATCATCCCGTTCGGGCTGACCGCGCTCGCGTGGGTCGGCGCCGCGGGACTGGGCGTGTTGGGCGCGGTCACGGGTATCGAGGCATGCGCCCGCGCCGACGATCGGGTCGCACGCCGGTTCGCGATCACCTCCGGCGTCTGCTTCGGGCTCGCGCTGCTCTTCCGTCTCGACCTGGTGATCGCCGTCGCGCTCGTGATCACGGCGATCGTCGTGGGGCATCGACCGCGCACGCCGGAACCTTCTGTTCGCGGGCCTCGGCGTCGCGGTCGTCGGCTACGCGGTCCACCTCGCCACCGCCGGCCCGGGGACCGTCATCAAGGGGATGATCATCGAGCCGGTGTTCAAGCTCCGCGGCGGCCGCAGCCTGCCGGTTCCGCCGCCGTGGTCGCACTACGACGGGTTCTTGCAGAAGGCCGCGTCGCTTGCAGCAGCTCGCGTGGCCGCTCCCCGACCCGACGGGCCCGCAGCAGCTGTTCATCTGGTTCTTCCTGCTGCTCGCGGTCGTCGCCTCGTGCTGCTCGTTCACGGCCTGGCGCATGATGCGCGACGACCCCGCGTCGTTGCGGTCGCGCACAATGCTGATCGTGGCGTTGTTCAGCGCGGGCATCCTCCCGCAGGCGGTACAGCGCGTCGACTCCGCGCACTTCGCATGGGTCGGATGCGTGCCGTTCGGCTTCTTGCCGGTCGCGCTGTACGAGCTTGGTCCGCCGACGCGCCCCGCGCTCGGCGAACGCGGCTCTCGGCCGCCGCCGGCGCGTTCACGCTCGCACTGCTGCTCTTCGTCATTCCCGTGTACACGGTGACGCGCTATGGCGACTACACCGAACAGACGTTCAATACGCATCGCTACGCGTACAAGATCCAGCACGACGGTCGCACGTTCTATTACGGCACCAAGGAACGCGCCGACGCCGCGAACATCGTGATCGCGGAGGCGGCGCGGATCTCGCATCCGGGCCAGAAGCTGTTCGTCGGTCCGGTGAACCTGCGCAAGACGCCGTACAGCGACGCGTACCTCTACTTCATGCTCCCTGAGCTCGATCCTGGAACGCGCTACATCGAAATGGACCCGGGCGTGGCGAACACCGATGACTCCGGGCTCGACCGCGAGCTCGCGAGCTCCGACATCGCGATCCTGTCTGCGATCTGGGACGGATGGGATGAGCCGAACGACTCCCGCAAGGTCGGCTCCGACAAGGCCGAGCGCGTGCTCGCCGCGCGATTCTGCAAGGTCGGTTCGTACCTCGGCTTGTACGAGCTCTACCAACGGTGTCATTAGCCCGGGCCGGGAGCCTGTAGCGTATTTCCCTTGTGAAGCCCCTGATCGTGACGCCCACGTACCAGGAAGTCGAGAACATCGCCGAGTTCCTGCGGCGGGCGCGGGCTGCGTACCCCGACGCCGACGTGCTGGTCGTCGACGACAACAGCCCTGACGGCACCGCAGATCTCGCCGACCGGATCGGCGCCGAGCTCGGTCGCGTCGAGGTGCTGCGCCGGCCCAAGAAGATCGGCCTCGGCGACGCGTATCGCGCCGGGTTCTCCGTGGGTGTCGAGCGCGGGTACGACGTGCTGGTGCAGATCGACGCCGACCTCTCACACGACCCGGAGGCACTGCCGATCATGCTCGGCGAGATTGACAAGGGTGCCGACGCAGTGATCGGTTCGCGCTACGTGCCCGGCGGTTCGATTCCGCATTGGCCGTGGCCGCGCCGCGCCTGTCGAAGTGGGGCAACCGCTACACGTCATTCGTGCTCGGCATGCCGATCCGCGACGCGACGTCGGGCTACCGCTCTTATCGCACCGACATACTGAAGTCGGTCGACTTCGCCAGCACCGCGCGAAGGGATATGGCTTCCAAATGGAGCTCGCGTATCGCGTGCGTCGCCAGGGCGGCCGCATCGTCGAGGTGCCGATCACGTTCACCGATCGTGTGCGCGGCCAGTCGAAGCTCACGTTGAGCGTCGCGGCCGAAGAGCTCACGCTGGTCACGTGGTGGGGCGTCCGCGACCGCGTCCTGAAACGCGGCCGCTAGATCGTTCATTGAACCGATTGTGATCCCAGGGGGCCACATCCGTTCGATGACAGGATGACGACCTCGCGTCTACGTGGACGTCGCGGCGCCTTCGGTGCGCTCCTCGTGGTACTCGGCCTCGACGTTGACCGACCAGATGTCGTGGTGCGCGCCGAAGATGTTCTCGACGGTGAGCATCGCGGTGTACATCGAGTGGTCCTGGTTGTTGTACCGGTGCATGCCGTTGCGGCCCACCGGATGCACGTTGGGCGCGTGCTGCTCGAGCCACGTGGCGAGAACCGCAACGTTCTCCTTGTAGTGCGCGTCGTAGAAGGGATACGCCTTCGGCATCCGTACGACATAGCCCGACTCGACGTGCGAGGCCGGCACGAGCCCGATTTGTTCGAGCTCGCGCTTGCCGTTCGCGATCAAATCCTCGTCGGCCATCGTCCACCACTCGTCGCCTTCGTTCACGAACAGCTCGAGGCCGAGGCAGGTACGACCGTCCTTGACGAGATACGGCGACCAGCGACCGAAGTTCTGGATCCGGCCGACCTTGACGTTGGCGTCGTTGACGTAGATCCAGTTGTCGGGGAAGCCGTCGTCTTCGGACACGACGAGCGCGACCGTGATGAAGTCGCGGTAGCGCAGCGAGTCGGCCGCCTCCACGATCTGTGGCGGTACCGGCGGGTCCATAGCGCGCAGCAGGTCGGTGATCGGCATCGACGAGATGACGTGCGTGCACTCGTAGCGCGTCGGCACGCCGTCGGTGAGCGCCGTCACCGCAACCGCGCGACCGTTCTCGTGCTCGATCTTCGTCACCTTCGAGTCGTACACGACCTTGGTGCCCTTGGCGGTGATGAGCTCGGTGCAGCGCTCCCACATCATCCCGGGGCCGTACTTCGGGTAGTTGAACTCTTCGATCAAGCTCGTGACTTGCTTCGACTTGCCCTGCCGGTTCTTCAGTCGCTTGGGCTTGATCGCTTCCCAGCCGGCACGGAACAGCGACAGGTTCTTGATGCGCTGCGCGCCCCAATCGGCTTGGATCTCGGTGCACGGCACGCCCCAGACCTTCTCGCTCTGGGTCTTGAAGAAGTGTTCGTACAAGCGCCAGCCGAAGCGCGACGCGACGAAGCCTTCGAGCGTGGCCTTGTCCCTCGGCGGGTGGATGCGCACCCAGAGATACGAGAGCACGCACCGAATCGCTTCGATCAAGCCGAGGTTGCGCAACGCGTTCATCGGCACGATCGGGTAGTCGTAGAACTTGCCGCGATAGTAGATGCGGCTCAGACGCGGTCGCCGCAGGAAGTCGTCGGGGCCGAGTATCTCGAACCACAGCTCCTCGACCGGCTTCACCTTGGTGAAGAAGCGGTGCCCGCCGATGTCGAACCGCCAGCCGTCGCGCTCGGCCGTGCGGCTGATTCCGCCGACGACCGTGTCGGACTCCAGCACGGTCGCGTTTACGCCCCGCTTGGTCAGCATGTACGCCGCGGTCAGGCCCGCAGGACCGGCGCCGACGACAACGATCTTCTGACCGTTCGATTGTTCGTTCACGAGTTCAGTTGCGCTCACGCGTCGGTTGAAGAAGTCGGACGTCGGCAGTGGCGGAGAGAGCTTGCCCCGCGCACTTCGATGGCTGACCAGTGTACGGCTCGCGCGCTGAAACGCGACACTCGGACACGATGGGTGGTCCTGGACGGCGAACATCCTCCGGCCGACTGCGGTGCCCAGGAGATTCCACGACGAGCCTCGATCCGAAACGTCAGGTGTGCGCGATGTCGTGGAGAAGTGTCACGCTCCCCGGCGGGATGTCACGAGCGCCGACCACCACCGAGGCACTCGTGAGCGACGCCGATCGCGCCGAGCACGCGCCGGACGGCCGGGGCACCTGGCCCCTCATCGTGATCGTCACGACGGTCGCGCTGCTGCTTGCGGTGCGCGCCCTGCTGCACGCGGCCGGCCCCGCCATGGAGGAAGGGTTCATGCTGGTCATCCCCGACCGAGTGGGCCACGGCGCGATCGTCCACAGGGATTTCCTGTGGCTGTACGGGCCCGGGAGCCCGTGGGTGCTCGCGGCGATCTACAAGATCTTCGGCGTCCGCCTGCTCGTCGAGCGCATCGTCGGGCTGGCACAGATCGCCGGCATGGCGCTCGGCGCGGCCGCGCTCGTGCGCTGGTGGGGACGCGGGGTCGCGCTGACGGCCGCGCTGTTGAGCGTGATGTTCGTGATGCCGACATTGCAGCTGACCGCGATCCCGTGGACGGGTGGCGCCGCGCTCGGGCTCGCCGCGCTCGACGGCGCTGCTCCAAGCGCGCCACGACCTCGCCGCCGCACCGACGAGCGGGCGCTGGGCCGTCGTCGGCGGCCTGCTCGCCGGTTGCGCGCTGCTCTATCGCATAGACCTCGCGCTCGCGCTCCTGCTCGGTGGTGCGGCCGCGCTCTGGGGGTGCCGGCGCATCGTGAAGCCGACGCTCGCCGGTCTCGGCATCGGCCTCGTGCCGTATGTCGTGCACGTCGTGCTCGCCGGACCCGGCACCGTGTGGCGGGCGATGTTGATCGACCCGATCTTCCGGTTGCGTTCCGGCCGGAGCCTGCCGGTGCCACCCGACCCGAGCCACCTCGAAGGCATCGCGGGCGTGATCTTCGCGGTCGACCGTTGGTGGCCGTTGCCGAAGCTGTCGATCGCGCAGCAATTGTTCGCGTGGTTCGTGTTGCTCGCGGTCCTTGCCGTGGCGCTCGTATTCACCGCGATCTGGGCGGTACGCCGCGCGCCGCGGGCGTTCCGGCCGCGCGTGCTCCTCGCAGCTGCGTTGTTCGGCGCCGGCATGTTCCCGCAAGCCGTGCAGCGCGCCGACTCCGCGCACTTCGCATGGGTGAGCGCGATCATCGTGGTGCTCGTGCCGCCCGCGATTGTGGAGGTGTCGAGCGCGCTCCGGCCCGGTTGGCCGCCGGCGCGCGTCGGCCTCGCCGCGGGCGCGCTCGTGCTCGTCGCGATCTCGTTGTTGTTCCCGACCTTCACGGCGCGCCGCTACGTCGCGCTCGTGCAGGATTCGCTCGATCCGCCCGCGAACATCGCGATCACGCGGCACGGTCGCACGTTCTACGTCGGCACGAGCACCGACTTCGCGCACAGCATCGAGTCGTTGCTCGACGCGGTCGAGCGCGACGTGAAGCCGGGCGGCAAGATCATCGTGGGCAACACCGACTTGAGCCGCACCCCGAACGTCGACAGCTTCTTGTATTACCTCTTGCCCGACTACGAGCCGGGCACGTTCTCCGTCGAGTTCGAGCCGGGACTCACCAACCGGAACGGCACCCCGCTCACGCGCGAGATGCAACGCGCCGACGCGTTCATCGCGTCCGACCGGTGGCTGGGGTGGGACGAGCCCAACACGTCGATGGACCCCGGCGATCCCCGCCCCGGTGAGGTGCTGCGATCGCGCTTCTGCCTGCGCGGCGACTTCGGCAACGGCTACAAGCTGTTCTTACCGTGCGCCGCAACGACCAGTGGCTGACTACGAGCGGAGGCTTGCGAGGTCGAGCACCTCGAGATCGCGGTCGCCACCGAGCGACGCGAAACCGCCGAGGAACTGCACGGCGGCGTTCACGGCGTCGCAGCCGAACAGCGCGCGCTTGTTCACGACGACGAAGCGCACGCCGAACTCCTGCCGCAGGCTGATCACGTCGTCGCGTCCGAATGGTGCCGGCGGTGTGTCGCGCGTCGCGAGACGGCCGTACCGCGTCCGGTCGCACCGGAGCTTCGCGAGCGCGTCCGAGCGCGCGTATCCCGTCATCTTCGACCACGGATTCGCCGCGAAAGAGCCCGCACACCCGACGACAGCCGCGTGATGGAACACCTGGAACCGTTCGAACGTGGGATCGCAGTCGGCCGGGACGCTCAGCACCGCGTCGCCCTTCTGGGCGCGGCGGCCGATCTCGTGCAATGCCGCTTCGGTCGCCGTGCTCGTACCCAGCGTCACTGTGGGCAGCGGGAGCAACAGGTTCGTCGCGAGCAGCGCCGCGCACGCTGCCCCGATCGCAATGCGAGCGCGCGACGTGGTGACGAGACGTGAGAGCGCGATCGCCGTCGCGCCCGCGAGCAACACGACCAACACCTCGCCGGCCCGGGTCGGCCCGCGCAACGCCCCGAGACCGGGGATCGCGAGCAACGCGCGGTACGGCAACCAGCCGACAGGCTTTCCCGCGTGCTCCCACACGAACGAGCCGCGCACCTTGAGCGATGGCCCGAGCGCCAGGATCCACGTCGCAGCGGCTGCCGTCGCGAGCGGCACTCGGCGCGTGTCCGGGCGGCACACGTACGCGACGAACCCGGCGAGCAACACGAGCCCGGGGAAGATCGTGTACTCGAGTGCGTGCGTGGGGTCGGGAAGCCGGATGACGCTGTCGTCGACGCCCAGCAGCGCCGGGTCGAGCAGCGTCGCTCGCGTCGGCGGCGCGACGAGCGCGAGCGCATCCGCCGAGAACAGCTCGCTGTCGGACAGGAGCTCGGTATCCGCGCCGCGTTTGGCCTCGTCGCGATCGAACGCGAAGCGGGGCACGATGAACGGCAACAGCGCGACGGTCACGATCGCGAGCGCGCCCGCAGTCGCCACCGGGATCTGCCATGTACGACGGCGGATCGCAGCCACGCCGACGATCACGCCGTACGCCAAACCGCCGAACACGAGGAAGTACACGCTGCACAGGAATGCGAGGAGCAGGAGCCCTGCGAGCCGCAGGGGCCGCACATCGCGAGCGCCGGTGACGACGTCGAGCGCGTCGGCGACGAGGAACGGCAGGGGGAACGCCCAGAACAGCGGCATCAATCCTGATTGGACGCACAGCGCCAGCGGCGGCGCGGTCAAGAACGCGATCGCGGTCACCGCGTGCACGAGCCGCGACCCGCTGAGGCGGCGCGCGAGCGCGCGAGCGGCGACGACGTTGAGGACGGCGCCGGTGAGGAACGTGAGGTTGTACGCGAGGATCGGCCCCGCGACGAGGTTGAACAGACCTGCGACATATGTCGGGAGGTATCCGTCGAGCAGGCGGAGGTCGAGACCGCCGAACGGCACGATCACGTCGGTGATGTGCCACGGCACGAGCGTCCCATGGCCGATCAGTCGCCCGACACGCCACCCGAGCCAGATGTAGTAACGCGCGTCGTCGCCCGCGCCGAGCGCGCTGGTCGCGAGCGTGCAGGACGATCGGCCACAACGTGAGTGCGATCGCGACCACGTACGCGCTCATCTCGGCGACGATCGCGAGGTTGCCCGGCGCGCGTGGCGCGGCGACCTCGCCCGCGGCCGTGTCGGCGCCGGGGCTAGACGTCGTGGACACGGTCGGTCGCGTGATCGCGGCCGGGGGTTGCGAGCCGCGGCCTACGCCCGCGCCCGATCCTCCGAACCGATCGCAGGATCGGCCGTTCGAGCACGTACCAGCTCGTGGCCGCGGACGCGACGATCAGCGGCAGCGTGAGCAGGAGGAGCGTCACCCAGTTGCCCTTCTGCAACGGCCAATCGAGCCAGTCCTCGAGCACGATCCGCAGGAGGAACCAGTGCCAGAGGTACATGCCGTAGCTGATCGAGCCGAGGAACACGAGCGGTCGCGTCCGCAGGCCGCGGCGGATCGGCCCGCGATCCTGCACGCCGAGCACCGCCGGGATCACGACGAAGAACCCGACGAAGGTGCGCAGCACGTCGCGCGCGATGCCCTGCGTCGTGCTCATCGCCTCGAACGGCTCGACGCGGAACACGAGCGGTACGGCAACGAGCGACACCGCGGCGAGGCTCCACCACATCCACGACGCGCTCCCCCACCGTTCGAGGGTCGCCTGTGTGCTCGCGCTCCATGATTGCGTGCTCACGACCGCGAGCAACATGCCCAACGCGAACGCAAGGATGTGTTGCGGCAGGATGGTCATCCACGGCGCGTCGACTCCCGCGGCGATCGCGCCGATCGCGGCGAGACCGACGACCGCGAGCCCTGCCAGGCCCGCGAGCTCGACGAGGAGCGCCCGGCCGCGTGTGGCGACGGCGCCGATCAACGCCGCGTAGATCGGCAGGAACGCATAGAACGACACCTCGACGACCAGGCTCCATGCCGGCGGCAGACCGATCAGGAACGGGTTCGCTTCGTGCACGTACGTCTTGGTGAGCGTGACGTTGACCAAGAACCCGTCGGTGCCGACGATCTGCACGCGCGGCACGACGAACGTGAAGAACGCGAGCACCGCCCAATACGCGGGATAGATGCGTGTCACGCGGCGAAGCGCGTAGGTCGCGGTGCCGCCGCGCGGTCGCCCGTTGAGATGCGCATCCGCGAACGGGCGGTACAGCAGAAAGCCCGACGTCACGAAGAAGATCCACACGCCGGCGTCGAGGACCCAGAACACGGTGCCGCCGGGCGTGCGGAACCACGAGGCGAAGAACACCGAGTGGTAGACGATGACCATCAACGCCGCGATCGCGCGTATGCCGTCGAAGCACGGGAACTGGTCGCGCCGGGGGTCGACCGCGGCGCCCGCGACCGACGGCTCAATGCGCACGAATCGACCTTGGCATGGACGGCCGGCCGCGGCAAGGCACCGACGTGGCTACGCGGCGGCGACCGGCGCGTTCAGGTACTGGCGGCCGAACGCGAACGCGCACCCGTACAACACCGCGACCACGATCAGCAGGGCGCGGTAGCCGACGAGCAGCGACCCGTACTCGAGCAGCCCACCGACCATCGCACCGAGCAGGTTCGCACCGAACGCAACCGTCGACGAGCCGACGTCCTTGAACCGCTGCGTGAACACGAGGTTCGCAGTGAAAATCGGTGCGAACGCGAGCACGACGGCGACGGGGAAGCGCAGCGGCACCGCCAGGGACAGCACCCAACTCGAGGGCACGACGAACGCGACGGCGAGCGCGGCGATCAAGAGCACGTACAGGCGCGCCGGCCTCTTGAACGTGATGTGCCGCGAGACCTCGACGGCGAGCAACACGCTCAGCAACACCCCGAGGAACACGAGCGCGTTGACGACCCACGTCGTGCCGAAGAGCAACGCGAACCGTACGACGTTCATCGTCTCCAACAGCAAGAACGCAGCACCCATGAAGAACAGGTCGGTGTAGCGCGCCATCGGCCGCAACGGCCCCGCGGCGACGCGAATCATGAGGATCGACGCGAGCAGGATCAGCAGGATCGTCGCGACGTAGAAGCCGGGCAGCGTGCTGTCGCGCAGGTACGGGAACGGATGGTCGTCGGTCGCCGGTTTCGGCACGGGTGACGTCTGCGTGACCCAGACGCCGTCGCAACGCAACACCGAAGGATCCCGGGCGGCCTCGAGGAAGGCGAGGTGACCGATCGCGGCGCCTTGGTCGTCGATGCACGGCGGCCGGCCGTACACCTCGTCGAGCGTGCCCGCGAGCCGGTCGAGCAGCCAGCGTTCGCGGTAGTAGTTGTACATGCTGAACGCGCCGTGCGGCTTCAACGCGTCGCGCGCGGCCTCCATCGCTTCCTTCGTGAAGAGATAGCTCTCCAACCGCAGGCTCGACTGACCCGCGACAAGGGTGAGCGAGTCCGGCAACGCGAACAGGATCAAATCGAACTTGTGGTTCGTGCGCTGCAAGTACGCGCGGCCGTCGTCGATGTGCACGTGGACACGCGGATCGGAATACGGCCGATTCGGGTGCAGCTTCTTGCCGAGCCGGTACAACTTCGGGTCGATCTCGACTGCGTCGACGCGGCGCGCCCCGCGTTCGAGCGCAGCCGCGACGTCGGTACCCGTGCCGGCCCCGATGATCAGCACGTCGTCGAGCTGCGGCACGGCGGTGCGCTCGTACGACCGTGCGTAGATGAGTCGATTGCCGACGTCGGGTGGCTGGATCACCTGGTGCGGAAGACCGTTGACGTACACCGCCTTCGCGTTCGCGCTGTTGGCCGGGTCGTTCTTGACCTCGATCTTGTAGTACGGCGACCAGCTGGTACCCGACGCGAACGACTCCGCGACGAGGATCGCGAGGAACGCGACGAGACCGAGCGCCTGCCACCATTGCACACGCGGCCAGTACGACAGCACCAGCACGACGACGACGATCGCCCCCCACATCATCGGGCGCGCGCCGAGGAACGACAACACGGTGAACGCGACGATGCCCGCGACGCTGCCCAGCAGGTCGAGCCGGTATGCCTCGAGCGCCTCGAACCTCGCGAACGCGCGCGCGACACCTTCGCCGATGAACGCCATCGCGATCGTGACGACGATGAAGATCACCGTGAGCACGAGGTAGCGCGGCGGACCACTCTTGTGCAGCTCTCCGAAGAAGATGACGTCGCCACTCGTGCTCTTGATCCGCACCGGGAAGAACCGAACGAAGGCGATCAGCGCCGCCAGCGCGAGGGGCGCGTACGGGAAAAGGTTCACCTTCCTCTGCGCGCGCAGGAACCCGATGCCGATCCCGAGGAAGCTGCCGAGCAGCACGAAGTTCGAGAAGTACGACAGGTACACGACGTTCGAACCTGCCCACCGGATGAGCGCCAGCTCCACGAACAGCATGAGGAAGCTGAGCGAGAGCAGCCGCAGATGATCGCTGACAAATGTTCCGGCGGCGGTGGACGACGAGGGAGACGAGGAAGAAGGCGCGGAGGAAGACATCGCGGAGACGGAGCAGGAGGTTAGACGACGATCGCCGCCGGCCACCGATGCGGCACCGCGCTCGCCGCGCTCGCGGCGCTCACGGCGCGGCCGGGAGCTGGCGGAGCCACCACTTCCACACGATCACCGCACCGCCTTCCTTCAGATGCACGTTGTCGGGCTCCCAGAGCTGCACTCCGTCGATCTTCTCGACGCGACGTCCGTTGGGGCACACGAGCTCGCGCCAGTGCACGAGCTCGACGTGCGGCATCTCGCGCGACAGTTGTTGGAAGATCGCGTTGACGGCGTCGATACGCTCCGGACTGCCGCGATCCGGTATCGGCGCGCTCGGATCGCCCGGGCCGTAGCACGGTACCTCCCACGAGTACGCGGTGCGGCCGCCTTCGGTGAGCACACGCAGGGCGTCGCGATACGCAGCCGTGACGAGACCCGTCCATTCGGGCGTGCCGAAGCGCACGCGCTGACCGTCGATCTGATGATCGAGCACGTCCCACGCGCCGCCCATCAACAGGACCAGCGCATTGGGCTCGGCGAGGAGCTTCAGCCGCCAGCGCTCCTCCCACCCCTTGCAATAGTCGGGGTTCGCGAAGACGACATCGCCGTTGTAGTGCTCGGCCTGCACGATGCCGCAACCGAGATTGGCGTCGCCGCCGATGGTGATGCCCAGCTCCTTGCTGTGCAACTGGCCGCTGTATCCGAACACGAATGCGGTCGAGTCACCAAAGGTGTCGATACGCCGCAACGACGGGTCGGCGACGAACCCAGACAGGTCGTGGGGCGGCAGCGGCTCCGGTCTCGCGACCGTCGTCACCAGCGCGCCTGTGATCAGCACGAGCAATGCGAAGTATGCGACCGCGCCGCGGCTTCCCATCCGGCGTGCGATCGAGCCGGTACGGAACGGCCGTTCGACGAAACGGAACGACAACTCGGCGAGCACGACCGAGACCGCAAGGCGCGTCAGGAACAGGGGCACGCCGCCCACGAACGTCGGCCCGATGAAGACACGCACGGGCCAGTGCCACAAGTACAGCGAGTACGAGCGCAGGCCGATCGCGACGAGCGCCGGCGTGCCGAGCGCGCGAAAAGGGCGTTGCCGGAAGCAGCGCCAAGCCCGCGACGATCACCCCGGTCGCGATCGAGAACGCGAGGAACCCGCCGTGGTACAGCCCGTAGGTGCCCGCGCCGGCGAGCCGCATGGTCAAGACGACACCGACCAGCACGATGGTCGCGACCGCGGCCGACCACCGCACGGCGGTCGCGTGTGCCTGTGCGCGCACCTGCCAGTCGCGCCACGGGCTCCCGGCGCCCACGAGTATGCCGAGCGCAACGCCGACGAGGAGGCCCATCGCGTGCGAGTCGCTGCCGAGATACGCGCGTGAGGGATCGTCGCCCGGTGAGACGAGTGCCGCCATCCAGATCGTCGACGCGAGCGCGCCGCCGAGCGCGACGACTGCGCACGCGACCGGTTTGCGCACGAGCAGCGGACGCGTGCAGAACACGATGATCGGCAAGACGACATAGAACTGTTCCTCGACTGCGAGCGACCAGATGTGCAGGAACGGCGATGGGCGTCCGACGGTTGCGAAGTAGCCCTGCCCGCGATTGATCACCCAGTTCGCGCAGTAGAACAACGTCGAGAGCGCGTGCGCGCGCACGTCGTGGATCTCGGTGTCGGAGAAGTTGATCGCCGCCGCGATGCACACGGCGACGGTCATCGTCGCGAGCGCCGGGAGAAGGCGGCGCGCCCTCCTCCCCCAGAAGCTCGGAAGCGACACGCGTCCTGTGCGTCCGGCTTCGCCGACGAGCAGCCGCGCGATCAGGAAGCCCGATACCACGAAGAACACGTCGACGCCGAGGAAGCCGGCGGGGAGCACCGACGGTGCGAAGTGGTACACGATGACCGCGGCGACCGCGATGGCTCGCAGCCCGTCGAGTCCGCTGATGTAGGCGGCCTCGCGTACGCTCTCTGCGCGTTGGTCGGTGACCGTCATGCAGGCGCGGCGCGCAGTCGTGTCGGCCGGTCGTTGCAGTACCATCCGCCTGCCGCCGAGGCCGGCTCAATCGCTCGCATACCGGTTGGGGGAGACTGACGATGACTGCGACTGCGCCTCGCGGCGACACGGGTCGCCTGCCGCGCTGGCTCGCCATCTTCCTGGTCAGCCTCGCCGGCCTCCTTCTCGAGGTCGCCTACACACGCATCGTCTCGTACAAGCTCTGGTACTACTACACGTACCTGGTCATCGGGCTCGCGCTGCTCGGCATCGGATCCGGTGGCGTGCTCGTTGCGATCTCCTCCCGTATTCGCCGGGCGACGACGGAACGCATTATCGCGACCGCCGCGATCTGGGGTGCGATCAGCGTCCCGATCGGCTATCTCGTCATCGCACGCCTCCCGGTCAACACCATCGCGATCTGGGAGTACGGAAGCGCTTCGTCGTTCTGGAACCTGTTCCTTCTTTCCACGATCTGCTTTGCGATCTTCGCGACGTTCATCGCGTTCGGCGTCATCGTGTCGGTGCTGCTCGGTCGCGCCGGCGACGGCGTCGGCCGCATGTACTTCTCCGACCTGATCGGTGCCGCGCTCGGCTGCATCGTTGCGATCCCCCTGATCTCGTGGCACAACGGACCACCGCGGGTGATCATGCTCGCGGCGCTGATCTTCGCGATCGTAGGAGTGCTCTTCAGCGCGCCGCGCTCGATCGGCTTCGGGCTCGCCGCCATCGCGGCGGCGCTGTTGATCCTTCCCGTCGCCAACCTCGGCCTCACCGCTCCGGACGTGCGGCCCGAGAACACGAAGCTCGAGGCGAAGGGCGCGCTGTACTCCAACTGGGGCCCGGTGTTCCGCGTCGACGTCGTGCAGACCAAGCCCGACGACTCCGACTACCTGCTCGTGCACGATGGCACCTTCGGTTCCGGGATCCGCCGGTTCAACGGCAACGCGTCCACGCTCACGAAGTACGAGACCGATCCGCGTTCGCTGCCGTTCCGCACGCTGGGCACTTCCCCGCCGCACGAGCTCATCATCGGCTCGGCGGGCGGCCAGGAGATCCTGTCGTCGTTGTACTTCCATGCGCCCGACATCGATGCAGTAGAGCTCAATCCCGTGACGACACGGTTGCTCACGGGACCAACCCGTCCGCGTCAGAGCGCGCACAAGCCCTACAAGACGTTCGCGGACTACACCGGACACCTCGCCGATCGCCCCGACGTGCACCTGACCAAAGGTGACGGCCGCACCTACCTCGCGCGCAGCGACAAGAAGTACGACCTCGTCTGGTACGTCGCGCCCGACAGCTACGCCGCGACGAACGCCGCATCGTCGGGCGCGTTCGTGCTGTCGGAGAGCTACCTGTACACGAAGCAGATGATCAAGACGACGCTGGAGCACCTCACCGACAACGGAATCATGGCGGTGCAGTTCGGCGAGCTCAGCTTCGAGACTTCACCGAACCGCACGAGCCGCTACGTGGTCACGGCACGCAAGGCGCTCGAGGAGCTGGGCATCAAAGATGCGCCGAACCACCTGCTGATCGCGTACCAGGACACGCCGTTCGGTGACCTGTCGACGATCATCGTCAAGCGCACCGCGCTCACGCCGGCCGAGACCGACGGGTTCCTGGCCGGCGTCGCCAAGTTGCCCGACCACAAGCCGATCGCGGCGCCCGGTCACAACTTCGGCGATCACATACGTGAGCCGAGCTCGCGCGCGGCACCGACGACGACGTCGCCAAGATCGTCAAGCAGCTCGTCGCGCAACATCGGTCCGGTCTCCGACAACGCGCCGTACTTCTGGCACTTCTCGAAGTTCGGCAACGTCATCCGTCACATCGGCGAGTCGCTCGACGTGCACGACCCCGAGGACGTGATCGGCGAACGCGTCCTGCTCCTGTTGCTCGGGATCTCGATCGTGTACGCGGCGATTTTCTTGCTCGCACCTTTCTGGGCCGTGCGGCGCAAATGGTCGGCGCTCCCCGCGAAGGCCACGTCGGCCGTGTACTTCGCCGCGCTCGGTCTGGGATTCATGTTCTTCGAAATCACGATGATCCAGCGGCTCGTGCTGTTCCTCGGCTATCCCACCCTTTCGCTCACCGTCACGCTGGCCGCGATCCTCACCTCGACGGGCGTCGGGGCGCTGCTGAGCCGGCGGCTCGCGGGCGATCCCGGGCGCGCGATGCCGTTCGTGCTCGGCGTGCTGGCGTTGTTGACGGTCTTCTACCTGTTCGCGCTGCCCGGTTTGCTCACCGGTTCGCTGCTCGAGATGAGCGTCGGCGTTCGCATCGGAGTCTCGATCGTCGTGCTCTTCCCGCTCGGTTTGTGTCTCGGCATGTTCATGCCGCTCGGTCTCGTCCGTGTCGGCGCGCTCACCGAGCACGGCGAGGAGTACGTCGCATGGGCGTGGGCCGTGAACGGGTTCTTCTCGGTGATCGGCTCGGTGCTCACCACGATCCTGTCGATGTCGCTCGGGTTCCGCACGGTGCAGGGTCTCGCCTTCGCCGTCTACGTGATCGCGGCGATCGCGTTCGCCCGACTGCCGACCGCGCTGCGACGAGCTCCCGTGCCGGCCCCCGAAGCCCGGGTCGAGGCCGTCACGGTGTAGCGGCCTCGACCGGTACGGGTTCGACCATCGTGTCGGTCGGCGACGTGTTGCGCCGCGACGCGATCAACGCTGCCAGCGCGAACGCCGCCAGCAACGCGAGCGACGGCTCGGCGGCCGCTCGGAATCGCGTCTGGCCGTACGTGAGCGCGGCGCTGACCGTCACCACGATCGCGGGGACGGCGAGCACCCACAGCGTGCGCCGCTGTCGTCGTCGCCAGAGCACTACGCCGCCCGCGATCGCGGCGACCAGCGTCGGATAGAACACGATCAACCCGAGACCCGTCACCCAGCGCTCCCGGTCTTCGCCGGTGTTGAAGGCGAGCATGTCCTGGGGTCGGAACACACTCCACACCCGTCCCACGCGCGCGAGCATGACGATCGGGACCCGGCCCTTGTGATCGCTCATGTAGTCGAACGCGCGTGTGCGGTACGCCTTCTCGACCTGCGACTGGTCCCCGGACGGAACCGGGAAGAGGCACTCGCCGAGGTTCGTCAACCCGATGTCGTCGCCGTGAAAGACCGGATCGCAGTTCGAGCCCGCGAGCGCGACGCCGTCGTTGGTCGACAAGACCGTGCGATCCGCGAATCGTCCGAAGTTGAACAGCACCCAGGGCGCGATGACCAGCAGCGACACGGCGACGGACGCGACGGCCAGCGCGGCTGCGGTCCGACCACTGCCGGACCGCGCGAACGGCGATGACGGTGCCGAGGAGGAACACGAACAACAAGAGCTCGGCGCGCGCCAGCGCCGCGAGGCCGCAACACGCGCCGAGCACGGCGGCGCGAAACAGTCTCGGCTCGTCCCAGAGCGCGATTGCCGCCCACAGGGCGGCGATCACGGTCAGGCCGGTCACCGTCTCCGACATCACGAGGCCGGCGTTCACCCAGATGTTCGGGCTGAGCGCGGCAATGCCGGCAGCGATCAATCCCACGGTGTCGCCGCCGATGCGCCGTCCGAAGAGCCCGATCAGGAACACGAGCAGCGTCCCGAGCACCGCCATCGCGTAACGGTGCTCGCGGCGTGATCCGCGAGCGGCTCGTCGATGACCCACGACAGCGGCGGATGGTCGACGAGCCACGACACCGGCGTGAGCGTCAACACCGTGAGCGGCGGGTGGTCCGCAGCCGGCGGCGCCTTCGCGCCCGGGTGCAGCACCGACCACAGCGGCTCGTTGTAGCCGCGTCCCTCGGCGAGCCCGTTCGCCTGGCTGTTGTAATAGATCTCGTCACCGCGCAGGCACTTCGTCGGCGAGCTCGCGATGTAGTTGCCGTTGACGTACACCCGGCACGGCCCGGCCTTGCCGAACGTCACGTACACGAGCCGCACACCGAACGCGACGAGCACGATGAGCAACAAGATGCGACCGAACTTCACGGCACGAGCACTCCGCTGAACGCGAGCACGCTCGCGGCGACGAGACCGGCACTGGCGAGCACGAGCACAACTCGTTCCCAGAACGGATCGGCGACGACATCCGCGGCGGCGAGCACGAACGGAACCGTCGCGAGGCCGTAGCGCTCGAGCGAATCGAGGTTGCGGCTCCCCAGGGCGATGACGAGCGCGACGCTCGCGTAGAGCGAGAACGACAGCGGCCACCGCCGCCACAACACGACGAGCAACACCGCGAACACGACCGCCGCGACCGCGTGCATGCCCGCGCTCACGTGGTCGCCCGAGAACAGCTCGGCGGCTGCGTGGCCGACGGCGCGGAACGGATCCAGCCAGCGACCGCGGCGCGTCGGATCCTGCTGGACCCGCAGCGGGTACCAGAAGTCGTGGGTGCGATCATGCGCCCACGCGAGATACGCAAGTGTTCCCGCCACGGGCGCGACCACGGGCGCGAGGGCCGTGCGCTCGCGCGTGTCCGCACGGCTTCGACGAGCGCGGGCACGGCGAGCAGTATGCCAAGCGGACGCGTCAAGCTCGCGACGACGGCAAGGCCGGCCGCGAGCGGCCAACTCCGGCGCCGCAACGCGAGCAGCGCAACAGCCGTCGCGGTCATGAACAACGCCTCCGCGTACCCCATGACCAGCACGAACGCGGGCGGGACCAGATACAGGAGCCACACGGCGCGCCGCGCCACGTCGCCGTCGGGTCGTTCCTCGAGCGCGAGCGTGCGCACGGCGAAACCCAAGGTCAAGGCGGCCGCATTCGCGACGATGACCACCGCCGCGCCGGCGGTGATCCCGGGCGGCCACGCGGCGACCCGCGCGACGAGCGGGAACAGCGGGAAGAATCTGAGACCTTCGCGCGCGACGCCGTCGTAGCCGCCGCGGCGCAATGTCGCGATACCAACCTGCGTCCCAACCGAGCAGCGACGCTTGTTGCCGGTACTGCGCGTCCACGTGCACTGTCGTCATCACGTGCCGAGCGACCAGCAGCGTTCCAATGACAATCACCCGAGACAGGATGAACGGCACCAGCACCGCGCGCGGCGTCACGACGTTCGGGCACTCAGCCTCGCGGCGCCGCGCGGAGCGGTTCGAACTGCTCGAGCTGCGGCTTCTCGAACACCTCCGGCTTCGACAGCGTGCGCGGGACGTGCGGCCGCGCGGCTTCGAACTCAGCATCGAGTTGCTCGCAGACGACCTTGTGCGTCTGCGTAGCCGGGCGCGCGCACGTACCAGAGGTTGTGGCTGCCGGCCCGTGCCAGTGCCGCGGTGGCGAACGCGCCCACGTTCGCCTTGCGCAAGCGTGCCTTGTAGTCGACCCAGTCGATGCGCTCGGGACCGGCGGCGCTCGGATACACGATCTCGTCGAGACCCGCCGGCGCGAGGCGGTGCACCGGCGGGCGCGACCTGGTCGGGGCAGTACACGACGAGGTCGCCCGGACTGCGCCTCGTGTCGCAGCACCGCCGCGACCTCGCCGGCCTGCGTGCGTTGCGTGAACACATTCCGTATGCCGCCGACGAACCCGAGCGCGACGAGCACCACCACGATCGCGATCCGAACGCGCGCGTTGTACACGGTCGTGATGCCCGCGCGCCGCGAGGATCACGAAGAACGGGAACACGATCGAGCCGTAGCGCGACTGGAACGCGCCGCCGGCGAGGTAGTCGAGGCTGAGCGCGACCGCGAGCCCGACGACGCCCATGAACGCGATCGCCCGCATGTCCTTGCGGGGCACGAGGTCGACTTCGATACGCCGCTCGTCGATCCCCTTGCCGAAGATGCCCAGGAACCACAGGACGAACATGACGACGAACAGCAGCCAGCCTTCCTGCACTTCGGTCCCGAACGTCGCACCGCCCGCGAAGTCGCGCAGCGTGTACCCGTACGGCAGGGAGGGCAGCACGGCCGTTCCCCAGGGCGTTCCTGTGTGCTCGCTCTGGTAGAGGAACACCTGGAGCCACGGCACGAACGCGAGGATGCCGACGACCGTTGCGATCAACAGCTTGCGCGCCGCGACGCGGTCGTTGCCCCGCCACAACATCCTGCCGAGCAACGCCACGACGACCGGCAGCAAGTAGAAGCTCCAGTAATGCGTGTACAGACCGGCGGCGACGATGAACGCGAACGGCGCCGCCCGCCCGTTCGTCGGTTTGCTCGACCGTGCGGCTGAACACGAGGATCCCGCATGCGATCAACAGCATCTCGAGCGCGTACATGCGCGCCTCGGTCGCGTATCGGATCGCGTACGGGCTGGCAGCGATGACGAGCGCGGCGTACCACGCGAGCTGTCGCCCGCCGAGCCGCCGCGCGGCACAGAAGGTCACGACGACCGCCAGGACCATGCACACGCCCGAGAGCGAACGAACAGCGATGTCGCCCGTACCGAACAGCGCCATCCAGCCCTTGAGCAGCAGGTAGTACAGCGGTGGCGCGCCGTCGTGCCGCAACGCGTCGGTGAGGCCCGAGAGCGGGACGCGCGCGACGTTGACCGACAGCGCTTCGTCGAGCCACATGTCGGAACGCGTGTAGAAAAAGAAGAACAGCGAGCCGACCCCGACGAACACACCCGACGCAAGGATCCACGGTGGTCGCGCGAGGAAGCGCAGGCGCCGGCGCCGGCGGGTCGAGTGCCGGCGCGTCGGACAGAGCCGTCACGGATGCAGACGCTATCGTCCGCTGCCCGTCACGGCGTGATCAAAGGCACGACGTTGCGTGCGAAAGCCTCCATGCTCTCGGACGACGGGAAGTCGCGGAACCACAACACGAACTCGCGACAGCCGGCGTCGACGAACGCCTGCGTCTTCTCCGCAACCTGCTCGACCGTCCCGACGAGGTTGTCGCGGACGTACGCGTCGTGCGGAGCGCCACCGCGTCGCAGCGATCCGCCCGGTCGGCGACTCCAACCACGCGTGCAGATCGGCTTCGGTATCGAAGATGCGGCAGTCGGGTCCGTGAGTGCGCACGATCGTGTCGAAGTCGCGTCCGATCTCGTCGCAGTATCCGCGCAGCAGATCCGACTTGCGCACGAAGCCTTCGAGGCCGACCTGCCAGTTCGTCTTGTCGGCGTGACGCGCCTCGATGCGCAGCGTCACCTTCTCGCCGCCGCCGCCGATCCAGAGCTCCGGCAGCTGCTGCAACGGCTTCGGATCGCAGTACGCGCCGTCGAACGTCAGGTGCTTGCCCTGGTACGTCACGGTCTCCTCGGTCCACAGGCGCTTCACGACTTCGAGCGTCTCCTCGAGGACCTGCAACCGCACGCCGGGACGCGGGAACGGGATCCCGTACGCCTGGTACTCCCGCTCGTACCAGCCCGCGCCGAGCCCGAGTATCAACCGGCCGGCCGAGAACACGTCGACGCACGCCGCTTCCTTGGCGAGCAGACCCGCGTTGCGGTACGCCACACACGTCACCATCTGGCCGAGCTTGATCGTGCTCGTGTGCTGCGCGAGCGCGGCGAGCGTCGTGAACGCTTCGAACACGTGCGTCGGTTCGCGCGTCGGGACGGTCTCGAAGTGGTCGTACACCCAGAGGTGGTGGTAGCCGAGCCGCTCGGTGAGCTGCGCGAGCTCCTTGGTGCGCGCCCACGCATCGGCCGCGCTCCAACCGTCGTACTCGAGCTTCCAGCCTTGCGGCGCGAACGCGCCGAACTGCAACGGCGCTGTCACGTGGTTGCCTGCTCCGGCTTGTAGTCCCACCACTGGATCTCGACCATCATCGGCAGGAGGTACTTCACGTAGATGCTCGTGATCGCGAGCATGCCGTGGTCGTCGGTCTTCTTGTCGATGATGTCGACGCGGTCGTCGCGGTCCTTCCATGTCTTCGCGCGGGCGAGGATGTCGTCGAGCTCCGACTCCGCACCGACCGACAAGCCGAAGTGGTCGAGGCGCGGGCACGCCATCGACGAGCCGTCGTCGTCGGCGATCAGGAACAGGAACTGCTCGATGTTGTGCACTTGGAAGACCTGACGCTTCCGGTCGATCGTCATCATCGGGATGTCGAAGAATCCGAAGACGTCGCCGTAGAAATCGGCGCGCAGCTTCCTGTGCTCCTCGTCGAGCGACTCGGCGGGGAGGCTCATCGCCACATGGTTGAAGCGCGGCTTGCGCGACGCGAACTCCGGACCGTTCATCGGACACTCCCTCTCACTCGACGTCGGGGGACGACCATCGCCTTGGCCGCAAGGTCACCTTCGAACAGGCCGACGGCCGCGTCGAGCAGACGATTGAGCGGATAGTCGTCCTGCTCGACCAGCAGGTCGTTCGGCATCGTGTTCGACGCCAGCAATTCGAGCGCACGCGGGAAGCCGTCGTGGTCGTACACGTACGCGCCGGTGATCACGAGCTCGTTCAGCAAGATCCGGTTCGGATCGAACTTCGGGCGCGCCATGCCCGCCCCGACGAGCACGAGCGTGCCGGCGCGCTTCAACTGCGCGAGCGCCGACTCTTGCGCGCGGCCGTTGCCCGAGCACTCGAGCACGACGTCGAACGGCTCGTCGATCATGTCGTGCGGCATCGCCGGCGTCGGAAGCTCGTGCGGGTCGACCGTGCGCGCGCCGAGCTTCTCGCACAGCTCGCGCCGCCGCTGCTTGGGTTCGCTCACGACGATGTCGTCGATACCGAGCGCCTTCAGCGCCGCGACGCTGAGGAACCCGATCGGTCCGCCGCCGGTGACGAGCCAGCGCATGCCCGGACGCGCGCCGCCGCCGCGGGTGATGCCGTGCAGCGCCACCGCGAGCGGCTCGGTGAGCGCCGCGTGCTTCATCGAGAGTCCGTCGGGCACGTGAAAAGCCTGCGCGGCGTTGACGAGCTTGTACTGCGCGAACGCGCCCATCCACTTCTTGCCGCCGGTGCCGACTCGTCCGCGCTCGGCGCAGAGCGAGACGCGGTTCGCCAGGCAGTACTCGCAGCGACCGCACTTGGGCGACGGGCCGCCGATCGCCCGATCGCCGACATTCCAACCGGTCACGCCCTCGCCGATCGCGGCGACGGTGCCCGAGAACTCGTGGCCTTCGATCGAGCCCTCGCGGCCGCCGATCATCCCCCACTCGATGAGGAAGTGGAGATCCGAGCCGCAGATCCCGCAGTGGCTGACCTCGAGCAGCAGCTCGCCCGCTTCGGGTTCCGGCGTCGGCACCTGCTCCACGGCCACGTCGCGCTTTCCCATGAAGAGCGCCGCCGGCATCGTCGAAGGCAGCCCGGTCGTCACGCTTCCACCCGTCGAATCCACGCGCCGCTCCCGACTGGATCGATCGATTGTCGTCGCCGCCTCCGCAGCGGTCGGCCGCGTCCTCGGCCGGCGCGCTGTCGTCTCCCACGTTTGCCAGCGTCGCCCGAACCTGACACGCACGTCAACTGTAGGATCGGCGCGGTCCCGACCGCGGCACCGGAGGGCATCTCCCATGACTGCAGACGTGGTGATTCGCGGGGGCACGATCATCGACGGCACCGGCGCGCCCGGCCGGCGAGCCGACCTGACGATCATGCGACGGCGTGATCACGGCGGTCGGCGACACGGTGCCGGTCGGCGGCGCGCGTGAGCTCGACGCGAGCGGCCACATCGTGGCCCCGGGGTTCATCGACATTCACACGCATTACGACGCGCAGGTGTTCTGGGATCCGGCGCTCACACCGTCGAGCTGGCACGGCGTCACGAGCGTCGTCGCCGGCAACTGTGGCTTCTCGATCGCGCCGGTGCGGCCGCAGCACCGCGAGCTCCTCGTGCGCACGCTGCAGCACGTCGAGGACATGGCGCCCGACACACTCTTCGAAGGCGTGCCCTGGGACGACTTCGAGACGTTCCCGCAGTATCTCGACGCGATCGAGCAACGGGGCACGTTGCTCAACTACGCGTGCTACGTCGGCCACACGGCCGTGCGCATCTACGTGATGGGCGAAGAGGGGTACGAGCGCGAAGCGACCGGCGACGAGTTGCGAGCCATGCAACAGGTGGTCGCGTCGTCGATGGACGCGGGCGCGGCCGGGTTCGCGACCAGCTCGTCACCGACGCACAGCGGCGCGAACGGACGCCCCGTACCCTCACGCGTCGCCGGCATCGACGAGCTGCGCGCGCTGCTCGAGCCGGTGCGCGACGCGGGCAAAGGCGTGATCGCGCTGCTGCCGGGCGAGAAGGTGAAGCACGACGACGTGTACGGCTTGCAGCAACACGCGCAGCGGCCCGTGACATGGACCGCGCTTCTCACCGTCAAGGGCTATCCGTGGCACGAGAAGATCATGGCCGCGAACAAGGCGGCGCGCGCCGGCGGCATCGAGGTGTGGCCGCAGGTCTCGTGCCGCCCGCTCACGTTCCAGATGAACCTGGCCGAGCCGTTCACGTTCAACATGCGCAGCACGTTCCAAGAGCTCATGGACCGACCGGTCGAAGAGCGCAGGGCCGCGTACCGCGACCCGGCGTGGCGCGCACGCGCGTGGGAAGAGCTCAGTGGGCGGCGCGGCGCGTTGCCCGTCAACTTCGATTCGCTGACGGTCGCCGAGACGTCGAAGCATCCGGAGCTCGTCGATCGTAAGGTCGTCGACGTCGCGGCCGAGCGCGGCGACACACCGCTCGACGTGATGCTCGACATCTCGCTCGACGAGAACCTCGAGGCGCGGTTCACGAGCGTGCTCGCCAACAACGATCCCGACGCGATCGCCGAGTTGCTGCCGCAGGACACGGTGTTGCTCGGGCTGGCCGACTCGGGCGCGCACATCAGCCAGCTCTGCGACGCGTGCTTTGCCACAGACCTGCTCGGAAACTGGGTGCGCGACAAGCACGTGATGCCAATGGAGCACGCGATACACAAGTTGACCGGCGAACCCGCGGCCGTGTTCGGGTTGCACGACCGCGGCACTCTCGAGGCCGGCAAGGCGGCCGACGTCGTCGTGTTCGACGACGCGACGGTCGCGCCCGGGCCCGCTGCGCCGCATCCGCGACTTCCCCGCCGGCGGCGAGCGCCTGGTCGCCGATCGGCCGCAAGGCGTGCGGCACGTCGTCGTCAACGGCACGGTCATCCGCGAGGACGGCGCGAACAACGACGACGCGCTCGCCTCACGCCCCGGTCGCGTGCTGCGCTCGGCGAAGTAAGTCGCCGCACGCGGGGCGTGCGCCGCGCCTGGCACCGCCTCGACCGGGTTCAGCCGCCGGCGGCCAGTTGCTGGCGCAGCACGAACTTCTGCACCTTGCCGCTCGGCGTGCGGGGGAACTCCTCGATTTCGCGCACGTGCTCGGGCCATTTCTGGCGGGCCATGCCCGCCCGCTCCAACGCCTCGCGAATCATCGCGAGCGTCGGCGCGGGAAGCGCCGGGATGCATGCGGAAGAACGCGCAGCCAACTTCTCCCAGACGCCGGTCCGGCGCGGCAACTACCGCGACTTCCGCGACGTCGGGCACGCGCATCAGGACTTCTTCGACCTCGGCGGCGCTCACGTTCTCGCCGCCGCGAATGATGATGTCCTTCTTGCGATCGGTGATCGTGAGGAACCCGCCGTCATCGAGCACGCCGACGTCGCCGGTCATGAACCAGCCGTCGCTGCTGAACGCGTTCGTCGTCTCCTGCGCGTCGGTGTAGCCGACGAAGCAGTCGGGCCCCTTCGACCAGATCTCGCCGGGCTCGTTGCGCTCGACGTCGCGGCCGTCGTCGTCGACGAGACGGAGCTCGACGCCGGGGAGTGGACGGCCGTCGGTCGCGACGCGCTTGGCGTGCGGGGTGTCGGGAAAGCTGCCGGTGATCGACGGGTGCTCGGTCGAGCCGTAGCTCCGCGACGTCTCGATCCCGAGCTTCCCACACCGCTCGCCGACCGCGGCCGGAACCGCAGATCCACCGAGGCCGATGAACGGCATCAGCCTGCCGTGCGCCGCCGGGCTGAAGTCGGGGTGGTCGAGCAAGCTCGTCAAGAAGTACGTCGAGCCCTGCCCGGCGGAGATGCCTTCGTCGAGCATTGCTTGCAACACGCGACCGGGGTCCCATACGTCGATGAGATGGATCGCGCTGCGCCTCCACACGGGGATCAGCAACGCGGCGAGCATGCCGATGCCGTGGCCTACCGGCGCACCCGTCAACGACGGCGGCGTGCCCCGGTTCGCCTGCATACCGCCGAGCTGATGGATCTCCGCGGTGATCGTGCGATGCGAGTGGACGACGCCCTTCGGGTTCGATGTGGTGCCCGATGTGTACGCGATCAACGCGGGCCGGCGCGGATCGATCGGTGCGGGCCCGTCGATCGGGCTGTCGGCGACGAGATCGGCGAACGGCACGTGGTCGCGGCCCGCGAGGTCGCCGACGACCGCAACCCACTCGAGGTCGGGCAGATCGGCTTGCATCGAGTCGAGGTTGACGAGGAAGTCCTGGTGGCCGAAGCGATCAGCGGTGACCAACGCCTTCACGCGCGTCTTGCGCAGGATGTAGCCCACTTCCTTGGGTCCGTAGAAGTGCACGATCGGCACGACGACCGCGCCGAGGTACGTCACCGCGTAGAACGTCGCCGCGGCCTCGAGCCAGTTCGGGAACTGGAACGCGACGACGTCGCCGGCTCCGATGCCGCGCTGTTGCAGACCGGCGGCGACACGCCGGGCGAGCGCGTCGACGTCGCCGAGCGTGCCGCGATACGAGTTGCGCTCCGATCGCACGGTGAACGCCTGGGACGCCGCGTCGTGCAAGCCCGACGCCAGGAGCGCGCCCAGGCTCTCGTCGGTCCAGAACCCCTCGCGCACGTACTGCTGCGCGTGCTCGTCGTCGACCTCGCGGGGCGTGAAGTCCATCGCCGCGAAACCTAGCCGGGCGAACCGTTTGGGCAGTAGTACGCGCGATGCGGCGTACAACTGCCCAAACGATCTCAGCGGGGGAGGCCGAGCACCCTTTCGGCGATGATGTTGCGCTGAATCTCGCTGGTACCGCCGGGGATCGTGGCGCCGAAGCTACGCAGGTATTGCGCACCCCACGCACCCGCGCGCCACAGCGACGGGCCGAGAAAGTCGGCGTCGAGGCCGTCGAGGCCGAGGACTTCGCCGCCGTACAGCAACGCCTTCTGCAGCGACTCGCTGCCGTACAGCTTGAGCAGGGAGTGCTCGGGCGCGGCCTTGCCGTGCAGGAACTTCGAGAAGCCGCGATACCCCATCGTCAGCAGCGCCTGCGCGTCGACATAGAAGCCCGCGACCGCGTCGCGAAAGCGCGCGTCGTCACCGAGTCGCGTTCCTTCTGGCGTCTTGTGGTCACCCAGCTCGACGAGCTTCTTCACCACGCGCTGCACGTCGTACGCGTACGTGATCCAAAGCATCGCGCGCTCGTGTGCGAGCGAGCCCTGCGTGATCGGCCATCCGCCGTGCAAAGGCCCGATCAAGTTCTCCTTCGGAACACGCACGTCCGTGAAGAACACCTCGTTGAAGTCGCTGAAGCCGGGCTCGGTGAGCTCGGGGAACGGGCGGCGCTCGACGCCGGGCGACGTCGTGTCGATGATCAACGCGCTGATGCCCTTGTGTCTGGGCGCGTTCGGGTCGGTGCGCACGAAGCAAAGGCACCAGTCGGCGTGGTGCGCGCCCGACGTCCACACTTTCTGACCGTTCACGACGAACTCGTCGCCTTGCAGCTCCGCACGGGTCGACAGGCTCGCGAGGTCGCTGCCGGCGCCCGGTTCGCTCATTCCGAGGCACCAGGAGATCTCCGGCGCGCAACGTCGGCAGCAGGAAGCGCTTTTTTTGCTCGTCGGTGCCGAAGTCGTTGATCGACGGCGCGATGATCCCGAGTCCTTGCGGGTTTGCGCTGCGCATGATCTCGCGGCGGCTCATCTCTTCGAAATAGATCATCTGCTGGGTGGGTGTCGCGTTGCGTCCGCCGAGATCGGGCGGCCAGCCCGGCACGAGCCATCCTGCGTCGAACAAGGCGCGCTGCCACTCGCGTGCCCACGCGGGCATGTGCGCGCTCGAGAGCTTGGATTGCTCGAAGCGCGCTTCCGACGGCTGATGCGCGTCGAGCCACGCGTCGAGCTCGGCGCGGAACGCTTCGTCTTCCGGCGCGTACTGCAGGCGCATTCGGTGCACGCTAGTTTCCGACTCCCGTGGACTTCGAGTTCTCGACCGAGCAGGAGATGTTGCGCACGTCGGTGCGTGCGTTGCTCGCCGACCGGGCACCGATGCCGTCGGTGCGCGCCGCGTACGACTCCGGCGCGTTCGATCGCGACGCCTGGAAGGGGTTGGCGGACCTCGGTGTGCTCGATCTGGGCATGGTCGACGCGGCGGTCGTCCTCGAAGAGCTCGGGCGGGCGGTGTCGCCGATGCCGTACGCGTCGTCGGCGATCGGGGCGCGCGCGCTCGTACCCGGTCTCGACGCGATCGGCGCGCTCGCCATCTTCGAGACCGGCCGTCGGTACGACTGGCGCGCTCCCGCAGTGCAGGCCCGGCCCGACAACGACGTCTGGCGGCTCGACGGCGCCAAAGTGCACGTAGCTGACGCAGCCGCGGCCGACGTGTTCGTCGTAACTGCACGCGACCGCGAAGGCAACCTCGCCGTGTTCACAACCGAGTCGGCGCGCGTCGAGCCGTCGGCGACGATCGACGGAACGCGCCACTCGGCCACCGTGGTGTTCGAGAGCTCGGCCGCGCAGCAGATCGTTCTCGACAACGCGGAGGCGGCGATCGCACGCGCTATCGATCGGCTCGGCGTCGCGTACGTCGTCGACGGCGTAGGTGCCGCGGCGCGAGCGATGGAGCTCGCGGTCGAGTACGCCAAGGAACGCGTGCAGTTCGACCGGCCGATCGGCTCGTTCCAAGCCGTGCAGCACTTGTGCGCCGACATGCTGCGGACGGTCGAGCTCGGACCGCGCGGCGGGTTACTACGCGTGCTGGGCACTCGATCACGCGTCACCGGATGAAGCGCACCGCGCCGCGACCCTCGCCCACGCGTTCGGGGCCGACGCGCTCCCGGGCGTCGGCGCGACCGCCATCCAGGTGTTCGGCGGCGTCGGCTGCACGTGGGAACACGACATCCATCTGTACTACAAGCGTCTGCTCACGCTCTCGGTCACGCTCGGCACCGCGAGCGACCACCTCGAGGAATTGGCCACGCTCGCGATCTAGCTTTGCATTTCGCTTGCTGTGCGGCTCGCTGCGCTCGCAGGTGGAGGCTTGCGCGAAATGCGGCGAGCGGCTCCACCGCCTCCGGACGGCTCCGCCACCGCGACGAGCTTTGCATTTCGCTTGCTGTGCGGCTCGCTGCGCTCGCAGGTGGAGGCTGCGCGACCTACTCGCGGACGAGCAGGAGGCAGCCGCACGTGTTGCCGCCGCCGGCCGCGATGATCCCGATCTCGGGTGGGGTCGCGATCTGGCGGTCGCCGGCTTGGGCCCACATCTGGGTCGCGCCCTCGTGCAGGAAGCCGTACCCGTGCAACCGGCCGGCCGAGAGTTGCCCGCCGTGGGTGTTGAGCGGCAGCTTGCCGTCGCGCGCGATGTTCTGACCACCCTCGATGAACGGCCCGCTCTCGCCGATCCCGCACAGCCCGAGCGCTTCGAGCCACGACATCGTGATCCACGAGAAGCCGTCGTACAGCTGCGCCATCTGCACATCCGCCGGCTTCAGCTCGGTGCGCGTCCAGATCTGCTTCCCGGGAAAGCGGTTGGACATCGTCGACAGGTCGTCGAACTGGTCCCACGACGGCCGGCCGTCGATGCCCGCGCCGACCGCCTCGACACGCAGTGGTGCGTTCGGCATGTCCTTGGCCCGATCGCGCCGCGACACGATGACCGCGGTCGCGCCGTCGCACGGCACGTCGCAGTCGTACAGGCAGAACGGCGTGGTGATCATCCGCACCGACATGTACTCGTCGAACGTCATCGGATCGCGATAGATCGCCTTGGGATTGAGCTCCGCGTTGCGGCGGCCGTTCAACGCGATCCATGCGAGCTGCTCGCGGGTCGTGCCGTACTGGTGGAAGTGCCGCTGCGCGAACATCGCGATCCAGATCGCGGCCGACGGCGCACTGAACGGCAGGAACCCTTCCGTGTAGCCCTGCGCCTTCGGGATCCGGCCACCGCCGCCGCCGTCGGCGCCCGGCATCACCGCGGCACGGCCCTTGTCGCCCTGCGCGGTGCCCTCGTAGACGGAACGGAAGCACAACACGTGGTTCGCGAGTCCCGACGCAACCGCGAGGCACACGTTGATCACCGAGCCGAGCTGGCCGGAGGTCTCGATGCCGCTGCCGTACCAGCCGCACTTCAGCCGTAGCGCGTCGATGACCTCGTACGCGCCCGCGCCGCTGAAGCCCGGCGGAGTGCCCATCGATCCCGGGTACGTCGACAGGCCGTCGATGTCGTTCGTCGTCAACCCCGCGTGCTCGATCGCGGCGAGGCACCCGTCGAGAGTGAGCTCGAGCGGATCGCGGAACAGCCGCCGACCGATCTCGGACTGGCCGACGCCCGTGATGCACGCGCGCCGTTCGATGATGTCGTTCGGATCAAAGGTCACGTTCACGCCTCGGGCTCGAACAACGGAAGGTAGATGTCGCCGTCTTCGTCGGGATGATGCTCGAAGACCACGCGCACGGGCATGCCGATGCGCGCGGCGTCGGGCGCGCAGTTGACGAGGTTCGTCGTGAGTCGCAGCGACGGTTGCTCGACGATTTCGATGATCGCGACGATGTACGGCAGATCGGGGCCCGGCATCCACGGTTGGTGGTTCACGGAATACGTCGCGAGCGTCGCGCGCGCCCCGACACCGCTTCGGTCTTCATGCGCTTCGAATGGCATCGCGGGCAGATCGGCGCCGGCGGATGCAAGTACGACCCGCACTCCTGGCACCGCCAGAAGCGCAGCTCGCCGCGCGCGCCCGAAGTCCAGAAGTCGCGGTTCTTGTCGTTGAGCTTCGGCAGGATGCGGAACGGCACCGCAGACTCGGCCACATCTACTCCTGTTCGGCTTCGCGCGCTTCTTCATAGCCACGGCGCGCGTGCGGCATCGCTTCGACCGCGGGCAACAGGCCGTGGCCGGGCACGGTCAGCATGATCGAGCCCAATATCTCTTCCCATGTCGCGCCGACCTCGCGTGCAAGCCGTGCGTGTCGCTGTACGCCCGCGGGATTGCGGAGCCCGACCGTGACGACGAGCCGGATGAGCTCGTGCGTCTTGCGATCGGGCGCCTTCAACGAGTCGATCTGCGCCATCCATGCGTTCTGCGATTCGTGAAGGTGCGGGAACACCTCGTGCAGCGGCTCTTCGAACGGGAAGTTCCAGTCGTGTTCGTGACCGCTCACGGCGCCGCACGGAAGACGGGAATCGTCACGTCGTCGGAGATCGCCTTGAAGTCGACCTGCAGCCGCATACCGATCTCGAGATCGCCGAACACGACGCCCTCGACATTCGTCATCACGCGCGGGCCCTCGTCGAGCTCGACGATCGCGGCGACGTAGGGCAACCGCTCGTTGAACGGTGGCATCTCGTTCGCGTGCACGATCGAGTACGTGTACAGCGTGCCGCGGCCCGACGCGTCCTTCCATTCGACGTCGTCGCTCCAGCACGACGGGCAGAACGGCCGCGGGTAGAAGTGATCGCGGCCGCACGCGTTGCAGTGACGAATGATGAACCGCCCGTCCTTGCACGCGTCCCAGAACGGCTTGGTCTCGAAGTCAGGGGTCGGGAGGTCGAAGCGCACGGCTGCCACGGAGCGCGAATGACTACCGGACGGTCGCGCCGAAGTGCAAACCGCAGTCACGGATCACGGGGCAATCCAAGCAGTCTCTCCGCGATCACGTTGCGTTGGATGTCGCTCGTGCCGCCGGCGATCGTGAGGCACCGGTTGAACAGGAACGCCGACGCCCACGTCGCCGCGTCGCCCTCGGTCGCGGTCGCGGCGATGCCGGCGAGCGACATCCCGACCTCCTGCACGTGCTGGTCGTGTTGCACACCGAGCAACTTCCGTACCGCCGCTTCCGACCCCGACGGATCTGCGCCGCGCAACGCCTGCAATGTGAGCCGGAACCCGAGCGCCGACAGCGCGTGACCGGTGACGACGAGGTCGCCGGCCTCGGCCATCGCGAGCCGGTCGTCGCGGCGGCCGCTGGCCGCGATCATCTGCAACACGCCCGCAACACCCGCGCCGATCGTGTTGCTCGAACCCATGTACACGCGCTCGTTCGCGAGCGTGGTGCGCGCGCAGCGCCATCCGTCGTTCTCGCGGCCGACGAGACAATCCTCGGGAACGAAGACGTCGTCGAAGAACACCTCGTTGAACATCGCTTGCCCGGTGAGCTCGCGCAACGGCCGTACGTCGATGCCGGGCGTCTTCATGTCGACCATGAAGCACGAGATGCCGTCGTGCTTCGCGGCGTCGGGATTGGTGCGGGCGAGGCAGATGCCCCAGTCGGCGTCTTGCGCCATCGACGTCCAGACCTTCTGCCCGTTGAGCACCCAGCCGCCTTCGACGCGCGCCGCGCGCGTCGACAGCGACGCGAGGTCGGATCCGGCGCCGGGTTCGCTGAACAGCTGGCACCAGCCGATCTCGCCGCGCAACGTCGGCAAGATCCAACGTTCTTGCTGTTCGGGCGTGCCGTGCACGATCAGGTTCGGGAGTGCCCACCCGCCGACGCCGATGTTCGGACGCGCGAGCTTGCCCGCGCGGAACTCGTCCTCGATGACAAGCGTTTGCAACGCGTCGGCGTCGCGTCCCCACGGCTTGGGCCAACTCGGCGTGATGTAGCCGCCGTCGGCCAGGCGCGCGAGCCGTGCCTCGCGCGGCAACTCCTTCACCTCCGCGACGAACGCGCGCACTTCGTCGCGATGCGCTTCGGCTTCGGCCGGTAGGTCGACCGCGAGGCGGCGACGCGCGCCCGCCGCCGCCGCGTGTGCGGCGCGCACACGCCAGTCGTCGGGCGTGCCCGTGACTGCGTGCAACGTGATCGCGCGCCGCAGGTACATGTGCGCATCGTGCTCCCAGGTGAACCCGATCCCGCCGAGCGTCTGCACGCAGTCCTTCGCGTTCACGAACGCGGCTTCGAACGCGAGCGCGGCGGCCGCCGCGACCGCGAGCGGCGTACCGGGATCAGCGGGATCGTCAGCGGCGCGCGAGGCGTCCCATACCGCCGCGCGCGCCAGCTCGGTACGGGCGAGCATCTCCGCGCAGCGGTGCTTGACGCCTTGGAACTGACCGATCGGGCGTCCGAACTGCACGCGCACCCGCGCGTAGTCGGCCGCGGTGTCGACGCACCACTGCGCGATCCCGATCGCCTCCGCCGCGAAGAGGACCGCCGCGATCTCGCGCACGGTCTCGCGCGTCAGCCCGCCGAGCTCGTGACCGGCGTCGGGGCGCACGCCGGTGACGTCGACAGCGTCCCAATCGACGCGTGAGGTCGACGCTCGCAACCTCGGCGAGGCGAGCGTCGGCGCGCTCGAGCGCGTACCACACACCGCCGATCTCGCTCACGACGACGTCGGCGGTTGCGCCCCCGACAACGAGGTCGGCGCCGTCGATCGCGACCGCAGCCGTGCGCGCACCCGACATCAGATCGTCCAGCAACGCACGCGCGATCGCACCGCCGTCGCGATGCAACAGGGCGACCGCGATCGCCGTCGGCACGTACGGTCCGGGCGCGCACGCGCGGCCGAGCTCCTCGATCACGACCGCTTGCTCGAGCAGACCGCCGTCGCCGGCGTGCAGCCCGATCCACCCCGGCTCTGCGAGCGCGTCCCAGAAGTCGGGCCGGGCGTCGGCGGACGCGTCGAGCGCGGCCCGTGCGGCGGCGGGCGGAATGCGCGTGTCGACGAAGCGGCGCACGGAATGGCGAAGGTGCTCGTGTTCCTCGGTGATCCCGATCGGCATCGCGGCAAGCTACTGCGCGACGCGCGACATCCGTCTCGCCGACAAAGCCACCGTTGATCGGATCAACCAATCGTCGATTCTCGCGTGGTTACACTCTTCGCAGGTTGGCATGACGAAGCGATCGTTCGATCACCTTCGCGGGTCCGCGGCGACCAGACGCCGCGCATGGTGGAGGTGGTACCTCCCACTCCTGGTGCTCTGCATCGCGTGGTGTTACGCAACGCCCATCTTTGCGTCGCCCGACGAGGGCACCCACGTATACCGCTCGGTAGCCGTCGGACACGGCCAGCTCACGGGACCCGAGCGTCTGCGGCTCGGGTACACGACCGAAGTGCGGATCCCGGCGACGTACGGACGGATGGCGTTCAACAGCTTGTGCTTCCTCGGCAAGCCGCACGCGTCTGCGAGCTGCGTGAAGCGGCTGAAGGAGCAGCCGAAGATCGTGTCGCTGTATACGGTGATGGGCCGCTATCCGCCGCTGTACTACATCCTCACCGCAGCACCCTCGCGTTGGTTCTCGCCGGTCACGAGCGTCTACGCGATGCGACTCTTGGCGGCGCTGGTGTGTGCTGCATTTCTCGCGTCGGCGTTCGTGTCGGCACAACAGCTGGGACCATGGGTGGTTTTCGGCCTCGCCGCGGGCGTGACGCCGGTCGTGATCTATCTCTCGTCGGTCGTGAATCCGAGCGGGATCGAGCTGGCGGCCGCGGCATCGGTGTGGACGTCGTCCACACTCCTCGCGCGGGGTCCGACAATCGAGAAACGCACGATCGTCCGGCTCGTCGTCGCGCTGGCGTTCTTCCTCAACGTACGCAGCCTTTCACCGATTCTGGCGCTGGCGGCGCTGGTGCTTCCGTTCTGCCTCGCGCGCCGCCGACGGGTGGGCGAGCTCTTTCGGATGCGGTTCGTGCACGTAGCGGCGATCGTGGTGGCGATCTCGGCCGCGACCGCGCTCGTGTGGATCGAATTCTTCGGCCGGGTGAAGCAAACGTCCGACATCGACACACGCTTCACGCTCGGGGAAGGTGCTGTGCGAACGTGGTGGCTCTTCCAAGAGAGTGTCGCCGTGTTCGGAAATCCGGATGTCTTCGTCCGGTGGGTGATCTGGATCTTCCTCGCACTCTGGGCCGCGCTCGTCGTCATCGCGGTTTCGGTCGGGACGAATCGGGAGCGGCTCGTCCTCGGCGTGCTCATCTTCGGATCGATCGCGTTTCCGCTCGTCATCTCGTTCGCGCACCCAGCGCCGATCAACACGTTCTTCTTGGGCCGGTACAGCTTGCCGCTGTGGATGGGAGTGCCGATCCTGAGCGGTGTCGTCGCGCAGGCACGAGCGTCGAGCAGCCGACCACCACGCCGCGTGATCTGGGTCGTTCCCGCGGTGCTGATCGGCATCTGTCACGTGTGGGCATTCGCCGCCGCCGCCCGCCGCTACGCGGTATCGACGATCGGCCGCATCGTCTACGTGGAAGGCCGCCACTGGTCGGGACCGCTTCCCCAGGCGTTGTTGCTCGTGGCCGCGATCGCCGGCGCGGCCGCGATCGCGTGGCAGCTCGCGTGCGTGCAGAATCCCGCACCAGTGAGCGATGCCGACCCGATCGCGACCAAATATCCTCAACCCCCGCGACGGACTCGGCCACGCGTCGCGGCGCGCGTCAGACAAGCTTCTCGCCTCGCGCGCGTCACGCTGATCGCCTGCGTGGGGCAGCCCTGCGCGGCCAGCACGATCTTGTCGTCGGATTGCGCGGTCGGATCGACGACGATCGCGATGCCGTCGTCGTCGAGGTCGAACACCCCGGGCGCCCAGAAGCTGCAGTTGCCCGAGCCCATGCACGCGTCGCGGTCGATGTTGATCTCGAGCGCCATCACCACGACGCTAGTAGGTCGGCGCGCTCAGCCCGCGACCGCGCAGAAGCGCGCGTAGCGATCCTCGACGGCGCTGTTCCACGCGTGATCAGGCTCGACGATACGCGCCGTGCGCGCCCAGCGCGCGGCGTCGCCCATCGCGGTCTCCAGCCCCGCGGCCATGCGCGCGAGGAACGCGGCGCCGAGTGCGCCCCCTTCCGGCACTGCGCACACGTGCACGGGGAGCCCGGTGCAATCGGCGAGCGCCGCGATCCAGCCGTCGACGCGTGTGCCGCCGCCAGTCGCCACGATGCGCCGCGCCGCGACTGGTGTCGCGTCGATGATGCGCCGGGCGACGAATGCCGACGCCTCGTATGCCGCGCGGCGTATCGATGCCGCGTCGTGTGTGAGGTCGAGATCGACGAGCTGGGCACGGCGATCGTGATCCTGCAGCGGCACACGCTCGCCACGCGGGTACGGCACCCAGATCGGCACGCGGCCGGGATCGACCTTGTGGCCGGTGTCACCCAGCATGCGCTCGACCCAGTTGAGGAACAGGCCGCCGGCGTTGCTCGGACCGCCGAGCGCGAACTTGCCGGGCGCAGTGTGCGGGATCGAATAGTGATGCGGCACCTCGGCCGCGCCGTCGGCCACGGCCCACACGATCAGCGTGGTGCCGCAGATGACCAGCACGTCGCCGGCGTCGTCGCAGCCGGCGACGATCTGCTCGGCCATCGCGTCGATCGTGCCACCTTCGAGCACACAATCGGCGCGACCACGTACCTCGGCGAGCGCGTGTCCCGACACGCCGATCTCGGGCATCTGCTCGGGCCGGGCACCGCACGTCGCGAGCAGCTCCGGGTCCCACGCGGTCCAGTCGAACAACGGATGCGCGGTCGCGGCGACCGTCGTCGACACGATCGCGCGCCCGGTCAGCGCGTGGTTGGCAACCGCTTGCGCCATCCAGTACCCACGCGCATCGGGACGTTGTTGCGCCTGCCAGCGCAAGAACTGCATCAGCTCGCCGGCTTCGGCGATCGCGGTCGTACGATCGCCATGGCCGCGCTCGTCGCCGTACAGGAGGCCGGGCGTGACCGGCACACCGTCGTCGTCGACGGCCGTGAGTGACGGCACCATCGCCGCGACCGACACGCCGCGCGGCTGCACGTCGCCCAGCTCCGCGAGCGCTCGCTGCGCGCCCGAATGCCATGCGGCCGCGGCGTCGTGTTGGAACTGCAGCGGGCTCGGCACGTAGAACTCGTGCGGGATGCGCGATCGAGCGACGACGTTTCCGTCGGTGTCGGCCGCGACGGCTTTCACCGACGATGTCCCGATGTCGATCCCGACCGTGACGTCCGACTCGGCGGTCGAGCTTGCCGGAGCTCGACGCGAGTGCCGCGATGACGTCGTCGTGGAGCAGGCCGTTCGTGCACACGAAGCTGTGCGCGTCGCTCGTCGACACGACCGTCGAGCGTGCTCCACCGGCCGCCGGCCTCTTCGAGGATCGGGACGAGCGCGGCGATGTCCCAGCGCGAGACGATCGGATCGATCGCGATGTCGAACGCGCCCTCGGCGACGAGAAGGTGCTGCCAGAAGTCGCCGATGCCGCGCGTCCGCCAGCAGCGGTGCGAGAGCGCGAGGAGCCTCTCGCCGACGCCGAGGGCGTGGAACCGCTCGCTCGTGTCCCATGCGAACGAGATCTGCGCGTCGGCGAGCGCACCCACCGCCGACACCGTCAGCCGTTCGCCGTCGCGGAACGCGCCCATGCCGAGACCCGCCCACCAGCGCATGTGCAGCGCGGGCGCCGACACGACCCCGACCGTCATCCGCCCGGCCTGCTCGAGGCCGATCAACGTCGCCCAGATCGGCACGCCGCGCACATAACTCTTGGTGCCGTCGATGGGATCGATGATCCAGCGGAACTCGGCAGTGGTCTCGGTCGCAGGCGGCGAATCGCCGAACTCTTCGCCGAGCACCGCGTGGTCGGGGTACGCGGCCAGCCGCTCGCGCAGCGCGCGCTCGACGGCTTCGTCGGCCTCGCTCACCGGGGTGAGGTCGGGCTTGGTGGCGACGCGCAGGTCGTGAGCGCGGAAGCGCGTCATCGTCGTGCGGTCGGCGACGTCGGCGAGCTCGAGCGCGAGCGCGAGCGCGTCGGCGACCTTCATCGGCACGGCTCGGCACGCACGCCGGGAGCATAGAAGAGGAGCAAAGGTGCCGATACGACGGGTATGGTCGGGATCGTGGCCGACGCAGACAACACGCGCCGGCGCGTGGCGGCACGGGTCGGCGAGCTGGCCGGCGCCGACGACGGGCCCGACGTCGTCGAGTTCGCGACGCGCTACTACGCCGGCGTCGACCACGACGACCTCGACACGCTGACCGTCGATCAGCTTGCCGACCGCGTGTTGCGCCACTGGCGGCTCGGACAGCATCGCCGGCACGGGCGTGCAGTCGTGAGCGTGGTCGCGCCGCCTCGCGGTCACACGGTCATCGACATCGTGAACGACGACATGCCGTTCATCGTCGACTCGTTGACGATGGCCCTCGAGCGCCACGACCTGGGCATCCACCTCGTGATCCACCCGATCTTGCGCGTGCGGCGCGCGGGCGATGGTGCGCTGCGCGGTCTTGCGCCCTCGGACGCATCGTCGCTCGACGACGAAGACGTGTGGTTGGAGTCGTGGGCGCACATCGAGGTCGACCGCGAGACGAGTGCGACCGCGCTCGAAGCCGTGCGTGACGATCTCGAGCGCGTGCTCGCCGGCATCCGGGCCGCGACCACCGACTGGGCGAAGATGCTCGCCGCGCTCCAACACGTCTGCACGCAACTCGACCGGCACCCGCCACCGGTCGACCACGAGGAGATCGCCGAAGGCCGCGCGCTGCTGCAGTGGCTCGGCGACGAGCACTTCACGTTCCTCGCTTACCGCGCGTACGACCTGCTGCCCGACGACACGTTGCGCCCGGTGCCGGGAACCGGCCTCGGGCTGTTGCGCGGCGCGCCCGACGTGCCGTCGGCGAGCTTCGCGCGGCTACGACCAGAGATCCGCGCCAAGGCACGCGAGCGCACGCTGCTCGTGCTGACCAAGACCAACCACCGCTCGACGGTGCACAGGCCGACATTCCTCGACTACGTCGGCGTCAAGCGCTTCGACCGGGCGGGCAACGTCGTCGGCGAGCACCGCTTCCTCGGGCTGTACACCTCGAGCGCGTACACGTCGCCGCCGGCAGAGGTGCCCGTCCTGCGGCGCAAGGTCGCGCAGATCATCGAGCGTGCCGGCTTCCTGCCCGCGAGCCACAGCCAAAAGGACCTCGCGCAGATCCTCGACACGTACCCGCGCGACGACCTCTTCCAGATCGGCGTCGACACCCTCTACGACAACGCGATGGGCATCCTTCGTCTGCAGGAGCGACGGCAGGTGCGGCTCTTCGTGTCACGCGAGCCGTACGGACGCTTCGTGTCGTGCATGGTGTTCCTCCCGCGCGACCGCTACACGACCCGGGTACGCGAGCACATCGCGGCCCTGTTGATGGAGGCGTTCCACGGGGTCGGCCACGAGTGGAACACACGCCTTTCCGAATCGGTGCTGGCGCGCTTGTACTTCGTGTTGCGTGTCGATGCGACCGCGGTCGCGCCCGTCGATCGGCGTGCCCTCGAAGCCCGCATTGGCACCGCGGCACGCGCGTGGATCGACGATCTGCGCGACGCGCTCGTCGGCGCCCGCGGTGAAGAGCGCGGCAACGAGGACCTGCAGACCTGGGCGGACGCGTTTCCGGGCGCGTACCGCGACGATGTCGAGCCGTCCGACGCGCTCGCCGACCTTGCCCACCTCGAACGGCTCGACGAGGAGACGCCGCTCGCGGTGCGAGTCGTCGCCGGCGACTGCGGGCTCGACCTCAAGCTGTACGGCGTGGGCGCGCAACCGACGCTCTCCGACGTGCTGCCGCTGCTCACCAACCTCGGTGTCGTCGTCGACGACGAGCACCCGTACACGCTCACGCCCCGCGGCATCGAGGCGCGCTGGATCAAGTGGTTCCGGTTGCGCGTGCCGGGCGATGTCGCGATCGACGCGGGCGCGCTGCGGCTGTTCGAAGAAGCGTTCCTCGCGATCGTCGACCGGCGCGCCGAAGACGACGGCTTCAACCGCCTGGTGCTCACCACTGGTCTCGCGTGGCGTGAGGTCGCGCTGTTGCGCGCGTACGGTCGATACCTGCGCCAGACCGGTACGCCGTTCAGCCAGGCATACATGGAAGACGCGCTCGCTGCGCATCCGCCGCTCGCCTCCCGGCTGATCGAGCTGTTCGTCGCGCGTCTCGACCCGTGGACTGCGACCACCAGCGCGGGCGACGATCCCGCCGCGGTCGTCGAGGAGATCCGCGCCGAGCTCGACGAGGTGGCGAGCCTCGACGAAGACCGCATCCTGCGCGCGTTCTTGTCTCTGGTGCTCGCGACGCTGCGCACGAACTGGTTCCAGTCCGGGAGCGGCATCGCAAGCGATCCCGCATCCGTCGTGCTGAAGCTCGACCCCACCGAGATCCCCGACTTGCCGCTCCCCCGTCCGCTGTTCGAGGTGTTCGTGTACACGCCGCGAGTCGAGGGCGTGCACCTGCGCGCGGCCAAGGTCGCGCGCGGCGGCATCCGGTGGTCGGATCGCCGCGAGGATTTCCGCACCGAAGTGCTCGGCCTGATGAAGGCGCAGAAGGTGAAGAACGCCGTCATCGTGCCGGCCGGCGCCAAGGGCGGCTTCGTCCTGAAGCGCCCGCCCGCCGATCCCGGCGAGCTGCGCGCCGAGGTCGAGGCGTGCTACCGCCTGTTCATCGGCGGCCTGCTCGACATCACCGACAACCTCGTGGCCGACGACACCGGCACGCTGGTCGTCGCGCCGCCCCCGCAAGTCGTGCGCTACGACGGCGACGATCCGTATCTCGTCGTCGCGGCCGACAAGGGCACCGCCACGCTCTCCGACGTCGCGAACGACATCGCGCTCGAACGCGGCTTCTGGCTCGGAGACGCATTCGCGTCGGGCGGGGCGCACGGCTACGACCACAAGGTGATGGGCATCACCGCGCGCGGCGCATGGGAGTCGGTGCGGCGGCACTTCCGCCACCTCGATCTCGATCCCGACCGCGACGACTTCACGGTCGTCGGCGTCGGCGACATGTCGGGCGACGTGTTCGGCAACGGCATGCTGCTGTCGCAGTCACATCAAGCTGCGTCGCCGCGTTCGACCACCGTCACGTGTTCCTCGACCCTACGCCCGACCCTGCAAAGTCGTTCGAGGAGCGCCGGCGCCTGTTCGCGCTGCCGCGGTCGTCGTGGGCCGACTACGACACGACGTTGCTCTCGCCCGGCGGCGGCGTGTACGCGCGCACGTTGAAGTCGGTGACGGTCTCGCCGGAAGTGCGGATCGCGCTCGGGCTCTCCGACGATGTCGACGCACTCCAGCCGAACGAGCTCATCACGGCGATTCTGCGCGGCGCCGGTCGACCTCCTCTACAACGGTGGGATCGGAACATACGTGAAGGCGCGCACCGAGACGCATGCCGACGCGGGCGACAAGGCGAACGACGCGGTCCGCATCGACGGCCACGAGCTGCGCGGCCCGGTGCGTCGGCGAGGGCGGCAACCTCGGGTTCACCCAGCTCGGACGGGTCGAGTATGCGCTCGCGGGCGGCCGCATCAACACCGACGCGATCGACAACAGCGCCGGCGTCGACGCCAGCGACCACGAGGTGAACCTCAAGGTCCTGCTCGACGGTGCAGTGCGCGCGGGCGAGCTCAGTCGAACGGCGATCGCAACGCGCTGCTGGTGTCGATGACCGACGAAGTCGCAGGCGCTGGTGTTGCGCGACAACTATCGCCAGTGCCGCGCGCTCGACAACGCGCGACGCGCAGTCACCGGAGATGGAAGAGGTGCACGCGCGCTTCATCCGGGCGCTGGAGGCGTCGGGGCACTCGAACCGCGTCGTCGAGCGGCTGCCGAGCGACGAGCAGCTCGCCGACCGGCACCACGCGGGTCTCGGGACTGACGGCGCCCGAGCTCGCCGTGCTGCTCGCGTACGCCAAGATCGAGCTCGAAGAGGCGGTGCTCGAGCTGCGAGCTCCCCGAAGACGCCGACCTCGGTGCCCGAGCTCGTGCGCTACTTCCCGAGCGCGGTGCGCGGCCACTATCCTCGAGCGCATCCGCGCGCACCCGCTGCGCCGTGAGATCACGACGACCGCGTTCGTCAACGGGCTCGTGAACCGCGCCGGGATCACGTTCGCGTTCCGGCTGCGGGAGGAGACCGGCGCGTCGGCACCCGACGTCGTGCGCGCGCACGAAGCCGCGCGCGCGATCTTCGACCAGGACGCGCTGTGGCGCGACATCGAGGCGCTCGACGCGACGGTCCCGGTCGACGCGCAGACGCAGCTGTATCTCGCGAGCCGGCGGCTGGTCGAGCGCGGTACCCGCTGGCTGTTGCGCGAGCGCCGGCAGCCGATCCGCATCGCCGAGACGGTCGCGTTCTTCGCGGTGCCGGTCGCCCGGCTGGCCTCGATGGCGATGGCGTCGGATCGGTACGCGGCCACAACCGCGAAGTACATGGCCCAGGGCGTGCCGCGCCTGCTGGCGCTGCGCGTCGCCGCGCTCGACCGCATGCCCCGCGCGCTCGACATCGTCGAGCTCGCCGGCGCGCATCAACGTCGAGGTCGAGGAGGCCGCGGCCGTGTACGACGAAGTCGGCGACCGTCTGCGCCTCGAATGGCTGGTCGACCGCATCGTCGAGCTCCCGCGAGACGACCGCTGGGACGCGCTCGCCCGCAACGCGCTACGCGAAGACGCGGTCGCCCAACACCGGCGCATCGCCGACGAGGTGATGAAGGCCGGCTCGTTCGACGCGTGGGCATCGACATGCCGCGGCGCCCGTCGCCCGCGTGCTCGCCCTCCTCGACGACATCCGCGTGCACGGCGTCACCGACTTGGCGATATCGTCCGTCGCGCTCCGCGAGCTCCGCGCCCTCGCCTGACCTCGCACGCCGCCACTCCCCCCAACAACTGCACGCCGCGGCGTGCGACTGCCGCCACTGCCCCCAACTACTGCACGCCGCGGCGTGCGACTGCGGCAGGCGTGTGTGGGGTGTCGTAGACGCACCCCTACACACGCCCGGGGACGTCGCACGCTCAGCCGGGGTACACCTCGAACACGGTCGCGCTGCCCATGCCGCCGCCGGCGCACATGCTGGCAAGGCCGATGCCGCCGCCGCGGCGCCGCAGCTCGTACATCGTCGTGATGATCATGCGCGCGCCGGTCGCCGCCACCGGGTGACCGAGCGAGCAGCCCGACCCGCTGACGTTGGTGATGTCCTCGCTCAGCCCGAGCGTGCGGCACGCGGCCGCGGGAACCGATGCGAACGCCTCGTTGATCTCCGCCAGGTCGATGTCGGCGACCGCCATGCCCGCACGGTCGAGCGCCTTCGGGATGCACAGGATCGGGCCGAGCCCGGTGTCGCGCGGGTTCGTGCCGGTCGACGCCCACGAGACGATCTTGCCGAGCGGCGCGAGCCGGTGCGCCTTCGCGTACTCGCTGCTCACGATCATCATCGCCGCGCCGGCGTCGTTCAGACCGCTCGCGTTCCCCGCGGTGATCGGGAAGTCGGCGATCTCCGGGTGCAGCGGCCCGAGCGACGCCATCTTCTCGGCAGTGCTGTCGCGCCGCGGGTGCTCGTCGGTGTCGAAGATCAACGTCTCCCCGTCGCGCAGCGTCACTTCGATCGGGCACGATCTCTTCCTCGAGACGGCCTTCGTCGATCGCGCTGCACGGCACGCTGGTGCGAACGCAACGCCCACGCGTCGCAGTCGGCGCGGGTGAGGCCCGCGACCTGCGCGGTGTTGTAGCCAACGGTGATCGTCATGTCGAAGGCCGGCGCGTCGGCCTGCTCGGGATGCGACGGCGACATCCACTGGTGGAACTCGTCGGTGGCCGGCGTACGCTTCTGCACCATCGGCGTCGTCGACATGCTCTCCGCGCCACCCGCGATCACGACAGTGTCCATGCCGGCGATGATGCTGGCCGACGCGCCTTGCACGGCCGCCATGCCCGACGCGCAGTGCCGGTTGAGCGCGACGCCGGGCACCTCGAGGATGCCGAGCTCGATCGCGGCGTACCGCGCGATGTCGCCGCCGCCCTGCAGCACCTCGCCCATCTGCATGTCGTCGACGTCGCCCGCCGGCACGCCGGAGCGCTTCAGCACCTCTCCCGCCGCGTACTTCGCGAGCTCGAACGCGGTCACGTCGATCAGCGTGCCCTTGCGGGCCGTGCCGATCGGCGTGCGAGCGGCGGCGACGATGACGGCTTCGGGCATGACGGCACTCCTTCGCGGCGACGTGGTCGAAAAAGGGTACCGGAGCTGCTTCGGGCGCCGCCGAGCCGCTAGAACGGCGTCGTGACCATGCCCGACATCGAGCTCTCCGACAATGCCGAAGGCGATCGCGTCATCGATGATCGCGTCATCGACATCGCGCTCGAACTCTTCGCGCGACCGGCATCGCCCACGTCACACCCGCCGAGATCGAAGTCGCGGCCGGGACAGGAACGAGGACCGACGCGCTCGCTGGCCCCCGAGGCGCTGATCGAAGCCGCGGTGCAACGGCACGTCGATGAGCTCGCCCGTATGGGAGCACTGCTCGACACCGTGCACTTCGGCGCCGACACGCGGCCGAGCTCACGCTGCTCGCTCGCTTCGTGCTCGCCGAGCACGACCGTCAAGACGTGCTGTTGCGGATCATGTTGCACGAGGGCGAGCACTTCCCGGAGCTCGCGGCGCTGATCCGCGAGAAGATCGTCGAGCCCGGCTACCGCCGAGCCGCCGATTGGGTGCGCGCCCGTATCGCCGATGGCGGCTTCCCCGAGTACGACGCCGATGCGATCGCGGTCGTCGCGCTCGGCTCGCTCCTCGCGTATTCCACGCAGGGCAAGACGTTCGGCAGCGCTCCCCTCGGCGTCGACGTGGAGCGGTTCATCGACACCTGGGTCGAAGCCTGGCTTCGCGTCGCGGCAGACGGCCGAGCGCGAACGCGCGAGCGGCACGGGGTAGCTCACGGTCGTTCTTCGGGTTGGGCGGCGGCGTGGACCTCGACGTCGAAGCGGTCGCCGCCCATGAAGATGCCGAGCAGCGAGAAGTCGACGTGATCACGGAGCGTCACGGTCACGCGGTTGCCGTTGACGTCGATGCCCTCACCAGCGAGCGACGGCGTGCGCGGATACTGGTCGAGGGCATCGGTCGCGAGGCCGCGCGCTGCGTGTGGGATCGAGTCGCAGTGTGCCCGCGCGCAAGGCGGGCTCGTCGAGCCCGTTCGCGCCGGCGGTTGCCGCCGCATCAGCCATCGCCGACAGTTCGCGCCGCACCGCAACGGCCCGCCACAGGTCGAGCGACAAACCGGCCAGGAACAACACGCAGATGCAGAGCCCCAGGACCCACAACGTCACCGTGCCGCGCTCGTCTCGCTGCCGCCGCATTCACCGGCTCCGGTAGTCGTCGATGCGGCGAACCTCGACCGCGGTGTAGTGCCACGTGCCCGCCGACATGCCGAGCACCGACACCGCCGGCATCGTCACCTGCACCGCGACTCGCGCGAGATCGCCGCGCACGACACCGATCGAGACGACATCCACTTCGACGTCTCCGGCGTCGACACCGTGGTCGACCGCAACCTCCCGAGCGACGAGCGCGGCCCCGTCGGCGCTCGCGCTCGGCCAGTCGCGCGCCAGTACCCGTGTCGCTTCACGCGCAGCAACAGTGGCGGCATGGCGCCGCTCGGCCCAGTCGGGCATCGTCGCGACGAGCACGACGACCGGCAAAAGCAACAAGGCGATCGCGGCGACCCACTCGACCGCGACGAAGCCCTGCTGCGACCGGTGCCGCGTGCTCATTCCTCACGCTCGGCGGCGGCAGCCAGGTGGAGCTGCCAGTCGGGGACGATCATCGGCAGCCACGAGCGCAACGACACGTCAGCGCGAGCGACGACGCGGTCGCTGTCGATCTCGCAGTGCAGCTCGTCGACGCGTACCGACGCGCCGCCCGCGATCGACGTCACGACATCGCGCGCATGCGTCTCGCAGTCGGCAGCCGTCGACGCGACGGGCACACCCGCGCGCACGCCTTCGTCGAGCGCGTCACGCAGTGCGCCGCGCGCGTAGAGGTCGACGAGCAGGTTCCCGATCATCACGAACAACAGCAGCGAGAACCCGATCGCGACGACGTACTGCACGGTGGTGAACCCGCGCTCGCTGCGTCGCATACGCCCGGCGATCAGCGTGATCAGCTGATCGAGCGCGTCGCGGATCATATTGACGATGTCGAGGCCGAGCGCCTGCAGCGCGGCCCAGATCACGACGAGCGCCAGCACGCCGAGGGCGGCGTTTCCGAGCAACTCCGCCGTGGTCATGCCGACTTCGTCGAGTTCATGAGGCAACATGTGCATCTCCCGTGAAACGGTCGGTCAGTGATGTCCGAGAACGATCGAGGGAAGCGGCGCCGCGATGAACAACAACATGATCGGAGCCAAGACTGCGATCGTGGGTACGAGCATCGCGGCTCGGCGCCGTACCGCGTCCTTGTGCAACTGCTCGCGTCGGCGCGTCTCGTACGTCGGTGCTCAACGCGAGCAGACCCGTGCCGAGGTCGACGCCACGCTCGACGCCCGCCGCGAGCAACCGATACGTCCGCGCGGCGCTGGGCTCGGGGGTGAGCTCCGCCGCGCGCCGAAACCCTTCGGGCTCGGCCATGCCGCTGCGCGTCCACGTCAGCACGTCGGCCAGCTCGTCGACGACCGCGCCGCGCCCGCGATCGACGACACGTTGCACGGCCTGCATCGCGCCTGCGCCGGTGCGGACGTGCATCGCGAGCAGGTGGTTGATCGTGTACAGCTCGAGGCGCATACGCGACGCGCGATCCTCGATCGCACGTTCCACCTTGCGACGCGCGCGGGTCGCGCCGTAGAGAAAGCCCGCGAGCGCCGCGATCAGCACGATCAGCGGACGGCGCAGCGTGAGCGCGACGCCGAGCCCGGCGAGCAGGCCGCCGGCGCACGCGGCGACGACCTGGCGAACTCGGTACTGATCGGGCGAGAACTCGGGGGTGCCCGCCTGGCGGAGCATGCGCGCGAGGTGCTCGTCGCTGCGCGACTCGATGACACGACTGGCCCGGCCGAGGAGCGACCGGAGCACAGGCCCGAACAAACGCGGCAGCGTCGCGCCCGACAAGCTCGATCGCGGCCCGGCGGCGGGCTCGGGCGCCTGACCGAGCGCGGTGCGCGACACGACTGCGTACGGCCGCAGGCGTGGCGCCAGGCGGCGCGTCGGAGGATGGCACAGCCCGGCGACCGAGGCCGCGCCGGTACCGACGGCGAGGGCCGCCAACAGCGATACGCCGTTCATGAGACGGTCCGCGGGGTGTTGAGTACGCGCTCCTCGGTGGGCTCACGACCGAGGCGGCTCAGCACGAGCACGCCAACGGCCGTGAGCACTACCGCGACGAGCAGCGTCACGGCGCCACCGGCCGATCGATAGAAGTCGCGGAACGGCCCGGGGCGCGCAGTCAGCGCGACCAGCACGAGCCACGGCAGCACGACGACCGCGCGCGCGTTGATCCGCATCTCCAGGCCCTCGGTCTCGAGCTCGTCGAGCAGCTTGATGTCGCGTGTCGTCGCGTCGACGAGATCCTCGAGAATGTTGCGGACGATGGCACCACCGCGTTCGTGCGCGAGGAGCAACACCTCGATCACGCGGTCACTCGTCGGATCAGCAAGCTCTTCCTTGACGATCTCGAGCGCGGGACCGGTGCCGAGCACGCGTGCCATCTCGGGGAACCGCGCGAACGCGGTACGCAAGGCGAGCGGACCGTGCGCGGCCAGCGCGTTGACGGCCTGTGTCAGTGAGCGTCCCGCCGCGATCGACGCGACCAGGTCGCGCAGCCCGTCGGGCCATGCCATCTGCACTTCACGCAGGCGGAGCCGGCGGCGGCGTGCGTAGTACGCACGTGGCAGCATCGCGAGCGCAACCGCGGGAACGAGCGCCACGAAGACCGAACCGGTCAGCGCGATCAGCGCCAGCAGGGCGAGCAGTCCCGCGCCCGCACTTCCCGCCCAGAACTGCGACGGCCTGAGTGCAACGCCGGCTTGCTGCAACCACACCGCCGACCGCGCCCGCCGAGCGGCGCGGGACGCACGAGCGTGCCCACCGAACGCGAAGGTCGGCAGCGTGCCCATCAACGAGCCTGCGAGCAGCGCGCAGCACGCGCCGATGCACAACGCCGCAGCAACTCTCACGCAGGGATCCGTCCGCGCTCGAGAAGCTTGCGCAGCCGCAAGCCGCCGGGCAGCGCGCGGTCGACACGCTGTTCGAGCGCGGGCGGCGACGCGCCGGTCCATTCGAGCGGCCGTCCGAGCCCCTCGCGCAGGAAGATCGGCTCGTACGTCTCCCCGTCGCCGAGGCTCGGCACGACTGCTGTGATCTCGGTCAACTGCCGACGAACGCGGCTCTCGCCGCGCGACACGTCGTCGCGGTCTATGTGCACGACGAGATCCAGCGCTTGCGCAAAGATCTTGCGCACGATCCGCTCGGTCACGTTCTCGCCGGCCATCAACGCCGCGTTCACGAGCGCGTTCAACGCGTCGCGGGCGGTATTGGCGTGGATCGTGCAGAGGAACCCGCAACCAGCGTTGACCGCGCGCGTCAACTCGAACGCCTCGGCGCCGCGCACCTCACCGACGACGATCCGATCAGGTCGCATTGCCAAGACGAACTTGACCAAATCGCGCAATGAGATCTCGCCGCTGCCGTCGAGGCCCGGTGGGCGCACCTCGTAGTAACTGCCGTGCAGGAGCGGCACCGCGAGCTCGCGGATCTCCTCGCAGCTCCGCACGCAATGGGCCGCCGGGACCGCCGAGAGCAACGCGGCCGCCAGCGTCGTCTTGCCCGCGCCGGGCTCTCCGGAGATCGTGATTCGGCTGCGGAGCTGCATCATCGCCCAGAGGAACGCAGCCGCGTGCTCGGTCAGCGCGTCGCGTGTCACCAGCGCTTCGAGCGACACGTCGCGCACCGTGTAGCGACGCACGGTTGCCGAAAGGCGGTCGGCGATCGGAGGGATCGCCGCCGTGAGCCGGGCCGTGCCGTCGAGCACGCGTGCTTGCGCGAGCGGGTGCTTGGCGTTGAGCTGCCGCTCCGTGACTGCAAGCAACCGTTCGAGGATCTGGCGGTTCTCGTCCTCGGTCGTCGGTTCGGGCAGCCCGCGCAGCCGTCCGGCGGTGTCGAGGTACGTGACGCGGGCCCCTTCGACGAAGATCTCCTCCACGTCGCGCCGCGCGAACAGCTCGCTCAGCGGTCCGAGCTCGATGATCGACCGCAACACGCGGTGCACCATCGCGTGCGGGTCGCCGAGCGGGACTTCGTCGCCTATCCGCGCGCGCCGTTGGTAGTCGTCGACCGCGCGCTCGATCTCGGCACGCACGTCTGCGGGTTGCTGCGCGGGAGCGAGGCGACGCCGTTCGACACCGGCGAGAGCATCCCGCCGGATGACGTCGTACGCATCGGTGCGCGTGCTCACGACGCGGCGTCCAGCACCGACTCCACTTGCACGCGCCGCGGCACCGCGCGCAGGTGCTCGGCGACACGCCCCATCGCTCGCGTGAACGTGCCGCGGCTCACCGGTTCACCGTTCCAGGCCGCGTCCGCGACGTGATGGTCGTGCGGCGTGAACACGACGTCGAGTACCGGCGCGCTGCCGGTGATCTCCTCGTACAACTCACCACGCCGGAACCGCTGACCCGGCGCGCGGTTGACGACGACGATCATCGGCGTCTGCGGTGCGAGCACGCGGGCCTCGACGATCCACGCGAGCAGTCGGGCAACGCCGTGCGGCGAGGCGTCGCACACCGTGACGAGCGCGTCGGCCTCGGCTACGAGCGCTCGTGCGGTCGCATACCGGCCACGCGAGGACGATGCGCTGACATCCTCGAGCGTCCCCGCCCCGTCGACGACGACCGAGGCGACGTCGCGCGCCAATGCATCGACGACGCGCGAACACCTCGCCCGGCCGCACCTGGGCCCACGTTCCCGCGTTCGGCAGACCGCTCAAGACGGCGAGCCCACTGCGCGCCTCGTCGACGACGCACTGCTCGAGTTCGCCGCGCCCGTGCTCGATCGCGTCGATCGCGGTGCGCAGATTGGGCTCGATCGCGAGGCGCAAGCGTTGCGCGACCGCGGGCGCGACATCGTCGGCATCGACGAGCGTGACCGGAATCGTCCTTCGCATCGCGCGGCGAGCTCGATCGCGACCTCGGTGCGGCCGACCCCCGGCGGACCGCCCACGACGATGACCGTGCCCGTACGCGCGTCCGGCTCGGGCGGCGGGTCCGGGCCGCGTGCGTGGCGTTGCCCGGCCGTCGCGACGATCGCGCGTACGAATCCGTCGGGGGCGGCGTCGGATTCGACGATCGTGTCGACGCCGAGGGCTTGCAGGTGCTTGCGACTCGCGGCTTCTTCACGGTCGAACACGCCGAGGATTGCGCGACCGCGCGGCATGGAGGTCGCCGACGAGCGCACGTGTGAGCGGCGGCCAGCGATGCCCGGCAACCAGGACGTCGTAGGACTCCTCGAGCGCGAGCGTGGGCTCGACGAGCACGCTCCGCACACGCGCGCCGCCGTGATCGGTCAGATGGCGGTGCAATTCTTCGACCCACGGATCAGGCGTGAACGCCAGCGCGACCTCGGGTTCGCTCACGGCTTCGATCGCGCGCTCGAGTCGGACGCCGTCGGCGCGAACAGCTCGGGGCTGTCGAGCGGCGCCGCTCCGGTCGCACGCACGAGCGACACGGACCCCGCTTCCAACGCCGCCGCGAGCCGCCGCGCCCCGTCGGCGTCGACGACGAGGGAGATCGTGAGGTCGTCGGAGCCTCGTGAGAGCGGACCGGCGGCGGGCGTGTCGACGGCGATCACTGCCGCGTCGACGAGCACGTAGCCCGACCGCGAGGTGTTGTGCTCGACGGCGAGCACATCCACGCGATCGCCAGTCGCCAGCTTGCCGCCGACCGCGCGGCGCGGCTCAGCGGAAAGCTCATCACGCGCGTCGCGACATGATCGCTGACCGAGCGCACGTCGGTACGCGCGATTGGCGATCCTTCTTCGACGTCATCGGTGACGATGTGGCCGCGCACGCTCGCGACGTCGGTCGTGCCGAACACGGTGGCCAGAACGTTCGCGTCGGCCTTCATGTGCGCGACGCGTAGGTCGCCTTCCGTGAGTACCGCGCCGGGCGTCAGATCCTTGGCGGCGACCAGCACCGATCGTGTGTCGTCGGCCGAGCGCAGCACGCTCAACGTCAGCAGCACGCCGAGCGCGCCCGCGAGCAACATCACGACGTGACCCGACGACAGGCGCGCGGCGAGCGCCTTCCCGGTACGACCGCGTAGCGCAGCTTGCGCGACTCCCAAAAGGCCTTGACCCCCACGTGTCTTGGCTCGGGCCCCCGGCGATGCGGAATCGAAGCAGCCACGGGCACTGGCGACAACTGGAATGTTCTGCCAGAACCTGGTGACCAGGCCTTACCACGGGACGCGCGCGCCGCGGCACGCTCGATTCTTCGGATTCGTCCCTGGCGCGTGCGGCGCGGCCAGATGTCAACTGTGGAAGATCGCCGGCGAAAGGCTGCGATGGCAGAGCCCACATCCGACGTGCCCACATCCGACGTGCCCACTTACGACGTCATCGTCGTCGGCGCCCGTTGCGCGGGCTCGCCGACCGCGATGCTGCTCGCGCGCAAGGGTTACCGCGTGCTCGTCGTCGATCGCGCGACATTCCCGAGCGACACGTTGTCGACCCACATCTTGCACCCACCCGGTGTTGCGTCAATGCAGCGATGGGGCCTTCTCGATCAGCTCACCGCGACGAAGTGCCCTCCGATCGCCACGTACGCATTCGACTTCGGGCTCTTCGCACTCGAAGGCGCGCCCGGCACTGTCGACGCTCCCGTTTCGTACTGCCCGCGCCGCACGATCCTCGACAAGCTGCTCGTCGAGGCCGCGGCCGACGCGGGCGCCGAAGTGCGCGAGGGATTCACGCTGGAAGACGTCGTGACCGAAGACGGCCGCGTCATCGGTATCCGCGGGCACAGAGAACCCGGTCACACCCTGACCGAGTCGGCGCGCGTCGTCGTCGGCGCCGACGGGCGCTTCTCCCGCGTCGCCGAAGCCGTGAAGCCCGAGCAATACAACGAGAAGCCGCCGGTGCTGAGCGGCTACTACACGTACTGGAGTGGCCTGCCGATCGACGGTCGCTTCGAGGTGTACGTACGACCGAACCGTGGGTGGGCATGCGCACCCACGCACGACGACCTCACGCTGGTCGTCGCCGGCTGGCCGATCACCGAGCACGAGGCCAACCGCCACGACGTCGAGGGCAACTACTTGAAGATGTTCGACATGGCGCCCGAGTTCGCGGAGCGCATTCACTCCGCGAGACGCGAGGCGCGCTTTGCGGGGACGTCGGTGGCCAACTACTTCCGCAAGCCGTACGGGCCGGGGTGGGCACTCGTCGGCGACGCGGGATACAACAAGGACTTCATCACTGCGCAAGGCATCACCGACGCGTTCCGAGACGCCGAGTTGTGCGCGAACGTGCTCGACGCGTGGCTGGCGGGCACCCGACCGTTCGACGATGCGATGAGCGAGTACCAGCGCACCCGCGACGAGCACGTGCTGGCGATGTACGAGTTCACCTACATGCTCGCGACCTTGCAGGAGCCGCCGCCCGAGGTGCAGCAGCTGCTCGCTGCGGCCCACGGCAACCAGGAGGCGATGGACGGCTTCGCCCGCGTGAACGCCGGCGTCACGTCGCCGGCCGAGTTCCTCTCGCAGGACAACGTCGGAAGGATCTTCGCGGCTGCGGGCGGCTAGGGATCCGTTTGGTGCAATTGGGATGTCAAATCTTGTACGCGTGTGTGCGAGAGCGCGTGAAGTTGTCGCACTGCGCGTGTAGCGTGCGGTGCGTGGACGCATCGTCCGGCATGCGGGAGGGGGGCGGGCAGGCCGGGCAGGCCGCGGCCCACTTCCCCGAGATCCTCACGACGGCGCTGGCTGCGGAGATGTTGCACGTGCACGTCGAATACCTGAGGCGCATGGTCCGGGAGCACCGCATCCCCGCGCATCGCTTCCCCGGTGGCCGCGAGATCCGCTTCCTGCGCGAAGAGTTGATCCGGTGGGTTGCCGACCAACCCGGTCACGACCGGTCACCGTCGGCCGAAGACCGCGCCGACGCCTGATCGCCGATCGCATCGCAACCGTAGGCTCCGGCCGTGGCCGACCTCGGCGGGAAGGTCGCCGTGATCACCGGCGGCAACAGTGGCATCGGCAAGGAAACCGCGGTGGAGCTCGCGCGCATGGGTGCGACCGTCGTCATCGCGGCCCGGAATCCGGCCAGGGCCGCCGCCGCAGTCAAAGAAGTGCGCGAGCGTGCCGGCGCCCGCCCTCGCGTCGACTCGATCCCGCTCGACCTCGCGTCGTTCGCGTCGGTGCGCACGTTCGTCGAGACGTACACGAACGCGCACGACCGCCTCGACATCTTGATCAACAACGCCGGTGGTGTGCTCGCCAAGCGCGTCGTGACCGGCGACGGCCACGAGACGCAGTTCCAGGTCAATCACCTCTCACACTTTCTCCTCACCCACCTGTTGCGCGAACACCTCGTGCGCAGCGCGCCGGCCCGCGTCGTGAACGTGGCCTCCGACGCGCACAGGGGCGCGAAGCGGGGCGTGACGTTCGACGACCTCGATTGGGAACGGCGCCGCTACCGCGGCCTGAAGGCGTACTGCGAGACCAAGCTGATGAACATCCTGTTCACACGCGAGCTCGCGAATCGCTGGCACGACACGCAGGTCTCCGCGAACGCCGTGCACCCCGGCTTTGTCGCAACCAGGTTCGCCCGAGAAGGCGACCTCGGCTGGAGGGGTAATATCGGAATGCCGCTCACACGACCGTTCCAAATCTCCGAGAAACAAGGCGCGGTGTGCTCGGTGTACGTGGCGACGTCGCCGGAAGTTGGCGCCTTGAACGGGCAGTATTTCGAAAAGAGCAAGGTCACGATCCCGGCCGCGCCCGCGCTCGACGACGATGCTGCGAAGCGCCTGTGGGCGATCAGCGCGGAGATGGCCGGCGGCGCCTGACGCCGGTCATGCTTGTCAACGTGTGCCAATGTGTGAGTGCGCGTGACGGGGCGCAGGCGCGGCACGCCCGAGCGTCGCATGTGCTGTTTCGCGCGACACGCATCGCATGACAGCTGTGGAGTGTCCAGCAGGTCCGCGAGCCTTTCGCATAGCGCAGCGCAGTCTGTGGGTCGATTAGGGTCACAGGCTCTCGGCGGGGACGAAAGGAAGCGATATGAGTCCGGCACAAGCGCGCAAAACGGCGAAGAGGCGTCCGGGCCCGCGGAAGATGACCGCTGCCCACAAGGCAGCACTCGCCAAGGGTCGTGAGATGTCAGCGGTTGTCGATCGCTATTTGCACGCCGTGAATGTTCCGAAGAAACGCGGCCGCAAGGTCTCGCAGGCCGCACTTCGCAAACGCCTCGCAACTGCGCAGCAGACGGCGCACACCGCGACGGGCGTGGCGAAGGTGCTGGCAGCACAAGAGATCCGTGATCTGCGCGCCCGGCTCGCCGACGTCGACACCAGTCCGACCGACACGAAGGCACTCGAAGCGTCGTTCGTCAAGATCGCGCGCAAGTTCAGCGACAGCCGCGGTATCACCTATGCCGCCTGGCGTGACGCCGGAGTTCCCCCGCGGTGCTGCAGCGCGCGGGCATCGCGCGGACGTGTTCCTGACCGATCCGAACGCGCGGCTGCTCGGAGATCGGTGCTCAGCCGCGGCGCGCCGCCGCCCACACGACATACTGCATCGGCACGATCGTTTCGGCGCCGAGGCGCGCAATGATCGAGACGAAGTCGGTGCCGACGTGCAGTGTGCCGTCGAGACCTTCGATGTCGTGCATGCAGCCGATCGTCTGGTCGTCGTGACCGTCGCGGTCGAGCAATGCCTCGCGGAACGTCCGGCGCCGCGTTGCACGCTCGCCGCCGGAGGTCGCGTGCTCGTGCATCTCGATGAACATCGCCAGCCCGGGCACGAGGTGGATGTCGACCCGCCCGAACGCGGCGCGCAGCCCGATGAGGTCGGGTCCTGTCTCTTCGACGAACCCCGCGAACCGCTGCTCGCCGATCGCGACCGCGATGCGGTCGCCCGCGTGCATCCGCTCGGTCAGCCAGTCCTCGAGCGACCGGCCGAGCCGCCGCTGGGCCGCGGCGTCCTCGGTCGCCGCTTCCTGCTCCGCCCGCCACTCGGCTCGCATCTCGGCGCCCACGTCCGCGAGGTCGGGGTGCTCCAGCCCGTTACCCATCTGCCAGATTATAGACTAAATCGGGCCAATTGTCACTCGCCGGTGCCGCCGGCCCTCTGGCGCGGGCGGTGGCTCAGCGCGTCGCGGCCGCGGTCCGGTACCGAGCCGTCGAATGCTCGGGATCGGTGTCGAAGTGGGGGATCACCTCGTCGCCGAACAGCTTCACCGTGCGCTCGAGCACGTCGTGGCTGTAGGTGCTGCCCGACGGGCCCATGATCAGCTGGTCGACGCCGATGCTGTTCCAGCGTTCGACGCCGTGCGCGCACTCGTCGGGCGTGCCGACGATCGCGGCACCCGACTGGCACCCCTTCTCGATCGCCTCGGGCGTCGGGTCGGGAATCTCCTGCGGCCATTCGGGAACGAACGGCGGCTTCGGGAACGTGTCGAGGTAGTGGAACACCAGTGTCTGCTGGCGCCCATTGCCGGAGTGCGCCATGAGGTTGCGCGCTTCCTCGCGATCTTCGAGGCACATGAAGCTCGTCGTGATCGCGACGTTGTCGTTCACGTACTCGCCGACAGGTTCCGCGTTCGCGACATGCTTCTTGTAGGTCTCCACGAGCGGCGCCATCTTCTCGGGCGTGCCACCCGTGAAGCAGATGACGCCGAGGCCCATCCGCGCTGCTTTTTCGAAGGTCTCCGGGTTGCCGGCCGCGACCCACAACGGCGGATGCGGCTTGACGTACGGCTTCGGGATCACGTTGCGTTCGGGCATCGAGAAGAACGTGCCGTTGTGCGAGTACGGCTCGTCGCGCCACATCCGCACGATCTCGCGGATCGCTTCGTCGTACATGTCGCGCGTGATCTCGGGATCGGTGATGCCGAAGCCGCCCATCTCCGTCGTCGACGAACCGCGCCCGGTACCGAACTCGAAGCGTCCGCTCGAGACGTGATCCATCATCGCGACCCGCTCGGCAACACGCGCCGGGTGGTTCACCGGCGGCGTGATGTTGATGATCCCCGACGCCACGTGCAGGCGTTCGGTGCGGGCGAGCACCCATGCCATCAACGTCTCGCTCGCCGAGATGTGCGAGTACTCCTTCAAGAAGTGGTGCTCGGTGAACCACGCGTACTTCCAGTGGTGCCGGTCGGCGACCTCGCACAGGCCGATCTCGCTCATCAGGCGGTCGTGCTCGGCATCGGGGTTGGCGGCCGACGTGTCCTTGTGGACGAACCCGCCGAGGAACAGGCCGAATTCCATGGGCGCGTGGCCTCCCGTCTCGGAAGTCGAAGAGCGTTTTTAGAACGTGTTCTAAATCGTAGGACACCGCGGCCCGGGTGTCCAGCAGGGATCGGGCGCCGGGATGGCTTCGTCCGGGGGACGCGGTCACCCGCCCGGATAGCTCGCGGCGCGGACGAGCACGAAATGGCCGTAGCCCCGCCACGACGACCACACGTTCCAGCCGCCGTCGGTGACCCAGCCCGGCGCGTACACCAGGTTGTACGCCACGGGCGGCGGCTGCTCCTTGTCGTCGAGGTTGTGGTAGTTGAGATTCAAGAGCGCAGCGGAGCAGCGGGCTCGCGTCGTCGATGCGGCGGTCGATCAGCGGGATCGCGTAGCGGTAGTCGGCGAACTGGTCGACGATGTTGCAGTCGCAGTAGAACGCGAGCGCGCCGATCTCCCCCGGCGCGGTGACGATCTTGTCGCCGACGAGCGCGTGGAGGTCGCTGCCGACCACGTGGTAGTACCCGGACTCCGCCCAGTTGGTGTGCCACAGCGGTGCGTACCGCCACGGCAGTCCTCCGTCCTTCACGACGACGATCTGTTGCGCGACGAAGAAGGCCAGCGGGAGGTACAGCAGCATCGCGAGCCCGCGCACGGAATCGAGTCGACGCAATCGGCGCACGACGTCGCCGACGGTGAACGCGAGGACGATCGCCGCCGCGATCATCACGGGTCCGTAGTACCAGTGGTACGGGGGAACATCGAGGAACGAGTACACCGTGTAGTAGAGGAAGCCGCCGAGGCCGAGCGCCACGACGGGCATCAGGCGGCGGTCGAGTCCACGGTCGAGGATCAGCGTGTACAGCAACCACGCGATCATCGCGATGCCGCCGAACAGCACGGGCACGAACGACCAGCGCGTCACCTCGTTGGTGTGCTGGGAGAATTTGAACGGTGCGTTGGCGAAGTTGATGTCGCCCCACGAGCCCTGCAGCGTCTTGATGACGAACGTGTCGGGGATCGCCGAGTGCGCGACGAACCAGCGCATGATGAACCAAGGCCCGCACACTGCGGCCGCCATGCCGGTGACCTTCAACACGTTGCGGCGCAACAGGTGCGTCCACAGGACGAACGGAACGATGAACAAGATCGTGTCGAGCCGGCAGAGCAGCGCGAGGCCGGCGATGACGCCGAACCGCACCGGCCGCTTCTCGACCGCCGTGTAGAGCATCGCGCCGAGCAGCGCGGCGTAGAGGACGGTCTCCAAGCCCGTCGACGAGAGTATCCACGGGTTGAACAGCACCAGCGCGACCGCTGTCGCGGCGGTCGTCATCGGGAAGCGCAACGCGCGGGCGGTTCGTGCGAGCGTCCACGCGAGTGTTCCGAACGAGCCGACGTACACGATGCCGAGACCGAGAACGGGACGACGCGTGACGAACGTCCCGGCGGCGATCAACAGCACGTTCAACGGCGACGTGGCGGAGTTCGCCGAGAAGCGCGGCACCATGCCCCAGTTGCCGTGGAACGCGAGCTGCTTCGCGTACGCGAGCGTGATGTACGCGTCGTCGACGAGGCTGTACTGGACTGCCCAGAACATGATGGCTGCGCCGACGGCCGTCACCGCGGTGATCGCCAGGACTGCGGTGTCCCCGCCGCGTGTGTGGACGGCGGGGCGTACAGGCTCGCGGGCCTCGACCGGCACGACGGGATCTCCGGCGATCGTCGTCATCAGCGCCGTGCACCCCTTACTCCGCCCCGAGCCGCGTGCGCACGCTAGCCCGCGTGTCGAGAGCTTCTCCACCGCGCTATGCAGGAAGCAACCGCAGGTGACCGGGACCGAGCACCGGGGTCCACACGTTCCAGGTGTAGGCATCGGAGACCCATCCCGGTTCGTACGCGAGGCGAAAGTCGACGCGCGGCTGCGCCGCACGATCGAGGTTGTGAGAGTCGAGCTGCAACACCGCGCGCACAAGTGGCCCGGCCTCGTCGATGCGCTGGTTGATCAGCGGCACCGCGCTCCGCTGGTCGGAGAACTCGTCGACGATCTGGCACTCGCAATAGAACGCGAGGATGCCGATCTCCCCCGGACTGTGCACGACCTTGTCGGGTCCCAACACCGTTCGTAGACCGGCCGCAGCCGCGCGGTAACCGGCGGGATCACTCCAGTTGCCGTAGAGCGCGGGTCGATCGCGCCACGGAAGCCCGTGGTGCACCACCGCAAGCGCTTCCCGTCCCGCGAGCAAGGCAACGAGCGCAAGGATCGCGGTTCGCAAAGCAGGACGGCGCCGTCGCGCACGTGGCGAAGCGAATGACGTCTCCCGCGACGAACGCGAGCACGATCGCACGCTCGCGATCGCCGGGCAGTAGTACCAGTGGTACGGCGGCACGTCGAGCAACGAATATGTCGCGAAGTACACGAGACCCCCCGATGCCGAGCGCGACGACGGGCCAGAACCGACGATCGAATCGCCGGGCGGCGGCGGGCACGACGACGAACCACACGACGAACGTCGCGGCGCCGGCGAGCATCGGGATCACGGACCAGCCCGCGGCTTCTGTCGGCGAGTCGATGAGCCGGAACGGCCAGTTCGCGAAGGTGAGGTCGCCGAACAACGCGTGCTGCAACGTCTTGATCACGAACGTGTCGGGGAGCGCGGAACCCGTGAACCAGCGCGCGACGAACCAGGGAAGACAGATTGCGAGCGCAATCCCCGTGGTCCGCAGCGCGCGCCTCCGGAGCGTCGCCGTGCAACACACGAACGGAACGATGAACAGGATCGTGTCGAGCCGGCACAGCAACGCCAATCCCGCGACGACTGCGAACGCCGTCGTCCGGCCCTCGACGGCGAAGCAGAGCATCGTTGCGAGCAACGCGATGTACATGATCGATTCGAGGCCGGTCGACGACAACACAATCGGATTCACGAATACGAGCGCGACTGCGAGCACCGAAGACTCGAGCGGCACGTCGAGCGCACGCGCGGCCCGCGCCGTCGCCCACGCGAGCACACTGAACGCCGCGACGTAAGTGATGCCGAGCGCGAGCAGCGGTCGCCGCGTGACGACCGTGCCGAACGCGATCAGCAGCACGTTGAGCGGCGACGTGGCGGAGTTCGCCGAATGCCCGGCCACGTTGCCCCAATTGCCGTGGAACGCGAGCTGCTTTGCGTACGCGAGCGTGATGTACGCGTCGTCGGAGAGGTTGTACTGGATCGCGCAGAACATCGCAGTGGCCGCGGCTGGAGTCACGACAGAGCACGACCACCGGCAGGTCGAGACCGGCCGTCCAAGAACGCGGATACGTGATCGCGTCGACGGTCTCGGTGCTGGGGTCGATCGCAGTCGTCATGAAATCGAGGCCGATCCCGCACGCGCCGACTTCGCGGATCCGCACGCTCTCCGCCAGAGTCGATCACCGGCCGGAGGCCGGCGCGCTCCAGAATGAGAGGTGTGCAGCGGGTCGTGATCCTGGGCCCGGGCGGCGCCGGCAAGTCGACGCTCGCACGGCGGATCGGCACGCGCGCGGGGTTGCCGGTCGTCCATCTCGACCGCTTCTTCTGGCAACCGGGCTGGGTCGAGACACCGCGCGAAGAGTGGCGCGCGCTGCAGCGCGAGCTGTTCGCCGGTGATGCCTGGATCGCCGACGGCAACTACAGCGCAACGCTCGAGGAGCGCCTGCCCCGGGCCGACACCGTCGTGCTGCTCGACTTCCCGGTGTGGCGGACGTTGCCACGAGTCCTCCGGCGCCAGCTCGCGCACTACGGCCAAGATGTGCAGGCCGACGGGTGCCCGGAGCGACTCAACGGGCAGTTCTACCTGTGGGTCGCGAACTATCGGCGGCGCTCGCGGCCGCGCGTGCAGGCGAAGATCGGCGAACTGGCGCCGGGCGCGGCCGTCCACGTGCTGCGCAGCCCCCGGGCGGTCGAGGCGTTCGTCGCGGGCGTGCCCGACCATCACCGGTAACTGTCACACCCCAGGATTACCGTCGAACGCATGACCGCAGACGGCACCGTCGACCGGCTCGACGCCAGCATCGTGGGCCGGGTGTTGGGCACCGACGACGCCACGCCGCTCTCGTTCTGGGTGGCGATCGCGCCGGATCGATACCTCCAACTCGACGACGTCGTCGTCTGCGACCGCGCGCTGCCTGGCGCCCGGCACGTGCGGCTGTCGGGCGTCGTCACGCAGGTGCGGGCCCGTCACGAGGGAGCACGCTTCGACTCCGACGTGTTCTTGATCGAAGACGGTGTGTTGCCCGCGGGCGCGGTCGAGGCCGCCGAGATCGCGACGACACGGGTCGACCCGGAAGTCTTCGTGCCGCCGCGGCCGGGCAGCGAGGTGCGGCGCGCCGCCGGCGACGAGCGCGACGAGGCCCTCTACTTCGATCAGATGCCGCGCCGGATCCCGATCGGTCTCGGCCGGGACGGCTTTCCGCTGTACGCCAATCTCGAGTTCCTCGACGGCACCCGGGGCGCGCACGTCAACATCTCGGGGATCTCGGGCGTCGCGACCAAGACCACCTACGCCACCTTCCTGCTCTACTCGCTGTTCAACTCGGGCGCGCTCGGCGACGACACGTTGAACACCCGTGCGCTCGTGTTCAACGTCAAGAGCGAAGACCTGCTGTTCCTCGACCACGACAACACGACGCTGTCCGACGCCGACCGCGATCGGTACCGTGATCTCGGGTTGACGCCGGGCGCGTTCAAGTCGGTGTCGGTGTTCGCACCCGCACGCAAGGGCGATGTGAACGCGCGTCCCGATGTCGCGACCCGTACGCAGGGGGTGCACGCCTTCTACTGGACGCTCGCCGATTTCGTGACCGAGGAGCTGTTGCCGTTCGCCTTCGCCGACGCCGAAGACGACCGCCAGCAGTACACGATGGTCGTGCACAATGTCTCGGCGGCGCTCAAGCGCGAGGGTGAGCCGGCGCCCGACGGCGCGTGGCGCGTCGGCGAGCAGACCCTGCGCACGTATCACGAGCTCGTGTCCTTCGTGATCGAGAAGGTGCAGAGCGACGACGAGCTCGAGCGGCGCGAGTGGGCCGGCGCCGCCACCGGCATGGGCACGATCAACGCGTTCGTCCGGCGGTTGCTCTCCTCGCAGCGTGCGCTCGACCGGCTCGTGCGTGCCGACGTCGCCGAGCGCGCGCACCGGCGCATCGACACCGAGGACGCGCAGCTCACAGTCGTCGACCTCCACAACCTCCCCGATCGCGCGAAGCGATTCGTCGTCGGGGTGACCTTGCGCGCCGCGTTCGATCGCAAGGAGCAGACGGGCGCATCGCGGCCGCTGTTGTTCGTCGTGCTCGACGAGCTCAACAAGTACGCGCCGCGCGACGGCGAGTCGCCGATCAAGGAGATCCTGCTCGACGTCGCCGAGCGTGGCCGCTCGCTCGGCATCGTGCTGATCGGCGCGCAGCAGACCGCGAGCGAGGTCGAGCGGCGGATCATCGCCAACGCCTCGATCCGAGTGGTCGGCCGGCTCGACGCGGCCGAAGCGGCGCGTGCGGAATATGCATTCCTGCCGGCGGGCCACCAGAAGCGGGCGACGATCGCGAAGCCGGGCACGATGTTCGTCAGTCAGCCCGAGATCCCGGTGCCGCTCGTCGCCGAATTCCCGTTCCCGGCGTGGGCGACCAGGCCGTCCGAGCGTGGTAGCAACCCCGCCGCGACCGGCGCGGCTGCCGTCCCCGACGATCCCTACGCGGACCTGCCGGGCGGAGGCTGACCGGCGGTGAAGATCCTGCACACCTCCGACTGGCACGTCGGCAAGATGCTGCGCGGCGTGCCGCGGCTCGACGAACACCGTGCCGTGCTCGGCGAGATCGCCGACGTCGCCGCGAGTGCTCGCGTCGACTGCGTGCTCGTCACCGGCGACCTCTTCGACACCGCGGCGCCGTTGCCCGATGCCCAGCGCGTGGTGTGGGAGGCGTTGCTCGCATTGCGGGCCACCGGTGCGCGTGTCGTCGTCATCGGCGGCAATCACGACAACCAGCATGCGTTCGACGCGTGGGCGCCATTGTGCGCAGCCGCCGGAATCGCGTTGCTCGGTCACGCGGCGCGTGCCGAGCAGGGCGGGGTCGTCGAGTGGGAGACGGCGGCGGGCGAACCGGTCGTGTGCGCGCTGGTGCCGTTCGTGTCCCAGCGCTTCGCGGTCAAGACCGCGCAGCTGCTCGACCTCGACGCGTCCCAAGCCGCCGGACGCTACGCGGAACGCATGCGGCTCTTGCTGCACGCACTGGCGGCGTCGTTCCGCCCCGACGCGGTGAATCTCCTCGCGGCGCATTGCTTCGTGCCCGGCGGCCGCCTGGGTGGCGGCGAACGCGACGCGCACGTCGCCAACGAGTACGGCGTCGACGCCGTCCACTTCCCCACCCACGCGAACTACATCGCGCTCGGCCATCTGCACCGCACGCAACGCGTCGACGCGTCGGCACCGGCGTGGTACGCGGGATCTCCGATCCAGGTCGACTTCGGCGAGGAGCAGGAAACGAAGCACGTGTTGCTCGTCGAGACCGCGCCGGGCGTGCCCGCCCGTGTCGAACGGCACGCGCTCGCATCGGGCTGGTCGCTCCGCACGGTCGTCGCCACGCTCGACGAGCTCCGCTCGCTCGACGCCGGCGACGCGTGGCTGCGGGTTGTCGTGCGCGAGCCCGCACGCGCGGGGCTCGCCGACCAAGTGCGCGCGCTGTTGCCGCGCGCCGTCGACATACGCGTCGAGGTGGCTCCGCCGATCGGAGGCGACGGTCTCGCGCCCGCCTCGCGGCGCGGGCGCAGCGCGCACGAGCTGTTCGGCGAGTACCTCACGCTCGAAGGCGTCGACGACGCACGCGTCATGCGACTGTTCGAGCGCCTGCACGACGACGTGCTGGCGGAGGTGCCGTAGTGCGTCCCGTGCACCTGCACCTCGAGGGCTTCGGCGTCTTTCGCGACCCGGTCGACATCGGCTTCGACGACGCCGACTACTACGCGTTCGTCGGCCCCACGGGCGCGGGCAAGTCGACGATCATCGACGCGATCTGCTTCGCGTTCTACGGCAGCGTGCCGCGTTACGCCGACGAGCGAATCGTCGGGCGCGTCGTCAGCGCCGGGGGCCGCGAAGCGAAGGTGTCGCTGACATTCGACGTCGCGGGTGCGCGCTACCACGCCACGCGCGTCGTTCGGCTCGGCAAGGGCAAGGCCGACGCGCTCCTCGAGCGGCAGATCCCAGGCGGCACCGAGGTCGTCGCCGCTCGTGTCAGCGAGATGAAGCCGGCCGTCGAGCAGCTGTTGGGTCTGCCGTTCGCGCACTTCACGAAGTGCGTCGTGCTGCCGCAGGGCGACTTCGCGAGGTTCCTGCACGACGAGCCGGCGAAGCGGCGCGAGCTGTTGACTCGACTGCTCGATCTCGGCGTGTACCAGCGCATCGGTGAACGCGCTCGTGTCGCAGCCAAGGAAGCTGCACGTGCAGTCGAGCTCCACGAGCAACAGCTCGCGGAGCTCGCGTTCGCGACCGACGACGCACGCGGCGGCGCTTGCGGCACGCGTCGAGCAACTGCGCGACCTGTGGCGGGCACTCGACGACGCCGCCCTCGACGACGAGCGCGACGCCCGCCGCGCTCGAAGACGCGGGCCGGGCCGCGAGCGCCGCCGACGCGCTCGCCGACCTGCTCGGTCACCTGCGTCTGCCCCAGGCCGCGGCTGCGCTCGGCCGAGAGCTTGCGGATTCGCTCGCGGCCCGCGCCGCCGCGCGCGAAACCGCCGCGGTTGCCGCGCAGGCGTTGGCGACCGCCGAGGCGGCGGCCGGCGCGGCCGGCGATCGCGACGCGCTCGCGCGGGCCGATGCCGCGCACGTGGAGTTGGCCGATGTCTGCGCCCGGGCCGCCGCTGCGGTCACCGAGGAGCTGCGGCTTGCGGCCGAGACCGAACGCGCCGAGGCACTCGTCGCCGGCACGCGTCGCCATGTGGCGGAGCGCCAGGCCGCGCTCGAATCCGTCCGCACGGCGCATCGCGCGCACGCCCTCGCCGCCGAGCTCGTGGCCGGCGAACCGTGTCCAGTGTGCGCGCAGGTGGTCGAGACCGTGCCCAAGCGGCGGCGGCCGGGCGCCCTCGCGAATGCCGACGCCGCGGTCGCCGAGGCCGGATCGATGCTCGCGCAGGCCGAGGGCGCGCACGCGGAGCTCGTGAGGATGCACGCGTCCGCGGACGCGCATCTGGCGCAGCTCGCGGAACGGCGCGGCGCGTTGACCGAGCTGGTCGCCACGCATCCCGAGCATGTGTCGGTCACCGCCGCGCTCGAGCAGATCGACGGGGCGCACAAGAAGCTCGTCGGGGCACGCAGCACCGACAAACACGCGCGCGACGTGGAGCGCACTGCCGCGCAACGGGTCGAGGCCGCCGAGCAGCAGGCGGCCGGGCTGCGCGAGCAGTACGCGGCGCCGGCGCGACGAGCTGCTGCGCCACGGCTGCGAACCGCCCTCCGCGAGCGACGACCTGACAACCGACTGGCACACGCTCGTCGATTGGGCGGCCGACGAGGCAAAGGCACGTCGCCACGCCGCGACGGCAACACGGAAGCGGCGCGACACGATCGCGAAGGTTCGCGCGTCGCGACTCGCGAGCTTCATCGAGCGTGCGCGCGCGGCGGGCGTCGACACGACTGCCGGCACGTTCGGTGGCGTGCGCGACGACGTCATCCGCGCCGGAACGGGCGCCCGCCACGAGCTGCAACACATCGAGGAGTCCATCGAGCGTGCCGAGAAGCGCCGCGAAGAGTTGCAGGCGGCGCGCACCGAGCACGAGGTCGCGCACGCGCTCGGCGACCTGTTGAAATCCGATCGGTTCGAAAAATGGGTGCTCGCCGAGGCCCTGGGGCTCTTGGTCGAGACCGCGTCACAGACCCTGTGCGCGCTGACGCAAGGCCACTTCTCATTGCGCTACAGCGACGACGAGGAGTTCGTCGTCGTCGACCATGCCAATGCCGACGAGACACGCTCGGTGAAGTCGCTGTCGGGCGGCGAGACGTTCCAGGCCTCGCTCGCCCTCGCGCTTGCGCTCTCCGACCAGCTCGCGGAGCTCTCGGCGGCGGGCGCCGCCAAGCTCGAGGCGATCTTCTGCGACGAGGGTTTCGGGAGCCTCGACGCCGACACGCTCGAAGCGGTCGCGAGCACGATCGAGTCGCTGGCGACGAGCGGGCGCGCGGTCGGTGTGGTCACGCACGTTCCCGCGCTCGCCGAACGCGTGCCGGTGCGGTTCCGGGTGCACGACGGCACGGTCACGCGCGAGGAGAGCTGACGTGCGGTTCACCGTCGATCCGTGGGACCCCGCCTACGGCACGTCGCTCGACGGCCAGGTCGAGCCGTCCGAAGCGCCGGTCGTCGTCGACGTCGAGTGCGCGCCGGCGGCGTGGGGGCCGCGCACTCCCCCGGCCGACACGCCGGTGCCGGGCGCGATCGTGTTCGTCGACGGCGTGCGCCGCTTGGAAGCGCGCACTTGGGTTGAGGTCGGCCGCGTTGATCGGCCGACCGCCGACGCCGGGATCTTCGCGTCCTACGCGGCGGGCGCAGTCCGGTGCGACGGACGCGCCGAGATCGTCGACGTCGGCATCGGCCGTGGGCTCTACTCGCCGGCCGCGCAGTTGACCGACGTACCAACATCAGCCGGTCTGTTCGTCGCGCGGCGCACCGACGACGCGCGACCGGAGTCCCTCATGTACGCGGTGCACTCCGACATGGCCGACGCCGAGGTGCGCATCGCAGAGAGCCGCGCGTCGACGCGGCGACGAACTGCTGCTGCTCGACGGGCCGCTCCGCAAGCGCGCCCACGTCCCCGACGCCGTCGGCATCGTCAAGACCCATCAGGTCCGCTATCTGCCACCGGACCTCGATCGCGTGGTCGGCATGCTCGCCGCCGCCCAGCGCACGCCGGTGTTCCGGGTGGACGCGCAGCCGTTCAGTCGATCGTCGTGGTACGTGCGACTGCCGGGCCCCGCGGGTGGCCCTTGGGCTGGCGTCGTCCGCTGCGAAGCGAGCGGCGCGCTCGCCGTCGCCGAAGTCGCGCGTCTCGCCGATCGTGTGACCGCGGCGCTCGGCCCGTTCGCGAGCGAGGCCCACAAGGACGCGCGCGCGCCGCAGAACCTCTATCCGATCGGCGGGCTCGAGCGCGAGCTCCGCCGACGGCTCGGGGACACCGACGTCTTGTACCGGGCCCTGCGCCGGGCCAGCGCGACCGCCGCCGCCTGACCGTTTCGTCGCGTCCGCGGCGCGGGTACAACGACCCTCATGATCGATACCGCGAAGTACGGAATCGCGAGGGACGCCCTCGAGGAGACGTTCGGCCACGCGCGTGATGCGGCGACCGGGACCTTCGGCGAGCTGACGGAACGTGTGAGGGACGCGGACCTCGTGCAGCAAGCCCGCAAGCGCACCCGCAAGGAGCTCAAGCGGGCGAAGAGCGAGTTGAAGATCGCTTCGAAGCAGGCGAAGAAAGCTGCGAATGACCGCGGCGTGAGGTCGGCGTCGAAAACGAGGGCGAAGCGCCGTTCGCCGGTGCTCACGGGGATCGTCATCGTGATAGGCGTCGCCGCGATTGCGTACGTGATGAAGCGCCGGCGCCCCGCGCCGACCTCCGACGTCGCGCCCGACCCGTTCGGCAACGCGCTCCAAGAAGAGCGCGCGCGCGGCGACGCGCATCGTTCTCACGCTACCCCGGGTGCCTGACGGCGGGCGCAGCGGATCGACCAGAGACGCCGCGCCGAGCGGTTGCTGCGTGCAACGGCCGGGTCGAGCGCCCGCTTCCGGTCGCGTGTAATGATCTCCCCGGTCCAGAACCTGGAAGCGATCCTCGAGGGCTGCAGGAGAGCACCGCATGCGACGACAGCGACTGGTACGGAGCGCGCTGGTCGGTGCCGTGGGTCTCATCGCGCTGACCATGACCGGCGCGGCGGCGGCGACCGCGCCCGAAATTCGTGTTCTCACCGGTCGCGCACGCGACCGACGGGCCTTCGGCGCGGATCTTCGGTGCGATTGCGGCCCAGAGCGACGGCGACCACGTAGTGCTGTACGGAGGGCAGACGGCGTCGGGTGAAGCGATCGGCGACACCTGGGTCTACGACCATGCCCACGGATGGGTCGCGAAGTGCGGCACGACGACACCGGCGACGCCCGCGTGCGCACCGGGCGTTCGCACCGGCGAGGGGCTCGGGACCGGCCCCGACGGGGTCGTCCTGTACGGCGGCTTCCAGAGCTCCATCGGCGACAGTCCGGCAGGCGACACGTGGAGATGGAACGGCACGTCATGGATCCAGGTCTGCGATACCGCCGCCTGCGGGCCCGGGGCGCGGGGGCTGGCTGCGATGGCCGGCAACGGTTCGACCGTCGTGTTGTTCGGCGGTCTGACGCCGTCGGGCACTGGCGACGACACGTGGGTGTTCGACGGCACCACATGGACGCAGACGTGCGGGTCGCCGCTCCCCACACCATGCGGTCCGTCGCAGCTCGCGGCCGCCTCGATGGCCTGGGACGGTCAGCACTTCGTGATGTTCGGCGGCGCGGATGGCGCCGCCTCGAACGCGAGCGTCGACGACACCTGGGTCTTCGACGGGACGACGTGGACACAGGCGTGCGGCACCTCCAACGGCGGCACGGCCTGCGGTCCCGCGGCACGCCAACTCAGCGCGTTCAGCTTTGCGCCGCACACCGACGCGTCGTTGCGGGGGGCGGTGCTCGTCTCGGGCGGGACCATCTTCTCCGACACGACCACGCTGTACCGCGACGCGTGGTTCTGGAACGGCACGCGTTGGACGAAGCTGCAGACGTCATGGGACGGGCCGCCCGAGACGGCCACCGATGCGGGGCCCCCAGCCGGACCTGATCCGCTGTTGGGCTACGCCGCGCCGCGCGCCGGCGACTGTCAGGTCCTTTTCCTCGGCATCTACGTCGCGAGCAGCGACGGCGGGGCTCTCGGGCTGGGTGGCCGCACCTACACGGGTGGCCGCGACCTCACCGGCAACTCGCAACCCGACGTCTGCGTCGCTGCGCAGGTGACGACGACGACCGCGACCACCACGCCGACAACGCCACCGTCGACGGTCGCACCGGCACAGGAGCTGCCTCGTACGGGGGCGTCCACGATGCCGATGCTCGCACTCGGTGTCGCGATGCTGGCCGCGGGCACGCTCGCCGTCTCGTGGCGGCGCGCGACGACGTCGTCGCGGCGCTGAGCGCGCCGGAGATCTCGCGCGCGAGCGCTGACGTCGGAGCGAGGCGGCGGCGGGAATCGAACCCGCGTAAAAGGTTTTGCAGACCTCTGCCTGAGCCACTCGGCTACGCCGCCTGGTCCGCTCCGATGCGAGCTACGCAGTCAGAGCGTTGTCGCCACGCCGACAGGACGATACCGGCCTCCGCCGCGCGGCCCGTCTTTCGCATTCTCCGTCGAATCTCGAGCCGCTGCCAGCCGGAGTCGTTCGCGCAGCCGTCGAAGTTTGTCAGAGTACGCAACCGAGCGCGGGAGTGTCCCCGGAGCCGGCGAGCAGACCGCAGATCAGTCGTCGCGCGAGACGCGACAGCAGCAGCACTTGGCAATGAAGTCGGCCGCGTAGGGCCCGGATAACCTCCGTTGCCTCGTCCGGACACACCGCTGGAGCGCGCATGACCGTTCGTCTGCTCGGAGTCGGCGTCGCGGCGCCCAGGTTGCGGCTCGCCGCCGCCGATGTGGGCGTCGCCTGGGGACGCGGCGGTGGACGCGGGCAGGCGGGAGTGTGCGCGCCCGACGAAGACACGCTCACGCTCGCGTGGGACGCGGCGACGCGAGCGCTCGCCGCCGCGCGCGTCGAGCCCGAGCGCTGCGACGCGCTGTTCTGGGGAACCAGCCGGCCGCCGTTCGCGGAGGGCCCGAGCTTCGCGTTCCTCGCGGCCGCGCTCGGCTGCGCGTCGGCCGCGGGTGGTGCGCTGTGCGCGGGATCTGCGCACGCGGGCATGGAGGCGTTGGTCGCCGCCTCGGACGCGGTAGCGGCAGGATCGGCAGAGATCGCACTCGTCGTCGCCAGCGATGCGGTGCGGCCCGGACCCGGTACCGGCTTCGAAGCGCGCTGCGGTGCCGGCGCGGTCGCATTCGTGCTCAGCCGTGACGGCGGCACGGCCGCACTCGGCACACGCGTCACGCGCACGCGACCGTTCCTCGATCGCTATCGCGGTGACGGCGAAGCCGACAACCGAGACCTCTACGATGCTCGCTTGTTTCGCGAGGAGATGTTCGTCCCGATGGTCGGCGAGGTCGTCGAAGCGCTCGCGTCGTTCGACATCACACGCTGGTCACTTCCCGATCCCGACGGTCGGTTGGGCACCACGATCGCCAGGCGTGTCGGCGCCGCCGCGCCCAGCTCGACCGCGGTCTATGCGGCGATCGGCGACGCAGGCACGGCGACACCGTTGCTCGGCGGCGCGGCCGCGATGGACGCTCCTGGCATCGTCGCGATTGTCGGCACCGGCGGGGGGCGCACGACCGGCGTCCTCGTGCACGTCGACGCGCCAGTGCCCGGTGCGGCCCGCGTGCTCGACGCGCTCGCGCGAGGCCGCGCGGCGACATATGCGGAGGTATTGCGCGCACGCGGCCAGCTGGTTCCTACTGGCGAGACGGTGCCGATGGGCGTTCCCCCCGAGAGCGCGATGTTCACCCGCGGCGCGGACGAGATGCTCGGCCTGCTCGGTGGCCGATGCGTCGATTGCGGCGCGATCAGCACGCCGCCGTCGGTGCATCCGCACTGCGTCAGCTGCGGGGGCGCCAAGCTCGAGCCCGTGCACGTTGCGCGCGGCGGCCGGGTGCACACCTTCGTCGTGAATCACACGATGCCGGCTCCGTTCGTCGCGCCGCTGCCGCTCGCGGTGCTCGACATGGACGACGGCGCGCGCCTGATGCTGCAAGTCGTGGGCGACGGCAAGGATCTCGAGATCGGCCGGCGTGTCGAGCTCGTACTGCGCAAGTACGCGCACGAGCGCGGAGTACCGGTGTACGGATTCAAGGCACGAACAGCACAGGAGCAGCCCGAGACATGAGTTGGAACAAGGTCGCAGTCGTCGGCGCCGGGCTCATCAAGATGGGTGAGCTGTTCGACCAGAGCTACGAGCAGATGGCGGCCGGCGCGTTCGACGCGGCGATCGCCCGCGTCGACAAGGGCTTCGAGCCGAGCCAGGTCGAGGCGGCGTTCGTCGCGACGCAGCGCGGCACACTGTGGGGGCAGGAAGGCATCGGCGGCAACACGATCCCGACCGCGATCGGGCTGACGGGCATTCCGTGCACACGCATCGAGAACGCGTGCCCATCCGGTTCCGATGCCTTCCGCGTCGGTGCGATGGCGGTTGCCAGCGGCGTGCACGACGTCGTGCTCGTGATCGGCGTCGAGAAGATGCGCGACAAGTCGAGCGAGGAAGGGCTGCTCTCGCGCGGCGGCCGGCCACCCGATCTTCACACGCGGCGAGACCGCGCCGGTGCTGTTCGCGCCGTTCGCGACTCGTCACATGCACGAGTACGGCACGACACGCGAGATGCTCGCATCGGTCGCCGTGAAGAACCACCACAACGGCGCGCGCGATCCGTACGCGCACTTCCAGAACGAGATCACGGTCGACGACGTGTTGAAGTCGGCGCCGGTGTGCCATCCGTTGCACCTACTCGACTGCTGCCCGCAGACCGACGGCGCGGCCGCGACGATCCTCGTGAACGCCGATCGGGCGCACGAATTTACCGATGCGCCGGTGTACGTCGCCGGATTCGGCGTCGCGACCGACCACCCGTACCTCCACGAGAAGGACAGCTTCACCGAGATCAAGGCGACACGGCTTGCGGCGCAGCGCGGCGTACGCGATGGCGGGGATCGCTCCGGGCGACGTCGACTGCGCGGAGGTGCACGACTGCTTCACGATCACCGAGATCCTCGACATCGAAGACCTCGGATTCGTCGAGAAGGGTCGCGGCGGCGAGGCAAGTCTCGAGGGCGAGACCGCGCTCGGGGGCCGCATCCCCGTGAACACCAGCGGCGGGCTGCTCGCCAAGGGGCACCCGATCGGCGCGACCGGTGTCGCGCAGCTCACCGAGTGCTGGTGGCAGCTGCGCGGCGAGGCCGGTGAGCGCCAGGTCGAGATGCGCAACGGCTACGCACTGCAGCACAACGCGGGCGGGCGCGGCTCCGGCGTGTCGGTCGTCAACATCTTGACGAACCGCGCGTCGTGACGACGCCCGAGTTGCGCGTCGACACCGGCGCCGACGGCATCTGCCGCATCGTGCTCGCGCGCCCGGAAGCGAAGAACGCGCTGACGATCGCGATGCGCGACGAACTGGTCGACGCCATCCGCGCCAGCGCGCGCCGACCGCAACACACGTGCCGTCTTGGTCAGGGGCGACGGCGACGCGTTCTGCGCGGGCATGGACCTCTCGGCGTCGACGGTCGCGCAGACGGGCCGCCCGGGTTTCACGACGCGCTCGACCTCGGAGGCGCTGCGGGCCGGCGTGCAGATGCTCGTCCGGGAGTTGTGGGAGCTCGACAAGCCGACGATCGCGGCGGTCAACGGCGCCGCCGTCGGTCCGGGTGCACATCTGGCGCTCGCGTGCGACTTCGTGCTCGTCCATCCGAAGACGCGCTTCATGTGGTCGTTCGCGAAGTGGGGTCTGGTCGTCGACGCGGGCGGCGCATATCTCCTCCCCCGGCTGGTCGGCCTGCCGCGCGCCAAGGCCATGGTGATGCTCGGCGAGGGCGCGACCGGCGCCGAGGCCGTGCAGCTCGGGCTCGCGTATCGCTGCGTCGACGACGCGGCCGCACTCGTGCCCGCGGCCGAAACGCTCGCGACCAAGCTCGCGCGCGGCCCGACACGATCGCTCGGTCTGTCGAAGGTGCTGCTCAACCGCACGTTCGAGACCGATCTCTCCGCGTCGCTCGACCTCGAGGGCCACCTCCAGGCCCTGGCCACGACGTCTCCCGACCTCGTCGAAGGAATGAACGCGTTCCGCGAGAAGCGTGACGCCGACTTCACGGGCGCGTGAAGGACGTCCAGCGCGTTGCCGCGTACAACGTCTGCGCCGATACCGACGGTCGGTTGCTCGTATGCCGGCTGTCTGCGATCACCGAGCGCCCGGGCGCATGGACTTTGCCCGGCGGCGGCGTCGAGTTCGGCGAGCATCCGCAAGCAGCCGCGATCCGTGAGCTGCGCGAAGAGACGGGGCTCGACGGCACGATCGTCGAGCTGCTCACCGTCGACTCGCTCACGAGGATCACGCGCGGGGCATACGACGAGCATGCGCACAACTATCACTCGATCCGCATCGTGTACCTCACACGCGCGGAAGAAGGCGCGTTGAAACACGAAGCCGAGGGCTCGACCGACCTCGCCGCGTGGCACACGCGGTCGCAGCTCGCCACGATGCCGATCCTTCCGCTCGTCGAGCTCGGCATGCGTCTCGCCGACCTGCCCGCGTAGGGTGCACCGCATGGGCTGCTTCGAGAACAAGGTCGCGATCGTGACGGGCGCGGGCCGCGGCATCGGCCGCAGTCACGCGCTGCTGCTCGCGTCGGAAGGTGCATCAGTCGTCGTCAACGACCTCGGCGGATCGAGCGAGGGCGACGGCGCCGACGCCACGCCCGCGCAGCAGGTCGTCGACGAGATCACCGCCAAGGGCGGCAACGCGGTCGCGAACTACGACAGCGTGTCGTCGTGGAAGGGCGCGGAAGCGATGATCCAACAGGCAGTCGACACGTTCGGCGGCCTCGACGTGCTCGTCAACAACGCCGGCATCCTGCGCGACAGGATGAGCTTCAACATGGACGAGGCCGAGTGGGATGCCGTCGTCGACGTCCACCTCAAGGGCCACTTCGCACCCTCGCGTTTCGCGGCCTCCTACTGGCGCGCGCGCGCAAAGGAGGCCAGCGGACCGGTCAACGGGAAGATCGTCAATACCGCCTCCGAGTCAGGCCTCTACGGCAACGCGGGACAGGTCAACTACGCGGCCGCCAAGGCCGGCATCGCGTCGATGACGATCGTCATGGCGCGCGAGCTCGAACGCATCGGCGTACGAGTCAATGCGCTCGCACCGGTCGCGCGTACGCGTCTCACCGAGACCGTCGCGGGCACGAGCGACTTCATGAAGGCCAAGGCGGGCGAGTTCGACCGGTTCGCGCCCGAGAACATCTCGGCGGTCGCGTGCTGGCTCGCGAGCGACCTCTCCGAAGGCGTGACCGGGCAGGTCGTGAAAGTGATGGGTGGCCAGGTGCAGTTGTTGCGCGGCTGGCGGCCGATCACAGAATCGACCGACGACAAGCCGTGGACGATCGACGCGATCGACGCAGCTGCGTCGATCCTGTTTGCGAAGACCGACAAGGGCGTGCCCGCGTTCATGCCGGAGGTCGGCGACATCTGACGGCTGGGCGTAGGCTCGCTGCGTGACGCAGACTGTTCCGGTACCGACGACCGACCTGTCGGTCGACGAGATTCGTCTCGGCGACCTCGAGCAATGGACGCGTCCCGACCGCGAAGGGATCTTCGCCAAGCTGCGGGCAGATCGGCCGGTCAGCTTCCACGCCGAGCCGCTACCGCCGCCGGAGATGTCGTTCCCGCAAGGTCCGGGCTTCTGGGCGTTGACGCGTTACGCCGACGTCATGCAGGTGTCGCGCGATCCCGACACGTTCCACTCCGCGCCGAGCATCAACATCGGCGACATCCCACCTGAGATCGCCGAATGGCTCGGCAGCATGATCAACATGGACGCGCCGAAGCACACGAAGCTGCGGCTCATCGTCAATCGGGGCTTCACTCCTCGCCAGGTCGCGAAGATCGAAGAGAACGTGCGCCGGCAGGCCGAGGAGATCGTCGATCGCGTCGCGCCGATCGGCGAGGGCGATTTCGTCGGCGACATCGCGGCCGCGCTCCCGCTTCAAATCATCTGCGACATGATGGGTATCCCGCGTGAGGACAACAAGCGCATCTTCGAGCTGACCAATGTGATCCTCGGCGTCGGCGACCCCGAGTACGTGCAGTCGCTCGAGGAGCTCATGGGCGCGGGCATGGAATTGTTCCAGTACGGTCTCGCGCTCGCCGAAGATCGCTTGAACAACCCGCGCGACGACATCTCGACTGCGTTGATGCAGGCCGAGGTCGAAGATGAACACGGCAAGCACCGCCTCACCGCGAGCGAGCTCGGATCCTTCTTCTTGTTGCTGGTCGTCGCCGGGAACGAGACCACGCGCAACGCGATCAGTCACGGCATGTTGCAGCTCACACGTCACCCCGATCAACGCGCGAGGTGGGTCGACGACCTCGAGCATGTTTCTCCGACCGCGGTCGAGGAGATCGTGCGCTATTCGTCGCCGGTGATTCATTTTCGCCGGACGGCGACACGTGACACTGTCGTCGGTGGGCAGGAGATCAAGGCCGGTGAGAAGGTCGTGATGTTCTACAACTCCGCGAACCGCGACGAGTTGCAGTTCCCCGATCCGTATCGCTTCGACGTGACCCGTACGCCGAACGAGCACGTCGGCTTCGGCGCCGGCGGGCCCCACTTCTGTCTGGGCGCGAACCTCGCCCGCCGGGAGATCCGCGTGATGTTCGAGGAGCTGCTCCGCCGCCTGCCCGACATCGAGGTCAGCGGCGAGCCCGCGATGCTCCAGAGCAACTTCATCCACGGCATCAAGCGCATGCCCGCCGCCTGGAGCCCGGTCAGCTCGTAGGGAAGCACTGCCCGAGGGCGGCGTGCCGGGCCGTCACGCCTCACAAATTCCGCCTCTTCAGCCTCCGGCCGGCCGCCGATACATACGCGGTGACTGTTGGGCTGGCGGGCGGTCGCGCGTCCGATGCGCGCGCGCGGCGATCTGTCGGCGCGCGCTGGCGACGAGGCCGGCGTGACGCTCGTCGAGATCCTCGTCACGGTCTGGATCATGGGCGCCGTCGTCACTGCGATGTCCGGCGCGCTATTCACGATGGTCAAGTCGTCCGACATCAACCGGCGCCAGAGCCTTGCCGAAGCCGAGCTCCGTCGTTTCGCAGAGACCGTGCGGCGAACGAAGTACATCGCGTGCGCAGGTGGGGCGACCTCCGGCGGAACGCAAACCCAGTACTCCGACCCCACCATCTTCGCGAGCTCGTACCAGTTCACCGCCGAGACGACGTTCTGGGAACAGTCCTCGCCGACGAGCCTCACCGTCGACCCGGCGACGTTCGTCAGCGCGTCGGATCTGAACTCGCGTCACAGCCATGCCGGTGACGACGACGAGACGTTCGCGAATCGCGATCTGTGCGATCCTGCGGACGGCCCCACCGACCAGCGCGACGACGGTATCCAACTCGTGACGCTGGAAGTGCACGACGCGGGCCAACCGGTCGCGAGCGCGACGACCACCGTGCTCAAACGGGTGAACGATCGATGAGCCTGCCGGAGCTCTCGCGAGGCCGGCGCCGGCACAAATTTGCGAATGACGAGCGCGGAAGCGCCTTGATCTTGGCGCTGGTGATGATCATCGTCGTGTCGGTCGCGGGTGCGGCAGTGCTGGAGCAGCAGCAGAGCGCGCCTCACATCCACTCGGCGTACGAGAACGCGCGCACCCTCTCGGTGACCGTCGACCAAGCGGGCGAAGCCGTCCTGCAAGGCCTCCGCTACCGCGGCGACATCGGCGTCTCTTCCTCGGCCGGCGGAACGGGCGACTGCAGCGACTACACGACGAGCACATCGCTTCCCGGCTTCGCGTACAACTCACAAGGTCGGAGCGTCGTCGTGTATTGCCGCGCGGACCAGCAGTCGGGTGCGGCCATCGGCGGCGCGGCGCCGCGGCGGCACAACCGCAAGATGTACATCGAGCTGCGCGACGCCAACGACACCACGAAAGTGTTCTTGCGGGAGTGCGTCGAGATGGGCGACGACGACATGCAGAACATCGGCATGTTCCCGCCGAAGATCCTGAGCTCCGTGGAGAACCCACCGTCATGAGGCGCGTCGTCGGTCACGCGTACGCAGAACGTGGGTTCACGTTGGTGGAGCTCGTCATGACGATCACGATCATGGGCCTCGTGATCGCGCCGCTGTCGATGGCCGTGGTGAGTGCGCTCAACCTCGCGCCGGAGAGCGGTGCGCGCACCAAGGCCGCGACGCAGATCGACGCAACCTTGCGCGCGCTCTCAGCCGACGTCGGCAACGCGAGCAAGGTGACGACCGTGGGCCGCACCGGCAAGATCACGAATTACGCGGCGGGCATGGTGATGGACCGAGGCCGCGGCACCGTGAACTGCCGCCCCACCGGCACGACCGATCTCTTCGATAGCCGCTGGACCGATCTCGGTGGGGCACCGCCTGCGATCGCGACCGCGCGGTACTACCTGCAGTGGACGACGCCCGCGGGCAGCACGTTCACCGCGGTGGAGTTGCATCGCGCGCCGTCGACCGGCAGTGACCCGCAGGTCTACCTCCAGGGATACTGCACGGGCACCGAGAGCGTCGCAACGGTTGACGTCGTCCCACCCGACGACGACGCGTCGTTCAACGAAGAGGTCACGCTCACGACGCGGCTGCGCGACACGCCGACGAGTGCGCAGGACACCACGGTGTTCGCCGCCGTCGTGCGCACCAACGCCTGAGACCCACGGCGTGCCGCCGAGGCCATCCGCTAGCTTCGCTGACATGCGTGTCAGGTCGCGGTGGTGAGGCTCGCGTGGAGCGCGGAAGACGAAGCCTTCCGGGCGAAGCTGTTGTCGTTCCTCGACGCGCGCACGCCGCCGGCGCTGCAGCAGGGCTTCGACTTCCAAGGCGACGCCGAGAGCGAGCAAGAGCTCGTGCCGCCGTACATGCGCGAGTGGCAGGCGATGCTGTTCGACCACGGCTGGATGGTCCCGGCGTATCCACCCGGGCTCGGCGGCCGCAACTGCACGCCGGTGCAGACGCTGATCTACCTCGAGACGCTCGCGAAGCGCCGGCTCCTGCGCTCGGGCCACTTTCCCGGGTACGCGATCGTTGCGCCGAGCCTGCTCGAGTTCGGCAACGACCAACAGAAGGCGCTCGCACCGGCCGCGATTCGCGGCGACACGATCTGGTGCATCGGCATGAGCGAGCCCAATGCAGGCTCCGATCTCGCGGGCCTGCAAACACACGCCGAAGTGGTCGATGATCACTTCGTCGTCAACGGGCAGAAGGTATGGACGAGCTACGCGACGATCGCGGAGAAGTGCTTCTGCTACGTGCGTACCGACCCCACGCTGCCGAAGCACAAGGGGATCTCGCTGCTGATCCTCGACATGGATACGCCGGGCATCGACATCCGCCCGCTGCGGCACATCAGCGGCACGGCCGGCTTCGCCGAGGTGTTCTTCACCGACGTCGTCGTGCCACGCGAGAACCTCGTCGGCGGCCTGCACGGCGGCTGGGCGATCACCCAGGGCTCGCTCGCGCACGAACGTGCCGGGCTCTGGGTGGAGGGTGTCGCGCGGTTCGAGCAGACGATCGACGGCTTGATCGCGCTCGCGCGCGACTGTGGTCGCGACGACGACCCTGTGATCCGCCGCAAGATCGCGACCGCTTACGAGCTCGCGTCGTCGTTGCGTGCGCTCGGCTACAAGGGTTTCGCCTCGTTCGCGCAGGGATCGAGCGCGCCCGAGCACAGCTACATGAAGATGGCGACGTCGGAAGCCGGCAAGGCGGCGTTCGAGCTCGGCATGGAGATCGCCGGCACTGCCGCGCCGCTCACCGGCGTGCCGACCGAGCGGTTCGTGCACGGCTTCTTCATGTCGTTCGCGAACACGATCGCGGGCGGGAGCTCCGAGATCCAGCGCAACATCATCGCCCAGCGCGTGCTGGGCCTTCCCCGTGCGCGGCGGTCGGCATGAAGCGCGCCGAGAGCGGGCCGACCGGAGACGCCAGCACAGCGACCGAGGAGACGAAGGCGCAGCCGACCGGATGGGAGGCGGAGCCGAGAATCGACCAATCGATCGCGGAGCGGAGCGTGGAGTCGACTCGATAGACATGGACTTCTCGCTCACCGACGACCAACAGCTCCTCCAGGACACCGCGCGCAAGCTGCTCGAACGCGAGTGCCCGCCGGCGCTCGTGCGCGCGCACATCGACGACCCGGCGGCGTACGAGCCGTTGTGGCGCCATCTTTCGGAGTACACACCACTCGGTACCGGACCGTGCGCCGATTGCTCCCTGTTCCTCGAGGAGACCGGCTACGTCGCCGCCCCCGGCCCGTTCTTGGCAACCGTGCTGTACAGCGCGCTGACCCGCGACGACGACGCGCACGGGCACGGTCGCGCTCCTCGGCGACGCGACAAATCCGTACGTGCTCGAGGCCGAGCGGGTCGACAGGGTCGCAGTGGTCGGTGCCGACGGGCGGCTCGCCGTCCACGACGCGGCGGCACTCATGCCGGTGTTCGTGCCGACCGTCGATTTCTCGCGTCGGTTGTTCACCGTCGACGTTCCCGCGAGCGGTGACGCGCTCCTTGCCGAGCAGATGTCCGCATGGCGCGATCGTGCGTACGTGTGCATTGCCGCGGAGATGGTCGGCACCGCGCGCCGCATCTTCGACATGAGTCTCGCGTACGCGAAGGAACGCAAGCAGTTCGACGTGCCGATCGGGTCGTTCCAAGCCATCCAGCACAAGCTCGCCGACATGTCACTCGCGCTCGAGCGCGCGACCGCGTCGGTGCACTACGCGGCGATGACCGTCGACGCGCGAAGACAGTGATCGTCACCGCGCGTGTCACGTTGCCAAAGCGGCGGCCGGCGAGGCGGCGCGGCGGATTCTCAAGGACGGCGTCCAGATCCACGGCGGCATCGGCTACACGTGGGAGCACGACCTGCACCTGTATCTCCGGCGCGCGACTGCCGACGAGTACCTCTTCGGTACGACGAGTTGGCACCACGAGCGTCTCGCCGACTCGCTGTTCGGCTGAGCCGCCGCCGCCGGGGCGCCGCAGGGCGCCGGCCGGCGCCGATCCCGGTGGAGGACGAGGCCCGTCGCCGGCCCGCCAGGCCCTTTGGCCTATTGCCCTAATATGCCAAAACCTGTACAAATCGAACTCTCGGCGGCGGGCGTCGCGAGATGGGGCAGTGGGGGGCACGCAGGGGGGTCTTCGAATCCCGTGCGCGTCTGAACTCCGGCGCTCGTCGCCCTCGACGCCGACGCGTACACTCCCTGACGGGCACGTCAGGTCGAGGAGCGCAGCATGACGAACGTCGATCTCGTCCGGCTTGCCGGTAGCCGGGGGCGCCTGTCCGAGGCACCGACGATCGATCCGGTGACCGCCGAGGTGATCCGCGGCGGCATGGAGACCGTCTGCTTCGAGATGGCGGAGTACGTCTCGCGCACCGCGACGACGCCCATCCTCAACCAGTCGAACGAACGGAACGCGACCGTGCTCGATGCACGCGGCCGCCTTGCGGCACTGAGCGTCGGCATCCCGCAGTTCATGCTCACATCCACGTTGCCAGTGCGCTTCGCGCTCGAGTTCCTCGGCGCCGACGAGTTCCACGAAGGCGACGTGTTCGCGGCCAACGACCCGTACCACGGCGGCGGTCATCTCCCCGACTACAACGTGTTCGCGCCCGTCTTCGCCGACGACCCGGCCGCGCCGGGAAGACGCCGCATGGTGTTGATCGCGAGCATCCAGTGCCATCACGGCGACACCGGCGGCGGAGTGCCCGGTGGCTACAACATCACCGCCAACGACATCTGGGGTGAAGGTGTGCGCTGGCCCGTCGTGAAGGTGATCGACCGCGGTCTCGAACGCCGCGACGTGTTGTACGCGTTGCAAGCGAACAACCGCATCCCGAGCTACATCGGCGATCTCCACGCGCAGATCGGGGCGGCGCAGCTCGCGGCGCGCCGGCTCGGCGACATGATCGACCGCTACGGCGCGAGCGCGGTCGAGGAATCAGTCGACTTCATGATCGACTACGCGGCCCGTAGGTTCCGCGAAGAGGTGACGCGATGGCCGGACGGCGAGTACGAGGCGGACACGTACGTCGACCACGACCCGCTTGGCCATCCCGACGTGCGCTTGCACGTGAAGGTCACCGTGGCCGGCGACCAACTCACGATCGACTACACGGGCTCCGACATGCGTCCCGAGTTGCAGGCGTGGTCGACCTATGGCAACACGCGCGGCTACACCGTCGGGCAGATCGCCGCGATGATGGACCCGGAGATCCCCAAGAACGAGGGGTTCTTCGAGCAGATCAAGCTGGTCGTGCCCAAGGGCTGCGTGCTGAATCCCGACGCGGGCAAACCGGTGTCGGCGGGCACGCACCACCCCGGCGCCGACGTCGGCGAAGTCATCGCGGTCGCGATGCAACACGTCCTCCCCGAGCGCGCGGTGCCACAGACGTACAAGACCGGCATCCCGACGATCATCGTCGGCGTCGACCCGCGCACGGGCGCGTCGTTCACCGACCACTCAGCCGAGGTCTACGCGGGCTGGTGCAACGCGTCGAAAGGCATGGACGCGTGGGGCGCGCTCAACGCGAGCTTCGGCAACCTCTGGAAGGCAACCGCCGAGATCAACGAGTCTCTGTATCCGCACGTGCAATGGAGCCGCGACTATCGCACCGACTCCGGCGGGCCCGGTCAGTGGCGCGGCATCTGCGGTTCGCACTACGAGAAGGAAGTGCGCGTCGACGCCAAGGTGTACACGTACGTCGTCGGCATGAAGTACCCGATGCCCGGGATCTGCGGCGGCGAGAAGGGCTCGCCCAACGAGATGGTCCTTCGCTACGGCAGCGCCGATCCGTATCGCGTCGCTCACACCGCCGACTGGGTGCCGATGTCGGCCGGCGAACGCATCATGTTCGACTACGGCGGCGGCGGCGGGTGGGGCAACCCGCTCGATCGCGATCCACACGCCGTGCTCGACGACGTGATCGACGAGTACGTGTCGGTCGAGGGCGCACGCCGCGACTACGGCGTCGTGCTGACCGGTTCCCTCGAAGACCTCACGCTCGCGGTCGACGACGACGCGACGCGTGAAGAGAGGAAGGGGCGTCAATAGGGGGTCGTTTTCCGACCCTCACTGGCGCCTCTGCGAGATGGGCTATCGAGTTGGTGTCGACGTCGGCGGCACGTTCACCGACCTCATCTGCGTCACGCCCTCGGGCGAGGTCGTGCTCGACAAGACGCCGACGACGCTCGACGACCAGTCGACCGGCGTGATGAACGGTCTCGACCAACTCGCGGACGCGTTTCGGCCTCTCCCCCGCCGACTTCTGCCACGAGCTCGAGATCCTCGTGCACGGCACGACGACCGCCGACAACACGATGATCGAGATGAACGGCGCGTCGACCGGCTTGCTGGTGACCGAAGGCCACCGCGACGAGATCGAGCTCCGGCGCTGCCACAAGGAAGAGATCTGGGACCCGAACTATCCCGGCCCCGAGCCGATCGCCCGCCGGCGCGCGCGCATTCCGATCCGCGAGCGCATGGACTTCGAGGGCAACACCCTGTTGCCCCTCGACGAGGACGCGGTACGCCGCGGCGTACGCCGCCTGAAGAAGCTCGGTGTGCGCTCGATCGCCGTCATGTATCTCTTCTCGTTCGTGAACGCCGAGCACGAGCGGCGGACGCGCGAGATCGTGCTCGAAGAGTTCCCCGACGTCGACCACATCTCGCTTTCGCACCAGGTGATGCCGCGGGGTCCCGAGTTCGAGCGCGTGTCGACGACGCTGGTGAACGCGTATGTTGCGCCGCGCATCGCGAGATACACCGCGAGCCTGCAGGAGAAGCTGCGGCGCGCGGGCTACGACGGACCGCTCCTGATCATGCAGTCGACCGGCGGCGTGATGCCACCCGACTACGTCTCCCGGCGCGCGGTCACGTTGCTCGCGAGCGGCCCGACAGGCGGCGTGATGGGCGCGGCGCTCGCCGCGCACGCGGCCCACGTCGGCGACTTCGTCGCCATCGACATGGGTGGCACGAGCTTCGACATCTGTCTCGTACGCAACGGCCGGCCCGAGATCAAGACCGACTGGAACTGGCGTTACCGCTACTACATCGGCCTGCCGATGGTCGACGTGCAGAGCGTCGGCGCGGGCGGCGGGTCGATCGCGCGGGTTCGTCAAGGAGCGCTGCTCGTCGGACCGGAGTCGGCCGGCTCGACACCGGGGCCGGTGTGCTACCAGCGCGGGGGCACGCACCCGACGGTCACCGACGCCGACGCGGTGCTCGGGTACGTACCGTCCGACGGGTTCGCGGGCGGCCGCATGCATCTCGACGTCGACGCGGCGCGCGCCGCGATCGCTCGCGACGTCGCCGAACCGCTCGTGCTCGACGTCACCGCGGCGACCTGGGGTATCGAGCGCATCGTGAACGCGAACATGGCGAACGCGACGCGCAAAGTCCTTGCCGGCCACGGCGCCGACCCGCGCGACCTGTCGTTGATTGCCTTCGGTGGCAACGGCGCGGTGCACGCGGCCGCGATCGCAAGAGAGCTCGGCGTCGCGCGCATCCTCGTGCCCAAGACCGCGCCCGCGTTCAGCGCGCTCGGGGTGCTCGTCGCCGACTACGTGGTCGACCTCGTGCGCTCGTACGTCACTCCCCTCTCGCAGGTCGACCTCGGACGTGTGCACGACCTCATGACCGACCTGTTGCAGGAGGCCGGCAAGGAGCTCGACCCGACGGGACTCGACGCCGGCGACGTCGAGCGCACGCTGTACGCGCAGATGTGCTATCCCGGCCAGAACTTCGACATGAGCGTGCCCGTCCCCGAAGGCGTCGCGCTCGACGAGCCCGGCCTGCTCGATCTGGCCGAGCGGTTCCACGACCAGCACGAAGCCGAGCGCGGCTTCTGCTTCCGCCAGCAACAACCCGTCGTGCGGGGCGTACGGGCGATCGCGCGGGGCCGCACACCCAAGCCCGATCACTTCGCGGAGACGGGAACCGTCGCCGACGCCGCGCGTGCCCGCAAGACCGATCGCAACGCGTACTGGGGTGACGGCTTCGTGCCCACACCGGTATACGACGGGAGTCTGCTGTCGTCGGGCGTGCACGTCGACGGACCGGCGCTGATCGACGAACCGTTCACCGTCGTCGTCTTGCCGCCCGGTACGAGCGCGGAACTCGACGCGTTCGGCAACTACGTCATCACCACTTGATCGGTCGCGCTCGCTGCGCCGCTCCTGCGAGTTGGCTCCGCGCGTCCAGCGCTACGCTCACCGCCTGATGAATCCTGGTCCCGAGCAGTCCAGGGCGATCTTCCTCGTCTCGCACTTCCACTGGGATCGCGAGTGGTACCGGTCCTTCGAGGTGTTCCGCTCACGACTCGTCGACGCGATCGATGCCGTGCTCGACCAGCTTGCCGCCGACGCCGGCTTTCGTTTCATGCTCGATGGCCAGACGATCGTGCTCGACGACTACCTCGAGGTGCGACCGTCGCGACGCGACGAGCTGGTAGCAGGTGTACGGGCCGGTCGCCTTGGTGCCGGTCCATGGTACGTGCAACCCGACTCGCTCCTTCCTCACGGTGAGACACATGTGCGCAACCTGCTCCACGGCCGCGCGATCGCCGACGGTTTCGGCGGCTGCTCACGCGTTGCCTACGTACCCGACTCGTTCGGGCATCCCGCGCAGTTCCCGCAGTTGTTCGCCGGGTTCGGACTCGATCCGTTCGTCTACTGGCGCGGCAACGGCGCCGAGATCGACGAGCTCGCACCGCTCTACGCGTGGCGCGGTCCCGACGGGAGCCGTGTGCGCGCGTGGTATCTCACCGACGGCTACTTCGGCGCCGCCGGGCTCGACGCCGATCACGACGTCGCGGCGACGGTCGCGCGGCTCGGTACGGTAATCGACCGGCTCGTCGCCGCGGGCGCGGACCCCGTGCTGCTGATGAACGGCTTCGACCACCTTCCGGCCGACACGTCGACTGCGACGATCGCCGAGAAGATCGGTGCGACGCGTGCGCTGCTCGACGATGCCGCGGCGGCGTTACCCGCTGCCGGCGGGCTGCGGGAACATCGCGGCGACCTGACCGGCGCCCGCACCGCGAACTTGCTGCCGGGGGTCTGGTCGACGCGCATGCCGCTGAAACTGCGCAACCGCGCAACCGAGACGCTGCTCACCGCGTGGGCCGAGCCGTGGGTCGCATTCGGACGCGCGCTCGGGCTCGCCGACGAGCGGCCCGCGCTCGACCGGGCGTGGCGCATGCTGCTGCAGAACCAGGCGCACGACTCGATTGGCGGCTGCTCGATCGATCCTGTCCACGAGCGCATGCTCGCGCGCTACGACGACGCCGAGGGGCTCGGTCGGGCCACCGTCGCCCGCGTGCTCGAGCGGGTGAGCGGTCGCGAACGCGACGCGGGGCACGCCGTGGCGCGTCGACCAAGTCGTCGAGGTGTTCAACGGGTCACCGGAGCCGCGCACCGACGTCGTGCGCATCCCACTCGAAGCGTTCCCGCCCTGGCGGGTGAGCGTCACCCGCTTCGACATGCATCCACTCGCGGGCGCGTCGCTGATGGGGTTCGCGATCGATGGCGCACCCGTGCGTGTCGTCAGCAGCGACGACCCGACACGCGTGCGGTTCTTTCCCGGCATGGGCGACCTCGAGGTCGAATTCGTCGCGCGCGACGTCCCGGCGTTCGGCTGTCGTCGCGCTTCGCTCACACCCATCGAGCACGAGCCCGACGACGAGGACGGCGGTCGCGAGATCGGCGCGGGAGACGTTCGTGTGCGCGCGCCTGACGCCGACGGGACATTGTCGGTCACATTCGACGGCCGCACCTACGACGGCATGTTCGGCATCGAGGACTGTGTCGACCGCGGCGACTCCTACGACGCCGACCCCGACCCGCCGCGCACGGTCTCGACGCGCGCAACGGTTCGCCGTCAACGCCATCCGTCGGGAATCGCACGACTCGTCGTGACACGCGAGCTCGAAGCACTCGGCACGCTGACCGTGCACGCGTTGGTGGCGCCCGGAGTGCCGTTCGTGCGGTGTGCGGTGACACTCGACAATCGCGCAACCGACCATCGGCTGCGGTTGCGCTTCCCCACCGGCGCGCCCATCGCCGCATTCACGGCGGCGACGACGTTCGACACCGCGCGACGCACGACTGCCCGGCCCGACGACGCGCGATGGGTCCACCGGGCGCCGACCACGTTCGCGCACCAGGGATGGCTCGAAGCCAACGGCCTCGTCGTCGGCGCGCCCGGGCTGCCCGAAGCCGAGGTCACGCCCGACGGCGACGTCCTCGTCACGTTCGTTCGCAGCGTCGGCATGCTTGCCCGCACCGAGCTCCGCACCCGCCCGATCCCCGCCGGCCCCGAGATGCCCGCACCCGGAGCGCAGGCGCTCGGGCCGATCCACGCGGTGATCAGCCTCTCGGCCTCGGCGCGTGACGCACGTGCGGCCGAGGTCGGGTTGTGGGGCGTCATCGGCGGCGAGACGCCGGCTCTGCACGACGGCGAATCACTGCTGCAGCTCGCAGCCGAGACGTCGATCCTCTCGGCATGCAAACCGGCGCGCGATGGTGACGGCATCATCGTGCGCGTCGTGAACCCGACCGACGAGACCGATCGCGTCACGCTCCGTTTCGGCGTCGGCATCGGTGCCGCGGGAGCCGTACAGCTCGACGAGACGCCCGCGAGCGAACCGCTCGAGCACGACGGCCGCACCGTCGCGATGACCGTGCCGCCGCACGCACTGCGAACAGTTCGCGTTCAGACCTTGCGGCGGTAGATCGACACCGCGAGCGGCGCCGCCACCGCGACGATCCCGATACTCCAGAGGATCGCTTCGATGACCTTGCTCGTCGACGCGAACTGCTGGCCGTAGGTCAGCGAGCGCACCCCGTCGATGACGATCGATACGGGCTGGTGCTCGGCAAACCACTGCAGCGGTGCCGGCATCGACTCCGCGGACACGAACGCGGTCGACGCGAACACCAAGGGCGCCAGGATCGGGAACGACGCTGCCTGCGCGGCCTCGGCGTTCGACGCGTTGAGGCCTACCAGCGCGAACACCCATGACAGCGCATGTGCGAACAACAACATCAACAGCAGGCCGGCGATCACCGAGATCGGTCCCGTACTCGGGCGCCAGCCGACGATGAAACCCACGATCACCATCAGCAGGACGACGAAGACGTTGCGCACGAGATCGGCGAGCGTTCGACCCGCAAGCACCGCAGAGCGGGCCATGGGCAGCGATTGGAAGCGCTCGATGAGGCCCTTTTGGAGATCGTCGGCGAGCGCGACGCCGGTCTGGATCGACCCGAAGACGACGGTCTGCGCGAACACACCGGGCATCAGGTAGTTGACGTACGAGTCGACACCGGGAATGCGGATCGCACCACCGAACACGTAGCGGAACATCAGCACGAAGATGATCGGCTGAATCGTCGAGAACACCAGCACCTGTGGTGTGCGGATCATCGCAATCAGGTTGCGCCACGTGATCGTCATGGCGTCGGCGATCGCATGATGCGAGCGTGACGGTGCAACCGGCGCGGTGATCGTCGGGCTGGCAACGGTCGTCGCGGTCATGCGGCTCCTCTCGCGCCGGCGACGCGTGCCGCCATCGACAGGCTCTTCCTCGTCCTCTTCCGCCGCGTGGCCCGTGAGCGTCAAGAACACGTCGTCGAGCGTCGGCTCTCGTACCACGAGTGAGGCGGGCGCGAGGTGTGCACCGTCGAGCGCACGCACGACGTCGATCACCACGCTCGAGCCGTCGTCGACCTTGAGCTGTACGACGTGAGAGCTCGCCTCGACGTCGCACAGCCCGATTTTGCAAAGCTCGATTTGCGCGCGTTGTGCACTCGCGTCGTCGGCGAACCCGACCTCGACGATCGTCGCGCCCATCCGCGCCTTGAGCTCCGACGACGTGCCCTCGGCGATCACCTGGCCGTGGTCGATCACGACGATGTTGTCGGCCAAGCGGTCGGCCTCTTCGAGATACTGCGTCGTCAACAGCACGGTGGTGCCGTCGCGTACGAGTTGCTCGATGACCCCCCACAGATCGGTGCGGCTGCGCGGGTCGAGGCCGGTTGTGGGCTCGTCGAGGAACAGCACCGGCGGTCGGTGCACGAGCGCCGCGGCGAGGTCGAGGCGTCGTCGCATACCACCGCTGTAGGTGCGCACCGGCCGATGGGCGGCATCGACGAGATCGAACTGACGGAGCAACTCGTCGGCGCGCGGCTTGATCGCGCCCTTCGGCATGTGCGTGAGCCGCCCGACCATGCGCAGGTTCTCGTGGCCGGTGAGGTTCTCGTCGACGGCCGCGTACTGCCCTGCCAGCCCGAGGCGCTCGCGGACAGCCTGCGCGTTCGTCGTCACGTCGGTGCCGAGTACCTCGGCCCGGCCGCCGTCGCCGCGCAGGATCGTGGTCAGGATGCGGACCGCGGTCGTCTTGCCGGCGCCGTTCGGTCCGAGCAGGCCGAACACCGTGCCCACCGGCACTGCGAAGTCGACGCCTTTGAGCGCGTGAACGTCGCCGAAGCTCTTCTGCAGGCCTTCGACGACGATTGCATTCGTCACCATGGTTTGCCACCCTCGCGCAGATACTTGAACGAAGTCAAGTATTTTAGTCGTTCAATCTTTATGATTGTTGAAATATCTACGGCATCGTCGTACAGTCGGACGCATGACGGTGCGCGGTGACGTCGACCTGAACGCCGCGACTCGCGCGTGGCGGACACTGATGGCGGTCTTCCTCGCGCGGAAGGAACAGTTCCCGCAGGTCGCCGCTTCGTTCGGCATCAATCCCGGCGCCATGCACGCCCTCCTCTCACTCGACCCCGAGGCGCCGCAGTCGATGAGCACGCTGGCGGGGTGCTGGAAGTGCGACGCGTCGAACGTCACGTGGCTCGTCGACCGCCTCGAGGAGCGCGGTCTGGCCGAGCGCCGCCCGCATCCTAGCGACCGCCGCATCCGCACCGTCGCACTCACGCGCAAGGGTGTGCGTGTGCGCGCGCAGATCGAAGCCAAGCTGTTCGAGGCACCCGACTTCATGCACGAGCTCTCGGCGCGTGATCTCGACACACTGTGTCGCATCCTCGCCAAGATCGCGCCGGCCGACGGTCCTCAGTCGTAGTGCCGCGTTTCCTCACGGCCCACGAGTACGGCGTGGTTGCCGCCGCGGCCGACGTGCTGATCCCACCGCTCGAGACGCATCCCGGCGGGGGCGCCCTCGGTGTCGCCGAATACATCGACAATCTGTTGGGCGCGTTCACGTTCGATCCTCCGTTGATCTTCGCGGGCGGCCCGTTCAGCGGCCGTTTCGGTGGCGAGGCGTCGTTCGCATCGTTCATGCCGCTGTCGGCGCACGAGGAGCTTGCGTGGCGCACGCGCATCGAAGGGTCGCGGGGCATGCCGGAACGCGAGTTCAACGGACCGGTTCACGGTTGGCAGGAGACCTATCGCGATGGCATCGCCGCGCTCGGCGACGACTTCTGCACGGTCGACGGCGCGGAACAGTCTGCGCGTTTGCGCGCGCAGGCCGCGTTCCGCGCCTTGTTGTATGCGCACGCGTGTGAAGGCGCGTACGGCGCGCCCGAGTATGGAGGCAATCGCGGAGCTGATGGGCTGGCGGGTAATCGCATTTCCCGGCGACGTGCAACCGCGGGGCTACGCCGACGGCGAGGTGTCGGGCCGGGCGTGAGCAACCGAGACTGCGACGCGGTGGTCGTCGGCACAGGTCCTGCGGGCGCGACCGCAGCCGACGTGCTGACGGCCGCCGGGTGGTCGGTGATCATGCTCGAGAAGGGCCGCAACCACTTGCTCGCGTTGGAGCCGCCGTTCGCACCGCTCGGGCACGTCTCCAACGACGAGATCAAGTTCTTCCGCCGCCACTTCCTCGGCCCCGATCCGTTCCTCGAGCCGAGGACGTACCGGCGCGACGCGCGCGACGGCGATCACCTGTTCGCGGGCGAGGTCAACAACTTGCCGTCGACCGTAGGGGGCGGCGGCTTTCACGCCGACGGCAAGTTGCCGCGCTTTCGCGCCGTCGACTTCGCGGCGCGCTCCGAGCTCGGACCGATCGACGGTGGTGACGTCGTCGACTGGCCAATCGGCTACGACGAGCTCGAGCCCTATTACGCGGAGGCGGAGAGGCTCGTGGGCGTCGCGGGGCTCGCGGGCGCGAACCCGTTCGCCGAGTGGCGCAGCAGCCCGTACCCGATGCCGCCCGGCGCCGACATGTACGGCGCGATCCTCACGACCGACGCCGCGACCCGCCTCGGCTACCACCCGTATCCCACGCCGACCGGCGTGAACTCGGTGCCCTACGACGGCCGGCCCGCGTGCAACAACTGCGGGTTCTGCGGCTACTACGGCTGCCCGATCGACGCAAAGGGCGATCCGGTGGCGCCGCTGCGGCGCGCGTTGCGCACCGGTCGCTGCGAGATTCGGGTCGAGTCGATCGTCGAGCGTGTGCTGCTCGACACGTCAGGCCGACGCACGCGTGGTGTGCGCTACGTCGATGCCGGCGGCGCCGCGCACGAAGTGTCAGCCGACGTCGTCGTGATCGCGGGCGGTGCCTGGGAGACGCCGCGCCTCTTGCTGCGCTCCGAGGTCGGCAACTCGTCGGGACTCGTCGGCCGGTTCCTGATGTACCACTTCCAGACGTTCGTGATCGGCTCGTTCCCGCAGCGACTGCACGGCCATCGTGGGCGCTCGGTCACCCATCTGCACGATGACCACATGACCGTCGACCGCGACGTGCGTGCGTTCGCCGAGCAGCACGACTTGCCGTACTTCCGCGCCGGCATCGTCGAGCACGGCGGCGGGGGCGGCCCGATCATCGAGGCGTCGTTCACGCCACCCGGCGCCGCGCACACGCGCGAGATGCTCGAATCGGCGCTGCGCGATCGGCTGTGGGCGTTCACCGTGCAGGGCGAGGATCTTCCGCAACCGACGAACCGGATCGACCTCGACCCGCGGGTTCGCGACGTGCACGGCTTTCCTGCGGGGCGCGCGACGTACGACGTGCACCGCCACGAGGTGGTCGCGTCCCGCTACTACGCACCGCAGCTCACCGAGATCATGCGCGCCGCGGGCGCCGAATGGACGTTCACCGCGACGTCACCGCCCCTCGAAGGCGGGCGGGCGGGAGTGCGCAGTGCGTCGGCGTCTCGGCACGTCATGGGGACCTGTCGCATGGGCGACGACCCACGCACGAGCGTAGTCGACCGCTGGCAGCGCTTCCACGACGTCGAGAACATGATCTGCACCGACTCGTCGGTGTTCCCGACCTCGACCGGCTACGGCCCGACGCTCACAATCGTCGCGCTCGCGGTCCGCGCGTGCCGTGAGGTCGCCGGGCTGCCCCCGCTCAGGAGTACCCGCCCTTGATCGTTTCGTCGCACGCGGCCGCGCCGGGGATCCGCTGCTACTCGCCGGCTGGGTCACACAGCTCTTTGTGAAGTGCAAGATCTGTGTGACTCCCCAAGCGGTGACGCGCCGGCGGGTGCGAGGAGGTCAGTTGACGGCGCGCTCGCGGCCTTCCCAGTAGGGGGCGCGCAGGTCGCGCTTGAGGACCTTCATCGCGCCGGAGAGCGGCAGGGGCTCGTCGCGGAACTCGACCGACTTCGGCACCTTGAAGCCTGCGATCCACTGGCGGCAGTGGTCGATGATCTCGTCCTCGCTCACGTGGGCGCCCTCACGAACGACGACGATCGCGTGCACCGCTTCGCCCCACTTCTCCGACGGCACGCCGATGACCGCGACCTGCGCGACGGCCGGGTGCGATGCGATCGCGTTCTCGACTTCGACGGAGTACACGTTCTCGCCCCCGGTCACGATCATGTCCTTCACGCGGTCCACGAGATACAGATAACCGTCAGTGTCGACATAGCCGGCATCGCCCGAGTGGTACCAGCCGTCGCGGAACACTTCCGCGGTCGCGTCGGGCTTCTTCCAGTACTCGCGCATGAAGTTACCGGCGCGCGCGCACACCTCGCCGGTCTCTCCCGGGGCCACCGGCTTGCCGTCGGGGTCCTGGATCGAGAGCACGATGCCTTGGAGGGGCCGGCCCGCGGATCGCAGACGCGGCCCGCCCTCGCGGTGCTCGTCGGGCCCGAGCGCGGTGAGCACCGCTGCCGATTCGGTCATGCCGTAGCCCTGGTAGATGTCGATCTCGGGGAGCAGCCCGAGGAGCTTCTCGAGCAACGCGCCCGGCATCGGCGATGCGCCGTACGTCAACGTGCGCAACGAGGCAAGGCGCTCGGCCCGGAATTCGGTGTGGTTCAACAACATGCCGATCATCGTCGGCACCATGACGGTCTGCGTCACGCCGTGCTTCTCGATGAGCTCCATCGAGTGCGCAGGGTCGAACAGCGACAAGAACACCGACGAGCCACCGGTCGCAGGCACGCCGAGCATTCCGCCCATCGATGCGGCATGGAACATCGGTGTCTGGTGCAGGAACACGTCGTTCCGGGTGAAGCGCCAGGTCGCGTTCACGTGCATGAGGTTCAGCACCTCGGCTCGCTGGTCGAGCAGCACGCCCTTGGGCATGCCGGTCGTGCCACCCGTGTACATGAGCACGACCGGATCGTCTTCTTCCGGCTCGTCGGGAAGCGCCGGCGTCGCGCTCGTGAGCAGCTCCTCGTACGCGACGTCGTGCGGTGCGTCGCCCGTGCCGATCATCACGACGTGTTCGATTCCGACGGCCGCGCGCACCTTGTCGATGACCGGCGCGAAGAACGAATCGGTGAAGCAAACCTTGGTGCCGGAGTCGCCGAGGATGTACTCGAGCTCCTTTGGCGCGAGACGCAGGTTCAAAGGGTTGATCACGCCCCCGCCCAGGAATGCCGCGCCGTAACACTCGAGGAACTGATGGCTGTTCAATGCCATCACGGCGAAGCGATCGTGACGCGCAACGCCGAGGTTGCGCAGCGCCGACGACAGGCGCGCGACGCGATCGAGGTGCTCGGAGAACGTTGCGGTGTAGTCGCCGTCGAAGAACCCGGCGCGATCGGCGTTGCGCTCCACCGCGGGCAGGAGCCAGCGGGGATAGACGAGTTCCTTCACATGGTCCCCCTTCGTCTCGCGGCTCGACGCTAGCTCGCCTCGACGCGAGACTGGACCCGATGCCCTACGAAACAGCCCTCGAGAGCGGTTATGGACCGCAGACGCCTCCGGCCGACAATCTTTGCAACGATTTCGTGCAGGAATCGTCCCGTTCCTTCGCGGTCTTCGCCGAGGCGCGAGGCGACCGGCTCGCACGCGCCGACGGCTTCCTCACGATGACCGATGCCGGTTCGCCGGTTCCGTTCTTCAATAGGGCGATCCTCGAGCAACCCGTTGACGATCTCGATCGACTGCTCGAACAGCTGCGGGCGTTCTACTCGCCCGGCACCGGATCGACACCGTTTCTCCTCGACAGCGCGTGGCCGACACCCGACTCTGCGCGCGCACGGATTCCAGCTGATGGGACACCCCCCGTTGATGGTGCGGCCCGCTCACGCGCCACTGCCGGCCGCGCCGCCGGAGCTCCGGATCGTCGTGGTCGAGAACGAGCAACACGCGGCGACTTCGAGCACACGCTCGCGTACGGCTATCCCGCGCCGCAGTTGCAACCGGTCACGACAGCGACCGTGCTCACGACGGAGGGTCGCACGGCGAAGGGATGGCGCCACTTCGTCGGCTACGTCGACGGCGGTCCGGTCGCCGCGGGCTCGTACTATGTCGACCACCAGCTCGTGCGCGTCGACAACATTGCCACCGTACAAGACGTCCGCGGGCGTGGTTTCGGGCTCGCGATCACCGCCGCGACGATCGGCGTCGACCTGTCGAAGCCGGCCACGCTGGTCGCGAGCGACCTCGGGCGGCCGATCTACGAACGGCTCGGGTTCACCGCGATGTTGCGCGTCACGTACTGGATCGGCTCACGCACGGCCGCACCGGGCTAGGGCCGCCGCTCAGATGCCGAAATCGGCGGCGAGCACGATGGCGAACGCGGCCGGGTCGCCAACGTGCGTGACCACCGCGGCCTCTTTGCGTCCACCCATGAACAACGCGAGCTCACCTGGTGGCCCGATCAGCGTGATCACCTGCCCTTCCTTCGACACGACGCGCTCGCGGCCGTCGGGCGTGCGCAGCGTGAGCGCGGCGCCGTGCAGCTTTCGGCGCGCCAGACGCGTACCGAATCCGAGCACTCGCCACAGAATGACATCGATCTCGGGGTCGAGGTCGCGTTGGCCGTCGCCGTTCGCGCGCCGCACGTCCTCGTGATGCACGAAGTTCTCGTTCACGTTGGCCGCCGCCAGCGGGCCCGTGCGATGCATCACCGGTGGGCCCGTGCGCAGCATCGCGACCAGCGGCTCGTATCCCTTCTCCTTGTACCGTTCCATCACATGCTGCAGGTGCGACCTGAACGGTCCGGGCAGCACGAGGCCGAGCGCAGCATCCGATCACGCCTCCCGGGCGACGAGGTGCGCCGCGAGGTCGATCGTCTGCCAGCCTTCGCACAGCGTCGGCGCGTCGGGCCCGAACCGTTCGAGCGTGTCGCACAGCGCGGCCCGCTCCTTCAGCAACGTGGTTGTCGCCGTCACGAGCTGTACGTCTTCAGTTCCACGGTGTTGCCATCGGGGTCGTGCACGTACACGCTTGCGCCGTAGCCCTGGGCCCCGAAGTTGTGCGGGGCACGATGACCGTCGGGAAACCGGGCCGAAAGTGCGTCGAGATCAGCGTCCTCGACAACGAGGCAGAAGTGGTTGACGTTCTCGCCGGTGCGCTCGGCCGGGAAGATGTCGACGAGCGTTGTCGCGTCGAGCCGCACCGAGGGGAAGAACACGTCGCCGCGTCGCCAGGCATCGACGTTCACGGTCTCCAGCCCGAGCACATCGGCGTACCACGCGAGTGAACGCTCGACGTCGGAGCTGTTGACGACGACGTGGTCGAGACCGACGACCTTCACGACGCCGACGCTACTGCCGGCACTCGCGGCAGTCCGAACATGCGTTCGCCGATGATCGTACGTTGGACCTCCGAGGTGCCGCCCGCGATCGACGCTGCCTTCGACCACAGCCACTGCCGCTGCCAGAAGCCGTCGCCCGGGATTGTCGTCGCGCGCCCCACCACAGTGGCGCGGCACGGCCGACGACATCGAGCGCGCGTGCCGACAGCGCCTGCGTCATGTCGGTCCACGCCAGCTTCGTCACGCTCGACTCCGGGCCGGGCTCGATGCCCTTGGCGAGGCGCGACAGCGTGCGCCAGTTGTGCAGGCGCAAGACGCGCAACTCGACGAACGACTGCGCAAGCGCGTCGGCGACATCGACGTCGTCGAGACGGCGCGCGTCGGACGCGAGCTGCCACAGCTCGTCGAGGTACACCTCGTGGACCACTTGCTCCTTGAACGGGAACGCGGTGCCGCGCTCGTGCGCGAGCGTCGTGTTGGCGACCGCCCAGCCGTTGTGTCAGCGCGCCGACGAGATGGTCGTCGGGCACGAACACCTCGTCGAGGAACACCTCGTTGAACTCGGCGTCGCCCGTGATCTGCACGAGCGGGCGGACCTCGATGCCGGGCGCCTGCATGTCGACGACGAGGTACGAGATGCCCTTGTGCTTCGGCGCGTCGGCGTCGGTGCGGGCGAGGCAGATACCCCAGCTCGGCGAACTGCGCGTACGACGTCCACACCTTCTGACCGGAGAGCAGCCAGCCGTCGTCGACGCGCATCGGCACGCGTCTGCAGCGACGCGAGGTCGGAACCGGCATCGGGCTCGCTGAACAGCTGGCACCAGATCTCCTCGGCGGTGAGGATCGTCGGCAGCCAGCGCTGCTTCTGCGCGTCGGTGCCGTGCGCGAGCAGCGTCGGGCCCGCGAGGTTGATGCCGACCCGATTGATCGGTTGGAGCGCGCGTGAACGCGCGTACTCCATGTTGAAGATCGCGACCTCGACCGGCGACGCGCCGCGCCCGCCATACTGCGACGGCCAGTGGATTCCGACCCAGCGGCCGGACGCGAGCTGGGCCTGCCACGCGCCGACCGAAAGCGACCTCGTCGGCGATCGTTGCGAAACGGGGCGGCACCTCGACGTTCGCGGCGAGCCACGCGCGCACCTCTTCCGCGAAGCGCTGCTCCTCATCGGTGAACGCGAGGTCCATCGAACGGATCCTAGGCACGGTCATTGCACACGCCGCAGTTCGGCGATGAGCGGGATCGCCGCGATCTTCTCGTCCGAGAGTGAGCTCCAATCGAGCCGCGCAACGCGACGGCGACCGTCCCGTTTGGGCCGCAACACACGTGTGGGTGTCACGATCACGTCGACTGCGAAGTCGTGCGCCGTCACCGGAATGCGACCCGCAGGCTGCACCTGCACGTCGTGCACGGTGGTCACGATCACGGTCGTGCGCTCGACGAGCCCCGCCGCCGACGCGAGCGCGAGCTCGAGGTCGCTGAACCCGCCGCCCTTGCCGAGCCGGGCGCCGTCTTCGCCGACCGCGACGCAACCGGTCACGACGAGGTCGACGGGTTCCATGTCGTCGAGCGTCGACCGTGCGCGCCGAACGCGCCGCGCCCTTGATCGACGCGGCCTTGCGCGGCGCGTCGGCGAGTCTGCTCGGGATCGAGCACGAAGAACGGGTCGCGCTCCGCCGAGCCGCGGCACCGCCATGTAGAGCAGCTTGCCGTCGCGCGAGTGCGCGGACGCGCACAGGCAGCTGCGGCGAGTCGGGGTTCGACTTGACCGTGTGCGCGGCGACTCCACTCGTTCGTCTCGCCGAGCGCGGCGGCCGCGGCCTCGGCGCCGACGAAGTTCGGGATGCGGTTCGTCGGGCGCCGGGAAGCGGCCGATGCCCTTCACCGACATCGCCGCCCAGACCTCGTCGCGCAGCTGCGGCCTTGGCCGCGAGCACGTCGTCCGGCCCGCCAGCATCGTGGTCGTGGCGGCGCGGCATGTTGCGTCAGCGTACGCTCGCGGCGTGAGCGTCGATCTCGCCGGTGCCGCCGACCTGCACTGTCACTTCGGCCCCGACCCGCACCGCGAACGATCAGTCGACGCGTTCGACGCGGCGCGTGATGCCGCCGCGCGCGCACCATCGCGCCGTCGTGTTGAAGTCGCACGACTTCCCCACCGCGTCGCTCGCCTGGGCGGTGCAGCGCACGGTCGGCGAGCGCGTCGTCCGTGTTCGGCGGCATCTGCTGCGACCGCGAGGTCGGCGGCGTGAATCCCGCAGCCGTCGAAGTCGCGCTCGTGCTCGGCGCGCGGATCGTGTGGCTGCCGACGCTGAGCAGCCGCCAGGACGTCGTGAACGGCGTTGCCGCGCAGCTCGGCATTCCGGGCCCGGGCCTCGTCGTCACCGACGACGACGACGCGCTGCTCCCGGAGACGCGCGAGGTGCTCGCGCTCGTGCACGAGCACGACGCGGTGCTCGCCACCGGCCACGTGAGCGCGGCCGAGCACTACGCGGTCGTGAAGGAGTTCGCGCGCACCGGCAAGGTGCTGATCACGCACGCGACCGAAGACCTCGCGGGCCCGAAGCTCACCGGCGCACAGTGCGCCGAGCTCGCGGCAGCTCGGCGCGTGGGTCGAGCTGTGCGCGATGACGTGCATCGGCGCGCTCGCGACGAAGTCGGTCGCGGAGATGGTCGCGACGATCAAGGCCGTCGGCGTCGAGCGCGTCACGCTCGGCACCGACTTCGGCCAGAAGGTCAACCCGCACCCGGCCGCCGGCCTGCAGACCTACGCCGACGCGCTGTACGCCGAAGGCCTGACCGAGGCCGAGATCCGCCGCATGGCGTGCACGAACCCGTGCGCGCTGCTCGGCATCGAGGAGTAGGAAGCGTGCCGCATCTGGAGATCCCCGACAGCAACGTGGCGCCCGAAGTCGGGGTGTGGGCGCTGCGGCCCGAGATGGGCATGGGCGCGGCGTCGTTGAGCCATGCGATCTACGAGCAGAGCATCCTGCCGGTGCGCGAACGCGAGCTCGCGCGTATGCGTATCGCGCAGATCAACGGGTGCGCGATCTGCCAGCAGTGGCGATCGACGCCCGGCGCGGAAGGCAAGATCAGCGAGGACGAGTACGCACAGGTCGAGACATGGGACGACCGCGCCGATGTACTCCGACCGCGAGCGTGTCGCGTCGAGTACGCCGGAGCTGTTCGCGCTCGATCACCACACGATCGACGACGCGTTCTTCACGCGGATGCGCGATGCCGGCTTCACCGACCCCGAGATCCTCGATCTCACCGTTTGTATCGGCGGCTGGCTCGCGCTTGGGCCGCACACTGCACGTGCTCGGCATCGACGAGGCCTGCCAACTCCCCGGCGTAAATCCTGCGAGCGGCCCGCTGCCGTCGCGTAGCGTCTGCGCGATGGGCGATCTCGCGGTAGACACCCACGTCGAAGGCGCCGACGGCGAGTACCTCGCCGAGCTCTCGCGTGACTGGGAGATCTGGGGACCGAACGGCGGGTACATCGCGTCGATCGCGCTGCGGGGCGCCGGTGCGCACTCACGGTTCGAGCGTCCCGCGACACTCGTCGGCCACTTCCTCGGCGTCGCGACGTTCGAAGCGCCGCTCGAGATTCGGGCCACGACGTTGCGTGCGGCGAAGCGCGCGGAGTCGATACGTGTCGAGCTGACGCAGGGCGAGCAGCGCATCTTCGAAGCGCTCGTGTGGGCGGTCGGCGACGTCGACGGCCTGACGCACGACACCACGAGGATGCCGACCGCACCCGACCCCGACGACATTGTGCCCGTCAGCGAGCGTCTCGCCGGAAGGGAGGCCGGCCCGTACCAGCGCTTCTGGTCGAACTTCGACGAGCGCGTGCCCGATGACGTCTGGATCGACGACTGGGAGAACCGCCAGCCGACCGAGCCCACCGCCGGTCACTGGTTCCGGTACGTACCGACCGCGACCTTCGACGATCCCTGGGTCGACGCGTGCCGTTCGGTGATACTGCTCGACACGCTCGGCTGGCCCGCGGTGTGCCGTTGCATCCGCGCAACGAGTACATGGCGCCGAGCATCGACCTCTCGTGTGCGTTTCATCGGACGCGTCCGGGCGAACCGTGGTTGTGGGCACAGGTGCACTCGGAGAGTGCGGCCGGCGGGTTGCTCGGCGCCGAAGGACGCGTGTGGTCGCGCGACGGCGCGCTGCTCGCGGTCGGCGCCAGCCAATTGCTGTGCCGCCCGTTGCCCAGCTCGTAGTGTCCGAGGCGTGGAAGACCGCCTCACACCGGCGCTCTATCTCGAGATGACCGATCGCCCGCTCGACGCGTACGTCGACGCGCGCGTCTCCGAGGTCGTCGCGAGGTCGGGCGTGCAGCGCGCGACGTGGTGGCGCAACGTGCGCGCGCGACCGCGACGACCTGCCTCGTGTCCTCCCCGAGTTCGACCATCTCGCGGTGTACGAAGTCGACGACGACGTTCGCCGCGCCCGCAACACCTCCGGACGTCAACGGTCACCACTTCGTGCGCACACCGCGGCCCGGGCAAGGCGTCATCACCGGGCGGCCGACAATCGGGTTGTCACTCGTACTGATCTCGCCCAAGGAACGGGAGCGGGCGCAGGACCTGCGGGACTGGGCAGACTTCGTGCACATCCGCCACATCGCCGAGGTCGGGGTGCCCGGCTACTGCATGATCACGCCTTACGAGAACGCGAGCCGACGGCGACCCGCGCTTCATGCACTTCTACGAGATGGATACCGACGACCCGGAACACGCGTTCAAATCGATGACACCGCTCGTGATGCAGCGCATCGGCGACCAGCACACCGAAGCGTTCAAGCAGTGGGCGTGGGGACCGAGCCTGCGGATCATGTACGTCAACACGTTCGCACGCGTAGGCGAACGATCGGCGTGAGCGACTTCTTCGACGTCGTCGCGCGCCAGCGCGCGCACCGCAGGTTCGACTCGGCGGCGCCGGTCACCGACGACGAGGTCGCACGGGTGCTCACGGCGGCGACGTTCGCGCCCAGCGCCGAGAACAAGCAGCCGTGGGAGTTCGTCGTCGTGCGCGACCGCGCGGCGCGCGCGCGTATCGGTGAGCTCACCGCGCGCGCGTGGCGCGGAGGCGGGCGCACGTTCTCGCGAGCACGCCTCACTCCGACGATGCTCGCCGACGTCGACCACGGCGCGACCGGCGGCGTCGCGTCGGCGCCCGTGCTCGTCGTCGTGTGCGCCGACACCGAACGCGGGCTCGAAGTGACCGTGCCGTCGTCGATCTTCCCGGCGGTGCAGAACATGCTGCTTGCGGCGACCGCGCTCGGGCTCGGGCAGCGCGCTCACGACGATCACGACATCGTTCCGCGCCGAGCTGGAGGAGCTGCTCGGACTTCCGGCCCACGTGTGGCCGGTCGCCGTCGTGCCGCTCGGCCGGCCGGCGCGCGCGCTCGGGCCGCCGCGCCGCGACCCGTTCGCCGCCCACACGCACCGCGACCGCTACGGCGAGCCGTTGGTGACGGTTCCCGCACGACGAGCACCGGGCACGGCGCGTGCCGCACGACATGCTCGCTCGTCGAGCCGAGGAAGAGGCGCTGCAACGCCCGTGCGACCGTGCGAACCGACGACGATCACGTCGACGCCGAGGTCTTCGGCGACGCGGCAGATCGTGCCGGCGACGTCGCCGACCTCGACACGCTTGTCGACCTCGCAGTCGTGAGCGCCGCGGCCGTGCGATCGAGCTCTTCGTGCGCGTCCGCTAGCTCCTGCTTCCAAAGCGCGTCCATCTCTTCGGGCGAGTACACCGAACCCTCGATGCCACCGGCGTCGTCGCCGGGGATCTCGGTGACGACGGTCAGCAACGTCACTGATCAGCGCTGCGCAGCAGCTCCGCGGCGCGGCGCGCGGCCGCGAGCGATTGTGACGATCCGTCGGTCGCGACGAGCACATGCATGTTCGCTCTCCTACCCTTCGACAGCCACCACCGCGCCATCGGCCGCAGCCGACGTGCGGATCGCGTCGAGCACCTCGCATCTCGGCGAGCCCGTCGGCGAACGTCGGCAGCGGCACCGCACCCGTCTGCGGCGTCTCTGCCGACACCGGCCCGGAGCGCCTCGCACAGCCGCGTGTAGGGCCCGAGCTCGAGATGGGTGTACCGCTCGCGGGGTCGGCCGTCTCGATCGGCGGCGGCGGGAGCACGAGGTCGTCGGGCACCGCGAGCTGCCGCCGTCCGTCTCGGTTCGACAGCCACACGCCGTCGCTCGTCGATCTCGAGCGTGCCGCCGGTGCCGGCGACCACCGAGAGCCCGACCACGCCCGGCACCACGACGCGCCGTCTGCTGCATCACGCCGTGCACACCGCTCGCCGTTCGTGATCCGGACGACGAACGAATCCTCGGCTCCGTCGCGCACGATCGCCGACCGTCGGCAACGCCGCGGACACCGACGCGATCTCGCCGAACCACGTGCGCAGCTGGTCGACGACGTGCGAACCGGACGCGCCGAGCCAACCGCCGCCGCGCGATGCGTCGAACCACCACTCCGGCATGCGCGCTCCGGGTCGGCGACGAGCGGCACGTACTGCACGAGCGAGAACGTGCGCGGCTCACCGATCAGCCCGTCGCGATCGCGCGGGCGACGAGCGCCCGATCGGCCGCCCAGCGGAACTCGTGCCCGACGAGATGCGTGACGCCCGCGCGCTGCGCGGCGTCGCAGCATCTGCGCCGCTTCGGCCGCGTCGAGCGCGAACGGCTTCTCGCACATCACGTGGCGGCCCGCGTCGCACGCTTCGATCGCGAGCGGCGCGTGCGTGTCGGGCGGCGTCGCGATCGTCACCGCGTCGACACCCGGCAGCGCCAGCGCGTCGTCGAGGCTCGTGCACGCGTGTCGGAACGCCGAGCCGCTCCGCCCGCCGGGCGGTGCGTTGCTGCGTCGCGCCCGACGAGCGCGACCACATCGAAGCCTGCGTTGCGCAACGCCGGCACGTGGACGCGGCAGCCGAACCCGGTGCCGACGACCGCGGCACCCGGCGCTCGGTCGGCACTCAGTAGCCCTCGTCGGCGTCGACGACGTGCAGCAGCGGTTCGCCGCGCTGATAGCGGCCCGAGGTTCTCGAGCAGGATGTCGAGCGACGGCGCGCAGCAGCTCCGGCGTGTACCACGAGACGTGCGCGGTGAGCCGCACCTTCGGGTGCGCGTACATCCAGTGGCCGGCGGGCAGCGGCTCGGGATCGACGGTGTCGAGCGACGCCATCGCGACCGTGCCGTCGTCGAGCGCGGCGCGCAGCGCGTCCTGATCGATGAGCGCGCCGCGCGCGATGTTCACGATGTGCACGCCGGGCTTCATCCTCCGCGAACGCATGCGGCGTCGAGGAGGTGGCGCGTGCGCGACGTCGCGGGCGCGGCGAGCACGACGTGGTCGGCGCGCGCGACGCAGCGCGTCGAGCGTGCGCACGACCTCGACGCCGGCGACCGGGCTCGGCGCGTCGGTGCGCCGCATGCGCGCGCACGTGCATGCCGAACGCCTGCGCGCCGGGCTGCGACCGCCGCGCCGATGCCGCCGAGCCCGACGAGGGCGAGCGTCGCGCCTTCGACGCGATCGAGCGCGGGGTCGGGAAAGTTCCAGTACCGCGGCGGCTCGGCAGAGGTCGGTCGCACGCAATCGCTTCGCGTACGCGAGCACCGCGGCCATCACCCACTCCGAGATCGGCACCGCGCTCGCGCCGCGCGCGCACGTGACCGTGCGGCCCGCGAAGACGGCCGCGGGTACCGAATCGACGCCGGTGCCCGGTGAGTTGCACCCACTGCACGCCGGCCGCGTCGATCCAGCGGCAGGATGCCGTCCCAGCCGAGGTAGCCGCCGAAGAACGCGTCGGCCTCGAGGCCCGCGGGCGGGTCGTCGCCGGCGCTGTACTCGATCAGCTCGACGTCGGGATACTGCGTTCGCACGCGCTCCGCGTCGGGAGAGCTGGCGCCGAACTGCGTGATGAGCCGCACGAGTTCAGAAGCTTCGCGTGACGGCGCGCGTCGGGCCGAAGCTGTGGAGCGCGAGTGCATGCAGGTTGCCGAGCCCGCCGTTCACGATCACCAGCATGTGCTCGGGCGACTCGACGAGGTGCACGTCGCCGTGCGGGTCGATCCGCCGATTCTCCTCCGCGCGCCGCCGATGCACCTCCGGCCACCACGACACCGGCAAGCGCGCGTGCCGGTACAAGCGCTCCTGCACGTCTTCGATATTCGGGTATTCGCGCGCGATCAGCTCGGCCCACGGCGGCGCGATCGCGACCATGATCTCGGCGCCGTGATGGCTCCCGATGAACGCGTTCGTGCCGGCGAACGCGAGCGACTTTCCGATGAGCTCGAGCAGGTCGACGCCGTTGTCGGCGACGATGTCGGCGATGTCGACCGTCCCGGTCGCGCCGTGCACGGTCACCGCGTCGTACCGGCGTGCGAGACCGCGCCGCACGGACAGCGGCTCCCACGGCGAGCGTTCCTCGGCCTCGGCGACACAGATGCCGGTGACGCGCCCGGGCTGGCCGAACACGCTCTTCGAGTTGAGCCCCACCTTCTGCCCGCCGATGTTGCGCATGATAAGCCGGGACGCGCTGGCCGATCGACGCGCCGGTGCCCGCCTCACCGCCGAAGCAGCCCGGGCCCATCGGCAACTGGAGGTCGAGTCGCGCCTGCCCGTTCACGATCATCGCGGGCACGACACAGCACGTCGTGGTGTTCAACGCGAACAGATTGAACTGCGGATCGGACATCGCGGCGAGCGATGCGATCAGCAGCGGCATCGACTCCCGCGGCGCGCCCGCGAGTACCGCGTTCACTGCGATCTTCTCGACGGTCGCGCGGCCGTTGCGCGGTGGTACCTCGGCAATCGTCTCGTCGGGGAAGCGCCCCGACGCGGCGACGTACGCGCGCACGCGCTCCTCGGTCGGCGGGATCAGCGGCAGACCGTCGCCCCATCCGGCATCGGTCGCGAGCTTCTGGAACGCAACCGGGTCGTCGTCGATCTCGACCCGCTCGCTCACGAGCCAGTCGAGCGTGCAACCCTCCGGCCCGCAGTCGACACGCTGGGAAATCTCCGACGACTCGCTGGTCATGCGCTCATCTCACTCGATCGCACCCAGGGTCTCCAACATCTTCGGCCAGTGGTCGCGCGCGCGATCGCGCGTACGTCGGCCTCCGGCAGCGTCTCCAGCGGATACGGCAGCACGTGCACACGCAAGCCGGGACGGCCCGCGTTCGTCGCCATCGTGCGCGCCAGCACGTCGAACTCGGCAGTCACGACGGCGACCGCCGCCTTCTCCCGGGTGGCCACCGCGACCGTGTCGTGGACCGTCCAGGAGGTGCAACTGCCTCAGTTGCCGAGGCCGACCAGCGCGGCGTCGACGTCGGCCGCGAACACGCCGAGCTGCGAAAAGGTGTCCGCGCCGTCCACACCGATGCGGTTGCCGGCTTCCCAGCGCGTGACGCGCGCACCGGCGGCGTGCAGCCTCGGTTCCCATTCGTCGATCACGAAGAGCCACGAACGCCACGCCCGGTCGTACCGTACGCCGATGTTCTTGCCGCGCAAACGGCCCGTGTCCGGTCCCGGATCGGGATCGATCGTGGGCGGCGCGGCGGTGGGATCGAGTACCCGGATCCGCGTCACCGATGCTCCCTGCATCGCGCAAGCGTAATCTCCGCGGCGGTGAGATCCGAAGTGGTCGGAACCGGCATCCCGTTCGCCGAGGGGCCCGTCTGGTGCCCCGACGGCACGGTGGTCGTCACCGCCGTCGCGGCGGGTGCACTGTTCCGCGCGTGGCCCGAGGAGCACCGCACCGAGCGCATCGCGCACACGCGCGGCGGACCGAACGGCGCCGCGCTCGCGGCCGACGGTTCGATCCTCGTCACCCAGAATGGCGGCATCGACTTCTCGAATCTGTCCGGGATCTTCGCGGAGCTGCCGCCGTGTGACATGGTGACGCCCGGTCTCCAGCTTGCTCACGGCGACGGCACGGTCACGTACCTCGCCCACGCCGGCATGCACGGACCGAACGACCTTGCCGTCGCGTCGAACGGCGAGGTGTACTTCACCGATCCCGGCCACTTCCCCCCGTCGCCGGAGAACATCGGGCGAGTGTTGGTGTACGAGCGCGACGGCAACCTGCGGACATTCGCGTCCGGGTTCAACTATTGCAACGGCATCGCGTTCGATGCCGACGGCACGGTGGTCGTCGTCGAAGGACGCGGCTTGCAACGTGTGCACGACTCCGAGAACCGCGAGTGGGTGATCGAGACCCTCGGCCGCGGCGGCGGTGACGGCTTCTGCCTCGACGCCGCCGGGCGCTTCTATGTGGCGTCGACGGTCGAGCACGGCATCCGCGTGGTCGAGCCCGACGGCACAGTCGTCGACTTCCTCGAGATCGAGGGCACGGGGGTGACGACCAACTGCTGCTTCGGCGGCAACGACCTGCGCACGCTGTTCGTCGCCGACGCGATCCCCGGCCACCTCGTCGCGTTCGAAGGTATGCCCACACCCGGTTTGCCGCTGCTCGTGTGGACGCCGGCGGCCTAACCCGCGCGCAGGAAGACCGCGAGGTCGCGGGCCCATCCCTCCGGGTCGTCGAGCGGCCAGCCGCGCTCGGGCAGGTCGAAGTATTCGACGCTCAGCTTGCCGCCGTAGTCGAGCGCGTCGAGCCGGCGGACGACCATGTCGAAGTCGACGACGCCGGCGGGATCGTCGACGTGCAACTGCGTGTTGCCGGCGCAACCTTGGCGGAGCTGGACATGGTCGGCGAGGTGCAGCAGCTCGCACGGGTCGCCGCCCCAGCACGCGACGTGCCCGGTGTCGACCAGCAACCGCACCGTTGGCACTTCGGCGCGGAACGCTTCGATCGTTTCCGCCGAGTTGACGACCGCGCCTGCCCAGGGTTCGAGCAACGCGCGCGGTGCGCTCCGCCACCACCTGACCGCGCGTTCCCATGCGCCGTCGAGCTCGGCGCTCGGCGCCGGCGTAGAGCACCAGGCGTCCACGGGCTTCGGATACGCGGTCGGGCACCCGACCGGCAGGACGAGCGGTGCCGGATCGACGTCGATCAACACGTCGATGTGTGCATAGCCGTCGGCTCGGGCGGCACGCGCTCGCGCCTCGGGAGTGTCGTGGCGCCAGTACACGACGTCGACGACGCCGAGCGGCCGCCGCATCACCGCACGGTCAGGTCGTCATCGACTTCGGCATCACCATGCCGACTTGCTGCAAGTGCTGCCCGAGGCCCTTGTCGAAACGCTCGGCAACGTCGGCCGGCGACCAGCCGTCTTCCTTCCACATCCACGCGACCTGCTTCGGGTGTTGGAAGATCGTGTACGCGTATTCGGTGCGCCCGAGGATCTGCCCGTTCACGTGCGCGGCCTGATCGGACGCGAGGAACGCGACCAGCGGCGCGTTCAGCGCCGGGTTCTCCTCGGGCGGCGGCTCCTTGCCGCTGCGCTCGTAGAGCCCGGCGGTCATGCGTGTCGCGCCCACGGGCGCGACCGCGTTGACGGTGATCCCGTAGCGGCCGAGCTCCATCGACCACACGAACGTCATGCCCATGATCCCGGCCTTGGCCGCGCCGTAGTTCGTCTGCCCGAAGTTGCCACGCAACCCGGCCGACGACGTGATGTTCACGACGCGGCCGTATCCCTTTTCCTTCATGACCTCGACGGCGTGACGCGTGCAGTTGAACGTTCCCTTCATGTGCACGGCGACGACCGCGTCGAAATCGGACTCGTCCATCTTCAGTAGCGTCTTGTCGCGCACGATGCCGGCGTTGTTCACCAAGATGTCGACGGTGCCGAAGGCGTCGACCGCGGTCTGCACGATGCGCGCGGCGCCGTCGAACTCGCTCACCGAGTCGTAGCTGGGCACGGCGTGCGAACCGAGCGCGTCGATCTCCTTGCAGACCTCGGCCGCAGGATCTTCGTATCCATCGGTCGACTCGCGCTCCGCCTCCGCTCCGCTCGGCTCCGCTGTCGCCTCCCGGTTGCCGCGACCGTCCAGCGACACGCCCACGTCGTTGACGACGACGCGCGCGCCCTCGCGGGCGAAGCACAGTGCGAACTCGCGGCCGATCCCCCGACCCGAACCCGTGACGATTGCGACCCGCCCGTCGAGCAGGCCCACTTAGCCAACCGCCGCGGTGGCCGCGCCGGTGATCGCCTTGTCGCCGTTCTGGTTCTCGACGACGAGATCGAGGTCGACGAGCTGCTCGCCGTTCTCCTCGCGCTTGGCGGTCACTGTCGCCTTGCACGTGAGCACGTCGCCCGGCCACACCTGCTTGGCGAAGCGCACTTGCAAGCGACGGATCGCCTCGGGACCGAACCAGTCCTTCACGACACGCGCAGCCAGGCCCATGGTCAGCATGCCGTGGCCGAACACCGACGGGTTGCCCACCTGGCTCGCGATCGTGTCGTCGTGATGCATCGGGTTGAAGTCGCCGCTCGCACCGGCGTACTTCACGAACATCGTGCGAGTCAGCGGCGGGAACTCGTGCGTCCTTTCCTCGCCGACGCTCACGGCGTCGTAGGTGATGGCGGTCACACAGCCCTCCGAGAAGTTGACATCGGCGTCGGATCGTACTCGCACGAGTCGCCTGCAGTCAGGCTCGCGGGCCGAAGAATGACACCGGCGTCACTCCCACGTACCCTGGCCCGATGTCCCGATCGGAAGCCCGCGCCGGCAGCGCGCGCGCCCGTTCCGGGACACGCGGCACCGGCACGCGAGCTCCGCGCGCGCGGCAAGGTCACGATGCGCAAACTGCTCGACGCGGGCACGCAGGTGTTTGCGAGCAAGGGTTACTTCGCGACACGCGTCGATGACATCGTCAACGTCGCGCAGATCTCGCACGGGACGTTCTACCTGTACTTCGCCAACAAGGAAGAGCTGTTTCGCGCGCTCGCCGGCGAGGTCGCCGAAGAGATGCGCGCGCTCGCCGAGAGCCTGGGTCCCCTCGAACCCGGGCCGGAAGGTCGCGCCGAGCTTCGCGAGTGGATCGCACGCCTGAGCGACCTCTACGAGCACAACGGCGCCGTGCTCCGCGCGTGGACCGAAGCCGAGATTGGGGGCAGCGAGTTCGGCCGGCTCGGCACCGACGTCCTCAGCCAGTTCACACGGGTGTTGTCGCAACACATTGCCGGCGTCGCGCCCGCCGATCTCGACGTGTCGGTCGCGTCGCTCGCGCTCGTCGCAATGCTCGAACGGCTGAACTACTACGTGATCGCGCGCCAGGTGCACGTCGAACGCGCGGACATGATCGACACGCTCGCGCGCGTCATGCACGCGTCGTTGTTCGGTGTGGGTCAGCCCGACGGCGCGTTGCCGAGCACACGCGCCTGAAGGTCGCCCAGCTCCGCTACCGGCCCCGAGTACGCGACCTCACCCTTCGCGAGCACGATCGCGTCGTCGGCGATCGCGAGCGCGTGGTGTACGTGCTGCTCGACGAGCAACAGTGTCGTGCCTGCGTCGCGGATGCGTTCGAGCGTACGGTACACCTCCTCGACCACGATCGGTGCCAGGCCGAGCGAGAGCTCGTCGGCGATCAGCAACCGTGGCTGCTCGACCAGCACACGCGACAACGACAGCATGCGCTGCTCGCCACCTGACAACGTGCCGGCCATCTGGCGGCGCCGCTCACCGAGCCGAGGGAACAACGTGTACGCCTGTTCGAGCCCTGTCGCGACACCGCCGCGCCCGTGCTGAGCGCTGGAGCGTCAACGTGAGGTTCTCCTCGACCGACAGCGACGCGAACACCGACCGGCCTTCGGGCGCGTGCACGACGCCGAGCCGTGCGTAGCGGTACGGCCGCCGGCCGCTGACGTCATCACCGTCGAACAGCACTTTGCCCGCGACCGGCGCGAGCAACCCCGACGCGACACGCGCGACGGTGGTCTTGCCGGCGCCGTTCGATCCGAGCAGCGCGAGCACGCGCCCGGCAAAGAGCGAGAACGACACGCCGAAGATCGCTCGGAACGGGCCGTAACTCGCGTCGACGCTCTGCAGCTCGAGTAGAGGGACGGCGTCGAGCGTGGGCGCGGCCATCAGACCAGATCTCCGAGGTAGGCCTTGCGTACTGCGCTGTCGGCGAACACCGAATCCGTCGCCCCCGACGCGATCAGCGTGCCGAAGTCGAGCACGTACACCCGCTCGACAAGGTTGCGCACCAGCTCGACGTCGTGCTCGACGAGCAACACCGCGATCCCCTGCTCGCGTTGCACGTTGCCCAGCGTGCGCGCCAGCTCCTCGGTCTCCCGGCGGTCGAGGCCCGACGACGGCTCGTCGAGCAGCAGGAGCTTGGGCCGTGTCATCAGCGCGCGACCAATCTCGACGAGGCGCCCGAGGCCGAGGCTCAGCGACTCCACCGACCGATCGCCGACGGGCGCGAGGCTCAGTATGTCGAGCATCGACTGCGCACGTTCGAGCTCGTCGGCGGTCGGGCGACCGAGGAACAATACGTCCTTCCACAGCGCACCGCGCCCGTTGCGCACGCGCTCGGCGACGATGAAATGCTCCCTCGGCGACATGCCGGTGAACAGCTCGATGCGTTGGAACGTGCGCGCAATCCCGAGACGCGCGCGTCTCGGCGTCGGGACACGCGCTGAGCTCTCGTCCCTCGAACCTCACCGAGCCGCTGTCGGGCTTGAGCAGACCGAGCAGGCAGTTGAAGAACGTCGTCTTCCCGGCGCCGTTCGGGCCGATCAGCCCGACCACCTCGCGCTCGTTGACGTCGAGTGTGACGTCGTCGAGTGCAGTGATGCCCGCGAACGTCTTCGTCACCGACCGGGCGCCGAGCAGCGCGGTCACGAGCCGCGCCCGCCGGCCGGTGCCGGAAGGCCCACCGTCTCGCGACCGTCGATCGTATCGTCGTGGGGCGGCGTGGTGCCCCGCTTGGCAGCCCGGTTGTCGAGCACACGTTGGAAGAACTCCAACGAGCGGCGCTTGTTGTATTCGAGAATGCCCTCGGGATGCTTCGCGTACGTGAACGCGCCCAGGCTCAACAGGATGATGTAGAGCGTCGCCGGAGGATTGCCCATGTGATACCAGGGCTGCAGGTTGACGACCCACGGCAGCGCGCCTTCGAGGATGACGGCTTGGAAGAACCAGTAGCCGACGCCCGCTTGTATCGCGCCTTCGATCGTCCGCGATCCGAGTGAGACCACGAGCACGACCCAGAAAAGTCCCTGGAAGGCGACAAAGTTCGGGTCGTAGGTCACCGCATGGTCGTACATCGTGAGCAGGCCGCCGCCGATTCCCGCGATCGCCGCGGAGAGTCCGAACACCGTGACGCGTGCGCGGGCCGCGTTGATCCCGATCGCGGCCGACGCCGGCTCGCTTCCGCGCAGCGCATCGAGGTAGCGACCCGTTGTTCCGCTTCGGATCGCGAGCACCACGAGCGCGATGATCACGAAGACGACCACGCACAACACCAGGAATGCCTTGTCGCTCTTGTCGAAATTGATCGAGCCGATCGTCGGGCGCGGCGCCTCTTCGGGCACGACACCACCACCGACCCAGTCGAACTTCAGCATCACGTTGTCGAAGAACAACGCGAACGCGAACGTCGCGAGCGCAAGGAAGATCCCGCCGAGTCGCAAGGCAGGCAGCGATACCAGCACGCCGACGGCCGCGCTGATCACCGCCGCGACGACCATCGCGACGAGGACCGACATGCCGAAGCGCGTCGCGAGCTGCGCCGTCGCGCACGCGCCGATGCCCGCGAACGTCGCCTGGCACAACGAGATCTGACCCGCCATGCCGGTGATCACCGTGATCGACAGGAAGATCGTCGACAGGATCGTCGCCCTGATCGCGAGGTCGAGCCACTGACCGCTGGCGTGGAAGAAGATGTAGTAGCCGATGCCGGCCAAGAAGACGACCGCGAACACGCGCGTCGCGTTCGTCAGCAGCGGACTGCGCTCGGACGACGCGAGGGCCGGCGGCGGAGGATCGACACCCGCGAGCGGATCCGTGATCTCGCGCCGGTCCCGCAGCCCCGGCGAGAAGATCAACACGAGGAACAGCGCGATGAACGGCAATGCGGGCCGGATGTTCGTCGCAAGGATGCTGTTGGTCGGCAGGTAACGGTCGAGGATCTGCTGGAGGATGCCGAGCCCGAGCCCGCCGGCGAGCGCGATCGGGATGCTCGACAACGACGCGATCACCGCCGCCGAGATCGCCACGACGACCAGCTGTGTGTACCAGAGGTCGGAGACCGTCGCGAACAGCGGCGCGAGCAGCACGCCGGCGAGACCGGCGAGGAAGCTGCTCAGCATCCACGATGACGTGCTCACGCGGTCGGCGTTGACACCGGCGAGCTCGGTCAGCCGGGAGCTCTCGACGACCGCGCGCATCCGCAAGCCGAACGCGGTATAGCGGAAGAGGATCGTCAGCGCGATGACGACGACGAACGTGACCGTGATCGTTGCGATGTCGTTGCGGCTGACGAACACGTCGCCGAACGGGTTGTAGGTGGTGTCACCCTTCGGGACGATGCCCCGCGGGCCCGCCGCCGCGAGCTGCCCGAACCACAGCTTGACGACCTGCGGAATGGCGACCAGTAACGCGAGCGCGGTGACGAGCTTCGCGATCGGTATGGCGTTGCGGAGATATCGGAACAGTGCGCGGTCGAGGATGAACCCGAGCAGCGGCGCGACGAGCACGACCGCGACCAACAACGCCAGCGGGATCGACCAGGCGTGGCGTACGCGTAGGTCGTAGAAGATCGCGGCCGACACGTAGGCCTGCGCGCCGTAGGCCAGATTGAAGACGCCCGACGTCTTGTACGTGAGCACGAGACCGATCGCGAGCAACGCGTAGATCGAGCCGTAGCTCATGCCTACGAGGATCCGGCTGATCAACTCGGCCACGTCGGCGTTGCTCCAGGAGGCTCGGTGCTCGGTGCGCTGATCTGGGCGGCGTTACCCGGGTGCGAAGGTCCTGAACTGCGGGTTGCTGATATCGGGGTCGGTGCGGTTGAAGCACACCCACGGCTTGCCGGGCTGATCGAACACCGGCACGAAGTCCGAGTTGACGACCTTGACGTAGTTGAAGCATTCGAGGTCGGCGCGGGCGTCGGGATGTCGTGAGCGGGTCCTGGTGCTCCTTCGTCCAGTCGATCGGCGGGATCATGCCGTTGTCGGTGTAGTCGGTGAGGGTGTTGAGCGCGTTGATCAGCTTCTGCTGGGTGAACTCGGGTCCGGCCATCTTCAAACCGGTGACGAACTCGTCGGCGATCACCCAGCCGTTCGCGCCGATCTCGGTGAGCGGCTTGTTGATCCGGTTGAAGCCGTCGAGCATCTTCGTGATCTCGGGGATCTGCGGCTGGTGCTCGATCGCCACGAACAGCGGGCTGATCAGATCACCCTGGAGCACGTCGGCGTTCTTCGACACGAACGTCTTGTCGTAGCCGTTCGGCAGCCCCTGGACCGCATCCAGACCCTGGCGCTGCATCTCCTTGCCGAGCGCGTACGACTCGTTCAGGTCGATGCACGTGCCGACGAACTGGACGCCCTTGTTCTTCATCGCGGTGACCTGCGCGGCGAGCGGCGCCGCGAATCCGAGCGACTTGTCCTCGTAGACGACCTTCGCCGCGCCGCCGTACTTGTCGAACGACGCGTGGATGCCGTCGGCGCAGTCGGTGGATTCGGCCGACGACGCCGTAGGCAATGATGCCGATCTTCGTGGCGTGCAGCTGGCTGGCGACCCAGGGCAGCACGTGTCCGGCGCACTTGAAGCAGATCGCGCCCGTGTTCGCGAAGAAGTTGTTCGGGCCCGCGAACTCGGGGTTGATGTTCCAGATGAAGGTGGGCTGGTTCTTGCGGGCGAGCGCCTTGGCGCCGGTGAACAGGGTCGTCGCGCCGAACGTCGCGAACGCGTTGTCGTTCGCGAGGCTCGCCTGCACCTCACGGGCGTTGTTCGCGAACTGGTCGTCGCGATTGCTGGTGATCTTGAGCTGGCGCCCGTAGATGCCGCCCGCGTCGTTGATGACCTTGAAGTACGCGTTGATCCCGTCGGCCAATGTCGAGAAGTCGCCGCCGGTCGGATTGTTGGTCTTCGTCGCGATCACTGCAACGTCGATCTCGGAGTCGGTCACACCTGGCGCACTCACGTGCACGTTCTTCGTGAGGTCCTCGGGGTTGACCGACGCCGACGGGCCGCCGCCCTTCGGGATCGTCGACTGTGGTATTCGTGCTCGAGCCGGAGTTGCCGCAACCGACCGCGAGGAGCGCGGCGGCAAGGCCGGCTGCAAGAATTCGCGCACGCATGGTTCCCCCCTGGGGCCTTCGAGCAGTCGAAGGCTGACGCTAACGTCATAGACACCCCGCCACAAGGCGCCCCGAAACCCGCGAGGTGCTCCGTGCCGCTCACGCTCGTGACTTTCCATGCGCATCCCGACGACGAGTCGATCGCGACCGCGGGAACGATGGCGCGCGCCAAGGCCGACGGACATCGCGTCGTGCTCGTCGTCGCGACCCGGGGCGAGCTCGGCGAGCACGACCCGACGATCCTCGCGGTCGGGCGAGACGATCGGCGATCGCCGCGTCGCCGAGCAGCTCGAGGCCGCTCGCGGTGCTCGGCGTCGACCGCGTCGAGTTCCTCGGCTACCACGACTCCGGCATGGACGGCGAGCCGACGAACAACGCCGCCGGCGCGTTCGCCCGAGCCGACGTCGACGAAGCGGCGCAGCGGCTGGCAACGCTCCTGCGCGAAGAGCACGCCGACGTCCTCACCGTCTACGACGACCATGGCGGGTACAACCATCCCGATCACGTCCAGGTGCACCGCGTCGGTGTGCGCGCCGCCGAGATCGCGCGGCACGCCGCGCGTGTACGAGTCGACGATGAACCGCGACTACATCCAGCAGCTGATGGCGCAGCGCGCCGACGAGATGCCCGACGTGCCCGACGCGCCCGACGCCGCGTCGTTCGACGACTTCGGCTCGCCCGCAGTCGATCATCACCACGACGGTCGACGTCCGCGACTACGCCGACGCCAAGCGCGCCGCCATGGCCGCGCACGCGAGCCAGATCCCGGCCGACTCGTTCTTCCTCGCGCTGCCGCCCGAGGCGTTCCGCGAGGCGTTCGGCTACGAGTGGTTCATCCGCCGCGACAAGCCCGACATCCGCGAGACCTGGCTCTTCGACGACGTGTAATCGTCACCGAACCTCCGGTTCGGCGTCCGAAGACTCACGCGGCCTTCTCGAGTTCGTTGAGGGCATCGGGGACGGCGGCGGCGAGGACGTCGACGTCGGGAAGCAGCTCGCGGCAACCGATGAAGCCGAAGTCCATGTGGTCGAGGTACGAGATGACGGTTGCGTTGAGCCCGCAGTCGTCGAAGATCGGGCCGAGCGGATGGATCGCGACGAGCTGCGCGCCGGCGAGGTAGAGCGGCCACGGCGGTCCGGGCACGTTCGGACATGACCAGGTTGATCACCGGCCGCAGGCGCTCGCGCGACCCGGAGCCGCGAGTACGCCCGGCTGGCGCGTGAGAACAGCGCCGGCCCGGCGACTTCGGCCCAGTCCTGGAGCGTCGAGTCGCCGACCGCCTCGTGCACGCCTTTGGCGCCCGACATCGAGCGGGCGACCGCGCGGACACGCTCCACGGGGTCGGCGATCTCGACGGGCAGCGCCGCGAACATCGACGACACCTGGTTGCCGAACTTGTCGGCGTCGTCGTCGGCGCGCACCGACGTCGGGATCGACGCGACCAACGGACGGTCGGGCAGCTCGTCGCGGCCCTCGAGGTAGCTGCGCAGCGCGCCCGCGGTGACCGCGAGCACGACGTCGTTCACGGTCACACCCAGCGCGTTCTTGACCGCCTTCACGTCGGCGAGCGCGACCGACGAGAACGAGAGGATTCGATGCGCGGTGATCGTGCGGTTCATCGACAGCCGCGGCGCCGTCAGCGGCAGCGCGACGTCGAGCGACTCGTCGCGGGCACGCCGCACTGCGCGCACGACACCCGGCACCGAGTTCGTGAGCGCGCGCACCGATCTTCGCCGGCCGCTGCGCGATCGAGACCATCGCCGCGACCCGAGCATCTCCGCATCGCTCGGCACGTGCTCGGCCACGATCGGCTCGGGCGGTTCCGCGGGCTCGAGCGGCGCATCAGCGCTCATGTCGAACAGCGCGGCGAGGATCGCGACGCCCGCGATGCCGTCGATCAGCGAGTGGTGGATCTTGCTGACAAACGCCTGGTGGCCGTGCTCGAGGCCCTCGACGACGTACGCCTCCCACAGCGGCTTGCGCCGGTCGAGGGGACGGCTCGCGATGTCGGCCGCGAACGCGGCGAGCTCGGCTTCGCCGCCGGGCGCCGGGCAGCGCAGCCCGACGCAGGTGGTAGTCGAGGTCGAAGTCGGGATCATCGATCCACGCGGGCAGCTGCAACCCGAACGGCACCTCGACGAGGCGGCGGCGGAACGGCGGCACGCAGCGGCATCCGCGCGTTCGAGCAGGGCGCGCACACGTTCGTGAAACGTGGCGAACCGCTGGTCGGGAATCGTCGACAGGGTCGACGACGGCGACGCCCATGACGTGCATGTGGGCAGACGGCGTCTCGAGTGCGAGAAAGGCCGCGTCGAGTCCGGTGAGGCGCTGCATTGATGCTCCTTCTCGCCCGGCTTCCCGTCAATCGTAGGCGGAGTGCGAGACTGATGCGGCATGGTGGCGTGGGTCTTCTTGATCGTCGCGGTCTGGGGTGCGTTGTGGACGCTGGTGTCGCTGCGTCCGCCGCACCGGCCCGGGCTGCTCATGATCGTCGGGTTCTTCGCGGCGTGGCTGACGACCGAGCTGGCACCGATCCAGCTCGCAGTGCAGGTCGTCGGCGTGATCGTGTTCGTGGTGTTCGGCGCGCTGGCGTCGTGGCCGGGCTGGCTCGCGCTCGCGATCACGTTCGTGTCATGGTTCGGGCTGGCGTCGAGCGTGAAGGGCGCGTTGCAGACCGAGCACGTGTTCGCCGAAGCGATGCGCGACACGCTCGGCCCTGACTGGGACGCGGACCTCGAGCCGTTGCTCCGTGCGTCGGCCGAGACACGATCAACTGGCGGCGGATCTTGTTGCCGTTCTCGTTCAAACGGCGCGGCGTGCAGCGCGTCCGCAACATCCAGTACGTCGATGACGGACGGATGCGCCACCGCCTCGACGTGTACCGCTGCCGAGACGTGCAGGAAGGCGCGCCCGTGCTGCTCCAGATCCACGGGGGCGCGTGGGTCATCGGCAAGAAGGACCAGCAGGGTTTGCCGCTCGATGAATCACCTCGCCGCGCGTGGCTGGGTATGCGTCGCGATCAACTACCGGCTCTCGCCGAGAGCCACTTGGCCCGACGCAGCTCGTGGACTGCAAGCGCGCGCTCGCATGGATCCGCGACCACATCGCCGAGTACGGCGGCGATCCCGACTACGTCGTGGTGACCGGCGGCTCGGCGGGTGGCCACCTGACCGCGCTGATGGGCCTCACCGCGAACGATCCCGCGTTCCAGCCCGGATTCGAGGACTGTCGACACGTCGGTGCGCGGCGATGATCCCGTTCTACGGAGTCTTCGACTGGACGGGCAGCGGCGGCCACCGCCGCGACGAGGGCCTGCGCGACGATGGTCGGCGAGGCTGGTCATCAAACGCCCGTATGCCGACGCGCCGCGACGTCTACGAAGCGGCGTCACCGATCTTCCGGGTACACCCTGGTGCACCCCCCGCGCTCGTCATCCACGGCGACCTCGACTCGCTCGCTCCGGTCTCCGAGGCGCGCACATTCGTCGAGAAGCTTCGCGCCACGAGCGCGAAGCCGGTGGTCTACGTCGAGCTCAAGGGTGCGCATCACGCGTTCGAGATCTTCAATTCGATCCGCGCGATGCATGTCATCGCGGGCGTCGATCTCTACCTGGCGTGGCTGCTCAAGGCTGAACCTGCTGCCCACGTGCAAGCGCAACACGCCGCCGCCCGAGGCGATACCGACGCGCCGGGCGACGCGGCGATCGATCAGAGATCCACGGCGCGTACGGTGCATCAACCAGCGCCGCCAGCGCGTGCAGCACCTGGTCGTAGTTGACGCGCCAGCCCGCGAAGTCGCGCCACGCGCGGTCGCGATCGCTGAACACCGGAACACCCGCCGCCGCGAGGGCGTCGTACAGCTCGTCGAACTCGTCTCGGGCGATGCTGATCGGATCGTCGGGTGCAGGATCAGTGACGAAGTCGTAGCCGAAGAATCCCGCGATCTCGCGCAGCGCGACGAACCCGGATCGGATACACAGCGGCGCGGCCGGTGTCCACGGTATGTCGCACACCGCCAGCCGGATCGACGCGGTATCGAGCACGGCGCCCGCGGCCGTGACCCAGTTGCGATGCGGATGCGGCGACCGGAAGAACGCGAGCGCGCCGTACGACGTGTGCGTCTCCTGGACTTCGGTGAACCAGCCCATCCACAACTCCCAGTACCGGTCCATGTCGTCGAGAAAGCCGGTCCGTTGGGCGCGCACGAGCCACTCGCGCGGCGTCGGCGGTGTGCCCGCACGAATCGAGAGGTCGGTGACCGTCACCTCTCGTCGTGAGAACGCGTTGTAGATCGTCGGCAGGTACGCGATCAGCAGCGCGAGGAGCCCGAGCCCGATCGACGCTTCGGAGAGGGCGAGGAAGACCGACGGGAGGTCGGGCGGCTTGACGAACCCGAGCGTGAGCAGAGACGAGCCGCTGGTCTCGATCGCGCTCCGCCAGCCGTAGTGCTCGAGCCCGCGGAACATGAACGCGTAGGCGAAGAAGATCAAGACGATCGACACGACCGGCAGCGCCAGCAACGCGAACGGCCCGTACACCGCCATCACCCGGTCGCGTCGCTCGTAGCCGGCTCTGGCAGGTGCGAACGGTCGGAAGACCTGGCGAATCGCGAGGAACGTCAAGGCCGTGAACATCACGACGCTGCCACGGGGTACGACGAACGTGCGGATCGCGGCGTCGACGACGATGAAGACGACCGTGACGCCGATGACGAAGAAGACGACGTTGAGGACCGTGTCCACCGCTCAGCCTTCGTCGTCGATCGAGGGGCGGCGCCGACGTTGCTTCACCTGGCTGTGATGCCGCTTCTCGTCGACCCGGCGCGCCTTGGCGGCTGTCGTGAGGTCCACTCGGCACCCGGTTCGGGTTCACGTGCAAGCGCCTCGGCGAGCTTCGAGCGCATTCGCTCGAGCGCGAGCTCGCGATTCTGATGCTGCGAGCGCCGCTCGGATGCCGTGACGCGCACGACTGCGCCCGAGTCGTTCGAGGAGCCGCGCCCGTTGGCGCGGACCGAGCGACGGCGACGTGTCGATGTCGAAGCGCAGCTCGACCTTGGTGTTCGACGTGTTGGCGTGCTGGCCGCCGGGCCCACCCGAGCCGGTGAAGCGCCACTCCAACTCGTCGAACGGAATCGCGCAGGATACGCGAAACTCGCAGCAGCTCCACGGGCCGTGAGGACTAGGGGCGTCAATAGGGGGTCGTTTTCCGACCCTCACTCACGCCCCTACCGGGACAGGGGCTTGTACTTGATGCGGTGGGGCTGGTCGGCGTCGCCGCCGACGCGCTGACGGCGATCCTTCTCGTAGTCGGAGAAGTTGCCTTCGAACCACGTCACCTGGCTGTCGCCTTCGAATGCGAGCACGTGGGTGGCAATGCGGTCGAGGAACCAGCGATCGTGGCTGATCACCACCGCGCAGCCGGGGAACTGGAGCAACGCTTCCTCGAGGGCGCGCAACGTGTCGACGTCGAGGTCGTTGGTCGGTTCGTCGAGCAACAACACGTTGCCGCCCATCAGCAACGCCTTGGCGAGATGAAGGCGATTGCGTTCGCCGCCGGAGAGGTCACGAACCTTCTTCTGCTGGTCGCTGCCCTTGAAGTTGAAGCCCGCGACGTACGCGCGTCCATGAACCTCGCGATCGCCGACCCTCACGTGGTCGACGCCGCCCGTGATCTCCTCGTACACCGTGTTGTCGCCGGCGAGCGACTCGCGCGACTGGTCGACGTACGCCATCTGCACGGTCGGCCCGACCTTGAGGCTGCCCCCATCGGGGTGCTCGTCGCCGACGAGCATGCGGAACAGCGTCGTCTTGCCTGCGCCGTTCGCGCCGATCACACCGACGATGCCACCGGGCGGGAGCGAGAAGGAGAAGTCGTCGATCAACAGGCGGTCGCCGTAGCCCTTCTCGAGGTGCTCGGCTTCGACGACGAGATCGCCGAGACGCGGACCGGGCGGGATCGAGATCTGCAACTCGTCCTGGCGCTGTTCCGCGGCTTCGGCTTCGGCGACAAGCCTGTCGTACGCGGTGATGCGCGCCTTGCCCTTGGCCTGGCGCGCGCGGGGCGCCAGGCGCACCCACTCGAGCTCGCGTTCGAGCGTGCGCCGGCGGGCTTCGTCGACCTTCTGCTCTTGCGCGAGGCGCTGCTCCTTCTGCTCGAGCCAGCTCGAGTAGTTGCCCTCCCACGGGATGCCGTGACCACGATCGAGCTCGAGGATCCACCCCGCGACGTTGTCGAGGAAGTAGCGGTCGTGCGTCACCGCGACGACCGTGCCGTGGTACTCCTGCAAGTGGCGTTCGAGCCACGCCACCGACTCCGCGTCGAGATGGTTCGTCGGCTCGTCGAGCAGCAACAGGTCGGGCCTGCCGAGCAGGAGCCGGCACAACGCCACCCGGCGGCGCTCACCGCCGCTGAGCGTCTCGACGCTCGCGTCCGGTGGCGGCAGACGGAGCGCGTCCATCGCGATGTCGAGCTGGCGGTCGAGGTCCCAGCCGTTCACGGCGTCGATCTTGTCCTGCAGCTCGGACTGTTCCGCGAGCAGCTTGTCGAAGTCGGCGTCGGGCTCGCCCATCGCGTTGCAGACTTCCTCGAACCGATCGAGCAAACCCTTGGTGTGCGCGACGCCGTCGATCACGTTGCCGAGCACGTTCTTGCCGGCGTCGAGGCGCGGCTCCTGCGGCAGATGGCCGACCGAGAAGCCCGGCGTCACCCGGCATTCGCCCTGGTAGCCGTCGTCTTCTCCCGCGACGATGCGCAGCAGCGTCGACTTGCCCGCACCGTTGAGGCCGAGCACACCGATCTTCGCGGCGGGATACATCGAGATGTTGATGCCCCGCAGGACTTCCTTGTCGGGCGGGTGCACGCGCCGCAGGTCGTGCATCGTCAGGATGAATTGATGCGCCATACTTCGGCCCACGCTATCGGCCGGATCCGCAATGGAGGTCGTTGTGCCGAACCGGGTCGCAGACGGGGTGTACGGCATCGCCGATCGTTACGTCGAGGAATACGCCTCGCGGGCGCCGTGCAGCGCGACATTCCTCGGGATCACGGCGCACGACCACGAGATGACCGACTTCTCGCCGGCGGGTGAGGCCGCGCGAGTGCAACTCGCACGCGAGACCGTTACCGCGCTGGACCGCGCACCGAAGACCGACGATGCCGATCGCTTGGCGGCCGCGGTCATGCGCGACCGGCTCCAGAACGAGATCGACTTCTACGACGCCGACGAGAACTTCCGGCCCTTGCGGATCATCGGCAGCCCGGTTCAGGTCGTTCGCCAGTGCTTCGACCTGATGTCGTTCGACACCGACGACGACTGGGAGACCGCCACCGAGCGCATGACGCGCGTGCCCGCCGGCCTCGCCGGCATCGAAGCGACGTTGCGCGAGGGTGTCGCGCGTGGTGTCGTCGCCGCGCGCCGCCAGGCACTCGCATGCGCGGACCAGGCCGAGGCCTGGAGTGGCGCGTCGCCGTATTTCACGAACCTTGCCGCGCGCCGCCCCGACGACACCCGACTCGCGAAGGCTGCCGATGAGGCCACTGCCGCGTACGCGCGTTTCGGCGCGTATCTGCGCAATGAGTACGCGCCAGTCGCCGATCCCCGTGATCCCGTCGGGCGCGATCGCTACAAGCTTTTCGCCGCATCGTTCAACGGCATCGACCTCGACCTCGACGAGACGTACGCGTGGGGCGTCGACGAGCTGCATCGCATCGAGCGCCACATGGAAGCGGTCGGCGAGCGCATTCTGCCCGGCGAACCGATCGCCGCCGTGATCGAATACCTCGACAACGACGACACGAGGGCGATCGAGGGCGTCGACGAGTTCCGGCGGTGGAACCAGACATTTGATCGACACCACCCTCGCCGAGCTCAACGGCGTGCACTTCGACATCGCGCCGCCGTTGTTGCGGTGCGAGGCGATGATCGCGCCGCCGGGCGGCGCAGCCGCGATGTACTACACGAGTCCCAGCGAGGACTTCTCGCGTCCCGGCCGGACGTGGTACCCGACACAGGGCGCGACGCGGTTTCCGATCTGGAAGGAGGTCAGCATCTGCTACCACGAGGCTGTGCCCGGCCATCACCTGCAGGTCGCGCAGGTGAAGTATTTGGCCGACACGCTGTCGCGCTTCCAACGACTGATGAGCTTCGTGTCCGGTCACGGCGAAGGCTGGGCGCTGTACGCCGAGCGGCTGATGGGAGAGCTCGGCTATCTCGAGGATCCCGCGCACGAGATGGGCATGCTCGCGGCGCAAGCCATGCGCGCGGTGCGCGTCGTCGTCGACATCGGTATGCACCTCGAGCTCGCGATTCCCTCGCACGAGCGGTACCACCCGGGCGAGACGTGGACACCGGAGCTCGCGTTGCCGTTCGTCATCGAGCGCAGCCGGTTCCCGGAGAAGTTCATGCGCAGCGAGGTCGACCGCTATCTCGGTTGGCCCGGCCAGGCGATCAGCTACAAGGTCGGCGAGCGCGTGTGGCTCGAGGCGCGTGACGAGGCGAAGCGCCGTAAGGGTGCCGACTTCGACCTGAAGGCGTATCACTCGTACGCGCTCGATCTCGGCGGCATGGGTCTCGGGCTTCTGCGCGACGAGCTCGCCCGGTTCTAGTCGTTCGCGGCCATGGTTGCCGAGCTCGACAACTTCACGAAGTCCGAGTTCACGCACGACGGCGTCGACGAAGACCGTGTTCCGCGCGGGAAGCGGGCCCGGCGTCGTCGTGATGAGCGAGATGCCCGGCATCACGCCCAAGGTCGCGGAGTTCGCGCGAACGCGTCGTCGACGCCGGCTTCACGGTCGCGATGCCCGACCTGTTCGGCACACCCGGTCGCGAGATGTCGATGCCGTACGTCGCGAAGTCGATGACGAACGGATGCGTATCGAAGGAGTTCACGACCTGGGCGCTCAACCGCACGTCGCCCGTGATCGAATGGCTGCGCGCGCTGGCGCGCGACTTGCACGCGTCCGCGGGCGGCCCCGGCGTTGGTGCCATTGGCATGTGCTTCACCGGCGGCTTCGCGCTCGCGATGGCCGTCGACGACGAGATGCTCGCGCCGGTGCTGAGTCAGCCGTCGTTGCCGTTCCCAATCGGCAAGGAACGAAAGCGGTCCCTCGGCATGTCGGACGGCGACCTCACGAAGGTCGCGGCGCGCGACGAGTTGTGCGTTCTGGCGCTGCGATTCACCGGTGACCGCGCGGTGCCGGCGCCGCGATTCACGCGGTTGCGCGAGGTGTTCGGCGATCGGTTGATCGCGGTCGAGATCGACAACCTCGGCGAGAACCCGCACAACATCCCGAAGCTCGCACACTCGGTCGTCACCGAGCACTTCGTCGACGAGCCCGGTCACCCGACGCAGGACGCGCTGCAACAGGTGCTCGATTTCTTCAAGCAGCGCCTGACTTCGTAGCGATCAATGCCGGCACACGAAACAACCCGCGGCGGTATGCACACGCAGCGCGCCCTCAGCCGTGATGACTTCGGTGACGCGACCGCGGATCTCGTCGACGATGCCATCCAACTCTTCCTCACCGACGAACGCACGCATGCTCGTCACATAAGCGATCACGGGCTCGACCTCCGTGACCACCAGCTCGCTTCCCATGTCGTGCCGCTCGACGTGTGTGAACGCGTCGCGCAGCTCCCCACCGCCCGACTCGAGCGTGAACGTCAGCCGGTTGCTCGGCAGCGATCTTCCGCCGGCCGCGGCTTGCACGATCTCGTCGATCTCGCGGAGGTGCGCATCGGCGTTGGTGACCGCGAGCATCACGCCGTCGTCACGAAGGACCCGTCGTAGCTCCCGTATACCCGCCGCGCGATCAGACAAGTGGTACAGCATGTGCATCGCGAGCACGACATCGAACGAGTCGTCGCGGAACGGTAACAGCTGCGCGTCGCCGACCATCAGCTCACGATGACCGGTGCGAGTCCGCGCCGCGTCGAGCATGCCCGGCGAGAGGTCCATCCCGACGACGATGCCACGATGCTCGCGCTGCCCCAGCGCCCATAGGTAACTGCCGTTGCCGCACCCATCGTCGAGCACTGACTCGTTGCCGTGCAGGCCGGCGAGATCGAGCACGCGACTCCAGATGTCGACTCGCGGCTGCTGGTACACGTAGATCGACTGGCGCGCGGCGAGATTGGCATCGGTCGCGTACTGCTGCTTCGTGAGGTAGTGCCGGCTCGTCGACGGCCCACTCGTCACGGCAGCTCGCAGACGATCTTGCCGTACGTGCCGCGACTTCCGAGGCGCGCCAGCGTCGCGGGCACGTCGCCGAGCGAGACCGTTTGCGAGATCAGCGGGTCGATCTTCTCCGCTTCGAACAAGCGGATCAGCTCGTCGTGCGTCAGGCGCACGAGCAGCGGACTCATCACGTTGTACAGGCCCCAGTGCACACCGACGACGGCGTAGTTCTTGATCAGCACATGGTTCGTGCGCGCGTCGGCGAACCGCCCTCCGGTGAAGCCGATGATCAGAATGCGACCCTCGAACGCGATGCACTTCGTCGAACGGTCGTACGTGTCGCCACCGACTGGGTCGTACACGACGTCGGCACCGCGACCGTCGGTGAACGCCTTGACCTCATCGACGAAGTCGCGCTCGCGGTAGTCGATCGCGAGGTGCGCGCCCAGCTGGCGGCAGACCTCGACCTTCCCGGGGCCGCCGGCAGTCGCGATCACCGCGCGCCCGCGGCGAGGCCGAGCTGGATCGCGGCGCTGCCGACTCCGCCCGCACCGGCATGCACCAGCAACGTCTCACCCGGCTGGAGATGTGCCCGGTGGTGCAGCGCGATGTGGCCGGTCTGGTACACGACGTGCAACGAGGACGCGGCCGCGAACGACATGCTGTCGGGAATCGGGAACACACCGCCCGCGGCTTTTGCCGTCGTGTACTCCGCGAACCCGCCATTCGTCGGCAGCGCGAGCACGCGATCACCTACGGCCACCGTGTCGACGCCGGCGCCGACCGTGTCGACAACGCCCGCGACCTCCGCACCCGGCGTGAACGGCAGCGCGGGCTTGAGCTGGTAGTCGCCACGGCACATCAATACGTCGGGAAAGTTGAGCGACGCGGCGTGCACGCGTAGGCGAATCTCTCCCGACGCCACACCGGGGATCTCGACGTCTTCGAGTTGCAGCACGTCGGCCGGCTCCCCGAGCTCGTACACACGGAGTGCCTGCATGCGGGCAGTCTCGCGCGGAACTTGGTGAACTGGGCGGGTGGAGATAGAGACCGACCGACTGGTCGCGAGCGGAGTGGCCCTGGCGCGCGCGCCCGATGGTCGCGTGGTACTCGTCGAGGGCGCGCTGCCCGGGGAGCGAGTTCGCATCGAAGTCACGGCCGACCGCGCCGATCACATACGCGCCCGTGCCGTCGAGATCGCGGCGGCGTCGCCGGATCGAATCGAGCCGCCGTGTGTGTTCGCGCGGGCCGGTTGCGGCGGGTGTGGCTGGCAGCACATCACTGTGGACGCGCAACGCACGGTACAAGCGGGACATCATCCGCGACGCGTTACGCCGGATCGCAAAGCTCGATATCCCGCCGTTGCGCGACACGATCGCGCTCCCGGCCGACGGGTACCGGAACACCGTGCGCGCGCTCGTCGTCGATGACCGGCCCGCGTTGGCGGCGCTACTCGCACGAGCCCGTCCTGATCGATCACTGCCTCGTTGCGCATCCGCTCGTCGACGAAGTGCTCGCGCACGGCCGCTTCCCGGGCGCGCGCGAGATCGTGGTGCGGGCGGGAATCGGCACCCGCGAGCGTTGCGTTCGTGCCGACCCCGTCGATGCACGGATCGAAGTCGCTGGCGACGTGCGCACGGGCGCGGGCGCCTATGTGCACGAGGAAGTCGCGGGAGTGCGCATCCGCGTGTCCGCGCGGTCGTTCTTCCAGACCCGCACCGACGGCGCGGAGGTGCTCGCCCGCGTCGTGCGCGACCGCGACCGGGCCGAATCGGTTCGTTGCTGATCTGTACTGCGGCGTCGGGCTGTTCGCGGCGCTGGTCGACGCACCGCGCCAGGTCATCGCCGTCGAGCGCGATCGCAACGCGGTACGTGACGCACGCGAGAACGTGCGCGCCCGCTCGGCCCGCGTCGTGCGCGCCGATGTGGCGAAGTGGCGCCCCGAGCGGGTCGATGTAGTCATCGCCGATCCGAGCCGCGCCGGTCTTGGCCGCGACGGAGTACGGACAGTCGTCGGGTGCGAGCCGGAACGCATCGTGCTGGTGTCGTGCGACGCCGCGGCACTCGCGCGTGACACGCGCCTGCTCCGCGAGGGCGGCTACGACCCGGTATCGATCACGCCGATCGACCTGTTCCCGCACACACCGCAGGTCGAGTCCGTCACGGTGTTCGAGCAGTAGCTACGTGAGCTGCTGTTCGAGCTTGGTGAGGGCTTCGTCCTCGGTGACGTTCAGTGCGAAGCTGAGCTCGGACACCAGAATGCCGCGTGCGCGCACGAGCATCGCCTTTTCGCCGGCCGACAGGCCCTTGGTCACCTCGCGCAACGCGAGGTTTCGCACGACCTCGGCGACTTGATACACGTCGCCGCTCTTCAACTTCTCTTGATGGTTCTTGAAGCGCCGGCTCCAGTTGGTGGGCTCGCGTACGTCCTTCTTGGAGAGCAGCTGGAAGAGGTCGTCGATGTCCTCGACGGAGATCGGCGGTCGCATGCCGACGTCTTCGGCCTTGTCCGACGGAACCGCGAGTGTGAGGTCGCCGTGCGCAACCTTCAATACGAGGTATTCGCGCTTCTCGCCGAAGACCTCCCGCATCTCCTTCTTTTCGATCACGGCCGCGCCGTGATGCGGGTAGACGACACGATCACCGACCTTGAACGCCATTTCTCTCCACGTGATTCGCGAGCTTGGGAGGTCTCGCTCGTGGCGAGATGCAAACGCTCATGCTACCAGGGCGACGTCGTTGCCCCGGCCTGGCTGAAATCGCAGTTCACGACCGCGGGTCGGCCGCCCGCTTCGCTGCAATCCATGATTGGACGACCGGCGCGAACGTTGCCGGGTTGTAGACGTCTTCTTCCGACGAGAACCGCATGTTGCCCGCGTACTTCAACACCGTGAGGTTGTACGCCTCGTAGACCCTGCCGTCGCCCGGGTCGGCGAATCGATTCTCGATCTGGCAGATCCACCAACCGCGTTCCTCGTCGCACACGCACCAGTCGTGCGGGAACTCCTTCATCTCGTTGTTCGGCCACTCCGCCATCGTCCTCGCGATCCAGTCGTGGATGGCTTCCCGACCTTCGAACGTGCCGTAGTGGTGCTCGATGTATTCCGCGTCCTCGGTGAAGAGGTCCGCCCACGGCCGCCAGTCGCCCGTGCGACCCGATTCCTGCGCGGTCGCGACGAAGTGGTCATGCGCTTGCTGGAGCTCCTCGCGTGAGTACTTGCCCATCCCCGCAGCTTGTCGCGCCGGGCACGCGCCTGTCACTCGACGTCTGTCGGCTGTGTCGATTGACATCGACGTCCGTGCTGTCACTGCGTGTCGACAGGGACCGCGCCGGCGTGCAGCGGGCGGTGCAGCGAACGAGGTGCCGAGGCATCGGGCACCGAGTGCACGGGCTCGACGGTCGCGCCGGGGACGACCCGGGGATGGACGTCGTCGTCGCCATCGGATCCGGCGGGCCACGCTTCGGCGACGCCGACGAGCGTGGTCAGCGCGGCGTATCCCTTGTCGACCAGTCCCTGATCGGAGTCCGGCGGCGGCGTCGCGCCGCTTGCGCGCAACTCGAACTGGATACGCGCGTCTGTGGTCTCCGCCACCGCCGCGCGCACCGAGCCGAATGCAGCCAGGCGCGCCCAGCGGACGCCGAGTATGTCGTCGTAGTCGCGTGCGGGCACGTTGAGGTTCAACACGCTGCGCGGCGGCGCGGCGAGCAGCATCGGCAGCACGTCGAGCGCGACGCGCGCGGCTGCGTCGTGGCGCCACGGATCCGACACGTCGACACTGACCGCCAGTGCCGAGCATCCGAAGCCCTGCGACGTCAACGCCGCGCCGACTGTTCCCGAATGCAGGATCGCCCGGCCGGTGTTGCAACCGGAGTTGATTCCCGACACCACGAGCTGCGGTGGTTCACCGAACGCGCCCAGCCGCGCCGCCATCACGCACAATGCCGGTGGGCCGTCGAGCGCGAAAGCCGCTACGCCATCGCACTCCGGCAGGTCAACCCGCTTCACGTCGAGGTGCTGATCGGCGTGCACGAGGCCGATCGCGGCGCTCATGCCGCTGCGATCGCGATCGGGCGCGACCACGATGACGTCGTAACCCTTGGCACACAACGCGGCGGTCAGCACGTGGATGCCTTGCGCCTCCACGCCGTCGTCGTTGGTGACGAGGACCCGTGTCATCCGGGCGACGCGTGGCAATGCGACATGTCGGTCGGCGGCACGTCGAGCGCGGGGTTGCGGTCGAAGAAGCCGAACGGCGAGAGCAGGAACCCCGCGTATTCGACGGGCGTGACCGGCCAGTCTTCGGGGCGCACGAAGTGCGTGATCCCGAAGCTGTACCAGACGACGAGGTCGGTGTTCGCGATCGGACGGTTGGCCGCGGTCCAGCGCGGAAGACCATCGCCTCCGGCATGCTGATTCGGGTACTCCCCTGCCGCTCGTCGCTCGTCGGGTGCGTACGGCGTCACCCAGAGGTTGTGCTGCGCGAACGCAGCGCGCCTGCCGACCGACGAATCAGGCTGCGCGAACATCGTCGGCGTCGACACCGTCGGGATCAACCGGTACGCAGTTGGCTGTCCCAGACCATTGCGCGCGTTCGGGTTGACGACACGCCAGGTGCGCGACACACGCGGGTCGATCTCACGCTGCGCAGCCTGTTCCGTATCGAGACGCGTCATCCTCGGGCGGAACGCGTTCGACCACGGGTTGTCGGGCCCCACCGGCGTGCGTTCCGCGTCGACCTCGTAGATCTCGTTGTCGGCACCGTCGACGTCGAAGTCGAGGCGCGCGTTGAAGATGTGTTGGTGGTGCGGCGCCGCCACACCCTCGGCGACCACGTTCGCGAACGGAGGCGTCGTGCCGGGCGTGATCGCCATGGGCGACACGATGCCGGTGAGCTTGACCTCGAGCTGGATGTTGCCATCGAGATAGAAGTACCAGAAGAAGCCGTACTCGTAGTTGCCGACAGTCGAAATGAAGCTGACAACGAGGCGACGACTCCGCCGCGCCTCGGCACGCCCGCTCAACAGGTCGACATGCTTCCAGAGGATCCCGTAGTCCTCTTCGTGCATGCAGATCGCGTTGTTGATCACCGACGGCGTGCCTTGTTCGGTCGCGAGCGTCACGTCGAAATAGTGGATCTCGCCGAGGCAGTCGCAGCCGAGCGTCAGCGGTTGCGTCAGGCGCCCGAGCCCCCACTCGCCCGCGTCGAACGCGTTCTTCCAGCCGTGCACCGGGCTTGCGTCGCCGTACGGCACAACCATCTCGGAGATCGATGCGCGGTGCAGGATCGGCCGGAGTCGCCCGTCGTCGTCGTTGTACGCGATCTGGTGCAACACGAGTCCTTCGAACGGGTCGAACGCGATGCGGAACTGCCACTTCTGCCAGCGCACCAAGTTGCCGTCGACGGTGAAGCTCGGTCCCTCCGGCTGTGTGATCACGATCGGCTTCAGATCACTGCGCATGCGCGGCTGATCTTCGGCGTAGTAGCTCGCACGATGCGGCGGCAGCGGCGTGACGCCGTAGTCGATCACCTCGAGCACCCGGTTGTTGGCATTGTCGAAGTGCACGATCAGCCCTTCGATCGGCTTCGCATAGCCGTTGTCGGCGGCATCCTCGCGCAGGAACGAGATACAGCGTGAGATGCGGCGCCCGTCCTCGCACGTCGTAGCCGAACACACCTGCAGGCCACGGGTCGATCTGCACGCGGTCGATCATGTCGGCGGTGATGCCACGCTTCGCGAGCGTGGCGAGATACTCGGGATTCTCGCGTCGTCGTCAGTACCGCGTTCATTGCCTCGGCCATCAGCAGCGTGGGTCGCACGTCGTCGATCTGCGCCCACGACTCGATCGTGCCGGTGCCGATGTTCACGACCGCCTCGATCACGTGGCTCTCGGGCCCGGGCACGATCGCCGCGCGGACGCGCCGCTCGACCGGGTCGCCGGTCTTCCATTGCGCAAGCACCCGCTTGTCGGGCTCGTGCAACACAACGCTCGCGAACAATGTGCTGTCGCTCACTCGTTCGGCCTCGCGGAACACGGCGACCGCGTGCTCGATCTCCTCGCCGGTGAGCATTTCCAACGGATGCTCGACTGTGACGGTCGGAATCATCGTGTGTTCACCACCCGCATCGCTTCTGCGTAACAACCTTCGGACAGGCCCGCGGCCTTTGCAGTCGCCGCCGTCCATCCGCGCACCATCGTTTCGATCGCGTCGGCGTCGGGCAACTGGCTCTTGTGCGACTTCAACGCCTCGATCTTGCGCCCGATGTTCGGCGTGATCTCCAGGTAGTACGTCGGACCGGCGATGCCGGCGCCCAGCCACAGTTCGTCGACCGTCCACGGCTCGAGGCCTTCATCGGCGAGTGCTGGGTGCGCCCAGCGATTGCGGGCGTCCGGATAGACCGCGCACGACGTGCTCTCGCCTGTCGCGAGGTGGTCGGGATGACTCGCATAGATCCGATCCCAGTTTCGATCGGGCGACTGCGTCATCACTCGGTTCGGCCGAACCTCGCGTATCACACGCGTGAGATCGCGGCGGAGCTCGAGCGTTGCTTCGACGCGCCCATCTGCGTAGCCCAGGAACCGCACGTCGTGGACACCGACTATCGCGGCCGCCGCGCGCTGCTCGTCGCGGCGCAGCGGAGCCATCTCCTCGCGTGTAATGCCGAGCTCGGCGCCGCCCGCGTCGCCGTCTGTGACGATGCAGTACGTCACGTCGATCCCGGCATCCGTCATCGTCGCGACCGAGCCGGCCCAGCCGAAATCGACGTCGTCGGGGTGCGCAGTCACGGCGAGCACACGTTCGATGCCGGTGAGATCGATGGCCTCCACGATGCGCGACGCTACTGCGGTGACCGCGTCTCCGTTCACTCCGCGCCAGCTCGTCGGCCTGCTCGCCGACGACGACCGGCGGCGAGTATTGGCAGCATTGACCTGCGGCGCGACCGACACCGAGGCGATAGCGCGCCACTTCGTCGATGAAGGATTCATGTCGCGCGAGCGCGGTGAGTACTGGCGCAGCGGTGGGTCATTCGTCGCCCGGACACGTGAGCGGCGGCTACAGCTCGGGGTGAAGTGTGTGAACCATGCGGCGCATGCCGTCCTTCCAAGCGACGCGCGTCGGCCCCGCAAGGGCACGTCGCTTCGCGTTGTCGGTGGGGATGCCGCCTATCGTCGGCGCGGTCTCGAAGCGCACGGGCTTGCCGACCAGCTCTCCGATGTACGCGCACCACTCCTCGAGCGCGACCTCCTGGTCGCCACCCCAGTTGACGATTGTCGCCGGCACCGACGCCGCATCGAGCATCGCCGGCAGTGTCGCGACGATGTCGTCCTCGTGGATCGGGTTGAACCGGCTCGGACCCTTCGCGTGCACGGGCACGGGCTGCCCGGCGACGATCAGCGCCAGGTGGAACGCGGGCCAACCACCGTTGTCGCCATAGGGCACATTGAGCCGCGCGATCGTCGTCGGCACGTCGAACATCCGACACGTCGCGCGCACGACAGCTTCAGCCGCGATCTTGGAGATGCTGTATGTCGGCATCATCACGCGGTGGTTGTCGCCGAGCGGATCACTCTCACGCTGCGGCGAACCGTCAACGGCCTCGTACACGCCCGTCGAGGAGCAATGCAGAAACGCCCGCGCACCTCGACAGTGGCTCATCAAGAGTCCTGCCGCTTCCGCGTTACCGGCCAAGTCGACATCCCAACGATTGCTCTTCACGACGGCAAAGTTGCACACGAGGTCGACGTCGGCAGGAATGTCTTCGAGCGCACCGCGTGCGAGATCGACGGAGACGCACTCGACGCCGGCGGCGTCGAGTTGGGCGCGCTTGGTCGCGTCCCTGAACCGCGCGACGGCGACGACGTCGTTCTCGCGGCAAGGGCGAGAACGACGGGCAGGGCGACCTGACCGGTCGCGCCGGTCACGAGGATGCGCGCGCCGGCCAACGTCATGGTGTTGCCGAGAGCGTGCTCGCGGTTTGCGGGTCGAGGCTCTGGAGATCGTGATCGCCCACCCCTCGACGGTAACGCGAAGGTTGCGCGCCGGCCGGCGGTGGGAACACTTCGGTGATCGGCAAAGGAGGCAATCAGTGGCGGAATCGCTGCAAGGCAAGCGCATCGCGTTCTTGACGGCCAACGAAGGCGTCGAGCAGGTCGAGCTGACCGAGCCCTGGCGGGCGGTGAAGGACGCGGGCGGCGAACCCGTGTTGCTCGCGCCCGAGGCCGGCGACGTGCAGGCGTTCGAGCATCTCGACAAGCGCGGCCGCTTCCCCGTCGATCGCGCGGTCGCGCAGGCCGATCCCGGTGAGTTCGACGGGCTCGTGCTCCCGGGCGGCGTCGCGAATCCCGACCAGCTGCGCACGAAGCCGGCGGCGGTGCACTTCATCAGCAAGCTCGCCGAGGCGGCCAAGCCGATCGCGGTGATCTGCCACGGGCCGTGGACGCTGATCGACGCCGGGCTCGTACCGGGCCGGCGCCTGACGAGCTGGCCGAGCCTCACCACCGACCTCACGAACGCAGGTGCGGAGTGGGTCGATGAAGCAGTCGTCGTCGACACGAACGGTCCGAACACGATCGTGAGCAGCCGCGAGCCCGGCGATCTGCCGAAATTCTGCGCGCAGTTGGTCGAGACCTTCGCGCACACGTAGTCGCGACGCTGCGATGAGAACCCGGCGTCGATGTCCCGGTAGCGTCGGTCAGTAGCATCCTTCACCAGTGTTCGATCCCTTCGACGCCTCCCAGTCACGGGACTCGTTCTCCCGGCTCGAGGCGATGCGCGGCGAGGCACCGGTCGTCACGATCGCCAACGGCATGCGGTACGTCACCCGTCATGCCGAGGCACGCGCGGTAATGCGCGACACCGCGCACTTCTCGAACGCGTCGGGGATGAAGGCTCCCGGCGTCGAGGTACCTCTCGAAGATCGGTTGCTCGGCGAGCTCGATCCGCCACGACACACAGCGGTGCGTCGCGTGATGGTGACGGCGATGACGCCGAAAGTCGTCCACGCGGCCGAACCCTTCATCGCCGACACCGCGAACGAGTTACTCGCTGCGCTTCCGACCAATCGGTTCGACCTCGTCGCGCGTTTCACCACCGTGCTGCCGAACCGCGTGACCGTGCACCTGCTCGGCTTCGATCCTGACGACGCCGACCAGCTCGCGGAGTGGGCGAAGGGCCTGATGGAGAGCACGTTTCCCGCCATGAACCGGACCGAACGTGGTGAGGGCTTCGCGACCGCGTTTCCGGAATTCGCGGGCTACATCGACGCGCGGATCGCGGAACGAACCACGCAGCTGCGGCGGGGTGAGACACGTACCGACGTGCTGGCACGTCTCATCGAGCTCCACCTCGATGGCGAGCCGCTCCCCCATCGCCAGGTGCGCGCGTTGGTACGCAACTTGATCACGGGCGGGCTCACGACGACGAGCCAACTGCTCGGGAACCTCTTGTACGAGATGCTCGCGCGTTCCGATATCGCGGCGGCAGTGCGTACCGATCGATCACGGCTCCCGACGATGATCGAGGAGAGCCTGCGGCTCGCACCGCCCATACTGTTCACTGCCCGCTCGTGCGTGACGGACACGACCGTCGGCTCGTGTCCGGTACATGCCGGCGAGCGCGTCATCGTCGGCACCGCGTCCGCGAATCGTGACGTCCGTGTGTTCGACGATCCCGACGCGCTCCAACTGAACCGGGTCAACGCCGACCAGCATCTGACCTTCGGATACGGCAACCATGTGTGTCCCGGCGCGACCTTGGCGCGTGCGGTCGCGCGCCTCGGCATCGGCGCCTTCCTCGATCGCTTCCCGCAGGGTTCGCTACAGCTCGAGCCCGGGTTCGCGTTCGAGCAGGTTCCGACCTACTTCGAGCACGGACCACGGCGCTTGCCAGTCGTCGCCGTGTCCGATGACGGTGAGGAGCATCAGCCGCTGCCGTAGTCGTGGGCGTCGCCGAACGCGACAACGGTGCCGTCCGCGCGCAGGAGCCAGTAGCCGCGACCCGTTCTCGTTGGCAGCAGGCTGACGACCGGCGATCCCGTTGCGCTGCCGCCGAGCGAGCCGTGGAACTTCGCGTCTCCGAAGGTGAACACGCCGCCGTCGGACGCAACGAGCCAGTAGCCTTTGCCGCTCGGCGTACGCGCGATGCCGACGACGGGAGACACCAGTATCTGGCCGCCCATCGAGCCGCGGAACCGCGCATCGCCGAAGCTGAAGACGCCGCCGTCGGACGCGACCATCCAGTATCCCTTGCCGGTCGGCGTTCGGACCATGCCGTCGACGGGAGCAACCAGCGGCTTGCCCCCCATCGATCCGTAGAACTTCGCGTTGCCGAAGCTGAACACGCCGCCGTCCCATGCGGTCAGCCAATAGCCGTTGCCGCTCTTCGTCGGCGTGATCGTGTGCACCGGCGCCACGATCGGGCGAGCGCCTGTCGAGCCGTAGAAGTGGGCGTTGCCGTACGTGAACACCCCGCCGTCCGCGCCGACCAGCCAGTAGCCACCGCGCGACGGTGCGGAACTCGCGCCCACCATCACCCAGTTGAGCGGAATGTTCGACGCCGAGCCGTGCGCAGCGAAGTCGCCGTGTGCGCTTACCGCGCCGAGGCCCGTCACCACCGCGTATCCCGCGCCGTCGCCGCTCGGCAGCAGGGCAACTGCGTCGCCGCGCTTCGTGTCGAAGTTCAAGTTGCCGCCGTCGCCGACCCACTCCCAGTGCCACGGCTCCGGGCACGCGGTACCCGGACGCGCGAACGCCGGGAAGTTCCAGCCGAGCCGGCCGCCAACCTGATTCATGAACGCAAAGCCCGGCGAGCTGAACGTCAAGGATTGACCGTTGTATGTCGTGTCGATCGCCTTGCCCCAGCCGTGATACGAGTTGCCGACGGGCGCGCCGTTCGACGTGTGCGACACCGAGGCGACACATGCAGGATTGTTGCCCGGCTGGTTCGCCACACCCGCGAGCTCCACTTGTTCCGCGAGCCCGCGGTAACACTGCTCGGCACCGAGCGCGACGCCGGCTTGACGGGCCATTGTGAAGATGCGTGCGAGACTCGGCCCGGCCTCGCGTGCGGTGACGCAATGCGGCGCAACGTTGATCAGCCGTGACGGCGGCACCTCGCCATTCACCGCGCCGGCCAACGGCTTGGGCCGGTTCCGCACGTCGACGGGGTCGGCGGCGCGCACGCTCGACGCCGTGCTCACGATCAGCAGCGTCGCGAGAACGAACACGAGGGTGGCCCGGCCCATCAGGGTCGTCATACGCGGCATTCAAGCACGGGACCGGGATCGCGCGCGACTACACCGGACGCCGCGATCGGCCGCGAAGTGCGTTCTCCCGGAATCAGGACGCCGACGCGTCGATCCACACGGTCTTGATGTTGCAGAACTCGCGGATGCCGTGACCGTCGAGCTCGCGTCCGTACCCGGACTCCTTGACGCCGCCGAACGGCAACTCGGGATACGACGTCACCATGCCGTTCACGAAGATCGCGCCCGACTCCACGTCGCGAACGAACTGCTCCTGTTCGGCACGGTCACGCGTCCAGACATTCGCGCCGAGCCCGAACACCGTGGCATTGGCCAGCTCGATCGCCTCGTCGAGGTCGTGTACCTGAAAGAGCGCCGCGACCGGTCCGAACACCTCTTCGTGGAAGATACGCATCGCGGGCGTCACACCGGCGACGACCGTCGGCGGATAGAACCAACCTGGCCCCTCGACGCGGGCGCCACCGCACAGCACGGTCGCTCCTTTGGCGACCGCTTCGTCGACAAGCTCCTCGACGTCGACAACACCCTGCTCGAGCGCAAGTGGACCGATGTCGACCTCCTCGTCCGTCGGGTCGCCGATACGCAACGCGCGCATCCGTGCGACGAAGTGCTCCGTGAACTCCTCGAACACGTCCTCGTGGACGATGAAGCGTTTCGCCGCAATGCAGCTTTGGCCGTTGTTCTGGCAACGCGCGGTCACCCCGACACGAGCGGCGCCGTCGATGTCGGCCGACGGGAGCACAACGAACGGGTCGCTGCCCCCGAGTTCCAAGACAGTCTTCTTGATCTCGCTGCCGGCAATCTGCGCGATCGACTTTCCGGCGCCCGTGCTGCCGGTGAGGGTCGCCGCCGCGACGCGGGGGTCGCGCAGCACACGTTCGACGGCGCCGGCACCGATCAGCAGCGTCTGGAACGCGCCGTCAGGAAAGCCCGCGCGGCGGTATACGTCTTCGAGGAACAGCGCCGTTTGCGGGACGTTCGATGCGTGCTTCAGCAGTCCGACGTTGCCTGCCATCAAGCCGGGCGCGGCGAAGCGCACGACCTGCCAAAGCGGAAAGTTCCACGGCATCACGGCGAGCACGACACCCAGCGGCTGATAGCGCGTGAACGTGCGAGTCGCACCAACCGCCCCCGGATCGGAAGGCTCGTCCCGGAGCAACGCCTCCGCGTGGGTCGCAAAATAGCGGCACGCCCGCGCACACTTCTGCGATTCGGCGCGAGCAGAAACGAGGGTCTTGCCCATCTCCATCGTCATCACGCGCGCGATCTCATCGGTTTCGTCGTCGAAGATGTCGGCCGCCGCGAGCATCCAGCGCGCGCGTTCCGCGAAGGAGCTCGAGCGGTACCTGCGGAATGTCTCCAAGGCATGCGCGACGCGCACGTCGACCTCGGCGTCGGAGAGCGGCTCGAAGGTCTTCACCGTTTCGCCGGTCGCGGGATTGATCGTGGCGATGGGCATGGTCTCGCCCTCCCTGGTCAGATGGTGCGACGGTACCCGGCGTTGCAGTGGGCGCACAGATCATCTGGTGCGAGCAGCACGTCGCGCCTCGCGGCGCTTGTCCGCGGACGCAATCGGGTATGGCAGAACGGAACACCCCCGATCAACGATCAAGAGGAGCATTCGTCATGGCTGACGAGAAGAGCGGTCCGAAGGCTGCGGTGAGCGGCGTCGTCGAGGACGTGAAGGGCAAGGCGAAGGAAGCTGCGGGCGCGATCAGCGGCAACGAGGGCATGAAGCGCGAGGGCGAGGCGCAGCAGGACAAGGCCGACGCCGAGCGCGACGTCGCGCGCAAGGAAGCCGAGGCCGAAAAGGCACGCGGCGAGGCGCGCGCACACGAGGCCGAGCAGAAGGCGCAGGAGAAGGCGAAGTCGTAACCCGTACCCGCGCAACGTGAAGAGGCGTCTGTAAGGGTCGGAATACGACCCCTCACAGACGCCTCTCGCGCGTGCTGTGGTCTACCGCCGCTTGGCCATGCCCGGGTCGCCGTACAGCAATGCGACGTGATCGGTTGTGCGGTTCGCGAACACCGTGTGCCTCTGCACGCACGGCGTGTTGAGCACGAAGCCGAAGAAGTTGATGCAGCGCGGCAGCGGCCGGCCGATCGTCGTAGTCGTGCACGTCCGCCTGCCGTGCCTGAACGCTGGGCGGCACGTTGTTACCGGCTTGATGATATAGACGGTGCGGTTCAGCCCGTACACGCCGCGGAACCAATCGGCCTGTACGTCGATCGGGTGACGCTTGTCCCTGTAGCCCGGGAACGGCAAGCAGTTGGGATGGCCACACGAATCATCGGGATTTGTGATGTTCAGAATCTGACCGTCACAGATTCGGCCCCCACATCCCCGCGGTTGCGTTGCCGGCGAGTCGAGAGACAGACGCAGCGTCGCGCCCGGACCGAAGTTCGGCAGCGTCACGAGACCGTGCACCGGACTCGTGAACGACAGCGCGTTCGGCTGAGGCCCGACCTCGATGCTCCCGCCCGGCGGGACGAAACCTTGCGCGGTGTTCGGGTCGTCGGGTGCGACCTGGAGGCTCGATGTGTCAGAGCCCCCCGCGCCGTTGCCTGCGGTCGCCGTCACGGTACCGTCGACGGTCGTCGGCCCGACGAGCCCGGCCGTGTCGACGAGTGCGCTCACTGTGCGAGTCGCGCCGCCCGGGATCGAGCCGACCGTGCAGTCGATGATCGTCGGTCCGGCCAAGGAACAGTTGATCGGGTCAGGGTTGACAGCGTTGGTCCCGCTCTCGTCGAACGCTCCTTGGCTGATCGTGAAGCGCACGACGACGTTCGGCGCCGTCGTCCCCGTCGTGTTCGTGACCGACGCGGTCCACAGCGCCTCGTCGTTCGCCTCGACCTGGCCGGGCTCGTTGCCCGGCGCCGACGACGGCGACCACTGCGAGCTCACCGAGAGGCCGGTCGGTGTCGGGATCGTCGTGGTCGTCGAGGTCGACGTGGACGTGGACGTGCTCGACGATGTCGAGCTCGACGATGTCGTGCTCGACGATGAGCCGGTGCCGGTAGTGGTCGTGGCGCCCACAACGATCTCGCCCTTCACCGCGAGGCCGGCCAGCGAGCTGTTCGGCGCGCTGTCGAAGCTCCCCAGCACATTCCCCGTCGCGATGTCCACGTGAATCACTTTGTTCGTGCCGATGTCACCCGTCCAAAACGACGTTCCGTCGGGGTCGAGATTCAGCGCGAAGAGCTCGCTGACGCCAAGGTCACTCGGGAAGGTGTACGTCTGGAGGATCGAACCGGAGGAGCTCAGCCGTTCGACGGTTGTGCTCGAGGCAACGAGGATCTCTCCGCTCGGTCTGATTCGCAGAGCGAACGACGACGCCGGGAGCGACGTCGTCAGCGGATCTAGGGTCGTGTTGGTGCACACATCGAATCGAAGGATCGACGTGCTCTCCTGCGTATAGAGCATCGTGCAGTTGTCGGCCGCCAGGTCCATCCAGTCGACGCGGCCGGCATCAGGGAACGAAGTGAGGAGGTTTCCGCTCGCATCGTACTTCGCGATGCCGCCGCCGCCGACCTGCGATACGTACAGGTCTCCCACGTTGTCGAACGCCAATGATTCCGGCGAGCTCAGACCAGACGCGACTGTGCTGACGAACGTGCCATTCGAGTCGAACTTGCTGACGTTACCGGTGCTGAAGTCGGTGACGAACAGATTTCCTGCCGCGTCGAAAGCCATCCCGGTCGTGTATGCCGAGGCGGTCTGGTCTGTCAACGTGTCCTTCAGCGTGCCATTCGGGGCGAACTGTTTCACTGCGCCATTACCGATCGCGGCAAGAACGTCGCCAGTGGCAAACGGCGCCGCACCACTGGGAAGCGACGTTGCGACGAGCGCAGCGGCCATCACGACGACAACCACGAACACGCCCGTAAGGGTTCGCCTGTGACGCCCTCGCGGCATCCCAACTCGCATCATCGATACACCTCCGAAACCGACCGCTCCCGATCGACACACGCGACTCGTCTTGTCGTGTCGCGTTTCGTCCGCGAGTAGGCGTGATGAGAGCGCGCAGGATCGGACGAAGACACATCAAGCAACGTGACCCCAGATCGGCGCAACGAAACGCCCCTGACTCCGCCGTAACACTCCCCCGACCGCGGCGGACGCTAAGCCGCGCGTCGTCGAGCGTCAAGCGATCCATACATGCGGTGAGCAAAGGTGGAAACTGGCAATTCGGCGACGCGGGCGCACGCGTCAACGGAACAGAGTGCCAATATTGGGAAATGCCCGACGTCGCGTACAGCTCGAGCCCGTTCGTCGCACCGATCCGGACGATCACCGAGTCCGACGACGAGATCCGCGCCGCGGTCGCCGAGGCCGAGGTGCCGCCGCTGCTGCCTGCGCTCGCGTATTTGACCGGCGACCTCTCGCTGTTGCGCGACGACCTGCGCGTCGACCCGATGCTGATCGGACAGCCCCAAGGCGGGCTCACCGACGAGCAGCTCGCCAACGCACGTGAAGTCGCGGTCGATGCGCTCATCCGCTATCGCGACCAAGGCTGCCAGCCTCGCCCAGTCCCGGCCGACGACGTCTTGTTGCGCATCATGGAGTACGCGGTCGGCGGGATCGAGATGGCGCCGTACCTCCCGTTGCTCGAAGAAGAGCTCGCCTACCGCGGCGAGGACCGGCGCGCGCCGGCATGGAACAAGGCGACTGTCGCTCCCGACGTGTCGTTCCGCGTGGTGATCGTCGGTGCCGGCATGTCGGGTTTGCTCGCCGCGCATCGATTGCACCAAGCGGGCGTGGAGTTCGAGATCATCGAGAAGAACGACGACGTCGGCGGCACCTGGTTCGAGAACGTGTATCCGGGTTGCCGCGTCGACAACCCGAATCACAACTACAGCTACTCGTTCGCGCAGCGCCATGACTGGCCGTTCCACTTCTCGACCCAGGACGTACTGCTCGAATACCTCCAACACTGCGCCGACACGTTCGCGCTCCGTCCGCACATCCGCTTCGACACCGAGGTACGGTCGCTCGAGTGGTCGGACGACACCGCGGGTTGGCGCGTGCACGTTCGCACCCGCGACGGGCACGCCGAGACCATAGAGGCCGACGCGGTCATCAGCGCGGTTGGGCAGTTGAACCGGCCGAGCTTCCCCGACATCCCGGGCCGCGACGCATATGCGGGCCCGTCGTTTCATTCGGCGCGCTGGAACCACGACATCGATCTCACCGGCAAGCGCGTCGCGGTCATTGGCACGGGTGCGAGCGCGGCGCAATTCATTCCCGAGATCGCGCCCGTCGTCGGTGAGCTCTTGGTGTTCCAGCGCACGCCGCCGTGGTTCGGACCGACCCCCGAGTACCACGCACCCGTATCGCAGGGACTGCGTTGGCTCTACGCGCACGTGCCGTCGTACAGCGAGTGGAACCGTTTCTGGATCTTCTGGCGCATGGGCGACGCGGTGATCCCCGCCGTCACCGTCGATCCCGACTGGGACCACAGCATGGGCTCGGTCAACTTCATGAACGAGATCATGCGCGGCATGCTCGCCGAGTATCTCCGCGACGAGTTCGCGGACCGGCCCGACCTCACCGAGAAGGTGATACCGACATATCCCCCCGGCGCGAAACGCATGCTGCGCGACAACGGAGTATGGGCCGGCGCGTTGAAGCGCGACAACGTCGAGCTGATCACGACCGGTATCCGTGAGATCACACGCAGCGGGATCGTGACCGACGACGGCGTCGAGCACGAAATCGACGTGTTGATCTACGGCACCGGCTTCCACGCGTCGAAGTTCTTGACGCCGATGCAGGTGCTCGGCCGTCACGGCACCGATCTGCACGAGCAGTGGGCCGGCGACGCGCGTGCGTACCTCGGCATCACGGTGCCCGGCTACCCGAACCTGTTCTGCCTGTACGGACCGAACACCAACATCGTCGTCAACGGCAGCATCGTGTACTTCTCCGAGTGCGAAGTGCGCTACGTCCTCGGGTGCATCGAGCTACTGCTCTGCGAGCATCACCGCGCGCTCGAAGTCCGCAAGGACGTGCACGACGAGTTCAACGAACGCGTCGACGCCGAGAACGAGCGGATGGCGTGGGGTTGGTCGGACGTCAACAGCTGGTACAAGAACGAGCACGGCCGCGTCGCACAGAACTGGCCGTTCACGCTCCTCGAGTACTGGAAGCGCACGCTCGGGCCTGATGCCGACGACTACGAGTTCATCGACTGATTCCAGGGTACGCCGCCCACGTGTGTGCTGCCGTCGCGATCGCTGCATCGTTGCTGCTCACCGGGTGCGGCGGGGTGGCGCGAAGGACGAGACCTCGCCGGCGACCGACGCCGGCGGCGCGACCGACACGACTGCCGATGCAGTTGGCGGCGGCAACGGGAAGGGCTTCCAGACGCGGGCCCCGCAGACCGCGCGTGCACCGTGGCCGACGGCGCGTGGGTCGTCGGCAACCAAGGTGATGCCGAGTGCCTGTCCGCCGAAGGCGGTACCGACACGACGCGCACGAACATCGGTGGGACGCAACGTGTGCCGTATCACGTCGACCCCGGCAAGTGCACGGTCACGTCCGACTTCGGCCCGGCCGCGGTCAGCGCCGGCGCGGACTCGCAGACCTACGTGTTCGCGTACGGTCCTGACAAGGACAACGCGAAGCTGCTCGTGCCACCGGTCGCGTCCCGAGAACGAGTCGGCATCGCGGCTTCGCGATGCGGCGCCCATTTCCGCGCGTCGGCGCGCCGCGCTCCGATATGCGCTACGAGCAGCCGCTGGTGCTGCCGCAGCTCGGGCACGCGTAGCACGAACCGGCTCGCTGCATCATGTCACCGCAGACGTGACACAACACGAGCTCACGCTGACGCGACTGGGTCGGCGGCTTCGGCGCTTCGGGTGTGCGTGCCGACCCGGCAGGATGCGCGTGCATCGCGGCCGACGGCGGACGGTCGTCGGGTGGCAGGTCGAGTGACGCCGCGGTCGGCGTCGTCGCTTCCTCGACCCCCGGCAGCGTCGGTTGCATCCGCTCGCCGACCGTCAGGATCCCCATCGCCTCGCGCTTGTCCAGCGGGAGATACGCGACGGCAAGGCGCCGGAAGATGTAGTCGATCAAGCTTGATGCGAACCGGATGTCGGGATCGTCGGTCATGCCCGCCGGTTCGAAGCGCATGTTGGTGAACATTTCGACGAACGCCTCAAGCGGCACGCCGTACTGCAAGCCGTGGCTGACCGAGATCGCGAACGCGTCCATGATCCCGGCCAGCGTCGAGCCCTGCTTCGCAACCTGCAGGAAGAGCTCACCGGGACGCCCGTCCTCGTACTCGCCGACGGTCACGTAGCCGTGGCAGTCGGCAACCCGGAAGGAGAACGTCTTCGCCGATCGCACCTTCGGGAGCTTCTGGCGAACCGGCTCCTGCACGATCACGGTCTCGACGATGCGCTCGACCTCCTGGGCGACCGCGTCGCTCGTCTTCGTCTGCGTCGCGAGCGGCTGTCCAACCTTGCAGTTGTCGCGGTACAGCGCGACAGCCTTCAAGCCGAGCCGCCACGACTCGAGGTACACGCGCTCGACCTCTTCGACGGTCACGTCTTCGGGCAGATTCGCCGTCTTCGAGATCGCACCGCTGATCCACGGCTGCGCGGCCGCCATCATCCGGATGTGCCCCATGTAATGGATCGTGTTGTCGCCCATCGAGCACGCGAACACAGGCATGTGCTCGGCCTTGACGGCCGGCGCGCCGACGATCGTCTTGTGCTCGTCGATGTAGCCGACGATCGTCTCCACCTCGTCGTCGGTGTAACCGAGCCGGCGCAGCGCCCGCGGCACCGTCTGGTTGACGATGAACATCGTCCCGCCCCCGACGAGCTTCTTTGCCTTGGTCAGCGCAAGGTCGGGCTCGATGCCGGTGGTGTCGCAGTCCATCATCAGGCCGATGGTGTTGTGCGACACGAAACCGTTCGCCACGTACGTGACGTTCTCGGGTACGGAAAGGTCGTACGTGAGTTCTTCCTCACCCAGTTCCGCGGAGGTCACGACGTCGTAGAAGAAGCCGAGCAGGTGTGCGAGCTCCGAGTCTGCTGATGCCGCGAACAGGTCCTCCGCCAGTCGACGACCAATGGAACCCGACCGACGGAACTCCATCATCGCAGCCTTGCGGTCGCGATCGTTCGCCGGCGCAACACGGTCGATGAGCTCGCGTGAGACGGGAATGTGGTCGTAGCGTGCACTCTGCTGCACATCGCTCACGTCGACGGCTCGTGCCTTGCGAGCCGAGATGAACCCGACCTCGTCCAGCCAGCGTGCGTTCGCAGCGCGGTGCAAGACTCGGACAACCGACAGATGCGAGTCGCGTCCGCTGATGTCCCACTTCCGCGTGGTGGGAAAGCCCAGCGCGAGCAGGAGCGTCTGCAGCTCCTCAGCGAACGAGTCCTTCGCTGTGGTCCACGACGGACAGCCCAACGTCACCGTGCCGTCGGCTTCGAACAGCCCCCGAGCAAACGCCCGGTAGCTCTCCACGTCGTTGGTGTGGAGCACGGCTTCGGGGATGTGCGGCACCCATCCCTCGCCCGTGTGTGCTTCGTGTGGAACGTGCTTCGCCAACCCAGTGGCTTGCCACCACTGCGCAAGCCGTACGGAATCGAACTCGACGCTCGTGTAGCCCTTCATCTCGCGCACGTGGGCCTCGAGTCCGAACAACTCCTTGCCGAGATACGTGAGGTGCGCGACGACATCGTCGTCACCCGCCGTCACGCAGAACCGAAGGCCCTTTGCGTGGAGCGAGCCGTCACCCATGAAGTAGCCGGCGAGCTCTGCCAGGTCGGGCGTCATCGTCTCGGGCACGCGGATCCGATGTTCTGCTGCCCACGCCATGTGCTCGGACAACGGCGGAAGCTGCACGACGCGCGGCGAGCCGACAAGGCCGCCGAGCGCCATCGGCACTCGGTCGCCCGCGCGCAGATCGGCGAGCCGGCGCCACTGCCACGAGCCGTCGGATGCGACGACCTTCACGCGGTGCTTCGCGGTACCACGGAGCCGATACCCTCGATGCGTCTCGACGTCGACGACTTGCTCGACGCCGTTTACATGGAACTGCGTCGCGCGTCGCGCGCCTTCGTCGGTTTGCACGTCGAGGTCGAGTGGTTGCCACTGCGCACCCACGGGATCGCCGAGCGATCCCAACCTCGAGAGCCCGTGTGCGGTCGGAACGAGCGTGCCACCGACCAAGCAACCTGTCGGCGCGAGCACGGTCGCCTGTGAGTTCCGCACGCCGTAACGTTCGCCGAGCTCGACGGCGTCGTCCCACGACTCCTGCGCGGCGCACAGCAGCTCCGGCGGTACGAGATCCTCGTCGATGTTGGCGACTTCGGCGCGGTGCATCCGCAGCACGTTGAGCATCGGCTCGGTGTTCTCGGCGTAGCCCGCGAACGGGCCCATGCGCGCCGCGGTCTTGGCGCTGGTGGTGTACGCGTGACCGGTCAACAGCGCGGTGATCGCCGACGACCATGCCCGGCCCTGCTCGGAGTCGTACGGCAAGCCCTGCGCCATCAACAGCGCACCGAGGTTCGCGTAGCCCAGACCGAGCTGGCGGAACCGCCGCGTCGTTTCGGCAATCTTCTCCGTCGGGTAGTCGGCGTTGCCGACGAGGATCTCCTGCGCTGTCAACATCACGGCGACCGTCTGCAGGAAGCCGTCGACGTCGAACGCACCGTCTTCGCGCAAGTAGTGCAGCAGGTTGATGCTGGCCAGGTTGCATGCGGAGTTATCCAAGTGGACATACTCTGAGCAAGGGTTCGAACCGTTAATTCTTCCTGTATTGGACGCAGTGTGCCAACGGTTGATCGTCGTGTCGTACTGCATGCCGGGATCGGCGCACTCCCACGCCGACCGCGCGATCTGGCGCATCAGCTCGCGCGCCTTCATCGTCCTCACCGGCTCGCCGGTCTTCACCGCCCGCAACGCCCAATCGCGGTCTTCGACGACGGACTGCATGAACTCGTCGGTGACGCGCACCGAGTTGTTCGCGTTCTGGTACTGGATCGAGTGGCTGTCCTTGCCGTCGAGGTCCATGTCGAAGCCGGCGTCGCGCAACGCCCGCGCCTTGCGCTCCTCGATCGCCTTGCACCAGATGAAGTCTTCGATGTCGGGATGATCCGCGTTGAGGATCACCATCTTCGCGGCGCGCCGCGTCTTGCCGGCCGACTTGATCGTGCCTGCCGACGCGTCGGCGCCGCGCATGAAGCTCACCGGACCCGACGCGGTGCCGCCGCCCTGCAAGTGCTCCTTCGACGAGCGGATGCGCGACAGGTTCACACCTGAGCCCGAGCCGCCCTTGAAGATGACGCCTTCTTCCCGATACCAGTTGAGGATCGAGTCCATCGTGTCGTCGACCGACAAGATGAAGCAGTTGTGCACCCGCAAGAAGTTGCTCAAGTACTCGCCGCTGTCGGTCTGGATGTCGTAGACGTCCATGTCACCGACCGACTCGATCCATTCGATCGTCACATACGCGACCCGCTCGTCGTCGTTGTAGCGCTCGAGGTCGTCGCCGGGAAGCAGGTCGCCGGCGGGCACCCACGCCGCGCCCTCGTGCGGACGATGGCGCCACACGACATGGTCGGTGGTCACGTCGAGCGTCGCGCCGTCGTCCGTGTGCACGCGCAGGACCGGCTTCACTCCGTTGGCCTGCACTGCGACGATCGTGGTCAACCCGTGCGCGTCGAACACCTTCGTGCCGACTGCGTTCCCGTCGACGAGCTCGCCGATCGGCACCAGGCCGTCGGCCGTCACGACCGGCGCCTCGTACGGCTGGCACGCGCTCGCCTGCTGGGGCACGCCGCGCACGCCGATGTTGAACCACACCGGTGAGTTGAACGCCGCGCGTTGGTGCACCAGCAGGTACTTCAGCTCGTCGCGGAATGCCTCCGCTTCGTCGTTGTCGACGAAGTAGCCGTCGCGGACCCCCCACTCTGCGATCGTGTTCACGACGCGGTCGATCACCTGCCGCAGCGACCACTCGCGTTCGGGCGCACCGAGCGTGCCTCGGAAGTACTTCTGGGCAACGATGTTCGTCGCGTTCAGCGACCATGTCGTCGGGAACTCGACGCCGGCCTGGAAGAAGGCATCGCCGCCGTCCTTGTAGTTCGGAATGCGCGCGTCACGCCGTTCCCATTCGACGGTGTCGTACGGGTCGACATCCGCCGCGTGAAGTGCCGGCCGATGCCGATTCCGAGCTGCTGCGGCGCCATCGCCATATCGGTCGCTACCCCCTCCGAGCCGGCGTGCGGCTCGTCGTCCCAGGTCACTCGAGTCGTGTTCGTCCCTCGTCGATTCAGCTTCTGCGATTGCGGACTTCGACGTGCGGACCTTCGGTGTCGGATGCGACTTCAGCCGCAGGCCCGTCGCCGTCGCCCAGTTCATCTCCGGGGTTCATCTCCGGGGTTCATCTCCGGGGTTCATCTCCCGGGAGCTCATTCCTGGCCGAGACCCACACACCACCACATCTTGTGGTCGCTTCCCCCTTTGCATACGAGATGGAGGTGCATTACAGCACTGTAGTTTCATCTTTGTCAACGATTTCGCACGGGGCTCGGATCGCATCGCGCCTGGTCGGGAGCTGCTCGCGGATGTTCGCGTTCGCGCGCTCGCGAACGACCGGGCGAGCGTCGTCAGCGCCGCTTGGGAGCGGTCGTCTTCTGCAGCTCCCCGACCTCGCGTTCGAAGTCCGCGAGATCCTCGAAGCCCTTGTAGACCGAGGCGAACCGCAGGTACGCAACCGGATCGAGCCCACGCAGGCGCTCGAGGACCGCCATGCCGACGCGATCGCTGGCAACCTCGCCGCCCGTGGCGCGCACCTCCTCCTCGACGTCGGCGACGACGGTGTCGATCGTCGGTTCGTCGAGGCGGCCACTCGCCGCGCGTTCGATACCGGCGCGGACCTTCGCGCGATCGAACGGCTCGGCGAGCCCCGCGCGCTTGCGCACGAGCACCGCGACTTCCTCGATCCGTTCGTACGTGGTGTAGCGGCGGCCACACGCGAGACATTCACGCCGGCGGCGGATCGCGATCGCGTCCTCGACGAGTCGCGAATCGACGACCTTGTCGTCGTTCGCGCGGCAGTACGGACAACGCACACACCCACGGTAACGGGTGCCGACGTCGGCCGCGCGGCCTCACGAGTCGCGCCATTCGATCGTCTCGCCGGGCACGACCGAGCTGCGACCGTGACGGGCGTCGACGATCGCGTCGACGACCACGCGGGGATCGCGATCGGGGGCGACCTGCCGCGCGACCGACCAGAGCGAGTCGCCCGGTTGGACGACTACGGACCGCACGTGCGGGAGGCGCTCGGGGGAGGCGAGGGACGTCCCCTCGAGCGCGGCACCCGCACGCGCCACCGTCACCACGAGGCCCACGCCGACCAGCGCAGCCAGAACCCGCCGTCGTCGCAAGACAGCGGGCCCCGGGCGTCGAGCGGTCGGCCGCGGCCGGGGTTGACGGTGGGGCCCGGCCGGGTGGCGCGGCCGGGCAGGATCGACGAGACGCGGATCCAGATCGAGATCGAGTTCCAGAACGGCCGCCATCGGGATTCCTTCCGTGCTTTCGTCGTCGGGATTCCGTCTTCGTTCGGATCCAACCAAAGAGGTGAGACATCTACGTTTGCCGAACACGTGTTCGGAGTCAAGGGAATATCGAACGGATGTTTGCCCCGAACGTGTGATCGTGTTACGGTCCGCTTCATGGCAACCACGCCCCGTCCACAAGCCCCGCGACCGAAAGGCCGCCAGACCGTCGCCCCGACCGTTCGCGCAACGCTGACCGACCGCCAGCGGCAGGTGCTCGAGTACATCGACGACGAGGTCGGCACGCGGGGCTATCCGCCGAGCGTCCGCGAGATCGGCGAGGCGGTCGGTCTGTCGTCTCCGTCCACCGTGCACGCGCACCTCGCCGCGCTGCAGGACAAGGGCTACCTGCGCCGCGACCCGACCAAGCCGCGCGCGATCGAGGTCGCGCTCGAGCCGATCACCGGTGCCGCGGTCTCGCGCCGGCCCGTCCGCCACGTGCCGCTGCTCGGCGACGTCGCCGCCGGAACCGGCGTCCTCGCGGCCGAGAACGTCGAAGAGCTGCTGCCCTTGCCTGCCGACCTGACCGGCGACGGCGAGCTGTTCATGCTTCGGGTACGCGGCGACTCGATGATCGACGCCGGCATCTTCACCGACGACTACGTCGTCGCGCGTGCCCAGTCCGACGCCGACAACGGCGACATCGTGATCGCGGGCATCCCCGGCGAGGAGGCCACCGTGAAGACGTTCCTGCGCAAGCGCGCCAAGATCGTGCTGCGACCCGCGAACGACGACTACGAAGACCTCGTGTTCGACCCCGCCGACGTCCGGATCTACGGCAAGGTCGTCACGTTGCTGCGTCGCTTCTGACACGATCGCGGTCACGAGAGCCCGAGGAACGACGCGAGCACTGTCGCGCAGCCGTCGAGGTCGGCGCGCTCGACCTTTTCCTCGGCGGTGTGCGCGAGCTCGGGGTCGCCCGGTCCGAGGTTCAACGCGGGGATGCCGTGCGACGCGAAGCGCGCGACGTCGGTCCAGCCCAGCTTCGGCCGCACCGGCAGGTTGTAGACGCCGACGAGCTCCGCGATCAGCGGGTTCCACAGGTTCGGGGGCGCGGCCGGCGACACGTTGAGCACCTCGACCTCGTCGGCGTCGTCGCACAGCGCACGAACTTCCGCGATCACGTCGTCGAGTGATCGGCTCGGCGCGTAACGGCGGTTGCACGACGACCGTGCAGCGGTCGGGCACGACGTTGTTCGCGATCCCGCCCTCGACGCGCACGACTTGCAACGACTCGCGATATCCGAGGCCGTCGACGTCGACGGTCTGCGGCGTCGAACGCGGCGAGCCGTTGCAGCAGTGGCGCCGCACGATGGATCGCGTTCGCGCCCATCCACGGCCGCGCCGAGTGCGCGCGCGGCGCCGTGTGAACGTGGCGCGCGACCGCGATCGTGCCCTGGCAGCCCGCCTCGACCCAGCCGCTCGTCGGTTCGAGCAGGATCGCAAGATCGCCCTCCACCAGGTCGCGCCGTTCGGCGAACAGCTTGCGCAGGCCGTTGTGCTCGTCGGCGACCTCTTCGGCCTCGTAGAACACGAACGTCGCGTCGTGACGCGGCGTCGTCGCGCGAGGCCTTGCGCCGCGAGATCGAGCAGCACCGCGAGACCGCCCTTCATGTCGGCGGCGCCGAGACCGTGCAGCACGTCGCCGTCGCGGCGCGGCGCGGCATTGCCGTTCGGCGGCACCGTGTCGAGGTGCCCGCCGAGCACGATGCGACGCTCGAGCCCGAAGCGGTGCGGGCGATGACGTTGGCGCCGACGCGCGCGACGTCGAGCTTCGGCGCGTCGCGCCGCAGGCGTGCCTCGATGTCGTCGGCGATCGTGGCTTCGTCGCCGCTCACCGACGGGATCGCGCAGAGCTCTTCGGTGAGCGCGAGGAGATCTGTCATGCGCGCACGTCACGACACGACGCCGTGCTCGCGCAGGATCGCGTTGAGCTGCAGCTTGTCGTGGCCCGCCCTCGGGGAGAGGTAGCGCAGGACGAGCACGCACGGCAGCCCGAACATGCCACCGTCGAACTCCCTCAGCCGTGTGCCCTGCACGACGACCAGCGCATGCTCGGGGATGACGCCGCGCGGGAGCTCGTCACCGGTCTCCGCCTCGATGACATGCGTGGTGGACGTGAGGATCACGCCCGCGCCGAGCTTGGCCCCGGCTTTCGACCACGCGCGCCGTCGACGATCATGCAGCGCGAACCGATGAAGCAGTCGTCCTCGACGACGACCGGCACGGCCTGCGGCGGTTCGAGCACGCCGCCGATGCCGACACCGCCCGAGAGGTGCACGTTCTTGCCGATCTGCGCGCACGATCCGACCGTCGCCCACGTGTCGACCATCGTGCCCGCGTCGACGTACGCGCCGATGTTCACGTAGGACGGCATCATGATCACGCTCGGAGCGAGATACGCGCCGAAGCGCGCCGACGCGCCGGGCACGACGCGCACGCCGGCGTCGAGGTAGCCGTGCTTCAGCGGCAGCTTGTCGGCGTATTCGAACGGTCCGGCCTCGACGACCTCCATCTCTTGCACGCGGAACCACATGAGGATCGCGTGCTTGGCCCATTCGTTGACGACGACGTCGCCGTCGACGATCTCGGCGACGCGGACCTCACCGCGGTCGAGCATGCCGATGACGTCACGGACTGCGTCGTGCGCCTGTACCGACCGGCATCACGTCGCGCCAGTCGTTGCCGGCTTCGAACAGCTGCGTCATCTGCTTCGCGACGTCGTCCATCTCGTCCCAATCCTCGTGTGTGGTCAGGCGGTTCGCTCGTACCAGGCGGTCGAGCGCGAGCTCGAGACGATCGCGGGGCTGCACGAGCGCGAGCCGCACGTGGTCGGCGCCGCGCCGCGCCGTAGAGATCGCCCGGCGACACGAGCAGGCCGGCGCCGTGCGCGAGCCGCGCCGCGATCTCCCAGCCGTCGTCGGCGGTGTCGGCGACGCAGCCACAGATAGAACAGCGCGTCGCCGCCGTCGTGCACGAGGCCGTGCGCCGGCGAGCGCGCGCGCGCACGAGCGTCGCGGCGTTCGGCGTACCGCGCCCGTTGCACGTCGACGTGCTCGTCGTCGTCGAGCGCGGCCGCGGCTGCGGCTTGCACCGGCGTCGGCGCCATGAACCCCGCGTGCTTGCGCGTCTCGACGAGATACGAGCACGAGCTCGGGATCGCCCGCGTAGAAGCCGACGCGCATGCCGGCCAGGTTCGATCGCTTCGACACGCTGTGCACCGCGAGCACGCCGTCGATACCCGCTGGCGAGGATCGTCGCCGGCGCCGGGCGCGAACTCGGCGTAGCACTCGTCGCTCGCGACGACGACGTCGCGGGCGCGCGCCCATGCGGCCGCGCGCGCGAAGTACGCCGTCGTCGGCGGTCTGCGACGCGGGGTTGCCGGGCTCGTTGAGCCACAGCAGCAGCGCGCGTTCGGCGTCGGCTGTCGGCGATCGCGTCGAGGTCGAGGTGCCAGTGCTGGTCGACCGGCACCGCGACCGCGCGCAGGCCCGCGAGCGTCGCGCCCATCTCGTAGGTCGGATACGCGATCGCGGGATACAGCACGGTGTCGCGGCGGGGGTTGCGCAGATGCAGGAGATGCGGCAGCGCCGCGACGAGCTCCTTCGTGCCGACGCACGCGCCCGACCACGGCTGGCCATCGATCGGCACGCCGAAGCGGCGCGCGATCCAGCGCGGCTGCGGCCGCGCGAACGCCGGGCGTGCCGGCCGACGGCGGGTAGCCGTTCGACGGCGGCGAGCGCGTCGGCCGCGGCCCGCGCGCGCGACGTCGGGCACAGGATCGCACGGCGTGCCGATCGAGCAGTCGACGATGCCGCCCGGCAGCGAGTCGGCGAGCCGCTTCAACGCGTCGAGACGTTCGTACGGGTACGGCGGCGGCACGAAGCCGGCGGACGAGCTCATTCGGCAGTCGACACTACTCAGCGGCGACCGCGAACTCGGCGAAGCGGCCGTTGGCGCTCGCGGGCAGCCGGGCCCGCACGCGTGTGCCGAGCTCGTCGTGCATCTCGACGAGCACTTCGCCGGCGCGGTGCAGCGCCGCGAGCACGTCGCCGCGGTCGTACGGCACGACGAGCTCGACCACACGTGCGAGCGCGCGCAGCCGGTCGCCGATCGTCGTCAGCAGCTCGGGCACGCCCTCACCGGTCGCGGCCGACAGCGCGACCGATCCGCGATGACGTCGCGAGCGACGCCTTGAGATCGTCGGGATCGGCGAGGTCGGCCTTGTTCCACGCGAGCAGCCGCGGCACCGCGTCGGCGCCGATCTCGCGCAGCACGCCGTCGACCGCGGCGATGCGTTCGTCGACGTCGGGTGCGCTCGCGTCGACCGCGTGCAACAGCAGGTCGGCGTCGCGCGACCTCTTCGAGCGTCGACTGGAACGCCTCGACGAGCTCGTGCGGCAGGCGGCGGACGAACCCGACCGTGTCGGACAACAGCACGGTCTCGCCGCCCGGCAGGTGCAGGCGGCGCACGGTGGGGTCGAGCGTCGAGAACAGCTGGTTCTGCACGAGCACGCCGGCGTGCGTCAGACGGTTGAGCAGCGTCGACTTGCCCGCGTTCGTGTAGCCGACGAGCGCGACCTGCAGGAGGTCGCGGCGCTTGCGCGCCTTGCGCTGCGTCGCCCGGGTCCCGGCCGAGCGCCTTCAGATCGCTTCTCGAGCTTCTGGATGCGGCGCAGCAAGCGGCGCCGGTCGACTTCGAGCTGGGTCTCACCGGGGCCTCGGGTGCCGATGCCCGCACCCTGCTGGCTGAGCTGGAGACCGCGGCCGCGCAGGCGCGGCAACCGGTAGCGCAGCTGCGCGAGCTCGACCTGCAGCGCACCTTCCTGGCTCGTCGCGTGCTGGGCGAAGATGTCGAGGATCAGCGCGACGCGGTCGACGACGTCGACCGCGAACAGCTTCTCCAGGTTGCGCTGCTGCGCGGGCGTCAGCTCGTCGTCGAAGATGACGACGTCGACGTCGAGCGCTTCGCGACCTCGCGCAGCTCCTCGGCCTTGCCCTTGCCGATGTAGGTCGCGGGATCGGGTGTGCGCGCGCTGCTGCAGCTCGCTGTGCACGACGTCCGCGCCCGCGGTGTCGGCGAGCAGCGCGAGCTCGTCGAGCGACTCATCGGAGGTCGTGCCGACGAGCAGCGCGCGCTGGCTGGACGCGACTGAGATCGACCTCGGTCGCGGTGAGGCGGCGGCGCTGGCGGTTGGTATGCGCGCGACGCTGTCATGCGGCTACGACCTCTGGCCCTCGATCACCCGTACGGCCTCGTGATACCAACCGGGCATCCGGGCTGCGCCTGGCTGTCATGCCACCTCGACGTCGACGTCGAACACGTGCTCGACCGGGCCGCCGAGCCGCACCGTCGGGCCGAGCGCGACGTCGAGCTCGCCGCCCGGCACGTCGACGCCGACGTGCTCGCCGACGTGCCCGTGTGCGCGCGCAACGGTCGCCGCCGCGCACGCGCCCGTACCGCACGACAGCGTCTCGCCGACGCCGCGTTCCCAGACGCGCATCGTGAGACTGGTCGCGGCGCGTCGACGCGGACGAACTCGACGTTGACGCCGTGCGGAAAGCGCTCGTTGCGCTCGATGATCGCGCCGTGCGACGCGACCCGTACAGTGGCGGGATCGTCGACGAAGCACACGAAGTGCGGGTTGCCGACGTTCGCGATGTCGCCGCAGTAGTCGACGCCGTGCACGGTGATCACGACGTCCTCGTCCGACGTCGTGACCGGACCCATGTCGACGTCGGCGCTGACGACCTCGCCCGCGGCGTTGCGGTGCAGTGCGACGACGCGCCGGCCCGCGCCGGTGTCGACGACGAGCTCGCTCGCCGGTCGCGAGCCCTTCGCGGCGCCGCGACCCAGGCGAGACAGCGCACGCCGTTGCCGCTCATCTCCGCGATCGCCGCCGTCGGCGTTCTGCAGCGTCATCGTGCAGTCGCGCGCCGTCCGCGCCGCGACCGAGCGTGATCAGCCCGTCGGCGCCGACACCGCGGTGGCGGTCGCACAAGCGCGGCAGCCGTCGCGGCGTCGACCGCGAGCCGCGGCCGCGTCGAGCGCGACGCGCACGAGGAAGTCGTTGCCGGTGGCGTGCAGCTTGGAGAGTTGAAGCTTGGTCATGCGACGTCCGCGTCGGCGGGAAGTGTCGGCTGCCAGCGTGCCATGACCGCAGCAGCGAGCGCCTCGAGATTTCGGCCGCCGCCCGGCGTCCAGATGATCCGCGGGTCGCGGCGGAACCAGACCCGCTGGCGCCGGGCGAACTGCCGGCTGCGGCGCACCGCGAGGTCGAGCGCCTCGTCGAGCGATTCGATCTCGCCGGCGAGGTGGGCGAGGACTTCCTTGTAGCCGATCGCCTGCCGCGCCGTGCGCGAGAGCCCCGCCGCGTGCGCTGCGAGGTCGCGGACTTCGTCGACCAGGCCCGCATCGCGCATGTCGGCGAATCGCTGCGCGATGCGTCGCGCGAGCTCGTCGCGTGGGAACACCACTCCCATCAGGGTGACATCGAGTGCGGGCGCGTCATAGGTCGTCAGTCCGTCGCCGAACGACGAGAACGGACGACCGGTGAGCTCGATCACTTCGAGCGCGCGCACGATGCGGCGCCGGTTGCCGGGCTCGATGCGTGCCGCCGCAGCGGGATCGAGCTCGGTGAGGTGTTGGTACTCGCTCGCGAGCCCGTCGTCGGTCGCGCGTGCGCGCGTCGAGCGCGGCGCGCACGCTCGCGTCGGTGCCGGGAACCGCGAGCCCGTCGACGACAGCGCGCACGTAGAGCCCGGTGCCGCCGACGAAGAGCGCGCGCTTTCCGCGCGCTTCGATATCGGCGACGACGCGCTGCGCGGCGGATCTGCGTCGCGCGCACCGACCATTCCTCGTCCGGATCGGCAACGTCGATCAGGTGATGCGGCACCGCGGCCTGCTCGGCGCGGGTCGGCTTCGCGGTGCCGATGTCCATGCCTCGGTACACCTGCATCGAGTCGAGCGACACGATCTCGGCATCGCCGAGCGTACGCGCCAGCGCGAGCGCGATCGCCGACTTCCCCGACGCCGTCGCCCCCACGATCGCGAGATGACGCGTCACACGACCTCGAGCGGAAGACGCACGCGCCGGCGCGGCGCGCGCTTGCACGGTCCCGACCACGTCGCCGCCGAGCCAGTGTGGGGCGCCATGCGTGATGCGGACGTCGACGAGATCGCCGGCGCGCACACCGGCGCTCGGCGTGTGCGGGAAATGCACGAGCTTGTTCTGGCGGGTGCGGCCCGACCAGACGTCGCCTTGCTTCTTCGACGGTCCCTCGACCAGCATCTGCTCGACACGCCCGACACGGGCCTCGTGCTTGCGCCGGCCGTTGTGCTCGACGACCTCGACGAGCCGCCGCATGCGCTCCCGGGCAACCTCGGGCGCCACGAACTCGTCGACCATGGCGGCCGCTTCGGTGCCGGGCCGGGGCGAGAAGACGAACGTGTACGCGGCGTCGTACTCCGCTGCCGCGACGACGTCGAGGGTGCGCTGGAAGTCGTCGTCGGTCTCGCCGGGAAAGCCCACGATGATGTCGGTCGTGACGGCGAGATCGTCGACGGCAGCACGCGCGGCCGCAAGACGTTCGAGGTACCTCTCGGCGGTGTAGCCGCGATGCATGCGCGCGAGCGTGCGATCGCTCCCCGCTTGCAGCGGGAGGTGCAGGTGCTCGCACACGTGCGCGCACTCGGCCATCGCCGCGATCGTCTCGGGCCGCAGGTCCTTCGGATGCGGCGACGTGAAGCGGATGCGCTCGATACCGCGCACCGCGTCGAGCGTGCGCAGCAGATCGGCGAACTGCGGTCGGTACTGCCCGGCGCCGAGGTCGCGGCCGTACGAGTTGACGTTCTGGCCGAGCAGCGTGATCTCGACGACGCCGTCGGCCGCGAGCTCCTCGACCTCGCGCACGATGTCGCCCATCCGTCGCGAGACCTCCTGGCCGCGCACCGAGGGCACGATGCAGAACGCGCAGCTGTTGTCGCAGCCGATCTGGATCGTGATCCATGCCGCGTGCGAGACCTCGCGCCGCGCGGGCAGCGCCGACGGATAGGCCTCGTGCTCCTCGAGTATCTCGACGATCGGACCTTCGTCGCGTGCTCGCGCGAGCAGCGCCGGTGCATGCGCAAGATTGTGCGTGCCGAAGACGACGTCGACGTGCTCGGCGCGCAACTGCACGAGCTCGCGGTCTTTCTGCGCAAGGCAGCCGCCGACGGCTATCTGCAGGTCGGGGCGGCGCTCCTTCATCGACTTCAGCCGTCCGAGATGGCCGTACAACTTGTTGTCGGCGTTCTCGCGGATGCAGCACGTGTTGAGGACGACGACATCGGCCTCATCGAGGTCGTCGGTGGCCTCCATGCCCTCGGCCGCGAGCAGGCCGGCGATCCGTTCCGAGTCGTGCTCGTTCATCTGGCACCCGTAGGTGCGCACGTAGAACCGCCGCGCCATCCGGGCACCAGTGTAAAGGCGGCGCTCAACAGGCCGGTCGGGAATCCTCGGCCCGCGCCACGCTCCGCTCCGCTGTCGCCTCCATGTGCACGGGTCGGCTCCACGCTCCGCTCCCCTCGCTGCGCTGTCGCCTCCGTCTGCACGGCTCGGCTCCACGCTCCGCTCCCCTCGCCCGCTGCGCTGTCGCCTCCCTCTGCACGGCTCGGCTCCACGCTCCGCTCCCCTCGCTCGCTGCGTTGTCGCCTCCGTAGGCTCTGGCCGGCCATGGACATCACTGCGGGGGCGATCGTGGCGATCGCGATCGCCACGTTGATCGGCGCGTCGATCCAGGGCGCGATGGGCTTCGGGATGAACCTCGTGACGGTGCCGGTGCTCGCACTGGTGCTCCCCGACGCGCTCCCGGCGACCGTCGTGCTGTTCGGCATCCCGATCTCGGTCGCGATGGTGCGCCACGAGGGTCACGCCGTCGACCGCCCCGGCCTCGTGTGGATTCTTCTCGGCCGCATCCCGGGCACGATCGCAGGCGCGATCGTCGTGGCGAGCGTCAGCACGGAGGCGCTGAAGATCGTGATCGGCGTGTCCGTGCTCCTGGCCGTCGCCGCGAGCGTCACCGCGCCGCCGATCCCACTGTCACCCGCGACGCAGTTCGCGGGTGGCATGGTGTCGGGCACGACGGGTACCGCCGCCGGCATCGGCGGCCCGCCGATCGCGCTGCTCTACCAGCACCAGCCCGGCCCGAGGATGCGCGCCACGCTCGCCGCGGCGTTCTTGATGGGCACGTTGATGTCGACCGCGGCGCTCGCCGTTGCGCACGAGGTGTCGCTTGCCGACTGCGTGCTCGCAGCTGCGCTCGTGCCGTTGATCATCGGTGGCTCGCGCATCGGGCGGATCGCGCACACCACGCTCGACCGCCGCTGGCTGCGCCCCGCCGTGTTGGCGTTCGCGACAATCTCGGCGGTCGTTGTCCTGGTAGACGCCGTTCGTTGACCGGAAAGGACCCTGCCCGGTCACCTTCCGGTCAACGAATCACCTGCAGCGACCATCGATCGTTTGCCGACGTGGTGCCGGAAACGACCAATGGCCACCGGCGAGCACCTTATGCGTCGACGTCTTCCTGCTCGTCCGCCGCGGCGTCGGCGTCTTCTTCGGCCGGGAGGTCGACGTCGTTGACGCCGGAGGCGTCCTTGATCTTCTCGGAGATCTCCACCATCAGATCGACATTCTCGCTCAAGAAGTTCTTCACGTTCTCGCGGCCCTGACCGAGCTGCTCGCCCTCGTAGGTGAACCACGCACCCGACTTCTTGATGATCCCCAAGTCGACACCGACGTCGAGCAGTGAGCCTTCCCGGCTGATGCCCCTGCCGTACATCACGTCGAACTCGGCCTGGCGGAACGGCGCCGCGGTCTTGTTCTTCACGACCTTGACGCGCACGCGGTTGCCGACGACCTCGGGGCCGTCCTTGATCGACTCCACCCGCCGGATGTCGAGCCGCACCGACGAATAGAACTTCAGCGCCCGCCCACCCGGGGTCGTTTCGGGATTTCCGAAGACGATACCGATCTTCTCGCGGAGTTGGTTGATGAAGATCGCGATCGTGCGCGACTTGTTGAGGTTGCCGGTGAGCTTGCGCAACGCCTGGCTCATCAGCCGGGCCTGCAGGCCCATGTGGCTGTCGCCCATCTCGCCTTCGATCTCGGCGCGCGGTACGAGCGCGGCGACCGAGTCGATGACCAGCACGTCGAGCGCGCCGGAGCGGATCAGCATGTCGGCGATCTCGAGCGCCTGCTCCCCTGTGTCGGGCTGGCTGATCAGCAACTCGTCGACGTTGACGCCGATGGCTGCGGCGTACACCGGGTCCATCGCGTGCTCGGCGTCGATGTACGCGCACACGCCGCCGTTGCGTTGTGCCTCGGCGACGACATGCGTCGCGAGCGTCGACTTGCCCGAAGACTCGGGACCGAAGATCTCGACGATCCTCCCCCGCGGCAACCCGCCGATCCCCAGCGCCAGGTCGAGCGCGAGCGCGCCGGTGGGGATCGCCTCGACACCCACGTGCCCGCGGTCGCCGAGCTTCATGATCGAACCCTTGCCGAACTGCTTGTCGATCTGGCTCAGCGCCATCTCGAGTGCCTTGTCACGGTCCACCGTGAACCCCTCTCTGCCCTCTGCGGCTTCGTTGTTCGGTCAGGGGAAGTCGTGTGCTGCGGACCCTAGAGAGGGGGTGTGACAGCAACTCGGATGCGATCCACCCGCGTGGGACGAGTGAATCACATCCGTGTGATGCAGCCTAGAGCGAACAGGCGTTCGCTACAAGCATCTCCACGCGGAAGGCGGCCGGATACGCTGGCGGGCGAGGTCGTGACTGGCGTCTCGGGGTGGAATCGACCACCGGGGAGCGACCTCCGAGCCGCGCCGAACGCCTGGGCCGTCGCATCGGTCGCGCGAAGGAGCCCGCCATGGCCGTCGGCACGCTGCTGGAGTCGTACCTCGCTCGTTTCGGCATCGCCACCGACCGACTCGACGGCGAGACGATCGCGTTCCGCGCCGCGCTCGACGCCGTCGCGGCCGTCGACCCCACGGTCGCCGGCGCGATCGTGCACGAGCTCGCCGATCAGCGTTCGCATCTCAAGCTGATCGCGAGCGAGAACTACGCCAGCCCCGCGGTGTTGCTCGCGATGGGCAACTGGCTCAGTGACAAGTACGCGGAAGGGGCACCCGCGGCACCGGTTGTACGCGGGTTGCGACAACGTCGACGCCATCGAGTCGCGTGCCGACGAGCTCGCACACGCGCTTTTCGGCGCTGATCACGCGTACGCGCAGCCGCACAGTGGGATCGACGCGAATCTCGTCGCGTTCTGGGCCGTGTTGTCGCAGCGCGTCGAGGCGCCCGCGCTCGCGCGCGTCAACGCGAATCACGTCAACGACCTCTCCGGCGCCGACTGGGAAGACCTCCGTCAACAGCTCGGCAACCAGACGCTGCTCGGCATGTCGTTGCAGTCCGGCGGGCACCTCACACACGGCTTCCGCCCGAACATCTCCGGCAAGCTGTTTCGCCATCGCTCGTACGGCGTCGACCCGAGCACGTTTCTCCTCGACTATGACGACGTCCGCCGCCGCGCCCACGAGCACACACCGCTCATCCTCATCGCGGGCTACAGCTCGTACACGCGGCTCGTGAACTTCCGTGTGATGCGCGAGATCGCCGACGAAGTTGGTGCGACGTTCATGGTCGACATGGCGCACTTCGCCGGTCTCGTCGCGGGCAGGGTGCTCACCGGTGACTTCGATCCGGTGCCGCACGCGCACATCGTCACGACGACGACGCACAAGACCCTGCGCGGTCCGCGCGGCGGGCTCGTGCTGTGCAACGCCGACCTCGCCGAGTTCGTCGACCGCGGCTGCCCGCTCGTGCTCGGCGGCCCGCTCCCCCACGTCATGGCCGCGAAAGCGGTCGCACTGAACGAGGCATCACAGACGGGCTTCCGCGATTATGCGCAAGCGATCGTCGACAACGCGCGCGCGCTCGCCGACGCGCTCATGAGCCAGGACGTCCCTGTCGTCACCGGCGGTACCGACAACCATCTCGTGCTCGTCGACGTGCGCGGCTTCGGCATCAATGGCCGCCAAGCGGAAGCCGCGCTGCGGGCCGCGGGGGTCACCCTGAATCGCAACGTCGTGCCCGACGAGAGCAACGGCCCGTGGTACACGAGCGGCCTGCGGCTCGGAACCCCGGCGCTCACGACCCTCGGTATGCGCGCCGACGAGATGCGCGAGGTCGCCGGCATCATCGGGAACGTGCTGCGCGCCACGTCGCGCGGTGTCGTCGCCCACGGTCCGAACGCCGGCAAGCCGTCGCAGGTGCAGTTCGTGCTCGACGACGCGATCGCTGACAGTGCCCGAGGGCGCGTCCGCGACCTGCTCACGCAATACCCGCTCTACCCGCAGCTCGACCTGTGAGGCACGCAGCCGAACACCCGATCGACACTTACGGCCCGCGAGGCATAGCGTCCACGACGTGAGCACCGTGACCAACACCGCGATCGAGCCGGCCGCGATCGACGAGCTCGCGGCGTGGTTCCGTGGCGACGTGGTCGAACCGGCGCACGCGGACTACGACGAGCACCGCAAGGTGTGGAACGGCTCGATCGACAAACGCCCCGCGTTGATCGCGCGCTGCGCCGGCGTTGCCGACGTGCGCCAAGCCGTGCAGTTCGGTCGAGCGCACGAGCTCACGGTTGCGGTACGCGGCGGCGGGCACAGCTTCCCGGGATTGTCGACGTGCGACGACGGGCTGCTGATCGACCTCGGTCCGATGCGCGGCATCCGTGTCGATCCCGACGCGCGCGTACCGTACGCGTGCAGGCCGGCGCGCTGCTCGGCGAGCTCGATCGCGAGACACAGGCATTCGGGCTGGCGGTACCGTCCGGCATCGTCACGCACACGGGAGTCGCCGGGCTGACACTCGGCGGTGGGATCGGTTGGATCATGCGCAAGCACGGTCTCACGATCGATCAGCTGTTGTCGGTCGACGTCGTCACGGCCGACGGCGAGTTCGTGAAGGCGAGCGCCGACGAGCACGCGGACCTCTTCTGGGGCGTGCGCGGCGGCGGCGGCAATTTCGGCATCGTCACCGACTTCGAGTTCCGACTCCAGCCGCTCGGCCCGGAGGTGATGGCGGGTCCCGTCGTTCTGGCGAATGACGGACGCGCCCGGCGTGCTCCGCTTCTACCGCGACTGGATCGCCGACTGCCCGGACGAGCTGATGACGATCGTCGTGCAGCGGAAGGCGCCCGCGCTGGCCGTCGTTCCGCCCGAGCTCGTCGGTGAGCTCGTCATCGCGGTGATCGCGTGCTACGCGGGTCCGGTCGACGACGGCGGAACGTGTGCTGAAGCCGCTCAAGGAGTTCGGCGCGCCGGTGCTCGATCTCTGCATGCCGAAGCCGTACGTCGCGCACCAGAAGATGTTCGACCCGTCGTTCCGACACGGCTGCTGGTACTACGTGCGCTCCTGCGATGTCGACGTGCTCAACGACGACATCATCGACATCGTCACCGACTACGGCATGCGCATCACGTCGCCGATCTCGAGCCTGGCGTTGTGGCAGATGGGCGGCGCGGTCGCGCACGCGTCGGCGACAACGACACCGCATTCCACGGACGCACCGCGGGCCACACGTTCAACATCAACGGCAATAGCGAGACCGCCGACGGCTTCGACGAGCAGCGCCACTGGGCGCGCGACTACTGGGACGCGCTGAGCCCGCACCACACGAGCGTGTACGTCAACTTCTTGATGGAGGAGGGCGAGGATCGGGTGCGTCAGGCGTACGGCAACGAGAAGTACGCGCGACTCAAGACGCTCAAGCGCACGTACGACCCCGACGAATTTCTTCCGCCTCAACCAGAACATCACGCCCGGCTGAGCGCCGACGACGCGCAGCGCGGCATGTACTCGGCGCCCGTACGCAGCAACCGGCTCTCGTAGACGGTCACGTGCTCGACGATCCATGCCGGGCCGACTTTGCGCGGTCCCGCGGCGACCGTCTCGAGCACGTCTCGTGGCGTCTTGAAGCGCGCGAGCGTCAGGTGGGCGTGATAAGGCCGCTCCGGTTGCTCGTATCCGAGCGGTGCAAGCCGTTGCCCCACCTCGCGCGCGAGGGCGTGGAACAGCTCCGATCCCATCGCGAGACCCAGCCACAGCACACGCGCTCGCCGAGCGTTCGGGAACGCGCCGATTCCGCCGAGCTGTGCGCTCGCCGCCATCACCGTCAGACCTTGCAGGCCAACCTCGACGCCGTCGACATCGGCGTGGTTGCCGAGGAACTGCAGCGTGACGTGCCACTGCGCGGGCGTCATCACCCGTCCGGTGCCGATGTCCATCGACTCGACGAGCTCCGCGACCGCGTCGAGCACGTCCGCCGGCGGGCGCGCCGCGACGAAGGCTCGAGTCATGTCACTCGAGCGCGTCGAGCCGCTGGCGCAGGAGGTTCAGCAGCGAGATCGTCGAGAACTGCCGCAACCGTTCGCGGTCGCCGGGGAGCCGCGTCGAGACCGCTTCGGTCGGCAGGCCCGGCAGCGCGAGCCCGAAGCACACCGTGCCGACGGCCACGCCGTCCTGCTCGGTGGGGCCCGCGACTCCCGTGATCGCGATCCCGACGTCGGCATTGAGCACACGTTGCGCGCCTTCCGCCATCTCACGCGCCGCCTCTTCACTCACGACCGACGGCGCGAGCACATGCAGCACCGAACGCTTCACCTCGGTCGAGTACGAGACGATCGAGCCGCGGAACACGTCGCCCGCGCCTGGCACGTTGACGATGCGCGCGCCGATCAGGCCACCAGTCAGCGACTCCGCGACACCGAGCGTCCAGCCCCGGGCGTTCAGGCGGCTGAGCACCGCGTGCTCCATGGTCTCGTCGTCGACGCCGAACACGAGGTCGCCGAGGATCGCGCGCAGCTCCTTCTCCTCGGCGTCGACGAGCGCTTGCGCTTCTTCCGCGGACTTCGCCTTGGCGGTGATGCGCACGACGAGCCCTTCGATGCCACGCGCGAGGAACGCGATCGTCGGATTGCCCTGGGGAGCATTGTCGAGCGCGTCGAGTCGGTGGCGCGACCATCTCGGCAAGGGCCGATTCCGACGTGCCCCACGTCTTCAACGAACGCGACACGATCGCGGCGGCCTCGCCCGAGCGGCGCAACAAGTCGGGCACGACGTGCTCGCTCACCATCAGCTGCATCTCGTACGGCACGCCGGGCACCGCGTACACGACCTTGCCGTCGCCGAGCTCGCACAGCAAGCCCGGCGCAGTGCCGATCGGGTTCGGGATGGCGTCGCCGCCTTCGGGGATGTCGGCCTGGCGCAAGTTGTTCTGGGGCATGTCGCGCAGGCGCGACCGGAACATCGTCGCGATGTGCTCGGCGAGCGCCATTTCGCGCACGAGGGGCACACCCATCACCTCGGCGATCGCGTCGCGTGTGAGGTCGTCCTGGGTCGGGCCGAGGCCGCCGCAGATCAGCACCGCGTCCGACCGGGACAGGAGGTCTCGCAGCGCCGCGACGATCCGGGTCTGGTTGTCGCCGATCGCCCGGTGCTCGTACGAGTCGATGCCCGAGGCCGCGAGCTGCTCGCCGATCCAGGCGCTGTTCGTGTCGACGATCTGGCCGAGCAGCAGCTCGGTGCCGACGGCGAGGACTTCGCAGCGCATCGCCGATCCTCGCGACTGCGGTTCGCCGCGGCGTCGGTCGTCCAGCCGGCCGCCCGCGAGTACAGCGGCCCGGGTCACGCCTCCTGGCGCTGCCAGTCGATGTAGCCGCGTCGCACGATCTGCAGCCCCGACGCGACCGTGAGGACGACGGCAACCGCCGAGCACGAGCGCCTGGAAGCTGCGTGCGTCGGCGGTCGGCGGCAGCAGCACGAAGCCCACCGCGCAGTACTGCGTGAACGCCTTGTACTTCCCGAGTTGTTGGGCGGGGATCACGACCCCTCGCCGGCCGGCGATCGATCGGTACGCCGAGATGCCGAACTCGCGGGCGCCGATCAGCACGACCGGCCACCACGGGAACGCGCCCCGGTCGGCGAGCACCGCCAGACCACCGAGCACGATCAACTTGTCGGCAACGGGATCGAGGAACGCGCCCGAACGCGTCGCGCCGTCGCGACGCGCGAGCCAGCCGTCGACGCTGTCGGTCGCAGTGATCGCGAACCACAGCGCCGACGGTCCTCCAGCTCGAGCCGTGGTCACGGATCAGCATCAGCGTCGGTACCGCGACGAGGATGCGCGCGACTGTCACGAAGTTCGCCGGCGTCGCCAGCGCGCCCTGACCGAAACGCTTCGCCGGTTCTGGTCGGACCGGCGGCCGCGGCCGTCACGTCACAACCTTCGCATCGAGATCGGGACCTTCGACGCCGCACACCGTCGCGCGCGACGATCGCACCCGGCCGCGCGTACGAGTCGCCGATGATCCGTACCACGCCGTCGATCTCGGGCGCTTCGCGATAGGTCCGGCCCACGAGGTCGTCGCCGTCGAAACCGTCGATCATCACGTCGACTGTCTCGCCCACCAACCCAACCCGCGCCGAAGCGGTGATCGGCTCCTGCACGTCGGCACACTCGCGCAATCGCTCCCCCACGAGCACGTCGGCAACCTCGCCGTCCATGCTCGCGGCGGTCGTGCCGTCCTCCTTCGAGAACGCGAAGAACCCCGCCCAGTCGAGGCGCACGTCGGCGAGGAACTCCAGCAACGATGCGTGATCGGCTTCGGTCTCGCCCGGAAAGCCGACGATGAACGACGAGCGGAACACCGCGTTCGGCTCGTCGGCGCGGATGCGCGCTGATGATGTCACGGAAGCGATCCGCGCTTCCCCAGCGCTTCATGCGCCGCATCAAGCCCGGCGCCGCGTGCTGCAACGAGAGGTCGAAGTACGGCACCACCGACGGCAGCTCGAGCATCGTCGCGACCAGCGGGTCGCGCACCTCGGACGGATAGAGATACAGGAGCCGCACCCGCGCGAGTCCGTGCGCACGAAGCGCGTCGAGACGCTGTAGCAGACGGCGCGAGCGCGCCGGGTTCTCCGATGTCACGCCCGTACCATGCGAGGTCCTGCGCAACGAGCACGATCTCCGTCACGCCCTGCCGGACGAGCGCACGCACCTCGGCTTCGATCGATTCCGGTGTTCGCGAACGTTGTGCGCCGCGGAACGAGGGGATCGCGCAGAACGCGCACGCCCGGTCGCAGCCTTCGGCAATCTTCACGTACGCCCAAGGCGTGTCGGATGTGCGCCGCGGCAACTCGAGCAGGTCGCGCACGCCGGTCGGCTTCCTGTCGCGCAACACGATCTCCGACAGCGAACCTTCCCCCGCGAAGCCGACGACCGCGTCCGCTTCGGGCAACGCGGCTGCGAGCTCGTCGCCGTAGCGTTCGGCCATGCATCCGGTCACGACGAGCTTGGCGCCGTCCTTGCGGTCATCGGCGAGCGCGAGCGTGGTGTCGATCGACTCCTGACGCGCCGCTTCGATGAAGGCGCACGTGTTGACGACAACAAGATCGGCCTCGTCGGCCGGGCCCGCGACGAGGCCGTCGGCAACCAACGCGGCGACGACCTTTTCCGAATCGACGGCATTCTTGGGGCAGCCGAGCGTCTCGACATAGAAGCGTCGCCGGGACGGCTGCTCGGTCGACATCCCGAACATGGTATCCAGCGGCCCCGTACACTCCCGCCGGTGTGGGAGACGGCAGCGAAGCAACCGAGGAGATGAAGGCGCAGCCGACCCCTCGCGAGCCGCAGCCGAGTATCGACCGGTCATCAAGGGAGAGGGAACGTGGAGTCGACCCGGAGAAGCGAACCGACCGTGTGGTGCGCCTCGTGCGGCGCCGAATACAGAGTCGGCGCAACGACGTGTGTCGACTGTCGCGTTGCGCTCGTGCACGAGCGGCCCACGTACCTCGACGCCGACGACGACGGTGCCGAGGGTGACGACGGGCTCGTCGAGCTAGGCGCTTTCCCCAAGCTGCACGCGCAGGTGTTGCGCCGTCGCCTCGAGACCGCCGGCGTGCCGGTGATGATCGAGTGGACCGGCGCGAGCGACGACCGCCAAGGCGTACTGCTCGTGCCCGCGAGCCAAGGGGACTTCGCGGCCGCGGTCGTGAACGAGATCGACGTCGACGACGAAGTAGCCGACGACTCGCCGCACACGTACGTCGCGCGCATCGAGGAGCATCTTGCGGCGGCAGCCGGACTCATCGACGAGCTGCGGACCAAGCTCGACGCGCTCGAGGCCGAGGGCAAGCTCTAACTGCGCCGTCGCGCCGACCGTGCTGTTGTTTCCGCGACCGCGTCTACCCGCGGGCGCGCATGTCGTCGAGCTCCTCCGCGGTCATCAGCACCGCGCGTGCCTTGGAACCTTCCGACGGTCCGACCACGCCGCGCCGCTCGAGCAGGTCCATCAACCGGCCCGCCCGCGAAGCCGACGCGCAACTTCCGCTGCAACATCGACGTCGAGCCGAGACCGCTGCCGACGACGAGCTCCATCGCCTCGTCGAGCAGCTCGTCGCCCTCGTCGTCGTCCGCGCGGGAACGACTTCCGGTCGAGTCGCCGCCCTGGATGCCCTCGATGTAGTTGGGCTGCACGGTTTGGCGCCGCCAGTGCGCGACCACCTTCCGCACGCACTCCTCGTCGACCCATGCGCCCTGGATGCGTTCGGCGCGGCTCGACGATGCGGCGAGCATCAACATGTCGCCCTTGCCGATCAGCTTCTCGGCGCCCTGCTGGTCGAGGATCACGCGCGAGTCGGCGAGCGTGCTCACACTGAACGCGAGCCGGCTGGGGATGTTCGCCTTGATGACACCCGTGATCACGTCGACCGAAGGGCGCTGCGTCGCGATCACGAGGTGGATGCCGACGGCGCGCGCCATCTCCGCGAGCCGGCAGATGCTCGACTCGACGTCGCGCGCGGCGACCATCATCAGGTCCGAGAGCTCGTCGACGACCACCACGATGTACGGCAATCGCTCATACGCCTTGCCCGTGTCGGGGTCGGGATCGTCGGGTGTGGGAATGTCGCCGCGATCGAACATCGCGTTGAATCCGTCGACGTCGCGCACGCCGACGTCGGCGAGGAGGTCGTAGCGCATCTCCATCTCGCGCACGGCCCACTCGAGCGCGTTCGCGGCCTTCTTCGGATTGGTGACAACTTCGGTGAGCAGGTGCGGTACGCCGTTGTACTGGCCGAGCTCGACGCGCTTGGGGTCGACGAGGATCAGCCGCACCTGGTCGGGCGTCGTACGCATCAGCATCGACGTGACGATGCTGTTGATGCAGCTCGACTTGCCCGCGCCGGTCTGCCCGGCGATCAGCACGTGCGGGAACGTCGTGAGGTTGGAGAACACGGAGCGGCCCACGATGTCGCGGCCCATCGCGACGTCGAGCGGGTGCTTGGCCTTCTTTGCCTCGTCGGTCGACATCACGTCCCCGAGGGTGACGAGCGGTCGCATCTTGTTCGGCACCTCGACGCCGATCGCGCTGCGGCCGGGGATCGGCGCCAGGATGCGCACGTCGTGGCTCGCCATCGCGTACGCGATCTCCTTGGTGAGACCGGTGACGCGGTTGACCTTCACTCCGGCGGCGAGCTCGAGCTCGTAGCGCGTCACCGTCGGACCGACGGTCGCGCCGATCAAGCGCGCGTCGACGCCGAACTCGCGCATCGTCGCTTCGAGCACCTCGCCACCCTGCTCGACCAAGCGGGGGTCGACCTCGCGCACCTGGCTGCGCTTCAACAACGTGAGCGCGGGGGGCTTCCACGCGATCTTCGGCGCGGCGACGACCGGCGTGCCGGCCTCGTCGCCGTCCCAGTCGCCGTCCTCGTCTTCGTACTCGCCGTCTTCGTCTTCTTCGTATTCCTCGTCTTCGTCGTACTCCTCGTACTCCTCCTCGGCGTACTCGCCCTCCTCGTCCGCGTCTTCGTCGCCCTCGTCATACTCCTCGTACTCGTCCTCGTCCTCTTCGGGCGCGCCGCCTTGCGCGTCTTGGTCTTCGGCGGCGACGAGATCCACGTCGATCGTCGCCGCGCTCTGGAAGGGCAACGGCGTCGCGGGTGCGAGTGGCGCCGGCTGGTCGCGGGCGTCGATCGCCTCGTCGTCGAGCTCTGACGGAAGCGTGAACCACGAGCGGGCGTGACGTGCGACGAAACGTGCGCCGTAGGCGCCGCGGTATGCGAGCTGGTGGATGCCGGTGCCGACGACCAGCAACACGCCGATGAGCCCGGCGGCAACGAGCACGATGACCGCGCCGGTCGTGCCGAGACCGCTGCGCAGCGGCGCGCCGACAATCTCGCCGAGCAGCCCGCCGGCGTCGGTCACCGAACGGCCGTCGTGGCCGAGTGAGCACAACCCCACGGTCGTCGCGCACACGAGCAGGAACCCCAGGGCGAGCCGCATCCCGCGGCGTGACGGCCCGTCGTCGTCCTCCTCCCCGGCCGGCATCAGCATCGAGCCCGCGCCGACCAACAGGCCGAGTGGCACGAGGAACTTGCCGCGGCCGAGCAACGCGCCGAGCGCGGTGTCGATGCCGACGCCGGCCGGGCCCACGACCTCGGAGAAGCCCACGACCTCGGAGAAGATCGCGAGCAGCGTCAGGATCCCGGCGACCGCGAGGCCGATCGCGAGCATGTCGCCGCGATGGCCCCCGAGCTGCTCGGAGAGCTCGTCGCGCCACCGCGCCCGCACTTTTGAGGGGCGCTTCTTTGCGCGCGAGGACTTTGACGATCGGCGCGACGCCACGACCGCCAAGCTAACACCAGCACCACCAGCCCCACTGGCTCTCGGGGCCGTTGACGGCTCACCCGCTCGTGCCGGCGGACAGGTCGTCGAGAACGGCCCGCCCGCCCGCCGGCACGTGACCGATGTACCAGCCCGCGGTACCGGGCGCGCTCCACCCGGCGGGCACGTGCACCGACCCGCCCGCCCGGGGATCGCCGTAGTGCGGCTCGGGCGTGCCGTTGCGCCACGCCTTGAACTCGAGCGTCGAACCGCGAGTACCGCGCGCACATGTGCCACGGCAGCGGTGCGGTGCGTGAACCCGGCGCCATGAACGACGCCGCGAGATTGACACTGCCGATCTGAGTGAAGACGCGCGGCTGCGACGAGTCGAACGTATGGAAGTTGAACATCCACGCGGCGCCGTAATAGATGTTCTTGGTGACGGTCACGGCGCGATAGCCACCGCTGACTTCGTGGATCCGCAACGCCGCGCCCTGCTGGACGACGGTGCTGCTCTCGCTCGCCCACCGCGCACAGGATTCCTCGTCGACAACCGCGCTCGACGCTCGGGGCCAGAACACCTCTCGCGCGTTGCCATCGTGCGCCGTCGAGGTGATCGTCGCGCGTGCCAGCGTCGACGCCAGGGTGTAATCACCATCACCGGTCATCAGCGCGGTGAGGAAGTCGGTGGTGTCGTGCACGACGTACGCCGTCTTCGACGGAGCAGACATGGTCGACGCGAGTCCGATCGGGTTGCCGGCATACACCGCGGCGCGCAGCCGGTGGGCACGATCGAAACCGACGAGGTGGTACGTGCACACGGTCGCGCCGCCGATCGCGTGGCATCCGTGTCCGTGACCGTCGCAGCGCAACCACTGCCACCGCGACAGCGCGATAGGGCCGGTGCCGCGCCAGCCGCCGTTGCTCACAGTCAGCGTGTGACCGATGCCCGTCACACCGCGAATGACGGGCCGGCTGATATTGAGCGGCGAGCCCTGCCGGATGGTGGCAGTGAGATCGGAGAAGTCGGGCGCGCCGCGGCGGCGCACACGAATGTGCGCACCGACATCCGCCGCGCCGAGGATCAACGACGCGCCGTGCACGCTGCGCGATGTCGCGACACACTGCTCGGATGTACGAGCAGCGCTGCCACAGATAGGTCGCACCCGTCGGGTATGCGTCGGTTGCCGCCGGCGTGACGCGCAGCGTGCGGCCTTCGAAGAGCGCGCCGGAGATTTTCGGGGTGGCGCCGGCCGCTCCCGCGATACGGGCCGGCCCCGCCAGTGCCACGCCGACCAGAGCCATCCCGGCGGCCGCCGCCGCCATTCGCGCGGCACATGTGTGCTTCCGCCCGCGAACTGCATCGCGCGACACGAACGCCCCCGTTCCGTGGTCGTGCGCAGAATGCGCTGTGGCGTTCGCAGAGTCAAGAGATCGTGACCGACGCCTCCGGGGTTCAGAGCGCGCCGGCGTAGCCGCCGTCGACGGGGTACACCTGGCCGGTGATCCAGGCACCCGAGTCGCCACACAGCAGCGCGACGAGCGGTGCCACGTCGCCGGGCCGGCCGAGCCGGCGGATCGCGTAACCTTTCGACAGCCGGCGCTCGAGTTCGGGGTCGCGCTCGACCGCGTCGGCGGTCGGGCCCGAACGCATCGTGCCGAGCGACACGCAGTTCGCGGTGACGCCGTGCTCGCCGACCTCGGCCGCGATGCCGCGCATGAAGCCCATCGCGCCGGCTTTGGCCGAGCCGTAGATCGCTTGGTATCGCTCGCCGCGCCGGCCCGCGTCGGAGACGATCGTGATCACGCGTCCCCAACCACGTTCGACCATCGCGCCGAGGTACGCGTGCGTGACGTGCAGCACCGCGCCGAGGTTCAGGCGCATCATCGGCTCCCAGTCCTCGGGGTTCGTGTCGGCAAACGCCTTCAGCTCGAAGCCCTGGGTCGGGATGCCCGCGTTGTTGACGAGGATGTCGACAGGCCCGGTGTGCTCGCGCATCCGCGTGATCTTGAGCGGACTCGTGACGTCGGCCTTCACCGGCTTCGCGTGCGCCTCGCCGCCGAGATCGGCCGCGACCTTCGCGGCGCGCTCCTCGTAGATGTCGTTGACCCACACGAACACGCCGGTGGCGACGAGCGCGCGACAGATCGCGGCACCGATGCCGTTGCCCCCGCCCGTGACGAGCGCGGTGCGCCCGGACACAGGGCTCAGACCTCCATCACGACCGGGATCACTGCCGGCCGGCGACGCGTACGCTCGTCGATGAAACGAGCGAGCGACTTGCGCGCGTGCCTGCGCATCGTGTCGAAGTCGGTGGCACCCTCCTTGGCGGCCTCTGCGATCGACGCTCGCACAACTTCCTTGGCGTCCTCGAGGAGGTCTTCTGCTTCGGGCGCGTACACCCAGCCGCGCGTGACGATCTCCGGTCCGGTCACGATCTCGCCGTTGGCGGCGTCGACGGTCACGATGACGACGACCACACCTTCTTCGGCGAGCAGGCGTCGGTCGCGCAGCACTCCGTGGCTGATGTCGCCGACGATCCCGTCGACGTACATGTAGCCGGCGGGCACCGCGCGGCGCTCGACTTCCGCGCCTTCGCCCCTGAGCGTGACGACGTCGCCGTCCTCGCAGATGAGCACGTGGTCGGCGCCGAGTCCGACGTCCTCCGCGAGCCGCGCGTGGTGCACGAGGTGGCGATACTCCCCGTGCACCGGCACGAACCATTCCGGGCGGACGAGGTTGAGCATGAACTTCAGCTCCTCTTGCGAAGCGTGCCCGGACACGTGTACCGGCGACGTCCGATCGTGTACGACTTCTGCGCCGGCGCGGTGCAGCGAGTCGATGACGCGCGACACGTTCGATTCGTTTCCAGGGATCGCATGCGCGCTGATGACGACGATGTCGTCGGGCGACACCTTCACGTGCTTGTGCTCGTGCGCGGCCATCAACGACAACGCGCTCATAGGCTCGCCTTGCGAGCCCGTGCAGAGGATGCAGATGTCGCCGGGCGCGTAGCGCGCGGTCTCTTCGATGTCGAGCACTGCGTACGCAGGGATGTCGAGGAAGCCGCGCTCACGCGCGAGCGACACGTTCTGCTCCATCGATCGGCCCACGAACGCAACGCGACGTCCGTGAGCAACGGCCGCTTGCGCGACCTGTTCGACGCGGTGGAGATGCGACGCGAAGCTCGTCACGATGAAGCGCTTGTCGGGATGCTCACGGAACAAGGCACGCATTGCGGTGCCGACCGTCGACTCCGACGGGGTGAAGCCCGGACGCTCGGCGTTGGTCGAATCGGAGAGCAGCATGCGTACGCCGCCGTTGCGGCGCGCGAGCTCACCCAGCAGCGCGAGATCGGTACGCCGGCCGTCGACCGGCGTGAGATCGAGCTTGAAGTCGCCGGTGTGCACGATCGTGCCGACCGGCGTGAAGAATGCAACGGCAAAGCCGTGCGGCACCGAATGCGTCACGGGAATGAACTGGCATTCGACCGGGCCGATGCGCCGGCATTCACCGTCAGACACCTCGATCAGCTGCGTGCGCCGGAGCATGCCCGACTCTTCGATTCGGTTGCGCGCGAGTGCGAGCGACAGCCCGGAGCCGTAGATCGGCACCTCGATGTCGCGCAGCAAGAACGCGAGCCCGCCGGCGTGGTCCTCGTGCGCGTGGGTCAACAGCACCGCGTCGACGCGCTCGGCGTTGTCGCGCAGGTAGGTGAAATCGGGCAAGACGACGTCGATGCCGGGCATGTCGGCGTCGGGGAACATGAGCCCGCAGTCGACGACGAGAATGCGGTCGTCGACCTCGAGAAGAAAGCAGTTGCGGCCGATCTCACCGAGCCCGCCGAGGAAAACGATGCGGACGGCGGTGCTCATGTTCATGCGGCTACGGCCTCCGGCCCTCCATCGCTACCTGCCGAGAAGCATCAACCGGGCCTCCGGCCTGCGCCTGGCTGCGCGGGACGGTATCACCGTCCCGGACGGGCCTCGTCGATCACTCGTCGCGGCACGGGCCGCAGATCGTGGACGATACCGACGCGAGCAAGCAGCCAGAGCACGTAGTACGTCGTATCGACCTGCCACCAGCGGAAGCCTTGCCGCGCCGCGCTCTGGTAGCGGTGGTGATTGTTGTGCCATCCCTCGCCACCGGTGACCAACGCGACGAGAAGTGAGTTGCGGCTGGTGTCGTCGGTCTCGTACCGCCGACGACCGAACACGTGCGAGACCGAGTTCACGATGAACGTCGAGTGCCACAGCAGCACCGTCGACGCGAAGAAGCCGACGACCAAGCCGCTCCAACCGCCGACCAGCCAGCACACGATGCCCAGCAACCACGGACCGATCCAGTCGTGCGAGTTCAACCAGCGCAGCTCGGGATAGCGCGCGAAGTCCTTGATGTCGTCGAGCGGCGTCTCTCCGTACCTGTCACAGAGAATCCACCCGACGTGGCTCCACCAAAAGCCGTCGCGCGGTGAATGGACGTCGTTCGCGCGTGTCGGAGAACTTGTGATGGTTGCGATGGTGTCCTGCCCACCACAGCGGGCCCTTCTGCGCCGCGGTGAGTGCGCCGAACGCGAACACGAACTGCCAGAAGCGACCCAACCGGAAGCTGCGATGTGCGAGGTACCGGTGGTACGTCGCGGTCACGAAGAACATGCGCCCGAAGTACGTCACCGCGAGCAGGACCGAGCGCGGTACGTGTGACGCCCGTGAAGATCGCGAGCAGCGGCACGGCCTGCAACGCGAGGAAGGGGATCGACGATCGCCAATTGACGCGGCGGCTCCGCCCGACCGCCCGATCGCCGTCCGCGGTCGCAGGGTCGAGGATCGCGTCGCGTTCGAGGTCGTGTACGAGCATTTGCGACATCACGCCCTACCCATTCGTCCGCAGGTGCCTACCTACAAGTCGGTAGGTTACCCACGCGGGCGGACGCTGTCTCGCTCGGCTGGCGATCCGCCGTTCATCCGGCCGCACGGTCCTTGGCGACCTCGTCGAGCTCGCTGTACTCCTCGCCCGTGTCGACCCAGTCCTCGAACTGGATCACGCCGAGCTCGGTGAACCGCTTGCGGAGCCACGCGTCGTTGCGCTCGAGCAGGCCGAGCTTCTTGCAGTTCGGCACGATCTTCGAGAACAAGATGTTCTGGAACATCTTGCGGCCCTCGTCGGCCATCACGAGTTGCAACGCATCCTTCACCGGAACGCCCATGCGGTCCCACACCTCTTGCTGGAGGAACCGGTCGCGCATACGCACCGCGGCTTCGAACGCGAACTGTTGGCGGTCCTTCATCTCCGCGTCGCTCAGCTCCCGGTAGTACTCCTGCAACGAGAGCACACCGAACGCGACATGACGGGCTTCGTCGCTCATGATGTACCGCAGCATCTTCTTGAGCAGCGGCTCGCTCGTCATCTGATGGATGAAGCCGAACGCGGCGAGCGCAAGACCTTCGACCATGATCTGCATGCCGAGGTAGGTCATGTCCCAGCGGCTGTCGGCGAGGATGTCGTCGAGCAGCAAGCCGAGGTGCGCGTTGATCGGATAGTGCCCCGAGAGTTTCTCGTCGAGATACTTCGCAAACGCCTCGACGTGGCGGGCCTCGTCGACGACCTGCGTCGCCGCGTAGTACTTGGCGTCGATCCACGGCACGGTCTCGACGATGCGGGCGGTACACAGGAGCGCGCCCTGTTCGCCGTGCATGAACTGCGACAGCGTCCAGTTCTGGCCCTCGATCGCCAGCTCGACCCACTCCTTCTCCGTCCACTTCTCGAACGGCGTGCCGGAAAGGTCGACGGCGTCGGTGAAGAACTGCGCATCCTCACGCGCCATGTTGTTCAGCGCGAGCTGTTCCTGGTCGACGTCGATCGACCAGTCGAGGTCGGTGGTGACGTTCCACTGCGACGTCTTCGCCTTCTCGTAGAGCTTGCCGAGCGCAGGGCGGCTGCGCTCGTAGTCCCACGTGAAGACCGCGTCGAGGCTGGCACCCACGCTGTGCGATCTTGCGTTCAGGTCTGTGTTCGTGACCGACAGGATCGCTTCGAGATCGTTGATCTCGTCGCGACCGAGGATCTCTTGGTTCGTGCTCATTGTGATGCTCCTTCGAAGGTGCTCTCGGGACGGCGAAAGCCCGGGAGCACGAAATCTTCAACAAGTGCGCGCACCTGTCGTTCGTCGGAGAGATCAACGTGCTCCGACGGGCAGCACAGGTACGAAAGCGTGATGCGCGCGAGCCACTCGGCGAGGCGCGTCGCACGATCGGTCGGGAGAAACTGTTCGAACGCCGGCGCCACGAGCTCGGCCGCTGCCCCGAGCAGCGCGCTCTCGCCTTCGAACGCGAGTGACGGGAGCAACAGCTCGGCCTCGTGCGCGGCGACGAACTGCAGCGCCGGGTGCGTTCGCAGCGCGCCGGCTGCCGCGACGACGACGTTCGTGACCGCGTCGGCGAGCGACGGTGCGACTGCGGACACGTCGAGGAGACGGTGCCGCAGCGTCGCGACCTCGCGGTCGACGTACGCGGCGACGAGTTGCTGCTTGCCGGGGAAGTACCGGTACACCGTGGCGCGGGCGCAGTCGGCCGCGCGAGCGACGTCGTCGAGCGTCGTCTTCGCGACCCCGACGCGCGCGATGCACACCCCGGCGGCATCGAGCACCCGGTCGGTCGGAGCGGCGATCTGACGCACCATCAATGAGACAATCGCGCACTGAGCGTCTCATCGTCAATGTGTCGCCCGTCACATCACCGCTCGCGATCGCGAGCACTACTTCGCGGTCGCGCTCGCTCCGCGCCCGATGGCGCGTCGATCGCCGCGTCGTGTGCTGTCACCAGATCGACGCGCGACCCGCGCGAAGGCCTCGACGACTCGTCGCGAAGGGGTCAGCGGGTGATGCCGCCGAGGAGCTCGGTTGCGACCAGCTCGCGCACTTGATTCCGGTCGTCGAGGTCCCAACGGCCGGGCGCGCCGATCAGCGAGAGGATCCCGCGGGCCAGGAACTCGGCGGCCGTGTCCAGGTCGACGCCGGGCCGGAGACGGCCGGCCTCGGCCTCCCGGCGCAGGTACGGGTGCAAGAAGTCGGCGATGAACGGCAACGTGCGGGCGGCCTCGGTGCTGAGCAACGGGAGCAAGCGTTCGGGCTCGGTGTCGAGGATCTTGCGCAACACCGTGTGCTCGACGATCGACCGGTGCGCGAACACAAGACCCGTCCGCAACAGCTCGGCGAGATCGGGCGCGTCCCGCACGCGGTCGGCGAGCTCGTTGAAGTAGTTCGACAGCTCCCACGCCACCGTTTCACGAAAGAGCTCATCACGCCCGCCCGGGAACTGCCGGTAGATGGTCGCCCGCGATACACCGCCTTCTTTCACGACGTCTTCGATCGTTGTCTTGGCGAGCCCGAACCGTTCGACGCACCGGTACGTCGCTCCCAGCAATCGGTCGCGTTGGGTGAGCGGGTCGGCTTGGGTCACACCGAACATTGTGCGCCAGAATCGGCGGGTGAGCATGCCCAACTCATGGGTCGAGCGCGACCGCGACGTCGTGTGGCACGGCTTCACGCAGATGGCCGCCTACGGGGACAACCGGCCGATCATCGTCGCGCGCGCAGAAGGCCACGAGCTCATCGACGTCGACGGGCCGGCGCTATCTCGATGCGATCTCGTCGTTGTGGGTGACGACGCTGGGGCACTGCGTCGCCGAGCTCGACGACGCGATTCGCGCCCAACTCACGCTCGGCGCGCACTCCACGATGCTGGGCAACGGCAACCGTGTGGTGATCGAGCTGTCGGAGGCACTGGCTGCCGTCGTACCCGTCGATGATCCGCACTTCCTGTACGCGTCCGATGGCGCGTCGGCAGTCGAACAGGCGCTGAAGATCGCGTTCCAGTACTGGGTGAACCGCGGTGTCCGCGGCCGCACGGCGTTCCTCGCGTTCGGGGGTGCCTACCACGGCGACACCATCGGCGCGCTCTCGCTCGGCGACGGCGGGTTCGGGACCGACGTGTTCGATCCGCTGCGCTTCCCCGTACTGCGCGCGCCGAACTTCGCCGACCCCGAGTGCTTCCCCGCCGCGTGCCGCATGGTCGAGGCACATGCGCAAGAGCTCGCCGCGGTGATCGTCGAGCCGCTCGTGCAAGGCGCGGCCGGCATGCAACTCGCCGATGCCGCGTGCCTGCGCGCGCTGGCACACTCGTGCGCGCAACACGACGTGCTGTTGATCTGCGACGAGGTCGCGACCGGCTTCGGCCGTACGGGCACGCTGTTCGCGAGCGAGCAGGCGGAGATCCGTCCCGATCTCCTGTGCCTCGGCAAGGGCATCACGGCCGGCTATCTCGCGATGTCGGCGACCGTCGCGTCGGGCCGCGTGTTCGACGCGTTCCTCGGGCCCGATCTCGGCACGACCACGCTGTATCACGGCCATTCCTACGGCGGGAACGCGCTCGCGGCCGCAGTCGCGTTGCGCCACCTCGAGCTCATCGACGCGTGGCATGTGCTCGCGAACGTTCGCGAGCGCTCCGACGAGCTGCGCGCGCTGTTGCACGATCGCATCGCGCCGAAACCCGCGGTGAAAGACGTGCGGCTGCACGGGCTCATGGGCGGCGTCGAGCTCGCGCCGCCGACCGAGGTTCTCCGTTACGGCCGGCGCGTGTGCGCGGCAGCCGTCGACCGCGGCGTGCTGCTACGCCCGTTGGGAGATGTCGTGGTGTTGATGCCGCCGCTGACGATCACGTCGGAGGAAGTGCACCGGCTGGTGCACGCACTCGGTGACGCGATCGACGAGGTGACGGCATCGTGACATGGCAGGCGTGGGCCGAACGTGAGACATGCGCGATCCGGGCGGCGGGCCGATGGCGCGCGCCGCGAGCTCACGATGTGACCGACCCCGCGACGCCGATCGCGTTCGCGTCGAACGACTACCTGGGGCTCACGCGGCACGCCGCGGTTGTCGCGGCCGCACACGACGCGCTCGATCGCTACGGTACCGGCAGCGGGTCGGCGCGGCTGATCGTGGGTTCGCGGCCCGTGCACGCCCTGCTCGAACGCGCGGTCGCGGCCTGGAAGGACACACCGCGCGCGGCGCTTTTCCCCACCGGTTTCGCGACGAATCTGGGCGTGCTGTCGACGTTCGGCACGCACGACGTCCTGGTGTGCTCCGACGAGCTCAACCACGCGTCGATCATCGACGGCTGCCGGCTCGCGCACGCCGACGTCGCGGTATACCGCCACAACGACCTCGACCACCTCACGACGTTGCTCCGCGATCGCGGGGCGCGGCGCGCGCTCGTCGTCACCGACACGGTGTTCTCCATGGACGGCGATCTCGCCGATGTCGACGCCCTGCTCGAGCTGTGCGCGCGCGAGCAGGCGTTGTGCGTGCTCGACGAAGCGCACGCGGTGCTCGGCCCGCGGGTCGACCTTGCGCGCCACCCCGACGTCGGTGTGCTCCGCGTCGGCACCTTGTCGAAGACGCTCGGGACGCTCGGCGGATTCGTCGCCGGCGCGGCCGCGTACGTCGAGCTGATCGAGAACCGCGCCCGTCCCTACATCTTCACTACCGCGCCAACTCCCGCCGACACCGCCGCCGCGCTCGCAGCCCTCGGCGTGCTGCGCTCGCCCGAGGGCGACGCGCGGGTCGCGCGCCTTCGCACGCTCGTCGATCGCGTCCGGCCGGGTCATCGGTCGCCGATCATCCCGTTCGTCATCGGCGACGAGCGCGCGACCCTCGGTGCCGCCGCTGCGCTGCTCGACCGGGGCGTGCTCGTGCCTGCGATCCGGCCGCCAACTGTCGCGCCCGGCACCTCGAGACTTCGCGTCACGCTCTCGGCTGCGCACAGCGACGCCGAAGTTGTGCTGCTCCGGCGCGCGCTCTCGGAGGTCCTCGGCGAGCGGCTCGTAGGGAGATGACAGCGAGACGACCCGATGGGCGCGGAGCGTGGAATCAACCCGGACGAGCAACGTGACGTTGGTCGTCGTCGCCGGCACCGGTACCGCCGTGGGCAAGACCTACGTCGGGATCGCGCTCGCGACCCGGCTCCGGGCTCGCGGCGTCGCGGTGCACGCGCGCAAACCCGTACAGTCGTTCGCGCCGAGCGACGCGACCACCGACGCCTCCGAGCTCGCGGCCGCGACCGGCGAGCCCGTCGACATCGTGTGCCCTCCGCACCGCGGCTATGCCACGCCGATGGCACCCCCGATGGCCGCCGAGGCCCTCGCGCTCCCGACGTTCACGATCGCCGACCTGGTGCACGAGCTCGACATCCCTCCGCGAGGAGTGACGCTCGTCGAGAGCGCGGGCGGGGTGCGCTCCCCGCTCGCCGACGACGGCGACACGTGCGCGTTGATCGATGCCTGCGGCGCCGACCTCGTGCTTCTCGTCGCCGACGCCGGCCTCGGCACGATCAACCTCGTGCGCCTCTGCGCCGGCGCCCTCGGCGCGCGACGACCCGTCGTCGTGTATCTCAACCGCTTCGATGCCGGCGACGAGCTCCACCGGCGCAACCGCGATTGGCTGCGGACGCGCGAAGGCCTCGACGTCGTGACCGACGCCGAGGCTCTCGCGAAGCGCGTAGCGGGCTAGGAGTTCAACAAGTTCTGCGGCGACAGGGAGGCCGTCTTGCCGTTGTCGTCGATGAGGTCGCCGACCGCCTTGGTGTGTTGCGCCTTGGCGTCGTACTGGATCATCTGGAACGTCTCGCCGATGAACGCGTCGGACGCCGACGTCGTCCACGTCGAGCCCGGAAGTTGGAGACCGATGTCCTTCACGCCGGGCAACGCGTGCATCGCGCTCGATCAGACTGCCCCGATCGAGCTTCGGTGACAGCTCCAACGCCTTCACGAACAGCGCCGCGGTCGTCCAGCCGTAGGCCACAATTCCGTCGTCGGTGTCGGCGCTCGACGCGTACTTCTTCACCTGTGCCTTGTACAGCTGCATCGCGGCATTCGACGCGTTCGTGGGGTCTGCGGGATCCAGCAGCGGTGTCACGCTCAGCACGTTGTTCGCGCCCGGTCCCGCCAGGCTGAACAACACCTTCGACACACACGTCCCCGACATGTATGTGATCGGCTTCCATCCCGCGGCCGCCGCGGCCTTGATGCCGTTGGGGCACGCGAGGAGCGCCGCGGCAAGGAGGAACGCGTCGGCGTGAGTCCCCGCCAGACTCGTGACCTGCGCCTGGACGTCGGAGGTCTCGGGATTGTACTTCTGCGTCTGCACGACTTTCAGATTCGTGCCCTTCACGAGCTCGTTGAGCGTATCGACGTACGACTGGCCGAAATCGTCGTCCTGCTCGAGCACGGCGATCGTCGCATCCGGCTTGTGCTGCTTCAGGTAGTCGACGAACGTCTGCACTTCGAGCGGGTAGGGCACGAGCTCCGAACCGATCATCCAGGGATACTGCGGATTCCCCCACTGAACCGCGCCCGAAGCAATCAGCACGTTCGGCACGCAGTCGGTGTTGACCGTGTCGCGGACCCCCAGGTTGTTCTTCGTCCCGACGACGTTGAACAAGCTGAACACCTTCGTGTCGTCGATCAACGAATTCACGTTGGCAATCGTGCGCGCGGCGTCGTACGCGTCGTCCTTGGCGACCAGCTTGATCTTGTACTTCGTGCCGGCGACCGAGACGCCGCCCTGATCGTTGACGTACTTGAAGTACGCGTTCTCGCCCTGCAGGATCGCGGTGAACGCCGCGTACGTGCCCGATTGGGGAAGGCTCGTGCCGATCGTGATCGTGTTGCCGCTGATCCCGGTGGTATCGCCACCCGCCGGGCAGTTCGAGGTGTCGACGCCCCCACCGGTGTTGCCCGACGAGTTGTCAGTCGGTTTCGTCGTGTCCTTGCGGCTGCTGCCACACGCGACCGCGACGAGCGCCAGCGCGAGCACCATACACAACACAGAGACATGCATTCTCTTGCCGTCACGACGAGCAGACTTCATCGCGGTTCCTTTCACGTTGACAGTGGCGCTGGAGTCGGCGGCGGCGCGCCGGATTGCCCGCGAGCGAGATTGGCCCACACGCGACGTATACCCCCGACGATGCCGTCCGGCAGCGCGAAAACGAACAGAATCAAAAGGATGCCGAAGATCGCAGGCGACGCCGCCGGATCGCCGATCGCACGCTTCAGCGGTCCCAGCGACCCGACGTGCTTGGGCAGGATGTCCTGGATTCCGTGCTGCATGAACACGACGATCCATGCGCCGATGAGCGGCCCGGCCACGGTTGCCGTGCCGCCGATCACGACCGCGACAAGGAACTCGATCGAGAGTTGGAACGTCTTCACACTCGTCGCGTCCGCAGCGTGGTCGACGAGCACCGAGCACGACCCGGCTACTCCCGCGTACAGCGCGCTCACCGCGAACGCGAGCACCTTCACCCGGGCGACGTTGATCCCGACGGTCTCGGCCGCCGCTTCGTGGTCGCGGACCGCGATCAGCGCGCGCCCGAAGCGGCTACGCACGATGAGCATCGCGGCCGCAAGCAGCACCACCGCGGCGCCGAGGCAGACGTAGTACGCCCACTGATCGTCGCGGCCGATCGTGGACACCGAGGTAGGGATCCATGCCGGCGGCGCCAGCTCGACGCGTGTGAGCGACACGAGATTCGTGCCGCACGTCATGCAGAGGTCGTGCGGCACATAGCGATTCACGAGCTGGGGAAAGACGACGGCGAGACCGAGCGTGACGAGTGCGAGGTACAGGCCCTTGAGCCGCAGCGCGGGAAAGCCGATCAGCACGCCGACGAAGAAGCACAGCGGCGCGGCGACGAGCAGCGTCGGGAGGAACTGCCACCCGTGGCTGTGCACGAGGACCGCGCTCGGTGTACGCGCCGATTCCGAAGAACGCACCGTGACCGATCGAGACCTGCCCGTTGTAACCCGTGAGAAGGTTGAGCCCCATCGCCGCGACGCCGATGTAGAGCGCCGTCGCCCACAAACGCGTCTGCGACTGACTCGCGTGGTGCGGGAGCACGATCAAGAACACAAGAACGACGAGCGACAGCACGAACCCGATGATCTGGAGCTGACGACGGGACACCATCACACTCGCTCCACGTGTTTGGTGCCGAACAACCCCTGCGGTCGCACCATCAACACGGCGAGGATGATGCCGAACGGCACGACGAGCACGATGTCGCTCAACGCGTGGATGTACTGCTGCGCGAGTGCCTGCGCGACACCCACGATCATGCCGCCGACCACCGCGCCGACCGGACTGTCGAAGCCGCCGAGTGCCGCGGCCGCGAACGAATAAACCAGGATCGACTGCATCACCGATGCCTGGAGACCGAGCTGCGGGATCACGAGGGCGCCGGCGAGCGCGCCGAGCGCGGCTGCCAGGCCCCAGCCGAGCATCAACATCCGCCCGACGGGAACGCCTGACAGGCTCGTCGACTCGGCATTCGACGCCACCGATCGCATCGCGAGACCGACCTTCGTGTGCTGGAACAGCAGGTAGAGCAAGAAGCACACGACCGCGAGCACCGCGACGATGACGACGGTGTCGGACGAGACCAACACGCCTCCCGGCCGCCAGGTCGTGTTCGCATAGAAGCGCGGCAAGCCGGGCTTGATGTCGGAGCCGAACTGCACCTGCACGATCGAGTTGAGTGCGAGAAAGAGCCCGATGGTCACGATGACGATCACGAGCGGTGACGCGTGCTCGACTGGTCGGATGATCACACGTTCGATCAACGCTCCTCCGGCGAACGACAACACCATCGACGCGAAGATCGCGACCAGCACCGGCCAACCGGAGTCGGTGAAGTACCAGAACAGGTACGTCGAATACAGCGCCATCTCGCCCTGCGCGAAGTTGAGAATGCCTGTCGTGCGGAAGATCAGCACGAGGGCGAGCGCGAGCGACGCGTACACCGCGCCGTTTCCGATGCCGATCATCACGTACGTGAGGAAGTTCGACACGAGGCGTCAGCTTCCTAGGTACGCGGCGGCGTACGTCGTCGTTGCCGAGGAGCTCTTCCGCCGTTCCCGAGGTCACGATCGCGCCGGTCTCGAGGACATAGCCGCGCGTTGCGATGCCGAGCGCGAGGTTCGCATTCTGTTCGACGATGAGCATCGAGACACCACGAGCGCGGTTCAACTCGCCGAGGGTCTTGAACAGCATCTGCGTCACGATCGGCGCGAGTCCGAGCGACGGCTCGTCGAGCAGCACGAGCTTCGGACGCGACATCAACGCGCGCGCGATGGCCAGCATCTGTTGTTCACCACCGCTCATGCTCCCGGCTTGCTGTGTGCGTCGCTCGCCGAGCCGGGGGAAGGTCCCGTACCACTGCTCGATGTCGGCCGCGATGTCGCGGTCGCGCCGGCAATACGCGCCGATGCGCAGGTTGTCTTCGACGCTCAGATCGACGATCGTGCCCCGCCCCTGTGGGACGTGCGCGATCCCGCTGCTCGCGACCTGTTCGGGACGCCAGCCCCGGCACGGCGCACCGCCGAACCGGATCTCTCCCGACGAGTCGATCATGCCGGAGAGCGCTCGCAGCGTCGTGGTCTTCCCGGCACCGTTCGCGCCGAGGATCACGACCGCCTCGCCCTCGTCCACCGAGAACCCGACGCCGTGCAGCACGCGGACAGCGCCGTATCCCGCGCGGAGCTCGGTCACCTCGAGCAGTGCGCTCATGCTTGCCCGCTCTCGGCGCGGCGCGCCGGGCCGCTCGGGCCCCGTTCGCTGCTCGGCCGGATACCGCCGTCACGACGCTCACTCATGCGGGCGCGCCCAGATACGCCTCGATGACGCGTGGGTCGTCGCGCACGACCGCGGGCGGCCCTTCGGCGATCTTGCTGCCGAAGTCGAGCACCACGATCTTGTCGGAGATCGACATCACCATCGCCATGTGGTGCTCGACGAGGAGCACGGTGAGCGAGGACTCCTCGCGCACCGATCGAACGAGCTCCCCGAGCTCATCGACCTCGGAGTGCGTCAGCCCGGCCGCGGGCTCGTCGAGCAAGAGCAGCCGTGGGCGCGCCGCGAGCGCACGCGCGATCTCGATGCGCTTCAGCGTGCCGTACGGCAGCCCGACGGCCGGTCGGTCGGCGAGATGACCGAGGGAGAGGCGATCGAGGAGGTCGCGGACTTCCCGGCGCCGGGCGCCGGTCACGCGACCGCGCGAAGTAGCCGCCGACGAGCACGTTCTCCGCGACGGAGAGCGCGGGGAACAGCGCGAGGTTCTGGAACGTGCGCGCGATGCCGACCCGCGCGATGCGGTAGGGCGCAAGCGAGAGCAGGTTCTTGCCGTCGAAGACGACCCTGCCGTCGGTCGGTTGGTACAGCCGGCTGAGACAGTTGAAGAGCGTGGTCTTGCCCGCGCCGTTGGGGCCGATCAGCGCGCAGATCTGGCCCTCGTCGATCGTGAACGTCAAGTCGGACAGCGCGACGATGCCGCCGAACTCGACGCGCACATCCTCGACCGACAACAACGCCAAGTTGTTCCCCCCAGGGACCAAGGCGGGCGAGAACCTAGTCGCTACTCGCGCGATCGGCTACAGACCGAGCAGTTGGTCCAAACCGACGGTGAGGCCCGGGGTGTCGCCGATGCTGCGGATGGCGAGCAGCACGCCCGGCATGAACGACGAGCGGTCGATCGTGTCGTGGCGAATCGACAGTGTCTGGCCGCTCGTGCCGAGCACGACCTCTTGAGTGCGCCACGAATCCGCGCAGCCGCACCGCGTGAACGGGGATTCCGTCGACGACGCCGCCACGCGCGCCGTCGGCCACCACCTTGGTCGTCGGGTCGTCGAGCCATTCCTTCGAAGCCGCTGCCATGCGCTGCGCCGTGTGGATCGCAGTGCCCGAGGGTGCGTCGATCTTGTTCTCGTGGTGCAGCTCGATGATCTCCGCGCTGTCGAAGAATGGCGCCGCGAGCTCGGCGAAGCGAATCATCAACACCGCGCCGATGGCGAAGTTCGGCGCGATGACGGCGTTCGCCTTGGCACCGGCAAACAGCGGACCGAACGTCGCGAAGTCGTCGTCGCCGAATCCCGTCGTCCCGACGACCGCGTGCACGTCGTTCGCCGCGCACCAGCGCAGGTTCTCGCGTGCGGCGTCGGCGATCGTGAAGTCGACGCACACGTCAGCGTTGGCGGCAGCGACCGCATCGGGTGATGGCGAGATGCGAACGCCGTGCCGCTCACCGCCTTCGTGGAACGGGTCGACCGCGGCGACGAGATCCATGCCGGACGCGTCGTGCACCGCGTCACATACGGTCGCACCCATGCGGCCTCCGGCACCGAACACGCCGACGCGGATCATGTGGCCGGAGGGTACTGGCAGAATCGAGCCATGACCGAGCCTTTCGATCGTGCACGGGAAGCGCTGGCGGCGTGGCGCGCCGACTTTCCAGCGGATCCCTACGAAGCCGATCGCCCATTGCGCGCCCTCGTCGAGCACAGCGTGGCCGACGACGCGTGACGGCGGTCGCTCGAGGAGCGGGCGCATGCCTTCAGCCGTTCTCTCGTCGAGGTGATCGCGCCCGTGGCCGCGCGAATACGAGCGGCGGGACCGAGGCCCGGTGTTGCGCACCTGGGACGGCCGCGGGCGCCGCGTCGAGCACGTCGAGTTCGACGGCGCGTATTTCGATGCGGGCGCCGCGATCTGGGCGAGTGGCCTCGTCGCCGACAGCGGCACGCCGGGTCGTGCGTACGAGCAAGCGACCTTGCTCTACCTGCTCTCACTCGAGGGCGAGGCCGGGCACGCGTGCCCGGCGGTGTGCACGATCGGTATGGCACGGGCGCTGCGCCGTCGTGGTGATGCCGCAGTGCGCGACCGGTTCCTCCCGGGATTACTCGAGGTCGACTACCCACACGTCCATCGGGCATCGCAGTTCATGACCGAGATGCAGGGCGGCAGCGACGTGGGCGCCAACGCAACGGTGGCTGCGCCCGCCGGTGACGGCACCTACCGCGTGTCAGGCGAGAAGTGGTTCTGCTCGGTCGCCGACGCCGACCAGTTCCTCATGACCGCGCGCGTCCCGGGCGCGCCCGACGGTACCCGCGGCCTCGGGTGTTTTGCGGTTCCGCGTGAGGTCGACGGTGTGCCGAACGGGTTCACGATGCGGCGCTTGAAGGACAAGCTCGGGACGCGGGGCATGGCGTCGGGCGAGATCGACTTCTCCGGCGCGGTCGCGTATCCGATCGGACCGGTCGAGGACGGCTTCAAGACCGCGGTCGGCGACGTGCTCAACACTTCACGCTGGCTGACCGCGATCGGCTCCACCGGCATCATGCGGCGCGCAGTACTGGAGGCGCGGGCGTACGCCCGACATCGCCGGGCGTTCGGTCAGGCGATCGAGGTCTACCCACTGGTGCGGCAGACGCTCGCGTCGATGACCTGCGAGTGGCTCGTCGGCGCTGCACCTCTCGTGGATGCTGACCGAGCTCGAGGACGCGATCGACGGCGGAGACCGCCGACGACGAGACCGTGCGCTTCCACCGCTTCGCGGTCAACGTCGCGAAGTACGCGACGAGCAGCGCCGCGACACGTGTCGTGCGCGACGGCATCGAGATCTTGGGCGGCAATGGCACGATCGAAGACTTCTCGGTCCTCCCCCGCCTGTATCGCGACGCAATCGTCTACGAATCGTGGGAAGGCACGCACAACGTGATCGCGCAGCAAGTGCTCAACGACTGTGCCCGGCTCGATCTCCTGAGCGTCGTCGACGCGCGGCTCGCGGCGCTGTGCACGAACGACGGCATTGCTGATGCCGCCAAGATCGCGATCGCCGACGCGCACCGGGCGCTCGACGATCCGGCATGGGCTGCGCTGCACTTCCGGCGCGTGCTCGATCGTCTCGCGCGCGTGCTGGCGGTGGCGTCGCTGGGCGCAAGGGGCGAAGAGGCGGCGGCGGAGTTCCTGCTCGCTCCCGCTCGAACCCGGCTACCGCCCCGAAGACGACGCACGACTCCCCGACCGAATCGCGCACGTCCTGGCGTGAGACGTCCCCAGGCGTGTGTAGGGGTGGGTTGCTGACACCCCACACACGCCCGGCGAAGTCGCACGCTCCTAGGTGAAGTCGGTGGCTTCGTGGGGGCCGACGACGGCGAGGGTGCGGGGCACGTCGGCGAACACGCGGTCGATCACGCGGCGGATGTCGTCGTCGGTGACGCGCTCGATGCGCGCGACCAGCTCGTCGAGGCTCGGCACGTCGCCTTCGACCATCTCGGCGCGGCCCAGGCGGCGCATCCGGCTCGCCGACGTCTCGAGCGACATCGCGAGCGAACCGGTGAGGTGACCCTTCGCGCTCGTCAGCTCGGCGTCGGAGAGCCCGTCGCGCGTACAGGCGCGCCAGCTCCGCGTCGATCACGTCGAGCGTCTCGCGCAATCGTTCGGGCGCGGTGCCCGCGTACACCGCGACGAAACCCGTGTCGTCGAAGTTCGCGTGGTACGAGTACACGGAGTACGCAAGCCCGCGCGACTCGCGGATCTCTTGGAACAGCCGCGACGACATTCCGCCGCCGAGCACCTGGTTGACGATCGTCAGCGCGTAGCGGTCGGGATCGAGCGCGGCGAGCGCCGCGCACGCCGACGACGACGTGCGCCTGCTCGGTGTCGCGTGTGTCGACCGCGACCGGCCCACGGCTTCGCCGGGCTCGGGCGCGGACGCGGCGGCCGGTCGCCCGCACGCGTCGGGAAGCGCGATCCTCTACGAGCGCGAGCAGTTCGTCGTGCGTCGAGGTTGCCGGCGGCCGCGAAAACGATGTTCGCGGGCCGGTAGTGCGCGCGGTGGTACGTCGGCGATCGTGTCGCGCGCCATGGCGGTGATCGACGCGTCGGAGCCGAGCACCTCTCGGCCGAGCGGATGGTCGGGAAACAGCGCCTCGGCGAACAGCTCGTGCACGAGATCGTCGGGCGTGTCGTCGCGCATGCCGATCTCTTCGAGGATCACGCGCCGCTCGGACTCGATGTCGCCGTCTCGAAACGCCGGCGCCCACAGCACGTCGGCGAGCACGTCGAAGCCGCGCGCGAGCTGCGTGTCGGGCACACGCACGTAGAACACCGTTTGCTCGTGCGTCGTGAACGCGTTCATCTCGCCGCCGACCGACTCGACGGCTTCGGCGATCTCGCGCGCGCTGCGTTCCTCGGTGCCCTTGAACAACAAGTGCTCGAGGAAGTGGCTCGCGCCCCACTCGTGCGGGCCTTCGTCGCGTGCGCCGCTGCCGACCCAGGCGCCGAGCGTCACCGAGCGGAGCCCGGGCAGCGACTCGGACACGACGCGCAGGCCCGAATCGAGCCGCGTGCGACGGATGCCGCTCGCCTGCGCCGCCGAGATCACCGACGAGGGCCGCCGCGGCCGCGGCCGCCGCGACCGCCGCGCCACCACGCCGGTCGCCGCCGCGGTCACGGCCGCCGGCCGGCGCCGGCGCCGGCTCGTCGCCGGGCCCGAGATCGCCGAACTCCTCGCGCGCTTGGTCTTCCCAGAACGCCTCGAACGACGCCGGTCTCGTCCGACGTCGCTCCGCGTCGCCGCCGCCGTCGACTCACGCGGCGCCCGCTCGCGTGGTCGCCCGCTCGCGACCGTACGGCCGTCGTGACGGTCGCCGCTGCTCTCGTCGGCGTCGCCGTCGCCGTCCTCGCCGACGATCGACAGCGAGAGCTTGCCGTTCTGGTCGATGTCGTCGACGCGCACGCTGAGCTCGTCGCCGAGCGACAGCACGTCTTCGACCCGGTCGATGCGCTTGCCGCGGCCGAGCTTCGAGATGTGCACCAGGCCGTCGCGGCCCGGAAGGATGTTGACGAACGCGCCGAACTTCGTGATGTTGACGACGCGGCCGTCGTACACCGACGCCGACCTCGGCGGTCGGCGGGTCGAGGATCAGCTCGATCCGCCGGCGTGCCTCGCTCGACCGCGGCGCCGTCCTTCGAACCGATCGACACGATGCCGACGCCGTCGTCGTCGGTGACCGCGATGTCGGCGCCGGTCTCCTGCTGGATCGTGTTGATGACCTTGCCCTTGGGCCCGATCACCTCGCCGATCTTGTCGATCGGGATCTCGAAGCTCACGATCTTCGGTGCGCTGTCGCGCACCTCTGCACGCGGCGAAGCGATCGCGCCGTGCATGACGTCGAGGATCTTCAGCCGCGCGTCTTTCGCCTGGCGCAATGCCTGCGCGAGCACGTCGGCCGGGATGCCTTCGATCTTCGTGTCGAGCTGCAGCGCGGTGACGAACTCGGCGGTGCCGGCGACCTTGAAGTCCATGTCGCCGAACGCGTCCTCGGCGCCGAGGATGTCGGTGAGCGTCGTGTACTTGCCCTCGGCGTAGACGAGGCCCATCGCGATGCCGGCGACCGGCGCCTTGATCGGCACGCCGGCGTCCATCAGCGACAGCGTCGATCCGCACACCGACGCCATCGACGTCGAGCCGTTCGAAGCAAGCACGTCGGAGACGACGCGCAACGTGTACGGCCACTCGTGCGCGTCGGGGACGACGGGCAGCAGCGCGCGCTCGGCGAGCGCGCCGTGACCGATCTCGCGCCGCTTCGGCGAACCAACGCGCCCGGTCTCGCCGGTCGAGAACGGCGGGAAGTTGTAGTGGTGCATGTAGCGCTTCTTCTCGTCGACGGTGATCGTGTCGAGCATCTGCTCCATGCGCGGCATGCCGAGCGTCGTGACCGAGAGCACCTGCGTCTCGCCCCGCTTGAACAAGCCGGTGCCGTGCGCGGTCGGCACGATGCCGACCTCGGCCGAGAGCGGTCGGATATCGGCCGGACCGCGGCCGTCGATGCGCACGCCGTCGGTGACGATCCGGCGACGCGTGACCGCCTTTTGCAACGAGCGGAACGCGCGCTTGACCGCAGTCGACGATTCGGGGTACCGCGACGGCGCGTCGACCGTGCCGACCAGATGTGCGAGTGTCAACGCCTCGACCTCGGCGAGTCGTGTGTTGCGCTCGGACTTGTCGCCGATGGCCATCGCCGCGGTGGTGTCCGCCTCGGCGTACTGCTGGACCGCGTCGTAGATCTCGTCCGAGTAGTCGACCGCGGGCAGATAGTCGATCGGATCGATCGGTCCGCGCGTCTTCTCGTACTGCTCGCGCAGCTGTGTTTGCAGGTCGATCGACGCCTTGATCCAACGCTTCGATTCTTCGAGGCCCTGCGCGATCGTCTCCTCGGTGACCTTGGGCGCGCCCTCCTCGTAGAGCTCCCACGACGCCTCGGTGCCGCCGGCTTCGACCATCATGATCGCGACGTCGCCCGCCGGCTAGTTGCACGCCCGGCGACGACGATCTCGAACGTTGCGCGGTCGCCTTCTTGGAACGTCGGGTGCGCGATCCACGCACCGTCCATGTGCGCGAGCCGCACGGCGCCGATCGGCCCGTTGAACGGGATGCCCGACACGGTGAGCGCCGCCGACGCGCCGTTGATCGACGCGACGTCGTGCGGGTTCTCGAGGTCGACACCGAGAATCGTCGCGATCACCTGCACCTCGTTGCGGAAGTCGTCGGGGAACGACGGGCGCAACGGACGGTCGGTGAGACGCGCGGTCAGGATCGCGTGCTCGCCGGGACGTCCTTCACGTCGGAAGAACGAGCCCGGGATCTTGCCCGCGGCGTACATGCGCTCTTCGACGTCGACGGTGAGCGGAAAGAAGTCGATGCCCTCGCGGGGCTTCGACGTGGTGACGGTCGACAACACGGTGGTGTCGCCCACCCTTACGACGACCGCGCCGTCGGCGAGTTGGGCGAGCTTTCCGGTCTCGAGCGTCATCTCGAGACCGGCGGCATTGATCGGACCGGAAACACGAATGGCGTCGTCACTCATCGGTGGCGCGCTCCTCTCTCGAGGCGAGAGGATCCGGTTCCCAGTTGTCAGCGTCCGGGTGGCGCAACAACTGGTGCGTCCGGGCGCTCGCGACTGACAACCGACGTGCTCTCGCGATTCTTATTGGGTCGACTCCGGCGCTCCGCTCCCCTCCGGTCGCTTCGCTGTCGTCTCCCGCTGCCTATCGGGTCGACTCCGGCGCTCCGCTCCCCTCCGGTCGCTTCGCTGTCGTCTCCCGCTGCCTATCGGGTCGACTCCGGCGCTCCGCTCCCCTCCGGTCGCTTCGCTGTCGTCTCCCGCTGCCTATCGGGTCGACTCCGGCGCTCCGCTCCCCTCCGGTCGCTTCGCTGTCGTCTCCCGCTGCCTATCGGGTCGACTCCGGCGCTCCGCTCCCCTCCGGTCGCTTCGCTGTCGTCTCCCGCTGCCTATCGGGTCGACTCCGGCGCTCCGCTCCCCTCCGGTCGCTTCGCTGTCGTCTCCCGCTGCCTATCGGGTCGACTCCGGCGCTCCGCTCCCCTCCGGTCGCTTCGCTGTCGTCTCCCGCTGCCTATCGGGTCGACTCCGGTCGCTTCGCTGTCGTCTCCCCTGTGAACATGGGACGAGGAGCGGACGGTCCGCTCCTCGAGGCGATTCCTAGCGACGAATGCCCAACTTCGCGATGAGCGCTCGATACCGCTCGACGTTTTCACGCCGGAGATAGTCGAGCATCCGACGCCGGCGTCCGACGAGCATCAACAGACCCCGCTGGCTGTGAAAGTCCTTCTTGTGGACCTTCATGTGCTCCGTCAGGTGGCGGATGCGCTCGGTGAGGAGTGCGATCTGAACCTCGGCAGAGCCAGTGTCGGCGTCGTGCTGTTTGTGCTCGCTGATCGTTGCGGCCTTGTCGGGCATGCGCGCGTGAGGACCTTCCTCGCTGTGGATTCAGCCGACGACGCTACCACAAGCGCGAATCGACACGCGCCTGTGCACGGCGCGTGGTCGCGCCCGTCACGGCCGAACGCCCTGCGCCTCGGCCCACGCCCGCGTCGCGTCGCAGTCACGCCGCATCTGGCCGACGAGCTCGTCGACGCTGTCGAAGCGCACCTGCTCGCGCAGGTGCGCGCCGAAGCGAATCTTCGCCTGCTGGTCGTAGAGATCGCCGTCGGAAGTCGAGCACGTGTGCTTCGAGCAACAGCAGGCCCTGGTCGGCGTAGAACGTCGGCCGGCGGCCGATCGACAACGCGGCGACACGCTCGACACCGTCGGCCGCCTCGAACGTGCCCGCGTACACACCGTCGGCGGGCAAGCAGACGCGCTCGGGCACGCTCACATTCGCGGTCGGGAAGCCGAGCTCGCGTCCGCGGCCGTCGCCGTGCTCGACCGTGCCGCGCACTTCGTGCGGACGGCCGAGGATCGTGGCCGCGCCCTCGACGTCTCCTGCTGCGAGCAGCGACCGCACACGCGTCGACGAGTACGGCGTCGCCATCGCGGGCGTCGCCGCACCCTCGGCGGGCGCGACGAGACCGAGGCCGATCGTCTCGAAGCCGAGCTCCGCGCCCATGCGCTGCAGCAACGGCACGTCACCGTGGCGTCGATACCCGAAGTGGAAGTCGCTCCCGACGACGACGAGGCGCGCGTGCAGCGCACTCGCCAGCAGCTCCTCGACGAATTGCTCCGCCGGTTCCTTGCTCCGCGCCGCATCGAACGGCAGCACGAGGCAATCGTCGACGGAACCGGTCGCCTCGAGCAGCTCGAGCTTCTGCTCCAACGTGGTGAGCAGCTTCGGCGCCGACTCGGGGCGGACGATCTCGGCCGGGTGCCGGTCAAAGGTCAACACGGTTGCGCGGAGCCCGCGAGCACGCGCGAGATCGTTCACCAACCGCAGCACGGCTTGGTGGCCGAGGTGCACGCCATCGAACGCGCCGATCGTGACTGCGCGCCCGCGCGGCTCACCGACCACCTCCGTCGGATCGTCGTAGCACCTCACGACACCGCCTCGGCGCCGATCACGACCACCGGCTTCACGCCGCGGCCACGCCGCTCGTAGACCGCGAGGAGCACACCACCGTCGTTGACGAACGCGAACGGGCCGTCTCCCGCATCCGGCGGCAACACGGTTGCTGCGAACGTCGCGCCGTGCCCGACGCCACTCGCGTGCTCCGGGTCGACGACGACCTGTTCGAGGCCACGCATCGCGACGGCGGGCGTGAGCAGGGCCGCGTCGGGATCGGCGTCGATCTGTTCGACGGGCTCGGACTCGTCGAGGGCGAACGAGGCGACCCGCAGGCGGCGCAGCGACGCGAGGTGCGCGCACCCACCGAGCGCAGTTCCGAGATCAGCTGCGACCGATCGCACGTACGTGCCGCTCGAGCACTCGACACGCAGCGTCGCTTCGGGATACGGCCCGGGGTCGAAGTCCTCGACATCGAGCGCGTCGATGCGGACGGCCCGCGGCACGCGCTCGACCTCCTCGCCCTTGCGCGCGAGCTCGTAGAGCTTGCGACCACCAACCTTCAAGGCCGAGACCATCGGCGGTATCTGCTCGATGGCGCCACTGAACGCGACCGTCGCCTTCTCGAGCTGCGCGCGCGTGATCGACATCTCCGCGCGCTCGAGCACCGCGCCCGAGGCGTCGAGCGTGTCGGTCGCGACGCCGAACACGACGCGCGCCCGGTACGCCTTCGTCGTGTCCTGCAGGAAACGCAACAGCCGTGTCACGCGACCGAGCCCGACGAGCAACACACCGGTCGCGTCCGGGTCGAGCGTGCCTGCGTGCCCGACGCGTCGCTGGCCGTAGATCTTGCGGAGCTTGCCGACGACGTCGTGGCTCGTCCATCCCGCCGCCTTGTCGACGACCACGAGCCCGTCGCGCACGGACGCATTGTCGCATTCGCAGCCGAGCGGGCCGCAACGCGGCCGAGTGGGTCGCGACTGCTCCGCTGCCGCGGCATACGCAGACCCTCTCCACAACTTTCGCACCCACGAGCACCGGGCTGGGTGCTCAGAGCGCGGCGAGGATCTTGGCGACGATCGCCTCGGGGGGCTCGTCGGAAGTGAAGCCGGCCGCGAAGCGGTGACCGCCGCCGCCGTGCGCCTCTGCGATGAGCCGCACGTCGACTCGGCCGAGCGAGCGCAAGCTGATCCGCCACGTGCCGTCGGGGGCTTCCTTCAGCACGCACGACACTTCTGCCTCGCGCGTGCGGCGCACGACGTCGATCAGACCTTCGACCTCTTCGAACGTCACGCCGTGACGGGCGAGGTCGGACTGCGTCACTTTCGTCCAGACGAACTGCTTGTCGACGACCAGCACCGCGCTCGTCAGCACGTCGGCGAGCAGCTGCAGGTACGCGAAGCGGTGCTCCTCGAACAGCGTGCGCGACAACTCGGGAATCGGCAGGTCGAACGACGCGAGCTCGCGCGCGAAGTCGAAGACCTCGGCGGTCGTCGACTGGTACTGGAAGCGTCCGGTGTCGCAGACCAGCGCGGTGTACAGGCACACCGCGGCGTCGCGATTGAGCGGGAGCTCGAGGCGCTCGATCAACCGCCGCACGAGCACACCGCTCGCGGCCGCGTCGGGATCGATGACATTGATCGTGCCGTAGCGCTGGTTCGACACGTGGTGGTCGATCACGATCAGCTCGGTCGCGGCCTTCGCCGAGCGTTCCAGATCGCCGAGTCGCGGCATCGAGCCCGAGTCGAACGTCGCCATCGCTGCCGGATCCGGCGGGAAGCGATCGGGCGGCGTGAGCAGATCGAGGCCGGGCAGCTCGCGGTAGTGCGGCGCCACGACGAACGGCTCCGAGAACGACGCGACGCTGTCGATGCCGGCCGCGCGCAGCACGTGGTGCAGTGCGAGGGTCGACCCGAGCGCGTCCCCGTCGGGATTGATGTGACACGCGAGCGCGACTTGCGGCGCGCTCGCGATCACCTCGGCCGCACGCGTCGAGTGCGAGATCGACCGGGAGATCACCCGATGTCGCGCCCGTGTCGGTGCTCACCCGTCCTCGCGATCTGGTAGCTCCGCCTCGCGCCAGCCTCGTCCTCGCGAGGCTGGTCGTGGTGGATCTCCCGCAGGATGTCTTCGATGCGCTGGCCGGACACGATGCCGGGATCGACAGCTGAATCGGAGGAGCGGCACCTGCCGGATGCGCAGGTGCCGACCGAGCACGCCACGAAGATGGGCCCCGGCTGCGTCGCAGCGCGGTGGCCGCCTCGTCGGCGAAGGTCTCCGGCGCGCCCCCGGTCGTCGCCGCCAGCGTCGAGTAGAACACGGTCGCGTGCGCGAGGTCGCGGCTGACGTCGACGCCGGTGAACGTCACCAGCTCGAGACGGGGATCGCTCATGCGCTCGAGCTCGTCGGCAAGGACTTCGAGCACGGCTTCGTTGACGCGAGCGATCCGGGGGTAGCGACGGGTACTGCTCACGCTCGAGAGCCCGTCGCTCTCGAGCCACGCGGTCTCGACGTCGAGGAGCTCGACGTCGGGTGCGTTCGCGACGAACCGCTCGACCGACGCGAGCACCTCGCGCACTTGCGCGTTCGTGCCGCCGACGACGGCGACGCCGATCGCGGCGCGCTGCCACGTGTTCTGGTGGTCGACCTCGGCGACCGACACGCGGTAGCGATGACGCAGCCCGTCGACGATCGGACGGATCGCGGCGCGCTTGGTCTTCAGCGATCGGCTCTGCGGAACGTGCAGGTCGAAGCAAACGGCGGCCGCGTGCATCCGGCCATCTTCGCGCCGTACGCATCCGTACGCTCACCCTGGTGCATACGAGGCCGTGCGCGGAGGGCGCAGCCCGCAGCGCACTGGCCGGAGCGATGAACGCCCACGGGCCGGGCATACCGGCCCGCACGAGCACGACCAGAATTACGTGCGCGCGACCTCGCGTTCCTCGAACGTCTCGATCACGTCGCCTGGCTTGAGGTCCTGGTAGTTCTCCAGGCCGATGCCGCACTCGAAACCGTCGCGGACCTCGCGCACGTCCTCCTTGAACCGGCGCAGCGACGCGATCTGACCCTTCCAGATCACCGTGCCGTCGCGCAGGAAACGCACCCTGGAGCCACGGGTGATCACGCCACTGGTCACGTAACAACCCGCGACCCGGCCTACACGCGGCACCGAGAACACCTCGCGCACCTCGGCGTCGCCGGTGACGACCTCTTCGAATTCGGGCCGCAACATGCCGACGAGCGCGCTGTTCACGTCGGCGAGCACGTTGTAGATGACCTCGTAGAGGCGGACCTCCACACCTTCGCGCTCGGCGACCTCGCGTGCCTTGCGGTCGGGCCGCACGTTGAAACCGACGACGGTCGCGTTCGACACCGCGGCGAGATTCAGGTCGGACTCCGTGATACCACCGACGCCACGGTGCACGAACGAGAGGCGCACCTCGTCGTGCTCCTGGTCGAGCTTGCGCAACGCGTCCGTGAGCGCTTCGAGCGAGCCTTGCGAGTCGGCCTTCACGATGAGGTTCAGCGTCGCAACCTCGCCGCGCTGCACCATCGCGAAGATGTCCTCGAGACGAGCGCCACCGCCGAGCATCATCGGGTTGCGTTGCGCCGCGACCTTGCGCCGGTGCTCGCGCGCCTCGGCGACCGTGCGGGCCACCTTGTCGGAAGGGGCCACGCGCAACTCGTCGCCGGCCAGCGGGACGTCGTCGAGGCCGAGCACCTCGACCGGCACCGACGGCCCGGCTTCGGTCACGGTGTTGCCGTTCTCGTCGAACATCGCGCGCACACGTCCCCACGCCGGCCCGGCGACGATGATGTCGCCCACCGCGAGCGTGCCTTCCTTGACGAGGGCGGTCACGACCGGGCCGCGGCCCTGATCGAGATGCGACTCGAGCACGTCGGCGCGTGCGAGCTTCTTCGGGTTCGCGTACAAGTACTGCGAGATCTCGCTGGCGTCGGCCACGAGGAGCAGCGCGTCGAGCAACTCGTCGATGCCGCGATCGGTGGGCGCGGAGACGTCGATGACGATCGTGTCGCCGCCCCACTCCTCGGGCACGAGCTCCTGTTCGGTGAGCTGCTGCCGGACGCGTGTGGGGTCGGCGTCCTCGCGATCGACCTTGGTCACCGCCACGACGATCGGTACCGAGGGTTCGGTCTCGCACGCGTGCGTGACTGATCGCCTCGACCGTCTGCGGCATCACGCCGTCGTCGGCCGCGACCACCAAGATCGCGATGTCGGTGACGTCCGCGCCGCGTGACCGCATCGCGGTGAACGCCTCGTGGCCCGGGGTGTCGATGAACGTGATGCGGCGACCGTCGCGCGTCGACTTGGTACGCGCCGATCGCTTGCGTGATACCGCCCGCTTCGCCCGCGACGACATTGGCGTGACGGATCCGGTCGAGCAGCGTGGTCTTGCCGTGGTCGACGTGGCCCATGACGGTGACGACCGGCGGGCGGGGCTCGAGCAACGCCTCGTCGTCCTCGTCATCGTCGTCGGCCGTGAGCATCGCGATGAGCTCGACTTCTTGCTCGCTGCCGGGCTCGACGATCAGCACCTGCGCGCCGAGCGACTCCGCGATCAGCTCGATCATCTCGTCGGCGAGCGACGCGGTGGCCGTCACCATCTCTCCCGCCTCGAACAGGATGCGCACGAGGTCGGCGGGCGTCCGGTTCAGCTTCGGCGCGAACTCTTGGATCGTGCTGCCGCGCGCGACGACGATCTCGCCTTCCGGGACGGGGGCGTCCGCCGGCGTGAGGCGTTGCGACGCCGGCTCGAGCTCGGACTGGTCGCGACGGCGCTTCTTGCGCCGGCGGGGACCGCCGGGCCGGCCGCGGCCTGCATAGCCACCGCCAGGACCACCACCGGGCCCGCCCCGACCGCGGCCGGCCGCGCCGCCGGGACCACCACCACCGCCCGGACCACCGCCCGAGGGGCCAGCGCGGTTCGCGCCGAATCCTCCACCGCCGCCACCGGTGCGCGGCCCGCCGGCGCCGCCGCCGAAGCCACCGCCGGTGCGCGGACCGCCGGGACCACCACCACCGGGACTCGTACGCGGCCCGCCCGGCCGGCTCCCGAAGCTGCCGGGACCACCACGCGCGCCGGGTGGAGGAGGCGGCGCCTTGCCACCGCCGGGCGGCGGCGGGATCGGCTTGCCGGTCGCCGACGTGGGCCGCGGCGCGGGCGGGGGCGCGCCGTGCGCGGCGGGGCGTTCGATCTCGGGTGCCGGGCGCGTCGGCGGCGCTGTCGCCGCGGGCCGCTCGAGCGGCGTCGGCGCGGGTACGAGCGGTGCCGGTGGCGTGGGCGACGAACGCACGACACGGTGGGTCGACCGTACGAGGGCCGGCTTGGGCTCTTCGATCGGCGCGGGCGCCGGCTCGAGCACGGGTGCGGTCGGCGTGGGCAGGTCGCGGGGGGCGGGCTTGGTCGCCGCCGGTTCGGGTTCGGCCCGGGGCGACGGCGACGGCGACGGCGACGGCTCGGGCTCGGGCTCCGGCACCGGCTCGGGCTCGGTTCTCAAGCCTCGGCTGTCGGCGAGCCGGCGGACGCGGTCGGCCGAAGGCTCGTCAATGCTCGACGAGTGGCTCTTCACCCCGATCTTGAGCTCGTTCGCGAGCTCGACGACCGCGTGATTGTCGACCCCGAGCTCGCGAGCCAGCTCGTAGACCCGGATCTTCTTCGTGGCCAAACCTTGTCCGTTCCGTGATGAATGTTCGACTCCGGCTCACCTCCCCTGCGGTCGGCTACGCCGTCGTGTCCTTCAGAGCGTGCCTTCTAGTCTCGCGCGGAGCGCCTCGAGTTCGGCGTTCGCTATTTCTCGCCGCAGCGCCCGCCCGAGCGATCCTCGCTTCGCCGCGGTCCCGAAGCAGGCCGGCGAGCAGCACCATGCGCCCCGCCCGGGCGCCGTACGGCCGACCCGCAGCGGTTGACCGGCCGTGGCCGCGATCCGCAACCAGTCGCGCGTCCGGCACCGAACGGCGCCGGCAGCCCACACAGGTGCGGACCGCCTCGTTCATGCGGCTTCATCCTCCGGTCCTCGATCGGCCGTGCGACGCGAACCGGCCTTCGGGGCCTCCAGCTGCCTGCGCCTGGCTGCTCAGGCGTCGTCTCCCGCCGTTGCGGCGCTCGCCTCCTCGATTTCCAATGCCTGCTCGGCGCGCACTCCGGGGTCTGCTTCGTCGTCGATGTCGGTGTCGGAGGCCAGCTCGTCGGCCGCGACCTCTTCGGCACCCGCGTCGATGTGGATGGCCGCTTCTTCGGCGGCGGGCGTCTCGTCGACGGTGTCGTCGAGGCCCGCCACGGCGTCGGCGGCGGTCTCGTCGTCGGTCGCGCGCCCGGCCGCGTCGGGCCCGACCGGCGTCACCGTGCCGTAGCCGGCTTCGGCTGCGCTGATCGCCTCGCCGCCTCCGGCGGGTTGCCACATCATCTCGCCGTCGGTGCCCTCGACCCACTCGCCCTCGGCGTAGCCGCCGCCGGACTCCTCTTCCGCGAGCTGGGTCTCGCTCTTGATGTCGACACGCCAGCCGGTGAGGCGCGCCGCGAGGCGGGCGTTCTGGCCTTCCTTGCCGATCGCGAGCGACAGCTGGAAGTCGGGGACGACGACCTCGGCGATGCCCGTGTCTTCGTGGATGCGAACCTCGCGTACCTTCGCCGGCGCGAGCGCGCGCATGACGAACTCTTGCGCGTCGTCGCTGTACGGGACGATGTCGACCTTCTCGCCCTTCAGCTCGTTGACGACCTGCCGCACGCGCATGCCGCGCGCGCCGACGCAGGCGCCGACAGGATCGACGTTCTGGTCGTTGGACGCGACTGCGAGCTTCGTGCGGTGGCCGGGCTCGCGGGCGACAGCCTTGATGTCGACCAACCCGTCGAGCAGCTCCGGTACCTCGAGCTCGAACAGTCGCTTCACGAGACCGGGGTGCGTGCGCGACACGACGATCTGCGGGCCCTTGGCGGTCTTGCGGACCTCGACGATGTACGCCTTCATCCGCGAGCCGTGGTCGTAGCGGTCGCCCGGCACCTGCTCCGCCTGCGGCAGGAGCGCCTCGACGCGACCGAGGTCGAGCAGCGTGTAGCGCGCGTCGGTCTGCTGGATGATGCCGGTGACGATGTCGCCCTCGCGGCCCGCGTACTCCTCGTACTTCATCTCGCGCTCGGCTTCGCGGATCCGTTGGAGGATCACCTGCTTCGCCGTCTGCGCGGCGATGCGCCCGAAGTCGGCGGGCGTGTCGTCCCACTCGCGTGTGACGTTGCCGTCTTCGTCGAGCTCCTGGGCGATCACACGGATCTCGCCCGTCTCGACGTCGATCTCGACGAGCGCTTCCTCCGCGGCTTCGGGCATGCGCTTGTACGCGGTGACGAGCGCGTTCGCGAGCGCTTCGAGCATGACGTCTTCGGAGATGCCCTTGTCCTCCGCGAGCGCGGAGAGCGCTTCGAGCATTTCGGGATTCCTCATCGCGTCTCCTTCGCCCGCGCGCGCGTCTTGCCGGACTTCCGTTGGCTCGGACGCGGCGTTGGGCCCCACTCGAACACGGTGCGCGCCTGCACGACGGCCGCGAGCGGGATCTCCACGGTCACGCCATCGACGTCGACCGCGAGCTGCTCGCCGCCGACGCGTGTGAGTGCGCCACGCACACGGCGCGGTCCCGTTTCGGTGTGGTACTTGATCGAGACTTGCTCACCGAGGGCACCGGTGAAGTGCTCGTGGCGCCGGAGCGCGCGCTCGACACCGGGACTGCTGACCTCGAGGAGGTACGGGCCATTGACGGCCGGGGCGGGGCTTTCGCGGTCGAGGAGGGGCGAGACGGCTCGGGTGACCGCGGTGATCGCGTCGAGGTCGACGCCGCTCGCACGCGTGACGGTGAGCCGCAGCGTGCGCGCGCCCGCGCCGCCGAGCAGCTCGATGTCGTAGACGTCGAGGCCGAGCGCGTGCACGGCAGGCTCGACTGCGGCGCGTACCGCGTCGAGTTTCGCCTCCGTCACACTCACCGTCGTCACTACTCCGAAGAAATGGCCAAGAAAAAACGTGGGCCATGGCCCACGTTCCCGCCCACGAAGGGCGCCCGACACAACCGAGTCATTGTAGCGCGACCCCGCACGCGTCCGCTGCGGTCGAAACCGGACGATTCACTCAGGCGAACATCTCGCGCAGCTCGGCCGGCGCGACCGTTTCGAGCTGCGCGTACGTGCAGTCGTCGGGTTCCTTGTCGGGCCGCCAACGATGGAAACGCGCGTTGTGGCGGAAGCGGCCGTTCATCAATCCCTCGTAGGTGACCTCGACGACGCGCTCGATGCGCACGGGTTCCCACGACAGGTCCTTGTTCGCGTTCCACCGGCTCGGCCCGCCCGGCATGCGCTGGTGCTGCGCGGCCGCGTCGTGCATCGCCGCGGCCCAATCCTTCCAAGGGTGATTCTTCAGCGCGTTCTTGCGCAGCGGTTCGACATCATCTCGCAGCTCGGTGCGGAACTTCGCGTTCATGCCGCTCGCGACACCGACGTGGTGCAGCGTCCCGTCGTCGTCGTACAGGCCGCACAACAGCGATCCGACGCCCTTGCCGTCCTTGTGCACGCGGAACCCGGCGACCACACAGTCACACGTGCGCTCGTGCTTCACCTTCACCATCGCCCGCTGGCCGGGGTGGTACGTGTCGTGGAGCGACTTGGCGACGACGCCGTCGAAGCCCGCGCCTTCGAAACGGGCGAACCATTCGGCCGCGGTCTCGCGATCTGTCGTGCCGGGCGTGAGGAACAGCGGCGGCTCCGCCTTCTTCGAGCATCTTCTCGAGCGCCTTGCGGCGATCTTTGAACGGCGTGTCGAGCAGCGAGTCGTCGCCGAGCGCGAGCACGTCGAACGCGACGTAGCTCGCCGGAAGCTCATGGGCGAGCTTCTTGACGCGAGACACCGCCGGATGCTGGCGCAGCTGGAGCGCGTCGAAGTCGAGGCCCTTGTCGTTGGAAACGACGAGCTCGCCATCGAGCACGACGCGCTCGGGAAGCTGCGCGAGCAGCGGCTCGACGAGCTCGGGGAAGTAGCGCAGCAACGGCTTCTGGTTGCGCGATTGCAGGTCGAGGCCGTCGCCGTCGCGGAACAGCACACAGCGGAAGCCGTCCCACTTCGGCTCGAAGAGCACGTCACCGCCGGGCGGCAGCTCCCGCGTGAGCTTCGCGAGCATCGGTTCGAACGGCGGACACACCGGCAATCCCATTGCCGTGCGACGCTACAACGCGCCAACAGTTTCGCGCTCAGATCGAGGCGGCGGTCGGAGGCCCACCGGGCGAGCTGGTGACGGCTCGAGAGCTGGAGCTTGCGCAGCACCGACGACACGTGCGTCTCGACGGTCTTGACCGAGATCCCGAGGTCGCGCGCAACCTCCTTGTAGGCGTATCCGCGGGCGATCAGCCGCAGCACCTCCCGCTCGCGCGGTGTGAGCTGCTCGAGCTCGGAATCGGTCGCCGGTGGTGCTGCGCTCGCGAACGCGTCGAGCACGAATCCGGCGAGCCGCGGCGAGAACACCGCGTCGCCGCCTCGCACGCGCTTGATGGCGTCGACGAGCTCGTCGGGGGCGATCGTCTTCGTCACGTAGCCACGCGCGCCGGCGCGGATCGTCGCGATGACGTCCTCGGGCGCGTCGCTCACCGACAACGCGAGGAACCGCACGTCGGGATGCGACTCCAACACCTCGGTGATCACCCGGGCGCCGCCGCCGGCCGGCATGTGCACGTCGACGAGCACGACGTCGGGCGTGCGTTCGCGGATCATCTCGATCGCCGCCGCGACGTCGGATGCCGCGCCGACCACGTCGACGGCGTCGCCGAGCTCGGCGCGCACGCCCGACAGGAACAGCTGATGGTCGTCGACGAGGAACACGCGCGCGCTGGTCACGTCCGCGCCCTCGGCATCTCCAGCTCGATCTCGGTTCCGTCGCCCACGGTCGAGCGCACTGCCGCGTGTCCGCCCGCCCGCGCCATCCGCCCGACGATCGAGTTCGTGATGCCACCGCGATCGTCGGGGACCGACGCCGGGTCGAAGCCGCGGCCGCGATCGCGCACGAAGATCGTCGCGCAATCCGTCTCGACCTCCAGGTACACCGACACGCTCGCCGCGCCCGCGTGCTCGGCCGCGTTCATCATCGCCTCGCGCGCCGCGAGCAACAGCGCGTCCATGCCGTCGAGCGGGCAATCGCGCACGCGTACGACCTCGACCGGGACGCCGAGTTGGGTCTCGACCGCGGCGGCTGTTTCCTCGAGCGCGCTCCCGAGCGACGTCGCCACCGTGCTCTCCGGTGGCGTTCCGCCCGCGAGCAACCACGTCCGCAGCTCGCGTTCTTGCATGCCGCGCCAGGCGCACGACCTCGCGCGGATCGTTCGCCGCGCCGTTGCACGAGCGCCAACGTCTGCAGTACCGAGTCGTGTAAGTGCGCAGCAACCTCGGCGCGCTCATCGGAGCGAATGCGCTCGCGGCGTTCGTCGACAAGCGTGTGCGCGAGTCGGGAGAGCCCGGGCCCGACTACGAGCAGGATGCCGACGAGCACCGCGATCGACGCGACGAATGCGCCCCGCAACGCACTCCATGAGTCCGCGGTGATCACGAACGCAACGACGCCGGTGGCGACGCACGCCGCACCCGCGGCAATGCGCGCAAACGCACCGCGTCGCGTGCCGACCAGCACCGCGAGCGCATGGGCCGCGTCGGGCGGGAGCCGACGCAGCACCGGCCAGTCGGGCAATTCGGCGGCCGCCGTCGTCGCCCCCGTGCGCATCGCGAGCAACGCGAGCCCGACCGTCGCGGCCACCAAGGGCCACACGATGACGTCGCCCGGCCAGAGTCCCAGGGCGCGCACGAGGAGCAGCCCACCCAGGACGACCGCGCCGAACGCGATCGTGGCGACGACGTCCGCGTCGTGGCGCGACTCCTCCTCGGGATCGGCGGCGCGCGGTCCTTCGGGCATGAGCAACCACGCGCCGACGTAGCACACGATGCCGAATCCGCTCGCGATCGACAGCACGACGAAGCCGCACCGCACGACGATCGCGTCGAGCCCGAGCGTCCGGCCGAGACCCGCCGCGACACCCGCGATCATCCGGCCCGGCACGGGACGCTCGAACTGCGTGGGAGTCAGCGTCGTCGAGGTCGGCACGCGACGATGATCGCGCCGCGCTCGGCGCGACGGCATCAGGGCCCGGCTCCGGGACCGCGAGGGTCGGATCGGGGTCATTCCCGATACCCGCGACCTGCCGCGATGGCGCACGCTCGCAGCGATGGACGCGACCGCTCCCCCCGCCCCGCCGCCTCCCCCCGCTCCGGGTCCCCCGCAGCCGCCGCCGGCCCCCCCGAGGCGGCCGCTGCGGCGGGACCGGTCCAACCGCGTGCTGGGAGGCGTCTGCGCGGGTGTCGCCCGCACCTATGGCCTCGACGTCACGCTCGTGCGCGCCTTGTGGATCCTCGCCGCCGTCGTGTGGATCGGCATTCCTGCCTACGTCGTCGCATGGATCGCGATCCCCTGCGACGACCACGCACACGACGCCGACGAACGTCCACGCGACGCCGGCCTGCTCGTCGGCCTCGTGCTCGTCGGCATCGGGGTGCTGATCGCCGCGCACCACATCCTGCCGGGCGGTCTGCGCGTCGGCGGCCGGTTCGTCGGCCCCGCTGTTGCTCATCGCGGGTGGCGCCGCGATCCTCGTGCTCCGGCGGCCCGGCCGTGACGACGACACCGAATCAAGCTCGCTCCCGCCGACTCCCGAACCCCCACCGACACCGCCGCCCGTGACACCGCACACCGAGCACACGGGTACCGAGCCGCCCCGGGACGCGCCGGGCGTCCAGGCCGCGGCCGGCGAGCAGCCGACCGCGCCGTCCGAGGCGGTCGAGCCCGTCAGCGCGTGGACCCAGACAGCACCATGGCCGACCATCCACGAGGTGCGGCGCGCGCGGCGCGCGGAACGACGCGCCCGCCGCCCGCGTCCGTACCTCGGTCCGCTGACGCTGAGCTTCCTGCTGCTCGCGGCGGGCGTCGCGAGCTTCTTGCAAGCGACGGAGACGATCGAAGTCAACCTCGTGATCGCATTCGCGATCGCGACCTGCGTCGTCGGCGCGGTGCTCGTGCTCTCGACGTGGGTCGGCCGCGCGCGCGGCTTGATCTTCCTCGGTGTGCTCCTCGTCGGCCGCGACCGTCGATCTCGAGCACGATCGACGTGCCGTTGCGCGGCGACGTGGGCGAAACACGTGAGCACCCGTTGACCGCTTGCCGATGTGAAGCCAAGGTACGAGCACGCGATCGGGTACTTCTCCCTCGACCTGCGCGACGTCTCGTACGCCGGACAGACGGTCGACCTGGACGCGTCGCTCGGGATCGGCCGCCTCGAGGTCGACGTCCCGAGCGCGGTCGATCTCGAGATCGACACGCACACCGGCGCCGGTTCCGCGGTTGTGTTCGGGACGCATGCCGATGGCTGGCACCACGACACGCACCGCGCCGTCGGGCCGGCGACACGCCCCACGCCGGCGCGTTGCATCTCGACCTCCGGGTCGGCGCGGGTGAGATCGATGTGCACCGCTTCCAGCCCGGCAACGTCGAGACTGATCCGAGGCCGGGGATGACGCGGCACCGCACCGACATGGTCTCCCTGCTGTTCGGTCTCGCGTTCTTCGCGGTGGGAGCTGCGTTCATCGTGTACGAGCTCACCGACACCAACATCGACGGTTCGTGGCTCGGCGCCTTCGTCTTCGTGACGCTCGGGCTCGTAGCGCTGGCCGCGACGCTGTTCCGCCGGCTCGACGACGATGCGCCGGAGGTCGAGGCCGACGCGACGACGTTCGAACCGAGACGGCATCCGACGCGGAGGTCGAGACCGTCATGACAACCTTCGTCTGCGCGAACGATGCGTTGCTCGCGTTCCCCGACATCGCGAGCGCGGTCGACGCGGCCTTTGAGCTCGCCGACCCGCCACGCATGCGTCGGCATCGACGTCGACGAGGCCGGTGCGGTACGCGTCGCACACCGCGCACTGCCCGGCATGGTATTGGTCTCGCGCGCCGACGCGTTCGGCGCGATCGCGAGCTATCCGCTGACCGAGACGACCGCGCTCGTGACGTCCTGCAGCGCGAGCTCGTCGCGCGCACCGGACGCGCGGACCTTGCGCTCGACGATGCCCCGCGCCACTCCCTTGGCACCGACAACGAGCTGAACCGGGACACCGAGCAAATCGGCATCGGCGAACTTCACCCCCGGGCTCGCGTCACGGTCGTCGTACAACACGTCGAGCCCGTCGGCTCGGAGCTTCTCGTAGACGCGCTCGGCTGCGGCGATCACGCCCGCCGCCTGCTCGCCGCGGCCCGGTATCGCGATGAGGTGCACATCGTATGGTGCGACGATTGCGGGCCACGACAAGCCGAGCTGGTCGTGCGTCTCCTCGGCGATCGCGGCGACCGTGCGCGTGATGCCGAGGCCGTAGCAACCCATCACCATCGAATGCTTCTCGCCGTGCTCATCGGTGTAGGTCGCGTCGAGCGTGTCGCTGTACTTGGTGCCGAGCTGGAACACGTGGCCGACCTCGATGCCGCGGTCGACCGACAGCTCCGCACCACACTTCGGACAGCGATCGCCGGTGACGACCGACACGAGGTCTGCCCACACGTCGATTTGGAAGTCGCGGCCGAGCAGCGCGTTCCGCACGTGATAGTCAGCTCGATTCGCGCCCGTGACCCAGCCGTGCGCGGCGTCGACCGACGGGTCGGCGACGACGACGTCGGCGCCCGTGAAATGCGGGCCGATATAGCCCTTCGGTAACTCGTGGTGCGCTGCGAAGTCGTCGTCGGCGTAAAGGCGCACGTGCCTCGGCGCGAGTGCAGCCGTGAGCGCATACTCGTTGACCTCGCGGTCGCCGGGCACGAGCGCGAGGCCGAGCTTGCCGTCAACGTCGAACGCGATGCACTTCAGCATCGTCGACGGCCGGACGTGCAAGAACTCGGCGACACCGGTGATGCCGGGGAGCCCGGGTGTCTCGACCTCTTCCATGTCGGGTTCCATGTCGGGGATCTCCGCCGCCCCGGGTACCTTCGTGTGACGCCACTCGCGCCGCGCGGCTTCGACGTTCGCCGAGTAGTCACAGTTCTTGCACCATACGAAGTCGTCTTCACCAACCGCGGCGACAGCCATGAACTCGCGGCTCTCGGAGCCGCCCATCTCTCCCGACTGGGCTTCGACCGCGCGGAACGTCAAGCCGCAGCGCGTGAACACGCGGCAGTACGCGTCGTACATCGCGCGGTAGCTGCGCTCGAGCCCGTCGAAGTCGGCGTCGAACGAATACGCGTCCTTCATCAAGAACTCGCGACCGCGCAGGAGGCCGAAGCGCGGACGGAGCTCGTCGCGGTACTTCCAGTTGATTTGGTAGAGGTTGACCGGGAGATCGCGGTACGAGCCGTACTCCTGTGCGACGAGCGTCGTGACGACCTCTTCTGCCGTCGGTGACAGGCAGTAGCCGGTCTCCTTGCGATCCCGAAGACGGAACATCAGCGGGCCGTACGCCTTCTCGCGGCCGGTGCGCTGCCAGAGCTCGAGCGGCTGGATGATCGGGAGCAGCACCTCCTGGGCGCCCGCCGCGTCCATCTCGTCGCGCACGATCTGCTCGACCTTGCGCAGCACCCGATACCCGAGCGGCAGCCAGGAATAGATCCCGGCCGCGACCCGCCGGATGTAGCCCGCGCGCACGAGCAGCCGGTGGCTGTCGACCTCGGCGTCGGCAGGTTCGTCGCGCAGCGTGCGCAGGAACAGCGCGCTCATCCGCATCGACGTCATCGCGGCGAGCGTATTGGTCGTGGTCACGGCGTCCGGCGTATATCGCTCGCCAGCCGTCTGTACTCCACCGAATCGGTCGACATTCCTGACCGGACGGGTCAGAAAATATTCCTGACCCCGGCGCTGGTATTTCGGCGCGTCCGTCGTATGATGGACAGGATGGTTCGGGCCCGCGGCGCAGCGAGCATCTCGATGGGGCGTACCCCGCACGAGATGCACGACGAGCTCTGTCGCGCCGGCCTCAGCTGACGGCCCCGGCCCTTCGCCGCCCGCCGTCCGTCCCGCCCTCCCCGACAGGGAGCCGCCGCATGGCGATCGACGTCCGCGAACTCGCAACCCGCCCCCTCGACCCGGTCATCGCCGACGAGCTCGACATCTTCGAACGCACGACCGCCGAGTACCTCGACGGTCGGATCGACGAGGACACGTACCGCGTCTTCCGCCTGAACCACGGCGTCTACGGCCAGCGCCAGGGCGGCCGCAACCAGATGCTGCGCGTGAAGGTGCCGCACGGGCGGCTGACGCCCGAGCAGCTCGACACGTTCGCGTACATCGGCGATGTGTACTCGCGTGGTTGGGGTCACCTCACGACGCGCCAGAACGTGCAGTTCCACTTCATCCAGCTCGAGCAGTCACCGGAGATCCTGCGACTGATGGCCTCGGTCGGCCTGACGTCGCGCGAGGCGTGCGGCGACACCGTCCGCAACGTCATGGGCTGCCACCTCGCGGGCGCGTGCCCTCAAGAGGTGCTCGACATCACGCCGTGGGCACGAGCCACGACCGACTTCCTGCTGCGGCACCCGTACGCGCAGCGGCTCCCGCGCAAGTTCAAGATCAACTTCTCGGGTTGCGCAACCGACTGCGGCCAGGCGATGTTCAACGACGTCGGCGTGGTCGCGACGACGCGCACGCTGCGCGACGGCACGACCGAGGCCGGTTTCAAGGTGTTCATCGCCGGCGGCCTCGGCGCGAACCCCCACCCCGCGCAGGCGCTCGAGGAATTCACGGCGAAGGAAGACTTGCTCCCGACGATCTACGCGTGCCTGCGGACGTTCGACCACTACGGCAACCGTGACAACAAGATCCGCGCCCGCATGAAGTGGCTCGTCGACACGTTGGAAGGCGGTGTCGGCGAGCTGCGCGAGCGCATCTTCAAGGAACGCACGTTCCTGCGGGCCGCACGCGACTGGCCGGGCGGTATCCCGGACATCGTGCGCGAGCGCGGCGACGCACCCGCCGGCGGCATGCCCGACGCGACGAGAGTCGGCCAGCAGTTCGCGCCGGTCAAGCTTCTCGCGACCGACCCGTACGAACGGTGGGTGGAGAGCAACGTCGTGCGCGGCAACGCGCGCGGCACGATCTCCGCGATCGTGTACTCGCGTCTGGGCGACATCACCTCCGAGCAGTTCCGCGCACTCGCCGACATACAGCGCGACTTCGCGCTCGACGTGCGCGTCACCAACCGGCAGAACCTCGCGTTGCGCGAAGTCACCGGGGGCGACCTGCGCCGTGTTGTACGACCGACTGCGTGAGATCGAGATGGCGCAGCCGGGCGCGGAGCTCGCGCTGCGACGTCGTCAGCTGCCCGGGCGCCGACACCTGCAACCTGGCGGTCACACAGTCGCGTGGTGTCGCGGCCGCGATCGGCGACGCGCTCGAAGAGGCGGGCCTCGCCGAGGTCGGCGGCGTGCGTACGAACATCTCTGGTTGCACGAACAGCTGCGGTCAGCACCACGTCAGCGACATCGGCTTCTTCGGCATCGAGCGCCGGGCGCACGGCCGGGCTGCGCCCGGATACCAGATGCTGCTCGGTGGCCACCTCGGTGAGACGGAAGTGGAGTTCGGCGACAAGGCGTTGAAGGTTCCGGCCAAGAACGCACCCGAAGCCGTCGTGCGCGTCGTGCGCCGATTCAACAACGAGCGCGACGCCGGCGAGTCGTTCCCGACGTGGCTCGCGCGTTCGGGCGGAGCCAAGGGTGTCGGCGACGCGCTGAAGGACCTCGACGCGTTCCCAACCCCCGATGCCGGACCCGAGTTCTTCGTCGACTACGACGAGACGGGTCCGTACGTCGCGGACGTGAGCGACGGAGAATGCGCAGCGACATGAGCTTGCTGGACGCAACCAAACTGGATCGGCCGCTGGTCGACATCGACCTCGCGGAGCTCGCCGCGATGTCGGCCGAGCTCGAGCACAAGCCTGCATCGGCTGTGATCAGATGGGCGACGAGCCGGTTCGGCGACGAGCTCGTGCTCGCGGCCTCGTTCCAGGACGCTGTGCTCGTCGATGTCGCGTCGAGAGTCACGCCCGAAATCGAGGTCGTGTTCCTCGACACTCAGTACCACTTCGCGGAGACGCTCTGGTTCGTCGAGCGCATGCGTGAACGGTACGACCTGAACCTGCGCGTGATGGAGCCGCTCGTAGCGCCCGACGACTTGTGGGAGACCGATCCCGACGAGTGCTGCGCGATGCGCAAGGTCGAGCCGCTCGCCCGCGCGCTCGCCGGCAAGCAGGCGTGGGCGACCGGGCTCCGGCGTGTCGAAGCACCGACGCGCGCGAGGACGCCGCTCGTGCACCTCGACGTCGGCCGCGGCATCGTCAAGGTGAACCCGCTCGCGACGTGGACCGACCACGACATCGCCTCGTACAAGAAAGATCACCGCCTCCTCGACCACCCGCTCGCGTCCCAGGGATATCCATCGATCGGATGCTGGCCGTGCACGCGCCCCGTCGCGGCCGGCGACGATCCGCGTTCGGGTCGCTGGGCTGGTCGCGGCAAGATGGAGTGCGGATTGCACGGCTGGTCGGACTCGTAGCATCCAGGACTCGTAGCATTCGGGTCGCATGAATCGTTTGATCTCGCACCTCGACGCGCTCGAATCCGAATCGATCCATCTGCTGCGAGAGGTCGCAGCCGAATTCGAGCGTCCGGTACTGCTGTTCTCGGGCGGCAAGGACAGCGTCGTGATGTTGCACGTCGCGGTGAAGGCGTTCTGGCCCGCGAGAGCGCCCTTCACGGTCATGCACGTCGACACGGGCCACAACTTCGGTGAAGTCCTTGCGTTCCGTGACGCGACGATCGAGCGGGTGGGCGCGCACCTCGTCGTCGCGTCCGTACAGGACGACATCGACGCCGGCCGCGTCACCGAGGATCCGCGACCCGGCGCGTCACGCAACCGGTTGCAGACAACGACGCTGCTGCGTGCCATCGAGACGCACGGCTTCGACGCGGTGCTCGGCGGTGCCCGGCGCGACGAAGAGAAGGCGCGCGCCAAGGAGCGCTTTTTCTCGTTCCGCGACGACTTCGGGCAGTGGGATCCGAAGAACCAACGGCCCGAGCTCTGGAACCTGTACAACGGTCGTCACCGCAAGGGCGAGCACATCCGCGTGTTTCCCTTGTCGAACTGGACCGAGCTCGACATCTGGCAGTACATCGCCGACGAGCACATCGCGCTGCCCATGATCTACTTCGCGCACAAGCGCGACGTGTTCCGGCGCGACGGTATGTTGATGGCGGTCACTGAGTTCCTGCAGCCCGGTCCGCACGAAGAGGTGTTCGAAGCGATGGTGCGCTACCGCACGGTGGGCGACGCCACGTGCACCGCCGCCGTCGAGTCTGTGGCGGTTGCGATCGACGACGTCATCGCCGAGGTCGCAGCCTCGCGCATCACCGAACGCGGCGCCACCCGCGCCGACGACCGGTTCTCGGAAGCCGCGATGGAAGACCGTAAACGCGAGGGCTACTTCTGATGGCAAACGCATGTTGGCGGCTGCGAGGCCGCTGATGGAGCTGCTGCGATTCGCGACCGCGGGCTCGGTCGACGACGGGAAGTCGACGCTGATCGGCCGGCTTCTCTACGACTCGAAGCAGATCTTCGAGGACACGCTCGAAGCGCTCGAACACTCCACGAAGCTGCGCGGCGAAGAAGGAATGAACCTCGCGCTGCTGACCGACGGACTGCGAGCCGAACGCGAGCAAGGCATCACGATCGACGTCGCCTATCGCTACTTCGCCACACCGACGCGCAAGTTCATCATCGCCGACACGCCCGGTCACGTGCAGTACACGCGCAACATGGTGACCGGCGCGTCGACCGCCGACCTCGCGTTGATCCTCGTCGACGCGCGCAAGGGCATCCTCGAGCAGTCGCGCCGCCACGCGTTCCTCGCGTCGCTTCTCGGCGTGCCCCACCTCGTGCTGTGCGTGAACAAGATGGACCTCGTCGACTACGACCAGGCAGTGTTCGAGACGATCAAGCAGGAGTTCCGCGGATTCGCGGCGAAGCTCGACGTGCACGACCTCGCGTTCATCCCGATCTCGGCGCTGCACGGCGACAACGTCGTCGAACGCTCGGCGAACACGCCGTGGTACGAGGGATCGAGCCTGTTGCACCACCTCGAAGAGGTGCACATCGCGTCCGACCGCAACCTCATCGACTGCCGCTTTCCCGGTGCAGTACGTCATCCGGCCCCGCGACGACAACCACCACGACTACCGCGGTTACGCCGGCCAGATCTCGAGCGGCACGTACAAGGTCGGTGACGACGTCGTCGTGCTGCCGTCGGGGTTCACGTCGACGATCACGTCGATCGACACCGCCGACGGCCCGATCGAGGAAGCGGTGCCGCCGATGTCGGTCACGCTCCGGCTCGCCGACGACCTCGACGTGAGCCGCGGCGACATGATCTGCCGGCCGAACAACCGCCCGCGCGACGGCCAGGACGTCGACGCGATGCTGTGCTGGTTCAGCGAGCGGGCGCAGCTGCAACCGGGCGGCAAGTACGCGCTGAAGCAGACGTCGAAGTGGGTGCGGGCGCTGGTAAAGGATCTTCACTACCGCCTCGACGTCAACACACTCAGCCGCGACGACGCCGCACAGACGCCTGGCGCTCAACGAGATCGGCCGGGTCACGCTGCGCACGACGCAGCCCCTGTTCTTCGACGACTACCGCCGCAACCGCGCGACGGGCGCGTTCGTCCTCGTCGACGAGGCCACCAACGACACGTTCGCCGGAGGCATGATCCTCTAGGCCCGCGTCGACACGTCGCCGCTCGCATCGAGGGCCTCCAACGTGCCGGCCGTGGCGCGAGAATGCGCACGTGGTGCACGAAGTCGCAGCCGCGGGGTTCAGCGATCCGGCCGACTACGAGGCCGCGCGTCCGTCGTATCCACCCGACGCGATCGCCTGGTTCGTCGAACACCTGCGCATCCGCTGCGGGAATCGCGTGTGCGACCTCGCCGCCGGCACCGGCAAGCTGACACGCCTGCTCGTACCGGCGGGCGCCGAGTTGCTCGCGATCGAGCCCGTGCCGGGCATGCGCGCAACGTTCCGTACGGTCCTGCCCGACGTGCCGATCGTCGCGGGCACGGCCGAGGCGATGCCGCTGCGCGCAGACGTCGCTCGACGCGACTCGTCGTCGCGCAGGCATGGCACTGGTTCGACCACGACCGGGCGATCGCCGAGGTCCGGCGCGTGTTGCATCCGACCGGGCGGCGCGCTCGGTCTCGATATGGAACGCGCGCGACCGCAGCGAGCCGTGGGTCGACGAGGTCTGGTCGATCATGGACCGCGTCGAGAAGCCGCGCCCGTGGCGCGACCACGAGAACTGGCGCGACAGCGCGTTCCGCGGCGATGCCCGGGTTCGGCGACGCTGCACGACGGCGGAGTTTCGCCACACGCAGCGGATCACTCCCGATGGCGTCGTCCGGCGGGTCGCGTCGGTCAGTCACGTCGCGGTGCTGCCCGCACGCCGAGCAGACCGCGGTGCTCGACGAGGTCCGCGATGTGCTCGCCACGCACCCCGACCGTCGCCGGCCGCCAGGACGTGTCGAAATTCCGTACCGTGTCGACTGCCTCACGGTGTGCCATCTCTGACGGATCGCGGACATGACGAATATCCGCGCTGGATTCTGACGATCGTGTCAGAGTACAAACGTGGTGTCTGCAGGGATGACCTGCGGGGAGCACGTCAGGGAGGAGTGCCATGGCCGCAGCGGTCACGATGCCGCTGCCGGGTGCCGGTCGGGTACCGGTCCCGTTCGGGCGGCGGCTCGAGCTGCCGCGCCGCGGCACGACGTTCGTCCGTGAGCTGCCGGGCCCGCCCGGCGCGCCCACGCTGCTGCTCCTGCACGGGTGGGTCGCGAGCGGGCGGGCTGAACTGGTTCCAGGCGTTCGAGCCGCTGGCCGACGCACTTCCACGTCGTCGCGCCCGATCTGCGCGGCCACGGCCGGGGTGTCCGCACGCGCAAGATCTTCCGGCTCGCCGACGTGCGCCGACGACTGCGCGGACGACGATCGACGCGCTCGACACCGGGCCGGTCATCGCCGTCGGCTACTCGATGGGCGGGCCGGTCGTCGCAGTTGCTGTGGCGCCGCCACCGCGACCTCGTCGGCGGGCTCGTGCTCTGCGCGACCGCGGCCGGCTTCTTCCCCGACCGTCGGTCGCGCGTGATCTTCCAGTCGTGCATGCTCGCGCGACCGTCGCCGCCGCGCGCGCCGGCGTTCGGACACGGCTGCTGTCGGCGCTGCCGCTCGTGACCGCTGCCGAGCGGCACGCTCTCGCTGTGGGCCGCGAGCGAGATGCGGCGCCACGACTGGCGGATGATCTCCGAGGCCGGGCCACTCGATCTGGACGTACTCGCGCGCGCCGTTGGATCAGCGAGGTCGACGTGCCGACCGCGGTGGTGCGCACGACCGAGGACCGCGGCGTGCGCGTCGTCACTACAGCTCGCGCTCGCCGACGCCATCAACGGCGCGCACCTCTTCGAGTCGCCGACGGCCACCTCGCGTGCGGCAACGCCGGCTTCGCGGCCCCGCTGCTCGCCGCCTGCCCGACGTCGCCGGCCGCGCATCCGCTGACGGACACGCGCCGCGTACGACCTCGGCCCACCATCGCGGCCGCTCGCGGCGCGCCCACTGCTCGGGCACCCAGCCGCGCGACCATCGACCGCAACGAGTCGGAGTCGCGTACGGCGATCATGATGTGCCCGGTCACGACGATCATGACCACGAGCCACGTCGAGTCGTGCACGAACGTCGCGCCGGTGCGCCAACTGTCGGAGAACGGCTCGTACCAGCGCATGATCGAGCCGGTCATCAGCATCACGCACGATCGACCGCGCCCGTGAACACCGCGTTGAGCTTCTGCCCGGGATTGAACTTGCCGAGCTGCGCCGTCCGCGCGTGCGCGGCTCGACCACCAACGCCGGTCGTCGGCGCGTCCAGCGGTTGACGCGTCCGAGATCGCGTCGCAGCTGCCGGCCGGCGGGCAACGCGAGCGCGAACAGCAGCGGGACCGGCAGCAGCAGGCCGGCGTAGACGTGGATGTCCTTCACGAGGTGCCGGTTCGCGACGAGTGTCGACAACGAGGCCCATCTTCAACGACGCGCCGGTGAGGATCAGCACGAGGAACAACGCCGCGTTCGACCAGTGCACGCACGCGCTCGACGCGGTCGAACCTGAGCACGCGGACGTCGTGCTCATTCGGACGTGGCGGGATCGTCACGACCGTTCGACCGGCCGACCCAGCCGTCGACGTCGTACCCGTTCTCTTCCCAGTAGCCGGGGATCACGTGGTCGACGACTTCGATGCCGTCGAGCCACTTGCACGACTTGTAGCCGTACATCGGCGCGACGTAGAGCCGCACGGGTCCGCCGTGATTGCTCGACAGCGGCTGCGTTCTCGAGCTCGTACGCGACGATGACGTCGTCGCGGCGTGCCTGGTCGAGCGTGAGGCTCTCGGTGTAGGCGCCGTCGAACGACGTGAAGCGCAGCGCGGTGGCCGGCGGCTTCGCGCCGGCCCGGTCGAGGAGTGTCGCGCAGCAGCACTCCCGTCCAGTGCGTGTCGCGCACCCGCCAGCCGGTCACGCACTGGAAGTCCTTCGTCAGCCGGGTCGGCGGCAGCGCGCGGATCTCGTCGTACGTGAGCGTGAGCGGGTTGTCGACGAGCCCGCCGACCGTCAGCCGGTAGTCCGGCGGCGACGCGCTTCGGGAACCCGCCGGTGATCGTGTAGTAGCGGAAGCCTTCGACCGGAAGTGCGGACGAGAGCCCGGTTGGGTCGCGCTCCACGAGCGGCTTGGCGACGTCGGACAACCACTCCGACACCTTCTCGCCGAAGACGACACCCGTCACGCCGAGCCCGAGCAGACCGAGAAACACTCGCCGTCCGACGGGCGCGCCGGCATTCGTCACACGGTCGAGGTTACGCCGATGGCATACGCAGGCAGGACGCGGCCGGGAATCGACGCCGACGGTACGGCGCCGATGCGCCGCGCACCCAGACGTTCGTAGAACGCGACTGAGTGGGGATCGCCAACGATCCGCAGCGTGTCGACGCCCGTCGCGCGTGCGAACGCGAGCCGCGGTGACGGCGCCGCGTCGGCCGCGGTCGCGTCCCGGATCAGGATGTGATCTCCCGGATCTCTTTGATGTGTTCACCCGCGTGGTTTGCGTCGAGGCCTTGGATCTGCAGCAGCTCCTCGCGCGTCGCTTCCGCGATCGCGGCGGCGTTCTCGTCGGCCGCGGCGAGGCGTGCCTCGATGCCCTCGGCCATGATGCGCTCGGCCTCGTCGATCAGCGCCGCGACCATCTCGGCCTCGGGAACGACGCGCACGACCTGGCCCTTCACGAACAGGTGACCCTTGCCGCGGCCGGCGGCGATGCCGAGATCGGCCTCTCGCGCTTCGCCGGGCCCGTTCACGACGCAACCCATGACCGCGACCTGCAGCGGGATGTTGCGCGACTCGAGCGCGGCTTGCGCGTCGGAGGCGACGCGGATGACGTCGACTTCGGCACGCCCGCACGACGGGCACGCGATCGAGGTCGAGTCCCTTGCGCTCGCGCAGACCGAGCGCTTCGAGCAGCGTGCGGCCCGGCCTTCGCCTCCTCGACCGGATCGGCCGTCAGCGAGAAGCGGATCGTGTCGCCGATGCCTTCGGCGAGCAGCGTCCCGATGCCGGCGACGCCTTTGACCAGTCCCTGCGGCATCGGACCCGCTTCGGTGACGCCGAGGTGCAGCGGATGGTCGGTCGTCTCCGACAGCAACCGGTACGCGTCGATCATCAGCGGCACGTTCGACGCCTTCACCGAGATCTTCACGTCGTCGAAGTCGACCTCGCGGAACAGGTCGAGCTCGTGCATCGCGGACGCGACCAGCGCCTCGGGCGTGATGCCGCCGTGCCGTTCGGCCATCGCGGGATCGAGCGATCCGGCGTTCACGCCGATGCGGATCGGGATCGCGCGCGCCTTCGCTTCCGCCGCCACCGCCTTGATGTGCTCGGCCTTGCGGATGTTGCCGGGGTTCAGTCGCAAGCGCCTGCACACCCGCCTCCATCGCGGCGAGCGCGAGCTTGTACTGGAAGTGGATGTCGGCGACGATCGGGACCGGCGAGCGGGGCACGATCTGCGCGAGGCCCTCGGCGGCGTCCTCCTCGTTACAGGTACACCGCACGATGTCGCAGCCGGCGCCGGCGAGCGCGTAGATCTGTGCCAGCGTGCCCTCGACGTCGGCGGTCTTCGTCGTCGTCATCGACTGCACCGATACCGGCGCATCGCCGCCGACAGCGACCGAGCCGACCACGACCTGGCGGGTGACGCGACGCGGCTTCATGCACCAAGCCTACGGCGCGCCGCCTATGAGCTCAGAACGGGTTCTTGATCGGATTCGCGACGTCGAGGTACACGCTCGACACGAAGATGAAGGCCAGGACAAGGAGCACGCCGATCGTGATCGGCATCAGCTTGTTGATGTCGACCTGCACACGACGGCCGCGCAATCGCGAGGCGATCGACTCGTACGTCGCGACCGCGATGTGGCCGCCGTCGAACGGCAGCAGCGGTGTGAGGTTCAACAGTCCGACGAAGATGTTGATGACGATCAGCAGGCCGAGCGCGTTCACCCAGCCGGAGAGGACCGCGAAGTACGCGGTGCGCCCGTATCCGATCGGCGACACGAATCGCATCGACTGATCGGTCTTGGCGCTCTTGTCGCCCGAGAGGATCCGGAAGTAGTTCGAAAAGCCCGACGGTGAGAACATCTGACCGAGCGCGTTCACCGCTTCGTGGGCCACGGCCACGACCTCGCCCGGCGCTTTCGCGGCTGCCGCGATCACCCCCGGGTGCGGCGTGTACACCGTCGGCTGCACGCCGGCGACGACGCGTTTGGGCCCGGCGTCGTTGCTCTCGCTGAGCGTGACCGGAATCGTGAGCACGTCGTCGCCACGACGCACGACGAACTGCACGGTCTCGCCGGCCTGCGCGGGCTGATCGGGCGGATTGACGAGGTCGCGGACCTGCTCCCACCGGGTGACCTGCCGTCCGCGAATCGCGATCAGCTCGTCGCCCTTGCGCAAACCGGACGCTTGCGCGGCAGGTGTCGGCGTGTCGAGCGTGGTGGTCGCCGAACGATGACGCAGGTCGCCCGCGAAGAAGAGCACCGTGAACATCAGCACAATCGCGATGATGAAGTGCGTGGCCGGTCCGGCCGCGGCCATGAGCACCTTCGGCGCCCAGCGCTTCGCTCGATATGCACGCGGCTCGTCCTCGGGCGCGACCTCCTCGAGGTTGGTCATGCCGATGACTTTGCAGTACCCGCCGAGCGGGATCGCCTTCACGCCGTACTCGGTTTCCCCGCGCGTGGTCGACCACAGACGTGGACCGAATCCGACGAAGAACTCGGTGACTTTCATGCCGGCGCGCTTCGCCATCACGAGGTGACCGAACTCGTGCAGCATGATCATCATGAAGAACGCGAGGATCATCGCGACAAGCGCGGTGACGATCGGCCACACGAGCGCGCTCGCGATCGCAGCAAGCAACAGGCACGCCGAGACCAACACCGCTTTGCGTTTCGCGACGTCGATGTCGTCGAAAGGATCTTTGACCCTCACGTGCCGCTCCTCCGTTCGACGATCGCGGTGGCTGTCATGCGCGCGCGGCGGTCGGCGTCGAGCACGTCGGAAACCTCATCGGCGGTTCCGGTTCCTGCGTTCAGCGTTTCCTCCACGATTGCTGGGATTTCGTGCCACTCGATGCGTCCGTCGAGGAAGCATTGCACAGCAACCTCATTGGCGGCTGAGAGCACCGCCGGCGCGGTGCCACCGCGGCGCCCCGCGTCGTACGCGAGCGCCAAGCATTGGAACGTGTTCAGGTCGGGCAGCTCGAAGGTGAGGTCGCGCACTCGCGACCAGTCGATTGCGCCGTACGCCTCCGGCAAACGCTCCGGCGCGCTGAGGGCGAGACCGATCGGGAGGCGCATGTCGGGGTGCGAGAGCTGCGCGATCGTCGCGCCGTCGACGAACTCCACCATGCTGTGCACGATCGATTGAGGATGTACCACGACATCGATGTCGTCGAACCCGATGTCGAACAACTCATGCGCCTCGATCACCTCGAGGCCCTTGTTCATCAGGGTGGAACTGTCAATCGTGATCTTCGCGCCCATGTTCCACGTCGGATGCGCGAGCGCGTCGGCACGCGTGACATCTCGGAGCTCTCCTTTGCCACGACCGCGGAACGGTCCGCCGCTTGCGGTGAGAACGATGCGGCGAACCTCGCTGGCGCGCCCACCGCGCACACATTGGTAGATCGCCGAGTGCTCGGAGTCGACCGGAACGATGTCTCCGCCGCCGGCCGCCCGCGCCTTGGCGACCACCGGCCCGGCGGCGATCAAACTCTCCTTGTTCGCGAGCGCGAGCCGCTTGCCGGCGTGCAACGCCGCGAGCGTCGCGGGCAGCCCTGCGAAGCCGACGACCGCGTTCAGGACGACGTCGGCATCGGGGTGCCCGGCGAGCTCCGCGAGCGCCTCGGGATCGTCGGCGCATGCGCCGCGCCAGGTCGGCGGGAACGTCGAAGTCGGCGGCTTGGCGGGCGAGCAGCTCCGTGTTGCGGCCGGCGGCGAGCGCAACCACGCGATACGCATCGCGGTGGCGCGACAGCACGTCGAGGGCCTGCGTGCCGATCGACCCGGTCGATCCGAGGATCACGACACCGCGGGTCACGGGGTCAGGTTACGGTCCCCGCTCGTCGATCGGGCCCCGAGCGGCGAGAGTCAGACGAGGTTCCAGTGGAGCGCGAGGTAGTAGGCGATCGGCAGGCAGAAGAGCAGCCCGTCGAAGCGGTCGAGCACCCCCCCGTGGCCGGGGAGCAGCGAACCGAAGTCCTTGACACCGATGTCACGCTTGATCATCGACGCGCACAGGTCGCCGAGGAATGCCCCGCCGGCGACCAGGAGCCCGAGCACGAAGCCCTTGGAATGGTTCCATGGCGCGATCGACCCCGCGGCGACGAAACCGAAGAGCACGCTCGCGATCATCCCCGCGAGCGTGCCCGCGACGGTCTTGTTCGGCGAGATGTTCGGTGCGACACGACTGCGGCCGAACTGCGAGCCGACGAAGAAGCCCACGACATCGTACGAGACCGTGCAGAACGCGAGGCCGAGGATGATCCCGACGCCGTCGCGCGACGCCAGCGACAACCCTGCGAACCCGCCGAGCCCTCCGACGTACGCGAACGCAGACACCGTCGTGGCAACGCCGATGAGGGGGCGGCCGGGCGTCACCTGCCACAGGAACCACAACATCGAGAAGATGACCATCAACACGAAGTACGCGGGATAGGCCCCGGGTCCGTAGTGCTTCGCGGCGAGCGGCAACGTCACGCTGCCTGTCAGCGCGAGCAACGTCGCCGGGCGTATGCCCTTCGTGTGCAGCGTGTTGCACAGCTCCACGGTCGCGACGCCCACGATCAACGACGCGAAGACCGCTGTCCACGTCGTGTAGCGGAACGACACGAGCGCGACGACCGCGATCGCGGCGCCGGTCATGATCGCGGTCGGCAGGTCGCGTCCCGATGCGGCTCCCACGGGCGCGTCGCTGTCGGGCGGCGGAACCCGCGCCGGACGGGGCCGGGCGCGCGCTCGCGCCGGAACCGGACGGCGGCGGCGCTTGGCCGCGAGCTCCTCGGCGAAAGCGGCTTCCTCGTCGACGGGCCCTGCCTCGTCGAGCGCGCCGAGCTTCTCTCGAGCTTCGGGCCCAAATGCGAACGCGTCGGCTTCGGCCCAGTCCGAGTCGTCGGCGCGGAAGCGCGCTTGGCCTCCCGCGATCGTCGTCCACGCGTCGAGATCGTCGTCGAGCGCGTCCTGTTCGGCGGAGTCGTCGGCGAAGATGGCCGGCACCGCTCCCGTCGGCGGTTCGGTCCAGTGCGGCAGGGGCGGCACCTCGCCGGTTCCGGTCTCGGGTTCCGGACCCTGCGCCGGCGCCTCGCCGATCTCGCCCGCGCTCCACGTCGGCCCCGCGGCGGGATACGGGACGTCGCGCTCGCGGTCGTCATCGGACTCCGCGCGCTCTGACCGCTCCGCGTCGGGCAGGTCGAGGGTCGGCTGGCCGCGCGTCCCGATCCGCTCCTCGTGGTCGGCGGCGAGCGCCGCCTGGGCCTCTTCCGCGCCGAGAATGCGAACGCCCTCGGCCGGCGTCGCCGCCTTCTGCTCGGAGTCCTTGCCGTCCACGTGACCTCCCCATCGCCCGCTTGCCGATGGCTCGCTTGCGTGCCGGCGGCAACCGGCCGCTCGGCCCCGCCGCGCTGCCCGCCGGTCGCCCGGTTCGCCTCCGCTCGGCTCGGGGGCCGAGCCAGGCTAGGTGCTGCCCCGCGGTACGGGCCATCCGGCACCGGCGGGCCCGGCCGAGCGTCAATCCTCGAGGAGTTCCGTCTCCTTGTGCCCCACCATCGTGTCGATCTCGGCAACGACGTCGTGGGTCAGCTTCTCGAGCTCCTTTTCGAGGCGGTTGACCTCGTCTTCGGAGATCTCGCTGTCGCGCTCCAGGTCCTGCCGGATGTGCCGTCGCACGTTGCGGACCGCCACCCGCGCCTCTTCGGCCTGCTTCTTCACGACCTTCACGAGGCTCTTGCGGCGCTCGCCGGTGAGCTCCGGGAACGTCACCCTTATCACCGTGCCGTCGTTGTTCGGGTTCACCCCGAGATCGCTCGACTGGATCGCCTTCTCGATCGCCTTCACCGCGCCCTTGTCGTACGGGGCGATCATCAGCACGCGCGCCTCCGGTACCGTGATGCCCGCGAGCTGCTGCAGTGGCACTTCGCTGCCGTAGTAGTCGACCTTGAGCTTCTCGACGAGTGCGGGCGCGGCGCGGCCGGTGCGGATCGCGCCGAACTCGTCCTGCAGGTGGACGACGGCTTTGTGCATCCGATCCTTCGCTTCGTCGACCTTCGGATGCGTCACTTGCCCTCCTGGGTGCTGACGAGCGTGCCGATCGGGTCGCCGACCAGCGCCTTGATGATGTTGCCCTGCTGCGTCACGTCGAAGACGATGATCGGAAGCGAGTTGTCCATGCAGAACGTGATCGCGGTCGAGTCCATCACCTGCAGGCCGCGGCTCAGCACCTCGAAGTGAGTGAGCGTCTCGATCTTCACCGCGTCGGGATGCGTGCGCGGGTCGGCGCTGTAGACGCCGTCGACGCCCGAGTGGGTGCCCTTCAGCACGGCTTCGGCGCCGATCTCCGCGGCACGCAACGCCGCCGTCGTGTCGGTCGTGAAGTACGGGTTGCCGTTGCCGGCCGCGAAGATCACCAGCCGGCCTTTCTCGAGGTGCCGGATCGCCCGCAGCGGGATGTACGGCTCGGCGACCTGCGACATCGTGATCGCGGTCTGCACACGCGTCGGTTGCCCGAGCGACTCGAGCGCATCCTGCATCGCGAGCGCGTTGATCACCGTCGCGAGCATGCCCATGTAGTCGGCGCGGGCCCGGTCCATGCCACGCGTCGCGCCGCTCATCCCGCGGAAGATGTTGCCGCCGCCGACGACGATCGCGATCTCCACGCCGAGGTCGGCCCGCGCCTTGGTGACTTCTTCGGCGATGCGCTGCACGACGTTGGAGTCGATGCCGAAGTCTGTCGTCCCGATCGGCAAACGCCTCACCCGAGAGCTTGAGCACCACTCGGCGGTACCGGCTCGCGGTCATCGGCAATCCTCGGTCTCTCTTCGTGGGCGCGGCTTGACTATTCCTCGCCGATCTTCACTCGTGCGAACCGGCGCACCGTTGCATGCGGACCGAGCGCCGACACCAGCGCGCCGATCGTCTGCTTGTTGTCCTTCACGAACGGCTGATCGACCAAAGCGACCTTCTTGAAGAACCCGTTGAGCTTGCCCTCGATGATCTTCGGCCACGCCGGCTCGGGCTTGCCCTCTTCGCGCGTCTGCGCCTCGAGGACCGCCGCGCTCCTTGTCGATCACGTCGGCCGGCACCTCGTCGCGGCTGACGTAGCCCGGTGCGGCGCTCGCGATGTGCAGCGCAATGTCGTGCGCGACCGCGCGCGCCTTTACATCGTTGGCGTCGACGCCGACCATCTCGACGATCACACCCACCGTGCCGCGCTCGTTCTGGACGTGCTTGTAGCCGTCGATCAACCCGTCGGCGGTCTCGAAGCGATGGACCCGTCCGAGCTCCATCTTCTCGCCGAGCGTGCCCGAGAGGCCCTTGACGAAGTCGTCGACGGTCGAGCCCTCGATCTTCTTGTTCACGAGATCGTCGTCGCCCTCGCCGGCAACGAGCTGCGCGAGCTTGCGCGAGCGCCTCCGCGAACGGCGCGCCCTTGGCGACGAAGTCGGTTTCGCAGTTGAGCTCGACGATGACGCCCACGTTGCCGTCGACGCGCACCTCGATCGCGCCCTGGTCGGCGGCACGGCCCGCCCGCTTGCCGGCCGCGGCGAGTCCCTTCTCGCGGAGCCAGTCCTTCGCCGCATCCATGTCGCCGCCGGTCTCGGCGAGCGCCTTCTTGCAGTCCATCATCCCGGCGCCGGTCACCTTGCGCAGCGCCGCGACCTCCTTCGCGGAGATGTCAGCCATTGTCGGTCTCGCTCGTGTCGGGCGGGGCGGGGGCGGGATCGTCGGGCTCGGCGGTCCCGGTCGCCTGCTCGGCCTCCACGCGCTGATCCTGCAGACGTGCTTCCCGCGCGCGCTGCGCCGCCGCGGCCGCGGCCCGGGCCTCGGTCTGCTTGCGTTGGAACTCGGCCTCCTGCTCGGGAGTGCGCGGCGGCGACCGCGGCTGGCCACGGGAGCACCCCCGTCGCCGGCGCGCGTGCCGGGGCGGGACCCGCGCCGGCGGCCGATCTCGCGGCCCTCGTTGACCGCGTCGGAGATCACCCGGCACATCAGTTGCGCGGAACGGATCGCGTCGTCGTTGCCCGGGATCACGTAGTCGATGATGTCGGGGTCGCAGTTCGTGTCGACCACCGCGACGACCGGGATGTGCAACCGGTTCGCCTCGGTCACCGCGATGTGTTCCTTCTTGGTGTCGATGATGAACACCGCGCTCGGGATCTTCTCGAGATTCTTGATCCCGCCGAGGTTGCGCTCGAGCTTGGCGAGGTCACGGCGAACCTTCAGCCCTTCCTTCTTGGGCATCTGGTCGATGTCTCCGGAGTCGACCGTGCGTTGCAGCTCCCGCAGCTTCGCGACGCGCGAGTGCACGGTTTGGAAGTTCGTGAGCATGCCGCCGAGCCAGCGAAAGTTCACGTACGGCATGCCGCACGCCGCCGCCTGCCGCTCGACAGGTTCTTGTGCCTGCTTCTTCGTTCCGACGAACAACACGGTGCCGCCGTCGGCGGCGGTATCGCGGACGAAGCGGTACGCGGTGTCGATGCGATCGAGCGTCTGATGCAGGTCGACGATATAGATGCCGTTGCGCTCGCCGAAGATGAAGCGACGCATCTTCGGATTCCAGCGCCGGGTCTGGTGACCGAAGTGGACTCCGGCCTCCAGCAGCTGTTTCATGCTCACGACGGCCACGGCCGCGCCTCCCTCGGTTGTCTTCGACCGCACGCGCGAGCACCGATCGGACGTCCCGTCGGTGCCACCTTGGGATCCGCGAGCGGCAGGTGGAATGGGATTGCGGCCCGGGAGACGCCCGGGAAGCGGGGGCCATAGTAGCCGTCGGCCCAGCGTGCGGACCCTGGACGAATCGCGCACTTCAGCCACCGTCGATCGGGGCGAGATGGACGCGCGCGGCGAGATCTGGGGCGGCGAACAAGCGCATCGGGTCGACGTAGACGTCGCCGATGCGCAGACCGAAGTGCAAGACCGTGCCGTCGTGACCGGGGCCGACGCCGCCGGTCGTGCCGACGATCTCGCCCGCGTCGACGTGATCTCCCCGGCTGACGTGCCGCGTCGCAAGGAACGCGTAAGTGGTGCGCCAACCGTTCGCGTGCTCCACGACCACGTGCATGGCCCTCGCGACGGTGCCCGCGAACGTCACGGTGCCGGCTGCGGCCGCGCGTACGGGCGTGCCCGCCGGCACTGCGAAGTGCACACCGAGATGGCCGGGACCGAACGGGATCAGCTGGGGTTGGAAGCCTTTGACGACGGGCCCGTCGACCGGACGGATCCACGCGTCGGCGGACAGGGCCGGCGTGGCGGTACAGAGCAAGATCGCGATGACGACGAGCGTGAGACGTCGCACGGATGACCTCCCTGGAGCGCGAAACGGCAACGGGGAAGGTCAAAGGGAAGTGTCGTGCACGTTAGCGGTCAGCAGCGACAGCGACGGCGCGGAAGCACCTCGCCGTGAGCGAAGCGCAGCGCAGCGAACTGGCGGCAGCGGCGAGCGTCCGCGGCGCAGGTATCCTGCGCACGGCGGGCGGACTTCCCACGAGGCCCGTGAGCGAAGCGCAGCGCCGCGAACTGGCGGCAGCGGCGAGCGTCCGCGGCGCAGGTATCCTGCGCACGGCGGGCGGACTGCCCACGAGGCCCGTGAGCGAAGCGCAGCGCCGCGAACAGGCGGCAGCGGCGAGCGTCCGCGGCGCAGGTATCCTGCGCACGGCGGGGCCGACTGCCCACGAGGCCCGTGAGCGAAGCGCAGCGCCGCGAACTGGCGGCAGCGGCGAGCGTCCGCGGCGCAGGTATCCTGCGCACGGCGGGCGGACTGCCCACGAGGCCCGTGAGCGAAGCGCAGCGCCGCGAACTGGCGGCAGCGGCGAGCGTCCGCGGCGCAGGTATCCTGCGCACGGCGGGCGGACTGCCCACGAGGCCCGTGAGCGAAGCGCAGCGCCGCGAACTGGCGGGAGCGGCGAGCGTCCGCGGCGCAGGTATCCTGCGCCGCAGCGAGCGCGACCAAGAATTACGTCACGATGCCGCGTTCGGGGAGCGGTTCGCTCAAGCGTGAGCGGAGCTGGAAGATCGCCTTGGTGTGGATCTGGCAGACGCGGCTCTCGGTGACGCCGAGCACGTTGCCGATCTCGGCGAGCGTGAGACCTTCGTAGTAGTAGAGCGTCAGCACCAGGCGCTCGCGATCGGGCATGCGGTTGATGGCGTCGGCAAGCACCTGGCGCATCTCTTCGGACTCGAACGCTTCGACCGGGTCGTGCCCGCCGCCTGCGATCGTGTCGCCGACGGTGGCACCACTCCCCCGTTCCGATCCGGCCGACAGCAACTCGTCGAGCGCGACCACGCCGACGAAGCTGATCTGGCCGAGCGTCGTCGCGAGCTCGTCTTCGCTGACGCCCAGCTCGGCGGCGACTTCTTTGTCGTCGGGGCTGCGGCGCAGCTCGTTTTCGAGCTTGGAGTACGCGCTGCTCGATGGCGCGGGCCTTGGCGCGCACCGAGCGGGGCACCCAGTCGATCGACCGGAGCTCGTCGATGATCGCACCTTTGATGCGGGAGATCGCGTACGTCTCGAACTTGTATCCGCGGCCCGGATCGAACTTGTCGATCGCGTCGATCAGCCCGAAGATGCCGTAGCTGACGAGGTCGGACTGCTCGATGTTCTGGGGGAGTCCGGCGGCAACACGCCCCGCGACGAACTTCACGAGCGGCGAGTAGTGGAGAATCAGACGCTCGCGCGCGTTGCGCGTCCCCCCGTCTTTGTACTCACGCCAAAGTTCGGCGATGTCCGCGGCGGACTCGTCCACGTCTGTTGCCCCGTCCCTAGGCCCTTGGATGCGTCCGTGAATAGACAGATCGCAACCGCTCGCGAGTGACGTGCGTGTAGATCTGCGTCGTCCCCACATCGGCGTGTCCGAGCAGCTCCTGAACCGCTCTGAGATCGGCGCCGCCTTCGAGGAGATGCGTCGCATACGCGTGACGCAGAGCGTGAGGATTCAGCGCGCGTCCGTCGGGCAGCGGATATCGTATGAGCACCCGGCGTACGTCGCGTGGCGTCATACGCCGTCGCCGCGCGTTGAGGAACAGTGGGTCGTCCGCAGCGCCGACGCCGAGCAGGTGGGCGCGACCGTCGACCAGGTACCCACGAAGCGCGTCCTGCGCCGGTTCGCCGAGCGGGAGCCGCCGCACCTTCGCACCCTTGCCGAGCACGGTCACCGTGCTGTTGCGGAGATCGACGTCGCAGGTGTCGAGACCACAGCATTCGCTGACGCGGAGGCCCGCGCCGTACAGCAACTCGAGCAGAGCGAGGTCACGGAGCGCGCGGTACGCGCGTCATCTCATCAGGGACGGCAGCGTTCTTGACACTGGCGAGCATCGCGGCGGCATCGGCGGCTTTGGGCATTCTCGGCAGCTTCCGAGCCGCCGGCGGCGTCTGGACGGTCGCCGCGAGATCCCGGTGCAGGACACCGCGCCGGCGCAGGAAGCGGGCGTAGGCGCGCACCGCGGCGGCCTTGCGAGCGATCGTCGGACGGGCGAACCCGCGTGTTTGCAGATACGCCAGGTAGCGGCGGACGGTCCGGTGGTCGAGGCCGCCGGGATCGGTGCAAGCGCCGCGCTCGCACCAGGCGACGAACTCCCGGGCGTCGTGGCCGTAGGCACGCCGGGTGTGCTCGCTCAGCGCAGTCAGCGACGCCACGAAGGCGTCCGGATCGCTCGGCACGGGCGCCCACGCTACAGCCCGGGAACTGCCACCCCGACCGGCCGCGGGATCGGGCCCCGAGACTGTCCCACCCTCGTCGTAACATCCGAGTTGCCGTCGTGGTCGCGGTGAACGACCGACTCGTAGCCCATCCGGGCCCATCCGGGCCCATCTGGTGAGTGCCCGTTCGGGGAGGTCGGTGATGCTCGCGTCGGTCCGCAGCGCGGTGCTCGAAGGAATCGACGGTCGGATCGTGACCGTCGAGGTCTGCGTGTCGCGTGGGTTGCCGGGCTACACGGTGGTCGGCCTGCCCGACACCTCGGGGCGCGAATCCCGCGAGCGCGTGCGGGCGGCGCTGCTGTCGTCGGGCCTCGACTACCCCAAGACGCGCATCACGGTGAACCTCGCTCCGGCTGCGGTGCGGAAGGCCGGCGCCGGCCTCGAGCTGGCGATCGCGCTGGCGCTGCTGCACGCCAACGACACGCTGCCGGCGGGCGCGCTCGACGACATCGCCGTGCTCGGCGAGCTCGGGCTCGACGGTCGCGTCCGCCCGGTCGTCGGCGCGCTCGGGCTCGTAAGGGCGCTGGTCGCGTCGGGTGTGGCACACGTGATCGTGCCCGAAGCGAACGCGGCCGAGGCGACGCTCGTGCCCGGCGCGCGAGGTACGCGTCGCGCGCACGCTCGGCGAGCTCGCGTGGTGCATCAAAGACGAGCTGGCGTGGCCCGATCTGCCGGCGCCGCCGCCCCTGTCGTGCGCGCCCGACGACACCGACGAGCCGCTCGACCTCGCCGACGTGCGCGGGCTCGAGTTCGCCCGCTCCGCACTCGCGATCGCGGCTGCGGGCGCGCACCACGCATTGTTCGTCGGGCCTCCCGGCGTCGGCAAGACGATGCTCGCCCGCCGCCTGCCCACGATCATGGCGCCGCTCACGCCCGATGAGGCACTCGAGGTGGCGACCGTTCACTCCGCCGCCGGCACCGGACGGAGCTCCGCGCTGCGTACCGATCCGCCGTTTCGCGCGCCGCACCACAGCGCGTCGGCGGTGTCGTTGATCGGCGGCGGCAGTTCTCGTCCACACCCCGGCGAGATCTCGCTCGCGCACCGCGGCGCGCTCTTCCTCGACGAGCTGCCCGAGTTCCCGGCAGCCGTCCTCGAGTCGCTGCGGCAACCGCTCGAGGAGCGTGTGGTGCGCGTGAGCCGGGCGTCGGGCACGATCACGTTTCCCGCCGACTTCTTGTTGGTCGCGTGCGCGAATCCGTGCCCGTGCGGGCGGGCGTCCGAGCACTGCCGCTGCAACGACGCGCAGCGGGCTCGCTACGCGCGCCGATTGTCGGCGCCGCTGCTCGATCGGTTCGACATCCGCCTCGAGATCCACAAGGCGGGCGCCGAGCGCGGCGAGTCGTCGGCCGAGACCGCGGCGCGTGTCCACGGCGCCGTCGAGCGACAGCGGGCGCGATTGCGGGCCACCGCCTGGCGGCGCAACGCACATGTGCCCGCCGGTGCGCTCGAGCGATTCGCGGCACTTTCCGGTGACACGCGTGCGGCATGGCACGCCTGGTCGGAGACCCGCACGCTGACCGGAAGGGGCGCGGCGCGGATCCGTCGCGTTGCCCGCACGGTGGCCGACCTCGCCGACCGCTCGGAGATCACCGTCGCCGACGTCGATCGGGCGGTCTATGTGCGCGAGGACCTCTGGTGAGCCGCGCGGTACACCGATGGCAGCGCGGACGCGGCGACTTCCCGCTGCGCGACGCCGACGAGCTCGACGAGATGGTCGACGCTCGGTTGCCACGCGTCCTGCTCGGTGAAGGCGACCGGCCCGACGCGTTCGACGCGCCGCGCGTGGCGGTCGTCGGCACGCGCGCGGCCACGCCAATGGGTATTGCCGACGCGCGAGAGATCGGCGCGTTCTGTGCGCGCGTGCCGGTATCACGGTGATCAGCGGGCTCGCGATCGGGATCGACGCGGCCGCGCACGAGGGTGCGCTCGATGCGGGCGGGCTGGCAGTGGGAGTCGTCGCGACCGGGCTCGACATCGTCTATCCGAGGCGCCACGAGCGGCTGTATGCACGGGTCCGCGAACGCGGGCTCGTCGTCGGCGAGAACGCCTACGGCACGCAGCCGCAGCCGTGGCGCTTCCCGATCCGCAACCGGATCATCGCCGCGCTGGGCGACGCCACGGTCGTGGTGGAAGCCGGGCAGCACGGGCGGCGCGACGATCACCGCCCGGTACGCGCTCGACTACGGCCGCGACGTCTACGCGCTGCCTGGCTCGCGCCGGAACCCGGCCGCGGCCGGGTGCAACGCGCTGATCGCCGACGGCGCGAAGCCGTTGCTCGACCCCGCCGATGTGCTGTTCGCGATCGGCCGGGGCGGCACCGAGGAGGGCGGCTGGGCGCCTGCCCCCAAAGCCCAATCCGATCCCGACCAGCGCAAGCTGCTGCGTGTGATCGCCGGCGACGGAGCGACGATCGACGAGATAGAGCGAAAGTGCGCGTTGCCGGCCGAGCGTCTCGGGCGCGCGCTACGAGCCCTCGAGCGCAGCGGCCGGTTACGCAGGCATCGGGGCTTGTGGTGGCCGCTGTGACGCGTCGCAGCGTGCACGGCGACACGCGTCCACGGACGTGTCGCAGGGAGCAACGCGTTCGCTCCGGTCCGCACGCTGTGCGATCGCTTCTGTTACTCGCCGGTGAAACGCGGCTCGCGCTTTTGCATGAACGCGAGCAGCGCTTCCGCGGAATCGCGCGATGAGAACATCAGCGACTGGGCAACGTCCTCGAACTCGATCGCCTCTGCCATCGTGCGATTGAAGCCATCGTTCAGCTGGCGCTTGATCACCGCGAGCTGCAGCGGCGGCATGTTCGCGAGCCGGGTCGTGAGCGTGTGCACCTCGTCGCGGAGCAGATCGTGGGGCACTACACGGTTGACGAGCCCGATGCGCTCGGCTTCGGGCGCGTCGATGACGTCCGCGAGGAACGCGAGCTCCTTCGCGCGATGGATCCCGATGAGTCGGGGCAAGAGCCACGACCCCCCGAAGTCGAGGACGAGCCCGCGCTTGGCGAAGATCTCGGTGAAACGCGCGCGCTCCGAGGCGACGATCAGGTCACAGCCGAGCGCGAGGTTGCAGCCTGCGCCGGCGGCGACGCCGTTCACGGCTGCCACGGTGGGGATTGGCAGCTCGTGGAGTCGGAGCGCGGCACGTCCGACGTCGCGCATCGACGCAACCGAGTTGCCGACGCCGCCGGGTCCGCCGCCTTCCGCGGCGTCCGCGAGGTCTGCTCCCGAGCAGAACGCGTCGCCGGCGCCGGTGATCACGAGCACTCGATCGTCGCGGCTGCGTGCGATGTCGTCGAACAGCGTGGTGAGCCCGATCCACATCTCGATGGTGATCGCGTTCTTGCGCTCGGGCCGCTCGATGGTCAGCGTGACGATGCCATCGTCCCGCTCCACGGCCAGCCCGGCAGTCACGGCGGGTTACCGTACTTGGCCTGAGGTATGACGGCACCGGCGATCACCCGGACCCCGACGTGCGACACGTCCAGCCGTACGAGGCGGTGAAGGAATACCGCTGCCCCGGTTGCGACCACGAGATCCGCGTCGGCGAAGGCCACGAGGTCGTCGTGCCGAGATACGCGCCCGAGGATCGCCGTCACTGGCACACCGGCTGCTGGTTCCGCGCGGCGCGCGCAAGGCACCGCCGCCGTTAGAACGCGGCCTCGATCACCTCGACGACCCAGGCTCCCCGACCGTCGGGACGGACGGCGGCGACGTCGAAGCGCACGACCTCGGCGCGGCCGCGGTGTGCGCCGAGCCACTGCGCTGCGAGCGCGCGAATACGTGCTTGTTTTCGTGCGCTCACCGCTTCGGCAGGCACGCCGTAGACGTCGCTGCGGCGGGTCTTCACCTCGCAGACGACGATCGTCGTGCCGCGCCGTGCGACAACATCGAGCTCGCCCGCGCGCACACGCCAGTTGCGGGCGACGATCTCATAGCCGGCGGCCTGGTACCACGCGGCGACTGCGTCCTCTCCGGCGTCCCCCACGATGCGCCGGGCGGTGACCATGCGAGCCCCCTTGCGAGCTAGATGTCCTTGCCGGGAAGCTCCTCGACGTTCACGTCCTTGAAAGTGACGACGTGGACGTCGGCGACAAAGCGTGTCGGGCGGTACATGTCCCACACCCACGCGTCGCGCAAGATGAGATCGAAGTACGTCCGGCCGTTGTCGGTCTTGACGTCGAGCTTGACGTCGTTGGCGAGGTAGAAGCGTCGTTCGGTCTCCACGACGAACTGGAACATCGGAAGGACGTCGCGATACTCGCGGTACAGCTGGAGCTCGATCTCGGTCTCGTACCGCTCCAGATCCTCGGCGCTCACGGGCGCCATGCTACGCCGGATCCGGGGTCGCCCCGACCGTGGAGAAACCCCGAATTTCTCGCGAAAGCGCAGGTCAGGTGCGCTTTTCCTTGACCTTGGCGGCCTTGCCGATCCGGTCGCGCAGGTAGTAGAGCTTTGCCGCGCCGTACGTCACCCCGCGTGACCGGCTCGATGCGGGCGATGATCGGCGAGTGGACCGGGAACGTCCGCTCCACGCCGACACCGAAGCTGACCTTGCGGACCGTGAAGGTCTCGCGCGCGCCACTGCCCTGGCGGCGAATGACCACACCCTGGAAGACCTGGACCCGCTGGCGGTTGCCCTCCACGACCCGGACGTGCACCTTCAGCGTGTCGCCGGGAGCGAATTCGGGGACGTCGTCGCGGAGCTGGGCGCGATCGACGAGATCGGTGCGGTTCATGGCGAGACTCCCGATGGCGGGCGCGGGCAGACGAGAGATGCTAGCGGGGCGCGGGCGGGTCGGGGAACTCGTCGAGCGCCGCTTGCTCGTCGGATGAGAGCTGGCGCGCGAGGAGGTCGGGGCGGCGCGCGGCCGTCCTGCGCAACGCCTGGGCGCGCCGCCAGCGATCGATGCGCGCGTGGTCTCCCGAGCGGAGCACTTCGGGAACCTCCCAGCCGCGGAACACCGCCGGCCGCGTGTACTGCGGGTATTCGAGCAACCCGTCGCCGAACGATTCTTCGACGGTGGAATCCTCATTGCCGAGCACGCCGGCGCGCAAGCGTGTGACTGCTTCGATGACGACGAGTGCCGCGGCTTCGCCGCCGGCCAGCACGAAGTCGCCGACCGACAGTTCGCCGTCGCAGAGGTGGTCGGCGACTCGCTGGTCAACGCCTTCGTAGCGTCCGCAAATGAGCGAGAAGCCGTCGGCCGCCGCGAGCCGCGCGCGAACGCGTCGTCAAGGCGTCGACCACTCGCCGAGAGCAACAGCAGAGGTCGCGGCGGTCGCGCCTCCTCGACCGCGTCGAACAGGGGCTCGGGCCTCATCACCATGCCGGCGCCGCCACCGAACGGTTCGTCGTCGACGGTGCGATGGCGGTCAGTTGTGGCGGCACGGGGATCGTGCAGCCGTATGTCGAGCAATCCCGACGCGCGGGCCTTGCCGACCAATGACACACGTAACGGCGCGTCGAGGTACTCCGGAAAGATCGTAAAGACGTCAATCCGCATGACTGTCCTCGCGACGCAGTCCGTCGCTCGGGCGTAGCGGTCCCCCGCCATGAGGTCTCACGGGTCGAACAGGCCATCGGGCGGGTCGACCACGACGACGCCGGGTTCGGTCGACACGACGAAGACCACAGGGACCAGCGCGCCACAGTCGAGCACGAGGAGATCGTGCGCAGGGTTCGCTTCGACGGCCACGACGCGGCCGATCTCGCGACCGGTGCGATCTCGCACCGCGGAACCGATCAACTCGTGCACCCACAACTCGCCGTCGGGCCTGTCGTGCCCGTCGGCGGCGGCGTCGCCGAGCAAGACCTTGTTGCGCAACGCCTCGGCGGCGTCACGGCTCTCGACCCCCTCGAACCGCACCAGCCAACGTGCTTGGTGAAGCCGCGACGCGACGATGACGAGGGCTCGCTCGCCCGCGTACAACGTCGAGCCGGGCGCGAAGCGCTCGGGACGGTTCGAGATGGGTACGACGCTGACGTCGCCCTGCAAGCCGTGCGCGCGACCGATGCGCCCGACCTCCAGCCGCAAGCGCTACTCCGCGACGTCGACCGTGACCCGCACGCCTTCGGTCGATCCCGACGCGCGCGCAAGCTGACGGACTGCCTGGATCACCCGGCCGCGCTTGCCGATTACCCGACCGAGATCGCCGGGGCTCGCGTGGATCAGCAGCGCGACCGTGTCACGACGCTCCTGCGTGTCGACGAACACACCGTCGGGGTCGTCGACGAGATGCCGCGCGATGAGCTCGACCGACGCTCGCGCACGCGCCCCGACGACGCGGTTGCCCTCGGGCGCAACCTCGTCGTCGAAATCGTCGTCGTCTTCTTCGAAGTCGTCGTCGTTCAGGTCGTTCATGATGCTTCCGAGCTCGACACCTCGTCGGCCGATGCGTTCACTGGCGTCCCTTCCGCGGCGGGTGCCGCGGAAGCCGGTGCGGCATCCGCGGGCTCGGGTGCTTCCTCGACCCCCTCCGGTCTTGGGGGTCTTCGGCTTGGGCTTCGCGGCTGCGGCCTTGCCGGTCGACTGCTTGTACGTGTCCCACACGCCGGAGATCTCGAGGATCTTCGCGGCCTGCTCCGTGGGCTGCGCGCCGTTCGCGAGCCAGTGCAGCGCGCGGTCGCTGTCGACCGTCACGACCGACGGCTCCTGGCGTGGCGAGTAGTGCCCGATGATCTCGATGAACCGCCCATCACGCGGGCTGCGCGCATCGGCGACGACGAGCCGGTACGACGGCTGCTTCTTCTTCCCGACGCGCATCAAACGGATCTTGACGGCCAACGAACAACTCCTGCATACGAGGCACGGCATCTGCCGCGAGGAACGGCGAGCAAGTCTACGTCAGAGCTCGGGAAGGCCGGGGAAGCCGGCAGGCAGCCCGCCGCCAATCGGCGTCTTCGGGCCCTTGCCCTTCTTGTTCTTCTTGCCCTTCACCTTCCGCGCGACGCCCGGCATCGTCTTCATCATCTGCTGCACCTGCTTGAACTGCTTCAGCAGGTTGTTCACCTCCGTCGTCGAGGTCCCGCTGCCCGTCGCGATGCGCGTACGGCGCGAGCCGTTGATGATCTCGGGACGGCGCCGCTCGTCGGGCGTCATCGACCGGATGATCGCCTCGACGCGGGCGATCTCCTTGTCGTCGATCTCGGCGTTGCGAATCTCCTTGGGCATGCCGGGCAACATGCCGAGCACGTTTTGCAGCGGTCCCATGCGCTTGACCTGTTGCATCTGGTCGAGGAAGTCCTCGAGCGTGAGGCGCCCGCTTTCGAGGATCTCCTCGGCCTTGCGCTTCTCGTCCGCCTCGAAGGTGGTCTCCACCTTCTCGATCAGCGTGAGCACGTCGCCCATGCCGAGGATGCGGCTCGCCATACGGTCGGGATGGAACGACTCGAAGTCTTCGAGCTTCTCGCCCGTACCGGCGAACAGGATCGGCTTGCCGACGACTTCCTTCACCGACAGCGCCGCGCCGCCGCGCGCGTCGCCGTCGATCTTGGTGAGGATCACGCCGTCGAGACCGACGGCTTCGTTGAACGCCTCCGCGACGTTGACGGCCTCCTGGCCGGTCATCGCGTCGACGACGAGCAACGTGTTCTGCGGTTGCACGGCCGTGTCGATCGCGCGCAGCTCGTCCATGAGCTCGATGTCGATTTGCAACCGGCCGGCGGTGTCGACGATCACGATGTTGCGACCGAGCCGTTCCGCTTCGCCGATGGCGCCGCGCGCAACGCGTACCGGATCGCTCGGCTCGCTGTAGAACGGCACGTCGACCCGATCCGCGAGCACGCGTAGCTGCTCGACCGCGGCGGGGCGCTGCAAGTCGGCGCCGACGAGCAGGGGGTGCAGACCCTGCGACTTCAAAAGCCGCGCGAGCTTGCCCGCCGCGGTCGTCTTGCCCGAACCCTGCAGGCCGGCGAGCATCAGGACAGTCGGCGGCTTCGGGCTCATCGCAAGCTTGCCGGTGGTGCCACCCAGCGTGTCAACGAGCTGTTCGTGCACGATCTTGATGAATTGCTGGCCCGGCGTCAGGCTCTTCGACAGCTCCTCGCCGACCGCGCGCTCCTTGACGCGATTGATGAACGCGCGAGCGACGCGGACGTTGACGTCTGCTTCGAGGAGTGCGACGCGAATCTCGCGGGAGACCTCGTCGATGTCACGTTCGGTCATCCGCCCGCGGTTGCGGACCCGGGAGAAGATGCCGTCGAGACGTTCGCTCAGCGCGTCGAACACAGGGGGATCATGGTACCTGCGGGCTTCGGCCGCGCAGAACAGACCGCTCGTTGCGAAATCACCTCGTCCTCGACCTGCGGCGGCGGCGAGGCGCGATATCGCCCTGCGCGCGAACGACTAGCCCTGGTCGCCTTCGAAGAGCGCGGCCGCGAACTCCCGCGGATCGAACGTGACGAGGTCGCCGATACCTTCACCGATGCCGACGACCTTCACGGGGATGCCGAGCTCGGATTGGATCGCCAGCACGATGCCGCCTTTCGCGGTGCCGTCGAGCTTTGTGAGCACGATTCCGCTGATCGTCGACTGCTTCGGCGAACTGCTTCGCCTGGACGAGACCGTTCTGACCGGTCGACGCGTCGATGACGAGCAACACTTCCTTGCACGCGCCCGGCGTGCGATCGACGATGCGGCGGAGCTTCTTCAGCTCCTCCATCAGGTTGCTCTTCGTGTGAAGGCGGCCGGCCGTGTCGACCAGCACGAGATCTGCCCCACGGCTGTTCGCGGCGGCCATCGCGTCGAACACGACCGACCCCGGGTCGGCGCCTTCTTGGCCGCGCACGAGGTCGCCGCCCGTACGCTCGGCCCACAGCCCGAGCTGATCGGCCGCCGCGGCGCGGAACGTATCGGCCGCGGCCAGCACGACGCGGTGACCGTCGGCGACGCGCTGCGACGCCAGCTTGCCGATCGTCGTGGTCTTGCCGACGCCGTTCACGCCGACGAACATCCAGACGTTCGGCTCGCCCGCGGTCGCTCGCAGCGTGCGATCGGCGGTGTCGTCGTCCAGGAGCGCTGTCACTTCGTCGCGAATGAGGCCGACGAGGTCGTCGGGTTCGCTGATCGACGCGTCCTTCGCGCGTGTCGCGTACCGCGTCGAGCAAGCGTGTCGTCGTCAACATGCCGACGTCGGCGAGCAGCAACGCCTCTTCGAGCTCCTCCCACGTCTCGTCGTCGATCTCGCGGCCGCGCAGACGGCCGAACGCGCCCGTGAACGCGCTGCGCGTGCGGCCCAGGCGGTCGCGCAGACGCGGCTTTTCGATGACCGGCGGTTCCGGCGCCTCAGGCGCTTCGGGCGCGGGCGCCTCGATCGGCGGCGCCTCCGCCTGCAGCATCTGTTCGAGCTCTTCGACCGTCGGCGTGGGCGGAGCCGTGTCGACGGCGCGCGTACTGTGTGCGCCGCGCGACGGTGGGGCCGGAGGCTCGCCCGCAACCGCGCGGATGCGCTCGTCGACGCGAGACCAGCAGTGCCGCGCCACCTGCGACGACCAACACCGCGACCACGGCGATGACGATGACGACGGCCACGAGTCGGGAGGCTACCCAGGCGGCTTGTGTCGGGGGTCATCGGATTCGACCGGTGTCGGCCGCGGGAACGCGATCCCGGCCGCGTCGAGCGCACTCTTGAGGCGAGTCCGCAGCTCGCGCGCGACGTTCCACTGCTCCGAGGGCGCAGTCTTGACCACGAGGCGGATCGTGATCGAGTCGAGCGTGAACGACTCGACCCCCCAGACCTCGGGGGCATCGAGCACCCGAGAGCGCCACACCTCGTCGTGGGCGAGCTCGTCAGCGCTCGTCTTGATCACCTGTCGGGCCCGGTCGAGATCGGCGGCGCTCGAGATCGGCACGTCGATCACCGCGCGCGACCACTGTTGCGTCTTGTTGCCGACCCGCTTGATCTCCCCGTTCGGGACGTGCCACACGACGCCCTCGACGTCGCGCACACGCGTCGTACGCAAGGTCACCTCTTCGACGGTCCCCGTTGGCGCGACCCCAAGGTCGACGACGTCACCGACGCCGAGCTGGTCCTCGAAGATGATGAACGTGCCCGAGATCAGGTCGCGCAAGAGGTTCTGCGCGCCGAATGCGAGCGCGACGCCGATCAGTCCTGCGCTCGTCAGCAGCGTCGACGCCTCGACCCCGAGCACGGCCATCATCCACACGATCGCGATGACCCACACCACGATGCTCACCAGACTCGAGAGTCCCGCGCCGATGGTCTCCGCTCGTTGGTGCCGGCGCTCGGCGTCAACGGGCGACGCCGGTTCGAGCATCCCGAGCGCGGCGCGCCGGCGGATCGCGGCAAAGCGGCCGCCCAGCTCCCAGCGCCGCACCGCCCTTTTCACGAGCCGGTGGACGATCCGGTTGACGATCAACGCCGCGAGCGCGATCAGCAGGATCGTCAACCACGGCGAGACATGGCGCGCGACGTTCTGCGCGGCGCGATTGTCGGTCCAGTTGTCGACCCACTCGCACAACCACGCGCGCTGCTCCGTACCACATGCGTCGGCAGCCCGCGATGAGCATGGCTCAGGCCGGGGTGTCCTCGAACTGCAGGTCGCTCATCCGCTGGCTGACCACGCGGCTCGACCCGCCGGGCGGCATCGAGACGCCGTAAAGGACGTCGGCGGCTTCCATCGTTCGCTTCTGGTGTGACACGACGAGCAGCTGCGCCTCGTTGCGGAACTCGTGCACGAGATCCAGGAAGCGGTGCAGGTTCACGTCGTCGAGCGCGGCCTCGACCTCGTCCATCAGGTAGAACGGCGACGGCCGCGAGCGGAAGACCGCGAACAGGTACGCGAGCGCGGCGAGCGAACGTTCACCACCGGAAAGCAGCGACAGCCGTCGCACCATCTTTCCCGACGGGCGCGCTTCCATCTCGATGCCGGTGTTCAGCATGTCGTCGGGCTCGGTGAGCACGAGCCGGCCGGAGCCGCCGGGGAACAGCATCGCGAACAACTCCGAGAAGTTGCGTGCGACGTCGGTGAACGCGACCTCGAACACCCGCACGATCTCCTCGTCGACCGTCTTGATCGACGCGTGTGAGCTCGCGCCGCGTGTTCTTCACGTCGTCGAGCTGTTGCTGCAGGAATTCGTGGCGTTCGAGCAGCGCCTCGTACTCGGAGAGCGCGAGCGGGTTGACCGGGCCCATCAGCCGCAGCTCGCGTTCGAGCTCGCGCGCGCGCGCCGGCAGCGTCGTGCCGCCCGGTACCTCGGGCGGCAGCGCCGCGACCGCGACGTCGGGTTCGCAGTCGTGCTCGTGGCGAACGTGCTCGATCGCTTGCTCGAGCCGCAACCGGATCTCGGCTTCCTCGATCTCGAGGCGGTTGGCACGCTCGCGTTGCTCGGCGAGCTGCCGCTCGGCCTCGGCCCGCTCGGTGCGGAGCGTGTCGAGGCGGCGTCCGGCGCTCGCGCGCGGCCTCCGACTGGAGACGCCGTCGCGTGCGCAGCCGGTCGGCCAGGTCCTCGATCTCGCCGCGCGCGCCCGGCGAGTCGTCGCCGCGAGCTCGGCGATCGCCGCCGCGACGCTGTTCGAGGCGCCCGCGGTGCGCGCTGGCCTTTGCCTCCTCGTCGGGCCGCGCCGCGAGGCGCTCCTCGACTTCCGTGAGACGCGCCCGCAGTACCGCGCGTCGCTCTTCGACCGCGGCGCCGCGCATGTCGAACGCTCGCCGCAACGTCGCCGCCTGCTCGCGCACCCGTTCGTACTCGTGACGCCGCGCACGTGCGTCGGTGCGGACCTGCTCGGTCTGGGAAAGCACCTGGCGCGCGGCAACTTCGGCGTCGGGAATCGCGGCGAGCTCGCGTTCGCCCTCGGCGACACGCCGCGTGAGTGCCGAGCGTCGTTCGTCGAGCGACGCTCCTTTCACCTCGACCGCGCGCCTCAACTCGGCGGCGCGCGCGACCAACGCCTCGAGGTCGGCACGCCGCCGACGCTCGTCCTCAGCGGCGACGAGCTCGGCGCGGCGCGCGGCCGCGAGACGCTGACGTGCGTCTTCTACTTGGGCGGCGGCTACGTCCCGGTACGTGTTCGGCGTCGACGGCTCGGGCGGACGCGTCCGCGAGCGCGGCCGGGAGTCACGGCCGATGAACCGGGCGGACCGGCGCGCCAGGGCGCTGATGCCACCGAACCGATCGCCTTCTCGCGTGACCGCGACGACGCCGGGATTCGCGAGCGCGACGTCGAGCGCCTGCTCCCAGCCGTAGTCGACCAAGACGAACGATGCGAACAGGCGCGCGAGGACCGGATCGAGACCTTCGCGGAGGCCGCGGACACACGCACCCAGCGGACGCGTCTGTGGCGGCGCGAACGAGATCTGCATGCCGCGTGCACGACCCTCCGCGACGAGCATCAGCGCCTGGCGGTCGCCCCGCTTCAAGCGTTCGATCGCGACGCGGGCGGCCGCGTCGCCGTCGACAACGATCGCTTTCGAGCGCGTCGCCGAGCGCGGCGGCAACCGCTACTTCGATGCCGTCGTCGATGTCGAGCAGATCGACGAGCGGTCCGAGCACACCTTCGAGGTCGGCGAGATGTTCGCCGCCGGCGGCCGCGTGTGCTTCTTCGAGCGCGACCGCGAGCATTTCTGCCCGGGCGCGACATCGGGAGGCATTGGCTTCGGCCTCGCGCCACGTAGCATCTGCCGACTGCGCGATCTCCTCGGCCGCCTTCAGCGCCTGGCCCTCCGGAGTCAGCTCACGTGCGACGGCGGCTCGTGCTTCGAGCTCGCTTCGCACGCCCGCGGCGTGCGCCTCGGCGGTCCCGGCCTCGGCCGCGGCCGGCGCGAGCTGCTGCCCGTTCCCTGTCGTTCTTCTCGAGCGCGTCGCGCGCGCCGTGCGACGTCCTGCTCGAGCGCGGCGTCGGCGCGCGACGAGATCGTCGACATCGCGTTGTGCACCTTGGTGCGCCGCCTCGGCGTCGCCGACGGCCGGCCCGTCCGCGAGCGCGGCGATACGCGCGATCGGCCGCGTCGAGCCTCGGCGCGGGTCGGCGCCAGCGCGCCGAAATCGGCGTCGACGGCGTGCAGCTGCTCGCGGAGCTGTGCCGCTTCTGCGACCAGCGACTCGACCACGCCCTCGTCGGCAACCGCTGCGAGCTCGCGCTCGAGGCTGCGCGTGCGCTCGGTGACGAGGTTGACGAGACCGCGGCTGCGCTCCCGCAGTGCCTCCGTACGCGCCAGCATGTCGGCGACGTCGTCGTCGCCGGGCATCGCGAGCGCATGCTCCGCGTCGGCGACCTCGGCGTCGAGCGCGGCGGAGGCGAACGCGGATGTCCTGCTCGGTCTGCGCGAGCTCTTGGCGCGCGTCTCGGCGCGCTTGCGCTCCCGCGTGCGCAGCTGCTCGATCTCACGACCGGCAAGGTGGAGCTGCACTGCGTCGAGCTCGGCGACGATGCCGTCGTGGCGGCGCGCGGCGTCGGCTTGTCGTTCGAGCGGCCGCAGCTGGCGCCGGACCTCCCGCAGAAGATCGGTGAGCCGCAGGAGATTGCCCTCGGTCGCCGACAGGCGCCGCTCGGCCTTCTCCTTGCGCTTCCGGAACTTCAAGATGCCGGCCGCCTCTTCGATGATCGCCCGGCGATCCTCCGGGCGTGCGTTCAAGCACCGCGTCGAGTTGGCCCTGGCCGACGATGACATGTTGCTGACGGCCGATGCCCGTGTCGGAGAGCAGCTCTTGGATGTCGAGCAGGCGGCACGGCGCGCCGTTGATCATGTACTCCGACTCGCCCGTGCGGAACAGCATCCGGGTGATCGTGACCTCGGAGAACTCGATCGGGAGCAGGTGGGCGCTGTTGTCGAGCGTGAGCGAGACCTCGGCCCGCCCGAGCGCCGGCCGGTCGGCGGTACCGGCGAAGATGACGTCGTCCATCTTCCCGCCGCGCAGCGCGCGTGCGCCCTGGGCGCCGAGCACCCACGCGACCGAGTCGACGATGTTCGACTTGCCCGAACCGTTCGGCCCGACGACGACGCACACGCCCTGCTCGAACTCGAGCATCGTCTTGTCGGCGAACGACTTGAAGCCCTTCAAGGTCAAAGACTTGAGGAACAAATCGGCCCCCTCTCGGGTGCCGATGGTAGGGGCAGCGCCTCCCGCACCGGCGGACCGGGTGCTCTTCCCATACCGACGCTTCGCCGGCGTTCGGCCGCGATCGGACCGGCTCGAGGGAAGAAGGTTGCGTCGTCTGGCGAAGGCCTCAGCGAATGCGAAAACCGGGCGCGCCGACCGTGGGGATCACCGTGACGTCGACGTCGTCGACACGGGCGCGTGGGGGCCGGTGCGGCACCACGAGACCATGCGCTCGACTGCGGGTTGCGGCCCCTCGAACTCGGCTTCGACCGCACCGTCGCCACGGTTTCGCACCCAGCCCGACGACACAGTTGGCGCGTGCTGCTTCACGACACGAGTCACGAAACCACACACCCTGCACGCGCCCCGTGATACGACAGACGCGGACGCGGCTTACACCTGGCATGCCTCGCAGAAGAACGTCGAGCGGTTCGAGAACCGGGCGCGGTCGCAGAGGGCGACGGCAGCGCTGGCACGGCTTGCCTTCCTTGTCGTACACCTGGTGGTACTGCTGGTACTCGCCGGGCCGGCCGAAGAGGTCGCAGTACTGCATGTCGGAGAGCGACGAGCCGCGGTACTTGACTGCGTCCTGCAGCGTTTCCGAGATCGCGCGATACAACCGCCGCACTTCTTGCTGCGACAACGAGTCGCTCATGCGGTCCCACTTGAGCCCGGCGTTGAAGAGGATCTCGTCGCTGTACACGTTGCCGATGCCGGCGATGAACTTCTGATCCATCAGCAGCGTCTTCAGCCGCGCCTTCTTCTCGGCGAGCATCCGGCCGAACAGATCCCACGACATCGCAACTTCGAGCGGGTCGAGCCCTATGTGCGCGAGCTCCTCCACCTGTTCTTCGAGGTCGTCGTACTTGGTCACGAACATCTCGCCGAACGTGCGCGGATCGACGAAACGCAAGAGCCCACCCTGTGTGAACGTGATCACGACGTGAGAATGCTTCGGCGCTTTCTCACGCGCCGACTTCGCGCGGAGCAACTGGCCCGACATCCCGAGGTGCACGACGAGCGCCTCGGCTCCGTCGAGCCGGATCACGAGGTACTTGCCCCGCCGCTGCACCGACGGTGATCTTGCGGCCCTCGAGGAGCTCGATGAACTCCTTCTTGTTGCGGTGCCGGCGCACCGACCGCGTGCCGGTGACCTCCACCGCCTTGATCTTCTTGCCTACGACCTCTTTGTCGAGGTCGCGTCGCAGCACCTCGATCTTCAGGCAGCTCCGGCATCGTCGTCCCCCTGCTCCCCCGCCTCATCCTGGAGACGCGTCCATGCCACCCATGCAGCAGCCTGCTCGGCTTGCTTCTTGGAACGGCCTTCGCCTTCGCCGTAGTGGCGATCGCTCACGTATACGGTTGCGTAGAAGTGCTTTGCGTGATCGGGACCCTCGTCGCGCACCGTGTAGCGCGGACGCCCGAGCGTGTGGGCCGCGGTGATCTCCTGGAGGCGCGTCTTGTAGTCGCGGTCCACCTGGGCCGGCGGCGGCGTCGGCGATGCGGTCCTGCAGACACCGGAGCACCACGTCGCGTGCGACCGCGAAACCCTGGTCGAGATACACCGCCGCGACAACGGCTTCGAAGGCGTCGGCGAGGATCGACTGCTTCGCGCGCCCACCCGCCGCGTCCTCGCCCTTCCCGAGCAGCAGGTGCGCGCCGAGGTCGAGTTCGAACGCGACCTCCGCCAGCACCTGCGCGTTCACGACACCCGCCCGAACCTCGGACAGCTGCCCCTCGGGCAGGCTCGGGAAGTGCTCGAACACGTAATGCGTGACCATGAGCCCGAGCACCGAGTCGCCGAGGAATTCGAGCCGCTCGTTCGATTCGGGTTCGCCGTTTTCCGCGCACCACGAGCGATGCGCGAGCGAGCGGAGGAGGAGGTCGCGGTCGATCGGACGCGACAGCCAAACGTGCTTCGAGCTCTGCGAGGTGCTCCGACGACGCAGCGCGCTCACGACGACGCCTCGTCGTGCGCCGCGAGCCGCGCGAGCACGCATTCGACCGCGTCCCCGACCGTGCGCATCTCGACGAGATCGTCGTCGTCGATCGACAGACCCACGCTGCGCTCGCCGAGCTCGGTCTCGACGCCTTCGACGAGGTCGATGAGCGCGAAGTCGTCGGCGTCGAGGTCTTCGCGCAGGCGCGTCTCGCGCGCGATGACGTCGGGATCGACTCCGAGGATCTCGACGAGCTGGTCGCGCACAAGTCGTTCGACCTCGTCGGCGCCGATCGGCCCGCGGTGGCTGTGCGTCTCAGCCGGCACGGGCTATTCCCTCGGTCAAGCGATCGACGACGTCGGCCGCGACGCATTCGCGCGCAACTCGCACTGCGTTGACGATCGCGTTCGCGTTCGACGAGCCGTGCGAGATCACGCACACACCCTTGATGCCGAGCAGCATGCCGCCGCCCGTGTTGTCGGGCATGAGCGGGGCCGCGGCTTCCAGCAGTCGCATCTTCAACGCGGTAGCCGCGTCCGCCCACGGCGCTCCCGGCTCGTCGACGACGCCGAAGACGAGCGCGGCCAAGCCCATCAGCGAGCCTTCGAGTGCCTTCAACACGACGTTGCCGGTGAAGCCGTCAGTGACGACGACGTCGGGGGTCGCGGTCATGAGATCGCGCCCTTCGACGTTGCCGACGAAGCCCTTCGTCTGCGCGAAGAGGTCGTGGGCGCTGCTTGCGCAACGTGTCGCCTTTTCCCGGCTCCTCGCCGTTCGAGAGCAAGCCAACCGTGGGTTCGTCGATCGCCAGCCGCACACGCGCGTACTCGCGCGCGAGGATCGCCCACTCGATCAGCCACGCGGGCTCGGGATCGACGGTCGCGCCGCCATCGACGAGAAGTTGCATGCGGTCGGTGCCGATCACGGGAATCGGCAGCGCGATCGCGGGCCGGTGTACGCCTTTGATGCGGCCCCACCGCAACAACGCGGCGGCCATCGTCGCCCCGGTGTTGCCGGCGCCGACGAGCGCGGCGGCCCGCCCGTCGCGGACTGCATCGGCCGCGCGCACGAGCGACGAATCCGGGCGCGTGCGCACGGCATTCGCGGGGTCGTCGTCCATCGCGATGACGTCACCGGCTGGAAACACCTCGACGCGTGCCGGCGGCGTGCGATCGGGGAGATGCGCCGCGATCGCGTCGGGGCGCCCGACGAGAAGCACGTCGACGTCGCATTCGTCGACCGCACGGCAGCGCGCCCGCGACGACGTCAGCCGGCGCGCGGTCGCCGCCCATCGCGTCGACCGCGATCACGGCCGACAACGGACGCGCCTCTCGCGCTATCCGACGTCGATGACCTGGCGGCCTCGGTACCAACCGCAGTTGCTGCACACAGTGTGCGGGAGCCGGGACGCGCCGCAGTTCGGGCACAACGAGTGCGCGGGCGCGACGAGTCGCATGTTTGCCGACTTGCGCGAACGAGTTGCCGAGCGGCTCGTCTTTCGCTTGGGAACGGCCATTGATGGGCTCCTCGGAGATCTACAGGTCGAGCGACCGCAGGGCCGCCCAACGGGGGTCGAGTTCAACGCTGCCGCACTCGCAGGTCGCGAGGTTCCGGTCGATGCCGCAGTCGGGACACAGGCCGGCACAATCGATCCGGCACAACGGTCGGGCCGGAAGGTCGAGCAGCAACGCGTCGCGGACCAGCGGTTCGAGGTCGACGACGTCGTCGTCGAGTTGGTAGGTCTCACCTGCCAGCGGGTGCCGTTCGTACAGCTCGTCGACGTGCACGCTGACCAGACCGTCGACCGGCGCGAGGCAGCGGCTGCACGCGGCGTGCCAGGCGGCAGTGACCGAGCCCCGGACGACGATGCCCTCGGAGACGCGCTCGAGCGTGATGTCGACGTCGATAGGGGCACGTCGGCGGGCACTTCAGCGCCCGGGCCCGCCAGTTCCGCGAGCGGAGCTCGAGACGTGTTCGGCCCGCGACCGCGCCGGGCCGCTTGAGTATGTCGGCCACGGGGATGCGAAAGGGCGTTGACGTGGGCATTCGGCGCTCGCTTGGATGCCGGACGGGCCGGCGGGGTCTTGGCGCGGGAATGTACCGCCTGGGGCGCCCGCTGACGCGGCGATGATACCAGCTGGCGAGGAATTCCCGGGCGTGAAGATCGCTTGCAGTAGTCAGGCGGCGGCCCTACGCGAGGCCCGCGCGCGCATGACGGGCGCGCGCTCACAGGTCGTCTTGGTCGAAGAACGCGCCCTCGTCGTCGACGATCTCGGACTCGGGTGGGACTGTCGGTGTCGTGTGCACCTGCAGCCGTTCCCGACCCTTCTGCACGGTCTGCATCGTGCGATCGAGCACGACCTCGAACGCCGCCAGCTTGCGGTCGACGTAGTCCTCGGCTTCGTGACGCAACGCCGCCGCTTGCCGGTCGGCATCCTCGACGATCTGCTCGGCGACGCGGCGGGCCTCGCGGACGAGCTCGTTCTTCTCGACCATGCGCTCGGCTCGTACTCGCGCGGCTTCGAGGAGTCGATCGGCTTCGCGCTGCGCCCGCTCGACAACTTGCTCGCGTTCCTTCAGCAACCAACGAGATTCGCGTAGCTCGTCGGGCAGGCCGTCGATGGTCTCTTGCAGCAACGCGCCGAACTCTTCGCGATTGAGTGATACCGAGGCGGACATCGGGAGCTTGCGCGCACTGTCGAGCATCTCCCGCAGCTGCAGCAACTGCGCGGCGGTGTCGGGAACCTTCTCCGGATGATCCTCGAACACGCTCAGCTTCTCCCGTCCTCGAACATCTCGACCAGCCGATCGTTCACGTGCTTGGGCACCATGCTCGAGACGTCGCCGCCGAAGCGCGCGACTTCGCGAACGAGGCTCGACGACAGGAAGGAATAGCGCGGGCTCGTCGACAGGAAGAACGTGTCGATTCCCGACAGACGCTGATTCATCTGTGCCATCTGGAGCTCGTAGTCGAAGTCGGAGACCGCGCGCGAGTCCTTTCACGATCGCTTGCGCGCCGTGCTCCTTGGCGAACTCCACGAGCAGACCCTTGAAGAACTCGATGCGCACGTTGTCGAGGTGCGTCATCGCCTCCTCGAGCATCTCCTGACGTTCTTCGAGACTGAACAACGACTGTGTCTTCTGCGGATTGCGAATGACGGCGATGATCACCTCGTCGAAGTGGCGGGCGGTGCGCTCGATGATGTCGAGATGGCCAAGCGTCACAGGGTCGAACGATCCCGGACAGAGGGCGATCGGCACGCGCGTCTCCAGTCACTTCCAGCAGAACGACAGCAGCGTATCGCCGAAGGCACGTTCCCAGCCGGTTCGCCAGCCGTCGGGCACGACGACCGGGTGACGCGCGGGACGCTCGACCGTGACGATCGCTTCGGGCGCGAGCCACTCCGGTTCGTCCAATGCACGCAGCAGCGCGGTGACATCCTCGTCGGTCGTCTCGTAAGGGGGATCGATCAACAGGAGGTCGAACGGTGCACCGAGTGGCGGCGTGCCGCGCAACGTTACGTGCGCGTCGACCGTCGAGACGTGTGCCCGATCGTCGAACTGCAGCGCGTGAAGATTCGCGTTGATCGCCGCGACAGCACCACGATCGCGCTCGACGAAGACGGCAAGGGCCGCGCCACGCGAGAGCGCTTCGATACCCAGCGCGCCGCTGCCGGCGAACAGATCGAGGACGCGTGCGTCAACGAGCGCATCGCGCGCGTCCAGGGCGGAGAACATCGCCTCGCGCACCATGTCCTTCGTCGGCCGCACACGATCACCGGTCGGCGTGACCAGCCGTCGGCCGCGCGCGCTACCGGCAATCACGCGGAGGCCTCTCGGGTGAGTCACGACTGCCTCGGGTCGACTCCGCGCTCCGCTCGGGCTCCGATTGGTCGATTCCCGGCTCCGCCTCCCCGCCGGTCGGCCCCGCCTTCGTCTTCTCGGCCGGTGCGCTCCCGTCTCATGATTTGAAGAGGAACTCGACGTCGTCGCCGAGCAGATCCGCGACTTCCTCGCGGAGCTGCGTGTGCGCACCGAGCTCGGGATCGTCGTCGAGAATCGCTTCCGCGGCACGTCGCGCCTCGATCACGACCGGTTCGTCGCGCGGGATGCGTCCGAGCTTGAGGTCGCTGAACCCCGATTGCCGTTCGCCGAACACCTCGCCCACGCCGCGGATCTCGAGATCCTTCTCGGCGAGATCGAAGCCGTCGGTGGATGCGGCCATCGCTCTCACACGTTCGCTGCCCTCTTCGGTGGTCGGGTCAGCGAACAAGAAGCAGTACGACTGCGCCGTGCCCCGACCGACTCGGCCCCGGAGCTGGTGCAGTTGCGACAGGCCGAAGCGGTCGGCGTCCTCGACGAGCATCACGGTGGCATTCGGGACGTCGACGCCGACCTCGATCACCGTCGTCGCGACGAGCACCTGGATCGATCCGGCGCGGAACTCGGCCATCACCGCTTCTTTGTCCTTCGACTTCATCTGCCCGTGCAGCAGCGCGACCTTCAGGCCGCGCAGCTCCTCGGCCTGCAGCCGCTCGTACTCCGCGGTCGCCGCCTTCGCTTCGACTCGACCGCGGTCTTCGACCAGCGGGCACACGACGTACGCCTGGTGCCCGGCGTCGACTTCGCCTCGCAGTTGCTCCCATACTGCCGCATGCTCGAGCGGGCTCGGAGCGACGACCGTCGTCGTGACAGGCGTGCGACCCGGCGGCATCTCACGCAGCTCCGAACGGTCGAGATCGCCGTACACGAGCATCGCCGCAGTGCGCGGTATCGGCGTCGCTGTCATCACGAGCACGTCGGGCTCGTCACCCTTGCCACGCAGCAGCGCCCGTTGCTCGACGCCGAAGCGGTGTTGCTCGTCGACGACTGCGACACCGAGCCGCGAGAACTGCGCATCGCCGTACAGCAGTGCGTGCGTGCCGACGAGGATGTCGACCTCGCCGTCACCGAGGCCGGCCGTGATCTTGCGGCGCTCCGCGGCGGTCGTCCGGTTGGTCAACAACTCGACGCGTACCGGGCGTTCGCCGAGCAACGAACCGGCGGCCGGCACGTCCAGCCCGTCGAGCATGCGCAGCGAACCGAGGTAGTGCTGCTCGGCGAGCACCTCGGTCGGCGCCATGAACGCACCCTGGTAGCCACCCTGCACCGCTATGAGCAACGTCGCCAGTGCGACAACCGTCTTGCCGGATCCAACGTCGCCCTGCAACAAGCGGTGCATCGGCGCCGCGCCCGCCATGTCGTTGCTGATGTCGGCGATTGCACGCTGTTGGTCGGTTGTCAGCGCGAACGGCAGCTGTCCGACGAATGCGTCGACGAGCGGACCGCCGACCTCGTGCCGAATACCGGACTGCTCCGCGGCGAGTGCGCGCTTGCGCGCGATCAACCCGACCTGCATGCGCAGGAATTCGTCGAACTTCAGCCGGTGCTGAGCGGCGTGCAGCTCGCTCATCTCGCCGGGCGCATGTATCCCGGAGTATGCGTCGTTCCGTGCGATCAGCCTGAGCGATTCCCGCAACGCTTCGTCGAGCGGATCGGCCAGGCCGCGCTTCGCGCAACGACGCAATGCCTCCATCACGATCTTGCGGAGCTGCCAGGTGAACACCTCAGCCTTGCCCGATTGCGGGTACACGGGCACGATCACGCCGGTCTTCTCTTCGGCGACACCCGCGCGTCCGACGACGTCCACGACGGGGTTCGTCATCTGCCGCTTGCCCCGATAGACGTCGACCTTCCCCCAGAACGACGCCTCGGTGCCGACGCTGAGCTGCTTCTCGCGCCACGACTGATTGAAGAACGTGATGTCGAGCAACGACGTGCCGTCGTAGACGACGGCTTCGACCAGCGCACGGCCCTGACGGGTGCAGCGGCCACGGATCGTGCGTACCTCGGCGAACACCGTCGCTTCTTCGCCGACTGCCAACGCCGCGATGTCGACCTTCTTCGTGCGGTCGACCCAGCGCCGCGGGTAGTGCTGCAGCACGTCGAGCACGGTCTCGATGCCCATCTCCTCGAGGCGCGGTTCCAGCTTGGGCCCGACGTTCGTGAGCTCGCCCACGCGCAGCTCCGCGAGCTCGCGCAGGGTGATGTGCTTACTCAACTCCGACAAGATACGGGTACAGCGGTTGGCCACCGTCGTGGAATTCGACCTCGACGTGCGGGAAGCGGAACTCGAGGTGCTCGCGTATCCGCTGCGTCTCTTGCGCGTGCGCGTCGGAGCCGACGAGCACGGTGACGATCTCGCTGTTCTCGTCGACCAGGCCTTCCAGCAGCTTGCACACCGCGTCGGCCGGTGACGCCGTGACGGCAACGAGCCCGTCGCGAGTGAGCGCGATCCAGTCGCCTCGCTTGACTTTCGAACCGTTGATCGACGCGTCGCGCACGGCCTGCGTGATCTCACCGGTGCGCACTCGTGCGAGCGCGGCCTCCATCGCACGCGCGTTCTCGTCGCACGCCGCATTGGGGTCGTAGTCGACGAGCGCGGCCAATGCTTCGGGCACGCTGTGTGTCGCGACGACCTGCACGATCTTGGTCGTGAGGTCGTCGACCTGTTTCGCAACCGCGACGATGTTCTTGTTGTTCGGCAGCACGACAACCGCGTGCGCGTTGCATGCTTCAACCGCTTCGAGGATCTGCGCGGTCGACGGATTCATCGACTGGCCGCCCGCAACGACTTGCTGCACGCCCAGGCTCGAGAACAAGCGCCGCACGCCTTCGCCGACACCGACAGCCACGACCGCGGTCGTCACCTCTGCCACCGAGAGTGCAGGTCCCGCGAGACCGGCGACGACCTCCGCTTCGCGTACCCAACGTTCTTCTTCGACTTCGTCGAAGAGATCCGTGACACGCACGTTGTGCGGACGGCCGGCGTCGATTCCGGCTTCGATCGCGCCGCCGATGTCGTTGGTGTGGATATGGCAGTTCCAGAGTCCGTCGCCGCCGACGACGACGATCGAGTCGCCGATGGCGCTCCACGCGTCGCGGAACCCCGTGATCATCGCGTCATGCGCGTCGAGCAGGTACATCACCTCGTAGCGCAGGCCGGAGACGCTGTCGTCGCCCGCAAGATGGGCTGCGACGGCGGCCGGCGTCGCGATGTGCTCCGGTTCGGGGATCGGCCGGCCGGCGACGACTTCGAGCAGCGCGGCGAACAGCAAGGTGAGCCCCTTGCCGCCCGCGTCGACGACACCGGCGTCACGCAGCACCGGCAGGAGCTCGGGCGTCTTGTCGACCGAGGTGCACGCCGCCGTGTAGCCGCGATCGAGAAGGTCGTCGAGTGGATGATCGGCCCCGGCCTCGACCGCCTCCGCCGCCTCGCGCGCGACGGTGAGCATCGTGCCCTCGACGGGTCGCACGACGGCTTGATACGCGGCGTCGGCCCCCTTGCGCAGCCCGACTGCGAGCGCGGGCCCGTCGATGGCGTCGAGGGCGCGGAAACCGTCGACGAGACCGCGCAGGATCTGCGAGGTGATGACACCCGAGTTGCCGCGCGCGCCCATGAGGGAGCCCCGGCTGATCGCCTCGCACACGTCGTCCATCGACACGGCCGTTCCCAACGCCGTGCTCACCGACTCGAGAGTGAGCGCCATGTTCGTGCCGGTGTCGCCGTCGGGCACCGGGTACACGTTGAGCCGGTTCAGCTCTTCTTGGTGAGCGCGCAACGCGTCTCGGAACCGAAGCACCGCCTGGCGTAGATCGCCCGCCGAGAGCGTGGTCAGCATCAACGCCGATCGTACCTAGTGCTAGCCTCTCGGGGTTCAGTTCCAACCCCGTTTCGAGGTGTGAACCGCAATGGCCTCCGTGTGCGACGTGTGCGGCAAGAAGCCGGTCTTCGGGATGCGACTCAGCCACTCGCACCGGCGGACCAAGCGCCGGTGGAACCCGAACGTGCAACGCGTCGCGCGCGGTCGTCAATGGCTCGACCAAGCGGGTCAACGTCTGCACCTCGTGCGTGAAGGCCGGCAAGATCGTCAAGGCCTAGCGCAGCGAGCGATCGCGATGCAGGGAACCGTCAAGATGTTCGATCCGGCGACGCGCGAAGGCATCGTCGTGCGCGACACCGACCGCGCCGAGATCGTGCTCGCGGCGAACGCGCTGCAGCACTCGATCTTCCGCATCCTGCGCCAGGGTCAGCGTGTGGTGTTCGAGCTCGACGCCGACGACCGTGCGACCAGCGTGCGCGCGGGCTCGGAGCCCGATCTCGGTCTGCCGACCGCCGACGTCTGAGCGGCGCCGCGCCTCGCACGACGCGGCAAGCGAAGCAGCCCGGACGGTGCGTAGCGAACTCGCGGGAGCAGCGAATCCTTCCTGACGCGGCGCAGCCGCCCCTCGAAGGTGAGTCGCGACCCGGCTAGTAGCGGCGGCGCACGCCGCCGCGGCGGCCGGTCGCGAGGCCGACGACGAGCAGCAACACCACCGCGCCGACGAACGCAACGAACATCGAGCGCAGTCCGAAGTGACCGATTCCTTCGTCGCCCGCGAGGTTGAAGATCATCCCGCCCAGCAGTCCGCCGATCACACCGACGACGATCGTGCCGATGCAGCCGAGGTTCCACCCGCCGCCCGTGACCGCGCGTGCGAGCGCGCCGGCAACGAAGCCCACGATGATCCAACCGACGAGACCCATACTCGGCCGACGTTAGCTCCGGCCGCCTGCGCCTATCGGCTGTCTTCTTCCGCGGTGAGGTCGATCTGTTGCGGCGGCGCGGATCCGGCCGATCCGTCACGAAGTTGCACTCGCGCGCAGTCCTCCCGCGCGATCCAGCAGGTGCACCTCGATGTTCGGCAGGTCGAGCGGTGACGCGGCGATGCGCTGCCGGCGCGAATGACGACGCCGCGACGTGCTCTTGCCGGCGGCGGGCGGGGAGGGCACCGGCGCGGCGACCGCCGGAACCGGCGCGGGCGCGGGTGCGGGTTCGGCCGCCGACCCGGGCGCACGCACCCCCGCGGGCTCGGGTGTCGGCACCGGTGGCGGCGCGGGCTCGAATTCGGCCTGCACCGGCTGCGGTGGCAACGGTGCGGAGGCCGGGCGGGGCGCGGGCGCGGGCTGTGGCGGTGCGGCGGCAGGCGCAGGTCGCAGCGGCGCGGGAGCCGATTGCGGCGGCGCAGCAGCAGCCGCAGGACGCAGCGGCGCAGGTTCTGTCGGCGGCGCGGGAGCCGATTGCGGCGGCGCAGCAGCAGCCGCAGGACGCAGCGGCGCAGGTTCTGTCGGCGGCGCGGGAGCCGATTGCGGCGGCGCAGCAGCAGCCGCAGGACGCAGCGTGGCGGGTTGCGGCGGCGCGGCGGCCGGCGCAGGTTGCAGCGGGGTGGGAGCAGGTTCGGGCGGCCACGCGGCGGCCGGTTGCTGCGGACGCGCGACGGGCTGCACGGCGGGTGCGGGCGACGCGGGCAACGGGGGACGCGGCTCGGCACGAATCGGTCCTACGGGCGACAGTGGCGCGGGCATCGCAGTCGGCACGGGGAACGCGGTCGGTTCTCGCCTCGGTGGCGGCTCCGCCTCGTTCGGCGCCGGAACCGGGCGCGGTCTCGTCGGCGAAAGCGGCGCGGGCTCGGGCGCCCGGCGCCGCCGCGACGCGGGCTCGGGGAGCGTCATCTTCGTGCGCGTCAGGAACAGCGCGTCGGCGATCGCGATCGCGATCACGAGCAGGATCGCGGCCAGCGAGAGCCGCGCGGCAGGCCGCCCGCCATCCAGGGCGTCCTGTTGTGTCTCCGACACGTTGACCGAAGCGCCCGGCGCGCGGTCGGCGGCGTCGTTCGCGATCTTCTTCAGATCTCTGGCCGTTGCCGCCAGTCTCACGTCGCTGCTCGCGTCCCTGTCCGCGTTGATGAGGCTCTGAAGATGCTGGAACGTCTGCAAGGCCGCGTCGTACTGCTTCTGGGCCGCGTTGATCGCATCCGGATCGCGGCTGTCTTGCGCGTCCGACAGCACTCTCTGCGCGGTCGCGAGCTCCTGCTCGGCATCACTGTGCTTCGCGGTGTAGCGGGCGCTTGCCTTCGAGGTTGCGGCCTCTCGCGCAGTCGCCGCATCCACCTTCTCCTGCGCATCTGCGAGCTCGGTGGCCGTGAGCTCCTTCGGTCCCGGCTTGGTCGGCAACACCGCGGTGGTCGCCGCCTTCAGCGTGTTCACGGCCTCTCCCAGACGCCGGGTTGCCGCGCCCTGCGACGGCGCGGTCGCGTGTACGACGACGCGGACCGTGTTGGGGCTGTTCAGCGATGCCTGGAAGCGCGTGACCGTGCTGGCCTTCGCGACGTCGCCCGCGTCGTAGTCGGCGGTGGTTACCGGCATTTGGAAACCGGGTGTGCCGACCTCGATGATGGCGGACGACCGATAGCGATCTTGCGCCGGCCACAACGCGATGACCCCGGCAACGAGCACGATCGCTGCCGTGCCGGCCCAGTACACGCGGCGCCGTCGACGCCGGCGCGCTATGCGGACATCCGTGTGGTGTTCGAGTGATTCGCCGGAGTCCTGCACAGAGGCACGCAGAGTACCCCGCCGGGCTCCGGAATCAGAGGGTTGAGTCGGGGTTATCAGCGCTCGGTGAGCCGCTTGGCAAGGGCATCGAGCTCGTCGTGCAACGTCGTGGGCAGGCGATCGCCGAACAGCGCGTAGTGCCCTTCGATCAGCGGCAACTCGGCGCGCCATTCTTCCTCGTCGACCGAGAGCAGCTCGTCGATGGCGCCGGGCGCCATTTCCAGTCCATCAATTGGCAAGGCACCGGGAGCGGGCAAGCGACCGATCGCAGTCTCGGTCGCGCCGGCGCGCCCGGCGCAGCGCTCGAAGATCCACGCGAGCACACGGCTGTTGTCGCCGAAGCCGGGCCACAAGAACGCACCGCCGGCGTCCTTGCGGAACCAGTTGACGTAGAAGAGCTTCGGCAGCTTCGACTCGTCGGCTGACTCACCGATGCGCAACCAGTGTGCGAAGTAGTCGCCCATGTGATAGCCGCAGAACGGCAACATCGCGAATGGATCGCGACGCAAGTTGCCGACGGCGCCCGCAGCCGCGGCCGTCGTCTCCGATCCCATGATCGAACCGAGGAACACACCGTGCCGCCAGTTGTACGCCTCCGTCACCAGCGGCACCGTGCTGCGGCGCCGACCGCCGAACAAGATCGCCGAGATCGGCACACCGTTCGGGTCCTGCCACTCGGGTGCGACGCTCGGCACCTGCGCGAGCGGCGCGGTGAAGCGACTGTTCGGATGCGCGGCCGGCACACCTGATTCGGGGGTCCAGTCGTTGCCCCTCCAGTCGACGAGATGCGCGGGCTGCTCCTTGGTCAGGCCCTCCCACCACACGTCGCCGTCGTCGGTCCACGCGACGTTCGTGAACACCGTGTTGCGCGTCGAGCGCGGCGACCGCGTTCGGGTTCGTGGTGAGACTGGTGCCGGGCGCGACACCGAACATGCCGAACTCCGGATTGATCGCATGCAAACGACCGTCGGCGCCGAACTTCATCCAGCAGATGTCGTCGCCGATCGTCTCGGCCCGCCAACCGGGCAGCGTCGGGACGAGCATCGCAAGATTCGTCTTGCCGCACACGCTCGGGAACGCACCGGCGATGTAGCGCACCTCACCGCCGGGGCTCGTGAGCTTGAGGATCAGCATGTGCTCCGCGAGCCAACCCTGGTCGCGCGCCATGACGCTCGCGATGCGAAGCGCAAAGCACTTCTTGCCCAACAGCGCATTGCCCCCGTACCCCGATCCGTACGACATGATCTCGCGCGTCTCGGGGAAGTGGACGATGTACTTGTGCTCGTTGTTGCACGGCCACGGCACGTCGGCCTCGCCGTCGGCGAGCGGCATTCCGACCGAGTGCACGCACGGAACGAACTCACCGTCGTTGCCGAGGACGTCGAGTGCACCCGTGCCCATGCGTGTCATCGTGCGCATGCTCGCTGCGACATACGCGGAGTCGGTGAGCTCCACGCCGATGTGTGCGATCGGCGAACCGAGAGGGCCCATCGAGAAAGGCACGACGTACAGCGTGCGACCACGCATCGCTCCGGTGTAGAGCCGTGTCATCTCGGCGCGCATCTCGATTGGGCGCGCGCCAGTTGTTCGTCGGGCCCGCGTCGCCGGCGGACTCGCTGCATATGAACGTTCGGTCTTCGACCCGCGCGACATCGCCGGGATCACTGCGCGCGTAGAAGCTGTTCGGCCGCTTCGCGGGGTCGACGGGAACGAAGGTGCCGCTCTCGACGAGCCGGCGGCACAGCTCCGCGTACTCGTGCTCGGAGCCGTCGCACCAGTGCACGCGTTGAGGCTGCAGCACGGCCGTCCACTGGTCGACCCATTCGAGCAACCGGCGATGGTCGGTTGGCTGCGTCGCGCTGGTGTTCATCGGTGCCGCTTCCTCCCAAGGTGCCCCCCGGAGGGGTATTCAATGGTAATCACAGGTCTCCGGCGCAACCGAAAGCTGACCTACGATGCCGCCGCATCCTGGGAGGAGACGCCGATGACCGTCAGCGCATACATCCTCATTCAGACCGAGGTCGGCAAGGCGTCCGCGGTCGTCGAGGCATGCCGGAACTTGCCTGGCGTCGTCCAAGCCGACGACGTCACCGGGCCCTACGACGTCATCCTTCGTACAGAGGCTGCATCGATCGACGAGCTCGGACGCATGGTCGTCTCGCAGGTTCAGCTCGTCGACGGCATCACGCGCACGCTCACCTGTCCCGTCGTGCACCTCTGATCCGTCCGGAGCGCTCCGCTAGCGCTGTTGGCCGCGGCGGCGGCGACGACGTGCGTCGCGTTCGAGGGCGAGCTCGATCAGTCGGTCGAGCAGCTTCGCGTACGGCAAGCCGGACGCCTCCCACAGCACCGGGTACATCGAACCCGGAGTGAAACCTGGAATCGTGTTCAGCTCGTTGACGAGAAATACGCCGTCATCGCGCAAGAAGAAGTCGACGCGGGCCATCGCCTCGCACCGGCACGCGTCGAACGCGCGGGCTGCGAGGCGCCGTACCTCGGCGGCTTGGGCGTCCGGGAGCGGCGCCGGCGCGAGGAGCTGCACCTTGCCGTCCTCGTACTTGTCGGCGTAGTCATAGAACTCCGCGCCCGGCACGACCTCACCGGGCAGCGACGTTTCGGGCGGGCCATCGCCGAGCACACCGACCTCGATCTCGCGACCACGCACGAACTCCTCGGCGAGCACCCATTCGTCGTACGCGAGCGCCACATCGACGGCCTCGATCAGTTCCGCACGCGTCCGCGTCTTGCTCACGCCGATCGACGAACCCATGTTCACCGGCTTCACGAAACACGGAAACCCCAACTCGCGCTCGACACGCGTGCAGTAGGCGGCGAGGTCGTGTCCGTCGCGAAACGCGAGGTGACGCGCGGTGAGCAGGTGCGCGGCCGCGAACATGCGCTTCATCGCGATCTTGTCGCAGACGATCGCCGAGCCGAGGACGCCCGAACCGACGTACGGCAGACCGGCGAGCTCGAGCAAGCCCTGCACGGTGCCGTCCTCGCCGTAGGGACCGTGCAACAGCGGGATCACGACGTCGATGTCGAGCTCCGAGCGGCTCGCGATCGTCGGTAGGGGCACCAGCTCGCCCCGCACGTCGAACGCCGGCGGCAGCGCATCGCGCGCACGCGACGCGAGCATCCGTTGCGCGTCGGCCGCGAGCAGCCAGCGGCCATCGGTCGTGATACCGACCGGCACGATCTCGTACTTGTCGGGATCGAGCGCGGCCGCGACGGCGACCGCGGTGACACGCGACACGTCGTGTTCGGCCGACTGGCCGCCGAACAGCAGCATCACGCGCAGGCGCCCGGCTCCGGTCATACCTTCATTCTCGCCCGTCGCTCAGACCACCTGGAGGACGGCGCGGATGCCGAGGCCCATGATGAACACGCCACCGAGACCGTACGCGAGCTCCATCCATCCTCGTGCCTTCCAGACGTACTTGTACGAGTACAACAGGCCGACGGTGATGAACGCGACGAACCCGTAGAACATGTGGAAGCGCGGCGGCTGGTAGTCCTGCACGCTCACGAGCAGCACACCGAGCAACACCTGGATCATCATCATCGCCTCGGCGACGATCGTCGGCCACCACAACCAACGAGTGCGGAGTTGCTCCCACCGCCACGCCGCAAGCGTGTAGAGGCCGGCGAGCGCGTTCGCGACGATCGCGGCATAGCCCCACGCCCGATGGAAGTCGAGCAGCACTACAGCGCTTGGTCGTCGGCCGCCGCGAACGACGAGCCCGCGCCGCGCAGCTGGTTCTTCAGCACCTTGCCGGCGGGATTGCGCGGAAGCGGCTCGTCGCGGATCTCGACGTACTCGGGCACTTTGAAGTCCGCGAGGTGCACGCCGCAGAACGCGCGCAGGTCGTCCGCGGTGGCCGTCGCGCCGTGCTTCAACTGCACCACGGCCTTGACCTCTTCGCCGAGCGTCCTGTGTGCCACACCGACGACCGCGGCATCGATGACGTCCGGATGATCGAACAGCACGTTCTCGATCTCGACGCAGTACACGTTCTCGCCCGCGCGGATGATCATGTCCTTCGCGCGGTCGACGAGATACAAGAAGCCGTCGCTGTCGAGATAGCCGATGTCGCCGGTGTGGAACCACCCGTCGGTGAACGCGGCGGCGTTCGCGTCGGGCCGGTTCCAGTAGCCGCGATTCATGACCGTCGGGCCCTTGATCCAGATCTCGCCGCGCTCCCCGGGTGCCTGGTCGGTGCCCGACGCGTCGACGACTCGAAGCTCGATCGTCGGCGCCGCCCGGCCCACCGAACCCGGGTGCGCGAAGTAGTCGTCGCCGCTGTGCGCGGTCGCGACCGACGCGGTCTCGGTGAGCCCGTAGGCGGTCGACAACGTCTGGCGCATGTGCGGGAACACCTGCTCGATGCGCTCGACGAGCTCGGGCGCGGCCGGTGCACCGCCGTAGGACGCGCGCTTGACCGATGACAGGTCGTACTTGCCGAGGTTCGGCGACTCGAGGATCCGCCACATGACCGTCGGGACACCGCCGATCGACGTGACCTTCTCGCGTTCGATGATCTGCATCGCGAGCTCGGGGTCGAAACGGCCGACGGGCATCAGCACGAGCTTGCCGCCGGTGGCGTAGTTGAGCGTCATCGTCGACAGGCATCCCGTGACGTGGAACAGCGGCACGACGAGCAACGGCGCGGATTGCATTCCGCTTCCCTGCTCGGGCGACGATCGCGGCGCCCGCACCGCCGCGATCGCGCCCAGCACGATGATGTTCTGGAGGTTCGCGATCGCCTGGCGATGCGTGAGCGTCGCACCCTTCGGCCGGCCGGTGGTGCCCGACGTGTAACAGATGGCGACCACGTCGTCTTCGTCTATCGGTGCGCGCGGCAGACCCGGATCCTCACCGGTCAACAACGCGTCGAACGCGTCGCTGCCGATCTCGAACGAGTACTCGAGCGTCGGGAGCGCGCCGAGATGATCGTGCAACGTCGCAAGTCGGCGCGCATCCGCGATGAGCACTCGGGAACCCGAGTCCGTCAGCCCGAACTCGAGCTCCTCGGCCTTCCACCACGCGTTGAGTGGCACCAGGGTCGCGCCGAGGATCGCCACCGCCCAGAACGTGATCACCCACTCGGGAACGTTCGCCGACAGCAACGCGACTCGATCGCCGCGCTGTACGCCGAGATCGGCGAGCGACCGGGCCAGGACGCGCGCGAGGCGATCGTGCTCGCCGTAAGTGAACCGTCGGTCGCCTTGCACGAGCCACGCGATGTCTGCTCGCGACTCGTTTCGCACCATGAGCTCGCGCAACGACTTCATGCGCGTCTTGTACACCTGCGTCGGATGGCCGAGCACGTCCTCGACGACGATCTCGTACTGTCCGCCGCGGCCGGTGAGCTTCGCGACGGGATCGACCGCCGTCACACGCGCTCCTCTTGCACGACGTCGAACGCGAGCACGTCGCTGCCCGTCCCAACCGGACCTTGCGACGAATGCGCGCGGTGCCCGTGCCCGAACGCGGGACTGTGCAACCAGTTTTCGAAATCCTCGGTCGACCGCCAGCGCGTGTACACGTAGAAGACGTCGCGGCCGTCGGTGGGCCGCAGCAGCTCGAACGCCTCGAATCCCGGCATCTTCGCAACCTCGCCGGCACGCTTCGCGAAGCGTTCGACGAGCTCGTCGGCGTGCTCGGCAGGAACGGTGATGGCATTGATGCGTACGACACTCACGCGGCTACGACCTCCGGTGCTCCGGCAGCACCGCGGCTCGCGGCAGCGCCGCACCTCCGGTCTGCACGTGACTATTCATGAGGTCATTCTGGCGGGCTTCCGCCCTGATGGCCCAGCCGGGCGGGACGCGAGTACGGGTCGCAGGTGAACGGTCGCGTCGCGCAGGTCGTCATCGAACCCATCGGGGTACTCGAAGATCGGCTCGTCACTCGTCCTGTGAACGCAAGAAGAGCTCGATCTCCGACACGAGATCGTCGGTGGACGCGCCTTGTTGCTGGTCGATCCGATCGACGACCTCGCGCACGTCGGGCCGTGACGACAAACCCTCGTCGACGCGGGCCACGTACGCGTCGCAGCGCTCGTCGAGGGGCCGCAGGTCGATCTCGAGGCGTGCGAGCTCGACCAACCGGCGCAACAGCGCGCGCACTGCCGGCGGCGACGGCGAACCGGCGACGTACTGCGGCACCTGCGCCCACAGCCCGGCGCACCGCACGTCGGCATCGCCGAGCGCGCGCTGCACGATCGTTTGCATGCCCGTCGGTCCGACGTACGCCGCCCTGAGCGGCGCGAGCTCCTGCGCGAGCGATCGATGGGTAGCGGTCGCGAGCACGGGGATTGGGCGGCGGTGCGACACGAGCGCCGGCATCCCCGCCAGGGTGAACGCCTGGCGGACCTCGAGCCGCTGCGCGGCGCGCACGATCTCGCCTGCGAGCAGGGGCCAGCCGAGCGACGACTCCGGTCCCGACACGACGACGATGTCGCGACCGAGACGGCCGGCGGTGAACGAGAGCGTCGGCCAATCGATGACGCGCAGGTCGTCCTCCCAGCGCGCGACTGGCCGCGTTTGCTGGAGGTCCATCAGGTCGGTCAGGTCGATCGTCGCGAACTCGGTGGCGTCACCGAGCTGCTCGAGGAGGACGGCCGTGGCGCCCGCGCCCGCGAGGCCCGCGTCGATCCAGCCCGAGAGCGCGATGACGAGCGCCGGATCATGGAGCTCGGGCCACTGTTCGACGTTCAGCACTGGCGGGCAGCGTACGCGGCGTCGGAGGTCGTGCTCGGTCCCGCGACGTGAACACGGGGAACGTTGCCGGTCGGAGCACTAACGTCCGCCGCGCATGTCTGTGCGTTGCCGCATCTTCACCGAGCCGCAGCAGGGCGCGTCGTACGAGCAACTGCTCGCGGTTGCCCACCAGGCCGAAGACCTCGGCTTCGACGCGTTCTTCCGCTCGGATCATTACCAGCGGATCGGTGACGGCGATCCGGGCCCGGGCTCGACTGACGCGTGGATGACGCTCGCGGCAATCGGTCGCGAGACCTCGCGCATCCGGCTCGGCACGCTCGTGACGCCGGCCACGTTCCGATTCCCCGGCCCGCTCGCGATCCAGGTCGCGCAAGCGGACGCGATGAGCGGCGGCCGCGTCGAGCTCGGGCTCGGCGCGGGGTGGTACGACGCCGAGCACGCGTCCTACGCGATCCCGTTCCCGGCCACCGGCACACGCTTCGAGATGCTCGAGGAGCAGCTCGAGGTCGTGACCGGGCTCTGGACGACCGCGCCCGGCGAGACGTTCTCGTTCGCGGGCCGTCATCACTCGGTCGTCGACTCCCCCGCGCTGCCGAAACCCGTGCAACGCCCGCGGCCGCCGATCATCCTCGGCGGGTTCGGGACGAGGCGCACGCCCCGCCTTGCCGCGCGCTTCGCCGACGAGTTCAACATGCCGTTCGCGCCGGTGTCGTACTTCCGCGAGGGATGTGATCACGTGCGACACGCGTGCGAGGCTGTCGGTCGCGACCCGTCATCGATGCGCTTTACGGCCGCGGTGGTCGTCGCGGTCGGCAACGACGACGCGGAATACCGCCGGCACGCCGAGCGCAGCGGCCAGGACCCCGACCTCGCGCGCCCGAACGCCGTCGCGGGCGCGCCGGTCGAGGCGGTCGAGCGCATCAAGGAGTTCGAGAAGGCGGGCGCGGAAGCGGTGTACCTCCAGTACCACACGCTCGACGAGCCCGAGCACATGGCGCTGATCGCCGCCGAAGTGCTGCCGCACGTCTAGACACTGTCGGGCGTGTGTAGGGGTGGGTCTACGACACCCCACACACGCATGGCACGCTGCAGGGAGGGCGATGTGAAGTTCGGGGTGCACGCGGGTTTGCAGCACACGTCGATCGCGGAGCTCCGCGAGCTGTGGGCGCGCATCGAAGCGCTCGGCTTCGACTGGATCTCGATCTGGGACCACTTCTATGCCGCCGACGCGAGCGGCGACCCGCATTGTCTCGAGGCGATCGCCTCGCACACCGCCCTCGCGGCGTCGACGCGCCGGGTCACGTGCGGTTCACTCGTGTACTCCGCGGGGTACCGCCACCCGGCCGTGCTCGCGAATGCGATCGCGACGATGGACCAGGTCGCGGACGGCCGGATCGTGCTCGGACTGGGCGGCGGCTGGTTGCAGAACGAGTACGACCGCTACGGGTTGCACTACGGCACGCCCGGCGAACGCCTCCGCATGCTCGACGAGTACATCCGATGCGTGCGCGGCCTGCTCACGCGGGATCGCACGAGCTTCGACGGCGAGTTCTTCCATCTCGACGACGCGCAGTGCGAGCCGAAGCCCGTGCAGGAACGGCTCCCGATCTGGATCGGCGGTGGCGGCGAGAAGGTCACATTGAGGATCGCCGCCGAGCACGCCGACGGTTGGAACGTGCCGTTCGTCCCACCCGACGTGTGGGCCCACAAGGCCCACGTGCTCGAGACACACTGCGACAAGGTCGGGCGCGATCCGTCGACGATCGCCAAGACCGTCAACGTCGGGATGGCGTTCACCGGCGAGGAGCTCGCGCGCCAGTTCGGGCCCATGTCGGAGTACGTGAAGCCGGGTGTGCTGTCGGGCAGCGTGCAGGAGATGGTCGACAAGGTCGGCGGGTACGCCGACGCGGGCGCGGTGCAGGTCAACCTCGCGCTGCGCGCACCGTTCGACCGTGACGGCCTCGACCGCTTCGCCGCCGAGGTAATGCCTTCCATCTCGGCCTGACCGGCGATGGACCGAGCGGACCCGAATTCGACAAGACCTACGAGTGGCGTATCCGTATCCGCCGCGGGGCCGCACGCGTGCGCGACGGTATGACATTCATCGCGCACGAAGCCTTCCGCTACGGCACCCACGCGCAAGTGCGGCGCGTGCTGAACCGGCACGAGGTGCGGGCCACCGATGGCACGCTCGTGACCACGTACGTGCGGCGCGTGCACGTTCGCCGGTGGACGCGCCAGCAGGTGGAGCATTTGCTCCGTCCGGGCGGCTGCGTCGACGTACGGGCCGCCGGCACCGACAACGGACTCCTCGCGACCGGTCACGCGTCATGACCGGAGCCGACACCGGCAACGACCGCCGCCGCGGCGGCGAGCTGCGCTTCGATCGCCTCTCGGGTCGGTGGGTGAACATCGTCGGGCACCGGCAGGCGCGTCCGAACCTGCCCGCCGGGGGCTGTCCGTTCTGCGTCGGCGGGCTCGAGGCGCCCGAGCCGTACGAGGTGCGCTGGTTCGAGAACCGGTGGCCGGCGCTCGCGCCCGGGGCGCCGGTCGACCTGGACGCCGAAGCCGCGAGCGGCACGGCGTCGGCGCCCGCGATCGGCGCGAGCGAAGTCGTGTTGTTCTCACCCGTTCACGGGCAATCCCTGGCGACGCTTCCGATCGAGCAGATCCGACGCGTCGTCGACCTCTGGGCGGCACGCACCGAAGCGTTGCTGGCGCGGCCGGAGATCGCGTATGTGCTGGTGTTCGAGAATCGGGGTCGCGAAGTCGGCGCGACGATCGACCACCCCCACGGCCAGATCTACGCGTACCCGTTCGTGCCGCCTTCGCCCGCTCGTGAAGCGGAGGTTGCGCGCGCAGCCGGTCGTTGTGTGCTGTGCGACGAGGTCGAGTCCGAGCTGGCAGACGGCGCGCGAGTGGTCGCGCACGTCGGCGACTGGGTCGCGTGGGTGCCGTACGCGTCCGAGCACTCGTACGGACTGCGCCTCGCGCCGCGCCGACACGTCGGCGGGTTGCCCGCGCTCGACGCCAACGAGCGCAACGACCTCGCGCGCGTGCTCGCCGACGCGTTGCAGAAGTACGACCGGCTGTGGCCGAAGCCGCATCCCGGTTGGCTGTTCCCGTACCTGTTGTGGTTCCACCAGGCGCCGGCGGGCGGCAGCGACACGTGGCACGTGCACGCGCACGTCGCGCCGCCGCTGCGCTCGCCAGGTGTCCCGCGCTACGTCGCGTCGGGCGAGCTCGGCAGCGGCACATTGTCGAACACCGTCGTGCCCGAAGACGCGGCGGCCGCGCTGCGAAACACCTGATGCACGCGTACCGCGCCCCGGGACGCGTGAACCTGCTGGGCGGCCAGGTCGACTACCACGAGGGCTGGGTCGTGGCGATGGCGATCGATCGCGACGTGCAGATCCTCGCGTCGAAGCGCACCGACGGACGCGTGTTCGCACGCTCGGGTGAGCTCGACGGCACCGTCGACATCGCCGCCGACGGCACGGACGCGCCCGACTCGGTCGATCCCGCGTGGGGCCGGCTCGTCGCCGGCGTGACCCGCGAGCTTGCGGGCCGCGGCCGCTCACCGCTCGGCGTGTCACTCGAGGTCGCGTCGGCGGTACCGATCGGCGCGGGCCTTTCGTCGAGTGCCGCGTTCGCGGTCGCGTCCGCGATCGCGCTGTGCGACGTCGCAAAGTTCCCGCTCGCGGGCAACGAGCTCGCAGTGGCCGCCCAGCACGCCGAGAACGCGACCGGTGTCCCGTGCGGCATCCAGGACCCGATGGCGTCGGTGCACGGCCGCGCCGATCACGCGATCGTCCTCGATTGCCGCACACTCGAGGTGGAGCACGTCCCGCTGCCCGCCGCCGTTCGCGTGCTGATCGTGCACTCGGGGATCCCGCGCCGGCTCGAGGAGACGCCGTACTCGCAGCGGCGCGCGGAGAGCCTTGCGATCGCGCAGCATCTCGGGCTCGGCGTGCTCCGCGATGCCACTCCCGCGCAAGTGCGCGACGCGCCACGCGGCCGCCATTGCGTGAGCGAGATGCGACGCGTGCCGCGAGTTCGCCGCGGCCTTGCGCAACGGCGACATCGGGGCGCTCGGGCCGCTGATGCTCGCGAGCCACGCTTCGTCGCGCGACGACATGGAGGTCTCGACGCCCGAGCTCGACGCGCTCGTCGAATGCGTGACCGATGCGGGCGCGCTCGGCGCACGCCTCACGGGCGCCGGCTTCGGCGGCTGCGTCGTGGCGTTGGTCCCGGCCGGCGACGCCGACGCCGTGAGCGCCCAGGCGCAGTCGGCATACGAAGCACGTACGGGGTGCAAGCCCACCGCGTGGCTGGTGCGCGCCGCCGACGGCGCGGCGCGGGTCACATGAGTTGATCAGTTCAAGAACCCGCGCCGCTCCCGCGTGCGGAACGAGCCGCGCAGCTGTTCGGCGTCGAAACCCGGTGCCTGCCCGGTGGTCGCGAACCGGTACAGCGCGACCTGCAGGATGCCGGTGAGCGTCGCCGAGACCAACGACACCGCGATCGTCCACAGCACGATCAGCGCGATACCGAGGATCGCGATCGGCCCACCGGCGGCGACGAGCAGCGCCAGCGGGATCGCGCCCGCGATCATCGCGAAGAACGCGAGCAACCCGATGCCGGCATTGGCCATGAGGTTCTCGCCCCAGGTGCGCTTGAACAGCTCACCCGAGCGCTTCACCGCCGCGATCGGCCCGATGCCTTCGATGACGAGAATCGGCAACACGAGGAACGTGACGACGGACCACGCGAGTCCGGCAACCGCGCCCACGATCTGGCCGACGATGCCGAACCGCTCCTCGAGCGCGCGGATCACGATCGAGACGGTGGCGCTCACGAGCACCCACGGCAGCAACACATGCGACCGTTCGGCCGCGGCCTTGAGCGCGCCGCCGACCGGCACCGACTCGCCCGCGAGGTGGCGATCGGCGGCGTACACGAGCGCGGCGTTGAAGAACACGACGATGTAGGTGAGCACGAGGTACGCGAGAAAGCCGAGCAACCAGACTGCGGGCTTCGAAGCGTTGTACCCGTTGGTGCCGTTGTCGGCGATCAACGCGATCGGCAACAAGAACGAGACCGCGATCACGATCGTGCAGACCAACGAGAGGAGTGGCAACAGTGTGAGCTGCTTCTCGTCGCGCAGTACCCGAAACGATGCCTTTGCCAGCGCCAACGAGTTTTCGAACCGGCTCACAGTGACCTCCCGAAGGAACTCGACGCGATCACGCCGTCGGAGAGGGTATCGGCAATCTGCGTAGATTCCTTCGCGTGGCGGTCGCACGAGCACCCGGCCGGGTGAACCTCATCGGCGATCACACCGACTATCAGGACGGCCTGTGCGTGCCGATGGCGATCGACCGCGAGGTACGGATTGCCGTGCGCGCCCGGGACGACGGTGTTGCGCACGTGCGCTCGGAGAGCGTCGACGGCGCCGTCGAGATGCCCGCCGACGGGTCCGCGGATGTGCGCGCGATGGAAGCACTCTGGGGGCGCACGGTCGCGGCAACGTTGGCTGTGCTCGCGACTGCCGGCCGCGCGCCGGTGGGCTTCGATGCGTCGATCGCGTCGACCGTGCCGGTCGGCGCCGGGCTGTCGTCGAGTGCCGCGTTCGAGGTGGCGCTCGCGCTCGCGGCCGCGCACGTCGCGGCAATGCCGCTGGCGGGTCGGGCCCTCGCCGTTGCCGCGCGCGACGCCGAGCATCTCGCGAGCGGTGTGCCCTGCGGCGTCATGGACCAGATGGCAGCCGTGTTCGGGCGCGCCGCGCACGCGTTGCTGCTCGACTGCCGAACCTTCGAGGTGACACCACTCGCGCTCCCCCCCGGCGTCACGATCGTCGTCGCGCACAGCGGCGTGCCACGCCGACTTGCCGACAGCGCCTACGCTGCCCGGCGCGAGGCGTGCGAGTCTGCGGCCGCGCGTCTCGGCGTGCCTGCGTTGCGCGACGCGACCCTCGGGCAGGTTGGCGATGATGCGTGCGCGCGTCACGTCGTGTCGGAAAACGCGCGCGTCCTCGCGTTCGTCGAGGCGCTGCGCGCCGGGAACGTCGACGTGTGCGGAGAGTTGATGCTCGCGAGCCACGCGTCGTTGCGCGACGACTTCGGCGTGTCGACACCCGAGCTCGACGCACTCGTCGACCGCTTCGTCGTCGCCGGCGCGTTCGGCGCCCGGCTCACCGGCGCGGGGTTCGGTGGGTGCGCGGTGGCGTTGTGCCCCGCGGAGCTGGCGCAAGGCATCGCCGGTACCGCGGCACGGGTGGATCGTGCGCGCCGCCGATGGCGCGAACCTCGAGGAGCGAACAGACTGAGCTGATGCCCAGCATCTTCAGCCGGATCATCGCGGGCGAGCTGCCCGGTCGCTTCGTGTGGAAGGACGACAATGCCGTCGCGTTCTTGTCGATCGCACCGATGATGCCCGGCCACACGCTGGTGGTGCCGCGCGACGAGGTCGATCACTGGATCGACCTCGAACCGGCGCTCGCCGCGCACCTCTTCACGGTCGCGCAGCAAATCGGGCGCGCCCAGCAGCTCGAGTGGCGGCCCGGACGCATCGGCGTGCTGATCGTCGGCGAAGAGGTGCCGCACGCGCACCTGCACGTCGTGCCGATCAACAATCCCAACGAGCTCTCGTTCGCGCATGTCGACGCTTCGCCAGATCCCGGTGCGCTCGACGACGCCGCTGATCGCATCCGTCGGCGTCTGCAGGAGATCGGCGCGCCCGGCGTCAGCGACTGAGCGCGGCGAGACGCGCAACCGCGTCCGGCGTGCGAAGCCCCCACCAGAACAGGTCGCGACCGTCGAGCAGCTCGACACGTGCGTGCGGGACCGCAGCACGCACTTCACCGAGATGACGTTCGCTGAACGGGTACGGCTCGTCGGGCAGCAAGACGAGATCGGGTGTGCGGGCGGCGGCGTCGGCGAGCGTGACCTCGGGATACCGCACGGTCGCGTCCGCGTACACGTTGTCGATGCCGAGATGCGCAAGCAATGACGACGCGTAGGTGTTGCCGTTCATCGTCATGTACGGACGACGCCACGTCGCGACGAACACGCTCGCCCAGGGCGCGCACGGCGCGGGCAGCGTGAGCTCGGCGTGCGTGACCCCGACCGCGTCGGCGAGCCCGTCGACCGCGGGCGCTACGTCGGCGAGCGAGCGTGGCGACATGGAGTGCAACGTCAGGCCGGCGGCTTCGAGCGCGCGTGCATCTTCGATGCGGTTCTCTTCGTCGTTGACGACGACAAGGTCAGGCCGGAGCGCGACGATCGCGGCGATGTCGGGGTTCTTGGTGCCGCCGACGAGGGGTGTGCCGGGCAGCTCGCAGAACCGTGTGACCCCTATCGGGGTTATGCCGAGCGCGATGAGCGTCTCGGTCACGCTCGGCACCAACGAGACGACCCTGATCGAGGTCACATGCGTTCGAGAAGTTGCGCCTTCTTCGACTCGAACTCGGCCGCCGAGATCACGCCGCGGTCACGCAGGTCGGCAAGTTGCCGCAGCTGTTCGGGAATGGTCGGGCCGTGTGCGGCGACGGACGCGGCCACGGGGTTCGCCAGCGCCGGCGCGCCGCTGCGCGTGCGCCTCCATCTGCCGGTACAGCTCTTGTTGCACGCCATCGGGGTGCCACACGTCGTCGAAGTGCGATTGGCCGTCGCGGCCGGCGGACTCGATGTCGAGGTCGCCGGCGCCGATGACGCGCTCGAAGAGGCCCTGGTGGAAGTTGATGTTGTTGATGCGGTCCATCGGGATCTCGACGCCCCGTTTGGCGAGCACGCCCGTGCGATAGATGACGCGCTGGGACGTCACGACGAAGTGCGTGAAGTTCCACTGCAGGTACTTCAGCCCGAGCCACACCGCCCACACGATCGCGACGACCGCCCACACGATCATCAGCCACTTCCTGGTGTCGCCGCTCGTGCCGGTGATGATGAGGATCAGCACGATGAACAGCGGCACACCGGTGAGGATGTGCTTCGAGAAGTACCACCAGTGGGGGCGCAGGTCGAGCGCCAGGTCCTCGTCCTGGTTCAGCAGCTTCTTCGGATACGGCACCCCTGGATGTTACGCGGCGAGCAGCGTTGTGCGGCGAAGGCCGCGTGTCGGCGAAACGTGATCTGGTGCTGCGAGCGGCGCCCGAAGGCGGCGCCGCGAGAGCGTGAGATGCGGCGAGCGGAGCAGCCCGAAGGGTGCGCAGCGACCTCGCCGCCGAGCCGAAGGCGAAGCGTCGTGAACGATCGTGAGATGCGGCGAGCGGAGCAGCCCGAAGGGTGCGCAGCGACCTCGCCGCGGAGCCGAAGGCGAAGCGTCGTGAACGATCGTGAGATGCGGCGAGCGGAGCAGCCCGGAGGGTGCGCAGCGAGCTCGCCGCGGAGCCGAAGGCGAAGCGTCGTGAACGATCGTGAGATGCGGCGAGCGGAGCAGCCCGAAGGGTGCGCAGCGACCTCGCCGCGGAGCCGAAGGCGAAGCGTCGTGAACGATCGTGAGATGCGGCGAGCGGAGCAGCCCGGAGGGTGCGCAGCGAGCTCGCCGCGGAGCCGAAGGCGAAGCGTCGTGAACGATCGTGAGATGCGGCGAGCGGAGCAGCCCGGAGGGTGCGCAGCGAGCTCGCCGCGGAGCCGAAGGCGAAGCGTCGTGAACGATCGTGAGATGCGGCGAGCGGAGCAGCCCGGAGGGTGCGCAGCGAGCTCGCCGCGGAGCCGAAGGCGAAGCGTCGTGAACGATCGTGAGATGCGGCGAGCGGAGCAGCCCGGAGGGTGCGCAGCGAGCTCGCCGCGGAGCCGAAGGCGAAGCAGAAATTACGGCCTGACGTCGCCGACCGACAGCGGCACGGCGTCGTCGTCGCCGAGGTCGGGGTCGAGATCCATCGCGATGAGGAAGCCGCGCGCCCGCTCGGCGTACGGATAACGGTCGACGACCGCGTCGTGCGCGTGGCCGTGGCTCGCGACCAGAAGGTGCGCGAGCTCATGGACGAGGACGTAGTCGAGCACCCAGCCCGGGTACGCCGCGAGGCGCGACGAGACACGCACGGAGCCGTCCTCGGGCGTGCACGAGCCCCAACGGGCGCGCATGTTGTCGACCCAGCGCACGGTCTTCGGCCGCGGCAGCCCGTACTGGCGGGCGAGCTTGCGAGCGCGAGTGGCGACGTCGATCGAGCCGGGATCGACGCGTCGACGGAGCCGTTCGGCGAGCTCAACTGCTGCCTCCTGGGCCTCGGCGAGCGACATCCACCGGGGGAACGACACGCGTACCCGATCCCCCACCAATACGGCTTCGACATGCTTACGACGGCGCGTCCCGCGCACGAGCTCGATCTCCATCCCAAATTCATATCGCCTCCGAGTGCGTCGCGAAATAGCGCTTTTCAACTCGTGCGTGAACGCCGCGTGAACGCGGCGCGGAATGCGCGTGGCTCGGTCGGCGGACACGCGCGCGCCGAACGCTTGACGACATGTAGGTGCGGTCGTACAGTCCGCGTGCCGGTTCGCCGATGCGTCGGAGCCGAGCGACATCCCACCCGGGGTACGCACGGAACGGACGCACGAGCGTGCCGGACGCCGGTCGGCCTCCGGGCCGGCAGGCGACCGACGAAACAGCCGCCGGTGCCCTTCGGGCTCCCGGTGGCAAGAACGTCGGAACGGAGAGGCCCCGAGGAGATCGGAGCTGCGACGCAGCGAAGACTACTCGGGGCCTTTCCCACGTCCCGGCTCGCGTATCGCTCCCGTGAGTTGGCGCATCCGTTCGGTACGGTTCGCCGCGTGACCGACGGGTTGCTCGACGACCTCGATTCACAGCAGCGCGCTGCCGTCACCACGCCGCACATCCCCCTCGCGATCATCGCTCCCGCGGGGTCGGGCAAGACGCGTGTGTTGACGCGGCGCATCGCGTACCGCATCCGCGAAGGCGCCGCAGTTGCGCGCCACGTGCTGGCGCTCACGTTCACGCGGAAGGCGGCCGGGGAGCTGCTCGACCGGCTCGACGCGCTGGGTGTCGACCGTGGCCTCACGAGCGGCACGTTCCACGCGGTCGCACTGGCGCAACTCCGCCGGCACGCGGCGGAACGGGGCTGGGACCAGCCGCAGGTGCTCGACCGCAAAGCGCGGCTTCTCGGTCCGATAGTCGGGGGTCGTGGGCCCGCCGCCGCGCAGGCGATGACCGAGATCGCGGGCGAGATCGAGTGGGCCAAGGCGCGGCTGATCTCGCCCGCCGAGTACGCGGAGACGGCGGTGCTGTCGGCCCGCCGGGTGCCGCGGCCCGCCGACGGCGTGGCCGAGATGTACGCACGCTACGAGTCCGCCAAGCGAAAGAAGCGGCTGCTCGACTTCGACGACGTCTTGCGCCGCTGCGCCGACCTCATCGCACGCGATGCCGAGTTCGCCGATGGGCAGCGCTGGCGGTTCCGTCATCTGTTCGTCGACGAGTTCCAGGACGCGACCCCGCTGCAGGTGCTGCTGCTCCGGGCATGGCTCGGTGCCTCGCCGGATCTCACGGTGGTCGGCGACCCGGCGCAGGCGATCTACGGCTTCGCGGGTGCCGACGTCCGCCCGATCGCCGAGTTCGATCGCCTGGTCGCGGGCGGCCGAATGATCCCGCTCGTCCACAACTACCGCAGCACCGGTGCGGTCATCGCGCTCGCGGAAGCGGCGCTCGGCCCGGCGACGATCGCCGCGCGGGCGATGCCGTTGACCGGACGTGAGCGGGGCGAGCGACCGACGATCTGCGTGTATGACGACGCCGACGCCGAGGCCGCGGCGATCGCCGACGCGTGCTGGCGCGCCTTTCGCGTTCGCGGCTCGTGGTCGAGCATCGGCGTGTTGTTCCGTACGAACGCGCAGTCGTCGCAGTTCGAAGCCGCCTTCGCGCGGCGGGGTGTCCCGTTTCGTCTCACCGCCGGTCAGCGGTTCGCGAGCCGGCCAATCGTCGCGGTTGCTGCTCCACCGCCTGCGCGCTGCGGAGCGCGACGAGCCGGCACGCGGACTCGCCGCGTATCTCGCAGATCTCGCGACCCACGACGACGACGAGCTCACGGGCGTCGAAGCAGTCACGCATCGCGACGCGCTGCTCGAACGGGGTCGCGAATACGTCGCGGCCGAAGGGAGCTCGGCAACGGTGGCCGGTTTCGTCGGTTGGCTCGACGCGACGACGCGGTCGGACGTGCGCGATGCCGCTGTCGATCTCGTGACGTTCCATCGCGCGAAAGGTCTCGAGTGGCCGGTCGTATTCGTCGCCGGGCTGGAACGCGGGTTGGTGCCGATCGCATGGGCGAAGTCCGACGACGCTCTCGCCGAGGAACGACGGCTACTGCACGTCGCCTTGAGTCGCGCGCTTGACGAGCTGCATTGCTCGTGGGCTCGCGCACGCTGGGTGGGTGCACGGCGGGCGGCACGCGACCCGTCACCGTGGCTGGGTGCACTCGAAGAAACCGCGCACGCGTACGGCCAAGCGAGGGTCGATCCCGCGCGCTGCGTCACCGAGATACGCGAGGTGCTCGCACGGGCGTCACCGCCCGTGCCGTCGCTGCATGTTCGGCGACGGCTGCGTTGACGATCGTCGATCGCGCGGCGAGGATGGTCGTTGAAGCGCATGACGCGGAGGTCACCATGAGCTCGACGCTCCCGCTGTTCCCTACCGACGACGGCTGGCCGTATCCGGATGCCACCGGCGCCGATATGGTCGCCGACGTGCCCGACCTCGACGCGCTCGAGTTCTTCGGCCCCCGTGCCTACGACGGCCTCACCTCCACCGAACGCAACGCACTGTTCCTGCACTTCGGGCTCAGCGGTCGCGACGCACATTCGATGAAGCAGCTCGCGCCCGCGCTCGGTTGCACCCGTGCCGAAGCACGCGCGCTGCTGGGGAGCGCGATCGACAAGGTGCGCGTCCAGCTGATGCGCGAATAGCACTGCTCAACGTGATGCCCGCGACGGCGAACATTCGATCTGGCTGCCGATTCGGTGGCGAGATCGACAAGGAACGGCTCGGGTTCTCATTTCTCGCATGCCCCCCAGAGTCCGCGCCTTGCGGCGCGGGCCTGCATTTCGGCTTCGAGCAACGCGCGCGCGTGTTCGCCGTTGGGCGGGATGATCAACAGTCGCGCGTAGCCGAGTCGTAACAGCTCGTCGTCGTACCGCACGCCGTCGACGTAGACGTACGCGAGCAGGCGGCCGTACTTGTCGCGCTTTTCGACATCGGTTTCGAGCGTCACTCGCCGGCCGGCCAGCCGCGCGTGCGTGTACGCGCTCGCCTCGGGTCCGAAGCACTGCACGGGTTTGCGACGGTCCTTCGTTTCCGGTGTGTCGGCGCCGAGCACGCGGATCCGCTCGACGCGCCCGTTCCCGAACCTGACGTCGATCGTGTCGCCGTCGATCGTCTCGACGACCGTGCCGTGATATCTCGCCGCGGCGCGTTCGCCGGTCCGCCAACCCCACGCGGCGCTCCCGAGCAGGGCGACGGCGAGCATCGCGCGCGCGGCCCGGGAGCGGGCCACGGGCGCACGGTACCAACGCGCTGCGCCAATGCACCGGGCCCGCGACACGTGCTGTGTGCACACGTATTCACTCTCTTAATGCCGCGAAGGCGTTTATAACGGTATAATCTCGCCAGGTCATCGCGGGAAGGGCGGGGCGATGTCGAAGACGAGCCGGCCACGCGTCGCGGTGCTGTACGACCCGCACGCCACGTTCGCGCTGCAACTCCGTGAGGCGGTCGGTCACTACTGCGACATCGTCTGGGTCATCGACGCATCGCTCCCCGGTACCGGACGCGAACCGCGCGCTGTTGGCGCGCCTCGGTTCGGTGGTCGACATCACGAACGCGTCGACCGGCGACGCGGTCGATCGCGTGCGCGCGTCGCGGCCCGACGGGATCGTCACGTTCGCCGATCGTCGCATCGTGCTCGCAACGACGATCGCCGAAGAGCTCGCGTTGCCGTCACTCTCGTGCGCCGGTGCGCGGAACCTCGTCAACAAGTGCCATCAGCGGCGCGCGCTGGCCGCGGCCCAGGTCGCCGGCCCGCGTTTTTGGTGTGTCCCCGCGTGCGCGAGCCGCGACCGCGTCGGCAACACTGCGCGCGCCGCGCGCATGCCGGCCGTCGGCAAGCCGCTCGAGGGCAACGGGAGCCGCGGCGTCGAGATGGTCTGCGACCGCGCGGCCCTCGAACGGTATTGCGACAACGCCCGCCGTCGCGGCATCAGCGTCATCATCGAGGAATTCCTCCCCGGCCGCGGCGGTGACAACGAGTTTGCCGACTACCTCTCGGTGGAGAGCGTGGTCGTCGGCGGTGTCGTCAACCATGTCGCGACCACGGGACGGCTGCCGCTTGCGCCGCCGTTCCGCGAGACCGGCTTCTTCATTCCCGCCCTGCTCGAGCCTGCGCTCCTCGAGCGCGTGCTCGATCTTGCGACGCGCGCGATCGAGGCGCTCCGCGTCGATACCGGGTGCTTGCACACCGAGATCAAGCTCACGCCCGGCGGGCCGCAGGTCATCGAGTCGAACGGACGCCTCGGGGGCGGCATCCCCGAGATGCTTCGGCTCGTCACCGACGTGAACCTCTTCGAGATCGCGTGCCGAACGGCGATCGGCGAGAGGCTCTCGGCACCGCCGCCGCACGTGTTCTCGGGCGTCGGATACCTGTTCTACGTGCAGGCACCCGAGTCGGAGCACGAGGTGCATGCGATAGACGGCCTCGATGCCCTCGCGACGGTGCCGGGAGTCGCGGCCATACGTGTCAACCGACCGCCGGGATCGCGTGTTGACGCGCGCGAGGGCAATCACGGGCACGTGTTCTCCGTGCTCGGTTCCCTCCCCGACCACGACGCCCTGCGCACGATGACGCGCACTGTCGAGGAGAAAGTGGTGATCACCTATGTCTGACGCGACAGAAGCTCGAGGAATCGGATGACTGCCGAACTGCAACCGGCCGTGCGCGACGCATCGGCAGAGATCACGTCATTGGAGATCGCCGCGGCCGCCGACCACATCGCGACGTCGGCAGCTGCGCCCGCGGCTGACGACGTGCACTACAACGCGCGCTTTCCCGTCGAGACGCTCGCCGCCTTGAAGGCGGCCGGGCTGCTCGGTGCGATGGTGCCGCGCGAGCTCGGCGGGTGGGCGGCACGTCTCGGTGACATGGTCGCGGTCACGCGCGTGATCGCGCGCCAGTGCACATCGGCCGCGATGATCTTTGCAATGCATCAGATCCAGGTCGCGATGTTGCTGCACCACGGCCACACCGACGGCTTGCAGCTGTTCCTGCGACGGCTCGCATCGGAACAGCTGTTGATTGCCAGCGCGGCCAGCGAAGTCGGCATTGGCGGTGATGCGCGGCGCAGCATTTGCGCGATCGAACCGCAGGGGCGCGGGTATCGGCTCGAAAAGCACGCATCAGTGCTCTCGTACGGCGCCTACGCAGATGCCGTCCTCGCGACCGCGCGACGCGGCGTCGACGCGCGACAGGACGAGCAGGTGATGGTGCTGTGTGCGCGCCCACACTTCTCGCTCGCCGCAACCGGCCCGTGGGATGCGATGGGACTGCGTGGCACCGACAGTCGCAGCTTCCAGCTCGTCGCCGACATCGAATCCGACTTCGTCCTCCCCGACGCCGGTGCGGACATCCTCGGCGGCACCGGTTTGGCAACGAACAACCTCCTGCAATGCGCGGTCTGGCTCGGCCTGGCAGAAGCCGCGGCATGGCGGGCGCATGGTGCGGTGCGCGCACGGGCACGTCGTGACACATCGGGCAACTCGCCCGGGTCGCTGCGGCTCGCAGAGATCGCCGTGCCGCTGGAACAGCTGCGCGAGACGATCGGCGGCGCGACGAAACGCTCCGAAGCCGTGCTGGCCGGCGCCGTGTCGTCCGACGCGCGGCTGGCGCTTGCGATGAACACCCTGAAAGTGTCGTGTTCGTCGCTTGTGCTCGATGTAGTGCAAAGGGCAATGCTCGTCTGCGGTATCGACGGGTATCGCGGACCGTCCTCGCCCTACAGCCTCGAACGCCATCTGGCGGACGCGTACGGCGCCGCGATCATGGTGAGCAACGATCGCTTGTTGCTGAACAGTGCCGACCTGCTGAAAATGCTCAAGCAGATGTAGCGAAAGATGCGAACGACGTATTCCGCACCACGCGCCCCATAGTCGCGGATATCGCGCGCTGGCAATCTCTCCCGCTTTGAAACGCGCCGGCTCCGTGCCCAACAATGTCCGCTCTTCCGACTTCTGGTGGGGCCGAATGTCGTCTCGTTCCGGGAACAGTCATCTCTCGACACGCGTCGTCGCACGCGTGTGCATTGCGTGCGTGTGCGGGTTGCTGTTTGTGAGTTGCGCGGCAGAACGACGACAACCGGTGAGCGCGGGCTTGCACGTGTCAGGCGGCAGGCTCGTCGATGCCCGCGGCCACACCGTGCAGCTGCGCGGCGTGAATCGTCCCGGTCTCGAATACCGCTGCGTCTCGGGGTATCCGGGTTTCATCTCCAACGACGCCGGCTCGAACACGGGCGCGACGATGGCGTACGCCGACACGGTTGCCGCTGCGTTCAGCAAATGGAACGACTCGCGCGGCACGGCGATCAACGCGATCCGTCTTCCGCTCAACGAGCAGTGCTGGCTCGGCGTCAACGGCACTCCGGCCGCGTACTCCGGCGCGCACTATCAGGCGTTCGTGCGTCGCCTCGTCGACCGCCTGACGTCGCGCGGGCTCTACGTCGTGCTCGATCTGCACTGGTCGGCGCCCGGCTCATTCAAGGCGACGGCGCAGGATGTCGCTCCCAACGCCGATCACTCGACGCGGTTCTGGACAGATGTCGCGCACATGTTCCGCGATGCTCCCGACGTCTTGTTCGACCTCATGAACGAGCCGCGGGTGTGGTGCAACGCGGGGAGCGGGTGCCCCTATGCGAACGGCACGTACCAGCAGAAGGCGAACTGGGCGTGGAACCTCTACCGCGAGGGCGGCTCGTACACGTACACGAACGCCGACTACCTCAGCGGCCGTAACGGCAAGACATTCAAGGTCGCCGGCACGCAGCAACTCGTCGATGCAATCCGCTGGGCGGGCGCGTCGAACGTGATCCTCGTCGAGGGGCTCGGGTGGGCCAACGCGCTCGACATGTGGAGCAGGTACGCGCCGTACGATCCGAGCCACGAACTCGCCGCGTCGCAACATCAGTACGCGTCGAGCGGCACGAACGCGCTCGCGCCAGCAAGCCTCGACGGCACCATCGCGGCGGCCGGCATCCCGAATCGCTACCCGCTGATCATCGGCGAGTTCGGCGAGCAGATCTGTCCGACATCATCGGCGAATCTCGCGGCCAAGACCATGGCGTGGGCAGATCAGCACGGCTACAGCTACATCGCGTGGGGTTGGGATGCCGGGGAAGGCTGCGGCGGGCCGTCGTTGGTCACCAGCGACGACGCGGGAACACCGACGGCCTACGGCGCAATCGTGCGGCAACACCTGCGCGACCGGGCGCGCTGACGCGGCGCGCACGCTCAGGTCGCGGAGTCGCGACTGCCGGCGCGGGCGACGATCTGGAACCACCAGGTATCGCGGTGATCATCGGCGGGGTGGAGCCGCCTTCCCGTGCGATTGTCGAACACCACCGGGTCGGGCGCGAAGCCCGCGTCGTCGAGCTCCTGCAACATCTCGGCGAGCGTCGTGTAATGGATGACGATTCCGAAGTTGTGCGCGGCCGCCGTCATCATCGACCAGTCGTCGTGCTCGACGCACAGCGCCCGGTTGCCGCGGTAGTTGCGCACGTTGCGGGCGAGGTCACGTACACGTATCGCGAGGCCGCGCGGGTGCACGAGGTCGTTCAGGCGAAACTCCCACGGCTTCTCTGCGTAGCCGGGGCCGGTGCGATTGTGCGTCGAGAAGAGGAACACGCCACCGGGTACCAGCACCCTGCGCACCTCGCGCAGGATCCGGAGCCGACCGGCGTGATCCACGGCGTCGATGCCGTTCCAGCTGAACGACACCAGACCGAACGACGCGTCGGCGAATCGACGCAGATCGCGCGCGTCACCGACGTCGACGTCGACGTCCGGGTACTTCTCACGGCACAGCTGCACCATGGGCGCGACGAAGTCGAGCCCGACGTAGTCGCGGCTGATCGCCTGCAGCAGCGGGATCGTTCGCCCGGCCCCGACGCCGAGATCGAGGATCGCGCAACCACGCGCCTCGGCGCGCACGTGCTCGAATGCCGCGCGCTCACCTGCGTCCGACCAGCCCTCGTAGCGCTCGAACCAGTGCAGCGTGCCCGCGTCCGACCAGGCGGCGCGGTTCAGGGCGTCGGGCGCGATCTCTGCGCTACCCATGTTCGCTCCCGAGCCGCAGCGGGTGTGCGAACGCGGTGCCGACGTGCGGGCGTGGTCGCCTCACGAGGTAGACGCGCTCGAACAACATGACGAGCGCGGTCGCGACCGTGATGACAACGACGATCGCAACCGCGAACGCGCGCCCGAAGTCCGCGAGCGACAAGCCGGCGCGCCGCGCACCGAGCTGCGCGGACGCGAGCAGCACAACGAGCAGCGCGACCGCGACACGCGCGTACATACGATACGCGATGGCGACGAGCCGGATCCTCGACTCCGAGCGGGGCGCGCCGATCGCGACGATCCCCATGAAGAACGTTGCGAGGAGGTAGCCGCCGACGACGTCGCTGACGCGATGTGTCGGCACGAACACCGCGACCGCGCCGATCACGACCGCGGTCGCGAGCGATGCGAGCCGCAGCCGGCGCGCGGCCGGCACGACGAGCCCGACACCGAGGGCGATCGACATCGCCGCGGCTGTGTGCCCGCTCGGAAAGCTCGGCCCGTTCAGCGAGTCGCTTCCTATGAGGACCGGCCGCGCGAATACACCGCGTCGCAGGACCTCGGCGGTCACGGTCGCCGCGACGGTCGCGAGGCACGCGGCGCGAGCGAGAGAGTCGCGGCGGACTCGGCGCAGGAGCACGGGCGCGAACGTGAGGCTCGCGACGCCGAGCAGCATGCCGACCAGGTGCGCGTCGGAGTCGCGCGTGCGGTCATAGCGATGGTTGAAGACGGCCTTCTCGTCGAGGCGTTGCCCCCATCCGGTTCGCACCGCGACCACGTACAGCACGGCCAGGCCCAGTACTGCGCACAGGGGCATCCACAGCGCCCGGCCGCGTCGCGAAGCCGGGCACGCGTCCCTCATGAGCTCGCCACCCGTCGCGACCACTCCATCGAACGGCGCTCGACGAGCCGATACAGCACCCACGCGGCAACCACGGCGACGGGCACACCGATGCCGGTGAGCAGGAGGAACTTCACCGAGCTCGACGTGTGCAGGGGCTGTACCGCGAAATGCCACACCACCTTCTCGACCGGGGAGTGCACGAGATAGAGGCTGTAGGAGATCAATCCGATACGCGTCAGCAGCGACGTGACCCGTCGGGCCTCGACATGCGCGCCGCGCCCGAGGAGGTACGAGCGCGTACGCAAACAGCGCGCCCGCGACCAGGTCGGCGAGTACCTCGGCGTCCGAGAGCACGGCGAATGCCGCGAACGACGCCGCGATCACCAACCAGCCGGGCGGGCTGTGCCCCGACGACGGCGCCGCTCGGGGCCGGCGGGCCGCCGCCACTGCATACGCCGCGACGATGCCGAAACAGAAGAGCGCGACGAAGTGTGGAGTCGTGCCGGCGGCGGACGTGTGGACAACCAGATAATGCAGCGCGACACCGACCACGATGCTCCCGAGCAGCAGTCGTGCGAGGCCGAAGCGATGCGCGGCGTACAGCATCACCGGGAAGAGGAAATACAGATGCCACTCGACCGCGATCGACCACATGGGCGAGTTCGGAGACGGAACGCGTACGAGATCGTGCGTGAGCGTGAAGAACGCGGCGACCGACCGCAGCGGCACCGCCGACTTGCCTGTCCATTCGCCGCCGACGCCGCCGGCGTTGCCGCGCGTCACGTTGCCGGGTGCGACCATCAGCAACACGATCGAACCGAGGAGCGCGAGCCAGTACGGCGGCAGGATGCGGAGCGCGCGCTTCTTCATGAACTGCCAGTAGTTGCCGACCGACGACATGCCGCGTGTCGCGGGCCGGAGGGCGAGTGAGAACCCCGACACGACGATGAACGCCGTGACACCGAAGTGCCCGTAATCAGCCCACCGGAAGTACCACGGCGGGCGTGGACCTCCTGCGGGCCATACCGTGAGCATCACGTGGAACACGGCGACGTACAGCGCCGCGAGCGCGCGCAGCTGGTCGACGTACTCGAGACGGTTGCGCCCGGCGACCATGCGGTCCGGAGTGATCGTCATGCTGCCAGCGCCTCCTGGTGCACCTGCACCTCGTTGCGGAATGCCGCGCGGCAGACGATCAACGAGTACACGGCGCCTTCGAGCGCGAGCACCCAGAGCCCGAGTGGGAAGTTCCGCGCCGCGACCGCGATCGCGGGCGGCGCGCACGCTACGACGGCAATCGCTCGCGCGGCGGGCAGGATCGCCTCCGACTGTCGCGCTCGCAACAATGCGTGCGCGCCGCCCGCGGTGGCGGCCATCGCGTAGATCGCGCCGGTGGCGACGATGACACTGATGGAGATCGTCACTCGGTGGCCGTAGAGCGCAGGAAGGACGACATCCGAGGCGGCGACGAGCACGAGCGTCACGACGACGACCGTGGCGAACGAGACAGCCGCGACTATCGCCGCCACGCGGGCTTGATCGCCGTCATTGTTCGTGAAGTGCGACGCGGCAACGATCGCGATGCCGGTCGTGACGAACATCGACAGGCCGACGAGCGATCCTGCGATCTGGTATTCGCCGAAGAGCGTCGCACCGGCCACGATCGTGAGCCCGAACGCCGCGATCTGCTGGTCGGCGTGGAACCCGACCGCCTCGAGGGTCAGCCAGCGGCTGCTGCGCCCGAGGTTCCGGCTCCACCACAGGCGCGCCCGGCGCGGATGGACGGGCGTCGACTTCAGCAGCACGAGCCCGAGGACTGCCGCGAACGTGCCCCCACTCCCCCAGATCACGATGGCCGTTGTCGAGTGTGGATGACCGCGCAACACCACGAACGCCGAACACGAGATCGCGAACCACACTGCGTCCAGCGCGGCCGCGGCCGTGTGCCGTCCGATCCGGAACATCAGGTAACGGCACACGTCTTCCACCAGCACGCCCACGAGGAACGGCGCGATGATCGCCAGTTGTCCGTACGGTGTCAGCATGCCGGCGACCGCGAGCAGCATCGCGGCGCCCGTACCGATCCCGAGCGACACCGTGACCGCGAGGCGGCGCTCGTCGGTCGGCGAGGCTGTGGAGCCGACCCGGCGCGCGATGAGCGCGTCGGTGAGCGACGCTCGCTGCAGTCCGAGAAACGCGTTGTACGCGCCGAAAGCGAGCGCGTACCCACCGACTTCTCTTGCACCCGCGAGCCGTCCGAGCGCGAGGATGATCACGAAGTTGGACGAGGCCGAGAACGCCTGGCTCAACGTCGCCGCGAACACGGGACGCGCGTGGGCGTTGCTCATGATCGCGCTCGTTCTCGCTCGTCGACGGCACGCCAGAACGCCACCAACGACCGCGCGGCTGCGTGGGGGACGAGATGCTCCAGCGCCCACTCGCGACCGCGAGCTCCGAGCCGGGCGCGAGCGGCCGGATCGTCGAGCAGCGACGCGATCGCGGCGCGCAACGCCGTGGAATCACCCTCGGGAACGACGAGGCCACCTGCCCCGACGACTTCGGGCAGCGAACCGGCCGAGCTCGCGATCACCGGGACGCCGACGAGCATCGCTTCGCACACGACCCGCCCGAACTGCTCGGTCCACCCGGGACGTACCAGCGACGGCACGACGACGAGGTCGAGGTCGGAAAGAGCCGCCGGGATGCCGTCGCCGTCGACGACGCCGACGAAGTCGATGTCGACCTCGCGGCGCCGCGCCTGCCGAGTGATCTCCTCGAGATACGGCCCGTCGCCGATGATCGCGAGTCGCGTGCCCGGGAGATCGTCCAGCGCGCCCAGGAGCCACTGCAGACCCTTCTCGGGTACGACGCGCCCGACATAGCCGACCCGCAGCTTGCGCTCGAACGGCACGCGTGTCGTGCGCGCCAGAAACGGCGCCGGGTCGGGAACGATCGCCGGCGCGACCACAGTCGGTGCACACGCGCGAAGCCCGGCGCCGCGGATGATGTCGACACCGGCGCGGTTCCACGATGCGTAGCCCGCGAGTCGCCGCGCGTTCCGCTGCGCCACCGCGCGCCGCAGACGCGCCTCGACGCGCCCACCGTGATCGAGGCCGAGGTTCTCGGCGCCGTGCGCCACGACGGGCGCCGGCACGCGCAACGCCTGCGTGACGAGGCGGCCCCACACTTCGCTGTGCACGTGCACGACCGCAGGCTGCACGCGTCTGATCAGCTCCTCGAGGCCGGCGAGGGTCCACCAGAGCCGCCCGCGCGCGACCCAGCCGCGCGGCGCGAGCACGTGCGCGGTGCCCCACTCGGGCTCGGCCAGCGGTGCGAGATAGCTCTCCGACGTGTCGTGCACGAGGCTGCCGCAGATGTGCAGGTCGACACCGTCGCGTGCCGACGCGTGGCGCCATGTCTGCAGCTGATCGGGCGCGAGCGCGGTCGTGACGACGAGTACTCGCAACGCGGGCTGACGTTCACGCATCGATCGCACCTCCCGCGCGAAAGGCGTCAACCTCGACGCGGGGCGCCGGACGCCGCGCGCGCGAACGGGCGTACTGCCCGGCCACGCCGGCGAGGAACGCGCTGTTCGTGGTCGCATAGCGCGACGTGAGGCGCGCCGGTTCCTGGCCGAGCCGGTAGAGCCATTCCAGGCCCACTCGCTGCACGACACGCGGTGCGCGCCTGATGGTTCCCGCGAGGTAGTCGAACGCAGCTCCAACCGCGAGTGCGGGCATCTCGAGCATCGGTCCGGCGGCGGCAACGAACCGCTCTTGACGTGGACACCCGAGTCCCACGAAGCACATGTGCGCGCCGGTGGCGTTCAGGTCGCGCACGATGCCGTCCAGTTCGTCGGCATCGACCGGCGCGAAGCGCGATGGCGTCATATGCATCGTGAGCGCCCCGCCGTAGCGCCGAACGAGCGTCTCACGAATCTGCGTGAGCGTCGTCGGGGTGCTCCCGTAGAACTGGACGACGAGTCCCTCGTCAGCGGCGATCTCCAGCAGGCTCTCGACGACGGCGGGACCCGGCACTTTGTCGACGAGATCGAGCCCGTGCAGCCCGTTGAGCGCCCAGCGCACCGCCTGGCCGTCGGGAACGACGAGATCGAAGTTGTTGAGGGCCGCGCGCAGCGACGGATCGTTCGCCGCCTCGACGATGCCGTGCACTGCGAGCGCCGATACCGTGTACGGCCGGCGCCGGCGCGCGAAGTATGCGAGCCGGTCGATCGCGGCTGCGTGGTCGACCGCGTCGACGTTCGTGCCGAGCAGCGCGCGCTTTCCATAGTCGATCATGCGTGCCGCCTGACTTCCGCGGGCGGCCGCGCCTTTCGAATCGGAGTGACGCAGCCGCCGGCCGTGTACCAGCGAGCGAGGAGGTTCGGCACACGCGACGCGCGCCAGGAATGGTCCGGTGCTCCTCGCCCCGTGAGTTGCCGGAGCTCGTGTGCGAGACGTTGCGGTAGCGTTGCGGTCGGCTCGACCGCGACCGGGTGTGCGTTGCCGGCGGCGAGCAGCGCCAGGCCACCGGCGTCGAGACACACGACGGGACATCCCACCGACGACGCTTCGCCCAGCGCCCAGGGAGCAGAGTCGTGGAAGCTCGGCGCGAGCAGGGCATCGACGTGCGCGAACGCCTCGAGCACCTCGGCGCGATCGACGCGGCCGCGGAACTCCACACGGGCCGACAACCCGTACGCCGCAACCAGTGGCTCGATCCGCCGGCGGTCCGGCCCGTCGCCGAGCACGACCAGCCGCCATCCAGGCGCGTAGCGCATGGTCTCCACCGCGACCCGCAGGCCCTTCCATGCGATCAACCGGCCGACGAACAGCGCAGTACGCGGCCCGCCGAGCGCGCCGGACTCGCGTGCAGGTGCGCGGCCGGGGCGATCGGCAACCTCTCCGAGCGCGCAGTTCGGTTCGACGATCAACATCCGCGCGACGCCGTGGTAACGAGCCGCGACGTCGCCATTGAGCGCGACCGCGAGCGTCGCGTGCCGGGCAAGCCGCACGCCGTAGAGACGACGCATCACTTCGGTCGCGACGTCGCGCACCGCTTGCTCAACCTTCCCCGACCACGAGAGGTAGCGGTAGAGGCCGCGATGCGTGCGCGTCGAACCGCCGACCGGACCCCACACCCGTATCGGCGCGCGCGGACGCGAGCAGCGCGGACGGCAACGAGTCCGATGCCCATGTCACGTGGTGCACGACGTCGAACGGGCCCGATCGCTCGAGCCGGCGAACGGCACGAGCAGCACTACGTTGCCACGCGAGGTAGTAGAGGTATCCGAGCCAGCGAACGGTCGCGATCGGCCGCAACCATCGCCCCGGGTCGACGGCGACGACCTCCATCGCCAGCCGACGCTGACGCGCGACGTCGCGAACTTCGTCGGCAGCCAACGGCGTCGTCAACACGGTCACGGCCGCGACCTCCGTCGCGGACGCGGCCCACGTCCAGCCGACACCCTCCTCCGAACCCGCGTCGGGTTTGCAGGCATAACAGAGCAGGAGCGCGCGGGGGCGTGAGACAGTCACGCGACGACTCCCTCGAGTAGTTGCGGCCGGTTGCCCGGGATGCCGACGGGCGCGAACCTCTGCAGCTCGCTGCCGTATACGGCGAGGCACAGCACGTAGACGATGAACATGTCACCGAACCACGCCGGGCTGCTCTCGGTGAACGAGAACACGAGCACCAACACCGATGCAACGACCAAGGGAAGCCGATAGCGCGACTCGCGCGGCAGCCGGCACACTCCGATGACGGCTGTCAACAACGAGAGCGCCCATGCGCCGAGCCCGATCACGCCGCTCTGAATTCCCGCCTCGAGGAACGCGTTGTGCGCTTGGCCGATGCCGGGCGGGAACCGCGCGCCCACCGGCGATTCGATGACATGCACGCCCCACCCCACGAGAGGTCGCTTTTCGATGAGGTCGATCGCCGCCGGCCAAAAGTCGGTCCGGCCAGTGAGGGTCGTCACCGAGCTCTGCTCGCCATCCCGTTCGAGCGCGCCGCGCGCACTTCCCCCGGCGAAGGGGAGCACGACCGCTCCGAAGATCACCAGACCGACGACGGTGCGCACCCGACGACCGCGGTCGATACCGACAACGGCAGCCGTCGCCAAGGCCAGCACGAGCGCGAGCAGCGCAGTTCGACTTTGGCTCGCGTGCATCGCATACGCGGCCACCAACCCGCAACCCACGAGCAGCACGCGCGGCGAGACCCGCCCCAGCAGAGGGACGGTGACCGTCGGGTTCAGGCGGAACAACCAGATGACACCGATGAGCACCTCGGCCGCGGCGAATGCAAGATGGTTGGGCTGCATCCAGCCGGCGAGTCGCCCGCTGGTGACGTTCGTACCGGGCACAATCTCGTGCCGGCCCGAGGCCACAGCAGCGAAGACGTTGATCGTGCTCGCAGCGAACACACCGAGTAGGAGCTTGTCGGCGAACTTGATCGCGCACGCGTAGAACACCACGGCGACGATCGCGGCGCCCTCGATCCAACGACCGACGTTGCGTGGACCGAACGGGCTCACTACGCAGCCGATCAGCACGAACACGAGATACGCCGCGAGCAAGCGCGATGACGCCGGAACACGCTGCGCATCGGGCCATGTCGGACGCTCCTGCGTGAACAGATGCAGGATGATCCCGGTGGCGAAGATGCCAATCGACACCGACCGAAGGAAGAGCGGGAACTCGAACGTCGGCGACGTCAGCGCGAAGGCCGTCCAGCCGACGACGATCATCGCCTTCGAGAGACGAACGAGGTTCCCGCCGAACACAGTCAGTGCGACGCAGCCGAGCCCGATCGCCGGGACGATCAGGACGGGATTGGGGAGCTGCATTGCGATCATGAGCGATGCTCTCTGCGGGTTGCTAGCGGATGCCGACGATGCCGACGACATCGACACCGAGCGAGCGGACCGTCTCGACGACTTCGAATACTTCGGCTTCGGACACGTCGAGCAGATCGACCGCGAGCACGGCGGACTCGTGCGAGCCGCTCAGCGACGGTGAGAGCGCCTCGAGGCGCGTGCAGCGGATCATGGTCCGGTCACCGCCGGCCAAGGGCCGCCAGGACATCGACGTGTCGTTCGCCTCGATGTCGGGGCCGCCGACCAACTTGTACCGCGCATGCGTGTCGTCGCGTCGACGGCATACATACCGACGCGTGTGTTCAACGCCCGCACCGCGTGCTGGATCTTGCGCCCGCGCCCGAGCGGGATCGCGACCAGCTCGCTCGTCTCTACGATCGCGGACCGAAGCGACGCGACGACACGGACATTCGCAGCTTCGCTCGACCGGCTCGAGAGCCCCGCCCGCGCCAGCAACCGTGTCGCGAGGGAGCTCGTTCGGAACTCGCCGAGCACCGCGGCGCCGTCGATCGTCGGCGGCAATGCCATGCTGTCGAGCGTGCGGCCCGGCGTCGCCATCAGGCAGACGACGAGCGCCGAGATCCCGAGACCGAAGAGGAAGCCGTAGAGCGCAAGCTGCGTCTTCGTGGGTCCGATCGGGCGACTGCTGGGGGCCGCGTCGCTCACAATTCTTGTGTTGTTCGATGCCGTCTGCGATGCGACGAGGAGTTGACCCCGCTGTGTGTTCAACGTGGTCTGCTGGCTGATCAAGCTGTTCAGCTCGTTCTGCAGCTGCCCCGGTGCGCTCGGATCAGCACGGATCGCCGTCAGGTGCGCCTGGATCGAGTTCGCCTGTTTCGCCAACGTCGCCAGCTGTTGGTCAACCGATTCGATCGCGCTCTTGTAGTTCCGGGCGTTCGCGGCAGTCACAGTGTCGACGTAGTCGCGTGCCAGCTGCGTCGCCACCTTCGCGCTCAGGTCGGCGCGGCTCGACGTCGCTGTGATCCGCACGACGTCCGACTTGTTGACCTGTGTCACGGCGATCATCTCGACAACGCTTTGAGTATCGAGATGGAGCTCCTGGGCGACACGCGCGGCCGCCTCACGCGCCGACACGACTGCGATCTGTGTCGCGACGAAGCGATCGGGTTGTTGCTGGTAGGCAGAGTCGACGGAGCCGTCGAGCGTGGGCGAGGGAAACACCGTCACGTCCGTCGAGGCGGCATACTTCTGCCGCGTCACCAACGACGCCCCGAGTGGCACCACGAGCGCGAAGGCGGCGCAGCAGGCTGCGATGATCAGCTTGCGGCGCCAGATCGCGCGGAGGATGAGTACGAGGTCCACGAGTCAGCCGCTCCTTGATTCGCTGGCGTACGGCGCCGTCTGCGTCCGAGGCGGAACGCGTCTTGCACAAGTAGTTGGTTGCGGTTTCGATCAACCGCATCCGGGATGCCGGTGGCGAGAAGATGTGATCGCCGCCTTCGATGTGAAAGAGCTCGACCGCGCCGTTGTCCAACAGCGCCTGGAACGGCTCGGCGCCGATGACACGTACGTACCGCTCGCCGGGCTCGTCGGCCGAGAAGACGAGCGCGACGTCGACATCTCGTCGCGCGAGCAGTTCGAGATCACGCACGACCTCGGGTGTCCTCGCGGTGCAATCCGGAGACGCACCAGCAGATGCCGCAAGCGCACTTGCGCGATGTAGACGATCCCGCGGAACGCCTTCTCCCGGAAGAGGTCACGCACCCGGCGCCACGCGTGCGAGAGCGCGCCCTTGCTCCACAGCAGTCGCGCCCACCGCGACGGCGACGTCAGCGCCCGCGTCACCGTGTTGGCCGAGTACACGGCCCTGTCGAGGGAACCCGCGAGCGTCTGTTCCGGACCGAGATAGAAGATCGCGGGATTCGCGAGCACGATCCCCCGCACACGCGCACCCCGTAGCGCCGCATGGAACGCGTTGAACGCGCCCGAGCACACGCCGAAGAGCACGATGTCGTGCACACCGGTGGACTCCGCGAGCCACGCGACGCTCGCTTCGACCTCTATCGCGCGCCACGGGTCGTACGACGTGCCGCCGGTGTGCGCGTCCCCGACGAGCGCGCTGTCACCGGCGCCCCCGAGATCGATCGCGCGCGACGAGGAAGCCGAGGCTCGCCCAGTACCGGGCGAGCCGCACGTACAACCGCCCGGGCCCGCGCGGCTCGTCGTACCGGTCGTGACCATCACGACCGCGGCCGTCGGGATCGCCGGTTCGCTCGGCGCCGACATGATGCCGACGAGCCGCTCGGCGACCACGACCGGATGCTCGACGACGCCGTACGGTCCGGCCGGCAGCCGGCCGTGCGACGACGCGCTCACGACCAACGAGTTGGTCACCGCGGGCGCACGCATCGGCGTTCGCGAATCGACAGCACGGCGTGCGCGCGAGCCAGCGCGCGATTGCATCGAGCGATTCGAACGGCATCACCGACTCGGTCTCGTTGTCGGTGAGAAACGCCGCGTAGCCCGCGACTTCGGTGCGCTCGACGCGGCACCGCTGCTCGCGCAGCCGCGATGCGAGTTCTTCGGAGCTCGAGCCGTCCGCGCGATCGATGATGAGCACCTCGGGGGCCGGAGGCGGCGACGTGGTCGCACGAAGGTCGATCGTGGCGATGTCGGCAAGGGTGCACTCGGAGAATTCGAACCCGACGACCTCGACGGCGTCGGCCGCGGAAGTCCGGTCGGGGGACGGCTGCACGGGCCGGGCCGCGGCCGACAGGCGCGACAGCGCGCGCATCTCGCGTGCGAACGTGCGGCCGGACGACGCAGGGGAACCACAATGCGATGCCGGAGACATCGAGGCGCCGCTGCGCGCACAACCATGCGAGCGACGCGCCGAGGCGGAGCCCGACGATTTGCACGTCGGGAACCGCGGCGCGGCTGCGCAACACGTCGATCGCGGCACTGATGCTGTCGATCCACACGTCGACGCGGTCGGGTTCCCAATCGCCGCCGTCGGAGTCGCCGCAGCCGTCGTAGTCGAATCGCAACACGGCGAAGCCGCGGTCGACGAGCTGCTGAGCCAGAATCCAGAGTCGCGCGGTGCGCGGTCTGGCCCTCGAAGCCGAACGCGTTGCACAGCACGACACCCCGTTGCGGCTTCGGCGCGTTCGCACTCGGGAGGTGCAGGGTGCCAAAGCTCCGGGCGCCGTCGCGCGAGAACCAGAAGCGCTCGGTACGGTCGCCGGTCACGGCGCCACCGCCTCGGCCCGGCAGGCGACCGCGTCGGTGGCGTTGACCGCGCGAACGCGAGCGCGCAGCGGGCCCGCGGTCGCTGCGTCGACGCCGACGATCCCGCCCGGTTCGACATCGAACGCGTTGTCGGACAGCTCCGTGCGGCGCGCATCGATCAGCACGCACTTTGCGAATCGTTCCGACCGGATCTCGAGGCGATACCTGCCGGCGCCGATCGCGCTCGCGTGCACGGCGAGACCGACATCTTCGACCGCGCGTGAGCGATTCCTGTGAGCGGTAGACGGCACGCGCGATGAGGACGCCGGCATCGTTCGTCCACCGCAATGCAACCGTGTCGGTCGCGGGCGGACCGAACCGATACGAGTGCGTGATGTCGATGAACGAGCCGAGGATCTCCTCGACGTTGAACAGCCGATGCGCGCGCGGCCCCACCGTGAACCGCCGTTGTGCATCGCGGATACACGTGCGCCCTTGGAAGACCTGGACGGTGAGCGATCCCACGATCGGCTCCGCGTGGTCGTTGACCGCCCACACGTCCAGGCCGTTCAAGCCCTCGTCCGAAACGAGCAATGCGGTTGGTTGAAACACACGTTGGAGCGCGTAGAACGCGGGCTTCGGGCGGCCGTGCCCATCGACGACGCCCCAGCCCGGACCGGGCCCGAGATCGCGCCACTGCAACACCGAGCGCGCCGTTGCATGTCGATGCCGGGCGCCGCCACTCGCTGAACACGCGCGTCATGAGGTCCACGCTGACCGCGCGGCTCACGTCGAGGTAGCGATCCGGATCGACGAAGCGAAGCTCTGTCGGGTCGGCGCCGTACAGCACGCGCATGTAGTGATCGCGCACGTCCTCGAAGTCCCACGCCGCGCTCGCATCTCGCGGCACGCCTTGCTTCCACGCACGATCGTGGATCGACACGCCGTCGGCGAGCATCTTGTCGAGAGACTCGTCGCCGGGCACGTTTGCCAGCGTGAGGCACTCCGTGGCGAACCGCACACCAGCACCACGCGCATCGGAAAGTGGCCGTCGGTACGCGCCGACACCGAAGTAGTGCGCGATGCCGGCACGCGGTGTGAACGGCTGTGCGCCACCGTATGGAGTGTTCGGCCAGTATCGAACGTCGCTCGCGGCGCCCGCGACGATCTCGGCGACGGTCTTCGTGAAGAACTCGTCGCAGTCGAAAGGCCTGCCGAGCATCGCGGCCTGCTGGTACACCTCGGATCCGCCGCACACGCACGCCAGGCTCGGGCGCCACGACACGCGATCGAGCAGCTGCCGAACCTCGGCGTCGACGTCGGCGACGAAGTCCTGGTCGTCGTGCGGGTAGTGCAACGCCGCGAACATCAAGTCCTGCCACACGAGAATGCCGAGCTCGTCGCAGAGGTCGTAGAACGCGTCGCTCTCGTACACCATCGTGCCGGTGACGCGAAGCATGTTCACGCCCGCGTCACGGACCTGCTCGAGCGCCGCGCGCAGCGCCTCGGGATCAGCACGCGACGGCGACCGGATCGAGTGGCGTCCAGCACGCCCCGCGGCAGAACACGCCGACACCGTTGACCGTCGAGCGCGGGGGCCTCGTCGGCGCCGAAATCGATCGCGCGAAAGCCGACCCGGCCGAGCGGGATGGTGACGGTTCCGGCATCGCGCTCGAAGCGGACGTCGACGCCGTACAACGGTTGCGCACCGTGCGACGCCGGCCACCAACACGCGACATCGTCGACGCGGACACAGCCGCGGACGGCGCCGCCGTCGACCTCGAGCGCATACGCCGCGCCCGTCGACGACGAGCGTCGCCCGACCGAGTGACACGTCGCAAGACACGCGGGCGGCGAACTCGACGATGCCGGCTCGATCCTCGAGTCGCGCCGAGAGCCGCACATCGTCGAGTTGCACCGCCGCGCGCGGCCCGATCCGGATCGGCTGCCACGGACCGACCGGAGCAGCCCGTGGCGACCAAGCCGGGATGCGGCCCAGGAGCGACGTTCGTATCCACCGCAGGTTCTGCTCGGAGACGAGACGTGCTTTCCAGGCCGGTCGGGGCCGGCGCTCGGCGAGACGCGGCCGGAGCGCGCCACAACGAATGACGAGCTCGTTGTCGCCCGCGACTGGACACACCTCGACGACATGGCGCCGGAACATGTTCGACGTGTGCAGCACGTGTGTGCCGTTCAACCACACGTCGGCGAGCGTCGCGATGCCGTCGGCGGCCAGCTCCCAGGGTCCGGCCCCGACCGGGCCGTCGAAGCGGCAACGGAACCACCAGTCGTCGGCATCGAAGTCGCGTTCGGGGGGCCATGCGCCGGCGGCCCGCAACGCGCCCGCCGCCGTGCCGGGCACGGCGGCGGCAACCCACTGCAGGGCGGCGGAATCGAGCGCGCCGGGATCAGAGATCTGGCCCGCCGGGCTGGCTGCGCACGTCCAGTCACGGAGCTGCACGATCACACATGCCAATCGGTGAGTGCCGACATCGCGGCGTCCCAGTCGCGTTCCATCGTTTCGAGCAGCGCATCGACGTTGCCCGTGCGCCCGGCCGCGAGGCGGGCGAAGGTGAACTGCGCGCCCTTCGCCGTGCACGCGCGACGCGCGCGAACGCCTCCGCCGCGTCGCTCGCGAAGAGGTCCTGCACGGCAAGCCAAGCGCACAACGAGCTCGACAGCTCGCAGCACGCACCGAACTGGCGAACGGTGGCGAACGCGTACCGGTGGAACTGCTCGATGCTCTCCGTGCGCAACCAGGCGAGGTCGTCGGTGATCCGTCGGCGAAACCGCGCCACCGGGTTCGACCTCGGCGCGCGGTCGAGGTGCGTGCGCACGAGCGACAGCGATCGTTCGAGCCGCGCATCCTTGTCGGGCCGTTCCAACCGGTCGAACTTGATGAGCTCGACGTAGGGCGGGAGACGGTCAGGTGCAACATCGCCGAGATGGAAGAGACTCTTGTAGTCGGCGCCCTCGAGTGCGTGATACCCCGCGCCGTGGAAGTACTCGAGCCGTTGCGCGTCACGATCGATGAGGTTCGCCACGATCGTGGTCTTGACGTGCTCGTGCTGGTACGAGACGCCCGCGGTGTCGGGGAGGTGGTACGCGTCGACCTCGACGGTGAGCAACCGACCCAGCTCGAGCTGCTCGGTCACGTGATCGTCGAGTGCACGCCAGGGGTTCATCTCCGCGACGTCGAGGCCGTACATGAAACGCAGGTCCTCGAGCGGGTACTTGAAGAATTGCCACTGGTCGCCCTCGAAGTCGACCGACAGGGTGAACGCCAGCGCGGGCACCGGATCGAGGTCGAGCGCGTGGAGCACTTCGATCCACACGTCGACGTAGCAGTTCGTCTCCGGCCAGACGCGTTGCGCGTCGTGGAGGGACGACGGCTCGTAGGCGTCGGCGGCGATAGGGAGCAGTCGGATCACGAGGCCAGTCGCTCCTTCACCGCCGCCGGCCACCGACCCACGTCGAGGCCGTGCGCCGAGAAGAGCGCGAGGACGATCCGCTCGAGGCCGAAGCCGACGCACGCCGAGTGCGCGAGCTCACCGTCGACCGTCGTGATGCCGAAGCGCGAGGTGAGGTGATCCTGGTGACAGTTGCACGACACGATCGCGGTCGGGCGCTCCGGGTCGGCAACTGTCGCGACGACTTCGAACTTCAACGCTTCCTCGCGCTGGTTGACGGCGAGCATGCGGCCGCCGCGGCCGAAGAACGGATCGTTCGCGACGACGGCACGCACGTCGAGCCCGAGGTCGGTCATCAGCTGCTGCGACTGCGCGAGCCAGTGATCGCGGAATGTCAACGCCGCGCTCGGGGTGCCGACCCGCACGTATTCGTGTTGATGGAAGATCTGCATGCGCGCGGGGTCGTCGGAAGGTTCGTGACGGAAGCACGTGCCGAGCACGTCGAACAGTCGCCCGCCGTCGGGCAGACGTCCGGCGAGCATCGGGTACAGCGGGTAGCACGCCGCGGGAACGAGCATGACGTCGGTGGTCGCGAGCGTCGCACTCCAATCACCCTCGTCGTCGATCGCGCGCAGCAGCTGTGCGTGATCGCGGTCGTCGCCGTCGAAGCTGTGGATCGATCCGACGAGGTCGGGAAACGAGCGCACGTAGTCGGTCCGCACGATCTCCACGCGCGGCATCACCGGCGGGAAGCGGAACAGCTCGGGACCCGCACCCGCGCCCGATCCGGTCACGAACCGATCCAGGGCGTCGAACGTCCGCACGAAGTCCGCGCCCTTGCCGTACACGCCGCGCGCGGCCGAGCGAACGAGGATCCCGCCGTCGAGCAGACGAGCAAGAAAGTCCGAGCGAGTGTCGGTTGCGGTCACCACGACCCCTTGTGTGCGAGCAGCATCTGGGCATTGGCTCCGAGGAGCCGTTCGTTGTTCACCATCAACGCGGCACCGTGCGCGTCGCGGAGGACACGCCCGAGCGCGTACGGCGAGTCCTCGCGGTATCCCGCGATGCCGCAGATCGCCAGCGCACGGCCGGCGATGTCGACGACGATCTTCGACGCCGACGTCTTCAACGCGTTCATCTGGATCGCGAACGTCAGCCCGTCGCGCAGCTCGGGCGAGAGCATTGTGTGCTCGTATTGCGCGAGTGCTTTGTCGCGCAGGCCGCGGAACTGCTCGAGCTGCTCGAGCAGCTCAGCGAGACGCAGCGCTCCGGCCGGTGAAGTACCGGGCTTCCGTCGCGCTTCGGCGCGCACGTACGCGTGCGCGGTACCGACAGCCGCATCAGCGAGGCCGAGCCACACCGACGACCACAGGATGTGCGACACCGGGAGCATCGTGTGCGCGGCGATCCGCATGAACGGGTCGGCGAGCACTTGCTCGACATCGCCCTCGCACCGGAGCACATAACCGTGACTGCACGTTCCCCGGAAACCGAACGCATTCCACACCGAGGTGCGATCGAGCCTCAGCGTCGCCCTCGGTACGACGACAAGCACCTGATCGCTCGCGGCGCTCGTGACGTCGGCGCGCGCCGTCACGAGAATCGCGTGCGCATGCTCGCCGTACGAGATCACCGGCGCGTCCTTCTCGAGCTGGAATCGGGCGCCGTCCTTCGAGACCGCGCACGCGCTCGATCGAATGTCGCCTCCAGTTGACGCCTCGGTCGTCGCCGACGCGAGCAGGAGCTGCTCGCTCGCGACGTGACACAAGAACTGTCGCGACCATTCGGTGCCGCCGTGCCCGACGATGGACGCCACCTGGATGTGGTGCATCGCGACGACCATGCCGGTCGACGCGCAGTGGCGGCTGATTGCCTGCACGCCCGCGGCCACGTCGGCCAGCGGGGCGCCGAGACCGCCCAGCGCCACCGGCACGAGCGCCGACAGCAACCGCTCGCCGCGGAGCGCCTCGATCGCTTCGAACGGGAAGCGTGCCTGCTCGTCGATTTCGGGCGCGAGTGGACCGGCGACATCCGTTCCGATTCGCGCGTGCGCGCCGCGAGATCGCACGGCGCGATGTCCTCCGACCTTGTCGGAACGATGGAAAGGGTCACTGACCGCTCCTGACTCAAGGGTCTGATCAATCCGGTTGGAGCTCGCCCGCGAGCTCCTCGATCGCGTCGAGCATCGCCCGCACGGATTCGAACGTCTGCCTGCGCAACATGCGCTCGGGAAACTCGATGTCGAACTCGTCCTCGAGCGCGAGCATGAGATTCACCGACGCGTGCGACGTGAGCCCGGCGCGATACAGGTCGTCGTCGTCGGCGAGAGCCTCGATGGCGACCGCAAGCTTTCCGTGCTGCGCGACGACGTTGCGGATGCGCACGACCTCCGACGAGCGGGTGTCATGAAGCGTCATGTCTGACCTCCGAACTACGACAGATGGTTGCGGCGACGACCGCGACCGCGTACGTCTTCTCGTGGCTCAGGCTCACCGACAGGGCCACGATGTCCTCGCTGTCGGCGAGTCGGGCTGCGGTGCCGGCGAGCGAGATGTCGCAGGCTCCCGACGGATCGCGGCAGACTTCGATGCTCGTCCACTGCGGGCGCGCTTCCCGCGGGCGCAAGACCTTCAGGACAGCTTCCTTGGCCGCGAAGCGGGCGGCGAGCTTCTCGGTTGCGTGCGCGTGCCGACCGGCGCAGTACGCGAGCTCGGCGGGCGTGAACACCCGCCCGAGATAGCGGTCACCGAACGTCTCGATCGACTCGGCGATGTCGGCGACCGCGCACACATCGACACCGACACGGACCTCGAGCCCGGCCGTAGTACGACGCGTCGTCGACGACGAGAGGTGCATCGTGGCCGACCCTCAGCTCGCGACCGTGCGCGCGCGCCGCATCTCTGACTCGACAACTTCGTCGAAGATCGCATCGAGCGAGTACGTCAGCTTCCAGCGCGGATAGTCGCGTTGCAGGCGACCGAGGTCGCTGATGTAACAGATGTGGTCGCCCTCGCGGTGCTCGTCGACGTACTCCCAGTCGAGTCGCACGCTCGCTCGGTCTTCGGCCATCGCAATGCTCTCGAGCACCGACGCGCTGTTCGCGCGACCGCCGCCGAGGTTGTACACCGCGCCCACGCGTGGCGCCGCGATGAACATCTCGAATGCCGCGACGACATCCTTGCTGTGGATCTGGTCGCGTACTTGCTTGCCCTTGTAACCGAACACGCGGAAGTGACGGTGCCCGACCGTGCTCTTCACGAGGTACGACAGGAAACCGTGCAGCTCGGCGCCGGAATGGTTCGGGCCCGTGAGGCAACCACCGCGGAAGCACACCGTCGGCATGTCGAAGTAGCGGCCGTACTCCTGGACCATGACGTCGGCCGCGACCTTCGACGCACCGAAGAGCGAATGCTTGCTCTGGTCGATCCGCATCGACTCGTCGATGCCGTCGTGGTCCTCGGGACGAGCGAACTCCCACCGCGTCTCGAGCTCCACCATCGGCAGCTCGTTCGGCGCGTCGCCGTACACCTTGTTCGTGCTCATGAACACGAACGGCGAGGTCGGCGCGTAGCGACGCGCGCCCTCGAGCAGGTTCAACGTGCCGACGGCGTTCACGAAGAAGTCGTCGAAGGGGCGGCGAGCCGCCAGATCATGCGACGGTTGCGCCGCGCAGTGGATGAAGGCGTGAGGCCGCTCGTGCTCGACAAGCGAGAGGATCGCGGGGCGATCGCGGATGTCGACATCGATGTGCCGGAAGCGCGGACAGTCGAGCAGGAGGCGCACGCGGTTCCATGACGTATCGCCGTCGACGCCGAAGAACTCCGCTCGCATGTTGTTGTCGACGCCGATCACGTCTGCGCCGATCGCATCGAAGTGCGCAACGGCTTCTGATCCGATCAAGCCGCTGCTCCCTGTGATCAAAACCTTCATCGGACCCCAATCCGTTGGTCGTTCGATCTCTGTCAGGTGTGACGTTCGTTCAGTAGGCGCCTCGCCGGCGGAGGACACACCCGGGCGTCTGCCAGAGGATCTTCAGGTCCCACCAGAGCGACCACGACACGACGTACGCGTAGTCGAGGCGGCGGAGCTCTTCGAACGGCAGGTCGTTGCGGCCCGACACCTGCCAGAGTCCGGTCATGCCCGGTCGGACCTCGAAGCGGCGCGTCGCCCAACCGTCGATGAGGTTCGATTCCGCCACGACGAACGGGCGGGGGCCGACGAGGCTCATGTCGCCCTTGAGCACGTTCAGCAGCTGCGGGAGCTCGTCGAGGCTGGTCGCCCGCAGCACTCGCCCGACGCGCGTCACTCGCGGATCGGCGCGGATCTTGAACAGCGGACCGTCGACCTCGTTGTCGACCGCGAGCGCTGCGCGCTGGTGCTCCGCATTGGCACGCATCGTGCGGAACTTGTAGATCTCGAAGACCTCACCGCCGCGGCCAACGCGCTCCTGCGTGAAGAGCACCGGACCACGCGAAGTCACCTTGATCAGTGCCGCGAGCACCAACCAGGCCGGCGCGGTCAGCACGACGATCGTGCCGGAGACCGCGACATCGAGCGTGCGCTTCACGAAGCGGTGCGGACGGCTCAGCACCGGCGGCGCAACGTCGATCATCGGAATGCCGAGAAGCTCTTCGACGCTGCTCCGCCACGACAACAGCTCGAACAGCCGCGGGACGACCGACACGTTGACGTCGGTGGGCAGGTCACGAATCCGATCGGCGACCTCGGAAGCGCTCGTCGCGCTGAACGCGACGACCACACGATCGACGTCGAGCTCCCGGCACACTGCCGGCAGGTCGGCGATCGTGCCCAACTTGGGGCGCAGCGGCGTCACGGGCGCGATGTCGAAGGTCATCTCCTGGTCGTCGACGAACCCCAGCAGTTCGACGTCGTCGAACGAATGCAAGCGCCGCGCGACATTGGTCGCGACCGATCCACTCCCCAGGATCACGATCCGTGTCCGCACGTCGCCCGACGCGCCCGCGAGCACTATTCGCGCCACGCGCATGAGGGGGAGCGTCGCCAGACAGGGCAGGGTCAGCACGATCACGCCGCTCAGCGTCAGCTCGGGAATGCGCGGCGAGATGTCGTGCAGCACGTGCGAGGTCGCGAGCGTCGCGAGGCCGATCGCGAGCAGCGCGTGCACCAAGAAGAAGAGCTCGGGAAATGTGGTCGGAAACAGTCGCCGCCGCTCGCGGTGGTACATCCCGTAGGCCGCGAACGCCGCGACGAAGATCGGCACGTACACGAACGGCCATGCGCCGACGGCCGCGGTTGCGGGCTGCACCCCCGGCACCCAACCGGAGCGGAACACCACCGTGCCGATCAACACCGACTCGATCGCCGCCAGCGAGTCGTACGCGACCGCGCGCGAGCGCTGACGCGCGCGACTGCCGACACGATTCGGTGCCGGGACGTCGCGCGTCGTCGCGCGCGTCCGTCGCGTGCGCGTGCGTCTCGCCGACGACCGCAAGCGCTTCGCGCCCGACGGCCGCGAGCCCGGAAGTACCGCGCCGTGGACTGATCCCGGCTCGCCTGCCCGCCCCTACTGCCACCGCCGATGTCCCATCCATGGCTCGCCCAACCGCATGGCATCATCTGGAAGTTCTTGCCTCTATCGGACTTACACGACGATGCCGGTATAAAACGTACGAGATGTCATACGAAGGTGCAAGTCGGTTCGTCGGTATCGCGTACCGCGCGCGTTGTCGGATTTTGCGCACAGCGAGCACACAGAGGCGAGAGTAGGAAAGAATCGCCATATTGTGCGGTTCGTGCATCGCTGCTTCACTGGCGGCGCCGGGGGGAGCCAGGGCGCCGGTCTCGAAGAGTGCCCCTCGCTCACCCTCAGTGCGCGAGGCTGGCGTCGCCCCCCGGCGCGCGCTCGCGCGGCACGAAGTCGATCAGCAGCGGCGCGACGGCGCCGGATGATCGAGGATTCCGACGATGTCGATCGCGAGCTTCGGGAGCGCCTATGCGTCGACCTCGGGAGGCTGGTTGCTCTCGCCGTACCCGCGCCTGTCGGGCGCGATCACCGAGAATCCCGCGTCGAGCAACGCGGGCGTGACCTTCGACCACAACCGCTTCGTGTCGGGGAAGCCGTGCACGAGGACGACCGGTCGTCCGTCGCCCTCGACCTCTACGTCGAGTGTCACACCGTTCGTGTCGATCTTCATCTCGCGGCTTCAGGCTGCGACGATCGCGACGAGCTCGTCGCGCGGGCGCGGCGATCTCGGTGTCGCGCCAACCCGCGCCCAGCTCGATCACCTTCTCGAGCAACCCGGGCGCGGCGAGAGAGTCGGCGGGTAGCTCGAGCACGCCCACAACCTTGAGGAACGCGCGCAGCACTTCGGGGTCCTGCAGGACCGCGAACTGCATCGCCTGCGTGATCTCCCACTGCGGGTCGCCGGGCTCGTACGCCTTGCCTTCGATCCCTGCTTCGATCTCCGCGAGCCGGTGACGGTCGAATTCGACCGTCGAGCGGTACCACGGCTCGACCTTCTCCTGCGTCACGTCGTGCCAGCGCGCCGCGAGCCCGATCGGGTCGTCGAGCGATGCGTCGCGGAGCAGGTCGCGCAGGGCGACCGCATGGAGGAAGCCGATCGAGCAGCCGCGGCCGAGTGAAGGATTCGTGCACGCCCAGGAGTCGGCGACCGGGAGCACGCCCGTTGCGACAGGAACGCCGTCCACCACGAACGTGCGAATGCGGTCCTCGATCTTCGCCATGACGGCGACCTTGCCGCCGTCGACGGGTGCACCGTCGAGCCAGTGCGCAACGAGTGGAAACGAGCTCCACGTGCGCATCCACGTGTCGACGTCCTTCAGGGGGCGGAGTGCCGCGTCCTTGGCGCTGGTGATGATCCCGAGGCCCCACGTGCCGTTGTCGGCCGGCAGCGTCAACGTCGACACCGTGCCCCACGGTGTGAGCAGACCGCACAACGGCGGCGGCATCTGCCCGTCGCGACCGCGGAGGTGCCGGCCGTAGTACACGAAGCCGCTGTCTTCCAACTCTTCTTCCGGTGCGCACGCACCCGCGGCTTGCAGCAGCGATGGCAGCTGCGACCGCCTGCCGGTCGCGTCGACGACGAGATCGGCCGACAGGTCTTCCCCGCCGTCGGTGCGCACGCCGGTGACGTGGGGCACACCGTCGCGTGCGCTCGCGCCGGTGCGCAGCGCGGCGACAGTCACCCCGCGGCGGATCGGCACGCCGTTCGATTCCGCACCCCGCACGAGCGCGGTCTCCGCGACCGGCCGGCGCGCGGTGAGCGCGTCGAACTCCGCGTCCTCGGGTGTGAGGCGGCCTCTGAAGTCCTCGGGTATCTCGGCGAGCGCGTTGTAGCGGATCGCGCCGAGCTTCTCGAACTCGCGCCCGATCTCGGGCAACTCGGCCTCCATGAGCTGACGGAAGCGCGGCAGGAACATGTGAATCATTCGGAACTGATTCACGCCTCGCCGTTCCCAGCTCTCCCACGCTTCGTCGGCGCCGGTCGGCGGCGGCGCCGGATCACGCTCGAGCACGGTCACGTCGTGACCGTCGTCCGCGAGCAGGCTCGCGGTCGTGAGTCCGCCGACACCGGCGCCGGTCACGATGATGCGCGCCATGGTGATCTCCCGTCGTCGCTGCGACCCTACTCCGCATCGAAATTTCGCCGCCCGCACCGCGATGGATCAAACCCTTCGCGCCCGCTGAGTAGGGTAGATGGGTCATGCGTGCGTCGCGCGTAGTACGCGTAGTCATCCCGGTGTGCGTCGTGCTCGCAGTAGTCGTCGTTGCCGTTGCCGTGCTCACCGCGCGGCCCGACCAGCAGCACGCGCAACGGAACGTCAACGCGGCGTGGACTCCGCTCGCGGGCGACCTCGATCAGCGCTACCTCGTGCTCGTCGCCGCCGACGACAGGGTGCGCGGCCTGTCGGGTCCTGTCCGCGAGCTTGCCGACAGCGTGCACACCGCGCTCGCGCGGTGGCAAGACGCCGAGAAGGGCAAGGATGTCGACGTGCAGGTGCGCGCCGCGAACGACCTCGAGGCGCTGAGCCGCCGGCTCGTCGGCGCGGCCCACGCCTCCGAGCGTGTGCGCTCCGATGCCGGCGCCGCCCGAGCCGTCGACGCGTTCGCGAGCACGCCAGCACCGGGTGACAAGATCGCCGCGTACAACGCCGCGGTGCGGACGTACGCACACGAGCGCCGCGGGCCGGTGCGCGGCATCGTCTCGACGCTGCTCGGCAATGACGACATCCCCGCGTTCGAACCCGCGACCGCGTAGCCGGCGGCCGGATGACGCACGTCACTGTGCTCGGCGGCGGGCAGCTCGGACGGATGCTCGCGCTCGCCGGGATCCCGCTCGGCTGCTCGTTCACGTTCCTCGATCCAGCCGAAGGCGCGCCGGCGTCGGCGGCCGGAGAGCTCGTGGTCGGCGCGCTCGACGACCTCAGCGCGGCCGAACGCGCCGTCGAGGACGCGACCGTCGTCACCTACGAATGGGAAGGCGTTCCCGCCGAAACCGCGCGGGCGCTCGCACAGCTCGCGCCCGTGCATCCGACGCCGCGTGCGCTCGACGTCTCGCAGGATCGGCTGGTCGAGAAGAACGCGTTGCGCACCCTCGGCGTCCCGACCACGGAGTTCCGTGCCGTCGACGATCTCGGTGGCCTCCGCGTCGCCGTCGATGCGCTGGGGTTGCCCGCGGTGCTGAAGACCCGCCGCGGCGGGTACGACGGCAAGGGCCAGGCCGTGCTGCACGATCCGACCGAGATCGGCGAGGCGTGGGCGCGACTCGGCGACGTGCCGCTGATCCTCGAGGCGAGCGTGGCGTTCGATCGCGAGCTCTCGATCATCGCCGCGCGCGGGCGACACGGCGACGTACGTTGTTGGCCGGTGGTCGAGAACGAGCACCGCGGCGGCATTCTCCGTGTGACACGCGCGCCCGCGCCGGCGCTCGATGATGCGCTGCAAGCGCGGGCGGAAGCGTGTATCCGGCCGTTGCTCGACGACCTCTCGTACGTCGGCGTCTGTTGCGTCGAACTGTTCGACACCGGCGGCGACCTCCTCGCGAACGAGATCGCGCCTCGTGTGCACAACTCGGGTCACTGGACGATCGAGGGCTCGGCGACGAGCCAGTTCGAGAACCACGTGCGCGCAATCGTGGAGCTCCCGCTCGGTGACACGTCCGCGCGTGGGCCCGCGGCGATGGTCAACTGCATCGGCAACATGCCCGACGCCGGCGCAGTGCTGCACATCCCGGGCGCGCACCTGCACGACTACGGCAAGGCACCACGTCCGGGGCGCAAGCTCGGCCATGTGACGCTCACCGCCGACGACGACGTGTTGGAGTCGCGCCTCGGCGATGTGCGGGCGCTATGCGATCGCGCCGGACTCGCGTAGCTTCGTCAGCTCGCCTTCTCCGACGCCCCAGTCGCGCAGTGTCTCGTCGGTGTGCTGGCCCGGCCACGGCGCCGACCGCTGTACCTCCGGCACAGTGCGCGAGAAGCGGGGCGCCGGTGCGGGCTGGGGCACGCCGTCACGTTCGATGATCGTCCGGCGCGCGTTGAGGTGCTCGTCGTCGGTGGCCTCGCTCATCGTGAGGACCGGTGCGTAACACGCGTCGCTGCCGCGCAGCACGGCGTCCCACTCGTCTCGCGTCTTCGTCTTGAAGAGCGCGGTGAACTTCTCGCGCAAGATGTGCCAGCCGTCGCGATCCATCTGCGCAGGCAAGCCGTCGCCGGCGAGGCCGAGCCTCTCGAGCAGCTCCGCATAGAACTGCGGCTCGAGCGAACCGAGCGCGACGAACTTGCCGTCGGCCGTCTCGTACGTGTCGTAGAACGGCGCGCCGGTGTCGAGCACGTTGACACCGAGCTGCTCGTCCCAGAAGCCGAGCCTCTTGAGCCCCCACATCATCGACATGAGGATCGCGCTTCCGTCGACCATCGCGACGTCGAGCACCTGTCCCGTGCCCGACGAGCGCGCTTCGAGGATGCCGCACACCAACCCGAACGCCATGAACATGCCGCCACCGCCGAAGTCGCCGACGAGGTTGATCGGCGGCGTCGGTTTGGCCCCCGCGCGACCAAAGTCCGCGAGCGCGCCGGCGAGCGCGATGTAGTTGATGTCGTGCCCTGCGGCCTGGGCCATTGGTCCGTCCTGGCCCCAGCCGGTCATGCGCCCGTACACGAGCTTGGGGTTGCGCGCGAGGCACACGCTGGGACCGAGGCCGAGCCGTTCGGTCACGCCCGGGCGGAAGCCCTCGAACAGCGCATCGGCCCGCTCGACGAGACGGAGCACGAGCTCCACGCCGTCGGGGTGCTTCAAATCGATGCCCATCGAGCGGCGGCCGCGATACAACGGCTCGAGATTCGGACTGTCGAACGTGGCCGGGTTCACGTGCTGGGCGCGGTCGACGCGCACGATGTCGGCGCCCATGTCGGAGAGCAACATGCCGGCGAAGGGCCCGGGCCCGATCCCCGCGAGCTCGATGATCTTCACTCCCGATAGCGGTCCCATCCGGATCACGCTAGGTGGGGCGGACCTTCGGTCGCACGCTGGAGGACGGCGTCGCGTGCAGAGTACGTCTCGATCCATCACGTCGCACCGGCCACGGTGAGCGCGGCCGGATCGCCGCCGGGACCGGCGTTCACCACGATGTCGAAGTCGCCGCGGCGACCGATCGCGTCGCGGATCGCGGGCACGTCGCCGATGGCAATGAAGTCGTTCATCGGGTCGGGCGGGATCGGGAACACACCGTCGTATCGCGCGCCGCGCCGCAACGGACCGGCACGACCCGGCGACGTCGCCGCGACCCGGATCGGGATGCGCGGTTGCTGCACACGTATCGGTCGCATCGGCGTGGTGTGCACGTGCAGCTGCGCGCCGTCGAACGCGACCCGATCCCCCGACCACAGCGCGGTGAGCACGGCGAGCGACTCGTCGACGCGCTGCACACGCACCACGGTGTTCGGATCTTCGCCGAATGCCGCGTACTCCGTCTCGGATGGCTCGCCGAGCCCGACGCCACGCACCACGCGTGACCGCCGCGATGGGATCGATCACCCAGTCGTGTTGTTGCTCGTCGCCGGAGCCGTCGCCCGCGTGCTCACCGCTGGAAATGCAGCTTCAACCCCGGACGCTCCCACAGCAGCGAGATCAGACGACCGGTTCCCGAGCAGGTGACGTACGCGGTGCGCAGGTCGTCGCCACCGAACGCCACGTTGGTCGTGAGCGGATCGCCGGTGATCACCTGGTCGAGCAGCTCCCCCGACGGTGCGATCACCGACAACCCGCCGGTCACCAGCGTCGCGACGACAACGTTGCCGTCGCCGTCGACGGCGAGCGAGTCGAACAGCTGCATGTTCGGCAGCCCGCACAGCAACGCGCCGGTCGCGCCGGCGGCGTTCCGCTCGACCTCTCCCGGTCCGGTGATGTTCCATGCGTACACGCGCCCGGTGTGCGTCTCGGCCGCGTACAGGCGAGTGCCGTCCGGTGACAGGCCGATGCCGTTCGGTGACTCGCTCGGGAACACGACCTCACGAACCGACGAGCCGTCGGGCTGCGCGTAGTAGATCGCGCCGAGGTGCTGCACGCGACCTTCGCGGCGACCGTGATCGGTGAACCACATACCGCCGTGCGCGTCGAACACGAGGTCGTTCGGGCCGATGAACGCGTGACCGTCGCACTCGTTGTACAGCACCGTCACCGCGCCGGAGTCGATGTCGATGCGTTCGATCCGGCCACCTTCGTGATCCGGCGGCAGCTCGGTGTCGGGCACGACGATGCCCATCAGCTCGCGAAACGACCAGCCGCCGCTGTTGCAGACGTACAGCGCGCCGTCGGGACCGATCGCCGCGCCATTGGGGCTGCCGCCGGGTTCGGCGATCATTTCCTTCTTGCCGTCGGGCTGCACGCGCGTGATGCGCCTGCCCATGAGCTCGACGACGATCACGCTGCCGTCGGCCATGACGACGGGACCTTCGGGGAACTGCAGGCCGTCGGTGATCTCGGTGAGCGGGGGGCTGCTCATGTCGTTCCCACCCGTTCCTTCGCTCGTGCTGCCTTTGGCAGGTCCGGCTTTGTCTCCCGCCCACCCATGCGGCGGAGCGTTCCAGCCGGTTGACCAGCGGGTCAAGAATGGAGTGCGATACGGCGCATGGTGAAGATCCGCATGGAGCCGGGCGACGAGCACATGCACGAGCTGGAGCCGGCGACAAACTTCAACGAGTCGATGTACTTCAACGTGTTCGACCCCACCGAACGCGTCGGAGGCTTCTTGCGCCTGGGGAATCGCGCGAACGAGGGCTACGCGGAGCTCACGACGTGCTTGTACCTCCCGGACGGCGGTGTCGCGTTCATGTTCAACCGTCCAAAGATCGACAACAACGACGCGTTCGACGCGGGCGGCACGCGCTTCGAAGTGGTCGCGCCGTTCGAAGAGCTCCGCACGACCTATGACGGCAAGGTCGCGCTGTTGACCGAGCCGTTGCAGATGGCCAATCCCCGCGAGGCGTTCACGCGGAACCCGTGGGTGGACGCGCACGTCGACCTCACGCATACGGGCGTCTCACCGATGTACGGCGGCGAGCCGGTGAACGACGACGGCACGCCGCTCGCCGACGACCACTCGGGTGGCTTCGCGCGCGGACACTACGAACAGCACATGGCCGTGCGCGGCACGATCCGCGTCGGCTCGGAGGAATGGAACGTCAACGGCTTCGGCCTGCGCGATCACTCGTGGGGTCCGCGCTACTGGCAAGCACCTTGGTGGTACCGCTGGCTCACCGCGAACTTCGGCGACGACTTCGGCTTCGTCGTGTCGATCATCGCATCGCGCAACGGCGGCCGCCGGTACTCCGGCATGCTGTTGCGCGATGGCACGTACGAGCACATCACCGACGCCACCCTCGACACCGACTGGGAAGGCTCCGACCAGTACCACCGCGCGCTGCGTACGAGAGCGACGACGACCGTAGGCACGTACGAGATCACCGGCAAGGTGCTGAACCTCATCCCGCTCCGCAACCGACGGACGACACCCGCGGGCGACCAACTCGTCACGCGCATCTCCGAGGGTCTGACCGAGTGGTCGTGCAACGGCCGCACCGGCTACGGCCTGTCGGAGTACCTTGACCAGATCCTCGACGGCCGGCCCGTCGGCGCCGCCGAGGAGTAGCGCGTGCGTGGTGGGGCGTGAGTGAGGGTCGGATTCCGACCCTCACTCACGCCCCTCTAGAGCAGGAGCGTGCGCCGGGCGCCGAGGGCGGCGCCCGATGCCTCGCGGTAGTCGACGAGCTGGGCGACCGACACCATCGCGACGCGGTGCTCTTCCGCGAACAGCGTGAGGTACGGCAACCGGCCGGGTGAGCCGTCGTCGTGCAGAACCTCGCAGATCACCGCAACCGGTGCGCATCCGGCGAGACGCGCGAGGTCGACGGCGGCCTCGGTGTGGCCGCGCCGCTCGAGCACGCCGCCATCGCGCGCGCGCAGCGGGAACACATGACCGGGACGCACGAAGTGTTCGGGGCGCGCGTCCGCGCCGAGCACACGCCGGATCGTGAGCGCGCGGTCGTGCGCGCCGATGCCGCTGCCAGCATCGCGGTGGTCGATCGTCACAGTGAACGCGGTGTCGCAGCCGGCGGCGCCGGCCGGCACCATCGACCCGATCGCGAGCTCGTGTAGAGCGCGCCGCGTCGCATGGCATGCACACCAGGCCACGGGCCCAGCGCAACATGAAGTTGATCGCCTCGGGTGTCACCCATTCGGCCGCGAGCGTGAGATCGCCCTCGTTCTCCCGGTCCTCGTCGTCGACGACGATCACCATCTCGCCACGCCGGATACGGCGCAGTGCGTCCTCGATCGAGGTGAATCCCACCGCTACCTTCCTTCGTTCAACAGCTGGGGAACGTGCCTCTGCAAGTCGATGCGGCCCGGGATAGTCGCGACCATGCGGCACCCGTGCGGCGCGAGCCGCTCGGCGTGGATCTCGCCTCCGTGCAGCTCGACGATCCAGCGCGCGATCGCGAGCCCGAGCCCGGCGCCGCCCGAGCCCGACGAGCGCGCGGAGTCGGCGCGATAGAACCGTTCGAACACGCGCATCGCGTCGCGTTCCGGGATACCCGGACCCTCGTCGACGACTTCGAGCCGCGCGCCCGCGGACGTCGCGCACGCTCGCACGAGCACCGTGCCGCCCGGCGGCGAGTGTCGAACCGCGTTCTCGACGAGGTTGGCGATCACCTGGTGGAGACGCTCGGCGTCGGCTTCGAGACCGAACCCGCGCGGCGGGAGCATGTCGATCGCGAAGTTCACGCCGGTGTGCAGCCGCGACTCCCGGAGCGCGTGCTCGATCATCGGCTCGACATCGAACACGCGGCGGTCGAGCGGCAGTGCCCCCGACTCGAGACGCGAGAGATCGAGCAGCTGCTGCACCAACCGGCCGAGCCGTTCGACCTGGGCCAGCATCGTGCGCAGCGTCTCGGGTTCGGGCGGCGCGACCCCGTCGACGAGATTCTCGAGCACGGCTTGGAGCGCGGTGATCGGCGTACGCAGCTCGTGGCTCACGTTCGCGACGAGGTCGCGTCGCATGCGATCGGTCTCGGCGAGCTCGGCGGCCATCTGGTTGAACGACCGTGCGAGCGTGCCGATCTCGTCGTGCGACGTCGCGGTGACCCGCGCCGAGAAGTCGCCGCGCGCCATCGCCTCGGTGGCGTCGACCATCTCGCGCAGCGGATGCGTGATGCCGCGTGCGAGTACCCACACGACTGCGAGCGCGACGAGACCCGCGATCACACCCGCGACGGAAGGCCACAAGTTGAGGTGCACGCCGATGTAGAAGACGATCACCGTCACCGCGACCGCGGCGAGGATCACGACACTGAGCTTCAGCTTCAGCGTCGGGAGGGGATCGAGGGGACGCTCCGGCGGATGCGGCCGTCTCAACTCCACGCCGGCACTTCCTCCACTGCATACCCCACGCCGTGCACGGTGCGTACGAGGTCGGCGCCGAGCTTGCGCCGTATCGAACGGATGTGGGAGTCGACCGTGCGCGCACCCGACGGCACGTCGTAGCCCCAGACGCGTCCGAGCAACTCCTCGCGGGTCGCGACGCGGCCCGGGTGCGCGGCGAGGTAGTGCAGCAAGTCGAACTCGGTCGGCGTCAAGTGCACGAGCTCGCCTTCGCGCCGTACGCGCCGCGACGCCATGTCGAGCTCGACCGCACCGATTCGCACCGGCTCGGCGTTGGCCTCGACCGCCTCGGCCGCGTAACGATCAACGCGTCGCAACAGTGCGTGCACGCGCGCGATCAGCTCACGCATGCTGAACGGCTTCGTCATGTAGTCGTCGGCGCCGACCGCCAGCCCGACGAGCAGGTCGGCCTCGCTGTCGCGCGCGGTCAGCATGAGGATCGGGACCGCCCGGTCGCGCTGGATGCGCTCGCAGACCTCGATGCCGTCGAGCCCGGGCAGCATGAGGTCGAGCACGACGAGGTCGGGCCGCACGCGTGCGCACACGTCGACACCGCCCGGTCCGTCGCCGGCCACCGTGACGTCGAACCCCTCGCTGCGCAGACGCGCCGCGAGCGCGTCGGCGATCGACTGTTCGTCCTCGATCACGACGACTGCGCGCGCCGAGTTTTCGCGCGGTGTGCAGCCGAAGTCACACCCCGAGGATACGGACCGCTCATGTGAGAGTCCGCACGGGCCTGTGGAGAAATCGTGGAGATAGCAGAGCTCCCGCCGCCACACGTGATTTAGCGTGCCGGCCCGTGACTCGCAGCGACACGCCCGATGCCAACACGCTGGCGGCCGCGGTGGTGCCCGCATGTGGAGCGGGGCGCATCGAGGGCCTCCGGCGGCTGTCGGGTGGTGCGTCGCGAGAGACGTGGAGCTTCGACCTCGTCGCACCCGACGGCACGCGCCATGGCTTGGTGCTGCGCCGCGACCCGGGCGCGCATGCTGGGTCGTCCGGACGCGCCACGGAGTACGCGCTGCTCGAAGCGACAGCCGCGGCCGGCGTGCTCGTGCCTCGTGTGCGCGCGCTCCTGCCGACCGAGGGCACGCTCGGCCACGGGTTCGTGATGGATCGCGTCGAAGGCGAGACGATCGCGCGCCGCATCCTTCGCGACGACGCGTACGCAAACGCACGACCGCTGCTCGCCGCGCAATGTGGCGCGATCGCGGCGCGCATTCACGCGACCGACGTCTCGTCGCTCCCCGAGCTCACTGTACAAGGCGGCGCGTTCCAGATCGATCAGTACCGCGACAACCTCGACAACTTCGGCGAGCCGCATCCCGCGTTCGAGCTCGGGTTGCGTTGGCTCGCCGCCAACCCTCTCCCCGCGCCCGGCGAGCCGGTTCTCGTTCACGGCGACTTCCGCAACGGCAATCTCGTCATCGGGCCCGAAGGCGTGCGCGCGGTGCTCGACTGGGAGCTCGCGCACCTCGGCGACCCGATCGAAGATCTGGGTTGGCTCTGCGTGAAGTCGTGGCGTTTCGGCGTCGTCGACAAGCTCGTCGGCGGATTCGGCGAGATCGATGATCTCCTCGCCGCGTACGAACGCGCGGGTGGGCGGCACGTCGACGAAGACGCGCTGCGGTGGTGGGTCGCGCTCGGCACGTTGAAGTGGGGCGTGATCTGCATCGCGCAGGCGTTCACACACCTGACGGGCGTGGTCCGTTCGGTCGAGCTCGCGACGCTGGGGCGCCGGGTTGCAGAGATGGAGTGGGACCTGCTCGACATTCTCGACGGAGGTTGGTGACCGGTGGCGCAGGATCGCCCGACCGCAGCGGAGCTCGCCCAAGCCGTGCGCGAGTTCCTCGAGCGCGATGTCATCGGGGCGACGGAAGGCCGCGTGCAATTCCACACACGCGTCGCGATCAACGCGCTCGGCATGCTCGAGCGCGAGCTCTCCGAAGGCGCCTTCGTCGCCACGTGCGAACGCGAGCGCGCCGCGCAGCGCGAGCTCGCGGCGCGCATTCGCGACGGGTCGGTCGATGGAAGCCTCGATCGGATCCGCGCCGAAGTGCGGCAGCAGGTGCGGGAAAAGCTGCTGGTCGCGAACCCTCGCTATCTCGGCGACCCGGCCGGGTAGGGTCACGATCGCTCATGCGCATCGCAACGTGGAACGTCAACTCGCTGAAAGCGCGGCTTCCTCGCGTCGAGGAATTCCTCGGCTATGCCGACGTCGACGTGCTGTGCATGCAGGAGACCAAGCTCGCCGACAAGAACTTTCCTTCGCTGACGTTCGGCGCGCTCGGTTACGAGACCGTCCACTACAGCCAGGGTCAGTGGAACGGCGTGGCGATCCTGTCGCGCGTGGGCATCGGCGACTCGTCGACGGGCTTTGGCCCCGACGTCGCCGATCCGTACGAGGGTGACGCACGGGTACTCGCCGCGACGTGCGCGGGCATCCGTTTCATCACCGTGTACGTCCCGAACGGCAGGGAGATCGGCACCGACTTCTACGAGCGCAAGCTCCACTGGCTGTCGACGATGGACGAATGGATCGTGGCGCACTACACGCCGACGGATCCGCTGGTCATCTGCGGCGACTTCAACGTCGCGCCCGCCGACCGTGACGTGTGGGATCCCAAGGAATTCGTCGGCTCGACGCACGTCACCGATCCGGAACGCAAGGCGGTGTCGCGCTTGCAGGAGTGGGGCCTTCGAGACACGTTCCGCCGCGTCTATCCGGACGCCGACCGTCTCTACACCTACTGGGACTACCGGGCGGGTGACTTCCACCAGCATCGGGGCATGCGTATCGACCATCTCCTCGCGACCGAGCCGGTGGCCGAGCGGGTGACGTGGGCGGTCGTCGATCGCAATGCGCGCAAGGGCAAGCTGCCGTCGGACCACGCCCCGCTGATCGTCGATCTCGGCGACTGACCGGTTCTGCCGGCTCGATCGGCGAACGCTGCCGAAGCCGCGCACGGCCGAGCGTGCCGGGGCGCCAGTGAGGGTCGAAAAACGACCCCCTATTGACGCCCGGGTTCCATCATCCAGATAAGGCCGTCGCGGTCGGCGTGGTCGTCGGCGCGGTAGTGCTCGTGGTGAGCATGCCGACCAAGTACCCACTCGGCGTGAAGAAGGTTCTGCCGTTCACCGTGCACAGCGGCGGCGACTACCTGGCAGCCGCGCTGCTGTTGCTGTCGCCGTTCGCGCTCGACTTCCGTGACAGCGATTCCGGTCCTTCGATCTTCTACACGTCGCCGGCATCGCAGTGCTCGCAGTGAGCCTGATCACGAACTACCAGTACAGCGAGAAGCGGGACTGGAACCGGGCGGTTCCGGCCACGGCCTGAGCATTCCCGCCGAATGGAGAATCACGTATATCGCGTCACGTAGCCGCGCTTGCGGAAGACGCGCAGCATCGTGACGAGGAACCACATCGACAGCGCGAGCAGCACTATCGAGCCCAGGGCGGCGAGTGTGAGCTGGCCCCAATCGTTGCCGTTGCCGTCGACCAGCGAACGCAACGCCGTGAACGCGTGCGTCGTCGGGAGCGTGAGCGCGATCGGACGCAGCACGGTTGGCAGCGCGTCGGTCGGATAGAACACGCCCGACAGCGGCAGCAGCACGAACATCACGCCCCACGCAAGCGCTTCCGCGCCGGTGCCGAACCGAAGCACGAGCCCGATCACCAGCAGCGAGATCGCCCAACCCACGACGAGCAGCACGGCACCCACCGGGATCAGTCCCAGGCCGAGCGACCACGTGTGGAAGGAGAAGAACGCGAGTGCGCCGAGCACCATCACGCCGACGCCCATCACGAGCTTCACCATGCCGAACAACGCGACGCCGCCGACGTACTCGATCTCGCGCAACGGCGTGACCATGATGTTCAACAGGTTCCGCGTCCACGTCTCTTCGAGGAACCCGGTGCTGAGCGCGATCTGCGATTGGTAGATGACGTGCCACAGCACGATGCCCGCGAGCAGGTACGCCGATCCGCGCGCGGGTCCGGATGCGTTCGCGGTGCCGACGAACGTTGCGAGCGAGCCGAAGAGCAGCACATCGACCAGCGGCCAGAGCGTGACGTCGAACAAGCGGTGCGGGCTGCGCCACAACACGTACGCGTGGCGGCGTGCAATCGCGCGCATGCGCAGCCAGCTCTTGGCCCGCTCGCCCGTTGCCGAGTGGACGCTGGTTGTGACGGGCGTCGTCATGGGTGATCGCTCTGCTGCGACGACGCGCCCTCGTGCCGTTCGGCGAGATGCAGGAAGACGCCGGCGAGATCGCCTCGGCCGTACCGTGCCGCGACGTGCTCGGGCGGGCCGTCGGCCTCGATGCGGCCGTGCGACAAGAAGATCACGCGCTCGCACACCTGCTCGACATCGCTCATGTCGTGGCTCGTCATCAGCAACGCGGTGCCGTCGCGTTCGCACAGCTCGAGGAGCCCGCGGCGCACGCGCTGCGCGACGTCGGGGTCGAGCGACGCAGTGGGTTCGTCGAGCACGAGCAGCCGCGGCCGATGCAGCGTCGCGCGCACGATACCGATCAGCGTACGCTGCCCCGACGACAGCTCGTTGCCCATCGCGTCCGCGAGCTGCGGGATGCGGAAGCGTTCCAATCCCTCGTCGATCAACGGCACGGGATCGCGGATGCCGTAGAGCTGTCCGTAGAGCCTCAAGTATTCGCGTACGCGCATGCGCTCGGTGAGCGGGAGGTAGCCGGCCGCGAACCCGACGTGCTCGGCCGCGCGACTGCGATGGCGCGCGAGATCGATGCCGCAGATCGCGACGTCACCTTCGTCCGGCGACACCGCGCCGAGGATCATCAACAGTGTGGTCGTCTTGCCTGCGCCGTTCGGACCGAGCAGCGCGACCCGCTCGCGATCGTGCACGGTCAGGCTGACACCGTCGACGGCGCGGTCGCGGCGATAGTCCTTCACCAAGCCGCGAGCTTCGACCACGACGTCCCCGGGCACGCGCGCAACGTACCTCGTCGCGCGGGCAGGCTCGACGGTGATTACCGTCGACCGGTCGGGTGCCAAGACGGCCGCGTTCGGACGCCAGGCACCGGTTGAGTGGCGCGCCCGGCTACTTCGCTTTGAGCAGCTCGATCAGCTGCGGGACGACCTTGTGCACGTCGCCGACGATGCCGAGGTCGGCGACCGAGAAGATCGGCGCCTCGCTGTCCTTGTTGACGGCGACGATGTTGTCGCTGTTCTTCATGCCGACGAGGTGCTGGGTCGCGCCGGAGATGCCGAGCGCGATGTACACCTTCGGCTTCACGGTCTTGCCGGTCTGGCCGACCTGCAACGCGTACGGCACCCAGCCGGCGTCGACGATCGCGCGCGAGGCACCCCACGCGCCCTTCAGCAGCTTGGCCAGCTCCTCGACGAGCGGCGCGTAGTTCTCGGCCGAGCCGATCCCGCGCCCGCCGGAGACGACGACGCTCGCCTCCTCGAGCTTCGGACCTTGCTGCTCCTCGACGTGGTGCTCGAGCACCTTGGCGTCGGCCGCACGGCCGGCGTCGGCGACGGCGACCGCCTCGACCTCGGCCGCGCCGCCACCCGCCGGTTCGGCTGCGAACGACTTGGGCCGGATGACGATCAACGCGGGTCCGTCGCCGGTGAACTTGGCGTCGACCAGCGTCACACCGCCGAAGATCGCGGTGCCGAACGTGAGAGCGCCGTCGCCCGACAGCGACATACCGTTCGTGAGCACGGGCTTGTCGAGCTTCGCCGACAGACGCGCGACCGCGTCACGACCGTCGTATGTCTGCGCGAACAAGATCGCGCCGGGCGCTTGCGCGCTGACGAGCTCCGCGATCGCGGCGGCCGCGACCTGACCGGGCAGGCCATCGCCGGGATCGATCGTGTACAGCTTGGTCGCGCCGTGCGAACCCACGGCGGTCGCGATCGCGTCGGCGCGGCCCTTCCCTGCATAGATCGCCTCGACGGTGTCGCCCAGCTCGCGCGCCTTGGTCAACAGCTCGTAGGTCGCGGTGGTGACGTTGTCCTCGTCGCTCTCCGCGAACACCCAGATCTTGCCTGCCATGACTCAGCATCCTCCGCTCTCGGCACCTGGGGCGCCGGGCCGCCCGGGGCCCGGTTCGCCGACCGGCCGGGCGCCCGCCTCGCGACCGCTCACCTCAGACGACCTTCAACTGCTCGAGGAAGGCGACGACCTTCTCGGCGCCCGTGCCGTCGTCTTCGAACTTCTCGCCGGCTTCACGCGCGGGTGCCTGCGACACGTTGGTGATCTCCTGGCGCGCACCCGACCAACCGACTTGCGACGCGTCGAGCCCGAGGTCGGCCGCGGTGACCTGGTCGACGGGCTTGTTCTTGGCCGCCATGATCCCTTTGAACGACGGGTAGCGCGGCTCGACGACACCGGCGGTCACCGACACGACCGCGGGCAGCGCGGCCTCGACCATGTCGTATCCGGCTTCGGTCTGACGCTGCACCTTGACCTTGCCGTCGGCGATCTCGACGTGCTTGGCGAATGTGATCGCGGGCCAGTTCAACAGCTCCGCAACCTGCGCGGGCACGGTGCCCGTGTAGCCGTCGGTCGACTCGGTCGCGGTGAGCACGAGGTCGACATCGCCGGCGCGTTCGACCGACTTGGCAATCACCTTCGCTGTCGAGAGCGCGTCGGAACCCTCGAGTGCGGGATCGGAGACGAGGATCGCCTTGGCCGCGCCCATCGCGAGCGCAGTGCGAAGGCCCGCGACTTCGTTGTTGGGTACCATCGACACGAGCGTGACCTCGCCACTGCCCGCGGTGTCGACGAGCTGCAGCGCCATCTCGACGCCGTAGCTGTCGGACTCGTCGAGGATCAGCTTGCCGCTGCGATCGAGTGTGTGGTCGGCATCGAGTGCGCCGGGTACGGCGGGATCGGGGATCTGCTTCACGCAGACGACGACGTTCATGCGACTCCTGCTCCGGGACGGAAGGACCCGCGATTGTGGCAATGGTTCGCGCCGGGCGTCGAAACGGGTGCAACATCCTGCATGCCCGAGACGTCTGAGTGCCCGACCAGGGGGACCGATGGCGGCGATTGAGTTCCAAGATGTCCGAGCCGTGTTCCGCACGCGCGACGGCACCGTCACCGCGCTCGCCGGTCCCGACCTCGCGGTCCCCGAAGGCGGTGTCTTCGGGTTCCTCGGCGCCAACGGCGCCGGGAAGACCACCGCCATCCGTGCCGCGGTCGGATTGTTGCGAGGCGCGACTGTACGCGTGACCGTGCTCGGAGCCGACGTGCCACGCCGGCTGGCCGGTCGGATCGACGACGTCGGCGGCCTCGTCGAGCAGCCTCCGTTGATCGGGAACTTCTCCGGCCGGCGCGACCTCGAGCTGCTCGCTCGTACTCGCGGCATCGGCGCGCGTCGGGTCGACGCGACACTCGCACAGGTAGGTCTCGCGGAACGCGCCGACGCGCGGTTCGCGACGTACTCACTCGGCATGAAGCAGCGACTCGGCGCTGATCATCGTCGTCGATGCTCGTCGCCAGCCACATCGGGGGCGTGGCGCACGGTGTCGACGCGGCGTCCTGGTGGCAGCGACTGGGCGACGCGCTGCGCATCGCCGCCGCCGTCGCAGTCGTCGCCGTCGTCGCCGTCGTCGCAGTCGTCGGTGCGATGTCCTACGCGGTCACCGTCGTCACCAAGCGGGCGACGGCGGGGATCATCGTGTTCTTCGTGCAGCACGTGCTGCTTCCTCATCGACCCCGCGAAGAGGCCGTTCGGGTTCATCTCGCAGTACAACCCGATGCGCGGGTTGCTCGCGGTGATCGTCGATCCGCGGGGCGCGACCCCGATGTTCCACAACGGCATCCGCACGTTCGCGGGCGGCGTGACGCTCACAGCGATCTGGCTGCTGGTGATCGTGGCGCTCGCGGGCGTAGTGCTCGCTCCCGCCGAAGTGCGCTGAGCACCGCGCGGCCCGGTACCGTCGGTCCGATGGAGCTGGTGGACGTCGTCGTCGTGGGCGCGGGGCCCGGTGGCACGGCCGCCGCGATCGCTTCGGCCGCGCACGGCCTGCGGGTGACGTGCGTCGACAAAGCTGTGTTCCCCCGGGACAAGACGTGCGGCGACGGCTTGACGGCGAACGCGTTGCGGCTTCTGGAACGGCTCGGCGTGCGGAGGGACGCGCTCGAGCTCACCGTCGTGCGCGAGACGATGATCGCGTCGCCGAGCGGCCGGCGCGCGCTGCTGCCGATGCCGCAGAACGGTTTGCACGGCGCGGTTGTGCCGCGCCGTACGCTCGATGCCGCGCTGGTGGCGCTGGCGCGCGACCGCGGCGTGGACGTGCGCGAAGGCCATGACATCGAGAAGGTCCTGGTGCACGGCGACCACGTGCAGGTCGACGACCTCGCTGCGCGCCACGTCATCGCCGCCGACGGGCACTGGTCACCCGTGCGGCGCGCGCTCGCCCCGGACGCGCCGCGCGAGCTCGGTGAGTGGCACGCGGTGCGCCAGTACTTCGACGACGTCGCCGACTCGCGTTTGTGGGTGTTGTTCGAACGCGACCTGCTTCCGGGTTACGCGTGGGTCTTCCCACTCCCCGGCCGACGCGCCAACGTGGGTTACGGCGTGTTGCGCGCGCAAGGCCGCAGCGGTCGGGAGCTGAAAGCGCTGTGGCCCGACCTGCTGACGCGTCCGCTCGTACGCGACGTCCTCGGTCCTCGCGCACGCCCGTGCGAACAAGTTCACGCATGGCCGATCCCGACGCGCTACTCCCCGACCCGGTTGACGCACGGATCGCGCGTGCTGTTCGTCGGTGACGCCGCGGGTGTCGTCGACCCCATGACCGGAGAAGGCATCGCGCAGGCGATCGAGACAGGGATGCTCGCGGCACAGTCGATCGCGACCGGGGCCGACTATCCCACGCTCGTGCACCGCACCTTGGGCCGCGACCTGCGCTTCGCAGGAGCGCTGCAACGCCTGTTGCGCTCCCCAATCGGCGCGCGCGCCGCGATCAGGGCCGCCGACCTCACGCCGTGGACACGACGGAACTTCGCGCGCTGGATGTGGGAGGACTATCCGCGAGCGATCGTCGGCACTCCTGATCGCTGGCGGCGCGGCGTGCTTCGTGCGCCGGGCGCGTACCGCATGACATGATCCCAGTGCAGGGTGCGTACGCGGCGGAGCCAGGATGGCGGAGCGAGGGAGCGAGTTCCGTAGATGGCCAATGGAAAAGCGGAAGTCTCGATCGATCGCAGTCCCGACGACGTGTGGAAGGTGCTGCGCGAGTTCGGCGAGCTCGCCGACTGGATGCCCGGCATCGAGTCGTGCACGGTCGACGGCGATGTGCGCACGATCGGCACGATGGGCATCGAGATCAAAGAGCAGATGCGCACCCGCGACGACAACGCGCGCACGCTCGCATACAGCGTCGTCGAGTCGCCTATGGGCAACCTCGAGTCGCACACCGCGACGATCTCGGTGGCTCCCGAAGGCAACGGCTCGCACGTGACGTGGGCGGTAGATGTCACGCCCGACGAGCTGCTCGGCGTGTTCCTCCCGGTGTACGAAGGTTCCGTCGTCGAGCTCAAGAAGAAACTCGAGAGCTGACGATCTCCGCGGGGCCGCCGGGTTCGACGAGGACCTTGACATGGTCGTCGGGATGACCGAGGGCGTCGAAGGCGGCGGGGACGGCGTCGATACCGCAGGTGCCGGTGATCATCGGCGACACGTCGATCTCGCCTTCGGCGATCGTGCGCAACGTGTCGGCGAACTCGAACGGCTCGTACGCGAACGAGAAGACGATCGTGAGCTGCTTCGCCTGCGCGAGCACCGGGCGCAACGTGTCGGTTTGCATGCAGGATCCGACCACGCACACGCGACCCATCGGCGGCGCCACGAGCAGCGCGGCGCCGAGCGTGCCGGGCACGCCGATCGCGTCGAACACCACGGGTGTACGACGCCCGTCTTCGCGCTGCCACGCGTCCATCGGCTGCTCGTGCGCAGGATCGACCGCGATCGTCGCGCCCATCGCGAGCGCGACCTCACGACGCCGCGGCGAGAAGTCGGAGACGACGATCGTCTCGACACCGAGGCGCTTCAGCTCCGCGACGACGGCGAGGCCGACGGGTCCCGCGCCGAGCACGACCGCAGCCTCCGACACCGTGATCGCCGAACGCGCGACCGCATGGCGGCCGACCGACATCGGCTCGGTCAGCGCGGCGCGCCGAGCGTCGAGACCGTTGGGAACCTCGAGGCAGATGCCCGCGGTCAGGAGCATCAGCTCCGCGTAGCCGCCGTTGTAAGTGTTCGAGTACGCGCCGACCGGTTCGAGGCCGGTCGCGGTCAGCGCGATCGGAAGTGACGTCACGAGCTCGCCCGGCTGCGCAGCCACGCCCGCGGTTCCCGGACCGAGCTCGAGCACCTCGGCGCTGAACTCGTGACCCATGATGTAGTCGCGCGTCGGGTCGAAGGTGAGCGGCGCTCCCGTGTCGCGTGCCGCGCTCGACGAGCTCGTCGGCGTACACCAGCGCGTGCAGGTCGGAGCCGCAGATGCCGCACGCTTTGACCGCGACCAACGCCTCGCCCGGTCCCGGAGTCGGATCGGCGACGTCGTCGATCCGCAGCACACCACTCCGAGCTACGGCCGCGCGCACGGGCCGAGGCTACCGTCCAGCGCGTGATCGCTTACATGTCGACGATGCGCGCACAACCCGGACGCCGCGACGAGCTGCTCGCGATCCTCGGCGAGCTCGTCGCCGCAGCCGAGGCCGACGAACCCGGCACGCTCGCCTACACCTTCCATACCGTCGACGACGACCCCGACGCTGTGATCTCCTACGAGCTGTTCGCCAACGATGCCGCGCTCGCCGCGCACCGCGACTCTGCGACCGTCACGCGTGTCCTTCCCAAGCTGCGCGCCGTCACGGTGCCGGGATCATTGCAGCGACTCGTCCCGGCGATCGGCAAGGGCCTCGCCCAGTAGCGCATCGGTGCGATCGATCGCGCGGCGGATCGCGGGCTCGTAGCCCTCCGCTTCGATCTGCGGGCCGATGAGCTCGAGTTCGAACGCGCCGCGGTAGCCCCCGGCGTCGAGGTTGCGCACGATCGCGGCCAGCGGGATGTCACCGTCGCCCGGCACACAGCGATCGGGCGTCGAGAAGCTACCGACGCGCACGTCGCTCAGCTGAACGTGCGCGAGCGCGCGCCCCGCACGCCCGAACGTGCGCGCGAGATCGCGCTCGGCCCAACACGAGTTGATCTCGACGCACACACCGGTAGCCGACAGCTGCGCGAGATCGACCGTGTCGCGCAACGTCGTGACGAACGAGAGATCGACGCGCAATTGGCTCGTGTTCTCGACTGCGAGCCGCGACGTGTCGAGTGGCGACACGAAGACGCTGAAGGCGTCCGCGGCCGCGTCCCACGTCGAGCGCGCCCGCCGGTCCGGTCGTGACCACCACGATGACGCCGAGCATGTCGAGGGCCGCGCGTAACCGGTCGCGCTGTGCGGCCCAGGTCGCCCGGTCTTCGAGCGCGCACCAGCCGGTCTCGGCGATGTTCGTCACGCGGACACCGGCGTCCCGAACGCGACGCGCTGCAACCGCGAGCCCGATGTCCTCGCACTTGCGCAGCGACAGGCCGACCTGTTCGACGCCGAGCCGTTCCCACAACGCAAGGTCGTCGTCGAACGACGCGCGCCACGACGACACCGCGCTCGACCGACAATCGCGGATGCATCACCTCTGGGTCGACTCCACGCTCCGCACTCCTCCGGTCGCTTCGCTGTCGTCTCCCGGCTCAGTCCAAGTGGAGGTCGGCTGCCGAGATGTCGGGCACGGCCATCTTGGCGAGCAGGCCGCCGTCGGCGGGCAGGTTCACGCCCGTGACGTACGCCGCCTCGTCGGACGCGAGGAACAACGCGACGTTCGCGATGTCCTCGGGAAGCCCGAGCCGCGTGAGGTGCAGTGCCCGGGTCGCGGGGCCGATCACCGGATGCTCCATCATCTTGTACGCGCCGTCGCTCGTGAGCACCATGCCGCACACGATCGTGTTCACGCGCACGCCGCCCGGCGCGAGCTCGACCGCGAGCGAGCGTGTCAGCGCGTTGATCGCACCCTTGGCCGCGGTGTAAGCGTCGATTCCCGGCGTGCCGCGCATCGACGCGGCCGACGAGATGTTCACGATCGACGCGCCGACGCCTGCGTCCGTAAGGTGCCGTACCGCATGTCGGGCGCACCACACGAGCTGCTTGAGCGCGACCGTCATGATGTCGTCCCACGCGTGGTCGGTGATCTCCGCGAGCGCACGGTCGCCGCGACCCGGACCGACAAGGTCGGTCGGCGCGACGTTGTTCACGAGCGTCGTCAGCCCGCCGTAACGGTCGACGGCGACCTGCATCGCGCGCGCGACGTCGTCTTCGCGCGACAAGTCGGCGCGTACGTACACGGCGTCACCGCCCGCGGTGCGAATCTCCTTCTCGACCGCACGACCGGCGGGCTCGGTGCGCCCGGTCACGACGACCTTCGCACCTTCGCGGCCGAAGCGCTCGGCGATCGCGCGGCCGATGCCGCGGGTCGAGCCGGTGACCAGCGCTACTTTGCCGTCGAGCCGCCGCACCATGACGAGATGTTTCCATCTGAAGAGATTTCCGGCCAACGTGAGCACGCCGGAACGGATCGCTGCGTACCCGAAGTACGACACCGTCGTGTATCCAAACGCATACCTGCGCACGACCGTCGTCAACGTGTGCCACAACTGGCGCCGGCGCGCGATCGTCGAACGCTAGGCGCTGCCGTTCCGCCAACGGGCAGTGCTCGTGCTCCGCTATCACGCCGGCCTCTCCGAAACGGAGATCGCCCACGCGCTCGGCTGCCGGGCGGGCACCGTGAAGCGCGAGCGTCGTCCTGAGGGCGGCCGGAGAAACAACGGGCACGGTTGTCGCACGCGACAAGACATCCGGTGGGGTGGTCGCGACAACGAACTTTCGCGTGGTCTCGAAGGCTGACGGGTCCCGACCTTCCGAACAAGGCCGCCGCCGAAGTCGTGCGGCCTTGAACCTCACGCTGTCACGCGCGTGTGGACGGTTCGGCGCGCGAGGCCGATCCATTCCCTCCAAACCGTGACGCGTAAACTCGTTCGGAATGCCTACTACCTTCTGGCCGACGACCGAGCACTGGTCGTGCGAGATCCCGCTGCACACGCCGCATCCACGGCCACGGGCGCTCAGCGAGCGCGGCTTCGTGCAGCTGCGCGACCTTCCGTACGACATTCCCGCCCACGAATACCTCGACCTGGAGTACATGGACTGGAAGAGCGGCGGCGACACGAACTTCGCGCCGATCGCGACCGCCGACGGCGAGCTCGACTGCCGCGGCTTCTGGAACAAGGGCGACGAGCGGCCCGACAAGGGCGCGCGCTGGACGGCCAACGCGCAACAGTGCCCGACGCTCAAGCAATACGTCGAGCGGGTGGGCGCCGACTTCGGTCGCGTACGCACGATCAAGCTCGCGCCGCAGGATCACGAGACTGCGTTCCGCAGCCTCCACCGCGACGACAACAACCGCTTCAACCCCGACGACCAAGGTTGGGTCGTGCGCGCGTGGCTCGAGCTCACCGACTTCCCCGACAGCTACATGCTCTTGATGGACACCGGCCCCGACGGTCTCCCCGATCCGAGCACCGAGGCACGGTTGCCCCTCCACAAGGGCGCGCGGTTCGTGCTCGACACGCAACGGCTGTGGCACGTCGCGGTGCACAACGGCAACGCGCCCCGCTACGCGTTGATCGCGAGCTTCGAGAGCGGACCCGCGCTCGACGCGTGGATCAGCGCCGCGATGCCGTAATCAGAGCTCTCCCGACGTCGTCGCGCCTCCGCACTGGGCGATGCCCCACCGATCCACCCTCGCGCGCGGTACCGCCGGATGCCGCGACGACATCCGCGTGAAGTCGAACATGTCGAGCATCGAGTTCGCGGCTGCATCACGCCGTGTGAGCGGCGGCAAACCGAACCGAGTCTCGATGAGCTTGAGCACCGAGGTGTGGTCGTACACCGTGTGGGAGACGTAGTGCGTCTTCGCCCACGGCGAGATCACCATCGCGGGAACGCGCACGCCGAGCCGGTCGAACGCCGCGGGCGTGTCGCCGGGGCGCAGCATCGGGGCAATGTCGTCGGGGGGCACCGCGGCGGGGGGTGGGACGTGGTCGGCGTACCCGCCGTGCTCGTCGTACGTGAGGATGAACGCCGACGACGGCCAGTTCGGACTCCGCACGAGCGCCTGTAGGGCGTCGTGCGTGAAGGCCTGACCGATCTGCTCGTTCGCGGGCGGATGCTCGTCGGACTCGTGGTTGGCATCGCCGGACGGATCGGACTCGAGATACGCGACCTGCGGCAGGTCGCCGTTCTTTGCATCCTCGTAGTACTGCGAGATCGGGAACACATGCCCGGCCGCGTGCTCCTGCACGAACGTGAACAGCAGCTCGACTTGCGCCGACGCAAGGTAGATCTTCCAGCCGACGTGCGCGTCGTCGAGCGCCTCGAAGATCGTCTTCTGGTCGAAGGCCGCAAGGTCGTTGCGGATGTGGCCGAACGACGTGCCGGTGAGGGAGTAGAACCGATTCGGGAACGTCGGGCCGGGCACCGACGCGAAGTACCGGTCGGCGATCGCGAAGTGGTTCGCGAGCTGGTAGTAGAACGACAGCTTCTCCGCGTCGTAGACGCCCATCGCGCGACTGCCGGTCGGATCGTTCGCGGTGACGTTCTCGGCAGTGAAGCCGTCCATCTTGCCGCCGTCGATCTCGTTGTGGGTCGCCGTCCATGAATGGTCGAGGTCGTCGGTCTCGCAGTAACGAGGCTGGACGAACGGCGCGATCGTCTGCCCCGGCGCCGACGGATTCGGGTTCCCGGTCGCCACGAGCGGCTCCGACGCAGGCTGGCCCTCGCGGTGCAGCATCCCGAAGTAGTGGTCGTACGAGCGGTTCTCCTGCATCAACACGACGATGTGCTCGAGACGGTCGAGGCCGCCGGCAGCTGCACGCGTCGCAACCGCACGCGTCGCGACCGCGCTCGGCGCGGCACCCACCGGTGCTACGGGCGAGATCACCATTGTGAGGGCAACCACCGCGAGAAGCACCGGCAGTTCACGACGCGCTCGACGTGCCATCGACCGTCCCTTTCCGAGAGGTGTTCGGCCCCGAACCTAGACGCGCCGCGGTCGCCGCACGCGTCTAGGTTCGAGTTGACCGTCCGGTCAAGAGACACTCGAATGGGTCCATGCGCTTCGGCCTCTTCATGGCACCGTTCCATCCGACCGGCCAGAACCCGACGCTCGCGCTCGAGCGCGACCTCGAGTTGCTCGAGCACCTCGACCGGCTCGGGTTCCACGAGGCGTGGATCGGCGAGCACCACTCGGGTGGCTACGAGATCATCGCGTCGCCCGAGGTGTTCATCGCGGCGGCCGCCCAGCGCACCAAGCACCTTCGTCTCGGCAGCGGTGTGAACTCCTTGCCGTATCACCATCCGCTGTTGCTCGCGGATCGGTTCGTGCTGCTCGACCACCTCACACGTGGCCGCGCGATGCTCGGGTGCGGGCCGGGCCAGTTGACGTCGGACGCGCACATGCTCGGCATCCCCGCCGACGAGCAGCGGCCGCGCATGGAAGAGGCGCTCGACGCGATCATGGCGCTGTTGCACGGCGAGGTCGTGACGACGGAGACCGACTGGTTCACGCTGCAGGACGCGCGGCTGCAGCTGCGGCCGTACAGCGAGCCGAACCTCGAGGTCGCGGTCGCGGCCTCGATCTCACCAACGGGCGCGAAGGCCGCCGGGAAGCACGGCACCGGGTTGCTGTCGATTGCCGCGACGACGAAGCAAGGCTTCGACGCGATCGGCACGCATTGGAAGACATGGAGCGAAATCGCCGCGCAGCACGGCCACACCGCCGATCGCGAGAAGTGGCGTCTCGTCGGGCCGATGCACCTCGCGGAGACCAAGGAGCAGGCCCGCACCGACGTGGCGTACGGCATCGTGCCGTTCTCGCACTACTTCACCCACGTGTTGCCGGCCGGACCGACGCGAGGCGATACCGCGGAGGAGATCGTCGCCAACGTCGACGACGACGGCTTCGCGGTGATCGGCACACCCGACGACACGCGATCGCGAAGATCGAGTCGCTCGTCGACGAGTCGGGGGGCTTCGGCACGTTCTTGTTGTTCGGACACGACTGGGCGGATCCGGAGGCGACCAAGCACAGCTTCGAGCTCTTCGCCCAGTACGTCATGCCGCACTTCACCGGCCAGCTCGGCGCGCCGGCGGCATCGTGCGACTGGGTGACCGGCAGCGGCGGTGAGTTCGTGAATCGCGCGATCAACGCGATCACGAAAGCAATCGTCGATCACGCGCAGTCACAGGAGCAGCAGCCGGCGGGCTGAGCACGGTCATCCGGTGACGAGCAGGCCGAGCGTCCTCGTGACCGCATTGCCGGCGCACGTGATCGCGTACACGCCCGAGTCGGGCGCGGTGCGCGTCTCGAGCGCGGCATGCAACGTGGCGTTGTCGTGCGCGTCGACGACCACGCCGTTGCCGGCCGAACCGAGCGTGCACGAGAGGTCTTGGCCGGTCGCGTTGCGCACGACGATGCTCGTATCGCCGGCCGCGACGGACGTCCACGGCTGGCTTTCGGCCACGGCCCGGTCCGTTCCCGCGAGCGACGGTTGGTCGAGGCGCGCCTCGCGATACGGCATCGACACCCCGGCGTCGTGCACGTCGACGGTGACAACGTGCGGCGCTTCGCGGGGTGCGGCGAGCATCGGGACGACGACGCGCATGACGGCGCCCGTGGCGCCGATCCGGCACGCGCCGACGAACGCGCGCAGCTGGTACCGGCGCACGTTGCGGAGGGCTCGCACCTGGGTGCCGACGTCGAGGTCGAGCGAACCTCCGTCGGCACGCACGGCCAGCGCCGCGCTCGGCGTCGGTCGCTTGTCGACGACGGTGATCTCGACCTGACCGGAAGCGACTGAGTCGGGCGTCACGTGCAACCCGGCATCGTCGACGACGATGTCGACGTGCGTGAAAGTGTCGCGCGCCACCGCCGCGGGCGCGTTCTCGACGCGCTCACGCGCGGCAACCTGCACGACGATGATCACGGCCAAGCACAGCACCGCCACAAGATCGAACACCCGCCCGCGCCGCCGCACTCACGCCCCTTCCGCAGCAGTACCGACCATCGTGTCGGAACCGCGACGCAGATCCCATGGGCCGGGGGACCCATTCCCGTGTGACCGATGTCGGGGTGCCGCGTCTCAGGCCGACTTGAGGTCTTCGACGACGCGCGCCCAGCGATCGGGGTCGCTGCGGTAGGGCGCGTAGAACGAGCACCGGTCGACCACGCCGCCGTACCGCCGCTTCAGCTCGGCGCCGACACCTTCGAGCTCCGCGACGACCGCGAACGTACGCATGATGTCGTCGTCGATCAGCTCACCCATCTGCACCCATTCACCGCGCTTCGACAAGGTGTTGAGCTCGGTCTGGAGGTCGCCCCACCCGTGCAGTTCGAGCACACCGCGATATGCCGGAGTCGAGCCGTAGAACGCGATCTGTTCCTTGACGCCCTGCTCGGCCTCGGCGAGCTCCTCCTCGTTGGTGCCGGTGACGATGAACAGTGGTCCGGAGATCTGGAACGAGGAACGATCGCGACCGGCAGCCTTCAAGCCACGCTCGACCGCGGGGAGCGTCACTTCTTTGACGTACCGCTCGGTCGTGAAACCGTGGATGATGACGCCGTCGGCGACCTCGCCCGCGACTTCGGTCATCTTCTTGCCGACGGCCGCGAGGAAGACCTTGGGCGCGCCGAACGGATTGGCCGGCGGCGCGAAGAACGGTGTCATCAACGTGTGGCGGTAGAACTCGCCGTCGAACTTCAACGGCGTGCGGTCGTTCCACGCGCTCCAGATCGCGCGCAGCGCCAAGATGTACTCGCGCATGCGACACGCGGGATGCGACCATTCCATCGAGAACCGCTTCTCGATGTGGGGCTTGATCTGTGAGCCGAGCCCGAGGATGAAGCGTCCCTCCGACATCTGCTGCAAGTCGTTGGCCGTGTACGCAAGCACCATCGGCGTGCGCGCGAAAGCCACGGCGATACCGGTCGCGAGCTCGATCCGTTCGGTGTGCTCGGCCGCGAGCGCGATCGGCAAGAACGCGTCGTGGCCGGTCTCCGCGGTCAGTAGACCGTCGTAGCCCATCCGCTCCAGTTCCTTGGCGCGGGGCCCGATCTCGGTCAGCGACGGCGCCATCACTCCGGTGTCGACCATCATGTTCGCACCGTATAGGTGATCCACCGTAAGTGGCACACCCCGGCTGTATCGTCGGTACATGACGGCGGAGAGCCTCGACACCGAGGCGCATCCCAGCGAGACGCGCACCGCGGAAGCGCCCGCCGATTGGCCGCGAAACGGCGAGCCGCGTCCGGCCGCATATCCTCTGCCGCAGTCGCTGTCGCCCAGCTCGATGGGCACGTTCACGAGCTGCCCGCTCGCGTTCCGGTTCTCGTACATCGAGCGACTGCCGGAGCCGCCCTCCGCTCCCGCCAGCAAGGGCACGCTCGTGCACCTCGCGCTGCAGCACCTGATGTGGCGCCCCCCGGCCGAACGCACGATCGCCAATGCGCTCGCCGACCTCGATCGGGCGGCCGCCGACGTCGCCGCGCACCCCGAGTTCGCGGACCTCGCGCTGACCGACGAGGAACGGGCGACGTTCCATGCCGACGCCGAGACGCTCGTGCGCCGCTACTTCGAGATCGAAGACCCACGCGAGGTGACGGTCCTCGGGGTCGAGCTCCGCGTCACCGCGGAGACGAGCACCGGCGTCGTCATTCGCGGTGTCATCGACAGGCTCGAGCTCGACGAGCACGGCGACCTCGTCGTCACCGACTACAAGACGGGAAGCGCGCCGAGCGAAGGCTGGGAACAGAAGAGCCTGGCGGGCGTGCACGTGTACTCGCTGATGTGCGAGAAGATGTTCGGCCGCCGGCCCGTGCGCGTGCAGCTCTTGTACTTGTCGAAGCCGGAGCGCATCGTGACGTGCCCGAGCGACCAGTCGTTGCGCGGCGTAGAGGTGAAGTCCGGCGCGGTGATGAAGGCCGTACGGATCGCGTGCGCACGCGACGACTTCCGGCCCCGGCCGTCGGGCTTGTGCTCGTTCTGTTCGTTCCAGGAGTTCTGCCCGGAGTTCGGCGGCCGCCCCGAGCTGGCCAAGCCGACGTTGCGGGCGCGGCAGTCGGAGCGCGACGGCCAACCGCAGTTACCGCTCGTCTTCGTGTGAACATCGCCGATCGCGTCGCCGCGTTCGACGCGGTCGCCGACGCGATCGTCGATCGCATCCGGTCGCCGCGCCTCGACCCGCTGGTGTACCGGTGTTCGAGCGCCGCCGACCACGGGCTGGTGTGGCACGCGTGCGGACTCGCGCGCGCGCTGGTCCGCGGCGGCGACGTCGACGGCGCGATTCGTTTCGCGTCGGCGTTGGCTGTCGAGGCCGCGCTCGACGAACGGTCCGGTGAAGGCCGCGTTCAATCGCGTCCGGCCCGTCGACTATGCCGACATCGTCTTCCGCCACGGCCTCCGCCGCCCGATCACGAGCTCGTTCCCGTCGGGCCATGCGACCGCCGGGTTCTGCGCGGCGACGCTGCTCGGCGGCGGACCGTGGTACGTCGCGGCCGCCGCAGTTGCGGCGACCCGCGTGTACGTCCGGCTGCACCACGCATCCGACGTCGTCGCGGGCGCCGCACTCGGGCTCGCGCTCGGGCGCGGCGATGCGGCCCTTTGTGAACCGGGGGGGAATGACGACCATGCTCGCCGGGTTGGCCGCAGGAGTGCGGTCATCACCGCCGTGTGAGGGGAGCCGTCCGTGACCCGACAGTTCGCCGTGAGCTTCGATTACCGATGCCCGTTCGCCGCGCAACGCCCACGAGTCGGTCGTCGCCGGCCTCGAGGCCCGGCGCGACTGGGACGTCACGTTCGTGCCGTTCTCGCTCGACCAGGTGCACGTGGAAGAAGGCGGCACCCCGGTATGGGAGCGTGACCCCGAATCGTGGGGTACGGGTGTCAACGCGTTGCTCTGGGGCATCGCCGTGCGCGACCACTTCCCCACCTCGTTCCGGGAGTGGCACGTCGCCGCCTTCGCGGCCCGCCACGACGAGGGCCGCAAGATCGCCAAGCCCGAGGTGCTGCGCGAGATCGCCGCATCGGTCGGGCTCGACATCGACGCAGTGGAGGCCGAGGTCGCATCCGGACGCCCGCTCGAGTCGCTCGCGCAGGCGCACACCGAAGCGGTCAAGCGGCACGCCATGTTCGGGGTCCCGACGTTCGTGGTCGACGACCGGGCAGTGTTCGTGCGCTTCATGGACCGCAAGAACCCCGACGACATCGACCGGACACTCGACCTCCTCGACTGGCGCGACCTCAACGAGTTCAAGCACACCAGCGTCCCGCGCTAACCGGGTCGCGACTCACACTCCGAGGGGCATCTTCGCCGCGTCCAGGGAGGTTCGCTGCTCCCTGCCAGTTCGCTGCGCTCACGGCCGCGTGCGACTGCTCCGACCCAAAGTCGTTGTCGCTACTCGCGGCAGGCGGGGATACCCGGCCCGCGACCGCCCGCCGCTCCCGCCAGCTCGCTCCGCGGCGCTGCGCTCACGGCCGCGTGCGGGCCCTCATCGTTGTCGTGCTCGCGACCTGAAGTGGGCCCGTGTGCGATTCGCGGGCGGTCCGCCTAGCGTTGTGCGCCATGCGGATGAGTGATGCGGAAGCGATCATGTGGGCGGTCGAGAAGGACCCGGCCCTGCGGTCGGACTTCTGCAACCTCACGATCCTCGATCGCCGGCCGACCGAAGAGCGCATCTTCGAGACGGCGACGCGTGGGCTCGCCGCGATCCCGCGTCTGCGCCAACGCGTGATCGGTGCACCGTTGCGCATCGTTCCACCGGAGTTCGCCGACGACCCGACGCTCGACCTCGAAGCGCACGTCCGCGTCGTCGGCGTGCCGCAGCCCGGCGACGAGCGCGCCTTCCTGAATCTCTGCGCGGCGCTTGCCGAGCAGCCACTCGATCGCGCGCGTCCGCTCTGGGAGTTCACGATCATCGACGGGTTGACCGAGGGCCGCGCCGCGCTGCTGCAGAAGGTGCATCACACCATCACCGACGGCGAGGGCGGGCTGCGCCTGTCGCTCGCCATCGTCGACTTCGAGCGCGACCCCGAGCCCCAAGCGATCCCCGCGCCGCTGCACGTCGAAGCGCGGGAACGCAGCCGGCCGCTCGACGTCACGCGCCAAGCGATCGCCGACGCGACGCGGCGCCGCGTCACGTCGATCGGCACGGCCCTCGCCGGCGTCGCGCAAAGCGTCTCCCATCCCACCGAGCTCCCGGCGCGCGCCACCGAGGTCGCACATCTGCTCGGCTCGGTGCAACGCCAGATGCTCGTGTCCGATCCGGCGCGCTCCGACGTGATGCTCGAGCGGTCACTGCGACGCCGGTTCGCGATCCACCGCCTCGGGCTCGGCGAGGTGCGCAAGGTCGCGTCGAGCCTCGGCGGCAGCGTCAACGACGTCTTCGTCACCGGCCTCGCGGGCGCGCTCGGCCGCTACCACGAACGCTACGGCTCGGCAGTCGACGAACTGCGGCTCGCGATGCCGATCAGCACACGCGCGAAGGGCGATCGCGAATCGACGAATGCGTTCGCACCCGTACGGGTGCTCGTACCGATACAGCCCGCACACGACGTCGTCTCATTGTTCAAGGATGTGCACGACCGCCTCCAAGGTGCGAAATCGGAGTCGGCCGTCGGCGTGACCGTTGCGCTCGCCGGCCTGGCGTCCGGCCTGCCGACATCGGTCCTGGTGGGATTCACACGGTCGCAGACCCGTACGGTCGACTTCGCGGCGTCGAACCTCCGCGGCAGCGCCGTGCCGCTGTACATCGCGGGCGCGCGCATCCTCGGCAACTACGGCTTCGGGCCTCGCACGGGCAGCCCGCTCAACGTCACGATGATGAGCCATTGCGACGACCTCAATCTCGGATGCAACATCGACCCCGCGGCGATCGTCGACATCGACGGCTTCATGAGCGATGTTCACGACGCGTACGCCGAGTCGATGAAACACGCCTGACCGAGCTCGTGCGCTATTGGCGCGCGTGCGGACCGGTGGAGTCGGCGATGTCGCACCACTCGTCGAAGAGCGGGTCGCGCCAGCGCGGGTGCTCGCAGCTCGTACCGAGGTCGACGACGTAGACGTGCAGCGTCGGTGCTTCGTCGGCGAGCTCGAGCAACTCACCCCCCGGACGTGCGGCGGCGAGGCGTCGAGCAGGTCGACGAGGGCAACGGCCGCGAGCACACGCGAACGGCAGTCGGGGCACGCCGACACCGTCGCAGGATCGAGCTTGCACGTGACCGCGAGCAGGCTGTCGGCCTCGCGGTTGTCGAGCGCGAGCTCGTTGCCGTCATCGTCGACGAACCCGAGACCACCGGCGCTCACGATCGGGTCTGCTCCTCGCTCACGTCTCGAGGCGTCGCCCGCGCTTGGCGGGTCGGCGCCACGACCCTCGCGAGGGTACCGAGGGCCGGGCCTTCCAGAATCGGCCACCCCCGGTAAGGTTCGCGCGATGCGCGCGCTCGCGATCCGTGACGGCGACGTGGCCGTTGTCGAGCGCGAGATCCCGGCACCCCGGCCCGACCAGGCCCTGGTGCGGGTGCACGGTGCGGGCCTCGAACCGCGCCGACCTCCTACAGCGAGCCGGCCGCTATCCCGCGCCACCCGGCGTGCCCGCCGACGTGCCCGGCCTCGAGTTCGCGGGCGAGGTCCAGGCGCTCGGCGGCGCGACCCGGGGGCTCACCGTCGGCCAGCGCGTCTTCGGGATCACCGCTGGTGGCGCCCAGGCCGAATACGTCGCCGTCCACGCGTCGCATTGCGCCCCGGTGCCGGAGGGCCTCGACCTCGTCGAGATGGGTGGCGTCCCCGAAGCTTTCATCACCGCGCACGACGCGATGGTCACCCAGGCCGGTGTCCGTCCGGGTGACTGGATGCTGGTCCACGCCGTCGGTTCGGGTGTCGGGACCGCCGCGCTGCAGGTCGCGAACGCATTCGGCGCACGGGTGTACGGGACGGCGCGCACGCCCGAAAAGATCGAGCGCTGCCGCACGCTCGGCCTCGACGCCGGCTGTGTGCCGCCGACCGACGACGAAGGGGCGCTCGACGTCGACGCGTTCGCGTGGTCGATACTCGAAGCGACGGGCGGCGTGCAGGTCGTGCTCGACCTTGTCGGCGGTCGTTACGTCGAGGCCGATGTCGCGGCCGCCGCGTTGAAAGGCCGCATCGTGTGCATCGGCATGGTCGCGGGAGCGCAGGCGCAGTTGACCGTCGGCGCGCTGGTCGCGAAGCGTCTCCAGCTGATCGGGACGATGTTGCGGGGTCGCGATGTCGACGAGAAGGCAGCCGCGACCGAAGCGTTCGTGCGCGACGTCGTGCCGCTGCTCGCGGAGCGGCGCATCGCGCCCGTCGTGCACACGACGATGCCGTTGGAGCGCGCAACCGAGGCCTACGACCTGCTGGGCTCCGACGCGACGTTCGGCAAGGTCATCCTCGACTGCCGGTCGTACTGACGGCCCGCGTCAACCGATCGTGACCGCGAGCTGAACCTGCGGGCTCGTCGTCGCCTGCACGGTGAACGGACGTTTGCTGTCGAGCCCGATCACCCACTGCAGCGTGCCTTCGTAGTCGCCGAGCTGCGCAATCTCCTGCACGTGGTTAGCCGTCGCCGGCGTGATGCGGAGCGGGCCGGTGTAGGTCGGCGTGCCGGATTCGAAGTCGTAGCCGTAGCCGGGCGAGATCGTCACGACGACGAACGCGTGTCCCATGACGGCGACCGTCTTCCCCGACCCTGCCTGCGTGAACGGCGGCGTGCCGTAGTCGACCTTGTAGCCCGGCGACGGGTGCGCCTTGCCCTTGAGCTCGAACACGACATGATCGACGCAGTCGTCGCCGACCACGTCGACCTTCGTCAACAACGTCGCGCCCGCGGGCGCCAAGTTGGTCACCGGCGTCGTCGGGGCGGGCACCGCCTGGCACGGCAGCGAGTCCGTCGGGAACACGTCGGTCACCGTCGGTGTGTTGGGAACCGTCGTTGCCGTTGTCGGCTGCGTCGTCGACGTCGTATCGTTCGTGGCCGCCGTGCTGCCTTGCGACGCGTCGTTCTTGTGATCGTCGCTACTGCACGCGCCGACGAGCAACAGAGAGAACAAGACAGCGATCGCTTGGCAGCGAGTCGCACCGACGCGCACGGCTACATAGTGACAGATCGACGGGTCGCACCTCGGTCACCTCGCGTATGCGCTGCAGGGCGACTGATCGCGCCCGCCGCACAACCGCGCTCGCGCGACATGCCGGCTCGCGCCGTGCCGGTCAATAATGGTGCGTGGCTCCACGCACGCACGACAATGCCGACGCGCGGCTCAGCCGTCGCCAAGCGCTCGCGTACCTCGGGGCGGCGGGATTGTGGGTTGCGGGCGCGAGTCAAGTGCTCGCGGCGTGCGGCGGCGGGAAGTCACAGGCGCGCGGGAGGAACCGTCGCCCGAACGTACTGCTCGTCGTCGTCGACGACATGCGCTACGACCAGCTCCCGTACATGCCCAACACGCGCCGTCTCATCCTCGACGAAGGCACCGCGTTCACGCAGGCCCGGTGCAACGTCCCGCTGTGCCAGCCGAGCAGGGTCGGGTTCTTGACCGGGCAGACGTCGCGACACAATCACGAGTACACGGTCGGTTTCAAGGGCACGGCACTCACCAACCACGACAATGCCCTCGGCAACTGGATGAAAGAGGCCGGATACCGCTGCGGGCTCTTCGGCAAGTACATCAACTTCGTCGACGGCTTGTTCGGTGGCATCGACGCACCGGCCGGCTACGACACCTGGCGCGAGATGTCGAGCGAGGACGACGCTTACCATTTCACGGTTCACTTGGAACGCAGCTTGATCAAGGTCGCAGGGCAGTACCCGACCGACTATCTCGCCGCCGAGTCGTCGAAGTTCGTCGCCGGCAGCGAGCCGTTCTTTTGCATCCTCACCCCGCGTGAGGCGCATGCGCCGTACACCCCCCGCAAGGATCTCGCGCGCAAGTGGGCGAACGTCGACTGGCCGATCGTCGACGAGGTCGACGTCAGCGACAAGCCGCCTTGGATCAGGGCGCTTCCGCCGCTCACCGACGCCGACAAGGCCAAGATCCGCCGCGACGTGCGCGGCGCACTGCGGGAACTGTCCGCGGTCGACGACATGATCGAGAAGGTCTTGACGCACATGAGCGGCGACATGTTGGCCAACACAGTCGTGATCTTCACGAGCGACAACGGGGTGCACGACGGCGAGCACCGCCGCCTGGGCGACGCAACGAAAGCTGGGCCGTACGACGTCGGTCTCCACGTGCCCATGCTCGTGCGCGGGCCGGGCTTCCCGCGAGGCGCGGTTGTCACCGCTCCGAGTCTCGCGATGCAAGACATCACCGCGACGATCCTCGCGGTCGGCGGCGGGCAGGCGGGCTTGCCGTACCAGGCCGGCACGTCGTTGACCGAACTCGCAGCGAACCCGGTACGGTACTCCCAGCGGGTGCTGCTGCACGAGATCGGCGAGGGCTTCGAAAGTCAAACGGGAGAGGGCGTGACGACCGGTCCCGACCACCACCTCGGGTTCCGCAAGCTCTACCGCTACCCGTCGGTGCGTGTCAGCCGCGACGGTCCGTTCATCTACGAGGCCTACGACCTCGACACCGACCCCGACGAGCTCCAGAACTGGGCGGACGACCCGGCTCGTCGCGGCGAGCGCGACACGCTGGAAGCACAGCTCGAGATGCTGCTGCGCGCGTGATGAACACACACGACGAACGAAGCGACGTCCGCGGCCGTGCGACTTCGCTCGTCATGAACAACGTCGACCGCGCGCCGAGCGCCAACGGGTCGCGCCGGCAATCCCGTGGATCCGCGACGGGCGCAATCGCGCGCCAGCTACGATGCCCGCGACGTCACGCAGCACGACTTCGATGCGAGCGCACGAGAACGAAGCCGAACGGGGCGAGTCATGCCGCGTCTCGGCCCCAAGTCCCGGCCACCATCATCGAGACGCAGCGGTCACCGACAGGCTGACGACATGGCGCATCACGAGATTGATCAGATGACGATGATCAATCGTCTCCCTCGCGCCGCGATCGTTCACCGCATCGAATACCTTGCGTCGCTCGCTGCGAATCGAAGGGTCGTCCACGTGGGGTTCGGAGACGCGCGCTATCGCGAGGTGCAAGAGCGCGCGGGTACGTGGCTCCACGGACATCTCGCGGATGTCGCGTCCTCGCTGGTGGGTCTCGATGTCGACGAGCCGAGCGTCGCGGAGGCGCGTGCGGCCGGCTTCGCCGCGCACGTCGTCGATTGCCGAGATCGGCAAGCCATCGCCGCGCTTGGGCTCGCGCCCTCGGACCTCGTTGTTGCAGGCGAGGTGATCGAGCACCTGGACGCACCGGGAGACTTCCTCGACGCGCTGCACGCCCTCGTCCATCGCGATGGCCTGCTCGCGCTGACAACGCCCAATGCATCTGGCCTCGGAAACGCGTTGGCTGCACTTGCCGGTTACGAGGTGAACCATCCCGATCACGTCACGCTGTTCAGCTGCCGAACGCTCGGAACGCTTCTCGAAAGGCACGGATGGACCGTCGAGGAGACTCGTACGTACGTACCGGCGCTGAAGAAGGGACAGGGCACGCCGCCGCGGTCGCGAGGGCTGCGAGCCGCGAGCGTCGTCTTGGGCTCGGTCGAGCGGCTCGCAGGCCACCTCGGCCGCCCGTTTGCGGCCGACGGGCTCATCGTCGTCGCGCGCGCGAACTCCACGGCGTGCACGATGCCTGGTGACGCAACTACTGCTCGTTGAACAGCGCGATCTCCTCCGCCAGTCTTCGCGTTCGGTCCTCCAACCGCGAGAGTTCCCAGGAGAAGTGCAGCGACAGAACGAGCAGGAAGGTGATGGCGAGCAGGAGGAACCCGAGCGCGGGCGTGCGGATGCCGACGAGGTCGGAGAACATGGTCAACATCCGTGGAGCGGCCGCCAAGGCGGCGAGGAGCGCGCCCAGCGAGATCCAAAGTACGCAGTACTTCGCGCGTAGGCGGTGCAATCGAACCATTCGCAGGATGAACAGCAACGTGAGCCCGGTGACCACGATGACGAGGATGTGTGCTTTGCCGGTCACGACGCGTTCCCTTCTGCTGCTTGCAACGCCGATGATGCGGTTCCAGACCTCGCGGACGTTCGCAGGCGTCGCGACGGCCGGGTGTACGACGTCAGCAGCACGACGATGAGGCGAACGTAGTAGTACAAGAGACGCCAGCCTCGCGTCGACGGTGCCCCACCGGTGCGCCCGGACATACCCGCCGGTACCTCGACCAAACGAAAGCCACCATTCGCAGCGATCACGAGCGCCTCTACGGAGTCCAGGTACTCGACCGGATACTCGTCGGCGAAATACTCGAGCATCGGGCGGGAGAACCCACGGAAACCCGAGCTCGTGTCGCGGATGCGTTGGCCGATGAGTTCCTTCACGAGTCGTTCCAACCCCTTCATTGCCAGCCGCCGAACGCGACTCACGTAGTACGTGGTTCGGCCTCCTTCGACGAACCGGCTGCCGATCACGAGGTCCGCGCCGGCCGCGACGCTCTCGAGCAAACGGTGCACTGTGCGCGGATCGTGTTGTCCGTCCGCATCGAACTGCACACCGGCCTCGTATCCGTGGCGAACGGCGTAGCGAAACCCCGTCCGAAGCGCCCCACCAATTCCCAGATTGAACGGCAGTTCGACGACCGCGACGCCGGAGTCGCGGGCAATATCGGCGGTCTCGTCGGTCGAGCCGTCGGAGACGACGAGCACGTCGACGTCGGGAAGCTCTCGCGCGATCTCGGCGAGCACGCGCGGCAGGCACTCTGCCTCGTTGTATGCCGGAATCATCAACAGACCGCGCATGACACCTCGGGTGCCGCCGTCAGCGACAGCACCCGAAGGATACGCGGAGGAGCGCGCCCGGGCATTAGCTGCCTGCCGTCGTGCGCTCGTCCGCAGAGCGCGCGCTTCTCGCGAGAACGAGTTGGTCGATACCAGCTGCCGCGAGCACTACGACGCCGAGATCGGACGGCGTGTGATAGCGAGGCTCGCCGTACAGAATCGCGACGCTCACGATCACGATCACCACCGGACCGACGAGCGGAAGCAGAAAGGCACCGGAGCGTCGAGCTGCCACCGTGCCGATGATCGCGAGTGGAATGAGGATCCAGTACGAGGCGACCCAGGCCCAGATCGGGCGCCGATCGGTCTTCATCCACGAGGCGACCCAACCAACCGTTTGCGATGGCCGGAACACCGCAAGCAGCCGTCCGAATCGCGCGGGCACGACGATCGGCAGCTTGGTGATGTTGTGGGAGATGTTGTGGAGCGCGGTGGACCGGGCGAGAGCGTCGAGTTGAGATCGGTCCATGTCCGGGTGCTTCGCCGCGAGCACATAGTTGCAGCTCGTGTCGTAGTAGCCCAGATCCTCGCCCGCATAAGAGGCAGGCGCGCAGTTCCCGGCCAGGGCCGTTGCGCCATTTGTGGAGAGGAACACCGGTTTCTTGAACCGCGTCTGGTTGTAAACACACCACGGCGCGATGACGACCCCGCACGCGAGCACGGCGAGCAATACCAACGTCGTTCGTCGCTGCCGCGTGAGGTCGCGCGCGCGGATGAGCACGGGCACAACGACGATGAACAGCAGCAGCAGTTGCTCGGAGCGAACCAACGCGAGCAAGCCGCACAGTGCACCGACGCCGAGGCTGCGGCCAAGCGTTGGCCGTCTTCGAAGGCCTGCCACTGCCAACGCGAGCAAGCCGAACACCAACAAGCCGAGCGGCTCGGAGTTGATGTTGCCCTCGAGCACCCAGAAACCGGGATACAACGCGGCCAGCACCGCGGCGATGATGCCAATTCGCGCGCCGAAGTATCTGCGTCCGATGAAGCCGGCCAGTGCGATGACACCGATGCCGATCGCGACACCGACCAGCTCGTGCGCCCGCTCCGAACGCCCGCCGAGCCACGACACCACACCGAGCACAGTGACCCAGCCGGGAGGATGGTGCGCGGTCTGCTCGCCGTTCCACCCCGTGTAGCCCAGACCGTCGGCGAGGTGACCCGCGGAGACGTGGTAGTCGAAGCCGTCGCCGCCGACGTTCGCGCGCCGGTCCGTCAGGACGTAGGTCAACCGCAGCGCGGCGCCCAACGCGATTGCCGCGGCCAGCATCACGCCGAACGACCTCTCAGCCGCCTCGCTTCTTCCGCGTTCGCTCACATCGATCCGGACTCCGACGACAGGGAGGTTGAAGCGAGCACCGCGAACATGCGAGCGCTGCGGGCTCCCGTCGACTCCCAGCACGACGCCGCGAAGCGCAATGAGCGAACCGACGTGGCCCATGATCCTGTAGCGAAACATCCGCGAGCGCAAGCCGTACGGGATGACGTGATGGCCCAGCGGATCTTCATCGTGCCGCGAAGCTGCCCTGGGAGCGTCGGTTTGGCCCCCGCTACGATGCCGAGCGTCGTCACGGAGAACGGCCCGGATCCGAGCCGACGACACTGGTCCTGAAGGGGGGCCCGAGAGTTGCGGAGCGACTCGCCGAACGTCCCGATTGCCATCACGGGGATGCACCGAACCGGGACGTCGATGGTGACGCGCGCGCTGCACGACTCCGGACTCCACTTGATCGGCAGCGAGGCCGAGGCGTTCATCGACGCCGCCGAGGACAACCCGGAAGGGTTCTGGGAGAACAAGGCGATCGTTGCCTGCAACGACGAGTTGCTCGAAGCGGTCGGGGGCGCCTGGGACAATCCCCCCGACCTGGTTCCCCGCGCGGTCGACGACCAGCGTGTGACACACGTCGTCGAGCGCAGCACCGCCGCGATCGCCGCGCTCAGAGAGCACGACCATTGGGGCTTCAAGGACCCGCGTACATGCCTGACCGCGGCGTACTGGCTCGATCTCGAACCCGAGCTCAGGTTCATCATCTGCGTACGGCATCCGCTCGAGGTCGCGCTGTCGCTCAAGCGCCGGAACCAGAACTCCTATTCACTCGGTTTGCGCCTGTGGGAGCGGTACTACGCGACCGTGCTCGACCTCGTGCCGTCCGATCGCCGGATCGTCACCCACTACGACACGTACTTCTTGGATGCAGAAGGCGAGACCGCGCGTCTGTGCGCGTTCGCCGATCTCGTGCCCGGCGCGACCACGTGTGCGCACCGACCTGCGCCATCACACGATCGCCGTCGGTCTCGAAGAGGCGGGCGTGAGCGCGAGCCTGCGCATGCTCTACACAGAGCTGTGCCGGGAGGCGGGCGCGCCGATCCCGCGCGAACGGCCGTCGGATGAAGGACGCGTCCGGCGCCTGATTCTCGACGGCGCGGTCGCGGCGCGCCACGCGGAGCAGCGCCAAGACGCGATCGACCGCCTGGAGGAGCGCGAGGAGCAATCCCGCGCGCGCTTGCACGAGGTCGATGCGCAGCGGAGCGCAGCCGAGGAGACGTTGCGCCGACGAATCCGTGATCTCGAGACTCAGCTCAGCGTTGCGCGCGCGGATGCTGCGGCTCGGGCGGAGGTGATGCGCGCGCTCGAAGCGAGCGTCGCCCGCACCGAGGAGCTGACGCGCGAGACCGCGACACGCACACGCGAAACGGCAGCTCGCCTCGAAGTCGCGATCGGGTTCGTCGAGCACGGCCCCCTGCGCAAGGCGACCCGCCGGGCGACGCGAAAAGCGCGGCGGGTGACCTCGCCGCGGCTCGTCACGCGGCGCACCAGCTTCCCGAGCCCGCACAACGGCAGTTGCGCCGGAGCCGGCGTCTGTTGCGGCGCTCGATGCGAGAGCCGGTGCCGACGGCCAGGGCCGTCGCCCGCAAGCTGGCCCCCCGCGCCCGGCAGACGGCGGAGCGGCTCCCTCCGCCGGCGCAGAAGACCATCCGGCGCGGCCGTTCCTTGTACGTCCGCGCGCGCGCCGAGCCGGTGCCCACCGCGCGGCGCGTCGCCCGCCGGCTGCCGCCCGGCGCGCAGAAGCCGTTGCGCCGCGCGTGGCGTTTCTCGGTGCGGCTGCGACGTCAACGCGTCGCTCGCCTCGCCGCGCGGGCCGAGCTGCCGGTGCCGGCACCGACTCCGAAGGGTCCGCCGATCCGCCAGTGGAAGATCGATTACGAACGAATGGTCGCAGCAGCCGTCGCTTCCGACCAGCCCTGGCTCGTCGTCGTACCGGGAAGTCCCGACGAGGTGCGCGACGCGCGCGTGCCTCGCCGCGACGCCGTTTCCCGACACCGGCAACGGGCGCCCGTTCGCCGACGACCTCGCGCACATCGCACAGTTGGAAGCACGCCGGTTCGCCGGTGACCGGTATCTCGTCGTGCCCGAGGGCTCACGCCCGTGGTTCCGCCGGCAGGCGGAGCTTCGCGACCACGTGGTCCGCCACTTTCGTACGATCGTCGACGACGAAGGCGCGGGCGCGGTGTTCGACCTACGGGAGCCGGCGCTCGACGGCGTCAGGTCCCTTCTCGGTGAGGTGGCCCGGCTCGCCGCCGCGACGTCTGAACCACCCGCCGTCCTCGATTGGACGACCCTCGACGTCGCCGAAGAACTTCCTGGATCGACGACGTTCCGGCCACCGGCGGGCGACCTGCTGCCGTATCTCGACCACAGCATCGACATCGTCGTCGTCGACGACACGCACGACTCGGACGAGGCGCGCCGCGTCGCGTCACTCGGTGTCATCGCGGTGCGGTCGGGCGCGTCGGGTACGGCGGTGCACGCCGCGCCGTCGCCCGCGAACGCAGCGGTGAATGCCGCGCCGAGGGTGCTCGTATGGTCGGGCGTCGCCGACACGGGCGACACCTGGCGTGCGCACCTCGCGGAGCGGGCCGCGGCGGCCGGCGCCGATCTACAGATCACCGACATCGACGCTCGCCTCGCCGCACCCGGCGAGTACGACGTCGTCGTCGTCGTCGAGCCGCACGTCTTGCCGCTGCCGGGCAGCATCGAGGCGGCGACCGCGCGCGGTCGCCGATCCGCGCGCTGCGGTCGCGGGAAAGGTCGTGCGAGCCGACGGGCGTCTGGAAGCCGCGGGCGGCATGGTGTTCTTCGATCGTTCCGTTGCACTGATCGCCGCCGAATCGGCGGACGTGCGTGCGCCCTGGCACGACTACGTGCGTCCGGTGTGCTGGGCGCCGGGGATCGTCGCGGCAGCCACGTCGCTCTGGACCACGGTGCGGGGGCCCGACATCCTCACCGGCCGGTCGTTCGTTCGCGAATGGTGTGCGAACGTGTGGGCCGCGGGCGCCTCGGTGGTGTACGTGCCGGCCGTCGCCGCCGTGCGCGTGCACGGCGACGGTGGCGAGGCATCGGTACCGCTGCACGAATCGGCGTGGCAACGCGTGCTCGATCTCCGTCCGCCGCGCCCGGCCGACTTGAGCGACGGCGCATGGCGCTATCTGCTCGCGCACGACGACCTCGAGGTATGCCGGGGATGAGCGTTCGATGAGCGCCGGCACATGAGTGCAGGCCGCGCGCTCGTTGTGCACACGCGCATGCCCGCGTTCGACCGCGACAGCGGGTCCCAGGACATCGACTACACCGTCCAGTTCCTCCTGCGGGCCGGATGGAAGGTCACGTATCTCGCGCGCGAGGAACGCGGTGTCGCCGAGGAACGTCACGCGAACCGGCTGCGGCAGATGGGCGTTGCCACCTACGCCGGACTCGGTGTCACCGAGCGGGTGTTGCGTTCGAACGAGTTCGACCTCACGATCATCGCGTTCTGGGAGCTGGCGGCGGAGTTGCTTCCGTTGCTGCGCAAGCATTCTCCCGGGACGCGAGTGCTCGTCAATACGATGGACGTCCACTTCCTGCGCAACGCGCGCCGATCGTTCGGCCAGGGCGCGACGCTCGGTGCGAGCTTCGGCGCCGATACGGCACGCGAGTTGAACACGTACGGCGCCGTCGACGCCGTGATCGCAGTCTCGGACAAAGAACGCGATCTCCTGGGCGACTTCATGGGCCAAGATCGCGTGTTCACGGTGCCGCTCGCGGAAGACATGGCGCGCTCGCCGCACCCGCTCGACCGGCGGGGAGGCATGTACTTCGTCGGCAACTTCCGTCACCTGCCGAACCGGGAAGCGGTGGAGTACGTGTGCGCGGAGGTGCTGCCGCTGCTCGACCCGCACCTCCTCGAACGACATCCGCTCACGATCCTCGGCAATTGGCTCGACCAGGTGACGCTCGACGTCGACCCGGCGACACCCGGGTTGCGGCTCGTCGGTTGGGTGCCGTTGGTGCAGCCCTACATCGAGCGGTCGCGCCTCGGAGTGGTGCCGCTCCTCCACGGTGCCGGCGTCAAGCGCAAAGTCATCCAGTCGATGATGGCCGGGACGCCGGTCGTGGTCACCCCCGTCGGCGCGGAGGGCCTCGAACTGGTGCAGGGCCGTCATGCTCTGATCGCCGCGGACGCGGCCGATTTCGCGGCCGGAGTGAGCCGGCTCCTCACCGAGGACGCACTGTGGCATCGGATCGCGAACGAAGGCGCGGCCCACGTCGAGCGCCGCCACGGTCTCGATCTCGTCGAACGCCGCTTCAACGCGGTCATCAACGACGTGATGTCGCGCCCGCCGCGCGCTCATACGACTGAGCACGGCCGCACCACACGCTTCACGAGCAACGGTGACGACGCGTCGAGCGTCGTTCGCCGACGGATCCAGACGATGGTGCCACCGGGCGATGTGGTGCTCGTCGCGACCGCGGGTGACGACGACCTCGCGAACCTCGGGTCGTCGCGCTGCTGGCCGTTCCCTCAGAATCGCGACGGTGGAGCAGTCACCTACGAGCCGGTCGACGGCGACGCGGCGGTCAACCACCTCGAAGCCCAGCGCGCACGAGGGGCGCGGTACTTCGTGCTCCCGAAGGCGTTCTTCCGGTGGCGACATCAATATCCGGAGCTGTTCCGACTGCTCGAGACCGCGTATCGGCGGATCCATCAAGACGAGCACCTCGCCGTGTACGACATCACCGGGACGGCGGCCCAAAGTTTTGTGCTCGATCCGACGCCTTCGGTTGCGGTACACGTCGTCGGCACCTATGACGCCGATCGCACGGGTCCGCCGCCCACGATGCTGACCGAGCTGACATCGAGCACGCACCTGGCGGTCACACAGGAGTGGCGGCCGGGCGCGCCCGACGGCGAGCAAGCGCCGACCGAACAGCCCGACTCGACCAGCTACGTCGTGTACGTCCGCGATGATGCGATCCTTCCGGCCGGATTCCTCGACATGCTGATCGCGACGCACGCGACGCTCGCCGTCGACCGGCTCCAGCCCGCCCACTGTGCCGGACCGGGCGGTGGCCCGCCAGTCACCGAGCATCACCTGGGTGTCATCGGCCGAGAGGTCGACGACGTCACACCGCTCCCGGTCCTGTCGGTGCGGGCGGGTGCCGAGCGGCACGGACCGGTCACGATCGCCGACAACGTCACCGTCGGCTTGCGTCACCCGCTCCTGAGCGCGGCGCCGGGCGCAGGCTTCGTGCGCCGCGTCTGGATCGCAGACCACGCGAAACGACCGACGGTCTTCGTCCGGCCCGAGCCCGCGCGGCCGCCTCGCATCAGCGTGTTGATCGCCACATACGACCGGCACGAGCTCTTGCGATCGTGCCTCGCGTCGTTCGCGGCGCAGACGCTCGATCGCGCCGAGTACGAAGTCGTCGTCGTCGACGACGGCTCCGCGACAAGCGAGCTCGCGCGCGTGCTCGAGGAGGTGGCCGGCGACATTCAAGTCGTCGGTCTGCGAATCGAGCACGGGGGCAGGAGCGCGGCCAAGAACCACGCCGTGTTCCTCGCCCGCGGTTCGATCGTCTTGTTCTTCGACGACGACGACCGCGCCACGCCCGACTACCTGGAACGACACCTCGCCGCGCACGACGCCCATGCCGCCGAAGGCGTCGCCATCCTCGGTCACACCGATTGGGCGCCGGAGCTCGAACGCACGCCCTTGATGCACTACGTCACCGACGTCGATCGGCTGATGTTCGCGTACCAGCGACTCGGCCACGGCCAGCAGCTCGACTGGCGCGGGTTCTGGGAAGGACGCATCTCGTGCAAGCGGGCGTTCCTCATGCGCCACGGCCTGCACGATCAACGGCTCGGTTACTCGATCGACATCGAAATGGGCTGGCGCCTTGCACCCGCGGGCCTGCGCGTGGTGTACGACTCGACCGCGAAGAGCCTGATGGCGCGGCCGCTCGACTTCGACGCCTTCTGCGAGCGGACCGAAGCAAAGGGTCGCGCGCACGCGGTCATCGCGACCTTGCACCCGGGCACCGAGATCGCGCGGCGACTCGCCATCGACGATGCCGCGACGCGTTGGAACGAGACGCGCCACACCGAACAAGACGTGCGGCGTCGCGTGGCTGCGCTCGAAGCCCGCGCCGGGACGGGCAGTGCAGCCCTCGACGCGTTGCACGCGGCCTACCGGGAAACGTTTCAGCTGCTCCACGCCAAAGGTGCGGCCGGCGCAAGCGATGGAGGATCCGAAGTGTTCGCTCCACCGACAACGGTGCATCCGTTCCCGAACACCGACCCTGCGCTCGCGTACGACGACACGCCCTCGCATTGGCGCGGTCAACCGATGCTCAGCGTGACTATCCCGGTATGGAGCCGCACACCCGACCTGGCCGAGATGGCGCGACGGACGATCGCGCGCGTGTGGCAGGTCGCGCGCATCCCGACCGAAGTGGTCGTGATCGACAACGGGTCGCCGTGCGACATCCGGCTCGCGGCAAAGGTCTACCGCTATCCCGAGAACCGCGGCGTCTCGACCGGATGGAACACGGGCATCCGCTTGTCGTCGGCGCCGATGGTCGTCGTCCTCAACAGCGACTGCATGGTCGAACCGGGATGGGACGAGGCACTCTATGAAGCCGCGTCGAACGCCCGTCGCATCGCGTTTCCCTACACCGATCACTGCGACGGGCTGGGCTTCGTGCGACCGGATCAGGGCGGCACCGCGGGCTGGTGCTTCCTGCTCCCGAAGGCCGTTTACGACGAGGTCGGACCGTTCGACGAATGGTTCAGTCCCGCATTCTGCGAGGACACCGACTACTGGCATCGGGCGTGGCAGCTGGGCGTCGAGCTGTCGCCCGTACCCGCCGCTCGTGTCGTGCACCGCGCGGCGCACCAGCAGCCAGGCGCGTGCCGATCTGCTGCTGCAGGCCCATCGGCTGAAGTACGGATGGAAGCACAACGTCGATCCGCATCGCGCGCCGCCCTATTACAACCGCGAGATCGTCGACTACGCCGGCTGGTGCCCGGTTCCCGATCGCACATCTGCGCGTCGCGCCGACCGGCCGCGCATCTTCGGTATCGGCCTCAACAAGACCGCGACCACCTCGTTGCACGAGGCGTTGACGATTCTCGGGTACAACAGCTTGCACTGGGGAGGTCCAGCCGTGCGCCGGATCATCGAGGTGTCGCTCACGGCGGGCGAACCGCTTCTCGCGCGGATCAATCCTCGCTTCGATGCGTTCACCGACGTGTTGCCGCTGACGCAGAAGTTCGGGCTCCTCGACGACCAGTATCCGGGAAGTCGCTTCATCCTCACGCTGCGACCCGTCGACGAGTGGATCGAGAGCCGCTGCCGGCACGTGGAGTCGAACGTCCGCCGCCGCGCCGCCGGCGAGTACGGCGGCAAGTTCCTCGAGATCGACGAGGCGAAGTGGCGCGCGGAGTGGCACGAACACGTGGAACAGGTGCGAAGCTACTTTGCCGGGCGCGACAACTTCCTCGAGATAGACCTCACCAGTCGTGCGGGCTGGCAGCCGCTTTGCCGGTTCCTCGGTGTCACCGAGCCGTCGCAGCCCTTTCCCTGGGCGAACCGCAGCCCGAACGACGACCTCACGCCTGCCTGACGGCGACGCCGCGCATGATCCACTTCGCGGCCGTCATCGGCGCATCAGCGGACTCCGTCGGCGCGGTCGTGCCACATGTGCGCGATGCGCTGTACTCCGCGCGTCTCTTCGACGGCGAGCGACTCGAGCACCGCGCCAGCAACGGGAAGTGGGCGGTGCTCTCGCATGCCGTGGCCGATCCCTTCGCGCGAAACGCGACTTCATGCGGACCCGGAAGCGATGGTGGTCGTCAACGGCCCGGCCTTCGTCGCCGAGGCGCAGCTCGCGGCAGCGGTGTTCGATGCGTTCCGCGCGGGCGGCGCGACCGCGGTGACCGCTGCGCTGCGCGGCGCATACAACTTCGTCGGCATCGATACCTCGCGCGGGCTCGTCGCGTTCACTGACTGCTCGGGCCTGTTGCCGATCTACTACCACGGGGGTGACACATTCGCGGTCTTCACGAATCGCTCCTACGCGCTGACCGGGCTCGGTAGCCCGCGGCGTTGGGACACACGGGCGCTCGCATGGCTGATCGGCCACTCGAACCTCTTCGGGGAGCGGATGCCGGTCGACGGCGCCTCATATCTGCCGCCGGAGCGTCAAGCGCGCGTCGGCTGGACCGACGCGCAGATCCAACTGGAGCGCTCACCTCAATGGATCTGGCCCGGTCCCTCGGAAGTACCGGACCGCGAGCAGCTCCCGGCCCGGGACTGGGACGCCATCACAGAGTCGCTCGTCGAGAACTTCCGCGATATTGGGAGACTGCACGCAGACATTCGATTGATGTTGTCGGGAGGCAAGGACTCGCGGCTCTGCTTGGCGCTCTCCAAGGCCGCGGGCCTCCGTGACAGGCTCACGTGCATCACCAACGGCGCGCCCGGCGGTCCGGAGGTGTCGTGTGCGGCGGCCGTCGCCGAGGCTGCGGCCTTCGAGCACCGGCTCGGCCCGCTGCCCGAGACACCCGTCGAACAGCGCGAATGGAAACGGCTGCGCCAACACCTGTACCGCTACGAGGCGATCGTCTGCCCTCGTGACGGCGAGACCGAGGCGCGCGCAGGCACGACTGTGAGCATCAGGGGCATGGGCGGCGAGCTGTACCGCGGTCCCGGTGGGCATGCGCCGCAGTTCAAACGGACACCGGCGACGACACTCGACGCGATGGCGAAGAAGTTCGTCGACTATCACCAGCACCACGATCCGCTGGGAATCCTCCATGCCGAAGAGAACGCCTTCCAGGCCGATTGGCTACAGACATGGGTCTACACGACCGCAGATCACGTGCGGTTCGACCTGCTGCCAGAGAAGTTCTACGTCGACTACCGGCTCGGACTGTGGAACGGCCCACTCGGTCAGGGCACGCCCGCCGAGATCAAGGTCGATCCCCTGCTCTCCGCCACGGTCGCGGTGAAGAACTGGTCGCTTGCACCAGTGGCGCGCGGTACCGACCGTCTTCACTACGAGGTCATGCGCCGCACCGCTCCGGAGCTCCTCGCAGTCCCGATCTTGAACGATGTATGGGCGAAGCAAGTGGTTGCCGACTCGGACATCGCGCTGCCCGCCGAGCCGTTCCGAACGAATGTCGTCGTCGACGCACGCACGCTGCGTTCAGGAAGGTGGCGATTCCTCGAAGCCGAGGGCGACACGATCATTGAATTGCTCAATGATGCCGATCGCGATACCGAGATGGGGACGATCTGCGACATTCAGAAGCTGAAGAACGTCGTGCGCGATCCCACCGATCTGTCCAACATCCAGGTGAAAGAGATCGAGAGCTGCATCGCGGTCGCGCTCGCGCTGCTGGACAGAGCGGAACCTGTGCTCGATCGTCCGTAACGCCAGGCGTTCCGAACGGGCACGATACCTGTCAGCTTGGGGTCGCTCCTCCAAAAAGTCGGTACGGTGAAGCGTGGGCCATCTCGGTGTGTCGATGATCAACGACGAGCTGACATCGCCGTATCCGCCGCGACCTGCCGAACGATCGGCGGCAGCCGATCGCAGCTACGTCCTGCTGTCCGTCGTGCTCGGCGTCGTGATGCTCTTCCAGCAGCTCAACCAGCAGTGGTCGCGCGACGTCTTCGTGCACATCGCCGCGATCCGCGAGTTCAGCGCACACGGGCTCGCGGCAAAGAACCCCTTCACGGGCGACAACTCTCCGGACGCCTACCTCACGCCGTTCAGCCTCCTCGGCGGATGGCTCCAGGCCGCGACGCACTGGGACGTGACGACGGTTCTGACCGTGCTCGCGATGATGAACCTCGCCCTGTTCGTCGTCGCGCTCCGCATGTTCGTGCGTACAGTCAGTTTGCGACCGTGGGCGCCGACACTGGCGCTCGCGTGCACGCTCGTCGCATGGGGCATAGGACCGTGGAGATGGAGCGGCTACCTCAACTTGAACTCCATCGGATTCGGCTTGCCGTACCCGTCGGTGTTCGCGACGGCAGTCGGACTCGGAGCCGTCGTCGCACTGATCCGGTTCGTACGCGGAGGCCCGGCGTGGAACGCCGCGGCGGCGATCATCCTCGGCACGCTCGCGCTGCTGTCTCACCCGCTGACCGCACTCTGGCTCGGGATGATCGCGCTGGCGTTCGTCGTCGACGCGGTGAGAGAGGTCGAGCGCTGGCGTCTGTTGGTCGTCGGGGGCTGCGCGGTCGTCGCCGGTGTCCTCGCGCTGGCGTGGACGCCGTACTCGTTGCTCGACGTCCTCTCGAACAGTCAACGCTGGGAGGTCGGCAACCAGGGTCTCTACCACCTGTTCTTCCTACGCGCCTTCCTTGCGCTGCCGGGTGTCGCCGCGCTGTGGATCAGAGCTCGAAAGCGGAAGCTCGACCCGCTCGTCACGTCCGCGATCCTTATCGCTGCGACCTATGCGATGGGTGCCGTGTCCGACAGTGGACTGCTCGGTCGCACGATGCCGGGGCTCCTGCTCGTGCTCCACGTGGCATTCGCCGATGTGCTCGCCGGCCTCGACGATCGTCGCGCCATTGCGAGCTCCGACATCCGCCACGCTGTCGTCGCGACGGGCGTGACGGTTCTCATCGTCGGCGCGATCGGCGTTGCCGGCGGCGTGTTGCACGCGGTGCCGCGTGCTGTTCTTCCGTCGTCGCTGCGGGGCGCGCGCACGGCCAGTGTCGTCGCCCCATGGGAGCAACTGCGTCGCGTCCTCGATCCTGCGTCGGTCGTCGTTGCCCCCGACGCGTTGACCGCCCGAGTCGGTGCGTTCGGCCACGTGATCGTGCCGCCGCACCAATCCCCGAGCCTGCGACCGAGAGACTTCGAAGCGCGCAACACCGCTCGCGATGTCATCCTCGCCGATCCGACGTCGCCGGCCGCGCAGGAGCTGCGCCGACGATACGCCGTCACGCACCTCGTCGTGGCGAGCGTCCATCCGCAGGATGAGGGTGCGGGCCGCGTGGTCCTTCGGACCAAGCAGTACGTCGTGATCGACCTTCGCGCCGCCAAGACCGACAACTGACCGCGCCGTCCATGCCTACCGCTTCACCCACGGGTTCGTGTTGCGGCCTTGGGCGAGATCCGTGCAGTCGTTGCACTCGACCGCCAGCTGCGGTACGTCGCGACCAGCTTGGAGCGGCTGGTAGTTGTCGAACACGCGGACCGTGTCGGTGTGCTCGATCCAGACATAGCCGTGAGGGCTGCCCGACATCGTGTCGCTCACATTGCCGATGATGTACCAACCGTGCCGGCGCGGGGTCAGGTTCGCCGGTGGCGTGTTCCGCACGCTGAACGGGATGCCCTTGTGAGTGTTGTACGCCACGACGATCGAGCTCACGTCGCCGCCCCCCTTCGATCCGATGACGAGACCACGAACGCCCTCGAAGTGATTCCTTGCGATCCAGACGTTGTCGACACCATGCCCCATCGTGTAGGGCTCCAGGTCGACCGCGGTGCGCCTGATCTCCCTGATCGTGCTGTTGACCACGACGATGTTGTGCGCGTCCGCGATCGTCACGCCCTGGCGACCAGTGTGGTGGATGTTGCAACCGTCCACCACCACCGAATCGGAGTCGCTTCCGATGTAGACGCCGTCACCCCACGTCTGCGAGACCTGGCAGTTCTTGATGAGCCCGTGCCGCACGTTGGCGTATTCGATGCCGTTCTGCGCTTCGAGCGCCCCGTTGTAGGCGTCGTCGGCCTGGCCGCCTCGCGCGTCGTTGCCTCTCACGGAAAGGTTGCGAATGGTGATGTTCGAGCCGTTGTAGACGATCCATTGCGCGCGGTGTCGCGGCCATTGCGAGCGCACGCCCGGCGGCATCGAGGGTGGCGTCTCGTCGCGGCCGTCGGTGGCCGCGAAGAACAGTGATCCGCCGCCGTCGATGACCAGGTCATGCCGACCGCTCACGAGCACGATGTTGTTGATCCTGTACGACCCGCCCGACGGGAACTGGATTGTCGAGCCATCCGGCACACCGCGGATGAACTGGGTGAGCGCGTCGGTGACGTCGGTCTTGCCCGTGCGATCTATGCCGGTCGGGACCGTGTAGGACTTGCCGGGCGTGCCGGTTGTTGCCGCTCTCGCCGCTACGAGCGTGGCGCCCAACACTCCCACCGTCAGCGCCACGATCGCGATCGACGCGCGCGACCTATGAAGGATCGGTCGCATCTCGAGATTTCCCCCCTCGTGCCACGACGGTGACACTCCCAAGTGTTGTCGACGTTTTCGGTCGGCGCGCTTGAAGAAATTTCTGCGGGGTCCGGCGTTTCGTCCGCGCAAGGGAGCACGCTCGGTAGGGACGGCCCGCGGCCGACGTGCGTTGGACGCGTCGCGGTGAGTTGGGCAAATGCCGTGCGCGCGCACGCGCCGGGGTGATACGTCCGTCGCCGCGGACCGCGTGGTGCCGATTGACCGCCGCGAGAGCACGGAAGTAGCGTCCGCCCACGGCGTCGGGCGAGAGAACACCCACACCCGGCGATGGTCGCGCGCGTCTTTGCGTGGGGTGGATCCATGAGACGATGCGAGTGGCTCATACGAGGCGCGCTGGCGTTCTGCCTCGTCTACACCGGAGTTGCACTCCGTGATCGTGGACACGAGTACTTCCCCTTCTTCGCGTGGGACCTCTTCTCGACGGTTCCGAACCCCCAAGGCGCCGACTACACCGCGCGCCTGATCGCGGCCGAAGGATTCAGGGGAGGCCTTCCCGTCTGGTTCCAGGACGCTCACCTACAACCAGCCGACCAACTAGTGACGGGGTTGTTCGCGTTGCGGAACCTCGGAGCGCTTCTTCACGACAAGAAGCCGGAAGAAGCTGAAGTGGCCCGGAAGCAATTCGAAGCGCGTTACTTGAGCACGCTGCGGCACGTTCGGTACGAGGTGGTTCAGCGTGTGTACGACGTACGCAAACGCGTCGACTGTTATACATGCTTCATCGAGACGCGCGTGCTGGCCACGTATTCGACGGGCTGATCCGGGACTGGTCATGACGCAGGCAGCTGACCGCCTCGCGCGTGCCAACAATCCAGTGGTGACCCGATGGTTGGCGCGCAAGCTTTGGAACTCGAACCACCGCGCGACGCTCGCGAGTGCCGTACGCTTTCAGAGGCGCTCATACGAGCGCGCCGCATTGCTTGTGCGCGCCTACTACGCCCTCAGCGCGTACCTCACCCTCGGACAACTCTACGGGTGGCCCGCTTATCAGCACCTGCGGGGCGCCGAGCCGCTCTGGCCGGCGCATTGGTGGTTCCAGCACGTCAGCGTTGCGACCGGCGTGAACATCATCTTCTCTGTCTATCTCGCAGCTAGCGTCGCGGTGTTGGTCGTTCCCGGGCTGCGCGTCGCGCGCATCGCGTATGCGTTCTCGTTGCTGCAGTACATGTCGTTGGTGAACACCACCGACAAGGTCAACCACAATCTGCACGTGTGGCTCTTCGTCAGCGTGATCCTCATCCTGCTCCCGCAGGGCCGGTGGCGGGACAACCGGACGACGGCCAAGCGCCAGTACTTCCTGACCGTAGTGTGGGTCGCGCTTCTCGTCGTGTTGTTGTTCTACTCGCTCACGGGTTCATGGAAGATCGTTACTGCGACGCGAGCTCTTTCGCATGGCAGGATCAGCGGATTCAACGTCTCCGGCTTTTCGTACATCGTCGCCAACCGGATCCTGCAGACCAATGAGCAAACGGTCCTCGGGCACTTCTTCGTGCACAACCGGTATCCAGGTTGGTTCCTGTTTGTCGGAACGATGTACCTCGAGACGTGCTCGATCGTCGTTGCGTTCCGCCCTCGGATCCACCGCCTCTGGGGGGCGGGGCTGATCCTGTTCCATGTCGGCACACAACTTGCGATGAACTTCACCTTTGGTGAGAACGTGATCCTCCTTTCACTGTTCCTCGTGTGCTCACCGTTCGCGCCGGCTCGGGCCACCATCTGGGAGACAGTCTCGGATCTGCCCGTCGTGCATCTCGTCACCCGGCGCGTGGCCGCCGCGCGTCGAATGCGTGCGCGCGGCGAAGCTCACGCCCACATTGGATGGGGCCACGACTGCCGACAGCTGAGCAAGAGGGAGGCTCACCGTGATGAGCGGAGACGACCAACGGCATCGGGTTGCAAGATCGCTCGTTGCACTTACCGTGCTCGTTGTCACAATGTCCTGTGGATCGTCCAACAAGGCGAGCCCATCACTCGTCGCCAGCGACGTCGCCGCGCAAGCGGGTGTCGCCGACGCGACGCACACACACGGCGAGAACTGTGTCGCGGACTTCGATGGTGACGGCACGCTGGACGTGCTGTTGTCGACGCACAACGGCGTTTGGCCGTTGCTCCGTGGTCTCCCCGACGGCCGTTTCGTGCCGTACTACGACGGCGTTGGCCCGGTGCCCGCCGATCGGCACGGCTGCGCGGTCGCCGACTTCAACAACGACGGCCGGCTCGACATCTATTTCTCGATCGGCGGGTGCAAGGGTAAGTGCAGGAGCCCGAAACAGCTCTGGCTGCAACAACCGGACCACAGCTTCGTCGAGGAGGCAGCGAAGTGGGGCATCGCGGACCCCGACGGGCGCGGCCGCGAGCCGGCCGTGATAAGGGCGAACGATGATGCCCTTCCCGACCTGTTCACCGGTCAGGAGACGGGCGTCGACTATCCCAGCTTCAACCGACTCTGGATCAATCGCGGTGACCACTTCGAACTCGCGAAGGGTCCGATCAACAACGATCTCGGCAATCTCTGCTCGGTTGCGGCAGACATCGACGGCGACGGTATCGACGAGCTTGCGATGTGCACTCTCAAGAACGGATTCCGCATCTTCAAACGCGAGAACGGTGTCTACGTCGACGCGACTGCAGCCTTCGGGCTGACCGAGGACGCCCTCCGAACCGTCAAATTCGTCGACCTCAATGGCGACGGGCAGCTTGATCTCGCGACGGTGACGCTTCGGCGGGTTCAGGTGTTCCTGAACGATCATGGTCGCTACGAAAAGCCGGTCTTCAATCGGGAAGTCGACGGCGCAACCGACGTCGCCTTCGGTGACGCCGATGGCGATCGGGACCTCGACATGTATGTGCAAACGGGGATTGACAACCCCGATCAGCTGTTCCTCAACGGTGGCGATGGACAGAGCTGGGAGCCCGGACCGAAGCTCAAGTCGCACGGCGGCGCGGGTGACACCGTCGTCGCCATCCCGAACTACCGCGGGAGCAGCCGCGCTGCGTTTCTGGTCAACAACGGATACCTGGATGCGGCGGGACCGCGCCAGCTGTTTGTGTTCTCGCCGCGGTGAGCGGACACCACGCCTGCGGGCGACGGCAGAGGGTCAGGAACGAGTGCACGTCTCTCGGCGCGTTGTATCGCGAGGTTGTAACGGTCCGAAGACGTAGATTCGCTCGGTGCGAGAATGCCAGATGTTCTCGAGAGGAGCTCCGGCGATCCTCAAGTTCTCGCCGGACATGGGATACGTGCCGACAGTGAAGGTCTCCTGCCGATCGGCGAGTGCACCGGTCCAGGGGGCCGGGAATCCCGCGTTCAGATCGCCGGAGACCACCCAGTCGTAGGTTCTCACATCTGCGGGACGCCGCTGCGATGACACCTCGACCGAAGCGCAGAGTTTGCTGAGCTCGCTCGGAAGGAAGGCGAGCTCTTGCGCGACCAGAACTCGATCGGCCGGGCCGATGTGCGTTCCGAGCCACCGTACGGCCGTGGTCCTCGTGTCCACAGCGTGGAGGTCGCGAACGAGAAGAATCCTCGTCCATCTAAGCGGTGCCAAGCAACAAACGAGTGCCAAACCGAAGGACGCCGCTCGCTGAACGAGCAGAGGTGTGCGCACGAAGCGATTCACCAAGGCGCCCGCCTCGACGAACGTCGTGGCGGCGCCGATCAACATGAAGGGCGCGAATGGCAGTAGGTCGCGCACGGGCTGGAACGCGTACCGCGCCAATATCACCATGGGCGGCGTCGCCATGGCGAGCCAGGCCAAGGTCGCTGTGCGCGATCGCTCGCGCCACAGTAAGAGCGCAACGCTAACGAAGCCCGCGACGACGAGGAACCGCCCGACTTCGCGCGCGCTCGACAGTTCGCGCAGATACGATGCACCCCCAGGTGGGGCGAAGCCATACGCGCTGAATTTGCGTGCGGAGCGCCCCGCGAAGTTCCGCGACGCGAAACAACAGCGCGGGCATGATCACGACGGATGCGATCGCGAACGTGAGCCCGGCGCTCCCCGCGAGCTTGAGCCGTTGCTGACGCGCCCAATCCGTTCGGAGCGCGAGAGCAACGAATACGGCGAGCAAGGAGGCGCCCAAGGTGTACTTGGTCGTGAACGCGAGCGCACTCGCCAGTCCGCCGGCGACCGCCCAGCGCGCCCGCGGTGGGTGTCCAGGCTGATCGGCAATGCGTGCGGCACAGTACAGCGTGCCCACAGCGAAGAAGGCTGCCGGCGTGTCGACGATGACGATAGAACTTCGCGATGTGAACATCGGCAGGACAGCGACGAAAAACGCACTCAGTATTCCGGCGGAACGACCAGCGAGGCGTATTCCCAGAAGCCCCGTCGCGAGAACCGTTGCGAGTGCGAAGACGAGGACAAGCAGCCGTCCCGCAAGCACCAAATCCCAGGGCTCCACGACCTCGATGTAGGGGCTCGACACCGTCGTTCGGGCACCGGCGCGAAGCTCCGAGCTTCGACCTCGAACGCTCGACAGCGACAATGCCACGACGCTCACCGCGCTCGGGACGAACGACGGATAAAGGTAGAACTTTGGATCCCAGTAGCCGTCCACAATTTGGCGGGCAGACCCCTTCAACGCAAAGTGCTCGTCGACGTATGTCGTGTACGGCGCGTTCGATCGGATCGTCGGCACGCGAAGTGCTGCCGCAAGCACGAAGACGACGACCATCGCGCCGACCGTCACGGTGGTGGCGTTGCGTCGACTCGACTGCGCGATCTGGCGAAGTGACAACGACCTCATCGAGGACGCTGGCTCCGCCGCGCATGAACGCACTCGCCGCGACGATGGTCGAGATATCGTTGCCCACGCACGACGACGGTGCTAGTCGTCGTTGACGATGGTGACGGTCCCGAGGCCGTAGAGGCCGCCGATGGTCGCGTTGGTTGCGTGAGAGAACCGAACCATCATCACCTCGTCGGATTCATCGAGCATGTCACCTTTGATCACGACGGGCACACTCTTCGAGGTCTGACCGGGTAGGAAGGTCACAGTGCCTTCGGCGGTGATGTAGTCGCCGGGCGCGACGGCGCTGTCGTCGCGCGTCGCCCACGACGCGGACACCACCCTTTCCGATGGCGCCGACAGCGTGACCGGCACCTGGATCACCTTCGTGCCGCTATTGCCCTCGGTGGTAGATACCGAACCCGGCACAACGATGGGCGGGTGGGGCGCCGTACTGTATTCGCACATTTCGACGGGCGAGCTCGAACGGTCCGGCGACATGCGCAAAGTGAGCGGGCCGAGGAGAGCCGTGAGCACCTCGCCTTGTTCGGGGTCGAACTTCAGTGGCGACGACGGCGTGTCGTCACCACCCGCCGGATAGGTCCCCACGACGGCGACTTTCCCTCCGTCGAAGGAGATCGACCGGTCCTGCTCGAGCTGGATCGTGGTCGTCGTACCGAGTGAACGACACGCCGTCGCGATACCGGCGTCGCGGGACTGATGTAGGGCGAGCCGGATGGTGGCGTCGAGCGCGTTCCCGAGCGGTGAGCTGAATCTTGGGAAGACGTCCAGCCTTCTTCTGATCGAGCAGCCATCCGAGCGTGATGGGAAACTGGCTGCCCGGCGGAATGAGATTCATGAGACGGTCGGGCAGCAGCGAGCGGGGCACGTTGGCGGCGGCAGGAACATTCGCCAACGCCAGCAGCGAGCGGCGATACCGGATCTGCGTGCTCGCCCAATACGGAGAGCTGCTCGAGTGATGGAACTGCTGAAGATTGCCGGGAATGGCCGCCACGAGCATGACCAACAGCGCGGGCGCAACGAGTCGCCACCGACGAACCACGGCGTCGAGTCCGACGGCGACCGCCGGCAGCGCCATCCCCGTCGCGATGTCGACGTAGCGGCTGGCGCGTGCGTAGGAGGGTTGATACGCAACGACCCTGGCCCAGCCGGTGAGCAGTATGAACGCGAACGATCCCAACAGCAAAGCTCCTGGAATCGCAGCACATCTTCGTAGTTCGTTCTTGTCGAGTGGAGCCCACGCAAGGATGAGCCCGATCACTACGAGTACAGCGACGGCGATACCCACGGCACGAAAGTGCCCGACTGCATCGAACATCGCCAAGGTGCCACGGCCCAACCATCTCACGAGAAGTCCGGGATGATCCCGCGCGGTCGGAAAGGTGGGATTCCTCTTGTGTCCGTAGGTGAAATACCACGCGCCGTAGAGCACTGCAAGAGGCGTCGCGTGGAACAACGCGACACGGTAACCCCGCCGCGCGAGAGCCGCGATGCCGATGACGAGCAGCATCGTCACGGCGACCCCCGAGCACAGCAGCCCCGCAACTCCGGCGCCCAAACCCAGCCAGTCGCGACGGTCGAGCGGACCGTCGTGGTCGAGAAGGATGAGCTGCGCGACGCCGAAGGCCAACGCGCCGACGAGACTGATTTGCCAGCCCCAGATGATGTTCTGCCATCCCGCGCCAAGGAAGGCGTAGACCGACGCGACCCCGGTCGCCACCCAAGGGTCGACGCCGGCCCGGCGCATGACTGTCCGCAGCAGCGCCGCGGTTGCCAAATGAACGAGCACTGCGGAGAGTTGGTACGGCAGGTACGTGCGCAGACCGAAGAGCGCGAACAACCCTCGGTAGACGAGGATCGGCAGGGTCGACCAGTGATCGTTGTGAGGATCGAGCAGATCATCGAGGGAGCCGGCTTTTCGATCGGCGAGTGTGCCCCATTCGTCGAAGGTGAACCATTGATGGCGCGCGAGGACCGGCACAAGAATGACCATCGCTCCGCACACCGCAAGGAAAACGATGAGTGCCGATCGAGCGCCGCTTCGAGGTGCCGCGTCAGCCGGGTCTGTCACCGACTCGTGCGACCTTCAACCAAGGTCATCGTCGCGAAACTACCTACGCATTTGCGCGCCCGCCACGGCGGCGCGCGATGCGAACGTTCACTATGCCGCGCTCACACAACTGATCGTCGGCATGGTGAGCGTCCCAGCTGCCGGAAGCCCTGAACCGACGTGCTGGCTGATCCCGCTGAGGACTCCGTACGCGGCACCACACGTGCAGGTCCCGACGGCTCCGTCAGTTGGCCCGTAAGCGTGTCAAACGGCTGGCAACAGCACCGCCCGCTCTTGCGTCGCGTCGCGTAGGCGCATCGCCGCCGCGCCGTGTTCGGGTGCTCAAACCCAGAGAAGCGGGTCGTGCCTACCTAACTCACGGGTCACGAAAGTGCGGACGTGGACGATGGCATGCATGCTGCGACCGCGGCCGACCACTGGTGCAGTCGTCGACATTGAGGCAGCCCAGAGTCAACCGACTCGCGCAGGTCTACCAGCGCTCGCCACGCGCATGCAGCCCTGCTGCCGCGCGTTAATGGCGCGGCTGGCGCAAGCTCACGATGAACGCCACGCCGGTGCGCGCGTATTTGAAGTTTTCCGTGAGGTGGATGTGCGGATTCGCTTCGAGCCACTCGTGGCAGGCCCTGCGCTCACCGCGAAATGGGTGTCCGTCATAGGCAAGCCAATCGTCGAACAGCAACACCGTCCCACCGCGTAGCAAGTCGGTGATGAATGCCAGAACGTCGACTGTCGACTCGTAAATGTCGCAGTCGATGTTGACGATTCCCGCACTCTCTAGTGCGAGCTCGGTCTTCAGCGGCTCGGTCAGGGATTGGTCGTAGAACCCAGGTACGAGCGTCACCCGGTTCATGTCGACACCATTGCTTCTGAGGATCTGCGTGAGCTCATCCTGCGAGCACGCGTAGTTCCCAGCAACGAAAGCGGTTTGTCGGTCGTCGGGGGTCTTGGGCGGACAGGTAGGCGTTTCGGGCAGCCCTTCGAATGAGTCGAAGCCGAAGAAGCGCATCTGACCCATGCCGTGCTTCTGCGCCGCGCGATAGAACGCAACGAGCGACCGCCCCTGGTAGGTTCCGAACTCGAGATAGTCGCCAGGCCGGGCGGCGTACCTCTTGCAGAACGGCACCGCTAGCTCTGCAGCCACGTTGACGCCGTCGCGACCCATCAGGTCGATGATGCTGGTCATTGTGCGTGTTCCTGACGTGTGCTCGAACGAACGCGTGCGTAGAGACCTCTGCCTCCGCTGTGGCTCAAGGTGCGGTTCCCTCCCGTGTTCGGCAGACGCCACCGGAGCGCGCGAGCACCTGCTCGAACACTTGGATGTCGGGCGCGCATACTGCTCTTGCGAGTTCGCGTAACGATGGGTCGACCTCAGCCTCGGCAAGCCCTCCCGGCGCCGGACTCGTGTTGTGCCGAGGAATCTGCACGCGTTTGTCCACGAGCCGGCCGACGCAGCGCGCAAACTCCTCGAGTCCGTCGGTGCAGCCAACGATGTCGAACCGCTGGAGGTTTGCAATCGCCGCCGCAACGGCTTCATCCGAGCGCGGGTCGAGGTCGTCGCACCCGCAGAACGCGTCGATGTACGCGTGACCTTCTCTCGACCATCGCTTGTGCTCGAGAAACTCCTCGAAGCCCATCGAGACCGGGACATCGACGGTTTCCTTGAATCGGCGATACTTGTACAACGACACGAGGCGCTCGACAGGGTCGCGAAGCACGGTCACGAAGTGGTTGGTCGAAAGGAGCGGCACGAACCGGTCGCGGTACCGGAAGTGACCGAGCACGAGCGAGGGGCGCTGCGTGATGAGCACATACGCCAGGAGGGCGTCACGAAAACGCCAATTGTCGGCGTGCTTGCCTGCTGCTGCAGCCTTTGCCGCTTCGCCATCGAGCTTGAAGACGTCGGGACCATCACGCTGACCCGTGAGCGAGATCGAGAGGCCGTCGCGGACGGACGTCCCCCCGCACTTCATGACATGAAAGAAGACGATCGGACGCTTGCGCTCGAGGGCATCCCGCGCCTCGGCCTCGCCGGTGTGAGAAGCGAGATGCGCCATCGACCGACCCTCCCACGTCGTGGTCCGGCAAAATTAGCTGCCCGCCTCGTTGCGATACCCGCTCGGCTCGCTCACACTCGGTGGGGTCGCTTCGAGCAGAACGTGACCTGGCTCGACGTCAGGGCGGTGGTCGATGCGAAGAGCATCGGATCGGTGACGAAGCCCATCTCATCGAGGCGGTCGAGAAGGTCGTAGCCGAAGTTGTTGTACACGAGATCGTGATAGTGGTACTCGGGCGGGACCAGGAGCACATCTTCCTCACCGGAGACATCGACGCGGACACATGTCGATTCGCGCATCGGCCATCGTCCGGGCACGGTGAAAATGTGCATGCCTCCTTGGCGGAGCACGCGATACACCTCGCCGAAGGCACGATACGGATGGCGTATGTGCTCGAAGATGTCCGACGTGATGACGAGGTCGATCGATTCCGAGGCGAACGACAGCCGCATCAGATCTTCGCAACGCACGCCGTTGCGCACCTCACCCGGGGCTGCAGCGGGAACGTACGCGGATCGTATGTACTTCGGGAGCCCTCGAAGATATCTTCGCAGCGGGCCCTGGTGTCCGGGCTCGAAGATCGTCAATGCTTGGAGTGCGGGTTCGCGGACCGCCTCCGCGATGGATCGCGCACCTGTTTGCGCAAAGGCGCGGATGATCGCACGAGCCTGGCCTTGGTAACGCAGCGGCGCGTGACAAGAGGGACAGCGATAGCTCTCGGTGAGTCCTGGTCGATCGTGCTCGAAGCGGGCGGGCGCGCCGCAGATCCAGCATTGGCCCTCGAACGCATCCGAGGGAGCGGGCGCACCGGTTCGCGCGGCAGGCAACATCGATTCAGATATACCGCAGAACGAGCAGCACGGCCAAAGAGATGCACGATCAGTCGTCATCGGCGCGGTAGTTGATGTCGGCTTCGCCGAGCCAAATCGCGGCGGAGAGCGCGCCATACAGTTGCCGCTTCGACGCTTCGGTCAGCTCGGTGAACCGTTCGAGGGCAGCCGTCACGCCCGCGGGGTCGATGATGTCGCGCAAGGATTCCGGCGCGTCATCCACGAGGTAGCGCCGCATGATCTCGATGTCGCCGAGCTCCATTCGTGTTCGCTCGTCGAGTCTCGCGGTGCGCTCCTGGCCACGCGCGCCGGGGCCGCGGAAAGGGTTCGGTGCGCGCGGGAACGGGACGGGGGGCGGCGCGATCGGTTCGTGAGGTGTCGTCCGGCGAACCCACGGCACGCGTTTCTGCTCTTGCCATGTGCCCTTGGCGAACGGCAGCGCGAACAGCTCCGGTGACGAACGACGCGTGATCTCGTAATGGAAGAACTCGTTGTGACGATCGGTCACGCCCATCTCGAAGGCCGCTCGTACGCCTACGGGCGAATACAGCGGGTACACGGCGTTCTGCTCATCGACCTCGCGGAATGTCCCGAACCAGCGGCGGAGGCGGTTGCGCAAGTAGAACGAGTCGATCACGTCCTGGGGGCCGTCGCCGGTCGAGAGGTCTGCGAAGACCATGCGCCAGATCTCGTTGTCGTAGTGACGCCGCATTTCCGGCCGCAGGATGCCCGCCATTCCATAGCGAAGATCAACGCGGAAGAAAGTGTCCAGGTCATCGAGCACTCGGTGGCGAGTTGTCGGCGGGAAGTTGGTGCGAAGCAACTCTCCGGTCAAGCCCGAAAGGACGACGGAGTCTCCGTGCGGTGGACATGACGCGTGCGTTTCGCAGAGGTTCCGCATCCCCAGATGCGTGCCCACAGTGAGCCGCATGGTCGTCTCGCGGTCGGGTGGCGGTGCGTATCCACACCGCTCGATTGCTGCGTTGCGTTTCGCGCGCCAACTTCGTCCCCGTGGGTCGACGACGTTCACACCGTGCGGCAGGTCGAAGGCAGCAGCGATGTGACGCGCGGCGACGACGTCGGGCAGGTCCGGCGCACCCGACGTCCGGCACGTGAAAGCGCGCTCGAGCTTTTCGCCAAGTGTCACAGCCAGTACCAGCCGCGAATCCTTCCCACCCGTGATGTCGATGATGTGGTTGGCGACGGGCATCGCGCACGCAGCCCGTATCGACGTGGCGATGTCGGATTGCACCTGCTCGATGAAGTCGTGCGGATCGCAGTCCGGTGTCGAGGCAAACCGCCACGGTCGACGCGCGGGCTCGTCCAGGCGCGCGCCGGTCGCCGGGTCGATGCGGACGACCGCCCCGGGTGGTAGCACTTCGACGCCTTCGTAACCTGTGCGGAGCCCCATTGGATGGACGCTGTAGGCAAGCCAAAACGCGCCGAGCGCGTCGCGCCGCGGCCGAACATTCGTCTCTGCAGTCACTAGTCGCGCTACGAGCGAGGCCCGTGAGGCGAGCACTGTCATCGAGGGGGACTCGGCGCGGTACACCAAGCCGAGCCCGAGCGGATCCGTCGCGACGGTGCCCTGCCCGTCGGCCGCGAGTGACACGGCCGTGAAGAGCCCGAGAAGCTCGTCGGTGCCCTCGCTCGGAGGATGGGCTCGGAAGTGCTCGGCGAGCCCAGCTGCCCACGAGTGTTCCCCTCGCCAGGGCCCCGAACGCGGCCAGACATGGCCGGTAAACGCGGTGAGGCCGCCATCGGCCTCGTGCCATCTGCTGCCGATCGGGTCGTCGTCGCCCGTGTGTTGCCAGCCGCCGAACGCGACGGCGCCCGATGGGCTCGTCCAAGAGAGATGCCGCCGCGCACGAAACGGCACTTCCGTCAGAGACGCGTCGCCGAGGACCGCGCCCACCGGCGCGGGCAGCCGGAGACCCTTCCGAGCGACGACGAGCGCGAACGTCAGCAAGGGCGGCCCAACGACCTGAGAATCTGCTCGAGACGCGGAGATCTGCGCCAGCTGCTGCGCAGTGCCATCACAGATGCATTGCGAACTCACGCTCGTGGCGCAGGAACCACTGACCGCCGATGACGAGCAGCGCGAAAGCCCACACCGCGGCCTCCAGGACCATTGCCGCGCTCGGCGCACCGCCGCTGAAGACTGCTTGATAGCTCGCAAACAACGTAAACGTGGGAAGCCACCCGACCACCGCGTGTGCAGAGCTCGGCAGGATCGACACGGGGTACACGACAGGAGTCGTGAAGAACAGCACCCTGGTCACATACGTCATCACGTTGGTCCCGTCGGCGAACAGCGTGACGAACGTCGACACCAAGAGCGCGATGCCGAGGTTCATGACCGTCTGCACGCCGAACAGCAAAGGCAACACGAAGATGCCCGTGCCGACCTTGCCGCCGAGGACGAGAAACAAGAAAGCGAAGACGATCGCCGAAGGAATGAAGTTCTTCACCGACTTGTATATGGCCGACACAGGGAGGAGGACACGCGGGAACGTCGAGTTGAGCATGAGGCTCCTCGATCGTTTGATCGATGCGCCGCCTTCGGTCAGGGCCGCGAGGGTCAAGCTGAAGAGGTAGATTCCGCCGATGAGCACGGGGAGAAAAGCGGATCGAGCTGAACCCTTGCGCAAGACGCTGTAGAGGAAGAAGTAGATGCCGGCTTGGAAGAGCGGGTCGAGCACGCTCCAGATGTTGCCCAATCTGGTGCTCGAACGGATGGTGCGTATGTCGGAGTTCGCGAGCTCCAGCATGAACTCGCGCCGACCCCAGAGCGCCGCCATGTAGCTCCGCACATCAGGCATCGTCTTCGAGTGCGGCTCGAAGACGTACTCGACGTCGCTGTACTCGGGCCCGGCCTGCATGTCCTCGGCCATCAGATGTCGCTCAAGCCGAAGCCGAGGGACTCGATGCGGCAGTACCGCATGTAGCTGTTCACCACGTCGTCGGGGTCGCCGAACTCTGCGACCTTTCCCTGGTGCAGCCACAGCGCTTCGGTCGCCATCAGCTTTGCCGAGCTGAGGCCGTGCGTGACGAGCACGATCGTGCGGCCCTGCCCGATGAGCTGGGCGGTCTTCTCGGCGATGTGCTCCATGAAGGCGGCGTCGCCGCCGGTGAGCGCCTCGTCGATCAGGAGGATCTCGGGATCGAGGAACACCGCGATTGACGACGCAAGTCGCATACGCATGCCGCTCGAGTACGAGCGCATTGGAAGGTCGAGGTACTCGCCGAGCTGCGCGAACTCTGCGATCTCGTCGGCGAGTTCCTCCAGGCGCGCTGGCGACAAACCGCTCGCCATGCCGCCGAGCTTGATGTTCTCCCGTCCGGTCAGGGCGGCGCTGAATCCCGCGCCCGGTGAGTGCAGGTTCATGCGGCCCCGCACCACCACCCGACCCTTTTCCGGCGGCAGAATGCCGCTGACGACGCGGCACAACGTCGACTTGCCGGCACCGTTGCGACCGATGACCGCGAGCACGGATCCCTTCGGCACGTGGAACGAGACGTCGCGCAGCGCGGGGACGACGCGGTCGTAGGATTCCCGGGATTCGCGGCGCGAGATGAGCCTGCGAAAGTCACCCATGAGGTTCTGCGAATCGATGCGCACGCGGTACGACGCAGAGACACCGTCGACCTCGATCGAGTTCGGCGCATCCGCGTTCTCGGTTTCGTACGCGTGAGCTCCGCTCGTCACGAACCGCATCCTCCTCCTCGCCAGGTCAACGACGAAATTTGGTTCATTCGGTGACACCGCTCAACGGGTGTGGAGCCTCGCGGAGCTCGGCCTGCTCGGCGTCGTTCACCAGCTGGGCAAGATCTGCCTCCATGAGCAGCATGCGCTTCTCGGTGACACGGCCATTGGGCAGCGGGGCCGTCACGGTTCGCATCGTGATCAGCGTGGGACGGTTCGCTTCGCGTGCGACGCTGTTGAGCTCGTTCACCACGGCGGCGGTCTCCCGCGGCGTCAGCTGGAGCTTGCGCGCCGCCTCGTTGACGTCGAGCTCCGCACCGGCCAGCGACGCCCGGGCCACGAACGACAGGACAGAGCGGCACGCTTCGTCCACATCCTTCCAGGTCTTCGAGAGCGAATCGCTGTCCCAGTCGTCCATCGATGCCCGCGCGAGTGACCGCAAGATGAACTGCATGACGGCTTCCACGTGCTCTTCGGGCACCGGGACCATCACGTACGGCATCGAAGCTCCTCCGCTTCCATTCGGACGGCACAGACTACTCACGACGGGCGACCAATGGCCCGGGCCGCCGACACGCGAAACACCGTCTACACGAGGTTTCGCCGTTCGAGTGCGGCGAGAAGCTCGTCGGCGCGGTGGTCGAAGGTATGGGCGGCGAGCACCGCAGCTCGTCCCCGCGCGGCGCGTTCGCGCGCCGTTGCGGGATCCGCGCGTACCTGATGCACGAGCGCACGAAGCTCGGCCGGCGTTCGATATTCCAAGACTGCACCGTCGAAGAGATCCGCGATCCCCTCGACCGGATCGGAGATGACCGGCACGCCGCAGGCCAACACGTCGTACAGACGATTTGACACGAAGCCCCACGTCTGCATCGTGCGCCAGTGATCGTTGAGCACGACGTCCGCCGACGAATACACGACGGGGACTACGTCGTTGTCGATGTGCGTCGCCTTGACGAGCTGCGGGTCGACGAGATCCTGCCAACCGTTGCCGTAGATCGCGGGACGCAGGCCGGCACGCAACGCGTCGGCGACGACGGGCCTGAGCACATCACGGGTCTTCGCCACGACGGTGACCTGATGGTGAAACGCGGGGTCGACGGCGCGTGGGAAGAAACGGTAGTGGTCTGTCGCCTGGAGCAGCACCTCAACGGGCGTTGTGGTGCGGCTCGGCAAGTGATCCGCGAAGCGAGGCGATGCCGAAAGCACGAGATCAGCCGCGTCGAGCTCGTCGTTCTCGATGGACTCCGGATGACTGATGATCCAGAGCACGTGACGCTGCCCCGGGCTTCGTCGTACGGGTTCCAAGCCGCGCAGCACCACGTGCACGTCGCGTGTTCGCGTCGCGGGATCGTCGGCGTGATCCGCGGTCTGCACCACGACCTCGTGCCCGCACCGGCGCAACGCCGCCGCGAGCCCCTCGGCGAGATGCCAGTCGCCCCAACGCGGCGCCACCTTCGACGAGGGCGCCGCGACGGTGAGGGCGAAGCGCATGGTGCCGCGTGGGAGCGGCTTCGCCTCTCGCAGCAGCGCGGGCCCGGATCGATCGATCGCCGCCCGCCACGCGCGGCCGCCCGCGTCGATCTCGCCGGTCAGCGCGCGCAACGACGAAACGGGCCGGGCATCCACCATGGCCACGCTCGGGATCACGACGATCCGACCGCCCCGCTCGCGCAACCTCGCGCACATCTCGATCACCGCGACGTCGATGTCGTCGGCCCGTGGAAGCCCGCCCGCAGCATGGCAAGCGGCTCGGTCGACGACGATGCACGCGGCCGGCACGGCCGACACTTCGGCGTCGAGTCTTCCGACATCTGGCGCGCTCCCCGGTGCGATGGCGCGCACGTAGGGCACTCCGGCGTCTGTCGCCTCGATCGCGAGCCCCGCCGCGCGTACGAGGCCGTCGTGCGGCGTCGCCTCCATCCACGGCCGCGTCGGATGCACGAGCACGGGCGCGGCCGCAACCACACCGTCGGTCACGGCTGCCGCGAGGCGGGTGAGCCACGAAGCGTCGAGGGGCTCGGTGGTCGCGAGCAGAATGCCGATCACGTCGCCTGATGCGGCTTCGATCGCATCGCTCACTGCGCCGACCGGGTCGCTCGCCGAGTCAACGGTCACGACTTCGACGTCGGCTTGGTGCGCGACGCTTCGCCGTCCGGCGTCCGCGAGCGCCCCGACCGCGACGAGCGTGATGCGATGCACCGGCGCCGGCGGCACCGGCAGGCGCCGGACGGCCGCGACCAGGTCTTCGCGGCTGCGCACGCGGCGCCTTCTCGCCGCGATCGCGAGCACGGACCCGCGCAATAGCAGCCGATCGCACGCCGCACGGAATCGAGCGCGTGCTCCCGCACCGATCCGCTGCAGAGGGAGCAGCCGCCGTTCGATGGCAAGAACTGCCCGTACGAACGGGCGCCGGCGCAGCGCGGCATAGTCGGCGGCGCGCTTGCGCGCCAGGCGCCGCCAATGGTCGGTCGCGGTCCGCTCGGCCACGAGCTCGGCTTCGAGCGCTCGCCGCGCTGCCACCGCGTCGTCGCTCCGGTCCGACGGCATCCGGCGAGTATGCCATTGTCACCTCGCGCCACTACCCGCGCTCGCTGCGAACGCGACTCGGCGTGAGACCGGAGGCCTTACGGCAACGGAGGAAGCAAGTCGAAATGATCGTGGACGATGTCGTCGATGTGGAAGCGCTCGCGGTCGAGTGTCTTGCGGCCCCGGCGTACCGACGCCCAGTGATCGCCGATCGTCACGTCGGCGACGGCCTCACCCGAGGACGCGCGCGCGAGGACGAACTCGAGGACCAGACGCGACAGCGGCACGTCGGGAGTCATCCGACCTTCGGCGAGGTCCATCATCCGTTGCGCGATCGCGAGCCGCGCCCGTTCGGAGAGGACCGGTGACTCCGTCGCCGCGTCCGCGAGCTTGTGCTGCCATCGCCAGTCTTCGAGTACGAACAGACCCCCGGGCCGGATCAACGGAAAGAGCGTCTCGAACGACGCGCGCGATGCCTCGTACAGATGCGACGCGTCGTCGACGACGAGATCGAGGGGCCGGCTCCCGAACTCGCGCCGCACGATCTCTGCAACCCGCGCGCGGTCGGACTGATCGACGCCGAAATGCGGTCGGACGCTGTCGGCCAGGCCGCGTCGGTCGATGTACTCGACGAGGGCCGGCACCGGACCCGGCGAGAGGTCGAGCGCGACGAGCTTCTCGGGGTCCGCCAGCTCGCTGAGCAGCGCTGTGCTTCCCCCTTGTACACACCGAGCTCGACGATCCGCCGAGGGCGCAACTCGCGGCACAGCTCGACGTAGCCCTCGACGAGCGAGCGGCGCTTCTCGACGGGCAGGCGGCCGGCCGGCACATGTCCGATCGGATGTTCGCAGTGGAACTCGAAGCCGCCGACGCACAGCAGATGGTCGTCGAGGAACACGGCAGATTTCGACATCTCGGCCTTCCGCCGGCTCGGGGTGCGTGTCGGCGGCGGAGGGTACTTCATCGGCTCGAAAGCGCAGCCGGCGGAATCGGCGCAGCGACGTGACTGGTACCGTCGGGCGCCGAAACGTTCGTCGAGGGGCCAGTCGCAATGTTCCCGCTGTGGGAAGTCGCCATCGCGCCGGTGCTGCGCGCTGCAGATGCACGGCACGTCGTCGAGATCGGTGCGCTCAGGGGCGAGACAACCGTCAAGATGCTGCGCGACCTGGGGCCGGATTGCGTCCTCCACGTCATCGATCCCGCGCCCGAGTTCGATCCGCGAGAGCACGAGCGCGAGTTCGCGGGCCGATACCGCTTCTACGGGGCGTTGAGCCTCGACGTCCTTCCGATGCTCGAGCCGATGGACGCCGCTCTCGTCGACGGCGATCACAACTGGTACACCGTCTATCACGAGCTCACGCTGCTGGCGGAGAGCGCGCGGCGAGCGGGCGCGCCGCTGCCGGTCCTCGTGCTGCACGACGTCGGCTGGCCGTACGGGCGGCGCGATCTCTACTACGCGCCGGAGCGCATTCCCGAGAACTTTCGCCAGCCGTACGCGCGGCAGGGCATGGGCCCTCGCAGCAAGCGCTTGTTGGCGCGCGGCGGGCTCAACCCGACGATGAACAACGCCGAGGTCGAGGGTGGTCCCCGCAACGGCGTGATGACCGCGCTCGACGACTTTCTCGCCGAGTACGGGCGTCCCGTGCGGCGCGTCGTGCTGCCGATCTACTTCGGGCTCGCGATCGTGGTCGACCAGGAGCGGCTCCAACGCACACCCGAGCTCGCGGCGGTGCTCGATCACCTCGAGAGCGCGGCGGGGCGCGGCGAGCTTCTCGCTGTTGCCGAAGACGTGCGTTTGCGGGCGATGATGTTCCAGCACAACGTCTTCTACCAGCGTGCGGAAAAGGTCGAGCGGGCGACCGCGCGCTACCTACAAGTACTCGAGGCCGCGTTGCTCGACGAGCACTACCTGGAGCACGAAGTACGGCTGGAGGTGCTGTCGAGCCGCAACGCCGGGGATCGGCGGAGCGCCGAGAAGTTCCGCGACCCCGTGCGGTACGACGCCGAAGGGTACCGGCGGCTGGCCCGGCAACGTCTGGGCCCGACCGGGCCCGAGGCCCCCAACGCGCAGTCGTTCCTCCCCTACGCCGCGATGGGACGCCCGCAACTCGACCATCTCCATCGCTGTCTCGACGCGATCCGCACGGACGCGGTCGACGGCGACCTCATGGAGTGCGGCACCGTGCGCGGCGGCGGTGCGATCTTCATCCGCGCGTATCTCGACGCATGGGAGCTCAAGGAGGCACGCGTCTTCGTGGCCGACCGGTTCCGGGCAACCGCGACACCCGACACGGCGCCGCAGATGCCGCCGCACGGCGTCGCCGGGTTCAAGGCCGACCTCAACCTCGTCCGCGACGGCTTCACGCGCTTCGGCCTCCTCGACGCCCGCGTCGTGTTCCTGCAAGGGCCGATGCGTGCGACGCTTCCCGAGGCGCCGGTGCGCGAGCTTGCACTCCTGCGCATCGGCGCCGGCGTCGGCGGCGAGACCCGCGCGGTCCTCGACGCGACGTACGACCGTGTCGCGCCCGGTGGATATGTCGTCGTCGACCAGCGCGCGCATCCGTCGTGCGCCGAGCACGTGGAAGCCTTCCGCGCCGAGCGCGGGATCGCGGCGCAGATCGAGCGGATCGACGCGGCGGCGGTCGCGTGGCGCAAGCCCGCATCCGACGACGTAGCGAGCGTCAAGACATCGCCGCCCACGGCCCGCCTGCCCCACGCGCCACTCGCGCCCGCTGCGGTCCGCGACGCAATCGATCTCACGATCGTCGTCGTCTTCTACAACATGCGTCGCGAGGCCGCGCGCACCCTCTGTTCGCTCTCGCGTGCGTATCAGGAAGGCGTGGCCGACATCGATTACGAGGTCATCGCGATCGAGAACGGCTCCGACGAAGCACAGAAGCTGGAAGCGGAATTCGTCCGCAGCTTCGGACCCGAGTTCCGCTACCTCGATCTCGGCGCCGACGCCACGCCCTCGCCGGCGACGGCGCTCAATCGAGGCATCCGCGAGGGACGCGGCAACGCGTTCGCTTTGATGATCGACGGCGCGCACGTCTTGACGCCGGGTGTCCTGCACTTCGGCCTCAAGGGATTGGCGGCGTACGCGCCCGCGATCGTCGCGACGCAGCAGTGGTACGTCGGGCCGGGCCAGCAGGGCGACGCAATGGACAACGGCTACGACCAGGATTACGAGGACCGGCTGTTCGACTCGATCCGCTGGCCGAACGCCGGTCACCGCCTGTTCGAGATCGGCCACTTCGTCGGCGATCGCGACTGGCTGGACGGCGTGTGGGAGAGCAACTGCATGTTCGTGCCCCGGTCGCTCATCGCGCAGGTCGGCGGCTTCGACGAAAGCTTCTCGGTCGCCGGCGGTGGCTACGCGAACCTCGAGCTGTACGAGCGCCTCGGATCGTCACCCGACATCACGGTCTGCACGATCATGGGCGAGGGTTCGTTCCACCAGACGCACGGAGGCACGACGACGAACCAGACCGATGCTGCGGAGAGGCGGTCGCGCGTCTTCGGTTACAGCGGCCAATACGCCGAGTTGCGCGGCCGGCCGTTCAAGGGACCGGGCAAACCGCTGCATTTCGTCGGTCGCATTCCGAACGTGGCTGCGCGCCGGACGAAGCCGCGCCGCATGTCGACCGACGCGTTCGCCGAAGGCGCCGCCGCCGGGGTCCACGACGGAAAACCGCTGACCGCGACCCCGATGCCCGACGAGTTGCGATGGGCGTTCACCGAAGCCGTCTGGCGCACGCTTCCTTGGACGAGAACCACGTGGCTCGGCCGGCGGGTGACGAGCGCACCCACCGATCTGCTCGCCTACCAAGAAGTGATCGCATCCGTGCGACCGGATTGGGTGATCGAGACGGGCACCGGCGACGGGGGCGCGCGCTTTCCTCGCGTCGGTCTGCGAGCTCGTCGGCCACGGCGAAGTGCTCTCGATCGGCGACGCGACGAGCGACGATCTGCCGCGCCATCCGCGCCTGAAGTTCTGCCCGGGCGTACCGCACAACGACGCCACGCTCGCGAAGGTGCGCGACGTCGTCAGCGACGGAACTGCGTTCGTCGTGCTGGGAACGAGCGCCGACCGCGCCACGACGGTCCGCGAGTTCGAGGCGCTCGCGCCGCTGGTCCCCGTCGGCTCGTACGTGGTCGTCACCGAGACGATCGTCAACGGGCACCCGGTGTGGCCGGCATTCGGTCCCGGCCCGATGGAAGCCGTGAAACAAGTGCTCACGACCCACGGCGAGTTCGTCGCCGACCCCACGCTGGAGAAGTACTCACTCACCTTCAATCCGGGAGGCTTCCTGCGTCGCGTGCGATGACGCGCGCACACGCGCTTCACCACACGAGCGGCACGTGGCCCTTCGGGTACGCGGACGGCGCGAAGCACCACGTCTCGATCGCGTGACGGGGCCGGCTCATCGTCGGCTCGGCGGCGGTGCGGTGCAGCAAGAGATCGTCGAAGAGCAACGCGTCGCCGGCGCCGAACTCCGGACGCACCAGCGGCGACTCCCGCGCCAGCTCGCGCACGATGTCGCCACCGACCGCCCAGTCGAAGTACGCGCCGTGGGTACCGGTCTCCACGATGTGGTCGAGTCGGCGCGGGAGCACGTCGAGTCCCGGCGCTTCGCGCCCGCACGGAGTGAGCGCGAGCCAGATGTTGAGCGCGCGAACGCCTGCTCCGAGAAACGCGCCGTCCTGGTGCCAGCCCGAGTCGGTGTCGACGGGTACGCGCCGGATCGTGCACTTGTTGGCCGACAGCGCGGGCCGTTCACCGAGGAACTCCCGAACGACTTCGCGCGTCCCCGTCGCGTCGAGCGTGGCGAGGAGCTCGTAGAGCATCCGGGGCGAGTCAGCCGTCAACAGCCCGCCGCTGTTGTTCACCCACTTGCGGCCGAGGCCCGACCGGGTCGCTTCGTCGTCGATCTGCAACGGATCGAACCACGGCGAGCCCGTCGGCTTCAGGTACGGCCGGCGAAGCCCGGCCCACTCCTCGAGCGCGCGGTCGATGCCCTCGACGAGCGAAGCCACAGTGGTCTTGTCGACAAGCGCGGGCACATGGACGCAGCCGCTCGTCGCGACGTAGTGCCGTAACACGTCGGCGGAGAGCTCGGACGCGGTCACTCGCGGTATCTCGCCGCGCGACTGATCGACCTCGCGTGCCGAAGCGCGTCGAAGCGTCGGCGACCCGGAACTCGTATCGAGTTGGTCGAACGCGCGCCGGCGCAGCGCGACGAGGCGATGCTCGAACACCGCGTTTTCACGCGCGCGGTTCGCCCGTGTCAAGAGGTCGATGGCCTCGAGGAGGTCGCCGGCGGTTTCGGCGTGATCGGCACCGGCAACGAGCTCGTCGATCGCACTCGCCGTGACTGTCGCAGCCGTTGATGACACCTTGCGCATGCGAGGCCAATGTACCGCCGTGATCGCATCGCGATTCGAGGACGAGTTTCGGATTCGAGGACGAGTTTGGCTGACGGCGCCCTCGTTCGGGCGCACGGATTCGCTGGCGGGTGCTCGCAGACCCGGCGTAACCTGCAGTCTTGGACGATGGGCCGGTTACGGAAGTGCGATCGCTCGCGATGCCGGACTATTCGTTCGTGATTCCCGTGCTCAACGAGCGCGAAAGCCTGCCCGAGCTCTATCGCCGGCTGGCCGGGGTGCTCGCGCAACTCGACGGCCCGGCCGAGATCGTGCTCGTCGACGACGGCTCGACCGACGGCTCGTTCGCCATCATGCAGGAGCTCCACCGACAGGACACGCGCGTCAGGGCCCTGCGCCTGTCACGCAACTTCGGTCACCAGGTTGCGCTCACGGCCGGGATCGACCACGCCCGCGGCAAAGCCGTGATCCTCATGGACGCCGATCTGCAAGATCCTCCCGAAGTCGTGCTGGAGATGGCTCGCCGCTGGCGGGAGGGCTTCGACGTCGTCTATGCCGTTCGCGACGAACGCGACGGCGAATCGCGACTCAAGCTGTCGACCGCGAAGTGGTTCTACCGACTGATGGGGCGCATGAGCGAGACGACGATCGCGCTCGACGCGGGCGACTTTCGTCTCGTCGACCGGCGCGCGGTCGACGCGGTCGCGTCGATGCGAGAGCACGCGCGGTATCTGCGCGGCATGTTCGCGTGGGTCGGCTACGACCAGACCGGCGTGCACTACACGCGCGAGGCGCGCTTCGCGGGTCGCACCAAGTTCCCGTTGCGGAAGATGCTCGCCTTCGCGACCGACGGGATCATCTCGTTCTCCGCGGCACCGCTGCACATCGCGCTCGCGCTCGGCTTCTTCGTCTCGGGGCTCTCGATGTTTGCTGCGGCGTTGTCGATCGTGCTCTGGCTGACGGGCGCCTACCTCGTGCCCGGTTGGTCATCGATCGCCGTCGGCATCAGCTTCCTCGGTGGGGTGCAGCTGACGGTGGTCGGCGTCATGGGCTTGTACATCGCACGCATCTACGAGGAGGTGAAGCAGCGCCCGCTGTACTTCGTGCGCGAGTACGTCGGTGAGGCCGGCACGCAGCTCGACAACGGTTCGTCGCTCGCCGACGTGTCCGACGTGGGTCACTGATGGCGACGTTCGACGAGCGCGCTCCCGTTTACCAGGACGATGTGGAGCGTTCCATCGCATTCGCGAACGTCGATCACGCCGACATCACCGCGCGCAAGGTTCAGCACCTCCTCGCGCTGTGCTCCACGCTGCTCGGGCGGCCGTGCCACCAGCGAGTGCTCGACGTGGGTTGCGGCATCGGGTTGACCGACACCCAACTCGCCGACCACGTCCGCGAGCTTCACGGCATCGACATCTCGCAGGAGAGTGTGGAGCTCGCACGCGCCGCGAATCCATCCGTGCGATACACGCCGTTTGACGGGAAGGCGTTTCCTCTCCCCGACGGCAGCGTCGACCTCGCGTTCGCGATTTGTGTGCTGCACCACGTTCCCCGCGAGCAACGCGCGTCGTTCGCGGATGAGATGTGGCGGGTCCTGCGACCCGGTGGTGTCACAGTCGTCTTCGAGCACAATCCCTTCAATCCCGTGACGCGCCTCGCGGTCAGCCGCTGCGAACTGGATCGACATGCGATCCTGGCTCGCCGACGCCATACCGCACGCCTGCTGACGAGAGCCGGCTTTCGGCTCGAGCGTCGCGCGTACATCATCTTCACGACTTCGCCACGTTGGTCGGCGCGTACAGATCGTCTATTCGGGTGGCTGCCGGCCGGCGCTCAGTACTACGTCGCCGCGCGGCGCCCACCCGAATGAGGTCGCGCCGCCCGTCACATCAGGTCGTGAGCTCGCGCGAGCGCCACAGCTCCCACACCCATCCGTAGCTCCACGTCTGTACGTGCGACTGGCGGAGCGCGGCCCGGATGCGCCGACGGCGGCGATATGCGCCCGGGCCCCATTCGTGGAACTGCACGGAGAGGTTGCCGATCCGATCGAGCCAGTTGGTCGCGATCAGACGTTCGAGCACGTCGTATTCGGCGCCTTCGATGTTCATCTTCACCACGTCGACGTGACGCAGCTCGAGGTCCGCGAGCACGCCGGCGATGTCGCGTACCTCGACGTCGACGCTTCCGAACGTGCCCTTGCGGCGGTGCACCGACGAACCCGGCCCGTCGCGCGAGAGCAGGGCCGTGCGGTCGGTCGCGCCGAGGCCGTAGTCGAACACCATGACGTTCGGGTTCGTGGCAAAGCGCGCCGCCGTCTTCGCGGCGAGTCCGGGGCTCGGCTCGAATGCGTAGACCCGGCAGCGATGGCGGTCGACCATGCGCGCCGTCCAGTCGCCTTCGTACGCACCGAGGTCGAGCGCGACGGCCTCCGACGTGATCGGCATGTCGGTCAGAAGGTCAGGATTCGCTCCGATCGCAGCCATGAAGTCGTACATCGCACGTCCGTACGCTTGCGTCTCGAGCAGCTGTCGCGCGTACGGATCGAGGTCTCGACTGTGGCGCCGCCGGTAGACCGCACGCGGCGCGACGGCGAACCGCTTGACGGCATAGCGTGAGAGACGCACGGCGAACGTGATCTTCGCGCTCGGCGGTCACCGACGCCTTACGCTGTGGTCACATGTGCAACCCCCCGCTAGGGTGGATCAATCGGGGCAGCACGCGCGCCGAGAAGGGCCGGACATGGCGAGAGCCGACACCGTGAGCGACCTCGACGACATCCTGTGCCTCGCACCCGCGTTCCTCGTGTCGATCACGGGCGCCGGTGTCGTGCTGATCCCGCAGTTGACAGAGATTGCCGTACGGCGTTCGCCGCGCGGCGCGGTGCCGTTGATCGCGGAACTCAGCCGTACCGAGCGGCGTCCGGTCGGGGCGCTGATCGGCGAGGTGGTCGAGCAGACGGGCGCCGACCACGCCACGTTGGTGCGCTTCGTGGAAGCGCTGAAGTCGGCTGGTCTTGTCTCGAACGAACCCGCGGTCGCCCGCTTCGCCGCGATCACCGCGCCCGATGGTCGTGTGGCGGCGGCGCCGGCCAACGCGACGCTGACGCTGGTCAAGCCGGCGAGCCTCCTCGTCGAGGTCGGTCACTACCTCTGGTTCGACCAGGACGGCGCCCTGCGCGCGCGTCTCTTGCCGGCCGAGGTCGTCGCGCTCACTGCTCTCGCAGTGCCGCGTTCGCTCGACGCGGCATTCGACGCGCACCGCAAGGGCACGCGCCCGCGCCTCGACGAGAAGTCATTCGCACAATTCGTCGGCACAATGCTCGAGGCCGGCTTGGTGCGCATCGGCGGTGGCGACGCGTTCCCGCAAGCGGCGTCCGAGACCCCGCGTCTCGCGTCGCCACGGGACATCGTCCAAGAACGCGTCGCACAAGCCGTCGAGACCCATCAATCTGAGCGCGCCCAGCACTCGGGCGCGCGTGTGCCGGTAGTTCCGGTCAACGCCGACCATGGCGTCGCGCCGCTGTCGCTCGCGTTGCTGATGGCACACGCGAGCGAGTTCGAGCAACAGCGCCTGCGCGAGCGGTACGACTTCGTTCCCGAGTTCCTCACCGACGAGACCCGGCTCCTCGAGCGCTCGGGTGAGCCGTCGATCTTCATCTTCTCCAACTACGTCTGGAACGTCGACGAGAATCTCACGTTGTCCGCGCTCGTGAAGGCGACCAACCCGACCAACATCACGGTGCACGGCGGCCCGAGCACACCGAAGTACGAAGGCGATGCCGAGGAGTTCTTCGCCCGCTACCCCCACGTCGACGTCGCGGTGCACGGCGAGGGAGAGATGACGTTCACCGAGATGCTCGCGCGCGCTCGACGGCGTGCTGCCGGCGACTCTCGAGGTGCTGGCTGACGTTCCCGGGCTGACCTACCGGCGTATCGGTGGTGGTGTCGCACGCACGCCCGACCGGGCACGGATCGCCGATCTCGACAGCATTCCGTCGCCGTACACGCTCGGACTGCTGGATGCATTCGGCGCCGCCCAGGCCGGCGCGATCATCGAGACCAATCGCGGATGCCCGTACGGCTGCACCTTCTGCGACTGGGGCTCGGCGACGCTCTCACGCATCCGCAAGTTCTCGCTCGATCGGGTGTTCGCCGAACTCGAATGGTCGGCGCGCCACAAGATCGACGTCGCGTCGATCGCCGACGCCAACTTCGGCATCATGGAGCGCGACGTCGAGATCGCGCAGAAGATCGCCGATCTCAAGCGCACGTACGGGTATCCCCGCACGGTCGCGACGAACTACGCCAAGAACACCGTCAAGTACCTGCGCGAGATCATCGAGATCTTCGCCGACGTCGAGATACTCACCGAGGGCGTCGTCTCGCTACAGTCGATGGACGAGCCGACGCTCAAGATCATCCGTCGTTCGAACATCAAGCTCGAGAGATACAACGAGCTCTCGGCCGAGTTCCGCCGTTCGCGCCTCCCGCTCGCCGCCGACATCATGATGGGCCTGCCGGGCTCGACCCCGGCGTCGTTCCGAAACGACTTGCAGCAGTGCACCAACCGCGACGTCCGGGTACGTGCGAACCCGACGCAGCTGCTTCCCAACAGCCCGATGAACGAGCCGGAATACCGACGGACGTATGGGATCACCGCCAAGCCCGGTGAGCTCGTCATGGAGACGTCGACGTTCACTCGCGCCGAGTGGGACGACATGAACGGCCTTCGCCGGGCGTACTACAGCTTCGACAACTGGGGTGTCCTGCGTTACGTCGCGCGTTTCGTACGGCAGGCCGCCGGGCTGCACGAAGTCGACTTCTACGATCGTGTGCGCCGCGACGTGTCTGCCGATCGTGCGCAGTGGCCGATCACCGCGATCGTCCTCGACATGCTCGAGGGGTACATGGCGCCGCCCGCCAGCTGGGGGCTGTTCGTCGCCGAGATCCACCGGTTCGTGACGACACGGCTGGGCGTCGCCGACGACGGCGCGCTGCGCACCGCGCTCGACGTGCAGCTCGCGCATTTGCCGGCACCCGGCCGCGAGTTCCCGTTGACGATCTCCTTGGCGCACGACTTCGTCGCCTGGCAGAACACGCTGCTCACCGCACGCGAGGCCGGTCACCGCGACGACTGGGAACACGTCGTGCCGCGGCTCGAGACGTACCCACCGGCGTCTTTGACGATCTCGGACCCGAACGACATCTGCACGACCGACGTCGGCAAACCGATGGGCGTGCTCGGTTTCGCGCTCCGCAGCTGGGAGCTCGACTCACCGGTCGCACGACCGCGCTTGGGAGCGGTGACGGCTTCGGCGTGAGGCCGCGAGGGACCTCGCGCTCGGATACGGGGCTTACGCGGATTCTGGCGCCGCGGCCCGGTAGTTGACCGTGAACAGACGCCGACGCTCGCCCGCCGTTGAAGCTGGCGTGCGCCGTCCTGAAGTTCGTCACGATCACATCGCCGGGCTCGACCTCGAGCGTCGTCGATGGGATCTCGTCGATACGCGGTCCCGAAGGTCTCGGGCACATGCTCCGGGTGCTTGATCAGCTTCACGAAAGAGCGCGGCCGTGTACGGGCCGCGATGGTGAGAGCCGGGGATCACCCGCAGCGCACCGGCATCATGACGCAGCTCGTCGAGATAGAAGAACACCTTGATGTGCTTGATGTCGGCCGCGGCACCGTACGCGTCGATGTGCCAGTACACGTCGCAGTTGAACAGGTTGCCGTCGCTTTCGGCGTATTGGTAGTCGTCACCCAGCAACGCCCGCGGGATCGCGTCGAGCCGCGGGTCGTGCCGCAACCACGCCAACTTCTCGCTCTTGTCGACGAATGCAGGGATGATCCAGCGCGTCTCGCGCTGGAACCGAGGATCGCTCGTGCGGTGATATTCGTTCTCGGGATCGAGCAGTTCGGGCTGCTCGCGGTGAACACGTCCTCGAAGCCCTCACGAATACGTGCAATCTCCGCGGAGAACAGCCCTCGAAGAATCAAGAACCCGAACGTCTCGAACCACAGGGCATGCTGCGGAGAGAGCGCGAAATCGCCGCTCCCCGCGTCTGGCAGGTGCTTCCGCTTCAGGATCGACATCTCCGACAATCCTTCGTCGCGTGCCCCGAACGAGCACCGGCCCCGGCCCCGGCGTGGGGCGAGCACGTCAGCCGGGCCCACGTCGGCGGACCGTAGCACGTGGCGGGAAATTTCCCGACGCGAATCTCCGTGCGCGTGTCGGAACACCATGCCCTCGCGGTGGCAACTGCGACCGAGCGGCCATTATCGTTGCAGGATCGCGCCACGCGGGGCTGGCGACTGTGTCGACGCGGGACCGAACAAGGGGAATCGGTGAGCGAGGACAAGCGCGTCACAGCCTTTGCGCACGAAGTTCGCGGAATTGCTCGCGGCTTCCTCGTGACCTACGCGTCGCCGTGCCAATCTCAAGAGCGCCGGCCACTCCTCGGCGAACCGACCGCGCTTTCCACACATCCGCGCGTTCGGTTTCGGCGACGCGGCTCCGGAACTGCTCACGCTCGTGAGCGAGCTGAGCGTCCCCGACGGCCGGACCCTCGGCCAGGTCATCGAGACGGTCTCCGACCGCACCGGCGCGGCCCGCGAGCGACTCGTCGGTTTCGCCTCGGCGCTCGTCACGGCGGGCTATCTGGTGACCGATCCACCGCCGGCGTTGTGGAAGGACGAGCCACCCGTCGCACGCCTCGACCCTTCTCCCGTGTCGCCGCGGCAACGGTTCGAGATCCCGGAAGGAACGGGATTCGTCATCGACGACGGTCACTTCCTTTGGTTCGATCACGACGGCACGCTCCGGCTGCGGCTCACGCGCGAGGAGATGATCGCGGCGCGGCCGTTCGGCGAGCCGTGTACCGCCGACGAGGCATGGACGGAGTTGTCGAAGGGCCGTGCACCCGTTGCGATCGCGCGAACGTCGTTCGACCAGCTCGTCGTTCGGATGCGGCGCGGCGGGACTCCTGCACGCCACGGATGACGCTCCGCAGGCCCGCACTCCGTTCGATCACACGGCGAGGAACGCACGGGACGTCGTGCTCGAGGGCGTGCGCGAGGCAGTAGCCGAAGTCGTCCGCAAGGAACAGTCGCGCCCCGGGGTGCGTGCCGCGGTCGTTCCCGTCAACGACGACCACAACATGGCTCCGCTCTCGCTGGGTTTGCTCCTTGCGTACGCGCAGGAGCTCGACGGCGGCCGGTTACGCGACCGTTACGACTTCATTCCTCTGTTCCTCGCCGAGGATCACGATCTGCTCGAGTTCACGAGCCGTCCCACGATCTTCCTCTTCTCCAACTACATCTGGAACCAGAAGCGCAACCTCGAGCTGTCGGCGATGGTGAAGGCGGCAAACCCGCAGAACATCACGATCCACGGCGGCCCGAGCACCCCGAAGTACACCGGCGACTGCGAGACGTTCTTCCGTGAGCACCCCGACGTCGACGTCACCGTGCGCGGAGAGGGCGAAGCCACGTTTGCCGCACTGCTCGACGCACTGGACCCGACGCGTCTGGGCGACCTGTCGCCGTTGCGCGACGTCGCCGGGCTCAGCTTCCGCGATGTCGACGGTGTGGTCCACACCGCGGAGCGGGACCGCATCGCCGACCTCGACACGATTCCGTCGCCGTACCTGCTCGGGCTGTTCGAACCGTTCGGTCGCGCCCACGTCGCCGCGGTCGTCGAGTCGAATCGAGGATGCCCCTACGGTTGCACGTTCTGCGACTGGGGGTCGGCAACGCTCTCACGCATCCGCAAGTTCGACATGGATCGTGTCAAGGCCGAGCTCGAGTGGTTCTCGAAGAACGAGCTGATGTTCGTCTCGTTGTGTGACGCGAATTTCGGCATCTTCGAGCGCGACGTTGAGATCGCCGAACACATCGCCGCGATGAAGAAGAAGTACGGTTTCCCCAAGACGGCGGCGCTCAACTACGCGAAGAACACGATGAAGCACCTGCGGAAGATCATCGACGTGTTCTCCGACGCCGGCCTCACGATCGAGCCGACCGTTGCGATGCAGTCGATGGACACGCAGACGCTCAAGGTGATCCGCAGGGCGAACATCAAGCTCGGCCAGTACGACGAGCTCGCCGACGAATTCCGCCGCGCCCAGTTGCCGCTCGCCACCGACATCATGATGGGGCTTCCCGGCTCGACGTTGTCGTCGTTCAAGGAAGACCTGCAGAAGTGCACCGACCGCGACGTGCGCGCCGCGTTGCAACTTGACGGTTCTTCTTCCCAACAGCCCGATGAACGACCCGGTCTATCGCGAGGAGCATGGCATCGTTGCGCGTCCGCACGAGATCGTGAGACAGTCGAAGACCTTCAGCCGCGCAGACTTCGACGAGATGGACCGCTTGCGTCTCGCGTTCTACACCTTCGACAACTTCGGAGTGCTGCGTCACCTCGCTCGGTTCGTGCGCAGCGAAGTGGGGGTGAAAGAAGTCGATCTCTTCGATCGACTGAGCAGCGATGCCGTCGCGCAGCCATCGCGCTGGCCCGTGCTCACCTCGGTCATCCGCATGGCCGAGATGCACCTGGGACCGCCGTCGAGCTGGAGCCTGTTCCTCGACGACGTCGGCAGCTACGTCACGAGCGAGCTCGGCGTATCGCCGGGGTCCGCGCTCGACACCGCCCTCGCGGTACAGCTGGCACACCTGCCGGCGGCCGACCGAAGACTGCCGCAAACGCTCCATCTCGCCCACGACTACGTCGCGTGGCACGACGCGGTGCTCGACGCCCGGCATTCGCATCGCGACGACTGGGAGCGGTTCGCGCCACGGCTCGAGACGTTCGGGCCCGGGGAGCTCAAGGTGAGCGACCCGAACAACATCTGTGGCACGATGATCGGAAAGCCACTGATGGTGATGACATGGAACATTCTTGCGTGGGACATGACGTCGCCCGTCGCGCGAGGAACGATCGTTGCGACCAACGCGTGACGCCGGACGTTTGCGTGCGATTCACTGAGCCCAACCGCGACCGCATACGGAGCGGCGAGTAATGGCGGTGCAGTTCTTCAATCTCGACATCGAGCCGACGAACCGGTGCAACGCGCACTGTTACTTCTGCCCCCGTGATCAAACACCCCACCAGGGCCTCATGACGGTCGAGGTCTTCGACCAGGCGCTGCGGCGCACGATCGAGTTCCGCGACGTCGTCGACGAGCATTTCGGCACGCACATCAAGGTCAACTTGTGCGGGCTCGGCGAGCCACTCCTGAACCGCCACACGCCCGACTTCATCCGCAAGATCCGCGACGCCGGGTTCGAGCGCAGCATCTCGACCAACGGATCCCTCCTCGACGAACGACGCGCCGAGGCGCTCCTCGACGCCGGCTTGCAAGGTGCGGAGATCAACGTCGGCGAAGTCGACGACGACTACGAGCAGATTTACGGGTTGCCGTTCGAGAAGACGTGCGAGCACGTCGTGCGCTTCGCCGAGATGGCCAAAGGCCGGTGCCAGGTACGCATCGTGTTGGTCAACCACCGCCGCGATCCCGAGCACACCGCCAAGATGATGGAGTTCTGGAAGGGTCACGGCATCTCGCAGTTCCTGCCGTTCGACGTGATGAACCGCGGCGGTGCGCTCTTCGTCAACCAGATGCAGTACGCGAGCTACGCCGAGCGCCGGGAAGCGGGAGCACTGTTCGAGACGCGTGGCGTGCAGCCGGTCTGCGCCGTACCGTTCCTCCTCTTGTTCATCGGATACGACGGTCAGTACTACCTGTGTTGCTCGGACTGGAAGAAAGAGGTCCCGCTCGGCAGCGTGTTCGACACCTCCTTCGTCGCGGTCACCGGGGCGAAGCTGCGGCACGTCAGCACCGGAGAGCCGATCTGCAAGAGCTGCAATCACGACCCGATCAACCGGCTCACCGACGTGCTGCGCGCGGGCGCCGAGAACGGGAACCGCGACCAGCGCGCGATCGACCGTCTGCTCGGCGAGCTCGTCGAGAACGACGCGACCGGACGCATGGTCGCGGCGACCCTCCAGGACCTGGAACCGCAATACGACTCCGCCCGGCCCGCGCGGCTCATCCCGGTGACGGTCACGAACACGTCCTCCGAATAGCGCCGTGGTGCAAGGCGCCGTCGAGGAGTCGCCGCCACCGGCATCTCCTGCGGCGTCGACGGGCCGGAGCGCTGATCGTCAGGCGCGGTTGGCGGCGATGGTGTTTGCCGGGTACATCGCGGTCGCGGCCTGGGCGCTCGTGTTCCACCTCGGCCGGTACTTCTGGTTCAACGGCGACGAGTGGGACTTCTTGGTCGACCGCGACGCAGGTCATCTCGGCGACCTGCTGCGTGCACACAACGAGCACTTGTCGGTGCTGCCGATCCTCGTCTACCGGCTGCTGTGGCACGTCTTCGGGCTGCGCTCGTATGTGGCCTACCAACTCCCGGTCATCGCGCTCCACCTCGCCGCCGCGGTGCTGCTTCGCATCATCATGCGCCGCTGCGGCGTACACCCGTGGATCGCGACTGCGGCCGCGGCGGCGTTCGTGCTGTTCGGACCCGGCGAGGAGAACATCATCTGGGCGTTCCAGATCGGTTTCACGGGCTCGCTGACGTTCGGACTCGCGCACATGCTGTTCGCCGACCACGAGGGAACGTTCGACCGGCGCGATTGGTACGGCCTTGCCATGGGCGCGCTCGGGTTCCTCTGTTCGGGTTTCACGCCGATCACGACTGCCGTCGTCGGCACGGTCGTGCTCGTACGGCGGGGGCTGCGGCCCGCGCTCTTCCACACGCTGCCACTCGCGATCCCGTTCGTCACCTGGTGGATCCTCATCGGGCCGGATCGCGTCGAGGATCCGTACCACCGCGCCACCGACATCGGCGCGATCCTTCACTTCGTCAGGGTCGGCGCCGTCGCGACGTTCGTGGATCTCGCGGGCGGAAATCGCGCGTTGGGCGCGCTGTTCGGGATGGTGCTCGTGGGCGGCCTCGCCGTGGCGTGGTTGCCACTGCCGCGCGGTGAGCGGCTCCGTACTGCCATTGTGCCCGCGTCGTTGCTCGCGGCCGGTGTGGTGTTCCTCTTGGTCAGCGGCTACGGGCGGTGGTGGATCGGCCCGAACGTCGGCAACTCGAGTCGATACGTGCATCTCACCGCGGCGTTCGCCCTGCCTGCACTCGCGGTTGCAGTCGATGCCCTCGCGCGGCGCTCGTCCGCCGTCGCCCCCGTACTCGTTCCCGCGGCGTCGATCGCACTCGTCGTCGGTATCCCGCACAACATCGGGCAGTTCGACACGCTGCCGCCGTTCAACCGGGCGTACTTCGCGGCGCGGCGCGAGCTCGTCGCGGCACTCGCCCGCTCGCCGTACATCACGCAGGTGCCGGTCTCGACCCGGCCCGATCCGCTGTGGAGCACGTTCTCGGACAAGTGGTTGCTCGACGCGCTGCACGCCGGCCGACTGCCGACGCTGGGCGATCCGAACGACGCGAACGACCCCGCGTTCCGGCTTCGGTTCGGGCTCGCGGTGACAAGAGCCCCCGTCCCTGACGGCACGACGTGCAGCGTGATCCGCTCACCGGTCGATCTCGCCCTGCACGACGGCGAGGAGCTCGGCGTGAACGTCGGGCCGTGGACGAAGCCCAAAGACGGGTGGTTCTTCAAACAGGCGTACACGGTGCAACTGCTGCAGGACGGCAAGCCGGTGGGAGCACCGATGCTGCTGCACCCCGACGACGGGCACCTGTTGCGCGTCCAGCTCGACGACCTGCACGTGCGCTTCGACCTCGCGCCCGGGACCGAAGCGCTCATTCTCTGCCGTTGAGTCGCGTCAGGCGCGAGGCGGGTGTGCTCGCGCGGACATCCAGCAGCCACACTCTCGGCATGGAGAATCGATGGTCCGACGACGCCGCCCGCGGCATCGCGGGTCCGCTCGCCGAGCGCGTCTACACATCGCGGCTGCTCGGCGCCGACCCCGCGCTCGTGATGCACGGCGGCGGCAACACGTCGGTGAAGGTGTCCGAGACCGACATCTTCGGGCAGCCGATCGACGTCCTCTACGTCAAGGGATCGGGCTCAGATCTCGCGTCGGTCACCGACGACGGCTTCGCGCCGGTGCGGCTCGACCGGCCTCCTCGCGCCTCGCCCAGCTCGACGACGCTCACCGACACTGCGATGGGCGAACAACTGCGACTCGCAACGCTGCGGGCCGACGCGCCGGCACCGTCGGTCGAGGCGATCCTGCACGCGATACTCCCCGCACGCTACGTCGACCACACGCACGCCGACGCGGTCCTCACGATCACGAACACGCCGAGCGGCCGCAACCGCATCGCCGACGCTGTACGGCGACTCGGTCGTCGTCGTCGACTACGTGATGCCGGGCTTCGCGCTCGCCCGGCGCTGTGCGACGGAGTTCCCCGGCAGCGATGTCGCGAGGAGACCATCGGCATCGTGCTGTTGAACCACGGCATCTTCTCGTTCGGCGACTCTGCCCGGGAGTCGTACGACCGGATGATCGACCTCGTCACATGCGCCGAGGAGTACCTCCGCAAGCACGACGCGTGGGAGCTGGCAACGAGCACCCCACCCCCCGGTTCGATTCACTCGCGCCGCGAGCTCGCGCAGCTGCGCGCCGAGATCTCGGCGGTCGCGGCCGCGCCCGTGATCATGCAGCGCACGATGACACCCCGCGTCGCGGCCTTCGTGCAACGCCGACGACCTCGCCGCCGTTGCCACGCGCGGACCGCTGACCCCCGACCATGTGATCCGTACGAAGCGGCTGCCGCTCGTCGGTCGAGACGCACGCGCGTACGCGACAGAATACGAGCGCACGTTCCGTCGGCTCTCGCCGCGTGCGGCGGAACCGCTCGAGATGCTGGACCCTGCACCGCGGGTCGTGCTCGATCCGGCGCTCGGGCTCGTCTCCGTCGGGCACGGCGTACACGACGCCGCGATCGCGCGCGACATCATGTTGCACACCCTCGACGCGATCGAACGCGCGGAGGCGCTCGAACAATGGCAGGCGTTGCCCGAGGCCGACCTGTTCGACGTGGAGTACTGGGAACTCGAGCAGGCAAAGCTTCGGCGGCGCGGCTCCCCACCTCCGCTCACCGGCGAGATCGCGCTCGTCACGGGCGCGGCTTCGGGGATCGGCCGCGCCACGGCGAACGGCGCTCCTCGACGCGGGTGCAGCCGTCGTCGGGCTCGACATCGACGCCCGCGTCGTCGACCTCGCGAGCGACGACGCGTTCCTCGGCGTCGAAGCGCGACATCACCGACGACGACGCGGTCGACGATGCACTCGACGCGGCGGTCGCAGCGCTTCGGCGGCCTCGACATCGTCGTGCTCAACGCGGGTGTGTTCCCCAAGTCGCAGCCGCTCGACCAGCTGCGGGGAGAGGACTGGCGGCGGGTGATGGCCGTGAACGTCGACGCCAACGTCGCGCTGCTGCGCGGCGCGGCGAGCTTCTTGCGCTGTCGCCCCGGCACGGCCGCGTGATCGTCAACGCGTCGAAGAACGTGCACGCACCCGGCCCGGGAGCAGCCGCGTACTCGGCGTCGAAGGCCGCCCTGGTGCAGCTCGCGCGCGTCGCGGCACTCGAGTGGGCACCACGCGGTGTGCGTGTCAACGTCGTGCACCCGAACGCGGTCTTCGACACCGGCATCTGGGACGCCGGCGACGATCGCATCCCGCGCCGCGAGTTACGACCTGACCATCGAGCAGTACAAGACGAACAATCTTCTGGGCGTCGAGATCACCAGCCGCGACGTTGCGGACGTCATCGTCGCCCTCTCCTCCGACACCTTCGCCAAGACGACCGGTGCCCAGATACCCATCGACGGTGGGACCGAGCGCACGGTTTGAACGCGGACCACTGTGGCACGTCGAGCCGTCAGCGCAGTACGTGGGCAAACGCGTCGAAGACATCCATCTTGATCGCTACCGCCGTGCCCACGAGCCCTACGGCAGGGAGCATGAAGCGCAGGGGCAGCCTCGCGTGCAGACGTTCATAGCCGACCGAAATAAGTATCGCGATCGCCGGCAACCCTGCAAACGCAACCCGCGCCTGGTACTGCACGGTCCGCAGCGCGAGCACCCACACGATCGCCAAGGCCGACAGTGCGAATGCTGTAAGCACGAGCCGTTGCCGTGCAAACGCTCGGTCGTCGGTGTCCCGTCGCACCCACACGCTCGTGACACCGACGAAGGCGAGCAGCCAAAAGGGCACGTACCACCACACGTTCCACGCGAACTGGTTCCACCCCGACGTGTACCAGAATGACTTCCAGACCCCCCGTGGGACCTCGATGACGACTGTGCGCGGCACGCTCGGGACGACGTCAAACGGGAAACGCCGCCGATCCGCCTTGAGCGTGGCATCGATCAAGAACGGATCGCCATACGAGAGCCAGTTCCGAAGGAGCCACCATCCGGCAGCCGCGAGTGCAGCGCCGCCGACGATCGCGAAGAGTCCCACTCGGACCTTCCGCGTCGTCGGCGCCGAGCGCGACGGCGACGACGACCGCGATGACGACCAGCGATGACGACACCTTCGTCACGATCATCAGACCAAACGTGAGCCCGATTGCCGCGGCGAGCAGCACGCGATCTCGCGGATCGCGCCGGGACGGCCGTGACCAGTCGCAGGCTGAGCAGGGTCACGGCCGCGCCCAGCGTCGACACGAGATTGTCGTTGTTCACGACCGCGGAGAGGAAGACGAACCGCGGTACCGAGGCGACAACGGCCGCGGCGACAACGGGCGTCCACGGGTCCGTCGTCACAATCCGCGCCCGCGCGATACGTCAGATAGATCGTAAGAAGCCCGAGCAGTACGCTCGGCAGGCGCAAGAGGTTCACGAAGCCCTTGTCGTGGCGCTCCTGCTCCGTGGGATGCAAGTACACGCCGTGGCGAGTCGATGTCGGCCGCAGCAGGCTCCGGCGGGGCGCGATCGGGTGTGCCTCCCTGGCAGGTGATCCCCAGAGGCGTTGCCAGCCGGCAACGAGCAGGTAATAGGCCGGCGCTTGATAGGTCTCGGCTCCCACGGTCGGATCGACCCGATACCACTCGCCGCGCACGAGCGATTCGATGTTCCGCACGTGGTCGGGCTCGTCGTTCGCCTCCCACGCCGGCGTTCGCAGAAGCACCGTCAGCGCTGCAATGGCAAACGCCACGAGGACGCACACCAACACGAAGCGAGGTCGCTGCAGACGCACGAGCAGCCGGCACGATACACGCCCGACACCGATGCCCATGCGACCGTTTGCCGTGCCGTCGCACGAGGGCGGCCGATGGCGAGGCAGCGCACACGCTCATAGATCATTGTGGTCGCGTCACCCGCGCGAGCGTCTCGCCGTTTGACGATCGGTCGTCGTGACGTGGGCCAGAACGCGTCGCAGACGGCGACAACCGCTGATGGGAGTCCGCCCACGGCTGTCAACCGCAGATCGTCGTAGGATGCTTCGGGTCCGCGGACAACATCACGAGGTTGATGGGAGCCCGCGCGACAATGGCATTGAACTTCGCCGGCGAGAACATGGTGCCGGGTGTGTACCCGAAGTCGCTGGCGAGCACCTTGAGCGGTCCGCCCCGCAACGTTATTCGCTGCCTCGCTTCGAGACGACGTTTCACGTACCCGCGCACAACGCGACACGGCGCGCCCTGGAACAACGAGCGTCCTGGTTGGAGCGCGAGGTTGAGCGTCAGCCGAGCACGGAATGACCCGTCAGTTCGCGGTGGCGGCGGTACGCGCCCGCTCGCCACGCCGTCACGCAGCCAGCCGATCGTCAGCTGCGGAGCAAGGAAAGAATCCACAGGAGTGTTGGCCGGAACTTCCTTGGCGACCGGTAGACGCGGGTAAGTGAGGATGTACACCGGAGCACCTTGATCGACGAAGCCGTGCAGGCGGAGTGCACGGATGTTTCCGGGCACGCCGGCGACGAACACGAGGAGCACGATCGGCAGCAGCACCTTCCAGCGACGCACGAACGCATCCGCGGCGACGGCAATCGCCGGCATGCACAACGCTGCGGTGACATCGACGTATCGGCTCGTCTGGGAGCCGAAGGCGGTACGAGGTCGTCCAATTGCGCTGATACCCAAGTACAACGCCGCACCGAGAAGCATCGCACCCGGCACGGCCAGCCGGCGCTTGCGCTCGGCTCGGTCCGCGCCGACATAGGCGAGCAACAAGCCGATGACGAGCACCACGCCGAGCAAGACGCTCACCAGAAGCAACTGTCCCATGCCACGAAATGTCGCGGAGATGGCGCCTCGCATGAAGGAGAAGAACTGCTGCGGAGTGGTGCCGGGGTTCGCATAGTTCTTGTGGCCGAAAGTGAACAGCCAACCCAGATAGACGACGCCGAGCGGAACCGTATGAAGGAGCGCGATGCGCAATCCTCGGGCTACGAGGACTGCTACACCGACAACGACCACCATCGGAACCGCGACGCCCGAACACATGAGACCCGCCAGGCCCGCGGCCAGGCCGAACCAGTCGCGATGGTCAATCGGGCCGTCGTGTACGGCGAGAAGCACGTGGACCACGCCGAAGACGACAGCTCCCACGTACCCGATCTGGAACGCCCAGATGATGTCCTGGCGTCCTGATCCGAGAAGCACGTACAGCGACGCGGCAGCCGTCGCGACCCAGGGGCCGACTCCCGCCCGCCTCATGACCATTCTCAAGAGCACGCCGAGGCCAAGGTGCAGGCCGATCGTGAAGAACTGGTAGGGCCGATAGCTACGCAGTCCGACAAAGTGAAACAACGCCCGGTATACGAGAATCGGAATTGTCGACCAATGCTCGTTGTGCGGGGTCAACAGATCGTGGAGGCTGTCGATCCGGCGAGAGGCGAGGAAGTCCCACTCGTCGAGGTAGAACCATTGGTGTCGTCCTTGCAGGAAGTACACGGCCGCGGCCACGGCGACCACGCCCGTGAACACTGCCCCGGCCGCGAAGCGACTCCAGTCCGCGCGCGCCCACGCCGTCATCCGATCTCGAACGGTCAGCCCGCTTGGTTTGCGCCTTCGACGTGGACGCCTCGTGCCGGCGCGCGCCCACTCGACCGCGGGTTGCGGCGTTCCAGAAGTCCTGGATACGGCGCGTGATTGTCCGCTCAGCGTGTGCTCCTGTGCTGGGTCTTTCACGCGCCGCCGCAGAGGCGCACCGTTTCACCGACTTGCCGGCGAGAAAGCTAACCGACCAGCCGGGCTACGTTCGATCGGTCCGCCGGCAAGTTCCGCGACGTTCCCTGCGAAGCGGTCGACGTATGAGATCGGCTTGTCGCCCCGGCGGGATCTTGTTCGGACGGAGAGAAAGAGCTGATGGCCCGGGAGAGGCGCGACGCGAGGACGTCGACGACGACTGGAAGGATGAGTTCGCCTTCGACTGACCGCGACTCGCTCTCCGGGCGGATCACGTTCGGCCACACCGTCATCGGATCCGTGATGCTTTCGCGGCAAGAAATTCCAATGACCGGCGCCGCCACGTAGGACACTTCGGATCCGCGGTCGCCCGGTGTTAGGGTCGGCGCCCCCGGTCGGCGAGTCGCGGAAGGTGATGCGTCTGCAACCAACCCACGCTCGAGCACGACAATATCTGTTCATCCACGTCATGAAGACCGGCGGCATGACGTTGGATGTCTACATCCGGCAGAATTTCCGGCCGGACGAAATCTACAACTTTGGTGCCGGGAACACGGTAGACGGCCAACGCAACTACGTCAGCATGGACGCATTGGTCGAGCAAATGCGCGGTCGATGGTGCGGTGCGCGTTTCGTGCGCGCCCATGTTCCCTTTGCGGCGACGCAGCTCGTGCCGGGTTACGACACGACGCTGACCATCCTGCCGCGAACCAGTGGATCGTACGATCTCGTTCCTGCAGCACGCGAGGCGCCACTACCCGGAGCACCGCGACCGCCCTTTGGAAGAGATCTACGAGGACCAGTGGTTCTTCGACGTCTTCATCTGCAACTACCAGGTGAAGATGTTCTCCATGACCCCCGAAGAAGCGCTGATGACCCGCAAGGTAACGGCGCCCGATGACACCGCGCGCGGGTACTTCCAGCGGCTCGGTGTACCCGTTACCGAACAGATCACGGTCGACGACGCCCGGCTCGACGCGGCGCGGCGAGCCCTCGCCACGGTGAACGTCCTCGGTGTCACCGATCGCTTCAACAATTTTGTCGCGGCGCTCGTAGACCGCTACGGATGGCGAGTACAGCCCACCGGCCCACGGAACACGAGTGAGCACCTCACAGTGCCACCGGCATTCCGCCGTCGTGTCGAACGCGACCAGGCCGCCGACAGCGAGCTTTACGAGTACGCGCGACGGCTCGCGCCGTAGTCGCCGACGCGTCGTCTACGCCGACGCGTCCGACAGGCGGTCCTCCGTCGCGACAACCGCGAGGGCCAGGTCTTGCCACAGGATCACTCGGCGTTCGTTCCAATCGATAGATCCGCGCGTCGGGTCCGTCGCCGTGGTCGGGACGAACGACATCCGCTGCCCGAACGCCTTCCACACCAGCTCAATCAGCTCGTGCAGTGCGCCGACGGTCTCGTAGTCCGTCCACTGCACGCTCGAGATGAGCTCTCGGATCGTCGGGTTGTCACCGGCGAGGGTCTCGCGCGCCAGCACCAAGAGCAGCGTCCGGCAGCGGGGATTGAGCACCGACAACAGGGACGCGACGTGCTGTTCGTCGAGCGATGCGTGTTCCTCGGAGCGGGCACGCATGTCTTGTTGCATGAGGAAGAATCGCACTTCCCTTTCGAGTTCGATCGGCACCGGCACCATCACGTGCTCCACACGTCGCCTCCTCGCGAGCACACGAGTGGGATCTAACGATTCGGATCGGACACGTCACGATCTTTGCTCTCCTGGAAGCGGGCGATCGCCTCCCCGCCGCGGTCGATCCCCACGCGCAACAGAGCACACCGTGTCGTACGCACCAAGCCGCGGGCCGTTCATGTTAGCGCCTCCACGCGCAAGTCATCGTGAGTTACGCGACCTCGAGTGGGCGTCCCTCGTAGTCCAACGGAATGTCGGGCATGTCGGTTGTAGTCGCGGAAGGGGACGATCTGGCGGGCGTGGTCGTTGTTGTCGGAGAGCTCGCCGTGGCGCACGTAGTTCGCGTCGCGGCGTAACGGTGCACTGCAGGCCAGGTTCGGTTCGGGCGCGACGTCGCTTGGACTCTTCTCGTGTTCGAGAAGGACGAGTCGGTGCGCGACCGGAGACGCCAGTTTCTTCGTGTGCCGAAGTCACGATCATGCAGGCACGCTCAGGCGGTTGACCTCTGCGCGCTGATTGCGTCAGATTGCACCTCAGGGCTCCCTTGTGGTCACGTAGTTCGGCGTGCTAGGTGTACTCGGCGGCCAGGACGTCGTGAACGGTTCCACGTCCGGCTCGTGTATGGGGGTGCATGACATCCGCGACACCCTTCGCTCATTGCGACGGATGACCGGGCGTCCCGTCGTTCGTCGCATGCGTGTGGGACTCCTCGCCGCCGCACTCGCGGTCGTGGGGGTGGGCGCGAAGTGCGAGCCGGCTCCGCCGCCGACCTTGTCGATCACGACATCTCCTGCGCTGTTTCCGAGTTTCAGCCCTTCGATCACGGATTACGTGAGCCGGTGCAGCGCGAGCACCCCGGTGGACGTGTCAGTGAGCGCGCCCGACGACACGACGGCCTCCGTCGATGGCAGCCCGCCGGAAAGCGGCCGTTTCAGCACGGTCGTGAGCCGCGACGTCGGGCAAAGGTTCACCATCACGGTGCAGCAGGCTTCCGAAGCCACCCGGACGTACAACGTCCGCTGCATACCTTCCGACTTCCCGACCTGGACCGCGCAACGAACCGGTGAGACACAGGCCGACTTCTACGTCACTGTTCTGCAAACCAACGGGCTCTTCGGACCGAGCTATCCGGTCATCTTCGATACGAACGGCGTGCCGGTGTGGTGGATGCCACAGACCGACACGCTGTTCACCGAAGTGCTGCCTGACGGCAACGTCGCCTGGACACGCTTTGTTGCGCCGGGCGGCGCAGAGGAGCACGCCTTGGACGGCTCGCTCGTCCGCGAGATCCACACATACGGTACCGCCGACTTTCACGACCTGATCAAGCTTCCGAACGGCAACTACGTGATGGCTACAGACACCAAACGCTCCGGTGTCGACTTGCGACCGACCGGCGGCCCCGCGAACACGACGATCATCGACAACGTCCTCGAAGAGATCACGCCTTCCGGCCAGATCGTGTGGGGGTGGAGTACGGCTACCAACCTTCCGATCACCGAGACCACGGCACGTTGCGCACGCGCTTCCGCCGAACTCGGAAGGCGCCTACGACCCGTTCCACTTCAACTCGGTGGAGTACACCGGTGACGGCTTCATTGTGTCTTTCCGCCACCTCGACGCCGTTTACAAGATCGACTATGCGACGGGAAGAATCGACTGGAAACTCGGCGGGTCAGACGCGGCCGGAGAGCCTCGAGGTTGTAGGCGACCCGGTGTTCGACGCCGGAGGCAGTTTCAGCGGCCAACACGATGCCCGGCTGCTTGGCGACGACATCGTCAGCTTGCACGACAACGGCACGGGATTCCGGGCACCGCGGGCGGTCAAGTACCGAATCGATGAGACAGCTCGCACCGCGACGCTCCTGCGCGACCTGAGTGACCCGCTCGTGCCGACTTCGGCGTGTTGTGGCAGCGTCCGCGTCCTGCCGACCGGCAACTACGTGATGGGTTGGGGCGGAAGCCGGACACTCACCGAGATGACTGCGGCGGGCGAACGCGTCTTCCTCCTCCAAATCGACGGCGCAGGCCTCTATCGGGCGCTTCCCACACCTCCGGGCTTGTTGACTATCGACGCGCTCCGGGCCGGCATGGACGCGCAGTTCGGCACTGGCGCGGACGCGGGCGCGCAACACGCAAGCTGAACGTCAGTCGCGCCGCTCGACGCATCCGCCCGCGAGTTGCCGACGGTGCCCTGCGGTCATGTGGCAAACCTATGCCGGGCAGGCATCAGGGTCGAGCCCTCCTGACAGCGCGACGACAGCTGCTGGAGCGCGCGGGCTACCTTCCTCGAGCACGACGCGAGCGTGCGCATCGGAACTCGTCCACGCGAGTTCCGGCGCAGGGCTCGCGTTCGCGTTCAACCCGAAAGACTCGGGGACGACGACGAGGTAGTTGTAGCGACCGGCGTTGATGATGCGCCGCCAATCCACGCAGGACGTCACCGGCGCGAAGGCGCCATCCTTTCCACGCTTGCCGAGATATTGGACGAAGTTCGAATCATCGACGCCGTACAGCGGATACTGCGTCACGACACCGACCACGCCGATGCGCTGATCGTGCTGCCGCCGCGCCCAATTGAAGATTTCGAAGAGCGGAAAGGTTCCCACGTAGCGGTGGCGCACATACGACTGCTGCAACGGGTAGCCCAACGCCAAGAGCGCGACGCAGAAGAGTGCCGCCAGCGTGACAGGCGGTCGCCAATCCGGTCGCGTCAGCCATACGAAGCCCAGTGCGAGCGTCAGCAAGCCAACGGCGATGCCGATCACGACGTCGAACGTCGCCACGCGTTCGACGAACCGGGCCCGAGCGAGCACGGAGCTCCACGACCAGATCGTTGGTCCGTACTGAGTGGCGGCGAACATGCCGACGTACGACGCGAACACCCACTTCGCCACGCGCCTGAACCCCGTCAGGATCGGCAACAAGCACAGACCGAGTGCAAGCGCGGTCGCGACATAGCGCACGTTGAACACGAAGTACACCGGTCGGTTGACGAAGCCCAGGAACTGCGGGGTCAAGAGATACGCGACGACCGACATCATGACGACCATGCCGAGGAGCCTGTGCAGGAGCGCGCCGCCCTTCACGATTGCAAGCGCGCTCCCCACGATCGCCGTGCCGACGATGCACCACCAAGCCGGGCCGAGCGCGTCCCAGAGTCCGGGAACATAGAACCGGCGCCAGATCGAATCCTCGAAGAGGTACTGCGCGACGGTAAACGTCTGCTGCCGGACCGGGGGCGTCGGCAGATCGAGCGGGCCGAATGAGAGCTGCGGGAGCGGATTGCCGACCCTCACCGCGTTGCGGACGTAGAAGTACGAACCGACGAGCAAGCACGGCACGCTCCAGGCCAACGCGGCGCGAAGTCGTGCCCAGGGCGCGCCGAGCAGAACAATGCAAAACAGCGAAAGCGTGAGCGCCCCGACGGGCGCCAGGAACGTGAACTTCATGCCGAGCGCGAGGCCCGCCGCGAGCCCACTCACGATCATGACCGGCGGTCGCGTCTCTCGAAGCCGTTGCGCATGGAGCAAGAGTGCGACTGAGCTCAGGAAGAGGGCCAGCCCCACGATGTCGGTGTACGCGCCGCCCGGCTGCGTCGCCACGAACCCGGGCGTCGACACCACGATCGCACCGCCGGCCAGCGTCACGGGAGCGACGCCATAGGCCGCGCCGATCGACCACGATGCGAGCAGCGCCAGCGCCAGCCACCCGAGATTCAGGAACGGCGATGCGAAGTCGTTCGAGAAGAGCTGCAGTGCGAACGCGTGCAGGATCGGTGAGGTCGCGGGATAGAAGACCGTCACCGGATCGGCGTTCACGTAGTGCAACGAAGTCGTGGAGCCCGTCTGTACGAACCGCGCGGCAGTGGGCATGTGGTACCAGAGGGTGTCCACCGTTTCCATTCCGTGTCGCAGCGAGGCAGCTACTCGCGCCGTCCACGACGTAACGACGACCGCGACGATCCCGACGGTCACCAACTGCGTGCCGAGTCCCCCGACTTGCTTGCGCAACGGTGCGACTTCGGTCGGTGTGCTCGAGCCGAACACACATCCGACGAGACCGATTGCAGCGAGCAGTAGGCACATCGCGATGCGTCGGAACATTCCGAGCGTTCCGAGCAGTTCGCCGGCGACTACGATCGCGCTCACGCACATTACGGCGATCGCGATGGCGCTCTCGCAGTTGGTCAGTTCAACGAGAAAACGTCTGCGGATCCTCCGTGCCCCCACGACGAGGGGACCGAGCGCGATTGCGCCGAGGAGCAGCGCGACGACGTAACGGGTCACCGACATCAGCGTCCTTCTCGACGCGACCTCGCGCGCACGCGTTCAGGCGCGGCGGCACATCTCGAACTGTGCCGTTGACCGATTCGGTCGGGAGAAAGTGATGGTGACGCCTCCGGTCTCGACGAGGACATACGATCCACTCCCGGCCGGGAACGTACGCGGCTTCGAGAACGATCCGTTCGTCAGTCTGACACGCGCTTCGACGAGACCTCCGTCCAGGACGAACACGTCGCGTGCATCGGTGTTCACCGTCACGGCGCCGGGGAAAGCTCGACACGCCGTCGTCGCAACCGGCTCCGCGCTCTGGTGAAGCACGAGCATGAGCGTCGCCGCGGCCGCCGTCTCCGGCGCGACGCCCGAGGGCGTAGGTATCCGTCCCGACCGCACTCCGTCGAGCAACCAACCGACGGTCACCCCGCCCAGCCCGGCTTGATCGAGCCGGAGCGAGCGGGGCACACGACCCGCGTACGGTGACTGCGGGAGCGCCAAGACAAGGCTCTTGCTTCCCTTCGTGAACCGGGCAGTACCGCTGAGTTCGATCGCCTCGACGTTTCCGGGAATGCCGATCACGAGCAGCAATACGAGAAGTGGCGCCAGTCCTCGCCAGCGGCGCACCAGCGCATCCGTTGCAATCGCAAGCGCCGGCAGCGCCATGGCCACGACGAGATGCACGTAGCGCGGCGCACGCGCGGCGCTCGTGCCAGCGAGCGAACGGCCGTACCCCGCGATCGCGAGAAACACCACGGCGCCGATCAGCAGGGCGGCGGGCACGGCGGCGGTGCGGCGGAACTGTTCGAATGGGCAGCGTGCCCACGCCACCACGAGACCAATGCCGAGCAGCGCACCGAGGAGCGCGCCTATACCCCAAAGTTGTCCCATTCGGGTGAACGAATTTGCCAGCCCGGTCGCGACGAATCTCGGCACCTGCGCAAGAGAGGACTGCTCGCCCTCATACCCACGATGCCCGACGAAACCGAACCATACGAGGTAGACGCATGCAAGCGGCGCGGTGTGCAGGGCCGCGAGCCGCCATCCTCGACGCAGCAATACGGCTACACCTACGACGATTGTCATCGTCACCGCGACGCCCGAGCACAACAGACCGATACCGCCGACGAGCAAGCCGTACACGTCCCTGCCGTCGGCAGGTCCGTCATGGTCGGCGAGTATGAGATGCGCGAGCCCGCAGACCAAGGAGCCGACGAAGCCAATCTGGAACGCCCAGACGATGTTCTGCCGTCCGGAGCCGAGAAACACGAACGCACACGCCGCTGCGGTCGCGATCCAGGCATCGACACCGGCGCGGAGGATGATCCTGCGCAGCAGAATTGCCGCTGTGAGATGCAACAGAATCAACACGAGTTGATACGGCATGTAGCTGCGCAGGCCGACGAGATGCCACAAGACCCGGTACACGATGATCGGCAGCGTCGACCAGTGTTCGTTGTGCGGGCGGAAGAGATCGTTCGCGCTTCCGAGCTTCCGGCTCGTGAGGAAGTCCCACTCGTCGAGGAAGAACCACTGCTCGTGCCCGCGCACGAGATAGAGGGGCACGGCACCTACCAGCGCACCCACGAAGACAAGGCGCGCCCATTTTGCAGAATTCATCCGATGCAGCAGTGACGGACCGCAGCCTGCCGTCGGCCGCGGATCTGCAACCTGCTGATCCTGCGGCGTGCAGGTCGTCAGCTCGCGCGCACAGGGATGGACCGGCGCAGCGGGATGGAGCCCGGCTCAGGCACGGGGTTACCGAGGCGGGCGACGAGGTCGTGGACGAGCGCGTTGTCCGCCGTGATCGACGTGACGAGTGCCTCACCGTCGGCGGGATCGGCTTGTCCTTCGTCGACTGCGCGCAACTCGTCGGTCAACCGGTTCAGGGGGTCGAGGTTGCACGTCTTGCACACTGGTTCACGCGTGACGACGAACTCGAGCTTCTTGCGCGTGACGGAGAGAAACGATTCGTCGAAGACGCTGCCCATCGGTGTTTCTTTCTTCCAGTCTGAGCAGCACAGGTAGTACTGCCCGTCGTAACCGACGAACAGATATCCGAACGGTGCCCCACACACGGGCGTGCCACCGTGCGTCGACAGACGCGCCCGCGCCGTTTCGAGCTGGGGCAGGCTCTCGAACTGCATGTGATCGACGAACAACGCGCCGCCGCGATTCATGATGCCGTAGGTGTAGAAGCTTCGGATACCGTACTCGCGCCAGAATCGCTTCATCTTCTCGATGTGGCTCGTGTCCCGGTGATGATCGACGAGCACTACACAGACCTCGCACCGCCCCTCGGCCATTGCCGCGAACCGAGCCACGTTGTCGCGCGTCTTGTCGAACGGGAGGCGGTAGACCTCCTCGTACTCCTCGCCCTCGTCGCCGACATTGATCAGGATCTTCTGGAGACCGGCGTCGAGCAGCGCGCTGCCACGACGTTCGTCGAGCAGGGATCCGTTCGACGAGATCGCGACATCGAAGCCGGCGTCGCGCGCCTTGCGCACGCACTCGGGCGCGTGGCGATTGAGGAGCGGCTCGCCGAGACCGCACAGGCTGATGCGGACCGTCGAGTCGAGCAGCTCCCGCGCTACGTCGCGATACTCGATGGCGCGCTCGAGCGACTTGTCGTACACCTCCGGCGACATGAGGCCTTCGTGTGGCGTCTGATCGCGGGGCAGAAGTGGCATTTGGCGTTACATCGATTGGTCAACTCGATGTCGACCGACAACTCCATTCGGCGGCCCCTTCGCGATGCCCGATCGGCGTTGAACGTAGTCGAACCCGGACAGCTCGCGCTACGCTGGACGCGTTGTCCCGCGCCGCGGTGGAGACCAAAGGTGCCCGCGTGGAAGCGCACGGGCGGCTCTCAACGGTCCTCGACGTGCTGCTCGGCGTACGCACGTCCATTGACGTGGCCCTCGTCCGGCGACCTCCGCAACTCCAATGTGCAGCATTCCCGCACCTCGATTGCGCCGATCCCGGTGTGCGAGCCGGGTGTCAGGAGCTCGCATTCTGATCGAAACGCGACTTCGTCGCGATCGAGAAGCTCGACGCGACGCTGCGTCACCGGCCGCCAACGCGAACGGGCGTTTCGCGCTCGCGGTGTTCATCGCGGCGGCCAGTACGGCAGCTGCGATGTATCTCGTCTTGGCGCGCGATCAATGGTTCCACGCCGACGACTGGTACTTCCTCGCGGACCGCAACGGTGGCAGTCTCCACGACCTCTTCCGTCCTCACAACGAGCACTGGTCGACTCTCCCGGTCATCACCTTCCGGATTCTGTGGCAGTTGGTCGGACTACGGAGCTACCTCCCGTATCTCGCCATTGTCGTTTGCCTTCACGTCGCGGTCGCGTGTCTCCTGCGCGTCATCATGCGCCGGGCGGGCGTGCGCGCGTGGACGGCTACCGCGGGGGCGGTGCTCTTCGTGTTCTTCGGCACCGGCTACGACGACATCGTCTTCGCGTTTCAGATCGGTTTCGTCGGCGCGTTGGCGTTCGGGCTCGTTCACCTGATACTCGCCGACCACGACGGCTCCCTCTCGCGACGGGACGCGCTTGGTCTGCTCGCCGGTCTGGCCGGCCTCCTCTGCTCGGGCGTCGCCGTCACCATGACGGTCATAGTCGGATTGGCCGCGGCGATACGGCGAGGTCCGCGAATCGCCTTGTTCCATGTGCTGCCACTCGCGGCCGTGTACCTCGTCTGGTTCGTGAGCACCGCGCGAGACAGCTATACGACGAACGCCGGGTTCGGCGAGGTGGCTCGCTTCATCGGCACCGACTTGCGTGCGACGTTCGACGCGCTCGGTCAGCTCCCGGGGCTCGGCGCGCTCCTTGGCGCGGCGCTCGTGTTCGGGCTCGCTGTCGCGTGGCGTCCCCTACGTGGACGCGAACTTCGGAGGCGGATCGCCGCGCCGGCGGCACTCTTGATCGGCGGTGTGGTCTTTCTTGCAATCGTTGCGATCGGTCGCGCAACACAGCCGACGACAGTGTTCCGCCAGCCGCCTGCGCCGAGTCGATACTTGTACATCGTCGCCGCGCTCGTGCTCCCTGCGCTCGCCGTGGCAGTCGATGCGCTTGGCCGCCGGCTCGGTCGAGCCGGGTCGATCGCAGCCGTGATCGTCCTCCTTCTCGGTGTCCCGGGGAACATCGGTGAGCTGACGCGGTATCTCGATCGTTGGCTGCCGTTCGTACGGCTCGAGCGGCAAACGATCCTGACCACCGCGCGACTGCCGATCACCAGCGAGCTTCCGAAGACGTACGAGCCCTTCGTGCCGTTCGTTCAGAAGGTCACCATCGAGTGGCTCCGCGCGGGAGCAGCCTCGGGACGAATCCCTTCTCCGGGCGCGATCACGCCCGCGGCGGAGTCGGCTGCGTCGCTCAATCTGGTCGTCAAGCAGGTACAGACGGCACCGTCCGTCTCGAATGGACGGTGCGTCACGATCAATCAGCCAGTCACCATTCCCGTGCAGCAAGATGATCTGATCACTGTGGGCCGTGGCCGTGCAGTCAACCTCGCGTACACAGGCAGCGGCGCGGCGTCCCTTCCCCCGGTGACCTACGGTCCGGCGGATCGCACGCTCGTCTTGGAGATGCTCACTGGGCCCGTACCGCTGCGCATCGCACCGGACGGACCCAGCAACGTTCGGCTTTGTCGGGCCGGCCGCTGAGCGTCACGAGCAAACATGGGATTCACGGTGTACACGATCGGGATCACCACTGGACTGATCGCCGTGGTGCCGCTCGTCGTCGGCGCTCGTCAGCTGCAGCGAACATTGCTGACCGGAGCGTCACGCGCAACCGCGAGCCTCGCCGTCATAGCGGTGGTGCTCGTCACGATCGTCGTGGTATCGGAGGCGCTCGGGACGGTTTCCGCGTTTCGTCGGTTCGCCCTCTGCGCAGCCCTCGCCGTGGTCGGCGCCGCGGGCTGGACTGTCGGGCGGCGCCTGGGACCCACACCTCTGGCGCGCCGTCAAGCCGCCGCGCCCGTGCTCGGTCGCGCCGGCAACGTCGTGGCGGCCCTCGCGGTCGCGGTCGTCGTCGCGTCTTGGGTTGCCCGGACGGCGGCGTCGTATCGCCACGGGATGGAGACCATCGACACGCTCTGGTACCACATGCCGAACGCCGCGCGGTACGCGCAATCGAGCTCGACGACTCACATCCTCTTCGTCGACGCTCGCACGGCGACGGCGTTCTTTCCCGCGACATCTCCCTTGCTGCATGCGCTCGGGATCGAGTGGTTCCGAAGCGACCTGCTGTCTCCGGTCGCCAATCTCGCATGGCTCGCGCTCGCTCTGCTGGCCGCGTGGTCCATCGGTGAACGCTACGGAGTGGCGCCCGCGTCGACCGTCGCCGTGGCGGTCGTGCTCTCGAATCCCGGGCTCGTCGCGACACAGCCCGGCGGCGCGTACACCGATGTCGTCGGCATCGCACTGCTGCTCACCGCAGTCGCGCTGACGCTCGAGGCCGAGGCCGTACGTACCGCCGCCCGTTCGAGTCATCGGTTCGCGCTGGTGCTCGCCGGCTTCGCGGCCGGGCTCTCCGCCGGCACGAAGTTCACGCTCCTTGCGCCGATCGGGTTGTTGGCGATCGCCGTCGTTGTCGACGCCTGGGCACGCGGCGCGGGCCGGCGGCGGTTCCCGAGTGACGCGGCGCTCTTGGTGGGCGCGTTGATCGTTGCGGGTGGCTACTACTACGTGCGCAACTGGATCGCGGTCGGGAATCCGTTGCCGTCGCTCTCGTTCGGTCCCCTCGGCCTTCCGACCCAACCGGGCACTCCGCAGTCGTATACGGCTGCGCATTACCTACTGCGCGCTTCGGTGTGGCGCACGTACTACTTCCCCGGTTTGCGCCAGTCGCTCGGGCTCGCGTGGTGGGCCGTGCTTGCGCTCACGATCGGTGGAGGCGTCCTCGCAATCGTCTCCGGACGGCTGGTGCTCGAGCGCATGCTCGGGGTCGTCGTACTCGGTTCGATCGTCGCCTTCCTCTTCACGCCGCAGTACCTCGGGACCGGCGACCAACCTTTGTTCTTCGTCTTCAACGTGCGGTACCTCTCACCGGCGCTCGTACTCGGGCTGTGCCTGTTGCCGACCGCGCCGGCACTCGTCCGTGCGAACCGCGCCCGATCGGTGCTCGGAGTACTCGCCGCCGGGCTCGTCGCCACGCAGTACGGCGAGACGATTTGGTCATGGGGCGGCGCGAACCGCTTGTTCGTCGAGCGCGTCGCGACCGTTGACATCATTGTCGGGGTCGCGTTCGCGGCCGTCGTCGCCGCGATCGGTGTCGCCTTCGCCCTCGCACGGGTTCCTCGCGGTGCGGTGGCCAGCGCGGCGCTGGTAGGCCTCGCCTCGGTACTCGTCGTTGGTGGGTATCCGTTACAGGAAACGTACCTGCGTCACCGCTACACGTCGTCGCCGCCGATGCCCAACGTCTACCGGTGGGCGCGCGACCAGAAGCATCAACGCATTGCGGTGTGGGGCACAGAATTGCAGTATCCGCTCTACGGCACCGCGCTGACGAACTACGTGCAGTATCTCGGGCGCACCTCGAGTGCCGGCTGGTTCACGGTTCCCACGACGTGCCGCGAGTGGCGCCGTGCTCTCGCAGCGGGCGGCTACGACTACGTCCTCATCGCCCCGAACGTCTTCCTTCAGGACCGAACGCCCGCGCGAGGTTCGCTGGACGAGCACCGATCCGCACGCGCAGCTCGTCGTGCGCGACGACACGCGGGATCTCCGCGGGGTCGAGCTGTATCGGCTTGCCGGGCCGCTCGACCCGGACGGCTGCCCACCATGACGACGGCGCGCACGCTCGCACCGCGGCGCGGGCAAGTTCGCTGACTACGCTGCTGGACGTGACCGGCTCGGGCGTGATGAGCAGGGTCGACGCGCTGGAGGCCGACGGGCGCCTGCTCGACGCGATCGACGCCTTGCGAGCCGCCGATAAGTTCGACGATCTCGATCTGGCCTCCCGGCAACTCCATCTGCGCCGGCGCGCGTTCGCGCAGCTCGCCAACAAGGCTTCGCCGGTCGCGTGGCCGCCGCTTCTTCCCGATCCCTGCCCCGACGTCGGCGACACGCCCGAGCTCGGGCCGGATGAGCTCACGACGGAGTCGGTCGGAGGCGCCATCCTGCATCACGGTTCGGTGATCGTGCGCGGTCTGGCGACGCCGCAGACGGTCGCCGCACTCGCCGAGGGGATCGAGCGCAGCTTCGCGGCCATCGACGCGTGGATGGCCGGGAGCCGATCCGAAGCCGAGACGTCGCGCTGGTTCACACCCTTCGCCGGTACCGCCCAGAAACCCGCCATGCGCGAGTGGGTTCGCAGCGGCGGCGGCGTGTGGGCGGTTGAGTCGCCACTCGTCGCGTGCCGCGTCCTCGAGCTGTACCACGCGATCGGCCTGCGCGAGATCCTTGCCGCCTACTTCGGCGAAGCGCCCGCCGTGTCCCTGGAGAAGCTGACGCTGCGCAAGGTCATGCCACAGACGATCCCTTCGTGGCATCAGGACGGCGCGTTCATGGGCGAGGGAGTGCGTTCGCTCAATGCGTGGCTGGCGTTGACGGACTGCGGGGGCGACGCGGAGGTGCCGGGCCTCGAGCTCGTGGCCCGCCGTGTCAGCAACCTTCTCGAGACCGGCACCGAAGGCGCGTTCTTTCCCACGGGGATCGGTCATGAGCTCGTGGAACGCATTGCTGCCCCGTCCGCGATCGTACGACCGGTGTTTCGCGCGGGCGACGCGTTGTTCTTCGACGAGCGGCTTGTGCACCGAAGCGCGGTGACCGAGGGAATGACGGGCGCTCGTTACGCGGTCGAGTCGTGGTTCTTCGCGGTGTCGACGTTTCCCGATACGTATCAGGGGATGGCGTTCTGAAACGAACGCAAGGACCGGCAGCTACGACGACGACCGCGCCCGGACGGATGCCCGCGGGCCCAGCTGGCGGCATCCGCCGGGATCGAGCCGACCGTCGAGCCGGAAGACGGTCGCGTCGCCTTCGCGCAACACAACGGTCGCGGCGGGATCGCTTCGCGTCCATACCTCCTCGATCGGCGTCGTAGGCAAGAGCGGGTTCGGCGCCGTCAGCACATAGTCGTAGCGACCGCGCTCCAGCGCGCGCCGCCACTCGGCGCAGGTGGTGATCGCCGCGAAGGACCCGTGGGCGCCGCGCCGACCGATGTACTGCACGAAATTGGAGAGGTCGGCGCCATACAACGGGTACTGCAGGGGTGTCCCCACGAGCGCGATGCGTTGGTGATGCACGCCACGCGCCCAGCGGTACGTCGCCCGTAGATAGGACGCATGTTGGTATCGGTTCCTCACGTACTCGTGGTGGACCGCCGCGCCGACGCCGACGATCGCGAGACCCGCGATCGCAACAACCGCCACCGACGGCCGGTATCGCGCACCTCCCCTGAGTAGGAGCACCACCCCGACGACGAGCACCGCACCACCAATCACAATCCCCACGATCGGCGCGCCGCCGTGTACCGGCTCGCTGAATCGGCTGTCGCGAAGGTCGGTCGGCCAGATCGCGGGGTCGAGTTGTGTCAGCGCGATCACGGCGCCGAGCACGGACAGCACAAACCATCTGGAGGCGGGGTGACGCGCCATCAGCGCGAGTGAGACGAGCGCGAGCACAACACCCGCGGCCGCGTAGCGCAGGCTGAACTTGAACTCGATCGGGAGCCGCCGCGTGCCGATCGACGCGGGTGTGACGAGATACGCGGCAAGAGCAGCCCCCGCGACGCATCCGAGGATGCGCACGAACGCGTCCCGGGTCGCGCACACTGCCAACACCACACCCGCTGCGACAAGAGCGAGGACGAGCCACCACACCGGACCGAAGGCGTCGCGGGTTCCCGGGACGAAGATCGAGTGCCACAGCTGCCGTTTGGGCAAGACCGCGATCGGCGCGACCTCTTCGACACCACTCGAAGGGCTCGGCAAGCTGACCGGGCCAAGACGCGCCGTGAACGCCGGCACCGGGTTGCCCACGATGAACAGGTTGCGGACGTAGAAGAAGCCGCCCACGAGCAGCATCGGCACCGTCCACGTCAACGTCCGCCGGACGTGCCGACCCTTGGGTGCGATCACGATCACGCCGAGCGTCAAGACCGCGACCGGCACGATGAATTCGGTATTTCGTCCCGATCGCGAGCCCGGCGGCAACTCCGGCGACACCAATCGCAGTGTCGGTTGGTCGCGGCACACGTGTAGCCGTCGCCAGCGCGGCGCCGGCAGCGAGCAAGAACGCGATACCGACGATGTCGTTGTACGCGCCGCCGGGTTGTGTCGAGCTCAACATCGGCAGTGCCAGGCCGGCCGTCGTGGCGACAAGGGTGACGGGCGCGAGTCCGAACGGGCGACCGATGCACCACGCGGCCAACAGCGCGAGCGCGAGAAAGGCGAGGTTCACGAGTGGCGAGAGGATGTCGCTGCCCATGAGCATCATCCCGAGCGCATGCAGCAGCGGCGTGGAAGCCGGGTAGAACGCGGTGAGCGGCGTGCTATCGAGATAGTGCACGTTGGTCACCGTCGCGTCCTGCACGAAGCGGGCCGCGACGGGCAGGTGATACCAGTTCGTGTCGATGTTCGTCATGCCGTCTTTCAGCGCCGCGACAGTCGGCGTCGTCCACGCGGCAACGACCACGGCGACGGCAATGACGCAGACGACGAGCATCGACCGATCGTTGGCAGGGGGCGCGACATCTGCGGTGTCGTCGACAAGCTCGGCGTCTGCACGCCACCACCACGCGGCCGCGCCGGCAACGACGGACGCGAGCACGACCGGTACGAGACGGAAGATGCGCAGGGTGCCGAGCAGCTCAGCGAGCGCAAGCGTCAGCGCAAGCCCGATGACGCACGTGGCGAGAACTGCCGGCGGACCGGCCCACTCGTGCAAGAGACGGCGCCGTACAGAACGCGCCGCGACCGCGATCGACGCGGTGAAAACGGTGAACAGCGCGACACCAAGCAGGTAGCGGCTCAGCGACACGGCATCACCAACGCGAGCGATCGGGATGGCAGAGTGCGGTGCTCAGGTGACGAATCCCCGTGTCGGGAGCGGGCAAGCGTACCGGCGTCGGACTGAGCGCTCAACGAAACGCTTCGTGCGCGTTGTGAGCGTTCGCCGTTTTCGCATGATGATCGGGCGGGCTACCATGCTGCGATGCGCGGGATGCGGAGGGCGCCGGACGGCAGACACGCGGCAGACGCCTCCGCATGAGGGTTCTCGGTCTCAGTTTCTCGGGTCACGGCAGTGCAATCTGCCTCGTCGAGGACGGCCGCATCGTCGCTGCAGTAAATCTCGAGCGCCTGACCCGCACAAAGTTCGCGCTCGCGACCGTACCGGATTACAAGCGCACGCTCGCGGCCGTGCTCAAGAGCTTCGGCACGGACCCGATACCGCCGATCGCCGACTTCTACCAAGTGTTCCCAACGATGCTGCAGGCGGTCTGCGGCGAGACGACGCTCGCCGATGCCGACATCGACCTCGTCGTCAAGACGAACGACAACATCCGGCCGATTCGCAGCAACCGGGCGCCATACGACGCCTTCTGCGAGTACTTCGGTGACACGAAGACGATGTTCGATCTCGAACACCACGTGTGCCACGCGTACCAGGCCTACTTCGGGAGTCCGTGGGACGACACCGCGATCATGACGATCGACGGAACCGGTGAGTCGCTCGAGCGGCTCGGCGGGCAGGCGATTTCAACAACCATGGCCGAAGGTGTCGGTGGGCGGGTGCGCGTCCTCGACGAGATCATGTCGCCGGCGTCGGTCGGCGGGTTGTACGCGACCGTCACGCGACACCTCGGATTCCACGACGAGCAAGAAGGCAACACGATGGCGCTCGCCGCGTTCGGGACCGATCGCTTCTACCGCGAGGCGCGTCCCGACGCCATCCGCCTCCTCGACGACGGTCTGTTCGAACTTCCGGTGCGTGCCTCGCGCGACGGGCTGAGCTACATGGACCACATGGAGAAGTTCTGCGCGCCACACGAGAAGGGCACGCCGTTCACGCAGGATCACTACGACTTGGCTTGGGGCTTCCAGAAGTTCGCCGAGGAGATCCTCGTGCACGTTGCCGCGGCATCCACGAGCGCACCGGAAAAGATCGCCTCGCGGTCGCCGGCGGCGTCGGTCTGAACTGCGTCGCCAACGCGAAGCTGCTGCAGGAGACGCCGTTTCGCGAGCTCTACGTGTTCCCCAACGCCGGCGATCGTGGGCTGGCCGTCGGCGCCGCGATGTACGGGTATCACGTCGTGCTCGGCGGTGAGGAACGTCACCCCCCGGTGCCACGACTACCTCGGTCCGACCGCGTCGGAGGCGGAGATCGTGCAGGCGTTGCACGACGACACCAGCACGACGTTCAAGAAGAGCGACGACATCGCCAGGGATTGCGCGGCGCTCATCGCGGGCGGCCAGGATCATCGGCTGGGTGCAGGGCGGCGCCGAGTTCGGTCCACGCGCGCTCGGACACCGCAGCATCCTCGCCGACCCTCGTACCAAGGCGAGCAAGGAGCGGCTCGACCGCGAGATCAAGCGCCGCGAGTGGTTCCGTCCGTACGCGCCCAGCGTGCTCGGCGAACACGCCGACGAGTACTTCGAGATGCTCGGACCGAGCCCGTACATGCTCGTCGCGGTCAACACCCGACACGAGGTGCGCGACAAGGTGGCCGGCATCGTGCACGCCGACGGCAGCGCGCGCGTGCAGACCGTCGAGCGCGACATCGAGCCGCTGTACCACCGGCTGATCTCGTACTTCCACGAGTTGACCGGCGTGCCGCTCGTGCTGAACACGAGCTTCAACGGCTACGGCGAGCCGATGGTCGAAAGTCCGCAGGACGCGATCGCGGCCATGCACTCCATGGGCCTCGACGCGCTGGCCGTCGGCGACTTCCTCGTCTCGCCGAAGCGCTGACACGCCCTGGCGTGCCATCGTCGAGTACGTGATGGTGCCGGGCCTGAACGCGCTATTGCGCTGTCGGCGATCGGTTCGCTGCCCGAATGTGCAGCGCCAATCGCTGGTGCGTCTCGGTCGACGACGACAACGGGGATCGTCGGCCGTTCGCCCCTACTCTTCTTGGGCGGGCGCGGCCGGCGCGCGACGAAGCGTCGTCGCCAGAGCCCGACCAACCCGATGCGCCACGCGAAATAGCCCGACCAACCGGGAATGATCGAGAAGTCCATGAAGCGCAGATGGTCGAAGACGCGTTTGCAGACGTACACCGTGCGCAGCAGCATTCCGAGCATCGGGTATTCGCGCTGTGGAGTTGCGCTCGCCTGCACCCGCCGCAACCAACGGTCGAACAGCCACCGCGGCGGCCGCCACACAGCGAGGACGTACAGGAGCAGGTTCGCCGCGCGGTGCGGGATCCGGCTGTAGTTCGCCGAGATCTCCTCGATGTCGACCCCGCGCTCCTTCATCGCCTTCTCGAGCTCGGTGTTCGGGATGACCTTCAGCGAGTAGACGAGCAACGTATAGGGCCGGCGAACGCGGTACAGCAGCTCGAGCGTGTCGACGACGTCGTCACGCGTCTCGATCGGGTTGTCCACGATGATGTCGTACGCGGGCGGGATGTGGTACCGAGGTGCGTACGACCCGATGACGTCGGCTGCTTCTTCGATGCGCTCGGGCGGGGTCGGCCGCTTGTAGAAGTCGAGGATCGCCTGGCTCCCGCTCTGGATCCCCATGCGCACGCGGTTCATGCCCGCCCACGAGAGGATCTCGAACTTGTCCGGCTTGACGTAGTTCGGGATGACGCCGTACACGGCAAACGGAATGCCCAACTCGTCGTGCCAGAGCTCGGCGAACGTTTCGAGCTCCCGGTACGTGATCGCCATGAAGCTGTCGTCGTGGAAGCTGACCTGGCTCACATGCGGGAACCGCGCGCGCAAGTGCTTGATCTCGTCGACGATGTAGCGCGCGACTCGGATGACGAATCTTCTTGTACGAAGCGTCGTTGGCGATGAACTTCGTGTTCCCGCAGAACGTGCAGTGGAACGGACACCCGATCGACCACACGGTCGAATAGCCGAGTCCGTCGTTGGCGAGATAGTCGCCGAGCCGCATCGGCACGAAGCCCTGCCCGGCGCGATAGATCTTCTCCCCTTCCCCGTACTGCGGGAAGGGCATCGTCTCCATCTCCTCCGCGGTCAGCAGCGGCAGGAACGGGTTGCGCACGACCTCGCCGTCGCGCTTGAACCAGAAATTCCGGACGCGGGTGTGGTCATGGTCGGCTTCGAGCAGTCCGTACAGCTCCTGGAACGCGAACTCGCCCTCGCCCACGCAGATCGCGTCGACGTCGGCGAGGATCGCGTCTTCGGGATGGATGATCGGATGGATCCCACCCCAGATGATGAACGTCGAGGGGGCGACTTCACGCAGCCGCTGGATGACCTGACGGGTGAGGTCCGCGTAGCCGGTCATCGACGAGAAGCCGACGATGTCGGCGCCGCGCAACCCTGCGGCGATCTCGTCGATCTCCTCCGGGCCGAGATCGCCGCGCCCGCCATAGCTCCCGGTGATCGCGCTCTTGAATCCGCGATAGCGGTTGGTCGAGATGTAGTACGCCTGCGTGTCCGGTTCGAGGCGCGCGGCGTACGACGCGATCTTGCGGAACCCGCAGGACGTGATCCCGTCCTCGAGGCAAACCAGTCCGACTCTGATCGAAGGACTGTAACGAGGCGCCTATGCGCTGTCTAGGCGTGGGGGCGCCCACTCGGAATGACGAGCGGGTCGATCCCGACGATCTGGCCGATACTTGGCGACAAGTATCACGGGCTTCCCGGCCGACATACGCGCAGCGACGAGTTCTCGGGTGCACCTTCGAACCGCAGGACGAGTGAGCGGGCGACATTCTCGTATGTGCGCTCCCGGCCAATCGCGCCCAGCTTCACGCTTGGTAGCGCAGTCCCAGTTCCCGGCAGATAACGCAGCTGCACCACACCGTTGATCGCCAGGCGCGGCGTGCGCGGCGCAAGTCGAGCACCTTCCCGACCGCGGCGCGCCTGCAGTTCGTCTCGCCGAGCGGAGTCGACAACGGGCGCAACGCGAGCGAGAACGTCTCGTGTGCCACCTCGTCGGGGTCGATCCGGCCCGGGTTGGGGATCCGCCCGGATTCGACGCCGTCGATCAGCCAGCCCACAGTGAGCCACAGGTTGAAGGGTGGGTCGACGAGCGTCGACCGTGGAACCTGGGTCGCGATTGGCAGCCGCGGCACGATCTCGATCGCGCGCCGGTGCGCGCTCGAAACCAAGCGGACGTCGTATGTGTGGTCGATGATGTCTGTGACCCCGCTCGGAATGCCGAGGAGAAGCAGCGGCACGACCGCGGCGAGCACGAACTGCCAACGGCGGACGAAGAAATCGGCAGCAACGGCCAATGGCACGATCAGCAGCGCGGCGGTCACATGCAGGTATCGACTCGCCTCTGGTGGCTGCGCGAAATAGCTGATCTCCGGGCGCCCCCGACCCGCGCCCGTGAAGAGGAGGAATGCGCCCGCCCCGGCGAGGAGTCCGATAGGCAATGCGAGGGGCCGACCAATGCGCTCTGGTGTTCGTGCGAGGCCGAGCGTGGCGCCGAGCAGCATCGCGACGAGCAATACGGCGGGAACGGCGTATCCGCCGATCGCGACAAGGGTTGCCCAGGCGACACGGACGGAGAACTTCAACACCTCGAAGGGCGATGCCGCACGCGTGTAGCCCGCGCTGTTGCCGAGCGACTCCAGCCATACGAGATAGATCACTCCGAGGGGAACCGTGTGGAACAACGCGAGCCGCCAGCCGCGGCGTATCAGTACCGCCGTCCCCACCCCGACGGTCACGGGCACCACGATCGCCGAGCACATCAACCCCGCAACGCCGAAAGAAAGACCGATCCAGTCCGAGCGTGTGAGACCCCCGTCGTGGTCGGCCGCGAGCATCTGCGCCAACCCGAACGCCAGCGACCCGTCGAAGACGATCTGGACGGGATAGATGATGTTGACGTAGCCCGCTCCGAACAACACGAACGCCGACGCGGCGACTGTGGAAACCCATGGAGAGACGCCGGCACGCAACATGATCCGATGCAACAGGGCGGCGACCATGAGGTGCAGAGCGACGACGACGAACACGTATGGGACGTAGCTGCGCAACCCGACCGTCGTCCACAGCAGACGAAACACGAGCAGTGGAAGCGTGAACCAGTGGTCACCGTGCTGTCGGAACAGGTCGCCGAGGTTCCAGGCCGACCGGGCGGCAAGCGAATCCCACTCGTCGCCCAAGAACCACGCGTAACGGCCCATGCCGAGGTACCACACGAACGCGAGCATCTCGACGACGACGAACAAGACGAATGCCGGTTCGTGTCGCGCCACGCGCGGGGGCATCCTGTGCTGCGCCGAACGTATAGCGTGCTCGTACGATTTCTGGTCTGGAACTTCTGCGTTCGCCGGTGTCGCGCGACTCGCAACCATCATCGGCCGGAACTGGTTCCTCACGGCGCGACATCCTGCCACGAGCGCGTATACGACTGTTACGGTGATCGCCGGAACCGAACATTTCGGAGCGTTCACCAGGCGCCCGCGTCTTCTCTGTCTGATCCTGGTCGACCACGGCGTCACTTCTCGCGTGAGAGGAGCCCGACTCCCATTTGACATGTCAAATCGGGCGAGCAAGGTGACGCCTTGATTCGTCCTGCATGTCGACATCTCCGACCGATGACAGATTTCGCGAGCGGCCGAGGCACGTGACCAGGCGATGGTCCAGCCGTCGGCTACGAACGGGGAGCCGCGCGGCGCTCGCACAGTTGAGGCCGACCTCCTGCGAAACACCGTTGACGGCTGACACAGCCGTTTGCGACGCTCAAGAACCCGCGAGCGCCTATCGAGGACGAGATGGACATCACCCGACGATCCCTGTTGGCCGGCGGTGTCGCCGTCACCGCGCTCGCTTGCTCGAAGCAGAGCTCGGCGAAAACCGAAACGCCACACGGCGAATACGTGTGGGCCCTGAAGACAAAAGACATCGTCGTGCGACATGCGACCTGGACGCCGATCACGTACGACAAGATCGTGCTGAACACGACGAACGCGCGGCTCGACACAGACCAGGCGACGTGGATCTTCCCTACTGTGAATGCGCAAGGTATGTGGGCGATCCTGCTCGACATCTCGTGGGACAATGCCAAGTCGCCCGAGGGACACCCGATCCGACCGAAGACCCATCGGAAGTTGGCCCGGATCCCGCAACAGAGCGTGGCAACGAACCAGCTGGATGAGCCCGCCTATCCGGTCGCATCAACCGATCTGACCTACCACGCCGATCTTGCCGAGCTCGATGATCAGGATCTGCTCGCAGACGGCTCGAAGGGCTTTCAACAGCAGCAGGTCTACGTGCAAACCGGGGTCCAGCGCACCGGCGCCGATCAACGCGTTTGGGTCGAGGTTTATCAGAACTCCGGACAACCGCTCGCGATCCGGTTCGACGGGTCGCACGCACCGCGCACGGCCGATCGTCCGCCGATCGTCGGCCTGCAAGCACCGTCGTTGATGATGGCCAAGGTGTGCGACTTCTGATCCGCTCGATCTCCCATCGCTCTCACGCCCGTGCGACGTAGTACTGCGTCCAGAGCAATCGCCTGAGTCGTCGCCGTGCCTTACCCTCGAGCCATCGTTCGAACCTCAGACCGACATTGCCCGTGAGCTCGGCAATCCCAGGGAGATACACGCCCGACTGATCGCTTTGGAGAATCTCGAAGCCGGCCGCTTCGAGTTGTGCGCGTGCCTGGGCCGGTGTGAGCAAGTTGATGTGCCCGGTCGGAAGGATCGGCTCCCGGTACACCGAACGAACGACCGAGATGACGCCGGGAAGGAACGCCACTCGGGACGCGATCTCGAGTGGGCTGTGCCGTTGCGGCGTGGACAGCACGAGGTACCCGCCCGGCCGCAACAGACGACGGATGCCGCGCAAGGCGGCCGGAGAGTCGGCGATGTGCTCGACGACTTCGGAGCAAAGGACGGCGTCGAAGCTCTTTTCCGGAAGTTGCGTCGCGGTGACGTCGTCGGTGACGACGCTCAGGTTCGGCGCGCTCGCGGCATAGCTGCGCGCGCTGTCAAGGAACGTTTCCTCGATGTCCGTGACGACGACGTCGTCGAAGAGCTCTACGAGCAGAGGTAGATACACACCGCTCCCGGGCCCGATCTCCAGCGCCCGGCCGCGGCCGGTTGCGTCCGCAACGCCGCCCAGAGCCGCTTCGATCCGCTCGCGGCGTGTGCAGTGCAACCACCGGCGAGTCGGATTCCGCGAGGTGTACAGGGCTTCCTGGAGCGCCAAGAGATCGTCCACGCACCCAGATGGTAAGTGTCACGTGCCGCGAGGGGTACCTCGAACGCGCGCGGAAGGTACCGCTCCTCCCAGCCGCGACACGCAGATCATCGAGGTTCCCACAGGAAGTCGGATGCGGCGCAGCGCGACACGCTCGAGACGCGCGAGCACCAGCGCGAAGCGGTCGACGAACGTTGCGTCGACGTCGAGCCCGAGCTGGGGCTCGCCGGCGTACCGGCGCCGCCGGGCCCACACCGGCAGGAACAGCCAGCTGAAGACGTGCGAGCAGAGCAGCACGTCGAAGCCCTCTTCCTCGAGCGCCAACTGCAACGCACGCCGGCGGTACCGACGCGCGTGGCCGAGCGTCTCGTCGGCCGCGCTCCACAACCGGGGATGCGCCGGGAACGACGACGATCAACAAGCCCTGCGGTGCCAGGAGCCGGCGCGTCTCCGGCAGCACCGGCCCGGCATCCGGTACGTACTGCAGCACATCGAGCAGGCACACGACGCTCGCCGCATGATCGATGACGGGCACGCGGGCCAGATCGCAGCAGACCGCTTCGAGCGCATAACGGTTGTGCGCCTCGCCGACGAGCGCCGGGCTCGTGTCGGCGACGATCGTCTCGTCGGGAGGCCACCCCAGCCGGGCCGTCACGATGCCGTTCGCGCCACCCAGATCGACGAGGCGGCCCTCGCCGGCGCCCCACCGCTTGAGCGCCCAGTCGACCAGGGCTGCCTTCGACCGAAACCACCAGTGATCGGGATTGGCGGTCGCGAGCACGGTCGCCCGAGGATCTTCCGGCCGCTCTCGCATCCGTGGGCCGCGGGCTCCGTTGCCTGCCGTCTCGCGGGTCGAGCGGAGCTCAGCTCGTGCGAGAACTGCAACTGCAGCACGCGGCGGATGCGTACGACACTTCGCAGCATCGCGAGGCCATCGCGCGCGACACGAACCTTTGATTCATCCTCGTGTCGCCATTCGACCGCGACCTCCTGGACCGGCAGGGCGAGGTGTCGGGCGATCGCGATGATCTCGACATCCCACGCGAATCCGTTCTCTTCCGAGAACGGGAGGATCGCGCGCCAGAGGTCCGTGCGCGCGACCTTGGCCCCGCACTGCGTGTCGACGACACCTGGGACGAGCATGAGCTGCACGACCTTGTTGAACGTCCGGCCGAGAAATTCGCGAACACGTGATTGGTGGCGCGCGAGCCGCGAAGCCGCCAGCCCGCGCGATGCGATGGCGAGGATCGGCGCTTCCGCGGCCGCGTCGACGAGCCGACGAAAGTCCGGGAGCGGCGTCGACAGGTCGAGATCGCAGAAGCCGGCAAGCGGGGTGACAGCCGTCTGCAGTCCCGCGCGACCGCGGCGCCCTTGCCCCGGTGTTCTCGTCGCACGACCCGAATGCACGCGGCGCTCCCGGCGGCGCGCCGACGAAACGACTCGGCGACTTCGACGCGTGCCGTCGTCGCTTCCGTCGTCGACGAACACGAGCTCGCTCCCGGAAGGTTGCCCCGCGATGAACTCGGCGAGTGCCGGAGCGAACGTGTCGAAGCGGCGGCACTCGTTGTAGAGGGGCACCACGAGCGTCAATGCGTCGTGTGCAACCCGTGGTGGATCAGAGCCACGCCCTCGACGCTCTTGTTCCTCCTGTCCCATCCACCACCCGCAAGTTGCGCGCGGTCCCTAGTACACGAGTGGGATCCAGCGATTCGGATCGGGATACGTCGACGGGGCAAAGAACCAACTCTCGAACCCGTAGCGCGGTTCGCTGAAGTCCGGGCTGGCGTTCGTCTGGTGCAACAAGAACTGATCGAACATCACGGCGTCACCGGGCTCGAAGACCGGAGAGCACGGCGGCACATCCGCGGTGAGAAGCTCGACCTCTTCGACGACCGCGCGGTACTCGTCGACACCGGTCGTGCCGTGCGTCTTCACGAGATAGTCGAGGCGACGCGGCCACATCGTGAGCCCGGGCGCGACGTCGCCACAGCGCGACACCGGTGTCCACACGTTGAGCGTGCGCGCGTTCATGCCGTAGACCGCCGCGTCCTGGTGCCAGCCGCCTTTTGCGTCAGGCGGCAACCGTCGGTGCGCAAGCTTCACGAGCGACAAGGCCGGCGGTTCACCGAAGTACGACGTGACGAGTTGCTTCGCGCCGCACTCGTCGAACGCCTCGAGCACGTCGAACAGCAGGCGGGGGGAATCAGGCACGTACGCGGTACCGCCCTGCATGATGAACGCCCGCGCCATCATCGAAAGGCCGTATTCGCTCGTGTCGAGCGGATCGAACCAGGCTGGGTCACGCCGTTTCGTCTCCTGGAAACTCGCGATTGCCTGCCAGCTGTGATCGATCCCTTCCCGCAGTCGCGCACACCAGCTCGGTGGCAGCAAGCCGCGCACCACGATCGCACCGTGGTGCTCGACCGCGGATCGGATCGTGAGCCCGTCGAGCCGATCGGCGGAGACCTCGGGGATGCCGTCGGTGCCTTCGAACACGTCGGGCACCTGCGTGTCCCATTCGGGACCGGTCCGATCGATTTCGGGCCAGGCCGCGTGACGAAGCCGCACGAGCTCGCGTTCGATCGAAGCGTCGGGATGCTGGCGGTTCGCAACCGTGAGCTCGTGAATGGCGACGAGCGCGTCGCCGTCGGCCGCGAGCTGTGCGGCCCGTGCGAGAAGGGCGGCGGTGGTCGTCACGCTCACGGTCGACAACGGCGCGCGGAACGCCTACGCGTCCTGCTTCGCTTTCTCGCGGTAGTTGATCGAGAACAGCCGGCGCCCGATCCCGCCGTGGTAGCTCGCGTGAACCGTGCGGAAGTCCCACACAACGAGGTCGCCCGGCTCGGTTTCGAGCGCGACCGAGGGGACGTCGCGCGCGTCGACACCGAGGTGCTCCGGAACTTGGGACGGCTCGCGAAACGCCCTGCGCAAGGCGGTCGCGAACGACTCCTTGAAGAATTGACTCCCGGGGATCACGCGGATGGCGCCGGAATCCGCACGCAGCGGGTCGAGGTAGAAGGAGAGCTTCACGTGGTGGGTGAGCATCGGCGCTCCGTACGTGTCGGAGTGCCAGAAGCTCTCGCAGTCGAAACGGTTGCCGTCGCTCTCGGCATACTCGTAGTCGTCGCCGAGCAGCGTGCGCACGATCCCGTCGACTCGCAGGTCGGTGCGAAGCCGGTCGAGCATCGGATGCTTGGTCACGAACTGCGGAATTATCTCACGCCGTTGTTCGCCGTGGAGCTCGACATAGGTCTCCCAGCGGACATGACCTTCGTTGGCGAAGACTTCATCGAACGCGTCCGTGATCTCCGCGATGTCATGACGGAACAGACCTGGGAGGGTGAGGAAGCCGAAGGTCCTGAAGTACGTCACCTGCTGAACAGTGAGTCGAGTGGCCGTATCCATGGCGCCGCTCATGCTAGAGCAATCGCATTCCCGCGGCACCGGGCGTCCATCCGGCGGTGCCCGACGCCCACTTGCACGTTGACGCCCGCTTTGAGCACTCGACGGCCGCGACCCCGTCCCGACCTGCTCCGACGCGGACGCAGGCGCGCTGATGAGGGTGCAGTGCGGTCGCCGCTCGGGTCGAGCAGTTCCTCCAGCGCCTGCAGACGGCGCTCTGCACGCGCATCGCGACGGCGCTCGTACTCCACGAACCGCCGTATCTCCTCTTGCGACATCTCCGGCAGGGCACGGGCGTCGACGCCGAGGTCTTCGAACGGCACGACACGGTAGTCGAGTGACTTCCAGTAGTACTGGTACCGCGTCGACTTCCACCCTTGATAGATGTCCTCCCAACTCAGGCGCTGGAAGTGCGGCTCGAGAACGAGATCCGTGAGCGGCTCGCCCTCGAGCTGGTACCGAAAGTCGACCGAAAGTCGCATGAAGAACTCCGACGAGTTGTGCAGCGACGCGTGGATCGTCTTCGACGGGAACAACAGCACGTCGCCCATCGAGAACTCCGTCGTGACCCAGCGGCACTGCTCCAACATGTCGCCGGGAAGCACCGCTCGCCGGTTGCCGGCGCCGAGGTGGACGTCCAGCGGCAGCACGCCCCACTTGTGCGAACCCCGCAAGATCGCGAGCCCTCCCAGCTCGTAGGGGATCTCGCCGACGGGGACCCAGGCGGCCGTGAGGTTTTCGGTGCCCTGGTTGTTCGGATAGTCCTGGTGCGGAGGTGTCGCGGCCTCGAAGTGATCGGGAAAGCTCAGCCGGGCGATCTTGAGTGGATGCGGGAACGCGGTGTCACCCACCACTTGGCGCATCATGGCGAGCAGCGCCTCGTCGTGCGCGAGCGTGTGGAACGCCTCGAGCCGCTGGACGTCGTCGTACGCGCGCAGATACTCGTCCTGGCCCTCGCGCAGCGGTGTCCGGACGCACCGCCCGACCATGAAGTAGCCCTCGCGGCTCACCCAACCGTGGTGCGCGAGCACGAGGAGCATCTGCTTGCGCAGCGCCCGAATCCGATCGCGATCGAGCAGCTGGGAAAAGTAGAGATAGCCGTCCTCGGCCAGGCGCGCCCGCAGCGCCGCCGGGTCGCCCAGCAGCTCGTTCGACGGCTCCATCGAGAGGAAGGCCCAGTAGTTGTTCATGCCCGGGTTCAGTCTCGAATGTCGCTTCGCGACCTGCAAGTCATCGCGCCGCGCCGCGTGACCCGCAGGCACTCGGACGGCACACCGCGCAGCGGGTACGGCAACGTGCACGATCCCGACCCGTCGAGCCCGCACGACCCGCCAGAAAATCCCATTCGTGAGCGATCGACGCGCGCCGAACCCTCGTTGACCCCCGTTCATCTGCCCTCTTAGCATTGCGCTCCTCGCTCAGAAGGAGGGCGGATGCACTTCGCGACTGACGTGGTCATCGTCGGTGGATGCGGCCGGGTCGGTCTCCCGCTCGGAATCGCCTTCGCCGACGCGGGCCTCAAGGTGGTGCTCTACGACCGAGACCACGGCGCGGTCGATCAGGTTCGCGCGGGCAAGATGCCGTTTCGCGAGAGGGGCGCCGACGAGGCGCTCGAGCGCCTGATCGGCACGGGTCGCTTGGTGCCGATCACAGACCCGGCAGCCGTGAGCGAGGCCGAGCACGTGGTCGTGGTCGTCGGCACACCGGTCGACGAGCACTTCAACCCCGATCCCAAGTGTGTGCTCCAGGCAATCGAGGGCTTGATCGACCACCTTCGTGACGGACAGCACCTCATCCTGCGGAGCACCGTGTACCCCGGCGTGACCGCGATGGTTGAGCGCTTGCTCGAACGGCACAGGCGCGCGATCGACGTTTCGTTCTGTCCCGAGCGCATCGCCGAGGGCAAAGCCCTGGAGGAGCTGCGCGAGCTGCCGCAGATCGTGTCGTGTCGCACCGACGAAGGCGCGGCGCGTGGCGCAAAGTTGTTCGGGCAGCTGACCGACTCGATCATCAGGCTCGACGTGGAGGAGGCGGAGCTCGCCAAGCTGTTCACGAACACCTGGCGGTACATCAAGTTCGCCGCCGCCAACCAGCTGTTCATGATCGCCAACGACTTCGGTCTCGACTTCGAGCGCATCCGGGCGGCGGTCATGCAGGACTACCCGCGTGCCGCGGACCTTCCCGGGCCCGGTCTTGCGGCCGGCCCCTGCCTGTTGAAGGACACGATGCAGCTCGCGGCATTCAACAACAACAACTTCACGCTGGGTCACGCCAGCATGACGATCAACGAGGGACTGCCCCTCTATCTGATCGCGCGCCTCGAACAGCAGTACGACCTCTCGACGATGACCGTCGGGATTCTGGGTATGGCGTTCAAAGCCGAGTCGGACGACACGCGCTCGAGCCTGAGCTACAAGTTGAAGCGCCTGCTGAAGTTCAAGGCCGCGCGCGTGTTCTGCACCGATCCATACGTGCGTCACGACCATGAGCTCTGGCCACTCGAGTTCGTCCTGGCGGAGTCGGATCTGCTGATCATCGCCGCGCCGCACACGCGGTACGCGGACGTCGACTACAACGTCCCGGTCGTCGACCCTTGGAACTTTCTGGGCCGCGGTGTACGCGTGTGACATTACGGATGTCGATCGTGATGCCCGTGTACAACGAGGGCGACGCCGTTGTGCCCGTGCTCGACCGCATCTTCGAGGCAGTCACGCTTCCGTGCGAGCTCCTCGCGGTCTTCGACACCCCTGAGGACACGACGCGCCCGTACCTCGAGAAGTACGCGGAGAACGAACCCCGACTCGTACCGACGATCAACACGTACGGCCGAGGCCCTGCGCGCGCGTTGCGGTTCGGCATCGACCATGCGAGCGGCGACGTCGTCGTGGTCACCATGGCCGACGGCAGCGACGACGTGCTGCAGATCGATCTCCTCGCGCGGCTCGTCGAGCGCGGTGTCGTGATCGCGACCGCGTCGCGGTACATGCAGGGTGGACGCCAGATCGGGGGCGGCTTCGTCAAGTCGTCGCTGTCGCGCGTTGCCGGCGTGTCGCTCTATTGGCTGGGCCGAGTCGGCACGCACGACGCCACGAACTCGTTCAAGGCGTACGACCGCGGCTTCGTCGAGTCCGTCGGCATCGAGTCCGACGCCGGCTTCGAGCTGGGCTTGGAGATGGTCGCCAAGGCGCGCCGGCGCCGCTTTCCCGTCGCCGAGATCCCGACGATCTGGCTCGACCGCGCGGCCGGACAGTCGAACTTCAAAGTACGCGCATGGATCCCGCGCTACTTGCGCTGGTACCGGTACGCCTTCGGTCCCCGAATCAATGAGCATGCTTCGATGAGGACGATGTGATGCAAGTCTTGGTCAGCGGATCGTCGGGATTCATCGGCGCCTACGTCGTGCAAGAGCTCCTCGCACGCGGATACTCCGTCGTCGGCATCGACAACCACTCCAAGTACGGCCGCGTCGCCCACTCCTACGACGACGATCCCAGCTATCGACTCGTCGAAGGCGATGCTCGGGACGTCGACCTCATGACCGACCTGCTGGCGGACTGCGACCATTTCGTCGCGGGCGCCGCATTGATCGGTGGCATCTCGTACTTCCACACGTACGCATATGACCTCCTCGCGACCAACGAGCGCATCATCGCGTCGTCGTGCGACGCGGCCATTCGTGCGGCCCGCGAAGGTCGCCTGCAGAAAGTCACCTATCTCAGCTCGTCGATGGTGTTCGAGTCGGCAACGTCGTGGCCGTCGCGCGAAGGCGACGAACGGAAGATGCCGCCGCCGCTGTCGTCGTACGGGTTCCAGAAGCTCGCGGTCGAGTACTTCGCGCGCGCCGCATGGGACCAGTACGAATTGCCGTACACACTCGTGCGGCCCTTCAACTGCGTCGGTATCGGCGAAGCGCGCGCACTGGGCGACGTCGAAGTGCTGAGCGGCAACGTCAAACTCGCGATGAGCCACGTGGTCCCGGACCTCGTGCAAAAGGTGCTCAAAGGGCAAGATCCACTGCACATCCTCGGGGAAGGCAACCAGATACGGCACTACACCTACGGCGGTGACCTTGCCCGCGGGATTGTCACCGCGATGGAGCATCCGGCGGCGCGGAACGACGACTTCAACCTGTCAACCGCGGCGTCGACCACGGTGTTGGAGTTGGCCGAACTGATCTGGCACAAGATTCGTGGCGCCGATGTCCCGTTCCGCTACGTGCACGACGAGCCCTTCGAGCACGACGTGCAACGGCGCGTGCCCGCAACCGACAAGGCGCGCGAAATTCTCGGGTTCGAAGCAACAACATCACTCGACACCGTGCTGGACGAAGTCATCCCGTGGATCGACAACGCGCTCGCCGAGGGACGGATCTGAGGAACAAGCGAGGCGGCTACCGAGCAAGGCCGCCGGCGGTGCCCGTCCGACGTGCCGCGTACAACCGCGACGCGTACTCGTAGAGTTCGATGTCGAGCGCGTTGTCGTCGGCAATGCGCTCGACGAGACGAGCGGGTGCGCCCTCCCGATCGGTCGCGTTCGACCTCACGGGTTCGCCGACGTCGAGGCCATACCGAACGGCGAACTCGCGCCAGAACTCCTCGAAGCGGGGTTGGAGACCGAAGGCCTCGAGCCCCGCCACCGCATCCTTCGCTCGTTCGAGCCGTTCCCTCGAATCGGGAACATCAGTGAGCACGCCGTCGCCGGCGACCATCTCGTCGGCACCGATGGAGAACATGCGAACCATGTGATTGCGAATCAGCCCGTTGAATCGAAACGGGTCGTCGTAGATCGCTTCGAGCGGGAGCGGCCGATCCGCGTGATTGATCTTCCTCTGGTGGCGGAGGTACGAAAGCGTGCGCTCGATCGGAGGCCGGAGAATGCTCAGCGTGACAAGCTCCGCGTCGAGCAACTCGACGGTCGAGAGCGGGAAGTGTCCGGCGACGAGGCGAATTTCATCGCGACGCGCGTGCCAGCGTGCGAGAAGGTGCGCGACCGAGATCACCGAGATCCGTTTGTCGCGGCCATCACTCGCATTGGGATAGATCTCGTTGTCCGCGAACGTCGCACGGAAGCGATCACGAAGGGAGGTTCCGGCAGTCTTCTGGAGGTGGACGATGAAGAACCGGGTTGGTTCGCTCGCCACTTGCGCGCTTCCCTCTGCAGACCGCTTGCCCGATTCGGGATGCTAGCGCTCCAATCGAACGACGGATTCGGCCCGACGCTGGCACGTTGCGGCGCCGAGCGAGCATCATGGACGAATGGCGATGGCGGATGGTCGGCGACTCGAGGGCGAGCAGTTGCTCGCGACCGCGTCCGCGCTCGAAGAGGCGGGACGGACCTTTGACGCCATCCGGATGCTCACTCAGGCGAACCGCGAGTCGCGCAACGCGCAGCTCGAGGAGCGGCTCGTTCGGCTTCGCCACGTCGCTTTCGACGAACTTGACCGCACACCACCGACGGCGTTGCCGCCGGCGATCACGCCGCAGCGCGATGAGGGTCCGCTCCGCGAGCACGACCCGGCGACCCTGACGCCGGCGGATCTGCGGGAAGGCTTTGCGCATCACGGCTGTGCGTTGGTTCGCGGCCTCATCACTCGCAGCCGCGCGCAAGAGCTCGCGCGCCACATCGACCGGGTGCTCGACATGTTCGACGACCACGATGCGGGCGCGGGAACCGAACACACGTCCCCGTGGTACGTGCCGTTCGAGCCGCGCCAGGGGAACTACCGCGTCGGTGGTCGCCGCAAGTGGGTGCGGGCAAGCGGCGCCGTGTGGACCGTCGAATCGCCTCGGATGTTGTTCGAGCTCTGCGAGCTGCTCGAGAGCACCGGAATCGGCGATCTCATCACGTCACATCTGGGTGAGCGGCCCGCACTCTCGGCGAACAAGTGCACGCTCCGCCGTGTCCCGGTCGATACGAACACGAACTGGCACCAAGACGGAGCGTTTCTCGGCACCGACGTGCGTACCGTCAACGTGTGGCTCGCGCTCTCTGACTGCGACGGCGATGCGCCCGGCCTCGAGATCGTGCCCACGAGGCTGGACACGGTGCTCGCGACGGGCACCGATGGCGCAATGTTCGATTGGTCAGTGTCACCCGGGATCGTCGACGAACTCGCTCGCGAGACTCCGGTGCTCACGCACAACTTCCGCGCAGGTGACGCCCTGCTCTTCGATCAGATGTTGCTCCACAGAACGGCGGTCGGACCGGGGATGACACGAGAGCGCTACGCGATGGAGACGTGGCTCTTCGCGCCGTCGTCGTACCCCGACGGTCAAATCCCGCTGGTGTTCTGACGGTACGGCGCGCTCGGAGCACGTGTTCTTCGGGCGAACTCGTACAGCTCGATGTCGAGCGCGTTGTCGTCGGCGATACGTCGGCGAAACGCTTCGGACACCGGGAACGGCGTCGAACGGTTCATGAAGACCGGTGGTCCGAGATCCCATTTGAACCGCGTCGAGAGCTCGCCGCAGAACGACTCGAAGTCTTCCTGGAAGCCGACGACGTCGATCAGGGCCACGCAGTGCTGGGCGCGCTCGAGACGCTCGCGGGAGAACGGAACCTTGGTGAGTGCACCTTCGGTCATCTCCGACGGACGTCAGCGAAAGCATCTTGACCATGTGGTTGTGCAGCAAGTCGAAACGGAGCGGGTCGGCGTAGATGTCCTCGAGCGGACGTGCTCGATCACCGGGTGTCTTCTCCCGGTGGTGGCGCAGGTACGAAAGTGTTCGCTCGACGGGATCACGAAGCAGCGTGAACGTCGTGAACGGCGCATCCGAGCAGCTCGACGGTGCACAGGGGAAAGTGCCCGGTCACGATGCAGAATCTCCTCTCGCCGAACCCTCCACCGTTCGCGCGAGATGGTCGACCGAGAGGACCGTGGCGGGCGGCGTTCCGTCGTCGGGGTCCCGGATACATCGACGACGGCGCGAACTGGTGTTTAGCCGCCGCCAAAGTGCCGTACCCGCCGTCTTCTGGAGATGTACGAAGAAGAAGCGTCGGTGGTCGTTCATCGAGTGCGCCCGGTCACTCGATCCGACGGAGGAAACCACCGGGGTTGAACGTCAACCCGTGCTTCTCCCACGAAGTGTCCTGCACGAAGCCGCCATGCAACGCGAGGATGCGGCGCACGGCTTCGGCGGGCCCGGGCCCGTAGCCCGGGCCACACGGGATGCCCGTTCACGATCGTGTTCTCGACGACGACGTACGACCCGACGGGAACGAGCGGCCCGAGCCCGGAGAACTCGAGCACGATCCGCGGTGCGCCGGCGTTGGAACCCAGGATCACCAGCGCGTGCGGATGGTCGCCGGTCAGGTCCCGCACGTGGGCGATCGTGTCGGCCTCATGGGGCGGTCCCGCGACGTAGCGTGATCCGCGGGTGCTCGGGGCGCGGGTTGCGATCGTCGCTGACCGAGAGCACACGCCCGTGGCCGAGAAGGTCGCAGACCGAGGCAAGGAAGACGCGCGGCCGCCGCCCGCGGTCCGCGGTCTCGATGATCCAGTCGGGTCGCACGTCTGCGAGCAACTCCTGGTACACGATCAGGTCGGTCGGTGCCGCCGTCACGGGCTCGCCCAGCCAGGTTGTCTGCTTCCACGACAGGCCGCGCCAGTAGGTCTCGATCAGTGTCCGCTTCAGCTCGTCGGGAACCGGCTCCGGCGTCGGCGGGAACGCCGTCGGGGCCGTCGGCCGCGCGCCGGACCGAGAACGCCGACGCGGTCATGCGGCGCGACCGGGTGCGGCGCGCGCCGTCGACCGAGAGCGTTGCCGACGTAGTGCAATCGGCTTCGCCGGCCCGCGCAGCAAGCGCCCGCGAAGCTCCTCGTAGTGCGCGGCCGTACGCGAAGATCTTGCGTGCGGCGGTCGTCGTGCGCGGCATCGTTCGTCGTCGTCCCGCCGTGCACCTGGTGGAACGACCCTTCCCCGAGGATGGTCACCGTCGTGACGTCGGGCGCCGAACCGAGCCGCTCCCACAGATCGAGGTTCGCGTAGCCACCGCCGGGCATCGAGAAGCTGTCGTCGAAGGCGCCGACCTGCTCGAGCAGCGATCGCGGGACGAAGAGGCAGTTGCTCTCGAGCACGCCGTCGAACCAGTCGCGTTCGCCGATGAAGTGGCTGATCTCGAACAGCCGGTACCCGTCGGCCGGCCACCCGATGGCGTCGAACAGCTCGTCTTCGCGGACCTGGTCGTATCCCTTGTCGACCGCGATCGGTTGCTGACCCGGGCCCGACGTACCACTGCTGGGTCGCGACGACGGCGGGTGCATAGCAACGAAGCCCGGCCATTCCGAACTTCAACACCCCCGGCGTGACGACATGCGCCCCGTCGATCATCAGCGCGAACGCGCGGCCGCGCGCGATCCTTATCGCGCGGTTGCAGCGCGTCGGTGGGTGACGGTGTCGCGCTCTCGCCGAGGTCGAGATACCGGATACTCGGAGCCGAAGCTCCGCACGAGGTCTTCTCCGAGGCGCTGGTCGCGCGCGGATCCGTTCTCGACGACGATGACCTCGTACTCGAGATCATCGATCCCTTGCTGATACGCGCGCGACAACGAGTGCAGCGTGCGCGCCGCCTCCCTGCGCATGTTGTAGAAGACCACGACGCACCGAGAGGTCGATCGCATCCTTTGGTGCGGGCGGCGCGAGCGGCGTCCGGTGTTCGCACCTCGCCTGGCGAAAGCAGCGGAGCCGGAGGGCCGCCCGGCGCCACATCCTTGCGCCATGCCGATCCCGACCATCCGACCCGCGCCATCGGCGCGGCGATCCCGCGGCGAGCACGAACTCCGAGACCGCAGCCTCGCATGCGACCGACGAAGTGTCTTCGAGGATGACGAATCCGCCTTCGCCGAGCCGGTCGTACAACAACTCGAGCACGACCGCCGCTTCGGCACCACATCCCGCGCCGAACCTGAGGAGCGCGATCTCTGCGATCGGCGCGTCGCGAAACGACTCCGCAAGGGCGCCCTGCAGGAACCGCACGCGATCGTCGAGTACGCCGAAGCGCGCGAACGCGTCACGGACATGGTTCAGATCGGGAATCAGCTCGTGCACCGGACCGGCGGCGGACCGGGTCGATTCGCCTTCGGGTGCAGAGCGGAACCGGTCGGCGACCCACACCCGCCGGTCGGCGAGCTCGGCTGCTTCGATGAAGCCGCGCATGTACACCGCGCCGCCGCCACGACCGGGCGCGCACTCCACGAAGTCACCGCCGATTGCATCCCGGAGGATCGTGTGCAGCGCGTCGTCGAGATGCTGCAGCTTCACCTCGCCCATCGCGGTGTAGGGAAGCGTTGCCGTGACATCTCCGTTGCGTTCGGGCTGGCCGACCCGCGCGCCTGCTCGAGACGCCTGACCTCCTTCGGGAGCAATGACCTCGGCGCACGGAGGATCTCCGCGTCTACAGCCGCGCCCGTGTTGGCTCGGCTCAACAAATACTCGATACGCACTTCGTTCTCGAGGTAGTGCTGATCGAGCAGCGCGGCACGCAAAAGCGCGAGATAGCGCTCGCGTACGCGCCCGAGTTGCTCGTCGCGCACACGCATGAGGTTGTGCTCGAACACCACCGCGTCGATGCGAATCTGCTCCGAGAGCTCGAGAAGCTGCTGCTTGCCCGCCGCGCTTTCGAAGTGCTCGAACAGGCGACGCAACTCCCGGTGTTGGTCGAGCACGCGTTCCTCTGCCACGATCGCGAGTCCGAAGTAGATCGGAATCAGGAGCGACCGCAGCGGCTCGTCGTGTTCGGCCCTGAAGTCGTCGAGCGCGGTCATTACACCATTGCGCGCACCACCCTCGACAAGTGCATTGTCGAGCGTCACGTTCATGCCCCCGCGCTGCAGGAGCTCCTTCCTGTCGGGCCGCATCCCTCGGCGCGCGTATGGTTGCCGGAAATCGTCGGGAATCTGTGAAGGGTCGTAGTAGAGATCCCTTCGCCCGTAGGGCCAACAGACGTCGTGTAGCACGAGCATCGGAAGGGAGCGATTCTCGCGACGCGCGGCTTCGCGAAGGAGTGCGAGCTCGTTGTAGACGGTGTACCAGTTGTGGTCACCGTCGATGAGCGCAACGTCGAACGCGCCGGCGCCGGGCAGGACGTTCAGACTCAGCTCGCGGTGGAACACATATTGTCCGGGGAAGCGGCGGACGTGCTCCTCAGGATCGAACTCGGGAAGCGGGTCGACGACGTGCAGTTCGGCGTCCGGGCCGAGCGCGTCGAGCATGAGCACCGTGGTCTCGCCGCGCAGCGCGCCGATCTCGATGATGCGCTTCGCACCCGACGCCGCGATCATTGGTGCGACGACGTCCTTCCAGAACGGAAACATCTCCCCCGTTGCCCTTCACCGCGCCGTGCGCGCGCATGGTATCGAAGTCGAGCCGCGCCCGACACCCGTGGTGAGATCGTGGGAGGGCATGCACGCCGATGTCCACGGTGGCCTGCGCGGCCGGTGAGGGCGACGGGCGGTCAGCGCGAGCGAGCACGCCGGCGGCCGTGCAGTTCCCGTGCGAACGCGAACAGCTCGACATCCGCCGCGTTGTCCTCGGCGATGCGCCGGCGAAACGACTTCGGCGCGCCGTCGGACTGCGTACGGTTCGCGTGCGGCGCGGGACCCAATCGCCAGCCGAAGCGAATACTGATCTCGTCGACGAACCGCTGGTAGTCCTCGTCGATCCCGAGTACGTCGATCCTCTCGAGCTGATCCTTCGCTCGTTGCACGCGCACCGCACCGAAATCGTCGAGATGCGTCATGAGTCCGTCGCCCGCGACCATCTCTTCGGGCGTCAGCGAGAACATCTTCACCATGTTGTTGTGGATCAGGCCGTGGAATCGGATCGGATCCTCGTACACCTCTTCGAGTGGACGATCACCATCGGCGACGGTTCGCAGTCGATGATGCCGGAGGTAGGACAAGGTCCGCTCGACCGGGTCGCGAACGACCGACATCGTCACGAAGTCATCTCCGAGCAGCTCGGTGGTGCGAACGGGAAAATGACCGGTGACGATCCGGATCCGATCGCGGCGAACGCGGTAGCGCTCGCGGAGATGGCTGACGAACAGGACCGGCGCCGGGCCGGGGATCCGGTCGGAGCTGTCCGGATAGATCTCGCTGGGCTCGAAATGACGCCGGAGCTGTACGAACAGACTCGTTCCCGCCGCCTTCTGCACGTGCGCGAAGAAGAAGCGACGTCTGAGGTCGGTCATACTCCGCCAGTGCGGTGGCCCGCGGTGCCGGCTCGAGCCGTACCCGGGTTCGTCGGTTGCGGACGTTGCGTCGCTGTGCGCTCCACCGGTAGGAAAGTCTACGAAGGCGCCGCCTTTCCGCCGCTCGACGATGAGATCAAGGTCACCCGAACTGGCCCGCACGAGCGGTCGACAGCACGACCGATCGGTCATTCGAGTTTCGCGGCCTTCCAGGCGCACATGCGCCTACCTCATCTTCCTCGTCGCCGCGTGCGCGTTCCTCGTCGTCCCCAAGGCCGCAACCGCACACACGGCGACGCCCGTGGTGGCGCTTTCCATGGATCCACGGCTGCCGCGCTTCGATGCGCTCGTGACGGCTGCACGTAAGATCGCCGCTCGCCGGACCGTCCGGACGAGCGAGCGAACATGAATCGAGCCGACAACGGGCAGTACGCCGGCGTCTTCTTCATCCACATCATGAAGACCGGCGGTACGTCACTCAAAAACGCGCTCGGCAAGCTCTTCGAGACCGGCGCGCGGTACCCCACCGACGACGTGCGTCTCGCCGTCGGTGAGAAGGTCGACATCCGCTATTTGCAACAGCAGTTCTCGTCACGCAGCCGCCCGATTACGTTCGTCTCGGTGCACATGCCGGCCTGGGTCGCCGAGCAGGTGGCGCCGCATCACCTGAGCGTGACAATCCTCCGTGAACCGGTGTCGCGCACCCTTTCGCACCTCCGGCAGGAGGCGCGCACCGGAACGTTCTCGGACGACATCGAGGAGATCTACGACCACCCGTTCTTTCGGGCCCGCCTGGCGAACTACCAGACACGGCTCTTCAGCATGACCGAGACGCACCAAGTTGCCGCCGAAGAGGCGCGACGGGAGTTCGACGATCGGATCGCCGCGGGCTCGGAGGACGCGCGCGAGGAGCTCGCCCTACGGTTCAAGGCCTTCCTCGCAACGGCCATCTCGCCGGACGACGACGTGACCGAGCGCGACTTGCGGGACGCCATCGAGCGGCTCGAGCGAGTCGGTGAGGTCGGCACTACCGATCGGCTCGACGACCTCGCACGCCGCGTCGAATCGCGATTGGGCACGACGCTGCCGAGGATCGGGCGCGCCAATGTCACAGAGGAGCGCTTCGACGTTTCTGCGTCGCTGCTCGAACGAATCCGCGCCGACAGCGCGCTCGACTTCGAGCTCTACGAGCACGCTCGGCGGCTTGCTGGCGGGGCTGGTCACCGCACCTAGCACGCCGGCGGCACGGGTCGACGCGAATCGTGACAACGGGCAACAATGCGAGGTGGACGCGATCACCGGCGTCGGTCGACCGCTTCAGCTCGACGACCACGAGCCACTGCCCACGGCGCGGTCGCGAAGGAGCCCACAACCACCAAGACACGCGCGAATGGTCATCGCGCTGCTGCTGGCGCTTGTCGCGATGTCCGCGGTCGCGCATCTCGCGGCGCTGCATCGAGACTTGCCGCTTCAGGACGGCGACGAGGAATTCTTCGTGCCGCCCGCAATACACATGGTGGCGTCGGGCAACCTCGACCCGCACTGGTTCGGTCATCCCGGCTCGACCGTCATCTATCCCACTGCTTTCGCGATTCGCGCCTGGAATATCGTGCGGCACGACGGACCCGTGTTCGGACCGGACCGCGCGTTCGAGGCGCGGATGGAGAGGTCGCCGACCACCGCGTATTTGATTGCCCGCCTCTGGGTGATCTTGCTTTCGGTCGCAACGATTCCGTTGGTGTTCCTGCTGGGCCGAAGGGTGTTCGGTCTGCGGGTCGCGCTGATCGCAACCGTCATCTGGTCAGTGCTTCCGCTCCCAGTGCACTTCGGAAGGATTGTTCGCACCGAGAGTGCCGCGACGTTCTTCGGTCTGCTCACGCTCTGGTGCTGCGTCCGGCTCCTCGATGCTCCCGGCAGCAGGCGCTGGAGCGTGATCGCCGGCGCGTCGGCCGGGCTCGCGGTGTCGTCGCGCTACTTCATGGTCACCCTCGTGCCTTGCGTGATCGCGGCGGCCGTCATCGGCGTTCACCGCGATCGCACTCGTGCCATACGCCTTGCGCTCGTCGCGACGACGAGCGCGTTCGCGGCCTTCGTCGTCACCACGCCCTACTTCTTCCTCGATTGGAGCACCGCGACGAGAACCCTTGGGTTGGAGAATCACCCCGACGTACGCGACTTGGGACTCCTCGGCAACCTGCGATGGTACGCCGGGCGGGCGATCCCGGCGACACTGACGTGGCCACTGTTCGTTCTCACGATCGCGGGCATCGCGCTCGCGCTGTGGCGCCGGCCGCGGGTGCGTCAGCTGCTGTTGGTCGCGGCCTGCGCGATCTACTTCGCCGGGGTCGTCGCGTCGAAGCAGCATTGGCAGCGCTACGTCATCGAGGCCGCACCCGTGCTGGTGCTCTTCGCCGCGCTGTGCATCGAGACAGTCGGCACCCGGCTCACGCGGAGCCTGCACCGAGGAGGTCTCTTCCGCAACGTTGTGACCGTCGTGCTCGTCGGTGCGCTCGTCGCGGTGCCGATCCGCGATCTCATCAGAGTGACCCGCCACGATCAGCAGGGCACGCAACGCGCGGATGCACGTAACTGGATCCTGCAGAACGTCCCCGCCGGTAGCCGGGTGCTGCAGGAACCAAAGCTCTTCAACGTGCTGCCACAATCGCTCCCACCGATCGGCAATGGCATCCGCGTCGACCCCGTCCTCGACCCCGAAGGCCACACGTTGGCCGAGTACCGGCGGCAGGGCTATTCGTACGTCGTCGTCACCGCAGGTGCCGTCACGTCGAACCTGCTTTCCTCGCAAGACGCGAGAGTGAAGCAGTTCTATTCGGACCTCGGGTGCCGGACACGCCTGGTCGCATATTTTCCGCGTCTTCGAGATCAGCTACCGTCCAATCTCCATCTACCGACTGGATGAACGACCGACGAAGCTGCTCGACCTCTTCTGTACGCAAGAGGCGCCCCCCTCGTCGACGGGATCCCAATGAAACGATCGCGACCGGTGCCGTCTCGTTGTGCTCAGAGTTGTCCCGGCGACTCGTGCCGGCGTTGAGCTCGTCGCGCATCGACTCGTGATTGCGCGAGAGCGTCGCCGCGTCGACGCGTTCGATGTCGCCGTTCTCGTCGCGTTCAGCGCGCTCGTCGATCTGGTTGCTCGTGTCGCTGATCTCGAAACAGAGCGCGAATCGCGTGTGGACCGGCACCGACGGGCTCTACATCGGCGACCAGCAGCAGTACTTGGGCTGGATACGGGAGGCCGCTCGCCACGTGCTGATCGCGAATCCATTCCGCGTCGAGCCGAGCGCGGCGAGCTTCCTGCACCCGGGACTCGCTCTGTCGGGGATGCTCACGCGTTTCGGGTTGTCGTCGTCGGCCGCCTATCTCTTGTGGAAACCCATTGCGGTCGTCGCGCTGTTCGCCGCCGTGCGCGCCTACGTGCATCGGGTGCTCGCGACGGCGATGCAGCGCCGCATTGCCCTCGTGCTCGCGCTCTTCTACGTCTCGCCCGCGCTCGTCGTGGGGGCGCGCGCTGCACTGGAGCCAGCTGCTCGCGATCCAGGTGACCGTCACCGAGATGTGGCCGGGTCTGTATCTCTGGGGCTACCCCTTTACCGCGATTGCAGTGGCCGCGCTTCCGGCAACGCTGCTCGCGTACGAGCGGGATCGCAATGATGGACGCGTCCGCGCGTGGGCCCCCCTCCTCGGGCTGACGTGCTCCTGGTTGCAGCCGTGGCAGGGCGCAACCGTGATCGCCGTTGTGCTCGGCGCGGAGGCGGCGCTGTGGTCGCAAAGACTTCGAGTACGACTCGTCGTGCCGGCGGTCACCATTGCCGCGACGGCCGCACCGATCGCCTACTACGCGCTGCTCAGCCGCTTCGACTCGTCGTGGAAGCTGATCGTCGAGGCCAACCAGGTTCCCCTGGGCGCGACCTGGGTGCTCGTGGTCGCGCTCGCTCCGCTCGCGGTCCCTGCGCTCTTCGCCTACCGGCATCGCCCTGCGTCGTTCGTTGCGACCGCCACCCTTGTCTGGCCCGCCGCCGCGCTCGGCATCTACGTGCTCATCGGGCTCGGAGTTGCCGGCAACACCCCCCTGCACGCGCTGCAAGGAGTGAGCATTCCGTTCGCCGTCCTCGCCGTGTCCGGAATCGCAAGCATCCGGTGGCCGCTTCCCGCGCGCCTCGCCACAGTGGTAGCGGTGGCGCTTGCGGGATTGGTCGCCGTTCCCGGCGTCGTACGACAGCTCGACGACGCGCGCGCGGTCGGAGACCAGAGCACGTTCCGTTTGGAGCCCAGTCCGTTCTTCGTGAGCCGCCCTGAGCAGCAAGCGCTGGACTTCGTGCGGCAAACTCCCGTTCGGGGCGCGGTTCTCGCACCCCAGTATCTCGGACAACTCATTCCCGGCTACACCGGCCGCCGGACGTGGGTCGCGAACAGATATTTCACGCCTGACTACGTGCGCCGTGTGCAGCTCGCCGACAAGCTGTTCACCGGCGGGCTCCAGCCGGAAGTTGCGCGAGACCTCGTGCGCGGTAGTGGTGCGAAGCTCTTGGTCGCCGACTGTTCACACCGCGCCGACCTCGCGAGCGGCGCTCGGACCTGCGCTCGTCGCAACGAGACACTTTGGATGCGCGACCGTGTACATCGTGCGATGAGAGAGAACGCCCGCGCTGTGCGCCGCCTGCCAGTGTCACGACAGGAGCTGTCCGCGCCGACGACTGCGCCCACTTCCGCGGCGGCACCCCACTCACGATGTCTTGCCGGGCCGCCCGAAAAGACCGAGCTTCCGCAGCGCGCGTTTCGCCGGCCGGCGCATGGCCTCGGCCATGTCGCGCGGAAGGACACGCTTCCCGGTGGCACGCCACAGCTTCGTCGCGAAGTCCTCGAACCCCGTCACCTCAACCCCCCGTGCTACTTGTGGCGCCCGAAGGGCTCGGGGCGCCGGACGACGACGGCGTGGGCGTCGTCGCATTCGATGAGCCGTTCGCGTTCGGCGGCGTTTGGAGCGTGAGCCCGGAGCTCGACGGGACCACCCAGAACGTGATCTTCCCGGACTCGATCGCTTTCAGCAGGACATAGTTCTGTCCAGCGATCGCGAGCTGTTTGTTGAGCTCGGCGATGCCTTCGGCTTCCGCTTTCCGCTGCGCGACCTGCACTTGCGCCGCACGCTCGGCGACGTAGGCATCGGAGACCGCGGGCGGGATGTCGATCTGCTTCACGATGAACGTCGGCGGATCGCACGGGCCACCGGGTTTGAACGTCGGCGAGCAGAAATACGGTTCGCCGAGTGCAGCAATCAATCGGCGACCAAGAGAATCTTGCTCGGCGTTCTGCAGATCCGCAAGGTTCTGCGCGTTGCCGTAGAGCTGCGCGACAGTGTAGCGGCGCGTCTGTTCCTGCACCGCGTTCTCGACGTTCTGTCGGAACGTGTCCTGGAGCAGGTTGCTCCAGCCCGACGCCGTGTACGCCCGGTATCGAAGACCGAGCTGCTCGTGGAACTGGCGCAGCAGATCGGTGTTCAGCTTGAAGTACACCGCAAGCTGGTAGGTGAGCTGCACTCGATCAGAGGTCGGCGCAAGGATCGCGTCCTTGCCTTGTACGGCGCCGATGCGCGGGGTTCTGCGAGATGATGTAGTTCTGCTGGTCGGAGGGGTACAGGTACAAGGGATCGAACCAACCGTTGAAGAACAGTGAAGAGCCGGGCTTGACGACTCGCTGGAAGTGTGCCGACTCGAACGGGCCGCCGCCGTAGCTGATCCCGATCATGTTCTTCGGCGTCTTCTTCAAGCCGGCGATGAACGCGGGCGCGAACGCGAGCAGCACGATCACCACAACGATCGCGGCCAAGCGCTTGCCGAAGCCGATGCGCGGGAGCCTTCGCGGAGGAATGCCATCGGCATCCGCGCGGCCTCTTCGCGAACGCTGTCGGCTCACCGTCAACGTCGCGGCGGCGCCGAGCGGCGACGGCTCACCCTGCGGTGCGGAGTCCTCCTCGCCCTCGTCGTTCCCGTCGCCACCGACTCCGGGCGGTCCGTCAACCATTGTCGTTCTCCACACTCGGATTCGGGTCGCGTTCGCGGTGTCGGAGTGTCTTAGTTTGCCCTCGGCGAGGCCGCAAACCCTGCGCATGCCACGATCGCGCATGCCATGCGCGCTGACAGGCGATTGACAAGAACGCTTGACAGGGAATGGTACGAGCGCGCGCTCGCATCCGAGCGCGCGCTCTCCGATACTATTGCACCCCATAGACAGAGCGAGGCAAGGATCGCGATGACTCCGAGCGGCGCAAGCCGCCTCCGCGCCGGTCGTCACCGGGCGTGCGACCCAACTCCAGAAGCAGATCATGCAGCTGTCTGACGCCGTCAAGTCTCTCGCCGCCCACTGGAAGCTCGCGGTGTCGTTGATGCTCCTCGCGATCGTGGGGCTTGCGGTGTTCCTCGTCACGAGAGACCAAACACGACCACCCGATCGTTACCGGGTCGCGGTCGACGTCCTGGTGCCCGCGATCGACAGCAAAGGGAACAGGCCGGAAGGAGTCCCACCCAACCTTCTCCAGGGCAACGTTCGCCGTGCGTTGAGTCCCGAAACCGAGAAGCGGGCGCTCGACGCCGCGAACGTCCCCGAGAAACAACGCGCCAACATCCAGTTCGGTTTCACGAGCGACCCGGTCGGCGACATCCAGACCCTGTCCGTGACTGCGGCCGATCGCGACACCGCGCTCGCCGTGGCCGTCAGATTTACAGACTCGTACGTGCAGACGCGCCGGGAATCCGTCGCGTCCGGCGCGGAGAGCGGGCAGACGAAGGCGCGTTTCGCGGTCAGGGCGCTCGAGGGCAGGGTCCGTGCCGTCGAGAGCTCGATCCGGAAGGCCGATCCGAAGGTGGCGCAGATGCTCGACCAAGCGCCGGGGAATGGCCAGGTGCCACCCGAGAATCTGCCCAGGGGTACGGCGAGCGACGTCGTGACCGACGTCGTGGAACGCAACGCGATGCTGTCGTCGATTGCGGGCCAGCGCGACAGCTATGCGCAGAATGCCATCAGTTCGCTGCTTCCGTCGGGCTTCGCGACGACTGTCGAGGTGTACCCGGCGCAGCAGATCACGCCGGCGCTGCCGTCGCCGACGGTGCCCACGCTCGCGTTCCTCGGTATCGGTCTCCTCCTTGCACTCGCGGTGCCGATCCTGCGCGACCGGCTCGATCACTCGGTTCGCACGCCGCAAGTCGCAGCCGGCGCGTTCGACGCGCCGGTGCTCACGACGATTCCGCACGTCGCCCGGCGCTTCCGCCAGACCTTGGCCGAGCCCGGAACGCCGTGGGACGGCGCGTACCGCGCGCTCGCCGCGACGAGCATCGCGACCGACCGTCTCCCGGAGGCGATCGTCGTCACCGCACCCACCGGGACCATCCAGGACATGGTCGCGGCGAATTTTGCCGCCGCGCTCGCCGGGCTCGGACTTCGCGTTGCGCTCATCGCGACCGAGCCCCGGCAAGCCTGGTTCCTCCATGACCATGCCGCAGAGCCGACATCCCCCGATCTCTCCTTTCCCGATCTCCTCGAGCTCGCGCACCAAGGACGCCTCAACGGCGCGCTGCCGCGCGGGCTGCTCAAGACCAAGGTGCAGAACCTGTACGTGCTCCGACCGGGCGAACCCGATCGCGAAGTCGGTCTCGACGGGTTGCGGCCACTGCTCGAAGCGTTCCTCGCGAGCAACGTCGACGTCACCGTGATCGCAGGTCCCGCGCTGCTCGAGGATCCCGACGCGACGATCTTCGCGTGGACGACGCGCAGTGTCCTCTGGGCGTTCGAAGCGGGCGAGGTGACCGAAGCGGAGGCAAAGGAAGGAGCCTCGCGCCTCGCGCTCGCGGGAGTGACGCCGTTCGGCGTTGCAATGGTGAACGAGGCATAGACGTGCCATCGCTGGTCGTGCACCTCGTGTCGCCGGGAGCGATCGCGCCGCGTTCGGGATGGCAAGCCGACGACGGCTCGGCGCGTCACGTCGTCGTGCCCTGGCTCGATCGTGAGTCGATGCTTGCCGTCGCCGACCTCATCGTCGCGCACGGCATGCTCGCGCTGCTCGCGTCGCAATCGATTGTCGAAGCGCGCAGCCGCCTCGTATACCGGCCGTGCGGAACGAGCAGGCTCGGCCGTCTCGACAGCGCAAGGCTCGAGCGGCGGTCGCGTCGCGGCCTGCGTACTGCGTGGATCGCTGCTCCCGATCGCGACACGGGTCGCGTGACGGCGAATCTGCTGCGGCTGGACGACACCCAGGTGACGGTCATCGAAGACGACGATCACTGCGCGTGGAACGAGCTCACCTCGAACCTGCTCGACGGTGACGGCAACAGGGAGTGTCACCCCCTCTGCAGCGGTACCCTCGTCACCGGTCGAACGGGTGTCAGCAACCGCCTGCGCGCGAGACCGCCCCGCACGCCCCCCAACGGCACGCCGTCGCGCGTGCTCACGCCCGAACACGACGACGGTGACACGACACCATTTCCGAGCCCGCCCAAATCGGTGGTCCGCGATCCTCTGAAGCCACTGGACGGACCCCGCCCCGTCAACAGGGCGGCAACCCAGCCGGTCGACGCTCCTCGCACCGTCAACGGCGCGGCAAACCTTCCGGTCGCAACACCTCGCACGCTCTCGACCGGCTCGGTCGACCCGTCGAGCCCCGGGCATGCCTGGTGGAAGTATCGACCGCTGTCAGGCGGCGAACCGCCGAGGCCGCCGGCAAACGGTAGGGCCGCGCCGCCACCGATCGAGCCGCCACCCACCGGCGAGTCGACGCCCGATCCGGCGCCGCTCCTACCACCGGCATCGGATGGATACGAGGTCGTCTCGAAAGCCAGCCACTCGGGTGTGGCCTATTTCTTCGTCGGCGCGATCGTGCTCGCCACGGTCGGTGTCGCGTCGCAGCTCGGCGCCGACGTGCACGGTGCGCTGCTCGTCCCGATCGGCGGTGTGTTCCTCGCGCTCGCCGCGGCCCGTCGGCTCGTGCGCACGCATCCCGGCGAACCGTGGCTCGGGTACCTCGTCGTCCTTGCCACGATCGCGAAAGTCGGCGCGGCGTACGCCAGGTACTTCAACCTCACCGACACGTACAACGGAACCGGTGACGCGGCGACAACCTACGACGACTGGGGACGACGGCTGGCGGACGCGTGGCTGAACGGTGGATACGTTCCCCAGCTCAACAACATGCGGAAGACGAACTTCGTCCGCTGGTTCACAGGTGTCGTGTATTACGTGTTCGGGCCCGACCTGCTGACCGCGACGTTCGTGTTCGCGCTCCTCGCGCTCATCGGTTCGTACTTCTGGTATCGCGCGACGGTCGACGCAGTGCCGTTCATCGACCGTCGCCTGTACTTCGCCCTGGTGATGTTCGCACCGAGCGTGCTGTTCTGGCCCGCGCTCGTCGGCAAAGAGGCGCTGATGCAACTCGGTCTCGGCGCGCTCGCGCTCGCGACGTCGCTGGCACTCCGCCAGCGGCTGTTCGCTGCGTTGCCGATCGCGCTCGGCGGCGGATGGCTGGTGTGGGTGGTACGGCCCCACTTGCTCGCGCTCATGACGATCGGCGCGGGGGCCGCCTATTTCGTCGGGCGCGTGCGAAAAGGCAGCGGGAAGTCGTCTTTCGTCTCACGCCCGGTCGGCATCATCGTGCTCGCGTTCGCGCTGTTCTTCACGATCAACCAGGGTGCGCAGTCATTGGGTATCACGTCGCTGTCGGCATCGGGAATCCAAGCGGAGCTCGACCAGACGACGGCCCACAGCGATCAGGGCGGGTCGAAGTACTCGCACGGCGACAACTCGCTGAACCCGTTGTACCTGCCGCGCGACGCAATGACGGTGCTGCTCCGACCATTCCCGTGGGAGGCCGAAAAGAACGTTCAGCTCCTCGCCGCGCTCGAAGGCGTCGGGCTGGCCGCGCTGCTCGTGTTGCGTTTCCAATCGTTGCGCATCGCGCTCGCCCGATCCCGCGAGACGCCCCTTTTGATGTTCTGCTTCGTTTTCATCGCGATCTACTGCGTCGCGTTCGCGTCGTTCGCCAACTTCGGCTTGCTCGTTCGCCAACGATCGCTGGTCTTGCCGGCGGTCTTCGTGCTCCTGGCGGTCGATCCTGCGCTCGAGCGGCAGCGGCGCGGAGAGCAGGAGCTGGAGGTCGCTTCAGAAGAGGCGGTCGACGCCGAGCCGGCCGAGGCCGGCGCGTAGGGCGCGCGCTCACGACAAGGTCGCGAGGATCCGTTCGATCTGTCGGTCCCATGACCACTGCCGAGCGGCGATTCTCGCCCCGGACGACAACCGCCCGCGCAAAGCGGGCTCATCGCGTACGCGAACGAGCGCGCGCGCCAGCGATTCCACGTCGCCAAGCGGAATGATCATCGCGTCCGCCTCGTCGACCAACCGACTCGCGATCTGCGGCACGTCGGGAACGACCACCGGCAGCCCGGCCGCGAGATACTCGGCGAGCTTGAGCGGCGAGTAATGGAACACGTGGTGTTGCGCGCCGAGCACGAGCGCGACATCCATCGCGGCGAGGAGGTCCGGAATATCGGCGTGGGGCACGGTCCCGGTCGTGACGAGGGTGACACCAGCGTCGTCCGCCATCTTCTCGATGCGCGGTCGGTCGGGTCCGTCGCCCACCAGCAACAACGTGACGCCCTCGAGCTGCGCCGCCGCCGCGACTGCGACCTCGAGGGCGTGAAACCGCCGAAAGCTTCCGACCCAACCGATCACGAAGCGGTCGTCGAGCCCGAGCCGCTGCCGGATCCTTCGCGGTTCTCGCGAGCCGGCAAAGGCGTCCAGATCCGCGCCGGTAGGAGTGACAAGGATGTGCTCTTCGGTCACGCCCATGCGGCGCACCTGTTGTGCGACGTGTTCGGTTCCGCACGCGACCAGATCGGCACCGCGGACGGCGGGAACCTCACCGCCACGTTCGAGCGCGTGGTGCCACCCGGGTCGAGCGACGCCCCACTGCTTCGCCTCCCACATCAGCGGCGCGGGCACGAACAACACCGATGGAACCGAGAGGCTGCGCCGCGAGCTGCAAGCCCGCGCGGTGAAAGAGCTCGTGACGCTGCCACACGAACGCGACGTCGTGCTCGCGCCACGGCCCATTCGGATCGATGGTGAAGCGCCGCGCGCGACGCCATTGCCGCACGTCCTTGATCGCCGTTGTCGCGACTCGTGGAACGCGCCGCTGCCACGACCGCGCCGATTCGGTGCTCAGCTCGGGCAGTGACCCTCGCCGGCGCACCGCGGCCGCGTCGATGATCCCGTCCGCGGTGACGATCCACGATTCGCCGACGACGCGCCGCGCCGCGGTCGCCCAACCAGCCGTGCTCATCCACGCGGCGACCGGTCCTTGCTGGCCCATCGTGCGCGTCGGGAGCACCAAGACGACCCCGCGATCGCTCATGATTCGCGATGCGCGTCGTACACGAGCCGGGACGTGGGCGTCAACGGCGAGCGGCGGAATCGAAGAATGGCGACGGCGGGGCCGGACGCTCCATCTGCGCGCGGACCATCTCGCCCAGCGTCTCGACAGGATCGCGATATGCCGGATCGTCGGCGACGTTGCACGACTCGTCGGGATCGGCCACGAGGTCGAACGCCGCGCGCGAGCCGCTCGGTGAATGGCATATCAGCTTCAGCGGGCCCGCGCGTGCGCCCGGCCATCCGAGATTGGACACGAAGAACATTGCTCGCTCGCGTTGCCCAGTGCCGGGATCGTCACGGAGATGGCGCGTCAGCGGAACGGAGTCGAACTCCTCGAGGGGCACAGGAGGCCCGACGCCGGCGAGATCGCAGAATGTGAGCGCAAGGTCGCTCGATTGCACGAGAGACGTCACCGTACGGCCACCGTCGACGCCGGCACCGGCGACGACGAGCGGGACACGCACGAGGTCGTCGAACGGAATCCACGGCACCTTCCCCGCCAGACCGTGATGACCACCGAAGTCGCCGTGGTCGCTCGTAAAGGTGATGAGCGTGCGATCGCGCGGCAGAAGGACGAGAAGTCGGCCCAACGCGTCGTCGATCTGGCGAATGAGCGCGCGCGCCTTTGTGAGCCGCGAGCGCAACGCGGCGACACCGTGCTCCGCGACGCGCCATCCGGCAAAGCGCGGCGTGCCGCCGTGCAGAGCGGCGATGAACGCGTCGGGCAACGTCGCATTCGTCGTAGGGTTCATCGTCGGGCACTCGACGTCGGCCTCGTCGTACATCGACGCGTAAGGCTGCGGTGGGTTCAACGGCGCGTGCGGGTGCGGAAACGAGATCACGAGGAACATCGGCCGTTCGTTCCGGCGGCTCGCGAGGTACGACCGAACCTCCTGCTCGATCCACGTGGTCGCGTGATATTCGAGGAGGAACGGAAACGCGCTCGTTCCTGCGCCCGCGGGACGGATCGGTTCGACCGCAGGTGGGTCGCCGACGTCGAAAGGTTGCCATTTCGCCACGCCGTTGTCGACGAGCCACTGGTGGTAGTCATCGAGATCGGGGCCGCCATCGGGACGGAGCGCATGCCTGCTCGCACCGAGATGCTCACTGGTGCGCATCACGTCGAAACCGTGATGCGCATGCATGGGAGTGAAGTGCATCTTGCCCACGAGCGCAGTCTCGTAGCCCACCTCGCGAAGCGTGTGCGCGATCGTCCACACGCCTTCGCGTAACGCGAATGTGCCAGGCATTCGTGGAACACGACGAGCTTGCAGTCCGGTTAGCAATCCGATGCGCGCGGGGACGCATGTGGTCGCGGAGCTGTACGCGTTGGCGAACATCACGCCTTCACGTGCAAGCCGGTCGAGCGCAGGCGTTTCGTAGAAGCCGTCTGACCGGTGGCCAACCTGGTCGTATCGCTGCTGATCGGTCATGACCAACACGATGTCGGGCGGTGACTTCACGGAAAGACCCTAAAGGGGATCGACGATGCGTCGAGCAGAGCGACTGCGTCGTGGCGAATCCCGCTCTCGTGCGGGACGAGCGCAACCACCGGTCAGCGTTGCGCGCAAACCCGGCGGGCGCGCTGCCGTTTGCGCTGCACGTGCTCCCTGTGGCATTGGGAGAGGAGCTCGTCGTAGCGCCGCGCAGATCGCGACGCCGCGAACGTGCGCGAACGTCGCCGGGCTTCGATGCTCATGTCGCGGCGCGTGGCGTCGTCGCGCAGCAGCTCGACGACCCTCGCTGACATGCGCGTCGTGTCGAGCGCGTCGACCACGACTCCCGTCACACCATCGATCACCACGCTGCCCACACCGCCGAGGGGAAACGTGACGAATGGGCAACCGGCCATCGCGGCTTCGATCGCGACGCCGGGAACGCCTTCGACGTCACTCGTCAGCACCGCGAGGTCGACGCCGCCCAGGACACGCTCGACGTCGTTCCTGTGCCCGAGCATGCTGACGTTCGGCTCGAGCCCGCGCGCCCGTGCTTCGTCCTCGAACGGCTTGCGCAACGGGCCGTCTCCGGCGACGACGAGGTGTGCGGGTTGCCCCTGCGCGCGTACCTGCGCGAGCACGTCGAGGGCTCGCTCCGGTCGCTTCTGCTCGACGAGATGCCCCACGAGGCCGATGAGAGGCGTCGACAGTGCGAGGTCGAGCGTCTCCCGGAGGCGTGCGGCCTCCGTGTCGCGGTCGATCTCGAGAAAGCGCGCCGGACTCCGGAAGTTCGAGATGACCCACAGCGGGCCGGTGAACCCGACCGACCGCATCTCGCCGGCTCTCTCGTCGTCGAGCGTCACCGCGCCGTCGACACGACGCGCGACGTGTCTCCACATCTGGCGCCGGGGGGCCTGGTTGATCTTGTCCGGAAAGCCGAGGATCTGCTGCCACACGACCGGCGGTCGCCCTCGCGCATTGCCGACAACGACCACTTGCGCAGCGGTGCCACCATGGGCGAGTACGACATCCGGTCTCTCTTGCTGCAACACGCGGCGCAACTGCCACGTGCAGAACACCCACGCGTCGACACCCAGCGACTTCGAGCGACGGAGTGGCGGAAGCGACTCGTCCTCTCGGCCGTCGAGACCGAGTGCAAGCGCGACGATCCGATCCTCGTGACCCAGCGCGTCGAGCTCGTTCGCAAGCTCGAGTGCAGCCACTTCGGCGCCTCGTCGTTGACTGCGCGACACGACGTGGAGAACACGCACGCCTCATGTTGCCACTCGTCGCGGCGCACGCGCCTCTCGCGTGAGCGCGCCGATTCCTCCGATAGGTTCACGCGATGGATTCTCGGTACGGGCGCACGACGCTGGGCATAGTCGTGGTGGCCTACGACATGGCTCGGGAGTTGCCCCGCACGCTGCGGTCGCTGAGCCCGTCTTACCAGCTCGACAGCGACGTCGAGGACTGCGAGATCATCGTGGTGGACAACGGCTCGCGGGAGCCGGTTGACGACGCACTCATCGCAGGCTTCCCCGGCCGGTTGCGAACGGTGCGCCTCGAACCCGCACCGTCATCGCCCGCCCGAGCGGCGAACCGCGGGCTTTCGCTCGCCGACGCAGACCTCGTCGGTCTCTTCATCGACGGTGCTCGCCTGGCGTCACCCGGCCTGCTTCGCACGGTTTGTCTGGCGAGCCGGCTCGCTGAACGTCCGGTGATCACGTGCCCGGCATTTCACCTGGGAACAGTGCCTCACATGCGGGCGGCGGAGGTCGGCTACGACCAGGCACGCGAGGACCGCTTGCTCCGGGACTCTGGTTGGGAAGCCGACGGCTACCGGCTGTTCGCGATCAGCACATTCTCGGGCTCGTCCGCTCGTGGGATCTTCGGCCCGCTGGGTGAGAGCAACGCGCTGTTCATGCGGCGCGAGACATGGAACGAGTTGGGTGGCGTCGACGAGAGCTTCTGCCTTCCGGGCGGCGGGCTTGCGAATCACGACCTCTACCAACGGGCATGCCGCGCTCGACGGCACGCAACTGATCGTGCTGCTCGGCGAGGGCACGTTCCATCAGTATCACGGTGGTGTTGCGACGTCGCGCCGACTCTCGTGGGATGACATGCACGCCGAGTTCGTCGCGATTCGCGGCCACGAGAATCGGCCGCCGCGCAACCGGCCGCTGTACCTCGGGACGGTGCCCGACACTGCCCTCACGCACATCGAGCACTCCTGCCGCTTGGCCCTCAACCGTCTCGCACGAGAACACGACCTCCCCGCCGCCACGTAGGGTTCCGACCCCTTGCACTTCCGGCGCCCGTCACGCACGTCGCCGAGCGCAACCGCGGTGACCCCTCCTATGATCTGCGTATGCGGTCGCGGACAATGATTCTGTCGGTCATCCTCGTCGTCATCGGTGTCGCTCTCGTCGTGCTCGGTATCGTCTACCTGACCGTCGCCGCGCCCGATTTGCCGGCGTTCATTCCTGGTCACGTCGGCTATGCATGGAAGAAGCGCACGTACAACAAGCGAGGCATTCTCGCGCTCGGTGCTCGCGGCCGCCGCGTTCGTCCTCGCGTACCTTGCCACTAGGGCGGGAAAGAGCCCGGCAACGTAATCGCAATGAGCACCGCCCGCGCATACGAGCTCGTATCGACGTGAGGCGGCCGGCCGTCCTCGGTGGCGTTCCGGCGTTCGCCGAGCCGCTGCCGTTCGTGCGACCGTCGGTGCCCCCATTGGCGCGTGTGGTACGCGCCTCGCCCCGTCGTACGACCTCGGTGTGCTCACGAACGGGCCATGCGTCCGTGAGCTCGAGACACAAGCGGCCGAGCACCTCGGCGCTGCACATGCGGTTGCGGTCGCGTCCTGCACCGCGGGCCTCATGCTGGTGCTGCGTGCCCTGGAGCTCAAGGGCCCAGTGGTCGTTCCCAGCTTCACCTTCTCGGCGTCGGCCCACGCCATCCGGTGGAACGGCGCCGAGGTTCGCTTCGCGGAGTGTGAGGGCGCGAGCTTCCAGGTTGCACCGGATCATGTGGGCGCGCTGATCGCTGCGGGTGGCGCAGTCATCGGCACCCATGTGTTCGGCGCACCGTGTGATGTGGAAAGACTCGAGAAGAAGGCCCGCTCTGCGGGCGTACCGCTCGTGTGTGACGCGGCGCACGCATTCGGGGCGCGGCGCGGCGCGCGGCCCGTCGGCGGTTTCGGGCTTGCAGAAGTGTTCAGCCTCAGCCCCACGAAGCCCGTCGTCGCGGGTGAGGGCGGCATCGTCACGACGAACGACGAGGCGCTTGCGGCTGCGATCGAGATCGGCCGGGACTACGGCAATCCCGGCGACTACGACACACAGTTCGTGGGTCTCAACGCACGGATGTCGGAGCTGCACGCCGCCGTCGCGCTCGAGTCGCTCGCGGGTCTCACCTCGCGCCTCGACCGGCGCGCGGAGATCGCCGGGCGATACCGCAGCGGTTTGGAGAACATCCCCGGTGTCGGCATGCAAACGATCGACCCGTGCGATCGCTCGACGTTCAAGGACTTCACGGTCACGATCGACGAGAGAGCTTTCGGCATGCCGCGCGATCTTGTCGTGACGGCGCTGTCAGCGGAAGGCATCGATACACGCTGCTACTTCTCGCCGCCCGTGCACCGCCAGCGCGCGTACTGCGACGTCGCGCCCGTGCACCTGCCGATCACCGACACGGTGGCGTCCCGCGTCATCAGCCTGCCGATCTATGCAACTTTCCGCGATGACATGATCGACACCGTTGTCGACGTTCTCGGTGCGCTCCACCACTTCGCGAGTGAGGTCCGGGCAACGGTGCAATGATGCCCGGTTCTGTCCGCGACGTCGTTGCTCAAACCAGCTTCCAAATGGGTTTCGTCATTGGTGTCGTCTTTGCGGTCATGGCCGGCGTTGTCGCCTGGGCCCTGCGTCAACGGCCGCTTCCGCTCGGTGGTCTCGTGGTCGCGTCGGGGTTCGTGCTCGGTATCGTCTCGTCGCGTGAGCTCCCGGCGAGCCTGCCCTGGGGACTGCTCCTCCTGAGCATCGGCGGGTTCGTCGCCGGTCGCATCGCACAACAACGCGCCGTACAGCCGGTCGCGGTCGTTGCATGCGCGCTGCCCGGCGCGCTTGCGCTTTCGACCGATACCGGCTCGCCGCAGACGCGCTGGATCCCGACACTCGTCGTCGTCGCCGTCGCGATCGGCAGCCCGCTCGTCGCCGACTTCGACAGGCGTTACGGCGCGCGCGGTTGGTCGCTGGTGTGCTACGCGATCAGCGTCGGGGGCGTGTACCTCACTGTTCCCGATACCGAGCTGGCGCTCGTCTTGTTGGGCGCGTGCCTGCCCGCGTTGCTCCTCGGGTGGCCCACGACGTTCGCGTCACTCGGCTGGGCGGGGTCGTACGCGGCCGTCGGCGCGCTCGCCTGGGTCGGCACCTTCGAGGCGCGGGGACGACACGCCGCCATTTTCGGCGCCGTCGGGTGTCTCGGCCTGCTCGTCGCCGAGCCGATCGCCGACGTCTTGCGCGACGGTCACGGGACGATCGTCAACCGTCTCGCCAAGCACCGATCTTCGATCGTCCCCGTCGCGGCTGCACAGCTCGCGCTCGTGCTCGTCGCGTCGCGGGTGGCCGGTCGCACTCACAACGTTCGCGCCGCGTTCATCATGACGGCGGTAGAGCTTGCGGCCGCGGTGGCCGCACTCGCAATACTCGATCGCCCGACGCGTACGCACGCACCGCGGGGCGACGACGTGACGTGAGCGACGCAAGGCGCCGCCCGGCGACCGACACGCACACCCGTCGTGGAAGTGCGGTCATGTGCTCGAGCGGCTCCAGCCGAGCAGGTCGTCGTACACGCGCAAGGTGATGTCGATCACACGCTGCTGATCGAAGTCGCGCACCGCCTTCGCCGCGCGGCCCGCGACATCATCGCGCGACGCTCGGGATCGCCCGCGAGCCCCTCGAGAGCGGCCGTCAGGCGCTCGACGTTGCGCGGCGGGACGAGCAAACCCGTGGAGCCGTCGTCGACGACTTGCCGACAGCCGCGGATGTTGCTGCATACGATCGGGAGCGCCATCGCGGCCGCTTCCATCGCGGCGCGGGGGTATCCCTCACGGTGCGAAGGCAAGACGAACATGTCGAACGCACCGTAGAGCGCTTCGACGTCGTCACGATGGCCGAGGAATCGCACGCCGCATCCGCGCTCCGCTTTGGCGATCGCCGCCTCGGACACCACATCGTGCTTGGCATGGTCGCGTTCACCGACTACGACGAATCGCAGTTCGGGGCATCGTTCGCGGAGCACTGCAGCCGCGGCGAAGAGCTCGCGGTAACCCTTCTCCCACACGAGTCGCCCGACCATCCCGCACACGACGTCGTCAGGAGCCGCGTTCATTGACGCGCGGAGCGCATCCCGACATCGCCGACCGGCATTCGGGTCGAAGCGCCCCAGATCGATGCCGTTGCCGAGTTCGTGAAGCTTCCGACGCGGCACTCCAATGCGCGCCAACGTGGCAAGGTCCTCCGGATTCTGCACGAGCTCCGCGTGCGAGCACATAGCCGCGACCCGCTCGATGCCGTACACCATCGTGCGCTTCGCGAGGGGGTCGCTGCGTTGCGCGTACAGACCGTGCACCGTGTTGACGATGGCCGGCACACGCGCGGCCCGAGCCGCGACCCGTCCGTACACCCCAGGTTTTGGATTGTGCGTGTGCACGATGTCGGGATGCAGCTCACGGAACCGGTCCCACAGCTCGCGGCCGGCTCGGGCATCGGCGCTCGCGGCGCACGCTCGCGACGCGTGTTCGATTGCGACGTGCCGAACGCCTCGCGACTCGACGGCGGCGACGTACGGCCCGGGAGCCGACATCGCGACGACATCGAAACCTGCACGTGCGAACGCACCGAGTTGCGGCCCCAGGAGGAGCTCCAAGCTGATGTCGGTCGTGGTGACGTGCACGAGCACGGGTCGCCGACGCACGTTCATCGTCGCTCCCTTCGGCGCGCGTGTTCCACTGTGGAGAAGGCGCGCAGGGTACTTGCCGGTCGTAGCCCGCTCCTCGACGGTCGTCTCGCACAAAGACCGCCGCGGCAGTGTCATCACACGTCAGGGTGACGCGCATCACCGGCAACCGCGCACTATCGTGGCAAGAACTGGAAGAAAGCCGCAACGGTGTTCTCTCTGCGACGACATCGCGTACGATCGCGGACCGCTCCTCCGGAATGTTTGCGCGCCCATCTGGCGCGCTTCGCTTCCGGCACGCGAATATCAGACTGCCTTCCGCAACTCGTTGCACGGCGAGTGGGGTGTGTCGTGTGGGCGGCGCGACGGGGAGTACGGATCGCTGATGCCTAGGGGATCGAGGATCAGTCGAGCGGGCGTTCGCGTCAAGGCGAGCGTTCCGCTGCTCTCGCTCGATATCTTCCTTGCGGCGGCCGCGTACGCACTCGTCTTGTTCTTGCGGTTCAACGGCCCGGTCCCTCGTGTCAACTGGGTGGCGTTCCAGCGCTTTCTCCCGCTCGCGTTGGCTGTCCACATCGGTGCGAATTGGGTCGCGGGCCTGTACGGCCAGATGTGGCGATACGCGAGCATCGCCGAAGCGCGGCGCGTGCTTGTCGCCGGATTCGGTTCGTGCATCGTGCTGCTCGGCGCGAGCTTCCTCTGGAACTCACACATGTCGCGCTCGGTCATCATCGTCGGCGCGCCGCTCGCGACGTTCTTCATGGGTGGCTTGCGCTTCCAGTCGCGGCTGTTCGCGTTCAAGCGGGGCCAATCGCGAGGCGCGTTCGGAATGCGCGTCGCCTTGGTCGGCGCCGGCCCGTCATCGGCAACGCTCGTTCGGGAGATGCTCAACAGCCCCAACGAGGGGCTGGTACCGGTGGTGGTCGTCGACGACGACCGGCGCAAGCACGGGCTCTCGCTGCTCGGCGTTCCGGTTGTCGGAGGAACGGATCATCTCGTCGAAGCAATACACCGCTTCGACGCGCAGCAGGTCGTGCTCGCCGTTCCCAACGCCGAGCCCGATTTCATCCGGCGAGTCGCCGACGCGGCGGAGGCCGCCAACGCGCCGCTCAAAGTGCTCGCGAGCGTGAGCGAAATGGTGCGCGGCACGCCGTCCGTGAAAGACGTCCGCGAGCTCCGAATCGAAGACCTGCTCGGTCGCAAGCAGGTCGCCATCGACCTCGACGGCATTCGGGCGCTTCTCGCCGACCGCACCGTGCTCATCACGGGCGCGGGATCGATCGGCTCGGAGGTCGCGCAACAGATCGCGCAGCTCGCTCCGGCGCGTGTCGTGCTCCTCGACCATGACGAGACACACCTCCACGATGCGGCGGCGACACTCGACGTCCCGACCGTGCAAATCCTCGCCGATGTCCGCGACCGCGAGGTGACGCACGAGGCGTTGCGCCGTCTACGACCTGATGTCGTGTTCCACGCAGCCGCGCACAAGCACGTGCCGCTACTCGAAGATCATCCGTGGGAAGCGGTGAACACGAACATCGTCGGTACCGCGAACGTGCTCGACGCCGCGGCGGCGATAGGCGTCGAACGTTTCGTGCTGATCTCCACCGACAAGGCTGTGCGTCCCGCGAGCGTGATGGGCGCCTCGAAGTGGGTGTGCGAGCAACTCGTCCTGAGCCGGGCCCGCGAAGATGCCCTCTACTGTTCCGTGCGCTTCGGGAACGTCCTCGGGAGCCGAGGGAGCGTGATCCCGACCTTCGCACGCCAGATCGCGGCGGGCGGTCCGGTCACGGTGACACATCCCAGCATGAGCCGCTTCTTCATGAGCGTGCACGAAGCGGTACGCCTGGTATTGCAAGCATCGGTGTTCGTCGAAGGCGGCGAGATCTTCGTTCTCGAGATGGGTACGCCCATCAACATCCGCGAGCTCGCGGAACGCATGATTCGCCTCTCCGGACGAGCGGTCGGCACCGAGATCCCGATCCGGATCAGCGGCGTGAGACCGGGCGAGAAGCTCGCCGAGGACTTACGCCTTCCCGCCGAACGCGCCGAGTCGACCGCACACCCGTCGATCCTGCGGATACGACCCGTCGCGTTGCCTTCCCGTGTGCTCGACGAGGGCGTCGCCCGGCTGACGAAGCTCGCGCACGACCGGGATCCCGAGGTGACATACGCGTTGTTCGATCTCGTAGAAACCGCGCCGATCGACCGTGCGCGCGCCTTCGTAGACCTTGCGACCGCAGAGAGGCGAACGCGAGGCAATGGCTCGTCGCGCCAGTCCGAGTCACGCGCGCAGGACCTTCTCACGGACCCGACGTGACCCATGATCGAACGCACGCGGGCGAGCTCACGCCGCGCTGGCAACGCGCCGAGGCGGTCCTCTGGAGAAGGACGCTCGGCGGATTCGTGGTGTTTCCCCTGCGCGCCTCCGCTCCGCTCGAGCTGTCCGGGCCGGCGGCCGAGGTGTGGCAACTGCTCGCTCGGCCCGTCACCCGCGACGAGCTCCACACGGAGGTCACCGACGCCTTCGGCGACGGCGACGCCGTGACCAACCAGGTTGACCACGCGCTCGGTCAGCTGCGCGACATCGGAGGCGTGTGCCGGGTGTGACGAAAACGTCCGGCAACGACATCCGGGCGATGCTCGCGGGAGTCGCCGCGTACGGGCTCGCGGGCACACGGCGCCAACTCGCAGTAGCGACGCTCGACACCACGACATGGAACGACCTCCTCGAGGCGGCGGCCGCCGAGCAGTTGACCGGCCTGCTCGTCGCGTCGTTGTCGGACGAAGTCCTTCCCGCGACCGACACGCAACTCGAGCAAGCCGCATCGCGCGATCGCGAGGCGGCCATCACCGCGGTGATGCTCGAACGTCTGTTGCTGCAAATTGCCGAGCGATTCGACACCGAAAGCATCGAGTATCGCGTCCTCAAGGGCGCGGCTCATGCGCATCTCGACTACACGGAGCCGCGCCTGCGCTGCTTTCGCACAATCGACATCTTGATCCGCGCGGCTGACCTCGACAACGCGGTCGCCGCGCTCACGCACGCGGGCGGACGGCGCAGCGTTCCCGAGCTCAGACCCGATTTCGACAGCCGCTTCGGCAAGGGCGTCCGGCTCGTCATGCCCGATGATCGCGACGTCGGCCTCCACCGTACGTTCGTGGCCGGGCCGCTCGGTTCGACGGTCGATCTCGATGGGCTGTTCGAGAGCTCGTCGCCGTTCATGCTCGCTGATCGCAAGCTCGAGGGTCTCGCGACCGAAGAACGCTTCGTGCACTCGTGTTTCGATGTCGGCCTCGGCCGCCCCGCAGGGCTGGTCGAGATGCGCGACCTCGCGCAGCTCGTGCTCGGCGACGAGCTCGACGTCGATCGCGCGCTCGAGCTCGCGCGTCGCTGGCAAGCACCGGCCGTCGTCGCGCGCGCCGTGAACCTCACGTGGTCGACCCTCGATCTCGCGGATGCGGTACCGCTCTCGGCGTGGGCGAGCCATTACCGGCCCGACCGGCACGAGGAGCGCGTGATCGATGCGTACGTGGGCGGCGACCGGAGCTATACGCGCCAAGCGCTCGCGATGATCCGCGTCCTCCACGCCGGCGCGACCGAATCGCCTACCTGCGCGCGTTGCTCTTTCCGCGGCGCGCACATCTCGCCGCGCGGCACCGGAGCCGGCTTGCGCACCTGGGTCGTGCCGCTCGGCACCTCAACAGCAGGCCGAAAGAGTCCTGACGCGGAGGTGAGTTGGCGCGGCGCGCGTCGGCTGGTGCCCGAACACTTCTCCTCCGCAATGATGCGCAGGAGCGTGACGCTCGCCGTGCTGGGCCTTTGTGCCACGAGCTGCTCACACGACTCTGGACGGTCGCGCGCTGCCGCGCGATCCGCCCCGACGGTTTCCTCGTCCGCGACCACGTCCACGGCGGCACCACCGACCGGCACCGCGCCGACGGTGCCCGCGGCGCGACGGATCCGCGGATCGCGCGTGCAGCTCCCCCGGCTGCCCTCTGGTGGCGTCGTCGCCGTACCGGCGACGATCCCCGCGGATTGCTCGATCGATGTCACTCGGGCACTGGAAGCGTGGATCGAACGCACCCCCGACAACACGACATTGCGCTTCGGACGGCGAGCCTGTTACCGCATCGACGAGACAATCGTCATCACGCGCCGCCACCGGCTGCTCTTCGACGGCAACGGCGCCACGCTCCGGGCGTTCACCGGAGGCACGCGTACACGTGCGCAGCTCTACGTCTCCGAGGGAAGCGACATCACGGTACAGAACCTCACCCTGCGAGGAGCGAATCCCGACGCGGGCGCGCACAAGGGTGCATACGTGCCGGCCCTGGAAGGCCAGGCAGGATTCTGGATCAGCGGCGCGGCCCGCGTGCACCTCGACGGAATTGCGGTATTCGATACGTACGGTGACTTCGTCTACATCGGATCTGCGCACGGCCGACCGAGTGCTGACATTGCCGTCGAACGCTCGCGGTTTTCGCGCAGCGGCAGGCAGGGCATCACCGTCACCTCCGGCATCAACATCGCGATCGCCGACAATGTCATCGCGGAGGCCGCCCGCTCGTTGATCGATCTCGAAGCGAACACTCGCACTGCGTCGATACGGAGGGTCGACATCCTCCGGAACGCCACCGGAGCTGCGCCCAACTTCTGGCTCGCGAACAAGGGCCACGACGCGAGCATCGGCGACATCAGCGTCGTCGGGAACCACATGAGCACGGCAACTGGCGGGCTCGTCTTCGTGTACGGCGAGAATGTGCGGCCCCGAGGGCCCTACCTCTTCGAAAGCAATCGGTTCATCGCAGCCGACCGAACACACGACGAGCACTCGTCGGGCGCGTTCTTCTTCGCGTACGCGGAACGCGTCACGATTCACGACAACTCGGTGACGTTCTCGCCGGGGACGCCCGCCGTCGAGCTCCGTGGCACACACCATGTGGCAGTGACCCAGAACCACTTCCGCGGCGCCGGCACGGTGCTCCTGCCGCGCGACGGCTCGAGCGACTATCACGTGTCGTGACCGCGTGCCGCGAGCGATCTCAGGGACCGGCGCGGTCGGTCGCGGGCGTGGCCGCAGCGGCCTCGCCGGCGTGCCGACATAGACGGTCCACGAGTCGAGATCGTGCGTGGCAACCGAGCCCGCACCGACCACGCAACCCTCGGCAAGCGTGACACCCGGGAGCACGACCGCGTTCGCGCCGACGAACACGTCGTCGGCAATCGTGACCTTTGCCCGGACCACCTTGCGGTATTCGTCCGGCAAATTCGTCGACATACCGCGCCACCGTCGTATGTGTCGGTCGCGGTGAGGATGCGTGCGCCGGTCGCGATCACGGCGTAGTCGCCGACCACCAGCTCTCCCCCGCCCGTGATGCTCACATGGCTGGCGACGTGCACGTACCTTCCGATGACGGTGCGTGAGCCGGCGTTGAGGAACACGAAGTCATCGATCGTCGAGAAGGCGCCCAGCTCCAACCGCTCACCGTTCACGATCTTCGCGAGCGGTCGGATGAGCGCGCCTTCGCCGGTCGGGCCGGTCATCGTCGCTCGCGAGAGTCGTTCTCGGCCCCAGGATCCGCGTCGCCGAGAAACTCGGGCATCGTGGCATGCCCTTCGTCCGCGATCCCGGTGCGGCTGACGACCCGAATGACGGTCTGCACCAGGATGCCGCGTGTCGAGCCACATGCTGCGATGCTCCACGTACCACACGTCGAGGGCGAACCGCTCCTGCCACGACAACACGTTGCGACCGCTCACCTGCGCCAGGCCCGTGATACCAGGACGGACCTCGTGCCGCCTCGCCTGTTCGGCGCTGTACCGACCGACGTACGACATCAGCAGGGGCCGGGGACCGACGAGGCTCATGTCGCCACGTAGGACGTTCACCAGCTCGGGAAGCTCGTCGAGGCTGGTCTCGCGCAAGAAGCGACCGAGCTGAGTGAGGCGACGCTCGTCGGGCAGCAACCGACCGTCGTCGTCGTACGCATCGCGCATTGTACGGAACTTCAACAGCGTGAACGGCCGGGCATCGCGACCGGGTCGCTGCTGGGGAAAGATGACAGGCTTGCCGAGTCGCAGCCTCACGAGCAACGCGGTCGCGACCAGCACCGGTGAGAGTGCAACCAGTGCCGCGGCCGCACCCACGATGTCGATCGTTCGCTTGAGCGCAACGCCGCGCCGACGCCGGCCCATTGGTGCGGTCACACCTCTCATTGTCGCAACAATTCTGGCGGGCATCGACTATCGGCCGTCGCTCGCCGTCGGGCGTGCACAACCCTCAAGCCCAGCGGCAATATGTCGGTCGTGGACGAGCTCGTCGTGCCCTCTGAGCTGTGCCGAAACGCGATCACCGACGCGAACGCCGTCGTCGACGCGGCGGTTTGGCTGATCAACCACATGTGCGAACACGTAGGAGTTCCCGACCTCGGAGACACAGATGTGCTCGATTTCGGTTGCGGCGTGCGGTTCACGCAGGCCTTCCTCAATCGCGGGGTTCCGATCAAGCGGTACGTCGGCGTCGACGTGTCACGCCCCGTCATCGATTTCCTGCGAGCAAGGGTGTCCGACCCTCGGTTCGAATACTTCCACCTCGACGCGCACAACGATCAGTACAACCCTACGGGCAAGCCCTTGCCCGACTTGACGGTGCCCGAGATCGAAGATCGACGTTTCGATCTCATATGTCTGTTCTCCGTGTTCACACATCTCGGGCCGGGCGACTACGTCGCGATGCTGTCGCTGTTGCGGCGATTCGTTCGCGCCGGCGGGCGACTCTTCTACACGCTGTTCGTCAACGAGCGGACCGCAGGCGGCCACGGCTATGTCGACGGCATGAGCCGTGCGCTCTCCCAGTCGGAGGATCCGCAAGTGGCCGAGGCGATTGCGGCATACATCGCCGCGAGGGGTACCGACGGCGAGCCGCCCGACTTCTTTGACGCCGACCCTCGCGAGCCAATGCGGTGGGCTGTGTACTCCCGTCGCCATGCCCTCGAACTGATCGAGGGGACCGGTTGGAGCGTGCTCAGCGTGTCGCCGCCTGACGTTCACCTTCAGCATCACATCGTCTGTGCGCCGGAGGCCTGACGCGCGACGCCCGACGTGGAGTCCGACCCGCGAGGGCGTATCGCCGCCGCCCGGGCCACGACGTTCGTCACCGCGCCGGACGCGAGCTGCGGTACTCGAGCGATGGCCCCGGAACGCACGGATACTCCTCGGTAATCTCGACGTCGTGACGACGCCGGCGGAGCGCCTCGAGTATGCCGCCGACGCCAACCTCGTTGTCATCATCAACTGCGACGCTCTCGGGTCGTCCTGCGCAGCGAACGTTGCCGTCTTCGACGCCCTCCGCGACCGGCGCGTGTGAACGGTACCGTCCGGCGTCGTTGGGGTGCGCTCCGTCGCTGGGAGCGGCGGCGGATACATCACGCGCGTCGCCTGCTGCAGCCCTCCCCGTCGACGACAGCGGTGTATGTCGTGGGATGCGGACGCTCGGGCACCAACATGATGGTCGACGAGCTCGCTCGTTCATGGCGCGTCGAGCTGTTCAACGAAGATCATCCTTCGGTGTTCGAGCACTGGTGGCTACGCGAACTCGATCGCGTTGATGCAGCCCTCGACGCGAGCCGCGCTCGCGTCGCGGTGTTCAAGCCGATCCTCGACACACCGTCGACAAAAGCGTTGCTCGATCGCCACGACGACAGCCGCGCGGTCTTCATGAGCCGTTCGCACACCGATGTGGTGCGCTCGGCGATGCTGAAGTTCGGCCCGGACAACTGGTCGCGAAGAGTCGCGGGCTGGATGAGAGGCGACTTCGGCGAGTTCCGCCGTTGGGGTGTGCCGGCCGAGACAGCGGCGGCGGTGCGCCGCCTGTGGAGACCCGCGCTCGACTGCGCATCTGCGACCGCGGTCTACTGGTTCTTCTACAACCGGCTGTTCTTCGACCTCGGACTCGACGGCGCCGATCGCTGCCGGCTCGCACTGTACGAAGATGTCACCCTCGACCCTCGCCGCGAGTTGCGTGCGATCGAACGCTTCATCGGCGTCGACCTCGGCCTTTCGCGACGCGACTTCTCACATGTTTCGCAGCCGCGGGCGCGCGACGCACCACTCCAAGTCGACGCGGAGATCGAGGCGGCGTGTGCGGAGCTGCGCGCCGACCTCCAACGCGTCGCACGATCGCGGGATCACGCCTGACCGCTTCGCAACGCGGTCATGCGTGAGGCGCAGCGGGTGCGCCGGCCACCACTACGATCCGCTCGACGCCCGGGTTACGACCAAGGAGCAGCCTGATGGCAGATCTGGCAGACCGCGATGTCGTGATCGTCGAAGCGGTGCGTACGCCGCTCGGCCGCCGCAACGGCGGGCTCGCGACCGTGCACGCCGCCGACTTGCTCGCCGACGTGCAGCGCGCCGCGATCGCCCGTGCCGGCATCGACCCGCACGACGTCGGGCAGATCGTCGGCGGGTGCGTCAGCCAGGTCGGCGAGCAGACCTTCAACATCGCGCGCACGGCATGGCTCACTGCCGGCTTGCCGCTCGAGGTCGCGGCGACGACCGTCGACGCGCAGTGCGGGTCGTCGCAGCAAGCGACGAACCTCGCGGCGTCAATGGTGCGATCCGGTGTCGTCGACGTCGCGCTCGGCGTGCGGCATCGAGTCGATGAGCCGCGTGCCGCTCGGCGCCGCAGTGCGCGGCGAGTTCGGCCGGCCGACTCCGAAGACGTACTTCGAGCGCTACGAGGTGACGAGCCAGTTCGAAGGTGCAGAACGCATCGCCGAGAAGTGGGGCATCACGCGTGCCGACTGCGACCAGTTCGGCCTCGAGTCGCAGCAACGCGCGCAGCGCGCCTGGGCCGAGGGTCGTTTCGAGCGCGAGGTCGCGCCCGTCGACGCCCCCGATCTCGGCGAAGACGGCAAGCTGGCCGCGACGACACATCGAGTCGACCGCGACGAAGGCCTGCGCGAGACATCGCTCGAAGCGTTGGCGAAGCTGAAGCCGGTCGCTCGCGAGAACGGTGTGCACACGGCCGGCACGTCGTCGCAGATCACCGACGGGGCGGCGGCTGTGCTGATGATGACCGCGTCACGCGCCCGCGCGCTGGGGAGCAAGCCGCGCGCGCATCGTCGACCAGTGCCTCGTCGGCGTCGACCCGGTACTGATGCTCACCGGGCCGATCGACGCGACCCGCAGGATCACCGAACGCACCGGGCTGCGAGTCGACGACTTCGACGTCATCGAGATCAACGAGGCGTTCGCATCGGTCGTGCTCGCGTGGGAACGCGAGGTAAAGCCCGACATGGGGAAGGTGAATCGCAACGGCGGCGCGATCGCGCTCGGCCACCCGGTCGGCGCGACCGGGGCGCGCCTGGTGACCACCGCGCTCCACGAGCTCGAGCGCAGCGATGGGCACTACGCGTTCGTCACGATGTGTTGCGGCGGCGGTCTCGGTACCGGCACCGTGCTCGAGCGCGTCTGACGTGCGCTCGCCCTCGTTCGAGCTCGAGCCGGACGAGGCGATCTACGGCACCGTGCCTGCGAGTTTCCGCGGCGCCACGATCGTGAGCACCCGATCGATGTTCGCGCTCGGGTCGGCGCGGGTGCGTCAGAGGGCATACGAAGACTGGCGACACGCGGTCGAGACCGTCGGCTTTCCGACCGCCGGACCGGAGATGGTGCTCGCGGTGACCAACCGCCGCGTCGTCGCGCTGCGGACGACGTTCTTCGCCAATCGCCCGGCGAGTGTCACTGGCAGTATCGAGCTCGCGCGCATCGGCGACGTCGCCACCGCGCGCCACGGCATGGTCACGATCCTCGCGTTCGCGCTGGTCAACGGGCAGGTCGTAGAGGTCGAGGCGATGCGAGGTGCTCGCCTGCGCCGATTCGCGGAACACGTGCGCAGCGCGCTCGGACGGAACGCGCATTGACGCGAGCGCGCATTGTTCGCGCCGATGTCGACGTCGCGTCGATTGCGCGCCCGGCTGTGGTCGAACGCCGCGCCCGACGGAGCCGGGGGCTCACACTGAACGCGCCGCCCGCGGGTGCGGGTCTGCCGGCTCGACCCGACGATCAGTAGTCTCCGATTGTGACGACGATCACGCTGGCCGAACGGCTCGGATACGCGCCCGACGCCAAGCTGGTCATCGTCAACTGCGACGACCTGGGCTCGTCACGATCGGCGAATGTCGCGGTGTACGAGGCGCTGCGCGACGGACTGGCGACGAGCTCGACGCTGATGGTGCCGTGCCCGTGGGCGCGCGACGCCGCCGCCATGTATCGCGGCGAAGACGTCGGCGTGCACCTCACGCTGAACTCCGAGTGGGACACGTACCGGTGGGGCCCGATCACCCACTCGCCCAGCCTGCTCGACGGCGACGGCGGGTTCCCGCGCACCGTGGAGGACGTGTGGGACCACGCCGACCTCGACGAAGTGCGCAAGGAGTGTCGGGCTCAGATCGAGCGCGCGATCTATTGGGGTTTCGACGTGTCGCATCTCGACGCGCACATGGGCACGTTGCAGCTGCGCGCCGAGTTCTTCGACGTCTACCTGGAGATGGCTGTCGAGTTCCGGTTGCCGTTGCGAATGGCCGGGCGAAGCGCCGAGCGCTTGATCGGCTTTCCGTATCGCAAGCTGGCGAGCGACGAGGGCATCCTCTATCCGGATCAGTTCGTCCACACAGGCGTCGGATCGCGCCGTGCGATCGAAAGAGCGCTGTTCGACCTCCGCACCGGTGTCACCGAGCTCTACCTCCATCCCGCGATCGACACCGACGAACTTCGCGCGTCGCATCCCGACTGGGCGAAGCGTGTCGAGGACCACCACATGCTCACGCGCGACCCCTCGTTCGCTCACCTCGTCGAGCGCGCCGGCGCCCTTCTGATCGGCTTTCGGGCGCTACGCGACCTCCAGCGAGCGTGAGCGTGAACCCTGACGCGCTCGCAGCGTTGTGCGCGAGCACGATGCCGAACGAACGGCTCACGGCGGACGAGCTCGAGTATCTGTGTTTCGGCGAGCCCGACGAGATCGTCGGCGACGAGCACGGGGCCGCGGTGCTGCAAACACAGCGGTTCGGCACGCACGTCGCGGCGTGGCTGACGCTCGTCGCAGTTGAACCCGGACGTCAAGGCAAGGGCACCGGAAAGGAGCTCGTGCACGCGGTCGCCGACCGTGCCCGTCACCTCGGAGCACGCGACCTGCTGCTCGCGAGCGCGGTGCCGCGATACGTGTGGCCGGGCGTCGACCTGGGCAACACGCGCGTGGGCATGCTGTTGGAGTCGTGCGGCTTCGAGCGCGACTGGCTCGGGATCAACATGGCGATCGCGTCGTCGTTCCGCCGCGACCCGCCGCCGGACTTCAGTGTCGAACGCGAAACCGGGAGCGGCGCGCACGAGTTCGCGGCGCGTGCGTACCCGCACTGGGTGCCCGAGCTCGATCGCTCGACCGCGCTCGGCACGGCCTTTGCCGTGCGGGATCCGTCGGGCGCGACGGTCGGCTTCGGGTGCCATTCGGTGAATCGCTCCGGCTGGATCGGGCCGATGGCAACCGATCCACAGCTGCAACGCGGCGGCCTGGGCTCCGCAATCCTGGCCGCGATCTGCCGCGATCTCGACGTGCGCGGCTGCGTCGCCGGTGAGATCTCGTGGGTGAGCAACCTCCGCTTCTACGGCAAGTGCGGTGCTCGCGTATCGCGACTGTTCATGGGTGGCAGGCTGCCCCTCTGACACGCGCGGGAAAGGCGGGCTGACCACACGGTGTCGGTCAGCCGGGCAGCATGTCGGCGACGCGCAGGTTCGGCGACGCGCCGTGCGTCAACGGCAGGAATCGCAGCAACGCCCCGAAGTCGCCTGCCATCTTCACTTGCCCGCGCATGAACCCGACCGACAGGTCGAGCGATCCGTCGTGCAGTGCCTGCGCGTCGGCCGGAGTCGCGGTAAAGGTGACGTCGGCGGGATCGGCGGGCGGACCGATGCCCTGCTCGGAGACCACGCCCTCGAGCACACACGCCCACGACCGCGCCTGTTCCTTCTTGCCGGCCGCGACGACGAACTCGACGATCACGGCGATTGCTGCGACGCGCTCGCGGACGCCTGCGAACAGATCGTCTTCGAACTCGCCGCCGGCGACACCGTTGTCGACGAGCGACCGAGCGAGCGTGAACTCCTCCCACGGGAACACGACGCGGATCACGTCGTCGGGCAGACGCATCCAGAAGCCTGTCGGGTCGACCTGCGTACGGTGCGCGAGCAGTGCCTCGCGCCGCTTGTGCAAGAAGTCGCCGACGTCGATCAGCGTCGTGAACTCGTCCTTGCGGTTCTCGTCGAACCCGCGCTCGAACCAAGAGGTGTACGGGCTCTCCTCGCCGCGCTGCTCGTATGCCTCGTGCAGAGCTTTCACCCGCGCGATCGACCACGACACGTAGTACATCTTCAGCGGCTGCCACGGCTCACCCGCGTCGGGATAAGCCTCGGGATCGCCGGCGAGGTCGAACGCAGGCACCGAGATCTCGTGCACACGGATGTGATCAGGGTGCGGGTAGAAGTTCCGATCGTCGCGATAGGTGATGATCACCTGCGGCCGTTCCGCTCGGATGATGCCACCAGCCGGCCGACCGCTTCTTCCAGCGGCGCGTTCGCGAAGTTGTCGGGCCGCGCGTTGGTCTCGGTGTCGGGCATGCCGCTGTCGTGGTAGCCGAGCATGTGCAACGACGTCGTAGCCGAGCACGCGCACGCTCTCCGCGAGCTCGGCCATCCGCATCTCGTGCATCTTCTCCGGCGAGCCCGGGTGCTCGACGGCAGGATTGAGGATGTCGCCGGCCTCGCCGCCGGTGCAGCACACGAGCACGTTGTGCACGCCTTCGGCGGCGTACTTGGCGGTGGTGCCCGCGCCCTTCGACGCTTCGTCGTCGGGATGCGCGTGCACCTGCATCAAGCAGAGCTGTTCCGGCATCCTCGGCACGCTACCCAATCGCGCTCGACCGCGCAGGTCTCGACGGTGCCGATGCTGCGGAGCAAGCGGGCGCCGGCGGGCATGAACACGAACTCGTCGCGGGCACCTGTTCCTGCAGCGCCGCCGGTGCGAGCACCGTGTCGACCGTTGCGACCGCGGTGAGCCGGCTCGCGAGGTTGACCACCGGTCCGTAGTAGTCACCGTCACGAGGAATCACCGCGCCGGCCGCGACGCCGACGCGCACGGGCGGCAGCCCCGCCCCGTCGACTGCTGCGAGCAGGGTGACGCGCTCGTGCAGTGTTCGCCGGGAAGTCCGACGAACATCACCTCGTCGCCGATCGTCTTCACGACACGAGCGCCCGTGCGCCGCGACGGTGTCGAACGCGACTCGCCTCCCATCGGCTCAACAGGGCAGAGAGCCCGGATGCATCGAGACTATTGCTCAGCTCGGTGTAGCCCGCGAGATCGGCGAATCCCACGCCGATCGCGATGTCGGGATCGGCGTGCAGCGCGAGCAGCACGCCACGACGCCGACCGCAGCTGCAGCCGCAGCAAGTAGGCCAGCAGCACCTCGAGACGCTCGAGGCGTTCCGTCGACAGGATCGCGAGCGCGATATCGTCGTCGGACCGTCCCGCGGCGCGCATGTGGGTCACGAAGCCGTCGAGGATCTCGGCTTCGACGGACGCGATGCGTGTCGCCGCGCTGCTCGTGACGCGCACTTGCTGCAGCAGCATCTCGGCCTCGGTGCCCCACTCCTCGGCTTGACGCGCGATCTCGCGCGCCGCGTCGCACGTCGCGGTCGGAGAAGAGCTGCGATGCCTCGGGCACGTCGGGAAATCCGGCCGCGCGCCAGACGCGATGCAACCAATCTTCGTCGACACCCGCCGCTGCCGCGACCTGCGCGATGTCGTAGACGCGTCCGCGCCGGGCAGCAGACGTTGTTCGAGCGCGAGCAACGGGAGGTAGCCATCCCGCTCGGCACGGGCGACGTCGTCGTCGGATGCCCCGAGCGCTCGAGCCGACGTGACGCAACTCGTCGCGCATCGGGCCATTCTGGTCCGAACAACTAGCCTGCTCCGGATGCTGGACGGGGGGCGAGTCGAGAACGCGCGTGCGCGCGGCATGTTGCCGCGGCTGGTCCGCCTCCCCACGGGCCGTCTGCGCGCCGCGGCGCTCGACGGCCCTGGTCGTCGGCGGCGGTCCTGCTCGCGATGCTCGTCGGCTGGGCGCTCGAACAGGTCCTGTACCACGGCGACGTGCTCCCGGGTGTGCGACGTCGAGGGCGCGCGCGGTCGACGGCCGATCGGAGCGCGCGGCAACCGACGCAATCGCGCGTCTCGCCGCCGACGTCGAACGCAAGCCACTCCGCGGCCGAGGCCGGCGATGCAGACGTTCACGCTCGATCCGACAGCGATCGGCTTCCACGTCGACGTCGACGCGACCGTGCGCGACGCGCAGCATGCCGGCCGGCACGGCAATCTCGTCGCGCGAGTGACCGGCACCGTGCTCCGCCGCGTCCGCGCCGACGACGTGCCGCTCGTCGTCCGCTACGACACGAGGGCCCTCGACGACATTCTCGACGCCTGGGGCACCAAGGTCGATCACGGCATCGTCGAGGGCGGCCTCGAGTTCCACGGGACCGATGTCGTCGCGGTCGCGCCGCACGCGCGGGCACCGGAATCCAGCGCGACGAAGCGCGCCGGCGCATCGTCGACGCGCTCGCGCACGGGAACCGGGCCACGGCGGTGCCGCTCCCGATCGGCGAGGTCCGGCCCCACGTCGATCAGGCGCACGTCGATGCGGCTGCGGCGCGCGCCCGCCGGCTGTTGTCGGCGAGCGTCGAGATCAAGGCCGCTGAACGCCGACGCAACGATCGCGACCGGCGCAACTCGCAAGCGATGCTCGGGACACACGCGTCATCGGCGTCGGCCTCGACCTGACGATCGACACCACGAAGCTGCGCCATGCGGTCGGGGCGCACCTCGACGCAGTTCGAGGCAGCCCGCGATCGACGCGACGTTCGCGATCAGCGCGGCAACACCGTGTCGGTCGTTCCGTCGAAGGACGGTCGCACGCTCGACTTCGACGCGGCCGCCGCCGACGATCCTGCGCGGCGATCGCGTAGTCGTCGCCGGCGCGAAGAAGGTGCACCCCGCGCACGACACCGCGTGGGCCCGCAAGCTCGGCATCACGCGACAGGTGTCGTCGTTCACGACGTACCACGCGCCGGGCGAGGCGCGCGTGCACAACATCCACCTCGCGGCCGACGTGTTGAACAACACGGTCGTCGAGCCCGGGCAGACGTTCTCGCTCAACGACAAGCTCGGGCCGCGCACACCCGAGAAGGGATACGTGAAAGCGCCGATCCTCGTGAGCGACGGCTTCGGCGAGGACTACGGCGGCGGCATCAGCCAGCTCACGACGACGCTCTACAACGCGGTGTTCTTCGGCGGCTACGCCGACGTCGACCACTCGCCGCACCACTTCTACATCTCGCGCTACCCGATGGGCCGCGAAGCGACGATCAACTACCCGTCGGTCGACTTGAAGTTCCGCAACGACACGTCGCACGGCGTGTTGATCCGCACGTACTACTCCGACACGTCGATCACAGTGGCGTTCTACGGCGACAACGACGGCCGCACCGTACGCGAGGAGAATCGCAAGATCCTCCACACCGAGCCCATCACCGAACAAGCTCGTGAGCTGCCCGGTGAAGGAGCCGACCGACGACCCGAGCAACAAGTGCGCGACGCTCACCGCGTTCCAACGAAGCCGTCGCAGTCACCGGCGAGACGGGATACGACGTCGAGTTCGACCGCGTGATCGACCAGCCCGGCGAAGCCGCTCCGCCGCACGCACTACCAGGTGCACTATCCGATGCTGCCGAACACGCGTGCTCGTCGGCACCGTGCCACCGTCGACGATCTCGACCTCGACGGTCGACCTCGCGACCGAAGAGCACATCGCACAAGCGGTCGGCCACGACGAGCCCGCCGCACAGACCCTGAGCCGCGCCACGCGCGCACGCTCCGTTGCATCTTTGCCGTGATCCGCTACGGAGCGTCACGCAAGCACACGTGCATCGGCCACGGCGTCGCGTCGAACGTCCGAATCCGCTCAACCGCCCTCTCGCGGACTGCCGATTTCTCCTGCAGACAGCGCGCGTGCGAGCGCCCGGGGGAACATCGGGGAGAGATCGTGGACGGGATCCGAACGGGCGCACGGTGGCGAGTTCGCCTCGGCGTCATCACTGCAATGGTGCTCGTGACCGGCGGCGCCGGCGTGTCGATCACCTCGCCGAATCCGACGTCGATCGCAGACGCGTTGACCGTGCACACGACGAACGCCACCGTGCACTCGTCCGCGGCACCGCTCGTCGCGCCGGTCGTCGCAGTCGTCGCGACACCGAGCGGGCACGGCTACTGGCGCGTGGCCAGCGACGGCGGTGTGCTGCACCGCCGGCGACGCGCACTTCTACGGATCGGCAACGCGCATCTGGCACGACGCGATCGTCGGCATGGCCGCGACATCGAGCGGGCACGGCTACTGGCTCGTCGATCGGCGCGGTGGTGTGTTCACGTTCGGCGACGCGCAGTTCAGGGGCTCGACGGGCGCGCAAGCAGTTGAACAAGCCGATCGTCGGCATGGCCGCGCGACCCGACGGCCAGCGGTTACTGGCTCGTCGCGAGCGACGGCGGCATCTTCGCGTTCAACGCGCCGTTCTACGGCTCGACCGGACGCTGCGCCTCAACCAGCCGATCGTCGGCATGGCCGCGCGACCCGACGGCAACGGCTACTGGCTCGTCGCGAGCGACGGCGGCATCTTCGCATTCAACGCGCCGTTCTTGGGTTCGATGGGTGGCAAACCGCTCAATCAACCCGTCGTCGGCATGGCTGCCGTGCCGCGCGGCGATGGCGTACACATTGGTCGCCGGCGACGGCGGCCTGTTCCGCTTCGGCACAACGCCCGTTCTACGGCTCGGCCGCGAACGCGTGCCCGAACGCGCCCGCGGTCGGCGTCGCGACGTCGCGTGGCGCACGCGGCTACTGGATCGCCTTCGCCGACGCGCGTACGTACGCGTTCTCGCCGTCGACGAAGTCGCCGAAGTGCTGCCGGGCGGCACGTCGAAGACCGGTCTGATGGCCGCCGACCTGCTGACCGAGGCTCAACCAGGAGCGCGCGGCCCGCGGCCTCGGCGCGCTGCAGTGGGACCCGACGCTCGCGAACTACGCGGCGAACTGGAGCGCCGACATGAGCGTCAACGGCTTCCGGCACAGCAACATCGGCTCGCTTCTCGGCGCGTACAACTTCGTCGGCGAGAACATCGCTATGGGAAGCCGTGGCGTGCCGGAGGGCGCGCTCCACAATGCGTGGATGCACTCCGAGGGCCACCGGGCAAACATCCTCGGCCCCGGCTACACACGGGTCGGTGTCGGTGCGTACTGCGCGCCCGACGGGTCGATCTGGCTCACCCAGAGCTTCGCTCGCACGACGAGCGCCGGTCCCGCGCCGTCGAACGGGCCCACGCCTCCGGTGGATCCCGTCGTGCGCAGCGACAGCGGCTCGCTCACGTGCTAGCCGTCGTCGCGGTCCAGCCTGACTGCTGAAGGGTTCCGCCGCACGACGCGCGGAGTGCGCGCGTCGCGGCTCGAGCCGCCACTGGGCGAGCTGCCATCCGGCCTCGAGCACGACGATCGCAACCATCGCGACAACGACCGCCGCGATCGTGATCTCTTCGCGCGGGAAGTCCAGGCGGAACCAGTCGCGCAGACCGGGTACTGATCATGATGATCGCGAACGCGGCGACCATCGCGCCGAACAACATCGCCCGCGGCGGGGTGATCGGTCGCGCGAGCAGATTGAGGATCCAGAGGCCGACGATCAACAGCGTGAGCGTCGCCGCCGTACGCGCCTGGTCGTCGCTAGTGTCGTCGGAGCGGTAGGCGATCGCGAACGTCGTGAACGTCGCAACCGCGGCGACCAACCCGGCCGGGACGGCGTTGCCCAGGACGCGCGTGCACGAAGCCGGGCTCGTAGCGCCGAAGGTTGGGCGCGAGCGCGATGAAGAACGCGGGGATACCGATCGTCAGACTGCTCACGATCGTGAGGTGGCGCGGCAGGAACGGATACGGCCAGCGCGCGACGCCGATCGCGATCGCGAGCAGCATCGCGTACACAGTCTTCGTCACGAAGAGGTTCGCGACGCGCTCGACGTTCGCGATCACACGCCGGCCTTCGCCGACGACGCCCGGCATTCGTGCGAAACGGCCGTCGAGCAGCACGATCTGCGCGACCGCCCGCGTCGCCGGAGCGCCGTTGCCCATCGCGACACCGATGTCGGCGTCCTTCAACGCGAGCGCGTCGTTCACGCCGTCGCCGGTCATCGCGACCACATGACCCCCGCGCTGCAGCGCGCCGACGATGTTGCGTTTCTGATGCGGCGAGACGCGACCGAACACCGATGCGTCTTCGAGCACGTCGCGCAGCGCATCGACGTCGTCGGGGAGCTCGCGGGCGTCGACCGGCGTGTCGGCTCCGGGCACGCCGACGCGGGACGCGACTGCGCCGACCGTGCGCGGGTTGTCGCCGCAGATCACCATGCACCGCACGCCTTGTCGACGGAAGTAGTCGAGCGTCGTCGGCGCGTCCTCGCGGATCTGCTCCTCGAAGAGCACAAGGGCCGAGGCGCGCAGCCCGTCCGGAAGTCGTTCTCCCTCGAGCGCGCCATCCGAACGTGCGAGGAGCAGCACACGCTGGCCGCGGGCGGCGAGCTCGTCTGCGTGTCGCGCGTACCGGGTCGTCGGCGGGCCGGCCGCTCCACACCATCTCGGGCGCGCCCATGACCCAAGTGCCGCTGATCGCCGAACGACGCCGCGCTCCACTTCCGCGCCGAAGAGAACGGTGTCGCGCCGGTGCGCGTCCAGCCCGCCGGGCGCCGCGAACGCGTCGGAAACTGCACCCATGGTCGCGTTCGCGTTCTCGTCGGCGGCGAGCGCACCCAGCGCATCGGCAACCGGATCGTCGTCGCCGATCACCTCGAGGCGATCGAAGGTCACGACGCCTTCGGTCAGCGTGCCGGTCTTGTCGAGCAACACCGTGTCGACCCGCGCGAGACCTTCGACCGCGGGGAGCTCCTGCACGAGCACCTTGCGACGCGCCAGCGTCACAGCGGCGACACCGAACGCGAGGCTCGTCAGCAGCACGAGCCCTTCCGGAACCATCGCGACGACACCCGCGACGACGCCGGCGATCGCGTCCGGCGTCGTGTCCTGCACGTGGAACTGGCTGAGGGCCAGCACGATCGCGGTCGGTACCAGGGCCCACTGCACGTCCGCGCAGGATCGTGTTGATACCTGCCATCAGCTCCGAATGCCACGAGCGTGAAGCGCCGAGCTTCGGTCGCGAGCCGCCTCGCGTACGAGTCCGGCCCTACTGCGGTGGCCTGGAAGCGTCCGGAGCCGGCGACGACGATGCTGCCCGAGAGCACGTCGTCACCCTCGTGCTTCGCGACGGGATCGGATTCGCCGGTGAGCATCGACTCGTCGAGCTCGAGGCCGGCACTCGCGCGACACCTTGCCGTCGGCCGCAACCTGGTCGCCGGCTACGCATCTCGACGACGTCGTCGAGCACGATCGCGTCGACCGCGACCTCGACGGTCCTGCCGTCTCGCGTCTGACGCGCGGCACGCGGCGCCGACAACACCGCGAGCCGATCGAGCGTGCGCTTCGCGCGCCACTCCTGCACGACGCCGATCAACGTGTTGAAGACGAGCACGAACCCGAAGAGGCCGTCGCGCGCGTCTCCGAACACGAGGATCAGCACCCACATCGTGCCGAGCAGCGCGTTGAAGCGCGTGAACACGTTGGCGCGCAGGATCTCGCCGAGCGTGCGACTCGTGCGATCGTCGGCGACGTTGACCTGCCCGTCGCGCACGCGCTCGGCAACCTCCGCGGCCGTCAAGCCCTCGGCGGGAGTGACGTGCGCGCGCGGTGCGAGCGTCGCATCGGCCATCGGGCGGCAACACTACTGCTGACGTCGGGTTCTGTGCCGGACCTGAGAACGCCCGAAATCACGGTACCTTGACGACCATGGCAATGCCGTCACGGACCACGACGTGCTACCGGCATCCCGATCGCGAGACCGGACGTCATTGCACGCGCTGCGGGCGGCCCGCGTGTCCCGACTGCCTGCGCGATGCGGCCGTGGGTGCGCAGTGTGTCGAATGCGTACGCGCGGCTGCGCCGTCGACGGCCGAGCGGCTGCGCGGCCGCCGGCGCGGCGCGGACATCTTGGGGACCAAGGTGATCGTCGGCCTCACGGTCGCCGCGTACCTCGTGATCACGCTCCATGACAGCGGCGCGACCGGCCCGGGCACGTGGTCGAGCGACGCTCGCGCTGAACGGCCCGAAGATTGCCGACGGCGAGTGGTGGCGGCTTTTCACGAGCTGGTTCGTGCACTACGGGCTGCTGCACATCCTGTTCAACATGCTCGTGCTGTGGCAGGTTGGCCTGGTGCTCGAGCCGGGCGCGGGCGAAGCCCGGTTCACCACGCTCTACGTCGTCTCCGGCCTCGCCGGATCCGCGGGCGCGCTCGTCCTCGACCCCAACGTGTTCACCGGCGGCGCGTCGGGCTGCATCTTCGGCGTCGCGGCCGCGGCCACGCTCGTCATGCAGCGACGCGGGGTGCGGTTCTGGGACACCGGCTTCGGCCCGCTACTCGCGATCGACCTCGTACTGAGCTTCGTGATCCCCGGCGTGTCGGTCGGCGGGCACATCGGGGGGCTGGTCGGGGGTGCGCTCGTCGCCGAGGCGATGTTGCAAGCGCGCAAGGCGAACCAACCCGCGCTGGGCTACGTCGGCGCGGCGTTCGTCGGCGGCGCGGCGGTATTGCTCGCACTCGCAGTCGCAGTCGCGTAAGCGCGCGGCGACGCTCAGTCGACGCGTACGAGCTCGACGACGCCGGTGTCGTCGTCCTCGACGAGCCGGAAGCCGCACTGCTGGGCGAGCTCGCGCCGCCCTTCCCAGGGACCACTCGCAAGGATCTCGTCGCCCGCCTGCAATGTGATGCGTCGCGGCCGGTAGAAGTACCGGCCGCCGCGTTTGATCGCGAGCAGTTGGAAGCCGGTGTCGTCGCCAACCTGCTTGCCGATGATCTCGGTGTGCTCGAGCGCGCTACCCGGCGCGATCGGGTACTGCACCGACACTTCGTCGGTCTCGCCGAGCGCAACCGCGAGGACCGGGTGCATCTCTTCTTCCTTCTCGACGAGCCACACGAGCTGTTGTGCCGCGTCGCCGACCTCTTCGGATGCCGAGCCGAGATGCAGGAGGCCGCGCAGACCCGACGGGTCGACGGTTTCCGCGCCCGCACGCAGCACCCAGAGCTCGAGCTGCTCACGCATCTCGTCGAGCCGGTCTTCGAGCTGCGTCACCTGGGTCGCGAGGCCCTGGTCGTCCAGCAAGAGCGCGCTGTACGCGAGCCCGACCGCCGCTTCCGAAAGGTTCTTCATCTCCACCAGCACGTCGACCGCGCGATCGAGGTCGGAGATCGCGGGGTTCTCTTCTACGGCCGCCGGACGCCATTCGGGCGCACCCGCGAGCGTGCGAACCTCCGCGATGCCGGACCGCGCGCCGCGCAGGATCAACACATCGTCCGGCAGCAGCATTTCGCCGCCGTCGGGATCGATGATCCACTCGCGGCCGCGCCGGAGCGCGACGACGCGCATGCTCGTCTCTCGCGGCAGTTCGACGGCCTCGAGCGTACGGTTCGCGAGCGCGGAGTCGGCGCGCACACGCACCCGATGTGAGACCTCTTCGGCTTCCGCCAGGTCGGCGACGAGAGCGGCAGGGATGCCGAGCCGGTGCGTCACGACATGCGAGATGTCGACGGCGGCGTTGCCCATGCGCTCGATCGCAGACACGACGTGCAGCACGCTCGCGATCTGTTCGGCGTCTCGCTTCGAACGTCCCGCGAGCACGCACACCTCGCGCATCTCGTGAATGAGGTTGGTGAGGACCTCTTCGAGGTCACCTACCTCGTCGGCCATGCGCTCGTCGGAGAAGAACAAGGACGCGTAACCGAGGTCGACCATCAGCTCGGACGTGTCCTTCGCCTCCGAGAGCATCGACTTCAGATTTCTTGGTCGGTCGTCCATCGGTGTGGGTGGGCTCATGAGAGCCCGAAGATGATGAGGGACAGGATAAGCGCGATGGCACCCAGCAAATCCGACGTTCCCGATACCAACGGAATCCCGAAATTGTCGGGATCGAGGCCGTACCGGTAGGTCGCGACCGCGCCGTAGTAACCGATGAAATTGGTCGTGGTGGTCGCCAGCAGCCCGGCGACCATGACGACGCCGAGCAGCGTGACGACCGCCGGTCCGGTCAGCGACAGCACGACACTCAACACCTCCGTCGCCGCGCCCAGCACGACGAAGATCGCGGTCGCGAGCACGTACACCAGCACGAGATCCTCGATGATGCCGCGCCACATGCCGCGTCCGGGCTCGATCAGGCCGAGGTGCAGCTTGGACGCGAGCCGCGACGACAAGATGCCGGCCAGCGAGCCCGACAGCGAGAGCAGCGGCGGGATCACGATGAACAGCGCCGGCAGGGTGAGCAGCGGGGTGAGCCGGCCCTGGATCGTCAGGCCCGCCAGCATGCTGATGCAGCCCGACAGCAGCAGCACGGGGACGGACTCGCGCATGATCCGACGCAGCGTCGGGAGGTGCGCGTTCCAGCCGGCGACGAGCGCACCGATGCACACGATCGTGCACAGCACCGCGAGGACGGGCGTCACGTTGTGCACGCCGGCCAATGCAGTGGCGACAAAGAGGCTCGGCAGCGTCACGGAGTCGGCCGCCGCGGTCACGACCGGTGCCGCGACGTTGTCGAGATCCCAGTCGTGGCGCACGCTCAACGCGGCGATCGCGACGGTGATGCCCATCACGACGACGATCGGGATCACACCACCGATCACCGACACCACGACGAAGTCGCCGACGGAGATCGACTGGTGCACGCCGAACGCCTCGGCGAATCCCTTCGCGATCACGGCGAGCAAGAAGGCGAGCGCCATCGACAGCGCGACCGACGACGCCAGGTTCTGACCGACCTCGGTGTCGATCCGCGGCGACAGCCGGAAGGTGCCGGCGTGCACCGCGGTGCCCAGACGGCTGCCGAGCGCGCCGAACACGTTGCCCCGCATGCCGACGGCGGCGGGCACCAGGATCAGCAGGCCCGGGAGGTCTTCGAGGGTGCCGGTGATCTTGCCGAGAGTGACACCGGCGATGAGCCCGGTCGCCGACGAGATCAGGAGCGCGACGAAGCCCGCACGGACACCGTTCGGGTCCGCGCGGAAGAGCGCGACGAAACGCGCGCCGGCACGACGCGGGAAACGAAGCACGATGAACTCGGCGGCTCTGACATCTCTAGAGGTCGACTCCCGGCTCCGCTTCCCCTCCGGTCAGCTTCGCCTTCGTCTCGTTTTGACAGCCCTGGCGGACCGGTCCCGAACCGGTCAAGCGTAGCCCGCACAGCGCGACTCGCGTTGCAGAGACGAACTTCGGCCTCGCGGGTCACTCGGCCGAGATGCCGATGGCATGGCCACCAGCATCCCGGCGCTCCATCCCAGTGCGTCGAGGCTCGTCGGCGGTGGGTTGCTCGCGTCGGTTCGTCATCACGCAACCGAGCAGCCACTTCGGTTGTGACTGCGGCTCACGAGTCGGAGCGACGGTAACGAATCCGATCCACCAGCTCGCGCGTTGCCCCTTCGAGCACCATCCCACCCGCGACCTTCCGCTCGAACCATCGCAGCCCGTCGCTCACCTGGATCGGAGACCGGCCCAGGCGATACCGGTCGAACCGGCCGTACACGTTGCTGCGAGTGCCCGCAAGTGCGGCAGAGCGAAAGCGTTGCCGCACCGCGTCGACCGCCTGCGGCGTGCCACGCACAGCCTTGGGATACGCGAAATCGAAGGGCATTCGACCGAGCCGAGCGCGGATCAGCTCGATCGAGCGGTCGAGGTCGTCCGCAACCTCGTGCGCCGCGAGCCGGTCGAGCAATCGGTGTGTGTGTGTATGCGAGCCGACGTCGACGAGGCCGGTCGCGCAGGCGTCGGCGAGCCCGGACCACGACACCGGTCTGCCACCATCGGGCCAGGGCGTGGCGTGCTCGACGAACGCCGTCGCCAGGTAGAGCGTGACCGGCACACGGTGGCGGGCCATGATCGGCAACGCGCGGTCGACGAAATCGGCGGTACCGTCGTCGAACGTCACCACGACGAGCGGCTCCGGCGATCGCGAGAAGGCCAGCGCGTCGAGCGCGGCGCCCAGCGTCACGACACGCCGTGACTCGGCGAGCATCGCCATTTGGTCGTCGAACATTCCGGGATCGAGATCAACTTCTCGAGAAGAGTTCCCGCCGACCCGGTGGTACGAGAGAATGACCACGCCCGGCCGCGTTGGTGTGACGCGGTCCGCAATCGCGCACACAGCCTTGAACGACTCGCGCAGCCGCCGCTCAGTCTCCACGCGGAACCTCGAGGCGCGGCGTACCAATGCGCACCAGCAACACTGCCGGCGCGTCGACGATCGTGCGCCCGCGGACGATCCCAGGCGCGTGAGACGTCGAAGGCCCGACCGCAAGGCTGGGCGTTGACTCCACGTGCGCACGACTGCTTCGGCGACGCATCCGCTCGCTTCCTCGCATCCACATGCAGATGCGAGACTATTTCCCACATGGACGAGCCGCCGGGTGGGTCAACCACGCACGACCACATCCGGGTTCTCTGGTTGATCAAGGGTCTCGGTGTCGGCGGCGCGGAACAGCTGCTCGTGATGAGCGCTCGCCATCGGGACCGGGCCCGGGTGTCTCCGACGGTGGCCTATCTGCTTCGAGTGAAATCCGACCTCACCGCGGCGCTGCGCGAGGAAGGCGTCGCGTCGGTGTGCTTCGGGGCACATTCTTCATGGAACCTGCGCTGGCTGTTGCAGCTGCGACGGCTGCTCCGATCGAACCGCTTCGATCTGGTGCACATTCATTCTCCCTTGATGGCAGTCGGCGCCCGGGTCGTGCGAGCCTCGCTGCCCCTTCCACAGCGGCCTCGTGTCGTCGTGACGGAACACAATGTCTGGCAGAGTCACGCGGCACTGACGCGTGTCGCAGATCGCCTCACGTCCCGGCGGGATGAAACCCGTCTTGCGGTCTCCGCGGCCGTACGAGATTCGCTGCCGAGTGCGATTCGCGCCCGAACGCGCGTCGTGCGCTACGGAATCGACCCGGCGCGGGCCGTGGCCGCAGCCTCGGAGCGTGACGCCGTGCGCGAATCGCTCGGGGCCAAGCCGGGCACGCTCGTCGTCGGAACCGTCGCGAATCTCCGAGCCACCAAGGGCTATCCCGACTTGCTTCGCGCCGCGCGTGTCGTGCTCGACAGCTTCAAGGACGTTGCGTTCGTCGCGATCGGTCGGGGACCGCTCGAGGACGAGCTGCGGACGCTGCACGCGCAGCTCCGCCTCGACGATCACTTTCAGCTGCTCGGTCATCGTCCCGATGCCGCCTCGTTGATGTCGGGATTCGATGTCTTCTGCTTGCCGTCACATCACGAGGGACTGCCCATCGCCCTCATGGAAGCGCTCGCGTTCGGTCTGCCGATCGTCGCGACACGCGTCGGCGGCGTCACCGAGCTCGTCACCGACGGCCGCGAGGCTGTGCTGGTTCCCGCCGGCCGGCCCGACGAACTCGCGGCCGCCCTCCTCGCGGTGTTGCGCGATCCTCACGCGCGCAAGCAGATGTCGGAGCGAGCACGCGAAACGGCGCGTACGCTCGACATCGCAGTGAGCGTCGACGAGGTCGAGGCGATCTACCGCGAGGTCGTGCGCTCGTGAGCGACCGGCATTCGCTGATCGTTCGGCGTGCCGTCGCCGGCGACCGCACCGCGGTGCTCGAGTTGCTTGCGCGCTCGCTCGGGTGGGACGACAGCCCGGAGTTCGGCGAGTTCTTCGCGTGGAAGCACGATCTCAACCCGTTCGGGCCGTCGCCGAGCTGGGTGGCGGTCACAGACGACGTTGTCGTCGGGTTTCGAACCTTCCTGCAGTGGCAGTTCGAACATCCCGACGGTCGAGTCCGGCGGGCCGCGCGGGCGGTCGACACGGCGACCTCGCCCGACCACCAACGCAAGGGAATCTTTCGCACGCTGACGCTCACCGCCCTCGACGAGCTCCGCGACGAGGGCTTCGACTTCGTGTTCAACACGCCGAACCCGGCGTCTCGTGCCGGCTATCTGCAAATGGGGTGGGTGCAGGTCGGTCGCGTCCCGACCGCCATTCGAGTTGCGGGTCTCGGGGGTGCCCGGCGGCTCCTTGCGAATCGTGTACGCGCCGACCGCTGGGCGCTCGCCGTCGATATAGGTGTTCCCGCGCCCGAGTTGCTCACAGATTCGCGAGTCGCCGCGCTCGTCGACCGACAGCGGTGCGTCACGCGCCTGCGCACGGCACGGTCGCCCGAATACTTGCGATGGCGATACGGGCATCGGCCCCTTGGCTATCGCGCGCTCGCTCTCGACGCCGATCCTGCGAAGGGCTTCGCCATCTTTCGCGTTCGGCACCGCGGATCCGCAACCGAGGTCGCTGTGAGCGAGGTGCTCGTACCCGACGAGGCCGCACGCACCAAACGCGAGCTCTTGCGCGTCGTCGCGCGTGCAACCGGTGCTGACTATGCCGTGATCGTTGGCATGTCCGCACCGCGCGCGCGCTTCATCCGTGTTCCTCGCGTGGGACCGGTGCTCACGTGGCGAAGCCTCTCGGATCGCTCGCCGCCGCCACATGTCGACGAGGTCGACCTGGTGCTCGGTGACGTGGAGCTCTTCTGACGCTTTCGCAGCGCATACCTTCGAGACGCAGTCATCGTCACTTTCGAGGTTCACGGTGACGCGCGGGGTCGGACGAGGCGTGAGTGAGGGTCGGAAAACGACCCCCTATTGACGCCCCTAGGCGGTGATGTTGTAGAGGGCGGCGGCGTTGTCGTGGAGGATGCGCGTGCGGGAGTGGTCATCGAGATGTCGCGCGTGCTCGGCGAGGAGCTCCTGACTGTTCGGCCATGTGGCATCGCTGTGCGGGAAGTCGTTGGCCCACATCAGGCGCTCGACGTTCATCATGTCGGCGAGGCGGAACGCGACCCAGTCGTCTTGGAACGTGCAGTACACGTTGCCCGAGAACCACTCGCTCGGTCGGCGTGTCAGCTCGCCTGCGGTCAGCCAGTTGCGGTGCCGGTCGTAGCCGTGGTCGGCGCGGTACATCCAGTGCGGCGCCCAACCGGCGTCGGCCTCGACGCAGACGACGCGAAGATCGGGATGACGCTCGAACACCGCGCCGAAGATCAGCGTGCCGATGATGTCCTGGTTGCCGCGCACGATCGACATGAAGCTGTTGAGCTTCGGGCCGCGCACGTGGTCGGCGCCCGGCGTGTCGCTGCGGCTCGTGAGGATGTGGAACGACGGCGGCATGCGGAGGTCGACGATCGCGTCCCACATCTCGTCGTACATCGGGTCGTCGTAGTCCTTCTCGGGCGGGATGCCCGGCAGCATCACGCCCTTGAGCCCGAGCGCCTTCATCTCTTCGATGTCTCGGATCGCCTCTTCCGGCGTGCGCACCGCGGTCTGGCCCATGCCGATCAACCGACCGGGCGCAGTCGCGCAGAACTCCGCGATCCAGAGGTTGTACGCCTGGAAGCACGCGCGCTGGTAGTCGACGTCGCGCAGGTTGCACAACAACATCCCGACCGACGGGTAGATGACCTCGGCGACGACGCCGTCGGTGTCCTGATCGGCGAGTCGCGCGACCGGATCCCAGCCACCGCGCCACAAGTCCTCCCAGCGCTTGCCGCTGTCGAGCCGCACCTCCTCGCTCGGGCGACCGGCCGCGGCGACCAACCAGAACGGCACGAGACTCTTGCCGTTGTCGATGAGCATCACATCACCCAACTGGTCGTGGTGCTCCATGCGCGGCGCCCGATCGCGGAACTTCGGGTCGATGCGGTCGATGTATGTGTCCGGGGGCTCGGTCACGTGCGAGTCGGCCGAGATGCAGGGCCCGATCGGGGCGGTCATGTCGTCGAGTCTCGCGCCGCCGACCATCGGTCGTGAAACGACGGGTGGGACGACGGCCACTGGTCGTATCGAGCATTCATTGACGGGAACGCCGACCGCACAGGGCGGCGGCACGATCGCGTCAATGACCGAATGGCGCCCCGCGGGACCATGGAGGAGACGCTGCTCAGTGGAAGTCGCGTGAGCGGAGACCTTCCGCGAGGCTGATCGGCAGGCGGGTGATGCGCCCCGCGACGAGGTTGATCACGCCCTGGTGCTTCTCGAGCACACCGCGCACGCGTAAGGCGGGCGCGCCGCGCGCGACCGTGCGGAAGCGTGTCCACACACCTTTGCTACAGATCACGTTGACGAGACCGGTCTCGTCTTCGAGGTTCAAGAACACTGTGCCCTTCGACGTAGCCGGCTGCTGGCGGTGGGTGACGACACCGGCGACTTCCACGACCGTGCGGTCGGGAATCGTGCGCAGATCGGCACTCGTCACCACACCCTGACGCGCGAGCTCGGCACGCACGAACTCCGTGGGGTGCTTGCCGATCGAGATGCCCATCGCCCACAAGTCGGCATGCACGGTCTCCATCTCGGTCATGCCCGGCAGCAGTGGCGCGTCGGTACCGACGACGACGCCGGGCAAGGTCTCGACGACCGTGCCGTCGCGATGCGTGCTCGGCCGCGCGGTGCCCAACGCACCCGCCGCCCACAATGCCGACCGGCGTGACTGGCCGAAGCAATGCTCGAACGCGCCCGCGGTCGCGAGCGCCTCGATCTGGTCGACGGTCGCACCTGTGCGCCGCACGAAGTCTTCGAGGTCGGTGTACGGGCACACGGCGCGTTCGTCGTCGATACGGTCGAGCAACGCGTCGTGCAACCCGCGCACGCTGCGCAGCCCGAGCCGGATCGCGAGGTGCGACGGCTCGGCGTGGAACCCCCGCAGCGGGCGTCCGACCGGCTCGATGTCGAGCGGCCGAGGTTCCAACGTCGCGTCGCGCCGGGACGCGTTGAGATCGGGACCGAGCACATGCACGCCGTGGCGGCGCGCGTCGCGCACGATCGTGTGCGGCGAGTAGAAGCCCATCGGCTGCGCGTTCAACAGCGCGGCCGCGAACTCGGCCGGGTAGTGATACTTGATCCACGAGCTCGCGTACACGAGATAGGCGAAACTCACCGAGTGGCTCTCGGGGAAGCCGAACGCCGAGAACGCTTCGAGCTTCGTGTAGATCTCCTCCGCGGTCTCGCCGGTGATGCCCCGCTCGGCCATGCCGCGCATCAACCGCTCGCGCATACGCGCCATGCGCGCCTGCGAGCGCTTCGATCCCATCGCTTGGCGCAGCTGGTCGGCCTCGGCGGCAGTGAATCCGGCGCAGTCGACCGCGAGCTGCATCAGCTGCTCTTGGAACAGCGGCACGCCGAGCGTCTTCTCCAATGACGGCCGCGTGAGTGGATGGATGTACGTGACTTCCTCTTCGCCGTTGCGTCGTCGCAAGTACGGGTGCACGGAGCCACCCTGGATCGGGCCGGGCCGGATCAGCGCGACCTCGACGACGAGGTCGTAGAAGCATCGGGGACGCAGCCGAGGCAACGTCGCCATCTGCGCCCGGCTCTCGACTTGGAACACGCCGACGGTGTCGGCTGCGCACAACAGGTCGTAGACCTCGGGTTCCTGCGGGATCGTCGCGAGGTCGATCTCGACGCCCCCTTGACCGTTCATGGGGCTCCGCACGATGTCGACCGCGATGTGCAGCATCGTCAGCATGCCGAGGCCGAGCAGGTCGAACTTCACGAGCCCGGCAGCCGCGCAGTCGTCCTTGTCCCACTGCAACACCGAGCGGCCCTCCATGCGTGCCCACTCGACCGGGCAGAACTCGATCAGCGGACGGTCGGCCATCACCATGCCACCCGAATGGATGCCGAGGTGGCGAGGAAAGTCGAGCACCTCGCTCGCGAGCTCGAGCGCGAGCGGCGGGATCGCCGGCGGGCGCGTTACTGCGTCGGGGCCATCGATCGGCAGGCCGTCGCGTGAGCGGTCCTGTTGCATGCGCTCGAATCGACGTTCCTGTCGCGCACTCCGGTGAAGCACGCGGCCGTGAGCGGAGGGCGGAGCCCGCAGCGAACTGGCGGGAGCGGCGAGCGTCCGCGGGCCGGGTATCCCGGCCCGCAGCGAGTGCGACCCCGAAGCACGGACGAGTTCGCTGAAAGCGGACGAGTCGGCGGCCCAGCGGTCGACCCACTTGCCAAGGGCGTCGGCGTGGCCGGGCGCGATGCCAGTGGCCTTGGCCATCTCGCGCAGTGCGCTGCGCGGGCGATACGTGACGACGTTCGCGACCTGCGCGGCGCGGTCGCGTCCGTAGCGCTCGTACACGTACTGGATCGCTTCTTCGCGACGTTGGTGCTCGATGTCGAGGTCGATGTCGGGTGGGCCGTCGCGCTCGGGTGAGAGGAAGCGTTCGAACAACAATCCGAGCGCGACCGCGTCGGCCTTCGTGACGCCGAGCGCGTAGCACACGGCGCTGTTCGCCGCGCTCCCCCGCCCCTGGCAGTAGATGTCTGAGCGGCGGCAGTACTCCACGATGTCGTGCAGCAACAAGAAGTAGCCGGGGAAGCCGAGCTGATCGATCACACCCAGCTCGTATTCGATCTGGTGCATCGCTTGCTCGTACTGCGGATGCGACGGCGGGTAGTAGACGGCCGCACCGCGCCGGACGATCTCTCGCAGCCACGACATCTCGTCGTGCCCGAAGGGCACCGGATAGTCGGGCAGCTGCGGGGCCGCGAGCTTCAGGTCGAACGCGCACGCCTGCGCGATCTCGACCGTGCGCTCGACCGCGCCCGGCCAGCGCGCGAACCGTCGCTGTTGCTCAGCTGCGCTGCGCAGGTGCGCAAACGGCGCGGCCGGCAACCAGCCGTCGATCTCGTCGAGCGAGCGACGCGATCGCACCGCCGCCAACGCCTGCGCGAGTGGTCGGCGCGCGGGCGTGGCGTAGTGCACGTTGTTGGTGGCGATCACCTCCACGCCGACGCGTATCGCACACATCGCGAGCGCATCGTTGCGGTGACGATCGAGCGGATCGCCGTGATCCCACAACTCGACGAGCACACGTTCACGACCGAACGCGTCGACGAGCTCGCGCAATGTACGCTCGGCTGCGGCCGGGCCGTCGCGCGCCAACGCAGCCGGCACCGTGCCCTTCCGGCAACCGGTCGCCACGAACCAGTGGTCGTTGTGTGCGCTGGCATCGTGGCCGTGCACCTTGACCCGCGACGCATCGGCGAGCTGCGCGAGCGACGTGCGCGGCGCGCCCTTCTCCCCCGCGAGCTGCGCCTCGCTGATCACCTTCGCGAGCCGGGCGTAGCCCACGGTCCCCTCCGCGAGCACCACCAGATGCTCCCCGGGAGGATCAGCGCGAGCGGTTCGCGACGCCGAAGGTGGAACGAACTCGCCAGGAGCATCGAGCGACCACGAATGCGACCCAGCAAGCAACGTCATCTCCGCCCCGAACACCGTCGCCAAACCCAACGGCCGAGCGGCCTCCGCGAAACGTACGACACCATAGAACCCGTCGTGATCGGTGAGCGCGAGCGCGGCCAACCCCAACCGGGCCGCTTCCTCCGCGAGCTCTTCGGGATGACTCGCACCGTCGAGGAACGAGAAATTCGAGTGGCAGTGCAACTCCGCGTACACACCGGCCCCCACTTGCTGGTTCGGACCGACGACCGTATCGAACATGTGTATGGGGTATAGCGTTGTCTGCACCTACCCCCAGATGTAGCGGTCGAGTTCGCTGGTGGTGCCGCCCACGAGGTCGTGGTAGGGGTGCGGGTCGGTGCGCACGGCTTGTTCGAGGAGCCGGTAGAAGAGCAGGCCTCGGCTGCGGCTGGTCCGGCGGTTGAACCGGAAGGTGAACTCGTCGAGGTAGTAGTCGAGATGGCTGGTCGACTGGCCGTAGTGCAAGGTGCCGGCGAGCCAGCGTTTCAGTAAGGACGCGACGCGATGCACGGCGGGCAGCACCTCGTGCGCGGGATCCGCGGCGTGCACCAACGCGATCGGCTCGTGGGTGATGTCGAGCTCGCTGGCGAGGCCGTGGTAGAGCGTGTCGCCATCGGTGTAGAGAATCGTGCCCGGCGCAATGACTTCCCGCGGCGAACGCGTAGATGTCTTGCTTGCGGTGCTGGCTGGTGATCCGGCGCATACGGACACGGCCCAGACCCTTGGGATGTTGACGCTCAACCGCGATCGTCACTTCCGCTTTGGTTTCATAGCGGGCGCGCCGGCCACCCGAGGAACGACCGCCCACGAAGGTCTGGTCGAGTTCGACGGCGACGCCGACACCGCCGAGCAGATCACGCTCAGGTCGGACCATCGCCCGCCGCAGCTTGTGCATCCAGCTCCACGCGGTCCGATAACTCCCGAAGCCGAGCACCCGTTGCAAGCCGAGCGCCGACACGCCCGTCTTTTGCGAACAGACGAACCACACCGCCGCGAACCACTGCGTCAACGGAAGATGCGAACGGTGAAAGATCGTGCCCGCCGTCACCGAGGTCTTGCGGCGACACGACGCACACAACCACAGCCCCGAACCGGTCCGCCACGCCTGCTCGGACCCACACGCCGGACACCGAAACCCCTCAGGCCATCGCAACCGCTCGAGATACTCGACACACGCCGCTTCACTCGAAAACCACGACACCAGCTGCTGATACGTCGCCGGATAATCGACCCCGGCCTTCGCCACACCCTCCGAACCCACATCTAGAGGCTAGTCCACTCAAGGACATACCCCATACACATGTTCGATACGCAAGGACGGGTCAGAATGACCGCATGGAGCTGACGTCAGGCGACGCACGCTTCACACTCGACGACCTCTACCTGCTGACCGGCTTCGTCGCCGCCACGTGGACCGCCGCCGCCGACCTCGATTGGTCGGTCCCGGCCGGCACCCTCGAGTGGTCGTGCCTGCAGACTGCCGACCACGCCGTCGACTGCGTGTACGCGCCGGCGTTCTTCCTCGCGTCCCGCAAGCTGGACGCGTATCCCGACGCCGGGGCCGACCTCACGCTCGGCACCCACGCAACGCCGACGGCTCTCGTCGAGTCACTCCACCTCGCGACGCGCATCCTCGCTGCGGTCGTCAACGACACCGCGCCCGATGTGCGGGCGATCATCTTCCAGGGCCTCGAGCCGGTGACCGCGCCGCCGTACGACTTCGTGCCCCGCGGCGCGATGGAGTTGATCCTCCACGCACACGACGTGGGCGCGGGGCTGGGCGTGCCGTTCGAGCCGCCTCCCGCGCTGTGCGCTCGTCTGCGCGAGCACACGCGGCCGTGGCTCATGTGGATGTTGATGGGCCAAGGCCTCGGCCGTACCGACGACGCGTGGGGTGACCTGCTCAGTGCATCGGGCCGGCAACGACAGCGCCGAGCCGGGCGGTAGCGCTCCTCCGGGCCCCGCGCGGGCAGGTTTGTGAACCGCGGCGCCGGGAACATCTTCCGGTATGCGGAAATGTCTCGTCGTGCTCGCGCTCGCCCTGAGCCTGCTCGCCCTCGGCGCCGTCTCGGCGGCGGCCGCCGCCCCGAATCTGCGCGGCGACTACGTGGCGCTCGGCGACTCGTACACCTCCGGCCCCGCGATCCCGAACCAGGACATCGCCGCCGGCCAGTGCTACCGGTCCGACCACAACTACCCGCACCTGCTCGCGCCGCTGGTCGGCGCCACCGAGTTCCGCGACGCGAGCTGCAGCGGAGCGCAGACGAAGGACATGACCGGTGTGCAGGACAACGACGTCGGTCCCGACAACCCACCGCAGTTCGACCGCCTCGACCACGACACCAAGCTCGTCACCCTCGGCATCAGTGGCAACGACATCGGCTTCGTGTCGATCTTCGAAGACTGCGCGAGCGCGACGCCTGTCGGCCACCCCTGCCAGGACAAGTTCGTCACCAATGGCCGCGACGAGTTCGCGCGACCGCATCGCGGCGACCGCGCCCAAGGTTGCTGCCGTGCTCGAGGGCATCAAGGCCCGGTCGCCGCAGGCGAAGATCTTCGTCGTCGGCTACCCCGCGATCTTCAACGACATCGACAACAACTGCTGGCCGCAGATCCCGATCGCGCCCGACGACGTGCCGTACTTGCGTGGTATCGAGAAGGCGTTGAACGGCATGCTCGCGAGCACAGCGAAAGCCAACCGCGCGAAGTACGTCGACACCTACACGCCGAGCATCGGCCACGACGCCTGCCAGGTGCTCACGACCAACCGGTGGGTCGAGCCGCTCGTGCCGAACCAGCCCGCCGCGCCCGTTCACCCGAACACGGCCGGCGAACAAGGCATCGCGAACGCAGTGCTCGCGGCGATCAACGCGTAACGCCCGCGTGTAGCGCCAGGCTCGATCGTCGCGCTCACTCGAACAAACCGTGCGCGAAGGCGTAGAGCACCGCGGTCAGTGAGAGGCCGTCGAGCATCTCCCCGCTGCGGGTCACGCTGCGCAAACGCGAGATGCTCAACCACTCCAGACGTTCTACCTCGGATGGATCAGAAGGTTCGCCGACGTGCACCGCGGATTCGGCGATGAAGCAATGGAACACCTGGTCGCTCAGCCCGTTGTTGGGGTGGTAGCGGACCAGCGGGCGTAGCTGCCCCGGGTTCCAGCCCGTTTCCTCGAGCGTCTCCCGTCTCGCGGCTTGTTCGGGAGCTTCTCCCGGTTCGATCCGTCCCGCTGGGATCTCCCATCCCCATGTATCGGTGATGAAGCGATGCCTCCACAGCAGCAGTACGCCGCGGCCACGATCGTGAACGACGGCGCCCGCTGCCTTGTTCGGCATGCGTACGACGTGATGCTCGAATCGAGGACCGCGCGGGACCTCGATGTCGGTGAGCGCGAGGCGCACCCACTCTGATTCGTAGATCGCCCGCTCACCATGCACCCGCCATCGCATCGCCCCAACGTACGCACCGGCACACCTTCGTGCGAGGCGGCGCGGACGCCACCGGCGACGATCGTGCCAATCATCGCGAACTGCTGCCAATGCATACCAGCACGGCCCGCCAAGGAGTGCGGTCACGACCGTGTACTCAGTCGTACAACGCCTCGATCGCGGCGCGTCCGCCTTCGACGACCGCGATGCACGCGCGTGCGCCGACGACGAGTTGGTAGCGCGCGCAGCGCCGGCGCGCGCTGCGGTCCCACCAGCGCTCGTCGTATGCCCACGGACCGGCCCATGCGTCGATCGCGCCGTCGACGATGTTGCTGCGGACATGTGCGGGCGTGTGGTGCTGCTCACCGCGCCCGGAGATCGTGACCGGGTTGCCCGCAGTGTCGAGCAGCTCGGCGGGAACCGGCGGATCGAACACGCGCGCCGGATACGGTGCAGGGAGCGCGCCCGGCCAGGCCGCGATCTCGGTGCCGATCTGCAACGGCCGTGCCGGTTCACGCGGCTCGCCCCACGGCACCCACTGCACCTGCTCCACGGGCGTACGACCGCCTTGCACCACCGCGGTGAGTACCGCTTCGTACCCGAGCATCCCTTGGACGCGCGCGAGCGTGCGGTCGGCGCGGTCGTGCGCGACGTGATCGCCGCCCCAGAAGCCGAGCTGGCGGCCGCCGGCGGGCACGACTTCGTCGGGCACGAGCGCGAGCTTCGTGATGCCGGCGGTCGTCATGCCGGTGGTGACCCACCCGTCGAGTTGCCAGCGCACACGTTCGGCGAGCGCTCCCGAACGCAAGGCCTCGTCGTGCCGCCAGCAGCGGACGAGACGTTCGCCGTGCTCGGTCTCGGCTTCGATCATCACGCGCGTGCACGCGAGCCCGCGCTCGGCAAGACGCGCGGACAGCCGGTCGGCGAGCTCCTTGGCCGCGAACGCCGCGATGTCGACGCGTTCGGCCGGAGGATCCAGCTCGACGTGCTCGACGAGATCGGGCGGCGGTGCGACCAAGATCGGCGGACCGGGATCGATCCCGCCGCGAGCTCGTGGAACACACGACCGTCGTCGCCGAAACGCGCGAGCACGGCATCGGGAGCGAGCGCGGCGATTGCGCCGAGCGTGTGCAGCCCGAGGCGCGTCAACAAGCTTGCGAGCTCGTCGTCGCCGAGCGTCGACACCGGCCACGGCGCGAGGAACGCGGCCGATTCGCCCGGCGGCACGACATGCCGGCGGCGAGCGGCAAGACGCGCGGCGAATACCCCGTCGGCAATTCCGACGCGCACGTCGGTGCCGTCGGGACCGAGGGTCTCGGCGACGGCGTCCCGAACCTTCTGCGCGAGCGGCTCGTCGCCGCCGAAGTAGCGAGCCGGGCCGCGCGTCAGGAAGTCGCAACGCCCGGGGCGGTCGAGCACGACCCGCGGCGTGAACGCTTCGATCGCGCGGGCGACGACCTCGAACGTGCGCGCCTCGTTTGCTTCGTCGACGTCGACGCACACGACACCGGGGCAGCGCGCTTCGGCCTCGCGGCGCCGCATCCCGCGCTCCACACCCTCGGCGCGCGCTTCGGCCGATGTCGCGCGCACGAGATCACGGCTCCCGATGCGCTCGCGCGCGACGACCGGTACGTTGCGCAATCCTTTGTCGCGCCTGCGCGCCGCGATGACCGGCCAGTCGGGGCACCACACACAGCCGGTTCGTGTCATCCCGCGCGGCCAGCTCGCGCTCGCGCTTGTTGATGCCCGTCGCCTCGATCTCCAGCGCGAGCTCGCGTACGCGGAGCAGACCGCTGCCGGCGCCGAGCCCGTGCCACGCGCCGCCGTGCGCATGTACGCGCAGTGCAGCTTCGGTCGGCCACGTGCCCAACGCGACGAGCACCGACGCGCGCTCACGCGCCCGGGCCGTCAGCCGGCGCGCGTCACCGAGCCGGACATGGCGCGGGACGTCGGCAACGACGACCGCCACCCCGTCGAGCAACGCGGCGACCACGGTGGACCATCTGCTCGGCGGCACGTGCCGTACGACCGCGCACCGTTCGAGCGTGACTCCCGCGTCGAGGGCGGCGCGACCCCCGAACGTGCCGTCGGGGTCGACGACCGCCGCCCACTCGCCCACTGCAGTCGCTGCTGCAATCAGCGCGCAGGCCACGGTCGTCGACCCCGCACCCGGCGGCCCGTCGAGCGCGACCGTGCTGCCGCGCCGGATTCCACCCGCGGGAAGGATCGCCCCGACCTGGCCGTCGACCGCGAGCAAGCGGTCGCGCGCCAACACCGTGGGTGCGACGCGGCGCGCGGCCGCGTGCAAGCGGTCTCGAGCCTCGGAATCTCGTCGGGGAAGTGTCGGGAGCGTGCCCCGACGATATCGAACACCTGTTCGCCACGCAACCTGCGGCGGTCCCGCGACAGTTGGCAGCGTTTTCCGCGCTATACGCGGGTTTCCCGACAAACAGTTGGCAGCGTTTTCCGCGCTATACGCGGGTTTCCCGACAAACAGTTGGCAGCGTTTTCCGCGCTATACGCGGGTTTCCCGACAAACAGTTGGCAGCGTTTTCCGCGCTACTGGACCGGGGAGGGCCGGGCTTCGATGCCGCGGGCTTCGAATGACCAGCCCGCGTCGTCGCCGTAGAACTCGAAGAGGTGCTCGATCGTGTGCACGGCCTTGGGCTCGATGTCGAGCCACGCACCCGCCGGCGCCTCCACCGTGACGACGTTCGAATAGATCGTGACCTTGGTGGCACCCATGTCGAGCAGCCGGCGGGCCAGCACGTCCGGCGGCCGCTCACCGGACGCGTCCGTGGCTGACGTGTACACCTCGATCGCCATGCCGGTGATCGACCGGTTCGTGTCGAAGAAGCGGATTTCGGGCCGGGAGCACTCCCGAGTGGTCACCGTGATGGTCTGTCCCATGCGGCGAAGGATAGTGAGGAGCCCCGGCGGGGTCGTAGTGAGGAGCACGAACAACCGCACCAAGTAGAGGGGCGGTTCGGTGACCAAGAAGAACACAGCAACATGCTCGGCGGTGCTCTCGGAATCGTGGGCTGGTGGGAGGTTGAGGTCCGGGCGCGTGGGCTGCGCCCTGCGACCGTGAACAACTACCGGAAGGTGGGACGCAAGCTGCTCGCCCACTTTGGCGACGTTGCCTACGGGCACGCTGACCGGCGCGCAGCTGACCGGGTGGCGAGACCACCTGCGCGATGTCGATGGCCTGAAACAAACTACATATCGTCGCTGCGCATCTACGATGTTAGGCAGCTCGCTGCCCCGCTGTACCCGTGAACGCTGAGCGATTACTTGAACAGCTTCCAGAACATCGCCCCGACCTTGCGCTGCCTACCGGATTTCGTCCACGGGATGCCGGTAGCGCGTGACACTTTCCGCTTGGCATTGGTGATGCCGAGCAGTCGATTCCAGGAGAAGCCGCCACGGTTCGTCATCACTGGCAGCCGATGCCGTTGCCGTCACGGTCCAAGTCGTAGATGTCGGGACCGGTGACGTACACCGGCCCCTGCACGTAGCGAGGGCCGTTGCCGCTGCCTCCGGCGCAGTCAACGTCAGGACCCGGTGGAATGCACGGGCTGTAGCCAGGCGTGCAGTTATGCGGTGTCGATGTGTGTGGCGTCGTCTGCGGAGCAGCTGTAGGCGCCGGAGTCGGCGGCACGGTCGCGTGTGTCGTCGTCGCAGCGAGCGTCGTAGTCGTGCTCGCTGTAGTCGTCGTCGCTTGCTCGGTTGTGCTGGTGGTCGTAGCGACCGTGTCCGTGGACTTGGATGCGGTGCTCGCGGTTGACCCACAGGCACCGAGTGCAAGCGCGGCAATAGCAAGCGTTACGAGACGTGCGCGAATCCCCATATTGCCCTCCGAAGCGTCCGAGCGACGTACCGCGCTTATCGGCAAAGTTCGCGTCTACTGGAGAGGGCTACCGCATAACCTTCGCAGTGGAAATGCCGATGGATTATCGGATACTCGGCCAACAGGGCGATGCTCGCCCGGTGTGGAGGTGGGCGCCGTCACATGAGAGACGTACGAATCGACCAGGACGGAGAGCTTCGCTGCTGGAATTGCGGCGCGAAGGGCTTCACCGAGAAGCGCACACTTCGTTCCAAGGCACTCGTGGGCGTGGGGGCACTGCTGACGAAGAAGAAGCTCAAGTGCCAGGTGTGCGGCGAGTACAACGACACCGGAAACGCGAAGTATTGGGACGGCCCGGCATCTCGGAAGCATCGGAAGGCCTACGAGGCCGAGAAGGCTAAGCGTTCTGCGCAGCCATCGTCAGCCGCTCAGGCATCCGGCCCGGACGACAAGCTCGCTCGCCTGGAGCGGCTCGTAACACTTCACGCGTCAGGTGGGTTGTCGGGCGACGAGTTCGCGCGGTTGAAAGCGGAGCTGCTCGCTGCGCCGGAGAGCTGACGGGAACGCACCGGACGGCTGCGCCGTAGGTACGCAACAACCGCACCGAGTACGGACGGACTGAGCTACCTCGGGGTCAGCGCGTTTGACGGTGTGACGCATCACAGCAGGCTGGCGGTAACAAACGCAGTCGGTTGTCCGCCTACGAACTCAAGACGCCATGCCGGTGATCGACCGGTTCGTGTCGAAGAACCGCACCTCCGGCCGCAGCCCGGCGCGCACCGCCACCGTGATCGGTTGCCCCATATAGACCGAGCCTAGGAGGAGCGGTTGCGGTACCGCCGGATCAGAGCGCTGGTCGACGAGTCGTGCGCCCCGACGTCCGGATCGACTGCCGTCAGATCCTCGGCGATGCGACCCGCGAGCAACTTGCCGAGCTCGACGCCCCACTGGTCGAACGAGTCGATGCCCCAGATCGTGCCGAGCGTCATCACCTTGTGCTCGTACGCGGCGACGAGCGCACCCAAGGTCGCAGGCGTCAGCTGCGACGCGAGGAGCACGGACGACGGCCGGTTGCCGGGCATCACACGCGCCGGTGGCAACGCCGGGTCGTCGGTCCCGAATGCGAGGGCTTCAGCCTGCGCCAGCATGTTCGCGAACAACAGGCCGTGGTGGGCACCGAGCGCGTGATCGGGTTGCGGATGCTCGAAGCCGATGAAGTCGATCGGCGCGAGCACCGTGCCCTGGTGCAGCAGCTGGAAGTACGCGTGCTGGCCGTTCGTGCCGGGTGAACCCCAGACGATCTCACCGGTCGCGCCGCGAACCGGCGTGCCCTCGGCGCGTACCGACTTGCCGTTGCTTTCCATCTCGAGCTGTTGCAGGTACGCGGGCAGCTTGTCCAGCGGTTGCGCGTACGGCACCACGACCTGGGTCGGCGCGTCGAGGAAGTTCCGATACCAGCAGCCGAGCAGACCCATCAGCACGGGCAAGTTCTCCGAGAACGGCGCGGTGCGGAAGTGCTCGTCCATCGCGTGTGCACCCGCGAGCAGCTCACCGAACATCCCCGGCCCGATCGCGAGCATCAGCGACAACCCGATCGCCGACCACATCGAGTACCGGCCGCCGACCCAATCCCAGAACTCGAACATGTTCTCGGGATCTATGCCGAACTCGCGCACCGCGGCCGCGTTCGTCGACACCGCGACGAAATGGCGGGCGACGGCCGCGGTGTCGCCGCCGAGGGCACCGAGCAACCATTCCCGCGCCGAGCGCGCGTTGGTGAGCGTCTCGAGCGTCGTGAACGTCTTCGACGACACCACGAACAACGTCTCGGCCGCGTCCAGTCCGTGTAGTGCCTCGACGAGATCGGCGCCGTCGACGTTCGACACGTACCGGAACTGCATGTCGCGGCGGCTGTACGCGCGCAGCGCGTCGTATGCCATCGACGGTCCGAGATCGCTGCCACCGATTCCGATGTTCACGACGTTGCGGATCGGACGGCCGGTGTGCCCGCGCCACGAACCGTCGCGCACGGCCTGCACGAACGCGGTCATCTTCTGCCCGACGCGATGGACCTCGGCCACGACGTCAACGCCGTCGACCACGAGTGACGCCGTCTCCGGCATGCGCAACGCGACGTGCAACACTGCGCGGTCCTCGGTGACGTTGATGTGTTCACCGCGGAACATTGCGTCGATGCGCTCCCGCAATCCCGACGCCGTCGCGACCACGACCAGCGCGCGCAACGTCTCGTCGGTGACGCGATGCTTGGCGTAGTCGAGGTACCAGCCGGCGGCGTGCACGTGCATCCGCTCGCCGCGGTCGGGATCGTCGGCGAACAGCTCTCGCAGTGTTCGCACTCGCATCGACGCCGCGTGGGCCTCGACCGCGGCCCAGGCGTCGTCAGCCATTCGCGGTGTCGAACAGCCTCGGTTGCCGGGCGAACCGGGGGATCCCGCCCCAGAGGCAGTAGTCCATGAAGATCCACGAGCGGCGATGGATCGCCGAGGGCCCGTACGCCGCGAGCGCGCACTTGTGTATCGGCGCGGGATATCCGCGGTTCGTCTCGAAGCCGTACGCGGGATAGTGCTCGGCCTCCTCGGCCATCATCGCGTCGCGGGTCGTCTTCGCGACGACCGACGCGGCCGCGACCGACAGCACCGTTTGGTCGGCCTTGATGAGCGTGCGCACGACACGCGGCATCGCGAGATAGTCGAACTTTCCGTCGAGCACGATGCGATCCGCAACGAACCCTTGCTCGCACAGTTGCTCCAGCGCGCGATTCGCCGCCCGCCGCAGTGCTTCGGTCATGCCGAGCAGGTCGCACTCGTCATGTGTGGCATGGCCGATGCCGATGCCCCGTGCCCAACTCCGGACGCGGCGCGCGGACACCTCGCGCTCCTGGGGTGTCAGGAGCTTGGAGTCACGCACACCCTTGCAATGTTCCTCGGCGGGAACAACCGCGGCGACGGTGACCGGTCCCGCCCACGATCCGCGGCCGACCTCGTCGATGCCGACGACGACGCGGTCGCCCGCTGCCCAGCATCTCCGCTCGACACGCAAGGTCGGATACGGACTGGCGCTCACGGCCCGTGAAACTACAGGGCAGGCGCTCGCGGAAGTTGCCTCTTGTCAGCGGTCGTACGATGTTGCGCGTGAAACCGGGCACCCACGTCGAGGTGCGTTCCCGATTCGAGTCGCGTTGGTCGCGTGGTTTCGAGATCGTGCACTGCGACGATGACGCGCATGGCGACCGCCGCTACCAGGTACGACGTCGTTCCGACGGCTCGATCCTGCCGGTGTTGTTCGACGCCAACGATCTCCGCGAGGAACGCCGCCGCCAGACGTGGTGGGTGTGACCGCGCGCGGCCGCGCGGTGTTACTCCTTCAGACGCGCGACGAGGTCTTCGACCGGTATCGCAGGAAGCGTCGTCGTCCGCATCGTGCCGCGCGCCGAGAGCATGATCGCGGCTCTGGCCATCTGCTGCTCGTCAGGCGCCTCGATGAGGCTCAAGAAGTCGTATTGACCCATCAGGGCGTACTGCGCGTGCACCTTCAGGCCGAGCGCTTCGACCTCGCCGCGCACCTGCAGGATCCGCTCCGGCTTCTCGCGCACCGTTTCCCAACCATCCGGACCGAGCGTGGAGAGCATGGCGTACATCGGCACGAGCGCGGAGGCTAATCGCGGTGCGGCTCGAGCGCATCGATGTTGGCTGCCTCGACGGGATCGGCGGTGGTCGCGAACCACGCGTCGAGCATCTCGTGCGCGACCTGAGGTGACGTGAGCCGCAAGCTCATGACCAACACATTGGCGTCGTTCCAACGTCGCGCGCCGGATGCGGTGCCGGCGTCGGTGCAGAGCGCCGCCCGCACGCCGCGCACCTTGTTCGCCGCAATCGACGCGCCCGTGCCCGTCCAGCAGAACAAGACACCGGCGTCGACTGCGCGCGACGCCACCTGCTCGCCGACGCGCCGACCGACTTCCGCCCACTGGAGCTCGTCGCCGGCGGGCGGCCCGATCAGCACGATCTCGGCCCCGCGCGCGCGTAGGTCGTCGACGACGGCGTCGGTGAGCGGCGTCCGCTCGTCGGAGCCGACAACGATGCGCACGGCGGCAGGGTATCTCGCGACTTGGCAGGTACCGCCGCTCGACGGCGTGAGACGGTGGCGGCGACAAGCGCTCGTGCGAAACCCGAGGATCCTGATGCACGACACGTGCTGCGCGAAATGTGGGGACCGGCGAGCCGAACGGGGAGCACTCCCTGCGCGCGTCGGCCACCGCTGGACCGCCGGCGAGGAGCTCCCGTTCTAAGGTGACGAATGTGAGGTGCACTCGCGGCCGTGAACCGAGCGAACGGGCGGGAACGACGATCGCCCGCGAGACGGCTCTCCCGCCTCGCGGCGAGTGCGGCCCGGTAAGCATGCCGACCCGTGTTGCGATCGTGCCGCACACCCACTGGGACCGGGAGTGGTACTCGCCGTTCCAGACGTTCCGGCTCCGGCTCGTGCGCTTGTTCGACGCGCTGCTCCCGATGCTCGAGCACGACCTCTCGTATGGCCGCTTCCTGCTCGACGGGCAGACCGCGGTGCTCGACGACTACCTCGAGATACGTCCGGCCGCGCAAGCCGTGCTGACGCGCCTCGCCGCGGCCGGCCGCCTGTCGATCGGGCCGTGGATGGTGTTGATGGACGAGTTCATGGTCAGCGGCGAAACGATGGTGCGCGATCTCCAGTTCGGCATCGCCGCGGCGCGCAGCTCGGTGGCGTGATGGACGTGGGCTACCTGCCCGACATGTTCGGCCACGTCGCGCAGATGCCCCAGCTCCTTCAGCTCGCGGGCTTCGATCATGCAGTCGTGTGGCGCGGCGTGCCCGCGAGCGTCGAGCAGACGGCGTTCTGGTGGGAAGCACCGGACGGCTCGCGCGTGCGCGCCGAGTACCTCTACGGCTCGTATTCGAACGGGCGTGACTTGCCCGATGATGCGAAGGGCCTCGTGTTGCGCGCGGTCGACTACGAGCAAGAGCTCGGTGCGGTGCGGCTCGGCGACATGTTGTTGATGAACGGCACCGACCACCAGATGCCACAGCCGTGGCTGGGGCGCGTGGTCGCCGAAGCGAACGCCGCACAGGACGACTACGAGTTCGTCGTGACCTCGTTGCCGGAGTATCTCCCCGCCCAACCGACGGCCGGCCTCGCGACCGTGCGCGGCGAGCTGCGGTCGGGTGCGCGGGCGAACCTGCTGATGGGCGTCGCGTCGAACCGGGTCGACGTGCACCGTGCATGCGCGGCCGCCGAGCGTGCGCTGGAGAAGCGCGCCGAGCCGCTATCGGCATTGTTCCTCCCCGCCGAGCGATACCCGCACGCGTTCGCGACGATCGCATGGCGCAACCTCGTGCTGAACAGCGCGCACGATTCGTCGTGCGCGTGCAGCCACGACGAGGTCGTCGATCAAGTCGTCGTCCGATACGCCGAAGCGCGGCAGATCGGCGAGGGCCTCGCGCGTGATGCTGTGCACGCGCTCGCCGGCACCGTCGACGCCCCGCGGGGCGCGACGCTCGTCGTGAACCCGACCGCGCGCGCTCGCACGGGTGTCGTCGAGGTGCGCGTTCCCGGTCGTGGGCCATGCGTGTTCGTCGATGCCCTGGGCGTCCCCCGGCCGACGCAGCTGCTCGAGGAGACCGGCGGCGAGAGCCGGCCGATCTTCGTCACCGGCCAGAAGGTGCGCGGGGTCGTCAACGACATGCGCGGCACCGAGTTCCAGGGCCGTCAGATCGCGTCGTACGACGTGCACGACCTCGGCGCCGACGCCGAGGTCGACGTCGCGTTGCACGAAGCGATGCCCGGCGAGGAACGCTGTGATCTGGTCGAGCTGAAGGAGCAACTCCTCGCATTCGGCAAATCCGGCCGCGACCTGCGCATTCGCCTGGTCGCGGCTCCCGCCCGGCGCGTGTTGTTCGATACCGGCGACATCGACGGCTTCGGCTGGGCGTGCTTCACCGCGCGCGACGATGCGCAGGGTGGAACGCACGTCGTGCGCGCCCTCGCCAACGAGCACCTCCACGTCGAAGTCGACACGCGCGACGGTGTGTACGCGCTCGAGAGATCCGATGGATTGCGCGTTGCCGATCTCGGGCAGCTCGTCGACGGCGGCGACGGCGGCGACACGTACAACTACTCCCCGCCCCGCGCCGACCTCGTCGTCGACCAACCCGACGCGGGCTCCGTACGCGTCACCACGCTCGAGGACGGCCCGGTGCGCGCCCGCGTCGCCGTCGACGCGATCTACACCCTGCCGTCACACGCGGTCGGCGATTGGCGCGCGTGCACGAGCCGCAGCGACGAAACCGTCGCCGTGCCCGTGCGCACGACACTCGAACTGCGCGCCGGCGAACGCTTTCTCCGGGTGCGGCACGACATCGACAACCAGGCACGCGATCACCGCCTCCGCGCGGACTTTCCGCTGCCGGGCCCGGTACGGGGCTCCGACGCCGAGTGCGCGTTCGCCGTCGTGCGTCGCGGGCTCACCGCCGAGGGTGGCGCACACGAGTACGGGCTGCCGACGTTCCCCTCGCGCCGGTTCGTCGACGCGTCCGACGTGTCCGGCACCCAGGTCGGGCTCGCGCTGATCCACGACGGCCTCCTCGAATACGAGGTCGTCGCCGGCGGCACCACGCTCGCGCTCACGATCCTGCGCGCCGTCGGCTACCTCTCCCGCACCGAGCCGGCCCTGCGCCCGAACCCGGCCGGCCCGGCCGATCGGCTCGACGGCGCGCAGCTCATCGGCGCGCAACGCGCCGAGTACGCGGTCATGCCCCACCGCGGCGACTGGCGGGCGGCCGACTGTTACGGCGCCGCCGACGCGTTCACGGTGCCGCTCGAACGCGGCGCGCGTCACGACTCACGGCGAGGCGACACGGCCGTCGACGGGGAGCGCGCTTCGTGTCGACGGCGCGGAGGTGTCGGCGGTGTTGCGCGTCCCGGGTGGGCTCGTCGTGCGCGTGTTCCGTACCGCCGCCGGCGACGGCCCGGTCACGATCGAGCATGAGGGCGCGCCCGCCCGCGGCTTCGCAGTCGACCTGCGCGGCCGTCCGGTCGCGCCGTTCGAAGGCGAGTTCACGCTTCGGCCCTGGCAGCTCGCCACCCTGCAGCTGACGTAGCAGCGTGGCAGACCGAAACGGCGGATTGCACGCGTCGAGCGGCACACACCCCGCGCCACCCGTACACCGCCGGCGCTTCGGCGGTTCAAGCCTCATCGAGGTGCTGCTCGTGAGCGTGGTCGCGATCGCGACCGTGCTCGCTCATCCTGTGCACACGATCCTGAGCCGTCCGTACTGGCTCGACGAGGCCTGGGTCGCAACGCTCACGAAGGCGCCGTTGTGGCGGGTTCCCCGACTGAATGCCACGACACCCGTGGGGTTCGTCGGGCTGGCGAAGCTGGTACCCGGGTCAGGGGACCAACGCGCCCGTCTCGTCGTGCTCGGCTTCTCCGTGCTCACGGCCCTGATGGCCTACATGCTCGTGCGCCGGCTGCGCTGGAAGTCGCGCGCCGGGGCACGCCTCGCCGCGACGGCCACGGCATTCTCCGTCGCGCTCGCGCCGTTCTCACTCGGACGAAACGATCTCAAGCAGTACACGTGCGACGCGTTCTTCGCCCTCGTGGTCCTGCACGCCGCGGCGACAGTCGACCGATCGAGCGACCGGCGGTCGATCCTCGTGCTCGCCGGCGCGGCAGTGATCGCACTGCCGTTCAGCTCGACGTCGGCGTTCGTGTCGGCCGCCGCCTTCCTCGGTCTGCTCGCATCACAAGTCCGCGATGCGCACTATCGCCGGGCGCGGGACACACTTCTCGTCGGCGCCGGGACCGCCGTTGTGATCGCTTCGTACTTCGCAGAGTTCGTGCTCCCGCGCAGCAACAAGAAACTCGAGACCTATTGGCGGCGCTACTACCTCGCGGGCACGTACTCGATGCTGCGGTCGGCGTGGGTTCGTCTCGAGCGGCTCGACGCGAGCCTCGCCGTGCCGGCACTGCTGTTCGTCGGTGTCTTCATCATGGGGATCGTGGCGCTCTACGGGATGGGGGAGCGAACGCTCGCTGTAGCCGTGCCGGCGCTGTGGCTCGAGATGATGATGCTCGGCAGGTTGCGCCGCTATCCGTTCCTCGACCTGCGCACGTCGCACTTCTTGCTGGTCGCATCGTTCGTCGTGGCGGCGGTTGGCGCGAGCGTCGCGCTCGTCACGATCGGGCGCCGCAACACATGGATCGGAATCACCCTCGGCCTCGCATTGTCGGGCGGGTTCCTCTACGGCGCGCTGCCCCAAGTGGACAAAGCCAAGATCCACCTCGAAGACGTCCGGTCCCCGACCCGGTACGTCGAGCAGCACCGCCGACCGGGCGACGAGGTCGTCGTCAGCCACGCCGCGAGCCCGGGCTTCTCCTACTACTGGCCGCACGCGCACATCCGGTTCTCACCAGCCGACCTCACGAAGGGATTTCGCGCCGAGGCCGACTTGGCGGATACGACCTACGTACCAGATGTGTCCGAGAAAGCAGTGCTCGCGTCGTTGCGGGACGCCGTCGGCCGCGCGCAGGAGGCGGGCAACGGGAACCGGGTGTTCATCGTGCGATCGCACCTCGGCAATGCGGAGAAACGGTCGTGGTCGCTCGCGTTTCACAAGCTGGACGTGCGGCCACGGATCATCCCGGCGGGGGCGGGGGTCGTGCTCGAAGTTCGCCTGGCACACGCGCTAGGGCCGTAGAAGTTGGTACGCCTCGACGGTCTCGCTGAAGCCGGCGAGCGTGAGGCGGCCGACCGGCAGGAACGTGTATCCGAGCCGCACGCGCACCAACCGGTCGTACAAGGTGCGGTCGGTGAGCGCGGTACCGGGCTCGGCCGACGCGACGAGGCGCGCCGCGAGGTTGACGACCGGGCCGTAGAAGTCGCCTTGGCGCACCATCACGTCGCCGAACGCGAGCCCGACGCGCAGCTTCGGCAACCCCGCGCTCGCGCACGCCTCGATCAACTCGAGCGACAGCGCGCAACCGACGCCGGGCGCGTTCGTCACGAACATCACCGCGTCGCCGATACGCTTCACCACCGACGCACCCGCGCCGGTCACCACGTCGCCGGTGGTCCCCTCGAACTTCGAGATCATCGACGCGAGATCCGACACGTCGAGCTCGTGCGACAGGCCGGTGAAACCCGCGAGGTCGGCGAAGCCGACCGCGAGCTGCACGACGTTCAACGGCGACGTCGGCGCCCCGACGTCGCTGTAACGACGCCCGATTGCGAGCAGGTGATGTCGATGCAGCGTGTCGACCGCGTCCGTGACACGCGGGAAGAGCTCGTCGGCGACCTGGATGTAGGTCCGGGCGACATCGACGTAACGGCTCGTGCCGGCCAGCGGCGCCTCGACATTCGACCGTAGCAACGCGACCTCGGCATCGGCGATGCGGCTGACCGCTTCGCCCATCGTCCGCGCGAGCTGCAGCACGAGATCTCGCTCCACGAACGCGGCCAGCATCTCGAACAGGCGGAACATCTCGACGTCGGCGGACCCGAAGCGGCGTTCGAACGGACGAGGCTCGGCAAAGCCGACGCCGCGCCAGAGCAACGCCGCGAAATCCGTCTGCATGCCCGCCTGCGCGGCCGCGTCGGCAAGCGTGAAACGCTCCCGGCCCGCGCTCAACATACGGAACGCGCCGAGGCTGAAGATGCCGCCGTGCTCGCGGGCGTGCACGAGCTCGGGTATCGACGCGCCCACCTCCTCGACCAAGAACTGCAACAGCTCGAGCTGCGCGGTCGCATCGTACGCATCCGGGTCGTACAAGCCGGCGGTCACGAAGTCCTCGACGTCGTCGGCGTCGTTGTCGTCGAGACCGCCGTCGTTCACGAGAACGACTCCGGTGTCGCAACCGGCGTTGCCGCGGGGTTCGCGGGGGCGGCGAGCAGCGTCTCGCCGACCGGGGTCGCCGACTCCCATGCCTGATCGAGCGCGGGCAGGCGCAACACGTATCCGGCCGGCGCATCCCACAACAGGGCGGGCCGGTCGCCGTGCCACCGCAGTGCGAACGACAGACGACCGCGTCGTAGCGGCACGTCGTGGAGCGCGAGGTGCGCGCCGAGCCACTCGGCCGGAAAGCCGGGGAGCAGGTCTACGCCGGTGTCTCCGCGCACTCGCACGAGCAGCGCGTGCAGCTCGCCGAGCGTGCTGCGCGCACCGGTGCCGGCAACGCGCCTGCGCGGCGGCGCGCCGCTGCCGCATCGTGAGGCGCGACCACATGCCGACAGCCTCGTCGTCGAACCCCCACGCCTCGAGGTCGACGAACGCAGCCGACGACGGCGGCGCGAGCAACGCGTCCGCGCGTGTCGCATCGATCCGTTGCTGCCACCCCTCGGGCAGCTCGGTCCGCATGCCGCGCTCGAGCATTCGCTGCCACCCGTGCCGAACGGATTCCCACCCCGGCAACGAGCGAACATCGACCCCGCTGTCGCCAACAGCGACGCGCAACACCGTGCGATGGGGCACAGGAAACGCCAGCGCGCCGTCGGGTTCGACCGCAACCGCGCGTCGCGGCAGTGCGAGCACCTCCTCCGCGTTTGCGCCGTCCACCACGAACGCAACGCCGATCGCTTCGGGCGATGCGTTTTCGACTTCGACGACGACCACGCCGCCGTGATGTCCCACGCCGTACACGCGTGCGATTGCGTCACCGCCCCGGACGCGCACTGCGTGCTCGGTGATCGGCGCCGGGCCGGGCCGGGCCGCCCGCAACGAGACATCGGACGCGGGATCGATCCAACGATCGCCGCTGCGCACGCGCCACCGCACCGATGCGCCCCGGGCGTGGAGAGCGCCGCGCGGGTCGACCGTCGCGATCACGCCGGTCGTCAATGCGCCGACGCCGACGGACTCCATCAACGCATGCCGTGCAGCTCGGGCTTCGCCTTGCGAGACATCAGCTCGGGCAACAGGTCTGCCGGCCGTGCACCCTCGTAGAGCACCCGGCCGACGAACGCCGCGAGCGGCATCTCGACGCGTTGACGCGACGCCAGCTCGAGCACCGCCGCAGTCGTCTTCACACCTTCGGCGACCATGTTCATCTCGCGGACGACGTCGTCGAGCGGCCGGCCCCGACCGAGCTGTACGCCGATGTGCCGATTGCGGCTCTGCGGGCTGCTGCACGTCGCGATCAGGTCGCCCATCCCGGCGAGCCCGGCGAATGTGAGCGGGTCGCCGCCCATCGCGACGCCGAGGCGCGGCGAGCTCGGCGAGCCCACGCGTCATCAACGCCGCCTTCGTGTTGTCGCCGTAGCCGAGACCATCGACGATCCCCGCGCCGATCGCGAGCACGTTCTTCAGCGCGCCCGCCATCTCGCAGCCGATGACGTCGGGGTTCGTGTAGACACGGAACGCCGGCGACGTGAACAGCTGTTGCAGCTCGACGGCGACGTGCTCGTCGGTCATCGCGACGACCGACGCTGTCGGCTGTCCGGCGGCAACCTCGCGGGCCAGGTTGGGTCCGGTCAACACGCCGAAGTGTGAGGGGTGGCCGTCGAGCGTCGCGCACGCGACCTCGGTCATCCGCGACAGCGTGCCTTGCTCGATGCCTTTGGCGAGACTGACGACGGGAATACCGGGGCGCACGAAGGCGCGCGCCTCGGTCAGCACTGCGCGCAAGCCGTGCGACGGCACGCCGAGCACGAGGACGTCGGCGTTGGCGCACGCTTCTTCGAGCGAGCTCGTCGCGCGACAACGCCGGCGGCAGCGCTACTCCCGGGAGGTACGTCGTGTTCCGGTGCTCCGTGTTGATCTCGTCGGAGAGATCGTCGCGGCGCGGCCCACAACGTGGTGGGCACGTGGCCCGCAACGATCGCAGCGACCGTCGTACCCCATGACCCGGCGCCGATCACCGAGACCTGCATCACGCCAACCTCTGGTGCGCATGCGCAGTCTCGGGATCGCGCCACCACCAGGCATCCTCACCCGGCTCGGGGCGCTGCGGATACAACGCACGCGGCCCGCGCGACACACGCACTCACCGCGTACATGATCCGGTCGGTCGCGTTCCGCACGTGCTCGTCGTCGCCGATGACGACCGGCTCGCCGACCACGCCGACCTCCGGTACGCCCCAGCGCCAGTCGGGCTTGCGACCCTTCATCATCATGCGGTGCGTGCCCCACAGGCCGACCGGCACAACCGGCACCGCGGCTTGTTGCGCGAGGCGGGCGGTGCCCGACTTGCCGCGGATAGGTTCGAGATCGAGCGAGATCGTGCCCTCGGGAAACACCGCCACGCACTCTCCGCGCCGCAACGCGTCAACCGCGGCACCGAGCGCGCCGGCGGCGTCGACCGTGCCGCGCGTGACGGGGATCTGATGCGCCGCGGCGAGCAGCGTGCCGAGCCCGACCTTGTCGAACAGCTCGGCCTTGGCGAGAAACCGGGCCCGGCGCCCGCGTGCGTTCGCGACGTACGCAAGCGTGAGCGGATCGAGATACGACACGTGGTTGCTCGCGAGGATCACGGGCCCCTGCGTCGGGATGTGCTGCGCGCCCTCGATCGTCCACCGCAGACCGAATCGCAGCCACGGCCAGAACGCTCCCTTGGCGGCCGGATAGACGACATCCACGGCTCGGTAGCATACGTACTCGATGCGGCTCCGCCTTCCGGCGCACGATCGCCCGCGAACGATGGAATGCTGCCGCGCCCGTGGGCTGCGCCCGGCTGCCCGTGACGCAACGGCCCGACCGTGGCACGGGTTCGCGCGCGCGCGACGGGGCCGCGGTCGTGGTGCCGCTACGTTCGTTCACGCACGGGAAGGCGCGTCTCGCACGCGTGCTCGACGATGCGGCCCGTGCGGCGCTGGCACGCACGATGGCCGATCGTGTGGTTGACGCGACGGGTGACCGGGCGGCGGTTGTCGTGTCGAGCGCGCCCGATGTCGTGTCGTGGGCGAGCAACCAGCATCTCGCCGTGATCGAGGACCCGGGCACTTTGGACGCGGCAGCTGACGCCGGCCGCGCGTGGGCGTGCACCGGCGGGTTCGCACGCGTCGTCATCGTGCACGCTGACCTTCCGCTCGCGTCGTCTCTCGATGCCGTCGCGGCCGACGGCGCCGCGCCGGTTGCGATCGTCGTTCCCGACCAACGCGACGACGGCACGCCGGTGCTGTCGCTTCCCACCGAATCGCGGTTCACGTTCGCGTACGGGCCCGGCTCGGCGACGCGCCATGTCGACGAGGCGCGCCGCGTCGGTCTCGAGGCCCGGATCGTGCGCGACCCGGAGCTGGGATTCGACGTCGACGTCGAAGCCGACCTGCGCGCCCTGGACGTGTGGCGCGGCCGATCACGCACATGACAGTCACGGTCGATCTCGACACGCCGCGGCGCGTGCTCGCCGTCGGCGCGCATCCCGACGACGTCGAATTCGGATGCGGAGCGACGCTCGCCAAGTGGGCCGACGCCGGCGCGGCAGATCGTGATATGCATCTGTACCGACGGCGCCAAGGGCACGTGGGACCCCGCGGCCGACCTCGACGCGCTCGTCACCCGCCGCGAAGCCGAGCAGAAGGACGCGGCCGCGGTGCTCGGTGCGACGGGCGTCGAGTTCCTGCGGTACGTCGACGGCGAGCTCGTCGACTCCCTCGAGGCTCGCGAGCGTGTGCGTCGTGTGATCCGAGAAGTACGGCCCGATCTCGTGTTCGGTCACGATCCGTGGCAGCAGTACCGGCTTCACCCCGATCATCGCGAGGCGGGCGCGCTCGGCGATCGCCGCGATCGTCGCCGCGCGCGACCCGCACTTCTTCCCCGAACAGGACCTCGCGCCGCACCGCCCACGCGCCCTGCTGTGCTTCGAGACCGGGCGCGTCACCCACGTCGAGACGGTGCGGGATCACGTCGATCGCAAAGTTGACGCGCTGCTCGCGCACCGGAGTCAGTGGCGATCGACAATGGGTATCGACGAGTGGCCCGACGCGCAACGCGAGGTGTTCGGCGCCAGGATCCACGCCGAGGCCCGGGTGGCCGGTCTCCATGTCGGCGCGCGGGCGGCAGAAGCGTTCGCGCGCGTCGACGATCTCTGAGCCGCCGCCGGAATCGAAGAAGGGCCCGGGCGACAGCCCGGGCCCTTCTTCAGAATTGCCGTGGAACCAGCTACTTCCTGCGGATCGTCCGCTTGCGCGCGGTCCGCCGAGTCGCACGCTTCGCAGAGGGCGCAGCCTTCTTCGTCGCCTTGCGACGGCGACGCTTCTTGGCCGGAGCCTTCTTGGCGGTCGACTTCTTCTTCGCAGCCTTGCGGCGCTTCTTCGCCGGGGCCTTCTTCTTGACCGCCTTGCGGCGCTTCTTCGTCGCGCCCGTCGCCCGCTTCTTCGTTGCCCGCTTCTTCGTTGCCTTCTTCGCGGCCGACTTCCGCTTCTTGGCGGTCGTCTTCCGCTTCGCGGGCGCCTTGCGCTTCGCGGCCTTGCGCTTCGCGGGAGCCTTCTTGGCCCGCTTCTTCGTTGCCTTCTTCGCCGGAGGCACGGTCACCACCTTTCTCGGAGAGCTCTCACTCGGGGAAGTTCGAACTTCGGTTTCTCACTCGGTGCGTGGGGGAGCAACCCACGCCCTACGCCACTAGGAGTTGTTCACGAGCTTCTTCAGCTCGGACCCCACGGTGAACTTCACGCTCTTCGACGCCGGGATCTGTATCGGCTCGCGCGTCTTGCGGGTTCATACCCGTCCGCGCGCTTCTCTGCGACAACGCGAACGTCCCGAACCGTGGGAGCGTCACCTTGTCGCCTCCCGCCACCGCGCTGCCGATGGCGGTGATGAACGCGTTGAGTGCGTTCTCGGCATCCGTCTTGCTCAAGTTCGCTTCGCTCGCGATCGCATCGACGAGCTCGCCCTTGTTCACGACAACAACCTCCACGCGCTGTGTGCGTTCGTGCAATGAGAACGTATTCGCACACGAACGTCAAGCATTTCTCACGCAATGCGCGTCGCGTCACCACGTGCAGCGCGACGCGCGCGAACATTGCTGCATGCGTGAACGCGCGCTTCTGCATGGGTGTCAACGCGCGCGATCAGGAGTAACGCGTCGCGATGTCATTGCTCGACGACGGCGCCTACGACGCGTTCATCGTGCGGGCCGAACAACGCGACGACGGCGTCGCGTTGGAGTTGACGATCACGGCCGGCACGCATCGCGGAGACGTCGTCAACATCGTGACCAGCACATTCGCGCCGCGCGACGGACTCGACCTCATTGGTTTGCCGTGCACGCTCGTAGTGCACGGCGAAGAGATACGCATCACTCGTTGAGCCTGTATCGACGCGCGCTCGTGCACGTCGGGCAACGGCGCGCATGCGTTCGCATTGCGGATTGGGTTCCAACTCACCTCCGTGCAGCACGCATGCGCGCCGCTTTCTGTTCGCGCACAGCGTGAGACTTTCGGCCGGGAAGAAAAACTCGATGAGACGTGCGCTCTGGCCACATCTTGGCGCGTGTGCAGCACCTCCCTTGCGTCGGCGCGCGGCAGCGCACGAGTCGATGACCGGGGATGCTTGACATCTTCGGCATGCAGCGCGCCAAACTTGAACATCACCCCCTACGCTTCGAAGCACGCACGAACGTCGACGCGAAAGAGCGGCCTGCACATGCCGACGGTTCACACAGCTGGCACCCTGTACGGGATTTGAACCAAGAACGCGCCACACGGCGACTCGTGCGGACCGCTTGACACAGACACATCGCGGCGACGCCCCGAAACCGGCCGTGACCGCAATCGATCGCGGTCCCACGGCGCGGGACGCACGCTGCGCTACTGGCACCCCGTACGGGATTTGAACCAAGAACGCGCCACACGGCGACTCGTGCGGACCGCTTGACACAGACACATCGCGGCGACGCCCCGAAACCCGCCGTGACCGCAATCGATCGCGGTCCCACGGCGCGGAACGCACGCTGCGCTACTGGCACCCCGTACGGGATTTGAACCAAGAACGCGCCACACGGCCACTCGTGCGGACCGCTTGACGCGGACACATCGCGGCGACGCCCCGAAATCGGCCGTGACCGCAGTCGATCGCGGTCCGACGGCGCGGGACGCACGCTGCGCTACTGGCACCCCGTACGGGATTTGAACCCGTGTTACCAGGATGAGAACCTGGCGTCCTAGGCCGCTAGACGAACGGGGCTTGGCTCATTGCACGCTCGGGGGGGAGGACTCGAACCCCCAATAACAGGGCCAGAACCTGTCGTGTTGCCGATTACACCACCCCCGACGGATGGTCCGCGGCGTCAACACACCCGGCGCAACGGAACGCACAGTGTAGCGAGGCCCGGCACGAGCTTTTCGACGCCGCGATGCCGGTCGAGACGTCCGTAGCCGAACACGCGTCCCGCCGCCACACGCAGCGTCTCGGTGAAGATCCGCCGCCACACGCCTGCGCCCTTGATCGGGCTCGTGCGTGTTGGCGACGTGACCGCGTCGAGACCCACCTCTTCGGCGATGTCGTCGATGCGAGCCGAGTGATAAGGGTCCGAGACGAGCACGACACGGGTCAACTTGCGTTCTTTCAAGAACCGCGCGGCGGCCGCGAGCGACTGCCACGAGCTCTTGCCGTGAACCTCGAGCAAGATCTGCCGGCCGGGAACGCCGTGCGCGACGAGATACGCGGAGCCCGCGCTCGCCTCGGTGAATCGGTCGCCGGGTTGGTTGCCGCCGGTCACGACGATGACCGGGGCAGTGCCGCGCGGTAGAGATCGATCGCGTGGTCGAGGCGCGCCGCGAGCACCTGCGACGGGCGGCCGTCGTACTGCGCGGCACCGAGCACGATGATCGCGTCGGAGGCGCGGGCGTCGTCCCGTCGCGATGCGAGCCACACCTGCACGAAGATCACGGCGAGATACGCGAACAAGACCGCGAAGAGCGCGAGCGCAACACGCACCGCGATCCTGAGCGCTCGTCTCACAGCCGCGAACGAGCGGCGCGCAACCGGTGCAACGATGACTCGCGCCCGAGCAGGAAGATGGAGTCGTACACGGGCAACCCCTGCGACCGTCCCTCGATCCCGGTGTAGATCACGTGCATCACCTTGCCGGCGTTGACGCCGAGCGCCTCGACAGGTGCTCTGAGCGCGATCGCGTCGACATCCCATCGACACGCCTCGAGATGCGTGATGACGGCGTCGAGGATTTCGCTCGCGCGCTCGACCTTCTGCAGCCTGTCCCACGACGCGGGATCGACCTCGAGGTCGTCGTCTGACGTGAACAGGAACGCCATCTGCTCGGCGATCTGTACGAGCGTCGTCGCCCGCTCCTGCGCGAGCGCGACGCCGGCGTCGAAACGCGGAATGTCGAGGCGGTGGCCGTAGCGCACGCGGGCAAACGGCATGACTGCAGCCCGGAGCTCGGCGAGGGGTGTACGCCGGATGTACTCGGCGTTCATCCACTCGAGCTTCTTGGGATCGAACGTCGCGGCCGACGGGGTGACGCGGCTCGAGCGCGAACTCCGCGACCAGCTCGTCGAACGTGAGGATCTCGCGATCGTCCTCGGGGCCCCAGCCGAGCAACGCGAGATAGTTGATGACCGCGGCCGGAAGATACCCAGTGTCGCGGTACTCCTCGACCGAGATCGGCCCGTGCCGTTTCGAGAGCTTGCCGCCGCCCGGACCGAGCACGATCGGGAGATGCGCGTAGACCGGCGGCTCGACGACGCCGAACGCGCGCCGCAACGCCAGCACCCGGTGCGTGGAGTCGATGAGATCCTCGCCGCGCAACACGTGGGTGATCCCCATTTCGATGTCGTCGAGCGCATTGGCGAGAAAGAAGACGGGGGTGCCGTTCGAGCGGACGATCACGAAGTCTGGGATGGTCGACCACTCGACCGAGACCTCGCCGCGGATGACGTCGGTGAACGTGCTGCGGCCCTCGTCGGGAGTACAAAAGCGGATCGAGCGCGGCTTGCCCGCCGCGATGTGCGCCTCGCGTTCGGCCCGGGTGAGGCTGCGGCACCGGCCGTCGTAGCCGGGAGGGCGGCCCTCACGCATCGCTTGCTCGTTACGCGCCTTGACATCGTCCTCGGTGCAGAAGCATTCGTACGCGAGCCCCGCGTCGACGAGCCGTTGCGAACCCGCGAGATAGTCGTCGAACCGGGCGCTCTGGAGATACGGACCCTCGTCCCACTTCACGCCGAGCCAGCGCAGCACCTCCTGGATCTCGTCGATCGACTCCTGCGTCGAGCGCGCGACATCGGTGTCCTCGATGCGCAGGATGAATACGCCGCCGATGTGACGCGCGTGGAGATAGTTGAACAGCATCGTGCGCACATTGCCGATGTGCAGGAAGCCCGTCGGCGCGGGCGAGAACCGCAGCCGCGGTGTCGCCGTCGGCGTGCTCGGCGCGCTCACATCGTCGGCGTTTCCCGGACGTCGGGCTCGAGGTCGGACGTCACGCGTGCGCGCCACGCGTCGATGCCGTCCTTCACGTCGCTGCCACGCGCCCGCAGCAACGCATCGGAGACCCCGTCGACGACCTCGCGCCGCCGCCGCGTACTCGTGCGCGGCAGCGTGCACCATCTGCTCACGCGCCTCGATGAGCGGCGCCGACGCCGACCCGTCGTAGCCGAGCAACGTCATCGCCAGATCGATGTCGTGGATGACCGGCGCGCGGCCGAAAAGTGCGGCGCGCTTGGCCGCGATCTCGGCGACGACCGCGACGGCGTCGTCGAGATACTCGTGCGGACCCAAGCGAAAGCGCCCCTTCACCCGCTCCGCGAGCGTGTACGCGTAGCCGACGTTTGGACCAGGGGTCCCGAGCAGGTCCCCGCGCGGCTGCTCGGGCCCGAGATCACCCGGCCGGTCGGCACGCCAGCTCGGCGCGGGCGGCAACGCGACGCCCGGCGGGAGATTCTGCTGCTGGCGGGGCCGCGCCGAAGGGTCGGGCGGCACGAACGGATCAGTCGGCACGATGCTCCTTTGTCGCGCTCGCTGCGGCGCAGGATACCTGCGTCGCGGACGCGCGCCGCACCTGCGAGTTCGCGGCACGGCTTCTCCGCTCCGCTCATCGCCCCGTGAATTTCGACCGCTCGGTTCGAGCAGACTCAGACTCTCGCTCGTAGCAAGCCGAAGTGGATCGATTCGAGGAGCGCCTGCCACGACGCCTCGATGATGTTCTCGTTGACACCAATCGTCGTCCACGTCGTGTCGCCGTCGGTCGAGTCGATCAACACACGCGTCACCGCGCCGGTGCCCTTGCTCGTGTCGAGCACACGCACCTTGTAGTCGGTGAGGTGGACACGCTCGAGCGCCGGGAACGTGCCGTTCAGCGCGTTCCGCAACGCGCGGTCGAGCGCGTTCACCGGGCCATTGCCTTCTTCGGTCGCGATCTTGCGCTTCCCGCCGACGTGGACCTTGACCGTCGCTTCGGTCGTGACGGTCGCACCCGTCTTGTCGGTCAGCGTGCTGACGAGATCTGCATCTGGTCGACTCGGCGTTCCGCTCCCGTCCGCTCGCCTCGCTCTCGTCCCCCGGTCGTCGTCGGTGATCACGCGGAACGACTCGACCGAGAACCAGTCGGGTTCCCAACCGGTTGCACGCCGCATCAGCAACTCGAGTGAACCGTCGGCAACCTCGAAGTGATAGCCCTCGTGCTCGAGCCGCTTCAACGTCTCGACAACATCCGCGAGTTGCGGGCCGTCGAGCGCGAGCCCGAGCTCCTTCGCCTTCAGCCCGAGCGTCGACTTGCCGGCGAGCTCCGACACCACGAACCGCGTGCCGTTGCCGACGACTTCGGGATCGACGTGCTCGTACGCGTCGGGCCGCTTCGCGATCGCGCTCGTGTGCAGCCCCGCCTTGTGTGCGAACGCGGAGTGCCCGACGTACGCGGCCTGGGGGTTGAGCGGCATGTTGACGAGCTCGGCGATGTGGTGCGCGACCGGCGTCAGCCGTTCCATGCGCTCCGGCGGCAGCGTCTCGTAACCCATCTTCAGCGAGAGGTTCGGGATGATCGCCGTCAGGTTGCAGTTGCCGGTGCGCTCACCGTAGCCGTTGATCGTGCCCTGCACCTGTGTCGCGCCGCCGCATACGCCGGCAAGCGCGTTGGCGACGCCGGTGCCGGCGTCGTCGTGCAGGTGTACGGCGATCGTGACGTCACCACCGAAGTAGTCGACGACATCACGCACGACGCGCTCGACCTCGTGCGGCAGCGTGCCGCCGTTCGTGTCGCACAATACGAGGTGAGTCGCACCGTTGGTTGCCGCCGCTTCGAGCACGCGCAACGAGAACTCGGCGTTGCGGCGGTAGCCGTCGAAGAAATGCTCGGCGTCGAACAACACGCCCATGCCGGCGCCGCGCAAGAACTCCACGGAGTCGCCGACCATCGCGACACCCTCGTCGAGGGTCGTGCCGAGCGCTTCGGTGACGTGGTAGTCCCAGCACTTGCCGACGATGCACACGTAGTCGACGTTCGCCTCGACGAGGTGACGCAGCGTGTCGTCACTGTCGACCTTGCCCTTGACACGACGGGTCGACCCGAACGCGACCAGCTTGCTCGTGCTCAGCTCGAGCTCGGTGGGTACGCGCCGGAACAGCTCGTCATCCTTGGGGTTCGCGCCGGGCCAGCCCGCCTCGATGTAGTCGACGCCCAGCCAGTCGAGCTGCTCGGCGATACGCAGCTTGTCTTCGACGGTAAGGGAGATGCCCTCCAGCTGCGACCCGTCGCGCAAAGTGGTGTCGTACACCTCGACTTTCTTGGTCGCACTCGCTGCGGCCGGGGATACCCGGGCCGCGGGCGCCCGCCGCTCCGGCGAGTTCGCTGCGCCTCCGGGTCCGTTCACCGCGTGGTGCGACTGGTCAGACATGCTCACACCACTCCTTGTACTTGTCGACTTGGCCGCGGACCGCCTTGGCGTACTCGGACGCGATCACTTGCGTCATCGGTCCGGGGCAGGGAATCGCCCGGTCGTCGACAGAGTTCACCGCGCTCACCTCCGCCGCGGTTCCGCACACGAACATCTCTTCACAAACGTAGAGGTCGCTGCGTGAGATGTCGTCGACGCGCACTTCGAAGCCGTGGTCGCGCGCGATCGTCATCACGGAGTCCTGCGTGATGCCCGGCAGCGCACCGGCCGCGATCGGCGGTGTCAGCAGCACGCCCCGGCGCGCGGCGAAGATGTTCTCGCCCGTGCACTCCGACACCAGGCCGTCGGGGTTCAGCATGATCGCTTCGTCGTAACCGGCCTTCAGGGCCTCGACCTTCGCCAGTGACGAGTTGACGTAGTTGCCGGTCGTCTTCGACAACGGCGGCATCGTGTTGTGGTCGTGGCGCGTCCACGATCGAGATCTTCATGCGCACGCCCTTGGTGACTGCCTCGTCGCCGAGATACGCGCCCCATGGCCAACACGCGATCGCGACGTCGACCTCGCACGGCAACGTGTTGAGGCCCATCTCGCCGTAGCCGTAGTACGCGATCGGCCGGATGTAGCACGACGGCAAGCCCGTTTCGCGCACGGTGTCCTTGGTCGCCTGCACGATCTCGTCGACCGTGTAGGGGATCTCCATCAACATGATCTTGGCCGAGTTGAACAAGCGTTCGATGTGCTCGGTCAAGCGGAACACTGCCGGACCGCGCACGGTCTCGTACGCGCGGATGCCCTCGAACACGCCGGTGCCGTAGTGCAGGGTGTGCGTGAGGATGTGGATCTTGGCGTCGCCCCATGGCACGAGCTCGCCGTTGAACCAGATCTTCTCGGTCGCCGTGATCGGCATTCGTCTCTCCTCGTACTGCATCATTTCCGCTCGCATGCCGCTCGGGCACCGGCTCGGCCTTCGGGTCAGAGGGCGGCGCAGATCGCTCGGCCGATCCGCGTCGTCGTGCCTTCTTCATCGTCGGTTTGCTCGACAGCCTTGCGGATTCGGTCGGACGCGTCCTCCTCGCCGAGGAAGTCGCACATCATGGCGGCCGAGATCACGGCCGCCCGCGGGTCGGCTCTGCCCGTGCCGGCGATGTCGGGCGCCGAGCCGTGCACCGGCTCGAACAACGACGGGCCCGTGCGCGCCGGATTGAGGTTCGCGCTCGCGGCACGGCCGATCCCGCCCGCGATCGCGCCACCGAGGTCGGTCAGGATGTCGCCGAACAGGTTGTCGGTGACGATCACGTCGTAGCGGCCGGGATCCTGTACGAGGTGGATGCACGCGGCGTCGACGTGGTTGTACGCCGTGGCGACGTGCGAATACTCGTGCCGCGACCTGCTGGAACGTGCGCTGCCACAAATCGCCGGCGAACGTCAGCACATTGGTCTTGTGCACGAGAGTGCAGTGCTTGCGCGCGCGGCCGTCAGCGAGCTCGAACGCAAACCTCACGCACCGCTCGACACCCATACGCGTGTTGACGGATCCCTGCGTCGCGATTTCGTGCGGCGTGTCCTTGCGCAAGAACCCGCCCTCCCCCGCGTAGGTGCCTTCGGTGTTCTCGCGTACGACGAGGAAGTCGACGGTCTTCGATTTGAACGGCCGCAGGTTCACGTAGAGATCGAGCGCGAACCGCATCTTCAGCAGCAACCCGCGCTCGAGCACGCCCGGTGGCACATCGGGTGTCCCGACCGCGCCGAGCAGGATCGCGTCCTGCCCGCGCAGCTCGTCGAGCATCGAGTCCGGCAGCACGTCGCCGGTCGCGAGGTAGCGGCGGCCACCGAGGTCGTAGTCGGTCGTATCCAGCGCGACGCCGGCCGCGCGTACGACGTCGATGGCGACCGCGGTGACTTCGGGTCCGATGCCGTCCCCGCCGATGATCCCGACCCGATGGGCCACGTGTGTTCCTTGGTCCTGCGCCCGGTGGGCGGCCCGGCACGAAAAAACCGCCCACGTTGGCGTGGACGGTTGCAGCGAACGCCGGGAAGGCGCTCGCTTATCGAATGACGATTACCGAGAAGTGCACCGACATGCGGGTGCCAGGATATCTCGAATGAGACTCTCGTCAAACGTCGGCGGTGAGGAGGCGCAGCCCGCGACGGCGGCGGAGGCGCTCTCGTCGGTTGCGCATCCGGCAGTCGACCTGCGGCGGTATCTTGCCGCGTCATGAGTCGATCGTCCGCGCGCCGCACGCACGCAGTGAGACGGGGCCCGAGCGGTCCGGTTCGTAGCACCGAGAGCGCACGACAATGACCGAATCTCATCTGTCGGCCCGGGCCTATGACCGCCTGCGGCAGGAGCTCGACGAGCGCAGCACCTCGCGGAGGCGAGAGATCTCGCTCTGGATCGAACGCGCGCGCGAGCACGGTGACATCAGCGAGAACGCCGACTACGACGCGGCCAAGAACGAGCAAGGTCACAACGAGGCGCGTATCCGTCAGCTCGAAGCGATGCTGAAGAGCGCAGTCGTGCTCGAAGGTGGTCCCGCGGGCGATGTCGTCGAGCCAGGATGCCTCGTCGACCTGCGTTACGAAGGCGACGACGACGTGACGACATACCTCGTCGGCTCGATCGAGGAACGGCACGACGCGTACGACGTCCTGTCGACGAACTCGCCGCTCGGCCAAGCGCTGCTCGGCAAGGCCCCCGGCGACGAAGTGCGCTATCAGGGTCCCAAGCGCGAGCTGAGCGTCACGCTGGTCGCGCTCCGCCCGCTCGACTGACTCACCGCCCGCTCGCGTCGCCCCACCCGCCTCCGCCCGGCGTGCGAATGCGCAGCACGTCACCCGCGCGCAGTCGCACCGTGGTCTTGTCGGGAAGCTGTGTCGCGCGTGCGTCGTCGCCTCCGGGCAGCAACCAGTTCTCGCCGACTGCAGCTGGTTCGCCGCCGGCGATCCCCCACGGCGCCGAGACGCGGCGCTCGGTGACGAGCGATACCGTGACGTCCTCGAGCATCTCGAGCTCGCGTTCGATGCCGTCGCCACCTGCCGCCGCACCCGCGCCGCCACTGTGGTCGCGTAACGCATATCTCCGTACGCGCACCGGATACGCGCGCTCGAGCGCCTCGACCGGTGTGTCGGACGTGTTGGTCATTGCGGTGTGCACGCCGTGCATCCCGGGACGCGGCCCGGGCCGGCCGCCTTGGCCGCCCCCGATCGTCTCGTAGTACACCCAGCCGTCCCCGCCGAGCAGCACGTTGTTCATCGTGCCCTGCGACGCCGCGCCGACTCGTGCCGGCGCAGCCTGCGCGAGCGCGCCCAGGCACACGTCGGCAACACGCTGGCTCACTTCGACATTGCCCGCCCCGACCGCGACGGGCGGACGCGCCGCGACGATCGTGCCCGGGGGCGCGATCACGTGCACAGGTGCCATCGCGCCTCCGTTCGCCGGCAATGTGGGATCGACGACCGTCCGCAACGCGAACGCGACTGCGCTGATCGTCACCGCGTCGACTGCGTTCACCGAACCGGGACGTTGCGCGTCGGTGCCGGTGAAGTCGAAGGTGATCGTCTCTTCCGCGACCGTGACGCGCACGGCGATCGTCGCGGGCTCCGTACCACCGGCACCGGTCGAATCGATCACGTCGTCGAAGCAGTACACGCCGGCGGGCAACGACGAGAGTGCAGCGCGCATACGCCGTTCGCCGTACGCGACGATCTCGTCGAGCACCTCGCTGCTCGGCGCGAGCTCTCGCAGGCGGCGCGCGCCGAGCACGTTCGCACCGCGTTGGGCATCGAGGTCGCCTCGGCGCTCCTCGGGTGTACGCGACGCGGCGAGGAACAGCGCCGCGATCTCCGGCGTCCACCGCACCGGTGGGATCCGCAGACCTTCTTGGTAGATCTCGGTGGCATCGGGTGGCATCGATCCCGGAGCCATGCCGCCGACGTCGGCGTGATGCGCACGGTTCGCAACCCAGCCGAGCCGCACGCCCGTGTCGTCGTGCACGGGCGCGACGAACGTCACGTCGTTCAGGTGCGTGCCGCCCACGAACGGATCGTTGCCGACGATCTGGTCGCCCGCGTCGATCTCGTTGCCCGCGGCGTCGATCGCGGCGCGCACGGCGGCAGGCATCGACCCGAGGTGTACGGGGATGTGCTCGGCCTGCACGAGCAACGTGCCGTCGGGCGTGAACAGCGCGCACGAGCAGTCGGCACGCTCCTTGATGTTCGGGCTGTACGCCGGCGCGCCGTAACACCGCACCCATCTCGTCGGCCACGCCCGTGAGCCGCGAGATCCACACCTGCAACGTCGCCGCGTCCATGTTCATGCGGCTGCGCGCTCTGGCCCTCGACCACCACGGGACCTCGTTGCCGCCCCGGCCACGCGCCGTGCAAGGCTCGCGTCGCTCATCGCCGCTCGATCACCCACGCGCCCAGCTCGCGCGGCTCCGCACGCCAGCCGTCGGGCACCCACACGGTGCAATCGGGCTCCGCCACAACAGCGGCGCCCGCGACACGGTGCGCGACCGACGCTCGGCAGATCGGTGATGCGCATCGGCGCGGTCAGCGACGCCCGTGCACGCACCGCCACCACCTCGACGGGTGCGCCGGGGCGTGCGTGCCCGTTGCGGCGCTCGTGCTCGGCGGGAAAGTCGTCGGGTACCGCCACGGTGAGCTCGTGGCTCTGGCCGACATAGCGGCAGTCGACGGCAGTCTCGACGCGGGCGCCGGCACCGACGCGGGCACGGGCCTCGGCCGCCACCTCCCGCAACGCGTGTTCGAGCACCTCGCCGCGAAATGTCCGCACGACTTCGCGTGCCCTCGGCGCGTCCAGCAGTCCGACCGCCGAGCAAACCCCGGCACGCGGTGGCACGATCACCGCCCGCATACCGAGCGCTTCCGCGATCGCGCACGCGTGCAGTGGGCCTGCGCCGCCGAACGCAACGAGCGCGAGCCCGCGTGGGTCGACGCCCCGCTGCACCGTGACGACGCGCACCGCGCGTTCCATCGCGGCATCGACCACGCGCGCGACGCCTGCTGCACCCACACCCGCGCGGTCGAGCGCGGCGCGCGCGGCCGCGAAGTCGAGCCGGCCCAGATCTCCGAACGCGGCATCGCTCGGAATGCGACCGAGCACGAGGTCGGCATCGGTCACCGTCGCCTGCGTCCCACCACGTCCGTAACACGCAGGGCCGGGCACCGCACCGGCGCTCCGCGGGCCGACCACGAGCGCGCCTCCGGTATCGAGGGCCGCGATCGAGCCGCCACCCGCGCCGATCGTGTGCACGTCGAGCGCGGGCAGGCGTATCGGCAAGCCCGCGATCGTTCGCTGCGCGGTGGGATCGGGCACGCCGCCGCGTACGAGGCAGACGTCGGTGCTCGTGCCGCCCATGTCGAAGCTGACCGCGTCGGCAAACCCGCACGCGCTCGCGATCTCTGCGGCCGCGCGCACGCCGCCCGCCGGCCCCGAGAGCAACAGCGATGCGCAGGCGCGGGCCGCGTCGCGCGACCGGGATCAAGCCGCCGGCCGACGTCATCACCAAGACATCACGGCCGAGCGTCGACGAGCCGCTCGAGATACGGGCCGCACACCGGTTCGAGGAACGCTTCGACGACCGTCGTCACCATGCGCTCGTACTCACGGAACTCGGGCGAGACCTCGTGCGAGCACAGCACGCGCGCGGGCTGCAGCGCAGCGGCGACCGCGCGCTCGTGGGTAGCGTCGAGATCGGCGTGCAACAAGCACACGGCGACAGCGCCCACGCCGGCGGGCATTGTCGGGAACGACACCGTCGAACGGTGCGAGCTCGCGGCCGTGTGCATCGAGCCGGCCGGAAACGCCGAAGCGCAATGTGCGCGGCACGAGTGGCGGCGGCCGGTCGACGAACGGGTCGTACAGCGACGGGCGCGCCTGGCGGGCGATCTCGACCTCGTCGGCGAACCCGTCGGTCGCGACGAGTGCGACGGTCGCGCCGCGCCGCTCGAGGAGCGCGTTCGTCGCGACCGTGGTGCCGTGCGCGAGCACGTCGACGTTTCCGGTTGCGTCCGCGACATCGATCGCGTGCGCCACGCCGCCGCGGGATCGTCGGGAGTGGACGACACCTTCGCGACGCCACCGTCGTCGCGCGACGACGTCGGTGAACGTGCCCCCGCTGTCGATCCCCAGCCGCACGATCTCCATGGTCGCGCTCGCCTCGGGTCGCGAGACCGACCCGCGGCCGCTCCCACCCACCGCCCCGCTTTGCACGCCTTTCCGCACGCGCTCACGGGCCAGCCTCGATGCTCGCTACGCTCGCTTCGTCGAGGCGCCTTTCATCCCACATCGCGTTCTCGCGCATTTGCAAGAGGTAGCCACGCGAGCGAACCGTGCGGATCTCGAGACCGAGCGGTTCGATGCGACGGCGCAGGCGCAGCACGTGCACGTCGAGCGCATTGCGGGTCGGGACCCCGCGCGGCCACGCCCGGTCGGCGAGCGTCTCGCGCGTGACGACCGCACCGAATCGATCGAGCAACGCGCGTGCGATCGACTGCTCGACCGGCGAGAGCGACACCCATGCCTCGTGGTGGTGGAGGAGGCCGTCGCCGTCGAGCTGGGGCTGGACCGCGTGCTGCGCGCCCCGCATCGCGAGCGCGCGCCGTCTTGCCTCGATCTCGCGCTCGGACGCGCTTGTCGTCACCCAGTCCTCGAGACAGTCGAGCACCAGCGGCAGGTCGGCGTCAGGAGCGACGACGAGGAGCCGCGGGACGGCCCGCGCCCGCAGCTCGCAGAGGCGGGTCCCGTCGGCGGGCCAGGGCAGCACTTCCACGTTCATGCTCATGCTCATGCTCATTGGGGTCGACTCCACGCTCCGCTCGCCTCACAACTGGTCGATTCCCGCCTCCGCCGCCCATTCGGTCGGCTGCGGCTTCATCTCCTCGGTCGCGGCGCTGTCGTCTCCGATGCGGCCACGCTAAACATCGATTGTTACGCCTCTGTTACTGCGCGATGACGGCCGCGAGCCGTTCGGCGGCCTCCACAACCGCCCGTGCAAGTCGCCGCCCCGGATGCTGGCCGAGACGCTCGATCGGACCGCTGACGCTGACGGCTGCGGCCACCTCGCCGCCGATACCGCGGACGGGTGCGCTCACGCTCGCCACCCCCGCCTCTCGCTCGCCCACCGACTCGGCCCATCCGCGCCGGCGCACCGTCGCCAGCGCCGCAGCCGCGACCTCGAACCTCTCGGCGTCGGTCGCCCACGCGAGCAGAACCTTTCCGCCCGAGCCGCGCGTCAGCGGCATGACCGCGCCCAGCGCCACGGTGTCGCGCAGCCCACCACTGAGCCGATCGTGCACGGCGAGGCAAACACGGTGATCGCCCTCCCGCACATAGAGCTGCGCGCTCTCGCCGGTGCGCGCAACGAGCGCCGCGAGGACCGGCCGCGCGTCGTCGACGATGCGCCCGCTCGCGGCCTTGCCCCAGGCCGCGAGACGGCCGCCGAGCACGAACCGGCCGTCGGCATTGCGCGCGAACAGGCCATGGCGCTCGAGCGCGACCGCGAGCCGGTGAGTGGTCGGGCGGGTCAGCCCGGTCGCCTCGACGAGCTCGGCGAGCGCAGACGGCCCGGATTGCGCGACCGTATCGACGAGCAGCACCGCCCGGTCGAGAACCTGCACGCCGGTCGCTATACTGTCCACAACGTAATACTACCGTCTCACAATCTGAGACGCGCGCAATATCCGTCGCCACGCCCCGAAGGTCGTGCCATGGCAAAGACACTGTCGGAAAAGATCTGGGAACGGCATGTCGTCCACCGCGCGAACGGCGAGCCCGACGTGCTCTACGTGGATCTACATCTCGTGCACGAGGTGACGTCGCCCCAGGCATTCGACGGCTTGCGGATGGCGGGCCGCGGCGTACGCCGTCCCGATCTCACGGTCGCGACGATGGATCACAACGTGCCGACCGCCGGTCTCGACAAGCCGCTCACCGACCCGATCTCGGCGAAGCAGATGGAAGTGCTCGCCCGCAACTGCGACGAGTTCGGGATTCGCTGCTACGCGATGCGCGATCCCGGCCAAGGCATCGTGCACGTGATCGGTCCCGAGCAGGGGCTCACGCAACCGGGCATGACGATCGTGTGCGGCGACAGTCACACGTCGACGCACGGCGCGTTCGGCGCGCTCGCGTTCGGCATCGGCACCAGCGAGGTCGAGCACGTGCTCGCGACGCAGACGCTGCCGCAGATGAAACCGGGCACGATGGCGGTCACTGTCGAGGGCGACGTGCCCGCAGGCGTCACCGCGAAGGACATCGTGCTCGCGATCATCGCTCGCATCGGCACGGGCGGCGGGATCGGCTCGGTGCTCGAGTATCGCGGCGCCGCAATACGTGCGCTGTCGATGGAGGGTCGCATGACCGTGTGCAACATGTCGATCGAGGGCGGCGCGCGCGCCGGGCTCGTCGCGCCCGACGACACGACGTTCGCGTACCTCGAAGGCCGCGCGTTCGCGCCGAAGGGCGCGGCGTGGGAACAGGCACTCGACGACTGGCGAGCGCTGCCCACCGACGCCGGCGCCCAGTTCGACAAGGAAGTGACGATCGACGCCGCCGCGCTCGCGCCGCACGTCTCGTGGGGCACGAATCCCGCCCAGACGATCACGATCAACGACACGGTGCCCGACGCCGAGATGTTCGCCGACACGTCCGCACGCGAGTCGGCCAGGCGTGCGCTCGCGTACATGGGCCTGAAGGCCGGCACGCCGATTCGCGACATCGCGGTCGACACCGTGTTCATCGGGTCGTGCACGAACTCGCGCATCGAAGACCTGCGCGCCGCGGCCGCGGTGGCGCGAGGCCGGAAGGTGAAGGCCGGGGTGCGCACGCTGGTCGTTCCCGGCTCCGCCGCGGTGAAGGCGCACGCCGAGGCCGAGGGACTCGACCGCGTGTTTCGCGACGCGGGCTTCGACTGGCGCGAGCCGGGCTGCTCGATGTGCCTGGCGATGAATCCCGACAAGCTCGCGCCCGGCGAGCGGTGCGCGTCGACGTCGAACCGCAACTTCGAAGGCCGCCAAGGCAAAGGCGGCCGCACGCACCTCGTCTCGCCCGCGGTCGCGGCCGCCACCGCGATCGCCGGCCACTTCGCCACCCCCTCCGATCTCTGAGGCCGTCCGATCCCTGAGGCGTCAATAGGGGGTCGTTTTCCGACCCTCACTCACGCCTCGCAAAGGAGCATTCATGCAAGCAGTAAAGGTGATCACGGGGACCGGGGTGCCGTTGGTGCGCTCGGACGTCGACACCGACCAGATCATTCCGAGCGACTGGCTCAAGCGCGTCGAACGCACGGGCTTCGGCGAAGGGCTGTTCTCGGAGTGGCGCGAGAACTCCGACTTCGTGCTCAACCAGGAGCGCCACGACGGCGCGCGAATCCTGGTTGCCGGCCCGAACTTCGGTACGGGCTCGTCACGCGAGCATGCGGTGTGGGCGCTGATGGACTACGGCTTCGAGGCGGTAATCGCGCCTCGCTTCGCCGACATCTTCCGGAACAACAGCGCAAAGATGGGCCTGGTCGTTGCCGCCGTCGACGAAACGGCGGTGCGTCGACTGTGGGAGGCGATCGACGAGGACCCGAAGCTCGAGATCGTCGTCGATGTCGAACACAGGCGTGTCGCAGTACCGAAGATCGGTCTCGACGAGGCGTTCGAGCTCGACGACTTCACGCAGTACCGCCTGCTGAACGGCCTCGACGACATCGGTCTCACGTTGCGGTACGACGCCGACATCGCGAGCTACGAGGCGAAGCGCCCCGGCTGGATGCCGGCGATGGAGGCTCAGGCTGCCGGTTCGTAGATCCCGGCTGCTACGTGGCCGGTCCAGATCTCCGCGAGCTCGTAGGCGAGCTCGGATGTCTGCCGGTACGCCGCCAAGTACTCGAAGAACTCGAGAACGCTCATCGCCTATCTCTCCCCTGCTGTCGGGTTGTCGCGGCCGGCTTCGTCCCTGCAACGACGGCGAGCTCCCGCCACTTCCAAAAACACTCCACGTTCACGAACCCGCAAGCATTCAGCCATGCCACGTGCACCTCGGTGTCAACGAGTTGGTTCGACGGGTCGTCGTCGTCCGGTCGATGCCCGACCGCCGCGAGGAACTCGTCGTGCAGCTCGTCGGTCGGCGACGCGACGTGCTCCGCGTTGATGAACCGCCCGCCTTGCGCGAGAAGCCCGAAGACCTCGCCGTAGAGCTCCCGCTGCCGAGCAGGATCAAGGTGGTGAATCGCGAAGCTCGACACGACCAGGTCGAAGACGCCGAGACCCGAAAGCGGCCACGACAGGTCGTGATGATCGAGTTGGACGCGAGCGTCTCCCTCGAACCGCTCCCGTGCGTGCCGCAACATCTCGCCGCCGAAGTCGAGACCGACCCCCGAAGCGTGCGGAAAGGCGGTCAGCACCAAGGCCAGCGTGACACCGTCGCCGGTCCCGAGGTCGAGCACGCGCTCTACCCGGGACGGCAAGAGCTCCAGGAGCACTTCCATCGCATCCGACCGCCGCGGCAACGACTCCCGCTCCCGCAGATACCTGAGCGCATGCTCCGCGTCGACCCAGAGATTCGTGGACGCGCTCACCGGATCGCGGCGAAGCGTGGGCGCCGCGGGTGGACCAAGCGACGTCGGCACCGGCGTCGCGGTGAGCGAAGCGCAGCAAGTCGAGCTCGCCGGAGCGACGAGCGTCCGCGGGCCGGGTATCCCGACCCACAGCGAGTGCGCCCGAGAATCAAGGACCGACCTCCAGCTCGCGAACCTCGGCGCCGCGCTCGCGCAGCCGCACGATCTTGTTCACTGCGTTGAGGTAGGCCCGCGCCGACGCTTCGACGACGTCGGTGGCGACACCGCGGCCGCTGACCTTGCGGCCGTCGTCGTCGACGGTCACGGTCACCGCGCCGAGCGCGTCGGAACCGCCGGTCACCGAGGACACCTCGAAGTTGCGCAAAGTGGGTTTCACGCCGGTGGCCTCGCCGATCGCCTCGATGGCGGCGTCGATCATGCCGTCACCGGTACCCGACGCCTCGAGCTTGCCGTCGGCGTCGGTGATGACCACTCGCGCCGACGGCTTGGCCGCGGTACCGCCGCGCAACTCCAGCTCGTGGATCGCGAAGCGATGGATCATGCCGGTGCCGAGCTCCTCGACGACGATCGCCTCGAGGTCGGCCTCGGTGATCTCCACTTTCTTGTCCGCCAGCTCCTTGAAGCGCAGGAACGCGGCGTTGAGCGCGTCGCCCTGAACGCGGATACCCATCTTCTGCAGCGTGTCGGCAAACGCGTGCCGGCCCGAATGCTTGCCGAGCACAATTTGTGCCGCCTCTTGGCCGACTGTCGACGCGTCGATGATCTCGTACGTCTCGCGATCCGACAGCACACCGTGTTGGTGGATGCCCGCCTCGTGCGCGAACGCGTTCCGCCCGACGACCGCCTTGTTGTACTGCACGTGGTAGCCGGTCATCCGCGAGACGAGGCGCGACGTGCGCGCGAGCTCCTCGGTGCGCACGTTCACGTCGACGCCACCGAAGTAGTCGCGCCGCGTGCGTATTGCCATCACGACCTCCTCCAGCGCAGCATTGCCGGCCCGCTCTCCCAGACCGTTGATCGCACACTCCACCTGACGGGCGCCGCTTGCGACCCCCGCGAGCGAGTTCGCGACCGCGAGGCCGAGGTCGTTGTGGCAGTGCGTCGACACGATGAAGTCGCCCTTCACCGTGTCGATGACGTACTCGATCAGGCGTCCGTAGTCCTCGGGGACAGCGAAGCCGACAGTGTCGGGGATGTTGAGCGTCGTCGCGCCGCTTTCGACGGCGATCTGGCACACCTCGCACATGAAGTCGGGATCGGAGCGGTACCCGTCCTCGGGCGAGAACTCGACGTCGGCGACGTAGCCACGCGCCCGTGCGACGGCCGCCGCGGCTTCCGCCTTTACCTGCTCGGGCGTCATGCGAAGCTTCTTTTCCATGTGGATCTTCGACGTCGCGATGAACACGTGGATGCGCGGCGTGGCGGAATGACGCACCGCTTCCCATGCGCGATCCACGTCCTTGTACCCCGTACGGGAGAGGCCGGTGATGATCGGTCCCCTGACCGCCTTCGCGATCGCCTCTACCGACTCGAAGTCGCCGTCGGATGCAATCGGGAAGCCGGCTTCGATGACGTCGACCCCGAGACGCGGCGAGCTGCTCGGCGATCTCCAGCTTCTCGGCGACGTCGAGCGAGATGCCCGGTGACTGCTCGCCGTCTCGCAATGTCGTATCGAAGATCCGTACTTCGTCCATCTCTACTCGCTCGCTCTCGGGGTTCGTGCAGGGTTTCAGGGCAACGAAAAACCCTCCGGCCAGTTGGCACGGAGGGTTGCGCGAGCACCTATGGGCACCCGCGCTACATAAGGAGGAGGCCCGGCAGTGCTGCGGAAGCCGCGATTTCCTTGCGCATGAGTTCAGTCAGTGTGTCAGTTCGCCGCCATCGGGTCAAACCGTCATCGGCCATATCCACCACCCGCATGAGAGAATTCGCGCGTGCGAAAAGGCGTCAAGGGCGCCGCCGGCGCCGGACTCGTCGGTGGAATCGCATACGCACTGTGGCGTGCGTGGCGGGCGCGGCGTACCGGAGCGCGCGAGCAATCTCCACTGGCAGCCGGCGCCGTTTCCGTTCCCGCCGGTCCCGCGGCCCGCAGTACCGGCCGTGCAGTGGAGTGATCCGAGCGACGACGGCGAGTGTCCGCTCTCGCACCCGATCAAGGGCAAGCTCTCGAGCGGCATCTATCACGTGCCCGGCGGCGCGAACTACGACCGCACCCAACCCGACCGCTGCTACGTCGACGAGGACGCGGCGCTGCGCGACGGCCTGCGCCGCTCGAAGATCTGAAGCGTTTGGGCAGTTGCACGCCCTGTAGGGCGCAGTACTGCCCAAACGGTCAGCCGAGATCGATGGCCCGAGCCGATTGCACGCCGGGCTGTTTGGTGACGAGCTCGACGACGTCGGGAGGGACCGCGATGTCGGTGGCGATCACCATCAACGCGGCTTCACCGCTCGGGCTCTGACCCACGTCCATGTCGGAGATGTTCAGGCCCGCGCCGCCGAGCACGCCGGTGACCTTGGCGATCATTCCCGGCACGTCTTCGTTGTGCACGACCAACATGTTGCGCGCGGGCGGGAGGTCGACCGAGTGGCCGTCGATGCCGACGATGCGCGGTACTTGCTGTTTGCCGAAGAGCGTCGCCGCGACATGCGTGCCCTGGTCGCCGCGCACCACGATCAGGTTCACGTAGTCGCGCGCGTCCGACGACTTGGTCTCGCGTACACCGATCCCGCGGTGCTCGGCGAGCTGCGGCGCGTTCACGAACGAGACTGGCTCGTCGACGACCGGCGCGAGCACACCCTTCAACACCGACAGCGTGAGCACGCGGCAGTCGTAGTCGGCGATCTCGCCCTCGTACTCGATGTGCAGCGTGCCCGGCGCACCCCCCGCCAGGCCCGTGAACAGCCGCCCGACGCGCTCGGCGAGCGGCAAGAACGGCCGCACGCTCTCCGACGCCTCGGACGCGGCGACGTTGACCGCGAACGGCACGAAGTCGCCGCGCAGCGCGAGGACCACCATCTCGGCGATCGTCTCCCCCGCCTTGTCTTGCGCTTCGACGGTCGACGCGCCGAGGTGCGGCGTCACCACGACGTTGTCGAGCCCGAAGAGCGGCGACTCCGTCGTCGGCTCCTTCGCGAACGTGTCGATCGCCGCGCCGCCGAGCCGGCCGCCGCGGATCGCCTCTGCGAGCGCAGCCTCGTCGACGATACCGCCGCGGCCCGCGTTGATCAGCCGCATGCCGGGCTTCGCCTGCGCGAGCACGTCGGCACTCAGCAACCCGACGGTCTCCGGCGTCTTCGTCGCGTGGATAGAGACGAAATCGCTGATCGCAACCAACTCTTCGATCGTCCGCGTCAGCTGCACGCCGAGCTGGCGCGCGCGATCGGGGTTGACGAACGGGTCGTATGCCACGAGGCGCATGCCGAACGCGTACGCCCGTTGCGCGACGAGCACACCGACGCGCCCGAGGCCGACGATGCCGAACGTCTTGCCGTGCAGCTCGACGCCTTCCCACTCGGTGCGGTTCCACTTTCCGTCCTTCAGGTCGGCGTTGGCCTGCGGCACGTTGCGCGCCTGCGAGAGCAAGAGCGCGATCGTGTGCTCGGCCGCGGAGAGGATGTTCGACTGCGGCGCGTTGACGACCATCACGCCACGGCGCGTCGCTGCCGCGACGTCGACATTGTCGAGACCGATGCCGGCGCGGCCGACGACGATCAGGTCGTCGGCCGCAGCCAGCAGCTCCCCGGTGACTTGGGTGGCACTGCGGATGACGAGTGCCGCCGCGCCCGGAATTGCCGCGATGAGCTCCTCGGGTGCGAGCCCGATCTGCACGTCGACGTCGAGCCCCGCCGAGCGCATGGCGTCGAGCCCGCGCTCGGCCAGCGGTTCGGAGACAAGGACCCGGTCAGCCATCGCACCGAGGGTAGACGGCCGGTCGCGCGCCGCTCGCCACCCGCGACGCCGGTACGAGTTACTGACCTCGACGGTCAGTCGGCGAGGAGCGCGGAGATGCGGCGCAGACCCTCGCCGAGGTCGTCGTCGCCGAGCGCGAACGACAACCGGGCGTACCCGGGCGCGCCGAACGCCTCGCCGGGCACGATCGCGACCTTGGCTGCTTCGAGCAAGACCTCGCACAGCTCCATGCTCGTGTTGATGCGCCGGCCCGCGACCTCTTTGCCGAGCACTCCTTCGAAGCTCGGGAAGCAGTAGAACGCGCCCTGAGGCGCCAACACGCTCACCCCCGGGATCTTCGACAGCAGCTCGTACATCATCTGGCCACGGCGTGCGAACGCCTCGCGCATCTTCGCGACGGCGACGAGGTCACCGCTCACGGCCGCGAGCGCAGCCGCTTGCGCGACATTCGAGACGTTCGACGTCGAGTGCGACTGGAGGTTGATCGCGGCCGCGGTGACGTCGGCCGGCGCGATCATCCATCCCACGCGCCAGCCGGTCATGGCGTATGTCTTGGCGACGCCGTTGAGGATGACGCAGCGCTCCGCGAGCTCGGGAACGAGGCCGGGCATCGACGAGAAGGTATGGCCCGTCGTACGCGAGGTGCTCGTAGATCTCGTCGGTGATCACCCAGATGCCGCGCTCGAGCGCCCAGCGGCCGATTGCTTCGACCTCGTCGGGCGGATACACCGCGCCGGTGGGGTTGCTCGGCGACACGAACAGCATCGCTTTCGTGCGCGGCGTGCGCGCGGCTTCGAGCTGCTCGACGGTCACGCGAAAGCCGTTCACCTCGCTGGTTGGCAACACGACCGGCGTGCCACCACCGAGCGCGATGCACTCGGGGTACGAGGTCCAGTACGGCGCGGGCAACAACACCTCGTCGCCGGGATCGCACAGAACTTGGAAGGTGTTGTAGACCGCGTGCTTCCCGCCGTTGGTGACGAGGACACGAGCAGCCGCACAATCGACACCGGAGTCGCGCTTGGTCTTGTGGGCGATCGCCTCGCGCAGCTCGGGGAGCCCGGACGTCGGCGAGTAGTGGTGGAAGCGCGGCTCGCGGCACGCGGCGACCGCGGCGTCGACGATGTGTGCGGGCGTCGGGAAGTCGGGTTCGCCGGCGCCGAAGCCGATGACGTTCTCACCGGCGGCCCTCAGCGCTTTGGCCTTGGCGTCGACTGCCAGCGTCGCCGATTCCTGGATGTCGGCGATCCGCCGCGAGATCCGTTCCACGCCTTCCATGGTGGCACGCAGCCCGGGCTCGCCCCGGCGCCTTTCCGTGTCGACGGGGACAACCATCGTTCGGCGGACGCGACCGCCTAGCCTGATCGCCCGTGCGCCGCCGCCCTCTGCTCGCGCCACTGGCGCTGGCAGCGCTCCTGACCGTCGTTCCCGCGCTCGCGGGCCACGCCGGCGCGGCGCCGGCGGCGGCGACGGCACCCGAGGTACCGCCGCCCAAGGCCGAGATCGTCGCCGACGCGACGAGCGGGCGACTGCTCGTGTGCAGCAACGTGCACGAGTCACTCCGGCCCGCGAGCACCGCCAAGATCATGACCGCGCTTGTCGCCGTCGAGCGCCTGCCCCCGAACAAGCTCATCACCGTCGACGCGCAGGCCGCGCAGGCGCCGGAGCAAGAAGTCGGGTTCACACCAGGCCAGAAGCTGCCCCTCGACAAGATGCTCGCGTCGCTCATGATGTGGTCGGCCAACGACGCCGCGTACACGCTCGCGATCAACACCTCGGGGAGCCTCGACGCTTTCGCCGCCGCCGAAGCCGAGACCGGTCGCCGCTACGGCTTGAAGGAGAGCTCGTTCAGCGATCCGTCGGGCCTCGACACCGCACAGTCGTTCAAGGGCGGCCCGCGCATGAGCGCGTACGACCTCGCGATCGTCACCCGCAACGCGCTGAGTGTGCCCGCGATCGCGAGGTGGGCATCGACGCACGAGTATCGGTTCACCGCGCCATGGGGTACGCAGTACGACTTCGTCAACCACAACCGCATGCTTCCAGGCGGGACGTACGCCTATCCGGGTGCAACCGGTTTCAAGACGGGCTTCACGAACCTCGCGCAGCACTCGATCGTCGCGACGGCGACTCGCGACGGGCACACGTTGATCGCGGTCGTGCTCGGCTCGGTGATTCCCGGCGGATATGCGCCTGCGGCCGCTGCGCTCGACGCCGGCTTCGCGATCGCGAACGGCAGCGCGCCCGCCGACGAGGCGTGCGGCAAGGAGGTGCTGCCGCCGAACAAGGTGTCGCTTTATGCGGGGCGCAAGGCCGACCGCGACAGCTTCGAGCGGCTCGGCGCGGCGAAGGACACGAAGGTTGCGGCGGGCGCGATGGCAGCTGCGACACCGCTCGTGCCGTCGTCGATCCCGAATCTGTCGGAGCTCCCGCACGCGGCGCGGCCCGTCACAAGAGTCGTCGCGCACGCACCGTCGGGAGGACTGTTGACGACGCGCAACGCAGCGATCGTCCTCGTGTTGTTGCTCGCGCTCGGTTTTGCGTTGCGTCGCCGCGCCGTGCGGCGCAAGCGCGCGCAGCGGGAAGCGCGCCGTCGCCAGCGCGCCGCGGCGATGCGCAGCGGCAGCCTGCCGGTCGTCGACGGTCGTTATCGGCCCGGCACGCGGATCGGAAAGCCCGTCGAGTCGCACGTACGCATCCGACGCGCCAACCGCCGCCCGGACGCCCGGACGCGGTCGGGCTGACAACCCGCGGCCGACAGCTCACGGCTCGGCAGACGCGGTTCTTTGACGGAATCACGACCGCTGCGGGCACGAACTGTTCGATGACCGAGAACGCGCCGACTTCACGATCCGCGTCACCACGGCATTGCGACTCCGCCGTTGGGGCGCTCGATCTGACCGGTGACGAATGCGGCCGCGTCGGAGACGAGATACAAGAACGAGCGCGCGACGTCTTCGGCCTCGCCCGCTCGTCCGAGCGGCGCCATCGCGCTCGGCGCGCTTGTGGTACTGCTCGAGGCGCTCGGGGACGACCTCACCCTTCTCGTCGGTGAAATTGTGCCGCGAGAAGTTCGTGAGGATCATGCCGGGCGCGATCGCGTTGACGCGTATGCCGTGACGGCCGACTTCGGTCGCGAGCGTCTTCGTGAGCATCGCGACCGCGGCCTTGGTCATGCCGTAGCAGGCGAGCGTCGGCGCAGGGGTGTCGATCGCACCCGACGAGATGTTGACGATGCTTCCCGCGCCCTGCGGGATCATGTGCCGGATCGCGGCTTGGCATCCGTAGAACACGCTCTTGAGGTTGATCGCAAGGACGCGTTCGAACTCCTCGTCGGTGCAGTCGGCGACCATCTTGTTGTGCGGGATGCCCGCGATGTTCCCCATGATGTCGACGCGCCCGAACTCGTCTGCGCGCGGTCGACGAGTGCGTCGACGTCGGCACGCTTGGTCACGTCGACGCGCTGGGCGACGGCACGCCCGCCATCGCCGCTGATGTCCTTGGCGGTCGCTTCCGCGCCTGCTTCGTCGATGTCGCCGCCGACCATCGTGGCGCCGTTGGCCGCGAGCATCAGCGCGGTCGCCTTGCCGATGCCGCTCGCCACCCCGGTGAGCACCGCGACCTTGCCCGACAAGTCGAAGAGATCTTGCGCTCGCGCCATGACGTTGGGCTCCCTCGCTTCGCCATCCCGACTGCGCGGCGTGCGCATCAGTGGCGGCGGAGCCTACGCGACACTGTCCCGATGGCGCTGCGGCCGGAAAGTGTCGAACGCATCACGGCGATGTGGCGCCGGCCATCGCCGTCGAACACGATCTCGATCGTGACGCTCGCCGGCGACACCTTCTACACGGCGCCGAGCGCACTACAGGCGCGCGTCGCGAGATTGGCGCCATCGCTTCCGTCACTCACGGCCGAGCTCCGCGGAGACATCGAGAAGTTCATCGGGACCGTCCGCCTCGCATACCTCGACGATGAACCAATCTCCGTGTCCTACGAAGGCGTCGAGCAGATCGCCGACGACGACACGCGACAACGACGCGCATCGCGGCAGCTGGCAATCGCGACGAGTGGCAGGAGGCGTCGGCCGACAGGCCCGCGGACGCCCGCTACGCGCTGGCTCGAGCACGGCGCGATCGTCGCGGTCGTGACGCTCGGCGGCCGCACGCTTGTCCGCATGCGGCCGCCGTTCGCCTGATCACGCACAATGGAACCGTGACGCCGCTCCTCGCGCTGGGATCGCGCATCGGCGACGTGAACGTGCTCGCGTATCTCGCGGCCTTCGGTGGCGGGGTCGTGTCGTTCCTCTCACCGTGCGTGCTCCCGTTGGTGCCCGGGTACCTGTCGATGGTCACCGGGCTCGACCTCGTCGAGCTGCAAGAGGGAACACATCAGCAAGCTCGCCGCGTCGTGGTCACGACCGCGACGTTCGTCGCGGGCTTCGGCGCAGTGTTCGTCGCACTCGGCTTGTCGGCGTCGAGCTTCGGACAACTCTTGCGAGACCATCAAAGCGTGCTCACGCGCATCTCGGGCACCGTGATGCTCGCGATGGCGTTGTTCTTGCTCGGCTCGCTGTTTCTGCGCGCACCTTGGCTGTACCAAGAGAAGCGCTTCCACCCGCAGCTCGGACGCTTCGGTGTGGCCGCACCCGCAGTCGCGGGCGTCGCGTTCGGCTTCGGTTGGTCACCGTGCATAGGCCCGATCCTCGGATCGATCCTCGGCATCGCCGCCAACCAACATCGCGCTGTGGGCGGGCGGCACGTTGCTCGCCGCGTACTCGCTCGGCCTCGGCTTGCCGTTCCTCATCTCGGGACTCGCGCTCGGAAGGCTCGGCGGCGCGATCGATTGGGTGAAGCACCACTTCCCGTTGATCGTCGGCGCGTCGGCGGTGATCCTCGGCGCGTTCGGCGTGCTGCTGATGTTCGATCAGCTCGCGCGCCTCAGCCTGCACTTGCAGCGCTGGCTCGACGACGCCGGCCTCGACTGGCTGGTGACGCTCGGTTGACGCGGGGCGCAGGAAGCGATGGCACCGGCCCGCGCGTGGCGCCGGCGGCACGAGTAGGTCTCGTGTCGCCATGCGCCGGTCACCCGCGAGGCTGACGCGTCATGTTGATCGGAACCTCGCTGCGGAGCAGCTACGCGCCGATGGACGTGCGGCTCGGCGCGCGATGGATGATCGATCGCGGCGCGCCGCCGCCGACGCGGGACTCGACAGCTTGTTCGTCGGCGACCACCACAACGTGCCGGTTCCCTACTACCAGAACGTCGCGATCGTCGGCCGGCTCCTGGCCGAGTGGGACGCGCGACCCGCGGGCGCGCTGTTCCTGCTGCCGCTGTGGCATCCGGTGTTGCTCGCCGAGCAGATCGGCACGCTCGCGTCGATCGCACAAGGACCATTCATAATGCAGTGCGCGGTCGGCGCCGGCGACGAACAGTTTCGGGTGTTCGCCACGTCGACGCGCGAGCGTCCACGCCGCTTCGAAGCGTGCCTCGATGTCGTGCGCCGGCTCTGCGTCGGTGAAGAGGTCAGCCTGGACGCGCCATGGAGAATCGACAGGGCGCGGATCGCGCCGGTGCCGCCGCAACGGCTCGAGGTGTGGATCGGTGCCGCGGCGCCGACGGCGATCGACCGCGCCGCGCGCCTCGGCGACGCGTTCCTGATCGGCCCCGAGGCGACACCGGCGCGGCGTGCGTGAGCTCGCAGCGCGGTACCGGGACGCGTGTGCGCATCACGGCCGGCGCGGCGACCGGATCGCAGTTCGCCGCGACGTGCACGTCGGCGCCGACGACGCCGATGCCGAGCGCGTCGCGGGACCGATCGTCGCGGCGGGATATCGCGGCTTCGATCCCGAGGCATTGGTCGTCGGCGGCGTCGGCAGGGTCACCGATGCGTTCGCGCGACTCGCCGCATCGGGTTGCACCGACGTGATCGTCCGCCATCTCGCCAATGATCAGACCGAGGTGCTCCGCTCGTTCGAGCGGCTGGGAGACGTGCGCGTGCGATCGATGGGCGGGCCGTGACATCGAAGCGAAGTGCCGGGGCGGACGGTGGCGTGGGGACCACCGACCGACCCGGCGACTTCCATCTTCTCCCAGCGGGCTCGCATAATCGACAACCCTCGGTGTCAACGTCGGGCATTTGTCCGCATCGGTGTACCGCACGTCCGATGTGCACCGGACGGGTGCCCGCACGCGGCAAGCTGTCGTGATGGAACCGCATTTCGTCGACACTGCAGACGCGCTCGCAGCGTGCATTGCGGACGTTCGCGGCGAACCGCGCTACGCGCTCGACACGGAGTTTCACGGCGAGCGTTCCTATTGGCCGCGCCTCGCGCTGATCCAACTCGCATGGCCGCGCGGAGTCGCGCTGATTGACCCCCTCGCGGTTGATCCCGCCCCGCTCGGCGAGATTCTCGGCGGCGACGGTTGCATGGTTGCCCACGCCGCCGACCAGGATCTGGCGATCCTCGAGCGCGCATGCGGTCGCGTCCCCACGCATCTGTTCGACACGCAGGTCGCGGCGGGGTTCGTCGGCCTCGGCACCGCGTCGCTCGCGGCGGCGGTCGAACGCTTGCTCGGAACGCGACTCGCCAAGGGCGACCGTCTCACCGACTGGACGCGCCGGCCGTTGCGAGTGGAGCAACGCGCGTACGCGGCCGCCGATGTCGAACACCTGCTCGCCGTTGCACGACGTGCTCGTCGACCGGCTCGACGCGGCCGGCCGTCTGCAATGGGCGCTCGACGAATGCGAGGAACGCCGACAACGCGTGCGCACGCGTCCTGACCCCGCGACCGCGTGGTGGCGCATCAAGGGCTCCCGCCAGTTCCGCGGGAGCGCGCGTGGTGTCGCGCAGGCCGTCGCCGCGTGGCGCGAGCGCACGGCCGAATCGCTCGACGTGCCGCCGCGTTTCGTGCTGTCGGATCTCGCCCTTGCGGGGCTCGTGCAATCGCCCGCCGCACGACCGCGAGGAGCTGAGCAGTATCCGCGGCATCGACGGCCGGCTGCGCGACGCGCAGGCCGCCGACCTGCTCAACGCCGTTGCCGCCGGTACCGCGTTGCGCTCCTCCGCCCTCCGCTTGCCCGATACTGGTCGCGTCGATCGGTCGCTCGCTCCCGCGGTGACGGTGCTCGGCGCGTGGCTCGCGCAACGCGCGTCGGAGCTCGATCTCGATCCCGCGTTGCTCGGCACGCGGGCCGAGCTCACGCAGTTGTTGCAGGGCCAGCCGAGCCGGCTCGGCATCGGTTGGCGCGACCAGCTCGTCGGCGCGCCGCTGCGCCGGATCCTCGCGGGCGATACCGCGATCGTGCTGCGCGACGGCGGTCGCCGCATCGAGCTCGACGAAGGCACACGACGGTGAGCGGAGCGCGGAGCGAACGACCGGGCACGGACCGGCTTTCGGGGTCAGCGGAGAGTGAGCAAAGAGGTATGGCTCGGGAGTTCAAGGTGGGCGTGCAGCTGCACCCGCAAGCGACGACCGTCGCGGCGATGCGGACGCGTGGCGCGCCGCGGACGGCGCGGGTGTCGACAGCATCTGGGTGTGGGACCACTTCTATCCGCTGTACGGCGATCCCGACGCCGCGCACTTCGAGGCATACACCTTGCTCGCGGCGATGGCCGCCGAGACATCTCACGCGCAGAATCGGCGCGCTCGTCACCTGCAACTCGTATCGCAATCCGAACCTCCTCGCCGACATGGCACGCACGATCGATCACATCAGCGGCGGCCGCTTCGTGCTCGGCATCGGTTCCGGTTGGTTCGATCGCGACTATCGCGAGTACGGATTCGAGTTCGGCACGCCCGCGTCGCGGTTGCGTGCGCTCGCTCGCGACCTTCCGATCATCATGGATCGCTTCAGTCGCTTGGAGCCTCCGCCGCGCGGCCGGCTGCCGATCCTCGTCGGCGGAGGCGGCGAGAAGGTCACGCTACGCCTGGTCGCCGAGCACGCGGACGCGTGGAACTCTTTCGGACCACCCGAGAGCTACGCGCGCAAGAACGCGGTCCTCGACGAGTGGTGTGCGCGCATCGACCGCAATCCGAAGCAAGTCGAGCGAACGGTCGCGATCAACGGCAGCGAGGTCGACAACGCGCCGGCGTATCTCGATGCCGGCGCCGAACATCTCATCGTGATGCTCGGTCCCCCCTATGACCTGCGTCCGGTGCACGCGCTGCTCAAGCACGCGGGTGCTTGACGCCCCCGTCGTCGCCGTCGTCTCGTTCGAACGCGCCGCCGAGCTTTCGAAGGTCGCGATCCCCGTCCGCGTGCGGGTGGCACTCCGTGGCGTCCTCGTTCTTCGGCCGGTCGGGGTCGACGTGCGGCGTCGCCGGCGGTGGCTCGGGCGGCTGCGGCGATTGCGAATCGCGGGGCGGCACCGGCGCGTGCGGGGTGTACGGCAGGTACGGCGCGTGCGGATGATGGGCGGCATGCGGCGAACGCGGGGTGTCGGCGAGGTTCGGGCTTTGCGGTGCGAGCGGTTTCCGCGGCGAACGCGGGGTTGCGGCGAGCGGGTCGACCGTCGCCGCGCCGATGCTCGGCAGCTGAATGTGCGGGCGCGTCGTCGGAGTGGTCTCCGAGGGCACCGTCGTCACGGTCGTCGACCCTGAGGGGTGAACACGCGAACCGGGAGCGGTCTCTTTGCGCGCAGTCACCTTGCGAGGGACCTCGGCGGCCGTCGACGCGCGCTCCGGCGGGCTCGGTGACGACGCGTCGCCCGCGCTGGGCGCCGTGCCGTCGACCGCTGGCGGCGGGATCGGCGCGTCGGGTGTCGCTGATGGGGTGAGCTCCGTGAAGGGCGACAACGCGTTGCCTGCGCCGCCGTGGCGGCCGCGCGGGCCTCCCGCGATGTTGAGCACGCGCTCGGGACGGTCGCTCGGACGTCCGGTGTCGGCGAACGACATCAGGGTGAGCGCGACCGTGAGCGCTGAACCGCTCGCGACCGTGGACATCCACCCACGCCAGGGACGCCGAAGCGTCGCCCCCTCCACTACACCGTGCTCCCACTCCCCGCCCGGGAAAGCCCACACTGCGTGCCTTGGCCTTATCGGTGGCTTCCGCCGAGGTGTTGAGCCGAAACCGGAACGATGTCGTGCCGGACCAAGGATCCGGCATCGATCGTGAGCCGGCCAGTTGTGCGAAACGGACGCTTGGCGACGCTCCGTGGGCGAGCCGGGGGTTGCACGGCCGCTGACCGTCGACTCGTTCGCCGTCGACCGGCAGATGGCTGTGTCCGTAGACGACGAGCGCGGCGTCGGAGAATTGTTCGTGCACACGCCCGCGGGACGGCCCCCGGAAGCGCCCGCGCCGTGGCGCGCGTGTCAGACCGGGTTGTCGGCGAGCGCCCTGCCGATGCGCAACAACTCCGGTGTCGCGGACCCGAGCGTGAACTCGTAGCGCTTCAGCCAGAGGAAGTAGCGGTGGATCGGATAGTCGACGTCGATGCTGATACCGCCGTGAATGTGCAGGGCGGCGTGCCCGATGTGGTTGCCGCCCTCGGCGGCCCAGAATTTCGCGGTCGCGATCTCGACCGCGTCGTCGCGGCCTTCATCGAGGTGTGTCGCCGCCTGCAGCATCGTGAGCTCGATCGCCTGGTTCTCGATGTAGCAGTCGGCCATGCGTTGCCCGACGGCTTGGAACGTGCCGATCTGGCGGTCGAACTGCTTGCGTTCGGTCGTGTACTGCGCGGTGAGTCGCAGCGCAGTGTCGGCGACGCCCGACACGAGCGCACACGTCGCGACGATCGTGCGGTTCAGCGTGAACGCGAGGATCTCGGCGCCTTGTTCGATCGAGCCGAGCAATGCGTCGTCGCCGACGCGTACGCCGTCGAGTCGCAGCTCGTGGTGCGGCTCGTGGTTCATGATCTCCTGACGGATCGCCGTGATCCCGTTCGCTCCGCCCGGCACGAGGAAAATCCCGATGCCACCGTCGGTACCGCGCGGGGACCAGCAGCAGCTCGGTCGCGCTCGCGCCCGGCACGTTGGTCTTGACACCGTCGAGACGCCACCCGTCGCCGTCGCGTGTCGCGGTCGTCCGCGGTTCTTCGGGTTCGGCGCCGTACTCCGAGAGAGCGGCGGTGAGCAGCACATCGCCCGCGGCAACCTTCGACAGGATCGCAGCCTGCGAGTCGGTACCGAACCGCGCGATCGGCAGCGCGCCGCTGACCAAGGTCGGGATCATCGGGAGCGGCGCGACGTGACGACCGACCTCGCGCAACACCATGCACAGGTCGACGAAGCCGAGGCCGAGCCCGCCCGCCGACTCGGGCAGCGCGATCCCAACGATGTTCGCCTTCGCGAACTCGCGCCAGATGTCGAGGTCGTACCAGTCGTCGGAGCGGTCGCGGGCCTTGAGGTGCTGCAGGTCCATCCGGTCGTCGAGGATGCGCGCCGCCAGCCCGGCCAGCTCTTCTTGTGCTTCTGAGAGTGCGAAGTCCATGCGTGTCTCCTCGCGGCTCAGCGCGGGCTGCCGGGCATGTTCAGGCCGAAGATCGAGATCAGGTCGCGCTGCATCTCGTTGGTGCCGCCGCCGAAGGTCAGGATGTGCATGCCGCGCAACATGCGCTCGACGCGCCCCCGGACCACCGCGCCCGGCGAACCGCCGGCGATCGGCGCCTGGTCGCGCATGATCTCCATGAGCAGCCGTGCCGCTTCCATGTAGAACTCGGTGCCGTACACCTTGATCGACGACGCGTCGGCAGGATTGAGTGGGGCGCCACTCTGCGCGAGCCATGCGACCTTCCAGTTCGCGAGGCGCAGGAACTCGAGCTTGGCGTGGACGCGCGCGAGGTTGACTTGCACCCACTCCTGGTCGATCACCCGGCGGCCGTCGGCGAGCTTCGTCTCTTGCGCCCACCGGCGAACGTCCTCGAGTTGCCGCTCGACGACACCCGACGAGCACAGCGTGACGCGTTCGTGGTTCAGCTGGTTCGTGATCAGCGACCAGCCCGCGTTCTCCTCGCCGACGAGATTGGCCGCCGGTACGCGCACGTCCTCGTAGTACGTGATGTTCGTGTTCGTGTTGCCGAAGTTCTCGATCGGCTTGTACGAGAAGCCGGGCGTGTCGGTCGGCACGATGATGATCGAGATACCCTTGTGCTTCTTCACCTCCTGGTTCGTGCGAACCGCGAGCCAGATGTAGTCGGCGCCGCTCGCCAGCGACGTGAACACCTTCTGCCCGTTGATCACGTACTCGTCGCCGTCGCGCACGGCCTTGGTCTTCAACGACGCGAGGTCGGTGCCGGCGTCGGGCTCCGTGTAGCCGATCGCGAAGTGGATCTCGCCGTTCAATATCTTCGGCACGTAGAACTGCTTTTGGTCCTCGGAGCCGTACCGCATGATCGTCGGCGCGACGGAATTGATCGTCAGCATCGGTACCGGCGCGCCCGCGCGGATCGACTCGTCGAAGAACACGAACTGCTCGATCGGGGTCATGCCCTTGCCGCCCCACTCCTTGGGCCAGCCGACACCCGACCACCCGTCCGCGCACATCTGCTTCCACGTGTCCTTCGACACCTGACCGACACCCTCGCCCTTGCGCAGGTCGTCCTCGACTTCGGCAGTCAGCAGGATCCCGTAGTACGCACGCAACTCGTCACGAAGCGCTTCCTGCTCCTTCGACAGACCGACGTACACGGGGCCTCCACAGGTTGAGGGCGTCGACTCCACGCTCCGTCGCCGGATCGGGCGACCGAGCGATCGCTAGAACGCGTTCCATCTTCGCGGAGGCGGGGCTGCCGTGTCGAGCGGCGCGCCAGCCAGCACAATTGCCGGAATGGGCCTCACGTTCGCGACCAAGCCGCGCCGGCACTTCCCCTGGCGCACGCTGCTCGTGATCGTCGTCGCCGCTGCGCTCGGCGCCGGCGCGTTCATAGTGTTCCGCGACACCGGCGAGGCGCAGCCGGCGCTGCCCGCAACCGAGGTGGACGCATTCTTGAAGGCGTGGACCGACGGCGACACGAACGGCATGGCCGCCCAGCTCGACGTCGTGCCGAAGAACCTCGAGCGCGCCGCGATGTCGCTCGTGCGATCGCAGCCCGGCAGTCACGCGACGTACGCCCGCACGGGCCTGACGCGCGGCACCGACAAGGACGCGTCGGCCACGTATCACGCGCGCGTCGACATCGCGGGCTTCGGCCGGTTCGAATGGGACGGCACGTTGCACGCGATCCGGCTTCCCATCGGCAAACGCGAGATCTGGAAGCTCGCGTGGCAACCCGATTCGTTGTATCCGGGCCTGCGCGAGGGACAACAGCTGGACCTCAGCGTGACGTGGCCGACCCGCGCGTCGATCCTCGCGCGCGATGGCAGCGTGCTCGCAGGCAACGCACCGGCGGTCGTGATCGGGCTCGAACCCGACCGCGTCACGCAGAGCCTCGATCAGATCAAACAGAAGATGCACGACCTCGTCGGCACCGACCCGGCGTCGATCGATGCCGCACTTCATGCGCCCGGTGTGCAGCCGAACTTCTTCGTGCCGATCGCAACCGTTCCCGACGACGCGCGTTACGCGACCGTGCTACGGCCGCAGCTCGCGCCGATCCCGGGCGTGTTCTTTCATCGTGAGCGCGGCGTGTCGACTGCGAGCATCGGCCTCGCGCCGCTCGTGGGTCATGTCGGCAAGATCACCGCCGAACGATTGAAGCAGCTGGGCGAGCCGTACCAGAAGGGTGATCGCGTCGGCCTGTCGGGCATGCAGGCCGCGTTCGAGGAGCGACTCGCGGGCACCCCGAGCGCGTACGTAGTGGTGAAGGACGGCACGCGCGTCGTCCAACGGGTGCAGCACTTTCCCGGCCACGCGGGCCAGAAGGTGACCCTGACGATCGATCCGCACACCCAGCAGGTCGCCGAGGCCGCGCTCGCGGGGGTGACCAAGCCCGCCGCGCTCGTCGCGCTCGACCCGCAAACCGGTCAGCTGCGCGCGGTCGTGTCGAAGCCCGACGGCGGGTTCAACCGTGCGATCGCCGGCGGCTACGAACCGGGCTCGACGTTCAAGATCATCACGTCGGCCGCGCTGCTCGCGAACGGCAGTACCGGCACCACGCCCGCCCCGTGCCCCTCCGAGGTCGTCGTCGACGGCCGCCACTTCAAGAACTTCGAGGGTGAGGCGTCGGGCGCGCTCGACCTCGCGAACGCATTCAAGATCTCGTGCAACAACGCATTCATCGGGCTCGCCGACAAGCTGCCCGACGGCGCGCTCGAGAAGGCAGCCGAGACGTTCGGGTTCAACGCCAAGCCGTCGATCCCCGGCGAGGCGACGGGCGGCTCGTATCCCACCCCGCGCGACCGCGCCGAGCTCGCGGCGTCGGCGATCGGGCAGGGCCGCGTGCTCGCGAGCCCAGCCCACATGGCGTCGGTCGCGGCAACAGTGCTGACCGGTCGATGGCATGCGCCGGTGCTCACGTCGCAACCCGTGCCCCGCACTCCGAAGACGCCGAAGCTCGACCCGAGTGTGCAAGCGACGCTGCAAGCCTTCATGGCGAGCACTACGCAGCCTGGCGGCACTGCCGCGGGTGCAGGGTTGCCGCCGGGCACGTTCGGCAAGACCGGCACCGCCGAGTTCGGCAACGCGAACCCACCCGAGACGCACGCGTGGTTCGTCGGCTATCGCAACAACCTCGCGTTCGCGGTCGTCGTGGAAGGCGGTGGTGTCGGCGGACGTGTCGCCGCGCCACTCGCGGCAGCGTTCCTGAACGGGCTCGGCTGACGACCTCTCAGGACCTGTTCAGCCTTCGGCCAGACCTTCCGGCATCAGCACCTTCGGATCGATCTGACCCGTGAGCAGACCACCCTTGAATCCGCCGTCGACGTCGAGTTGATGGCCGGTGAGGAACGACGCGCGAGGGCTGTTGAGGAACACCATCGGCCATGCCTGTTCCTCGGCGACGGCATGGCGGCCGAGCGGCACCGGGAACTCGTCCATGTACTTCTTGCCGACGGCCTTCTCGAACTCCGGCATCATCGGCGTGTCGGTGGGGCCCGGGTTCACGCAGTTGATGCGGATCCCGTCCTGCGCGAGCGCGAACGAGCGGAACGCCGTGTACGCGTTGATTGCTTCCTTCGACAGGCCGTACGCGTTCGTCATCTGCTTCGGATGCTGTTCGCACCACGCGTGCGTGGCCGCGAAGCCGGGCGTCGCCAACAAGCCGAACAGCAGCTCCATGTTCTGCAACCAGCCGATACCTGCGGTCGACGCGATGCTCGCGATCGCGGAACCCTCGACGAGATTCGGGATCACTGCCTCGGTCATCTGCCGCAGCCCGCAAAAGTTCACGAGCATCACGTCGAGCGGCGCGAGCGTGTTCGGCAGGCCCGCGCAGTTGAACAGCGCGTTGACGATCTTTCCGATCTTCTTCACGGCATCGTCGATCTGCGCGGGGTCGCGGAGATCGCATTCCGTGTAGCTGGCAAGCGCGGTCTGGTCGGGCTTCTTGATGTCGATCGTGTGCACTTCCGCGCCGAGCTCGACGAGGATCTGCGCGGTCGCGGCGCCCATACCCGACGCGGCGCCGGTCACGATCACCCGCTTGCCGGCGTAGCCCAACACGTCGGCCATCGCTCCGTCTCCTCTCATCGGTCGACTCCGCTTCGCCCTCCCGGGCTCCACTACGTCTCCTCCAAGAAGATCGCCCGCTCGGGACAGTTCTCGGCCCCGAGCCGGGCCTGCTCGACGAGCGCACCTTCGGGCGACTCGACCAGCACCTCGGCGTGCCCGAAGTCGTCGGCACCGAACACGTCGGGCGCCAGGGCATAGCAACGGCCGTGGCCGACGCAAAGATCGGGATCGACGCGAACCTTCATGCGCGGATCCTAGGCTCCGACTCATGCGGCCCCGCATGTCGATCATGGCTTTTTGCGTCGCGCTCGCATGCGTGAGTGCGTGCAGCAGCGACTCCTCCAAGACCAGCACGCCGACCACGCCCTCCACCACGAGCACACCAGAGCATCGGCTCGACGATTCGTTGCGCCTCGATCAAGTGCAGGTGCTCGCGTCGCACAACAGCTACCACGGTCGCCCATACGCGAAGGTGCTCGCCGGTTTGCGGAAGGCCGTTCCCGGCATCGCTCCCACGCTCGACTACGCGCACGGCCCGCTGCCCGGCCAGTTCGACCTCGGCGTGCGGGAGATCGAGCTCGACGTGTGGGACGACCCCGACGGCGGCAAGTACGCGAAGCCTTCCTTCCCAGCGGGAGTCGGCGTCGACATCCCGGATCAACCCGAGATGCGCGAGCCCGGCTACAAGGTGATCCATCAAGCCGACGTCGACACGAACTCCACATGCCTCACGTTCGTTGATTGCCTGAAGCTCGTGAAGACCTGGTCGGATGCGCATCCCGGCCACGTCCCGATCGGCATACAGATCGAGATGAAAGACGACACGATCACCGAGCCGATGTTCCGCCGCCTCGAAGGCGAGATCACCTCCGTGTTCGCACGTGACGACTACTTCACGCCCGACGACGTGCGCGGGCAGTCGGCGACGCTCGGCGAGGCCGTGAAGGACCACGGCTGGCCGACGCTTCGCGCTGTGCGCGGCAAGGTGTACTTCCTGCTGGACAACGGAGGCGACGTGCGCACGACATACCTGCGCGGGCACCCGTCGCTCGAGGGCCGGTTGATCTTCACGCCGTCGTCGCCGGGTGAGCCCGACGCCGCATTCGCGAAGCTCAACGATCCGGTCGGCGACGCCGCCGACATCAAGAGGGCGCTCGCCGCCAACATGATGATCCGCACGCGCGCCGACGCCGACACGGTGCAAGCACGCGCGAACGACCATCGTTCGGCCGACGCCGCTCTCGCGAGCGGTGCACAGATCGTCAGCACCGACTACGAGCAGCCCGACCCGAAGCTGCACAACGGCTACACGGTGAAGATTCCCGGCGGCACGCCCGGCCGCTGCAATCCCGTCACGGCGCCACCCGGCTGCCTTCCCACCGACGTCGAGGATCCGACCAAACTCGCGCGCTAGGGGCGTGTCGGGGCGTTGAGAGGGGGTCGGAAAACGACCCCTATCAACGCCTCTACAGCTCGGTGTGCCAGTCGCGCGTTTCGACGATCTGTTGCACGCGGCGCACGAACGAGCCGGCGTACGCACCGTCGACCGCGCGATGGTCGAACGACAAGCAGAGGTGGCCGACGGGCGCGACACGCATTCGTCCTTCGTCGTCGCACCGCACCTGCTTCGACACGCCGTCGGTCGCGAGGATGCCCACCTGCGGGCGGTTGATCACCGGGAACGAGATCCATGTTCCCGACGCGCCGGGGTTGGTGATCGTGAACGTGCCACCCGCGAGATCGTCGGGCGCGAGCTTGCGGGCGCGTGCCCGCTGCGCGGCGTCGCGAATCGCCGCCGCGAGCGCGAGCAGCCGGAGCCCGCCGGCGTCGTGCACGACCGGGACCACCAGACCCTTGAACTCGAGATCGACGGCGATCCCGAGGTGCACGGCGCGGTGCGTCACGAGCGCATCGTCGCCCTCGAGCGTCGCGTTCATCATCGGGTACTCGCGCAGCGCGTCGATCACGGCCCGGGCCACGAACGGCAGCGCGGTCAGGCGCGCGGGGCGTCGCACTGCGTCGACCGCGCTGTAGTCGGCGAACGTGAGCGTGCAGGAGTGCGCCGCGGTGCGCTTCGAGGCGAACAGCCCGACGGCGGTGCGCTTGCGGACGTTGTCGAACGGCACGACCTCGTCGCGCACACCGGTGGGCTCGGCCCGAGCGGCGTGCGACCCCGCGGCGGCCAACACGTCGTCGCGTGTGACGCGTCCGCTGTCGCCGCGGCCGAGCAACCCGTGCGGATCGACGCCCAGCTCACGCGCGAGATTCCGTACGGCGGGCGACAGGAAGCCGCGCGTGTTGCGCGGCGTGCGACGGCGCCACGGGAGGGTCCGGGACGTATCCACCACCTCGTAGGCTAGGCGCCGGTGCAACTGGCATCGCACGATGTATCACTCGCAGAAGCACGGGAAGACTTCGAGCTCGCGCTCGTGTCTCGTTTCTGTGACGACCGCGAGATCGCGCTGCGGCAGCAGAACCGCGCGTTCTTCCAGATCTCCGGCGCCGGCCACGAGGCCTTGTTGCTCGGTCTCGCGCGATACCTGCGCGCGGGGTACGACTGGTTCTTCCCCTACTACCGCGACCGCGCGCTCGTGCTTGCGTTGGGTGTGACGCCCACCGAGATGCTGATGCAAGCGGTCGGTGCAGCCGACGACCCTGCCTCGGGTGGCCGGCAGATGCCGTGTCACTGGGGCTCGCCGCCTCTGAACATCGTCAGCCAGACATCGTGCACCGGCTCGCAGTGCCTGCCGGCGGTCGGGTGCGCGGAAGCTGCCCGCTACATCGGCCGCCGTCCCCAACTGCCCGGTTGCCGACGCGCACGGCGACGAGCTCACGTACGTCTCGCTCGGTGAGGGTGCGACGTCCGAAGGCGAGTTTTGGGAGTCGCTCAACACCGCGTGCCGGCTACACCTGCCGGTGCTGTACGTCGTCGCCGACAACGGATACGCGATCTCTGTGCGCTCCACCGATCAGGCGCCCGCGCCGGTGTCGGAGATGGTGCGCGGCATCCGCGGTTTGCACGTCGTGAAGATGGACGGTCGCGACTACTTCGAGGTGCGCCGCAAGGGCGCCGACACGATCGCGCATGTGCGCGCGGGCGCGGGACCCTGCCTCGTGCACACGCTCGTCACCCGTCCCTATTCGCACTCACTCTCCGACGACCAGAAGAAGTACCGCGTCCCCGAAGAGCTCGAAGACGAGCGCGAGCACGACCCGGTCAAGGTGCTCGAACAGCAATTGATCGATGCCGGTGTGCTCACCGCGGAAGACGCGGACCGCCTCCGCAGCGACGCGCGCGAACGCGTGCGAACAGCGGCTGACGCCACGCTCGCGGCGCGCCGGCCCGCGCCCGAGAGCGTCACCACGAACGTGCTCGGGCCGATACCGGTGACCGTCGATCCCGGCGAACCCGCGCCCGCACCGCGCGACCGGACGCGGAGCCGGTCACGTTCGGCGAGGCGATCCGCCTCACGTTGCACGAGCAGATGGCTCACGACGAGCGCATTCGGGTGTTCGGTGAAGACGTGGCCGACGCCGATCCCGAAGTCATCGACGAGGTGCCGGGCAAGGGCGGCGTGTTCGGCATCACGTTCGGCCTGCAACGCGCGTTCGGTGAGGCGCGCTGCTACAACACGCCGCTCGCGGAGGCGAACATCGTCGGCCGCGCCGTGGGCCAAGCCGCGCGCGGCCTGCGCCCGTGCCCCGAGATCCAGTTCTTCGACTACGTGTGGCCCGCGATGCACCAGCTGAAATCGGAAGCGGCGACCACGCGCTGGCGGTCGAACGGCACGTTCACCTGTCCCATGGTCGTGCGCATCCCGATCGGCGGCTATCTGCAGGGCGGCGCGATCTGGCACAGCCAGTGCGGCGAGTCGATCTTCGCTCACGTCCCGGGACTGTTGATCGCGTTCCCGTCGCGCGCCCGCGATGCCGCGGGCCTGCTGCGCACGGCCTTCCGCTGCGAAGACCCGGTGCTGTTCCTCGAGCACAAGCACCTGTACCGGCAGGGCTACAACCGCGACCCGATGCCGCCCGAAGACTGGATGGTGCCGTTCGGGCGCGGCGCATACGTGACACGTGGCAACCGCGCGACGGTGGTGACATGGGGTGCGACCGTGCACCGCGCGCGGCTCGCGGCGCAGGAGCTCGGCGGCGCCGAGAGCGGCATCGAGATCATCGACCTCCGCACGATCGCGCCGTGGGATCGCGAGATCGTGCTCGAGTCGCTCCGCAAGACCGGTCGCGTGCTCGTGCTCCACGAGGACACGCTGACGTGCGGGTTCGGCGCCGAGGTCGCGGCGTTCGCCGCCGACGAAGGGTTCGAGCATCTCGACGCGCCGGTGTGGAGACTCGCGGCGACCGACACACATGTTGCGTACGAGCCGTCGCTCGAAAACGTGATCCTGCCCCAGGTCGCCGACATCACCCGCGACCTGAACGCGCTGCTCGCCTACTGAAGCGCGCCGGCGATCAACTCGAGCGTTCCCGCGCGGTCGGGCCCGAGCGTCGGTGGCGCGGGATGGTTGTCGCGGTCCTGGTACGCGGCCATCACGTCGGCGACGACGGCTGCGTCCTGCATCAACGCCTCGGGCGTCACCAGGAGGTTGAACCACCGGAGAAACGCCCGGAACACGACCGGTGACGTGCGCATCGCGGGCACGAGCCCGTCGCGGAACACCGACTGCATGAACGCGCGCGGGTCTTCCGACGACACTTTCTCGTGGAGCATGTGCGCCTGCGCATCCTGGAACACCGCCGAGCGGAACCACGGCACTAGCTCGCGATCTGTCGCGGTCGCGAGCGTACGGGCGAACTCGTCGCCGCCGTCGGGAGACTCCCGTAACGCGTCGGCCAGCGCGAACGCGTGCACGGACGCGAGGCTGCAGCCCCGCCCGTACAACGGGTTCGTGCACACCGCCGCGTCGCCGACCGCGGCGAACCCGTGCACCAGTGGCGCGCCCTGCTCGTCGACGAGTGGCCGGTAGCGGTTGCGCAGCCCGGCCATCACGTGCACGGGAGTGATCGGCCCGCCGACGCCTTCGCCGCGCCACTCGGCGACGCCCGTGAGCGCACGCGCCACTGCTTCGAACGCATCCGGTTCGATCAACGCTTTGCGTAGCTCCTCGTCGAGGCTCTCGACGGCGTACGTGACCGAGAACGTGTCGTCGTCGCCCACGAAGATCGCGTACTTGAGATAGCCGAGATCGGCGGCGACCGGACCCGCGAGCGGCGGGAGGGCAGCGCCCGGATTGATGCGGTAGAAGCGGGAGAAGTACACGATGCCGCTCTCGTGCAGCTCCTCGGCAACCGGCGCGGCGCCGATCGCGGCGAACCAGCCGTCGCTCGTCGAGCGAGGACCGCGCGCGTCGACCACGAGGTCGGCCGGACGCCCGTCGACCCCGGTCACGCGAGGCACGCGGTCCGGCACGGCATCGAGCGTGACCGCAGCGACGCCGTGACAGAGCTCGACGCGCGGTTCCTCGAGTACGCGACTCCGCAGCACCCACTCGAACGTCGTGCGCCGGCATGCGAGCGCGACGAGGTCGTTGTCGCCCGGCCGCGGGTCGTGATCGGTCAGCGTCTCGGGCAGGTTGTCGGCGAACGCGATCTCGGTCGCGCCCGCGTCGAGGAGCGCGGCCAGCAAATCAGGGGCACGATCGCGCAAGAGGTTGCGCAACCGCGCGAGTAACGCATGTGAGTGACGAACCTGCGGCGCGCCGGTGCGCTTCCATTCGAACGCCTCGTCCGCGCTCGCAGGCATCGGCGTGTCGTCACGCTCGAGAATCGTGACCTCGTGACCGTCGCGCGCGCACGCCAACGCCGTACTCAGACCTGCGATCCCCCCGCCGATCACGACGATCCGCACCGGTCGAGGGTACCGTCCGCGTCCGTGACTACCCGTCAGGGCGAGACGACGGGCGATCGCATCCGCCGTGTCGCGATCTGCACGGGTCCCCCGTCATGGACACGAGCACGGGATGACGTTGCAGCGCGGGCAACCGCCCGCGTAGCGCGCCGCCGCGTCGTCGAAGGACAGGCCGAGCTGTTCGGTGAGCGACGCAAGCCATGCGAGGACGTCGCCGATCTCGTGCAGCTGCTCTTCACGCGTGCCCTTGCGCACCGCGCGCGCGAGCTCGCCGAGCTCCTCCGCGAGCCACGCGACCGTCGCGTCGATACCGCGCGCACGGTCGCGCGCGCCGTAGGTACGCGCCATCAACGCTTGGAACGCGTCGAGCTCCACCGCGCTACCGCGTGCCGCGTCACGACGACGGGAGATCGCGGAACGGCACGTCCTTGTCGAGGCGAGGCTCGCCCGGCAGGCCGAGCACGCGTTCTCCGATCACGTTGCGCTGCACCTGCTCGGTACCGCCGCCGAGCCGGCTGCTCCACTGCATGAGGAACTGCTGCTGCCAGTACCCGTCGGCCATCGCGTCGGCGTTCGCGAGCATCGCCGGCGCACCTTGCAACCCGAGCACCAGGTCACCGTCGGCTTCGAGACGGCGCGACGCCGCGAGCTTCAACACCGAGACTTCCGGCCCGAGGCCCTGATCCTTGCGGCTACGCGCGCGCCATCCAAGCCACTTGATCAGCTGCAGCCGCGTGTACGAACGCGGCGAGTTGCTGGCGCCAGCACGGGTCGGCGTTCGTGCCGGCCTCGCGCGCGAGCTCGACGATGTCGCGAAAGCCCACGCGCGCGCCGCCGCCGATCAACGCCCGCTCGTTCGAGAGCATCGTGTTCGCAACGCGCCAGCCTTCGCCGGGCGCGCCGAGCCGGTGCGCATCAGACACGCGGACCTCGGTGAGGAACACCTCGTTGAAGTGCGCGGCGCCGGTGATCTGGCGCAGCGGACGCACATCGATACCCGGCGTCTCCATGTCGAGCAGGAACGCGGTGATGCCTCTGTGCTTGGGCGCGTCTACGTCGGTGCGCGCGAGCAACAAGCCCCACTGGCTGTAATGCGCGCCCGACGTCCACACCTTCTGGCCGTTGACGACCCACTCGTCGCCGTCGCGGACCGCACGCGTGCGCAGGCCTGCGAGGTCGGAGCCCGCACCGGGTTCGGAGAACAGCTGGCACCAGGTTTCTTCGCCTTCGAGCATCGGCGGCAGGAACCGCCGCTTCTGCTCGTCGGTGCCCCACGCGATGATCGTGGGGCCGGCCATGCCGATGCCGACCGCGAACGCGCCGACCGCGACGTCGAACTTCGCTTGCTCCTCGTTGAAGATGCGCTGCTGCCAACCCGTGCCGCCGCGCCCGCCGGCTTCGACCGGCCACGTGATACCGGTCCATCCTCCTGCCGACAGGGTGCGCTGCCACTCGGCACACGCCTTCGTGTGCTCGAGGTCGGCCTCGGGCGACCTTTCCCCCGGCACGTACGAATGATCCGACGGCCCGCCCGGCACGCGCGGCTTCGCGTGTGCCGCGAGCCACTCGTGCACCTCCGCGCGGAACACGCGTTCCTCGTCGGTCTCCTCGAAATCCACGATCGTCCCTTGTTTCTTCAACGGATAGTGCCCGCCGCGGGCGCCTTTCCGTCAATGACGAGATACTGAAGTCCTCAGCCCATGATCGGGCCGTAGTCGGGACCGCGGCGGAGCTGGTGGCCGCCGTCGATCCCGATCATCTGACCGGTGATCCATGTCGAGTCGGGGCCGGCCAGGAACGAGACCACCGCGGCGACATCGTCGACGGTGCCGACGCGCGCCACCGGCATGTTGGCGTAGTAGCTGTCGAGCGTCGGACCGCCCGCGGTGATGAAGCTCATCAACTCGGTGTCGACGATCCCCGGTTGCACCGCGTTGACGCGGATGCCGTGCTCGCCGAGCTCGTCGGCGGCACACTTCACGAGCATCTCGATGCCGGCCTTGCTCGCGCAGTACGCGCTCATGAACCGGTGCGTGGTGTGACCCGCGATTGATGACATGCCGATGATCGAGCCTCCGCCGCCGCGTCTCATCGCCGGCGCTGCGTGCTTGATGCACAGGAACGTGCCGACGAGATTGAGGTCTATCGTCGCGCGCCAGCTGTCGGTGTCGGACCCGACGATCGGGCCACCATGGCGCGAACCGCCCGCGCACGCGAACAACACGTCGAGCGAGCCGTCGGGCGCGCACGCGATCGCGACCGCGCGTTCGACATCAGCTTCGTTCGTCACGTCGGCGACGACGTACTGAACACGCGCACCTCGGGCTGCAACCGCCTCGATCTCACGCGCGACTTCCTCGAGGCGCTTCTCGGTGCGGCCCGCGATCGTGACGTGCGCGCCCTCGGACGCGAACCGCCGCGCCGCACCGAGCCCGATGCCACTCCCACCGCCCGTGACCAGGCTCGCCAGGCCGTCCAGCCGGTTGCCCACCGTTCAGTCCTGGATCGTGATCGCCTGCTTGGGGCACACGCGCACCGCTTCTTCACATTTCGCGCGTAACTCGTCGGGCGGCTCCTCCTGCAACACGTACAAGAAGTCGTCATCGCGCACTTCGAAGACCTCGGGCGCGACGCCCATGCACAGCGCGTTGCTCTCGCACCTGTCGAAATCGACCACGACCCGGAAGCTCATCGACGTCCTCCCCTCAACGGCTGGGTGCGGGCACCGTAGCGCCCGAACGTGAGGCCGAGGTCTTGCGACGTCGCCGGGGGAAACACACAGAAGAATGTTTTCCGAGGCGATGTCCCCTTCCGCTGCCGGACCTGTCATCATCTGCGGATTGCCGACGACCGCGTGAGCGGGTCTTGAGTCTCGCCGCCGCGGCGCCGATGAGGGAGCGATGACCTCCGACCACATGGAGATCCCGGACCTGCGCACGGTCCTGCGCCACGCCGCACCGCGATTCGTCGAAGGAACGCTCGTTCCGCTGGTGCTGTTCCTCGTGTTCCTCCGCTTCGTCGGCGTGTGGGGCGCGATGGTCGCCGGCCTCGCATGGGTGTACGCGCTGATCACCCTGCGGGTCTGCACCCGTCGCCGCGTACCGGGGATCTTGATGCTCGGCGCGCTGACGCTCACCGCGCGTACGGTGATCGCGATCCTCGCGGACTCCGTCGTCGTGTACTTCTTGCAGCCGTCACTTGCGACGATGCTGATCGCGGCCGCGTTCTTGCTCTCGGTGCCGCTCGACCGTCCACTCGCGGGCCGGCTCGCGGCCGACTTCTGCCCGCTCCCCGACGACATGCACGCAAACACACATGTGCGCCGGTTCTTCCGCCAGATCTCGCTGCTGTGGGCGTTCGTGCAGACCATGAACGCGGGCATCACGATCTGGCTGCTGTTCTCGCAGTCGCTCGCGACGTTCGTCATCGTGCGAGCGCTGATGTCGCCGGCGGTCACGATCATGGCGATCGTCGGCTCGGCGTTGTGGTTCAAGCGCAGCATGGCGCGCAACGGCATCCACGTCCGTCTGCCGTCATGGCGCCGGGCATCGGCGTAGGCTCTCGCATGATGATCGAGGACACGCGCCGGACGTTGCGTACGGCCGACGGCCTCGAGCTCGTCGCCCGTCTCCGGCTCGCGTCGGCCACGCCGCGCGGCGGGGTCGTCATCGTGCACGGGTTCAGCGCGTCCGCTGCGTGCCCGAACGTCGGCGCGCTCGCCGAGGTGCTGCACGCCGACGAGCTCGACGTGGTCACGTACGACGCGCGTGGCCACGGCGATTCGCCGGGCGAGTCGACACTGGGTGACCACGAGCGCCACGACGTCGGGGCCGCGGTGTCACTCGCCCGTGAGCGCACGGGGCCGGTCGTGCTCGTCGGTGCGTCGATGGGCGCGATCGCAGCCCTGCGCTACGCAGTCACCGACGACCACCTGGCCGGGGTCGTCACGGTCTCGTGCCCCGCGGCGTGGAAGCTGCCGCGCAACGCGCGTGGTGTGCTCGCCGCGGCAATGACCCGCACCCGGGTCGGCCGCCGCGCAACCCGCCGCTTGGTCGGCGTGCGTGTCGCCAAGCGCTGGACCGCACCGTCGCCGCCGATCGAGCTGGTCGCGCACCTGCGGGCGCCGGTGACGTACGTGCACGGCACCGACGATCGCTTCATCGCAGTGCGCGACGCCGCGCAGCTGTGGCAGGCGTCGCCGGAGCCGCGCCACCTCACCGTCGTGCGGGGCATGGGGCACGCGTTCGAGCCGGCCGCGCTCGAGGCGGTGCGCGCAGGAGTCGAGTGGGCGCTCGCCCACGAGCTCACTGCAACTTCTTGACCGCGCGTCGCAAGCCTCTCGAGCCGCCGGTCCCACGCGCTCCCGACGTCGTGCATCCAACGCGCGGCCTCTGCGAACGGGCCCGGCGTCAACCGGTAGACGACGCGCCGGCCGTCGCGTACACCGACCGCGAGGCCCGCGCCTTCGAGTACCGAGAGATGCTTCACAACGGCCTGGCGCGTCACCGGCATGCCCGCCGCGAGCTCGCCGGCGGTTGCCGGCCCACGACCGAGGCGCTCGATGATTCGACGGCGGCGTCGGGTCGGCGAGCGCGTCGAAAACGCGATCAGGCGTACGCGCGGGCATTCGTCGCGGTGCGTTCGAGGTGCGCGCCGTCGAGGCGCGTCTCGCGGACGCGGATCATCGTGCCGACCGCGGACCGTTCCAGCTCGATCTCGACATACGAGGCGGGATCGTCGCCGGTCGTCGACGTCCACCAGAACGCGACGCGACGGCCGAGCTCGAGCTCGTCGATGACGCTCACGCGATCCTGATCGTCGTCGAACAAGGCCGGGAGCGCGTCCCACACGTCCTCGGAGGGCGCATCGAGCTGGATGCTCCGCTCGACGGTGACGAGCTCATCGTTGTTGCAACTCACAGGTTGCATGCTAACGCAGCTCCTGCCGGCCGCGCCGCCGCGCGGGCCTCGTCGGCTAATCTGCAACCATGGAGTTGCAAGAGACCTTCCCGCCCGTGCCCACCGCTCCCATGGTGCCGGGTCAGGAGAAAGCGACCCTCGAAGACGAGATCGTGCGCCGGCTCCTCTTCCAGCGGCGCGTGATGCTCACGGGTGCGATCGAAGGCAAGCTCGCGGAACGCGTGTGCGCACAGCTGCTCGTGCTCGAAGCCGAGCAGCCCGACGTCGACATCACGCTGTATCTCAACTCGCCTGGCGGTGAGGTCGACGCCGGCTTCGCGATCTACGACACGATGCGAACGGTGTCGTGCGACGTCGCGACGGTGTGCATGGGGTTCGCGGCGTCGATGGCGCAGTTCCTGCTGTGCGGCGGCGCACCCGGCAAGCGTTGCGCGTACGCGCACAGCCGGATCCTCATGCACCAGCCGCACGGCGCGGTCGAAGGCGTCGCCGTCGACATCGCAATCCAAGCGGAGCAGTTCACACGAGCCCGCTACGTCGTTGCCGAACTGACCGCGCAGCACACCGGTCAGCGTGTCGAGCAGGTACTGGCCGACGGCGAGCGCGACCGCTGGTTCACGCCGGAAGAAGCACGCGCCTACGGAATGATCGACACGGTCCTCACGTAGCCCACGTGCATCGCGGTGCACCAGCCAACCTGCGTCCGTCAGCGTTCCCAGCGCCACGCCAGGCCGACCAGGCCCGGTCCGGTGTGCACGACCATCACCTTGCCGAACGGCCCGACGAATGCAGTCGCCGGCTCGATCTCGGCACGGACGCGCTCGAGCAGCGCGGTCGCCTCGGCTTCGGCCTCCGCATGCAGCGCGGCGACATGCAGACGCGCGCGTCCGGCACGCGTTCCTTGCGCCAGCGAGAGACAATGCGATCGAGCGCGGCCGCCGCCCCGAGCGCGGGCCTGAGCGGACGGGCGCCGCCGTCGCGGAACTCGAACAGTGGCGCGATGCCGAGCCGGCGCCCGGCCCAGCCCGCGATGTTCGGCACACGCCCGCTGCGCACGAGGTGGTCGAGCGTCGGCACCATCGCGAGCAGACGCGTCTCGGGGATCGCGTCGCGTGCGACCTGCACCACCTCGTCGAGCGACGCGCCGCGCTCGGCCGCCGCCGTCGCCGCCAGCACGATCAGCGCCTGCGCGCCGGCGGCGGTCGTCGTGTCGAGCACGAGCACGTCGCCGCCCGCCGCGCGCGCGCCGACGACCGCGGATTCGTAGGTCCCGCTCATCGTCGACGCGATCGTGCACACGAGCACGCCATCGTCGGTGGTGCGCTGGCACTCCTTGACCGCCGCTTCGAACGCGCCGGGCGTGGGGCCCGACGTCGTGACGTCGTCGTGTGCGAGCAGCTCGGCGAGCGTGATCTCGTCCTCGCGCACGGACACGCCGCCGATGGTGAGCCACATCGGGACCACCGAGATCGCGTGACCGCGCGCGATCTCCGGCGGCAGCGCGGCGGCGCTGTCTGTCACGATTCCTACGGCCACTAAGCGCGCTCCGGCTGCGCCTGCTCCGGCTGCGCGGGCTCGGGCTGCGTCCGCTCGGGCGGTGCGATCGGCCGCGGCGCGGAGGACGGGAGGCGCACGCGGCGGCGCTCAGCAGCACCAGGAGCCCGGAGCACAAGAGCACGAGGCGCGATGGCTCGAGCATGCCGACGATCGGCCAGCGCACGGAGCCGACGAGCTCGCCCGCGATCCCCGCGCCGATCGCCGCCGCGGCGAGGCCGGAACGAATCACGATGTGGAACACGGCGAAGGCAAGAATGCGCTCCTGGCCGTCGAGCTGTGTCTGCAGCGCGCCCATACCCGACGCCAACGTCCACGCGGCGGCGGCACCGAACATCACCGCGCCGATGAATGCGAGCCCGATCGCGGGTGCCAGGCTGAACAGCGCCACGATGATGCCGAGCGCGGCAACGCCGAGTTGCGTCGCACGCAGGCGGTGCACGGTGTGCATGCGTTGCAGCGCGGCGAGGCCGAACGCGGCGCCGACGCCGAACAGCGCGACCAGCACGCCGAACTGGGCGTCGCTCGCGTCGAGCACCGTGCGCACGAAGTCGATGCCGAGCGAGAAGAGGGCGCCGAGCCCGAGCGCGACCGAGATCGTTGCCGGTAACACCGCCCGCACGAGCGGGATCGAGAACGCGTCGCGGAACCGAACCCGTGCTTGGTCTCCTACGTCGACTGCGGCGTCGCTCGCCCGCGCGACCCCGTGGCTGAGCGTCGAGACCCGGGCGATCATCAGTGCCGACACGACGTATGACGCGCCGTCGAGCCAGAACACGAGCGCGAGCGGGCGCGACAGGATGTCGTTGCCCGGCAACGCGGCTACGAGGGCGAACACCGCGGCGCCCAACGGAATCGTGCCGTACGACGAACCGAGCACCAGTCCGTTGGCGAGCTCGAGCTCGTCGTCGGCGACGAGGTCGGGAATCGAGGCGTCGCGTGCCGGCAGGAACACGAGGCTGCAGACCTCGATCATGAACGCCCAGAGATAGACCCACCACAGGCCGCGCACGAGCGGGACGACCGCGACCATGCCTGCCCGCACGACGTCCATCGACACCATCGTCTTGCGGCGGTCCCAGCGCGAGGCTGCGCGCGCCGCAAGTGGGCCGCCGAGTGCCGCCGGCAACAGGCGCAGCGCGAGGATCCCGCCGACAGCGGTCGCCGAGCCCGACAGGCCGAACACGAGGGCCATGAACGCGAACGTGCCCATCCAGTCGCCGAGACCGGAGATGCCTTGACCGATCAGCAGCGTGCGGAAGCCGCCGCGTCCGAACAGCGCGGGCCGGCTCACGCGTCGCCCTCGTCACGCGCTCCCGGATCGCGATCGAACACGAGGCGGTGCAACGCGACGTGAACCCTCCAACGTTCCGGCGGCGCGTTTCCCATCACGCGCTTAGCCCACATCGGCGCGATCACGCACGCGCCGACGAGCGCACCGCGCCGGCCGTGGGTGCGCGCGAGCAACGGCACGAGAGCGCACTGCGCCGCGAAACCTCCGAGGCCCGTCTGCTTCGCCGCCTTGCCGGCGACTAGCCCGCCGAGCATCAACGGGATCCCGGGCCACGCCTGTACACCGAGCACGCCGAGCGACGGCGCGACCCCGCGACCGCCCGCGCCGCGCAAGAACGGCGACCAGTTGTGCCCGGCGATCGCCGCGCCTCCCGCGACCGCGCGGAGCGCCGGCCGTTCGCGTCCGGCCAGCAGCGGTCCCACGGTTGCCTTCGCGATGTCGGCGACGCCGGAGATCGCGAGCGGCACGAAGCCCGCCACCCGGAACAGGCTCGTGCCCGACACGGTTCCCGATCCGACCGTCCGCAGGTCGACACCGGCCTTGGCTCGCGCGGCGATCTGCGAGCTCGGGATCGACCCGGCAACGAACGACACGGCGAGCACCGCGCTCGGTTCCACGTTCATCAGTCTTGTCGCGAACGACCACCTCGGGCCGAGTTGTTCCCTGGTTCTCGGTCGCGCTCGCCGTAGGCCGGGAAATCCGCGGCTCGCAGGCGGGCCGCGCTCCGCGTCCGGGCCTCACCCACGTACGTTCGGGCGGTGACCCCGGCACGGGCACGAGGCGTGGCCTTGACACCCGTCGACGGTCCGATGCGCGCATCCGGAACGGCCGCGCATCGACCCGTACGCTGGACGCGTGGACCAGTTCGCGCAGGCACTGGCGGCGATCGACGCCGCCAACGCCGCCGATCCCACGATCGTCACCGTGCGCGATCGCACGGGCCCCAAGGAGCTCGTTCACGCGGAGCTCGTGTCGGGGTGGGTCGAGCGTCTGCACCCAGAAGCGAGTGACGCGCTCAAGCTCGCGGCGCGCGGACACCATTTCCGGCGCTGGACGTCGCCGCGAGCGTCGTATCCCTCCGGGCGCACGGGGTACCTGCGCTGGCGCAAGGCGCTTCATGCGCAGCAGGCGCACGAGCTCGGCGCCGTGATCTCGCACGTCGGCTACGACGAACCGACGATCGAACGCGTGCAGGCGCTCGTGCGCAAGGAGCACCTCGGCCGTGACGACGAGGCGCAGGTGCTCGAAGATGCGTTGTGTCTCGTGTTCCTCGAGACGCAGCTCGCCGACGTTGCCGCGCGCCTCGAGAACGACACGTTGCAGCGTGTGGTCGTGCAGACCGCGCGCAAGATGAGCGGCGAGGCGGTCGCGCTGATTCCAGAGGTGCCAATGGCACCCGGCGCGCGGCGTGCGTCCTGCACGAGGCGTTGGCGCGCGATCTTGTCGACCGTTACCTGCAGGCACTGGCCGCACACGACTGGAACACGCTCGCGTCGACACTCGCGAGCCGACGTGCACCGGGTGGGACCGTATCGAGACGTCTTCGACGGGCGCGAGGCATATGCAGCCTTCTTGGAGCAGACGGTGTCGGCGCTCTCGGGTTACAAACTGTCTGTACACCGCATGACCGGCTCGGGAGACTCGGTCGTGGTCGAGCTCAGGGAGACCGTCGACGACGGCGACGCCCAGGTGCACACCGACGAGGTCGTCGTGTTCGACGTCGCCGCCCGCCTGATCGCGAACGTTGCCGTCTATCTCCGGACGTCGGAGCGCGCTGCGAGGGATTGAAGCGGGCGCCGACGGCGCGACACTGGGAGCCGCATGGCGAGCGAGATCACCGACGCCTTCCCGACAAAGTATTGGCACCTGCTCCCCGACGGCCGCGTGCAGTGCGACGTGTGCCCGCGTGCGTGCAAGCTGCGCGAAGGCCAGCGGGGCGTGTGCTTCGTTCGGGCGCGCGCGGGGGACGCGGTCGTGCTCACCACCTATGGACGGTCGAGCGGGTTCTGCGTCGACCCGGTGGAGAAGAAACCGCTGAACCACTTCCTGCCCGGGAGCTCGGTGTTGTCGTTCGGGACCGCCGGCTGCAATCTTGCGTGCCGCTTCTGCCAGAACTGGGACATCTCGAAGTCGAAGGAGATCGACACGCTCGCCGATGGCGCGTCGCCCGCGCAGCTCGCGGAGGCGGCGGCCCGGCTGGGGTGTCGCAGTGTCGCCTTCACGTACAACGACCCGACGATCTTCATGGAGTATGCGATCGACGTCGCGGACGCGTGCCGTGCGCGCGACATCGCCGCGGTTGCGGTGACCGCGGGTTACATCTGCCCGCAGCCGCGTCAAGAGATGTACGTGCACCTCGATGCCGCGAACGTCGACCTGAAGGGGTTCACGGAGGAGTTCTACCGGCACGTGTGCGGTGGTCATCTCCAAGACGTGCTCGGCACGCTCGAATATCTCGTGCACGACACCGATGTCTGGGTCGAGATCACCACACTGCTGATCCCGGGCAAGAACGACAGCGACGACGAGCTCGACGCGATGACGAGGTGGATCGCCGCGCATCTTGGCGCCGACGTGCCGCTGCACTTCACCGCATTCCATCCCGACTTCAAGATGCTCGACGTCGCGGCGACCCCGCCGTCGACGTTGACGCGAGCGCGCGACATCGCGCTCCGCAACGGCTTGCACTACGTGTACACCGGCAACGTGCACGATCGGGCGGGCGGCAGCACATGGTGCCCGTCGTGCGGTGCGCTCCTCATCGAGCGCGACTGGTACGAGCTCGGCACGTACACGCTCGGCGATGACGGCGCGTGCCCGCGCGTGCGGCACCCGTGTGCCCGGTCGCTTCGACGGCTCACCGGGAACATTTGGAGCGCCCGCCGGCTGCCGGTCCGCCTCGCAATGCTCGAGGAGCACGCATGAGCGTGACACGTTCCCCCGCGGTCGCGGGCAGCTTCTACCCGGCCGAGCGCTCGGTGTTGGCGGCGACGGTCGACGATCTGCTCGACGGCCGCGCCACGCCCGACGGACGCGCTGCCGTCTGCCTCGCGGTGGCCCAAGGCACTCGTCGTGCCGCATGCAGGCTACGTGTACTCGGGGCCGATCGCGGCGAGCGGGTACGCGCGCTGCTCGCCGGCGCGCGACACGATCACGCGGGTGGTCGCTGCTCGGTCCCGCGCACCAAGTTGCGCTCGACGGACTCGCGCTGCCGCGCGCCGACACGTTTCGCACGCCGCTCGGCGACATCCCGATCGACGCTGCTGTGCGCGAGCGAGCTCGCCGCGCTGCCCGGCGTCGTCGTCGACGATCGCCCGCATGTCCACGAGCACAGCCTCGAGGTGCAGCTGCCGTTTCTGCAGCGCGTCCTGCGTGCGTTCACGCTGGTGCCGATCGTGGTCGGCCGCGCAGCCGCGGCCACGGTCGCGCGCGTGATCGAAACCGCGTGGGGTGGCGCGGAGACGGTGGTCATCGTGTCGTCGGACCTCTCGCACTACGAGAGCTACGCGGCCGCGTCGGCCCACGACCGCGGCGACGGCGGCGGCGATCGCCGCACGCGCGTCGGACGCGATCGGGCCGTACGACGCGTGCGGCGCGTACCCGCTGCGCGGGCTGCTCGAGGTCGCACGCAATCGCTCGCTCGAGCCGGCACTGCTCGACCTGCGTTCGTCGGGCGACACTGCCGGACCACGCGATCGTGTGGTCGGGTACGCCGCCTTCGCGTCGCGAGCGGAGCTCATGGGCCGCACGAGGCCGTGAGCGGAGCGACCGGAGGGAGCGAGTGAGCCGGCCCGGCCCGCACGCGCGCCCGAGGCGCACCACGCGGGGTGGCGGATGTGGTCGGGGGGCGCGAGCGGGCGCGAGGCCGGTATCCGGCGGGGTCGCGAGTGCGACCAGGCCAGCATCGTGAGCCTCCTGTGCGACGTCGCGATCGAGGCGATCGCGATCGCGCTGACCGAAGGCGTGCGCCGCGCCCCGGAGCTCGGCAGTGTCCCACCCGCTCTGCGAGCGCCCGCGGCGACGTTCGTGACGCTCGAGCGCGGCGACCGGCTCCTCGGCTGCATCGGGACCCTCGACGCGTACCAACCACTTGCGGTCGACATCGCGCGAGCACGCGCTCGCGGCCGCGTTCGACGACCCGCGTCTGCCGCCGCTCACCGCCGACGACTTCCCCCAGATGAGCGTCAAGGTGTCGGTGCTTTCGCCGTCGGAGCCGCTCTCCGTGCCGTCGTTCGACGCGCTCCGCGGCGCAGTGCGCCCGGGCGTCGACGGGCTGACGGTCGAGGTCGACCACGGCTACCGGGCCACGCTGTTGCCGTCGGTATGGGCCAAGGTCGGCGAGCGCGACGACTTCCTCGACGCGCTCTGGCTGAAGGCCGGTTTGCGGCCCCGTACGTGGCCGCCGTCGATTCGGGTCTCGCGCTACACGTCGTTCGAGGAATGCGATCCGGGGCCGCGGCTCGCGGCGGCGACTCGCCAACTTCATTAGCGTGCCGCCGTGACCGCGCCGTTGCGCACGCTCGACCTCGCGCGCATGCGGCTCGACCGCGTCGAGAAGCTCCGCGGTGCGATGCACGCGGCCGGGGTCGACGTCCTGGTGTGTTGCGGCCAGAACAATGTGTCGTACACGACGGGTTCGCGAGTTCCGGCCGCCGATCATGTGCGCGCCGGCTGGTGGCGATCGGTCGCGATCTTCGAACGCGACGCCGAGGCGCCACACGTGTACACCGCGTTCCCCGAGGGCGTCCCGGCTGACCTGCCCGCCGAGTTCGTCCACGACGCGCTTGCGGTCGAGAACGCACGCCGGCGCGGCGGCGTTGGTCGACCAGCTGCCTTCGGGCGTGCTCGCCATCGACGACTGTCCGTTTCCCCTGTGGACGGCGCTGCACGACGCCGATCGCGGGCCGCTCGACGCGAGCGCGGTGTTGGTGCCCGCGAAGTTGACGAAAACGCTCGACGAGCTCGAGTGCATTCGTCAGGCGCAGGCGATCAACGAGCGGGCGATGCGCGAGGTGCGCCCGCTCGCGGTGGCCGGCGCGAAGGCGACCGACCTGTCGGGCGCGTTCCTGCGCGCCGTCGCCGAGCACGGCGCGACGGCGAACACCGTCGATCCCGTGTTCCAAGTGATGCCCGCGTCGGTCGCCGACGGCGGGTACTCGGTGACGGGCGAGGTCGTCTACCCCTTGCCGACCCGACCACAGGTGCTGCGTGACGGTGACGTGATCTGGGTCGACACCGGCATCAATCTGCACGGCTACGCATCTGACTTCGGCGCCACGTGGATCGTCGGTGAGACGCCCGAGCATGCGCACGCGTGCAGTTCGCACAGTGGCGTGACGTCGTCGACCACGCGCTTACGGTCGTGCGTCCGGGCGCGACGGCGGCCGATCTCGACGCGTGCGGCCGGCACAGCATCACGGCGCACTGCCCTGGTTGTCGTATTTCTACCTCGCACACGGGTGCGGTACCGACAGCGCAGAGATGCCGTTCGTCGGCACCGACCTCGGCGACGACTTCGACGCGTCGCTCGTGATAGCGCCGGGCATGGTGCTCGTGCTCGAGCCGGTGATCTGGGACGACGGCTACGCCGGTCACCGCTCCGAAGAGATCGTCGCCGTCACCGACGACGGATACACACGGCTGTCGTCCCGTGCCGAGCTCGACGAGTTCGCGTGAGCGAGCGTCGGGAGCCGGAGCCGGAGCCGGAGCTGGAGCTGGCGCTCGACGTGATGGCGCGGCGCGGCATCGACGTGATGATGCTCGGGCGCGAGGCGAACGCGCGCACCGTCGCGGGAACGACGCGCTTGTGGCTGGCGGGAACCCGCCCGTTCTCTCCCGGCTGCGTCGTCGTGCGCGACACGGGTGCGGTGCACGTGTTGTCGAACAGCGACGACGCGGTGCCGGACGGCTTCCCCTTCGAGCGGCTGTTCGGCATCACGTGGAACCCGGCGAAGCTCGTCGCCGCGCTCGCGTCGATTCCGGGCGTGCTCGACGCGCGCCGAATCGCAGTCGACGGCATGACGCCGATGATGCCGGCGCTGCTCGAGCAAGTCGCTCCCGGCGCCGAGCTCGTCGATGCCGCGTGCGTGTTCGCGGAGCTGCGCGGCGACCGATCCCGCGCGCGCCGGCGGCGTGCGCGCCGCATCAGAGGTCGCATCGGCAGGATTGCTCGCGATGGCCGATGCCCTACGCCCGGGGATACACCCGCGCACGTTGCGTGGCGCGTGCGCGGCGGCGTTCGCGATCTTCGGCGTGACCACGCCTGCGTTCGAAGGTGTCGCGTGCGCGCTCGGCGGCAGCGCCTCGACGTGGCTGCCGCCCGACCGTGTCTTCGTGGAGGACGATCGGGTCGTGTTGCGCGCCGGCGCGTTGCGCGACGGTTGGGAGGCGTCGTTCGCGCGCACCTACCGCGTCGGGCACCGCGCCTCTGCGGCGCTCGAACCGCCCCCGGGCTGGCACGCGCTCGTCGGCGCCTGCACGGCCGGCACGACCGCCGGTGCACTGCGGACGCGCGGCGCGCTCGTGCACGGCGTCGGGCGCGGCGTGGAACCGTGCGACGACGACACGGTGTTGACGCCCGGCATGACAATCGCCCTCGAGCTCGGCGGCCGCGACCGGGTGCACCAGGACATCGTCGAGATCGCGGGGTCGGGCACAGCTCACGCGCTACGCGTCGAGCCCCCGGGGTAGCCACCACCACCGAAGTCCGCGTCGAGTGTGTCGTAGTCGGGGTCGGCACCGACTCGAGGAATTGCCTCGACGAACACGATGTCGCGGGGCTTCTTGTACGACGCGATCCGCGCCTTGCAATGCGCGATGAGCTCGTCGACCGTCGCGGCACGGTCGTCACGCAGGACGACGACGGCCTTGACTGCCTGCACCCAGGTGTCGTCGGGTACACCGATCACCGCGCAGTCCGCGACCGCCGGATGCTGCTTGATGCAGTTCTCGACCTCGATCGGGTAGATGTTCTCCGCAGCCGACTTCAACATGCGCGTCTTCGGTCCGACGAAGGTGAACGATCCGTCGACTTCGAACCGGCCGAGGTCGTTCGTGTGGTGCCAGCCGTTCCGCGACCGGAACACGTTCAGCTCGGGCCGGTTCCAGTAGCCGCACATCACGGTCGTGCCACGCACTGCGATCTCGCCCACCTCGCCCGGATCGACGTCGCGATCGCCCGGGTCGACCACGCGTACGTCGACGACCGGCGACGTGCGGCCGTGCAGGCCGATGGCGTCGGCACCGAGCAGGTTGAACGTCGCGAAGCCCATCACCTCACTCTGGCCGTACCCCCCTGCCCGCCGACCCCACGCGCTGTCGTCGCCCCGCACCCACGCGTCGAAGGTCGGGTTGCCGCGCTTCCCCCGCAACGACGACAAGTCGTAGCGTCCGTCCGCATTGGCGGCGACAATCGCGTCGACCATCGGGCCGACGACGAAGGCTCCAGTGCATCGATTGCGTTCGATCGCGGCACACATCTCCGCACCGTCGGAACGGCGCACGAACACATTGGTGCCGCCGCTCACGAACGTCGAGAGGTTCGGCATGAACGTTCCGATGTGGAACAGCGGGCCCGAGTTCAAGAACACGTAGCCGGCGTCAATCTCGGACCACGGCGCCATAAGCGCACCCTGCGCGATCAGCGCGCGAGACGGCAGCATCGCCGCGTTCGGGCGGCCGTCGAACGCGGCCGTGTAGATCAACAACAATGGTTCGGCGTCGTCGGCGTCAGCATCGGGATCGTCGATGTCGCGCCAGCACGCGTCCGACCCATGCCTCGTACTCGCCGTCGTCGTGCGCGATCCAGAGCGAATTCGTGTGCGTCGCGGCGGCACGCCCCGCGTGCACGGTTGCGTCGACCTCCTCGTGCTGCCACACGACGACACGTGGCTCGAGATCGTCGATGACGAACGCGAGTTCCTCGGGCTGCTGGCGCCAGTTCGCCGGGCAGAACAGCGCGCCGAGCTTGCAGCAGGCGAGCAGCAGTTCTTGGAGGCGAAACGAATTCTGTCCGAGCCACAACACACGATCGCCGTGACCGACGCCTTCGCCTCGCAAGGCGTGCGCGACGCGACTGGCGCGTTCGTTGGCGGCCCGCCACGTGAACGTCGTCTCGCCTTCGACGAGCGCAACGCCGTCGGGCCGTGAGCGCGCGTGACTGCGAAGCACGTCCGCCAGTGTCCGCCGTCCCGTACCGTTGCTCATTCCGCTCCGCTCCCGACGTCCTCTCCACGACTCGCGCGGGCACTTCCCGAACGGTCGCGCCGCGCCTGGCTGCTCACAAGCGGAAGACCGGGATCGTCGTGCCGTCACGCACGTCGTACCAGTCGAGCGTCACGGGCGCGCCGATGCGCACGTCTTGCGGCTCGCAGTCGACGATGTTGGCGACGAGCCGGCACCCGTTCGTGTTCGGCAGCTCGATCACCGCGGCAACGAGGGGGAGCGCGTCGCGCACGGGTGGGATGACCGCGTGCCGGATGACCGTGTACGAGTACACGGTGCCGTTGCCGACGTGCTCGACCCAGTCGAGGCCCTGGGCGCGGCACTTCCAACAGAACGGCGAGGGCGGCAGGCGGAACGTGCCGCATGTCGTGCAGCGCGGCACGACGAGACGATGTTGCGCGGTTGCCGCCCAGAACGGCTCGGTCGACGGACTGGGCGAGAGTTGGATCAGGTCTCCCGGCAACACGCCGTTCATCACGCCCTCCTCAAGATCAGCGACGACACCGGGATCGACGCGGGGCCGCCGGTGACGAGCGCGATCTCCGCGTCCTCGACCTGGTTGATCGCGGCGCCTCGCATCTGCTCGACGGCTTCCATCACGTGGGTCATGCCGATGATGTACGCCTCGGAGAGGTTGCCGCCGTGCGTGTTGACCGGCAGCGAGCCGCCGGGCCACCGAATGTTGCCGTCACCGACGAACGGGCCGCCTTCACCGACCTTGCAGAACCCGTAGTCCTCGAGCTGCAGGATGACCATCGGGCTGAAGTGGTCGTAGACCAGCGCGACGTCGACGTCCTGGGGCGTCACGCCTGCCATCTCGTAGAGACGCCGGGCGACCGGGCGGTGTCCCGACGACGTGAACTCGTCGTCCGGCATGCCCATCCATGTGATCGCTTGCCCCCAACGACCGTGGCCTCCGTGTGCGGACGCCATCACGTACACCGGCGGGTGCTCGAGGTCGCGCGCGCGCTCCGCACTGGTCGTGATCACCGCGACCGCGCCGTCGCATTCCAGGCAGAAGTCGTAAAGGCACAAGGGATCGGAGATCATCCGCGCGTTGAAGTAGTCGTCGCGCGTCAAGGGCTCCTTCATCAGCGCGTTCGGGCGGCGGATCGCGTTGTTGCGGGTCGAGATCGCGACCTCGCAGAAGTGCTCACGCGTTGTGCCGTACAGGTGCATGTGGCGCTGCGCGAGCACCGCGAACATCTGACCCGGCGCCATCAAGCCCGAAGGTTGGATGAAGTTGCCTTCGGGCGACGGGGGCGCGCTGTAGACCGCGCCCTTCTGACCGCGCGGCGCGAACGACGCGCCGAAGCGGCTCGCGGCTTGCTGCAACGTCATCACCGACACGACACACTCGGCCATGCCGCTGTGGATCGCGGCGGCCGCCAGACCGACCGACCCTGCTGCGCCGCCTCCCCCGCCGGTGAGCATCGCGGTGAACCGCACGTCGCGCACGCCGAGCCATTGCGCGAACAGCGAGGTGTCGAAGCCCATGCTGTAGAGCGCGAACCCGTCGAGGTCGTCGACTGCGAGTCCCGCGTCCGCGAGGGCCGCCAGCGTGGCCTTTCCGGCGAGCTCCATCGCCGTCTGCGGCAACGACTCGCCACGCCGGTAGTACGGCGTCGCCCCCACCCCGACCACCGCGGCCTTGTCCTTCAACGTCACGCCGCATCCCCTCCAACAGTTGGCAGCGAAATCCGCGGTATGCGCGGGTTTTCCTGCCAACAGTTGGCAGCGAAAACCGCGGTATGCGCGGGTTTTCCTGCCATCAGGCGGTTGAAACGCCGTACAGGCGACCGGCGTTGCCGCCGACGATCGCTTGCATCTCTTCCTCGGGCACGCCGGCGAAGATGCGGGCGACGACTTCCTGGCTGTGCGGGAACGTGCCTTCGGGATGTGGATAGTCGCTGGCCCACAGCAACGGCTCGACACCGGTGATCTCACGCGTCAGCAACGGCGCCCGGTCGGCGCCGAGCGTCACGTAACACTGGGTCCTCGCGTAGTGGCTCGGCGGTGCTGCGAGCTTCGGCTTCACCCATTGCTCGTGCTCCTCGAACGCTTCGTCCATGCGCTCGCAGCAATACGCGAACCACCCCGCGCCGGTCTCGACGAACACCAGCCGCAGCCGCGGGAACCGTTCGAGCGCGCCCGACGCGCTGAAGTAGCACAGCGTCTCGGCCGAGAGCAGCCCCACCCTGGTGTAGTTGATCACCGCGCCACCCGGCCCGCGCTCGAACTGCGGCAGCGCGCCGGTGCCGGTGTGCAACGACAACGGCATCCCGGCCGAGCTCGCGATTTCCCACAGCGCGTAGTACTCAGGACGGTTGTACGGCAGGCCATCGGGCGGCGACGTCGGGATCATCGCCGCCTTGAACCCGAGCTCGGCAACGCGCGCCAACTCCGCCGTCGCCGACGCGACGTCGCGCACCGGCACGACCGCGGCAGGAATGAACACGTCGGGACGCGCGAGGAACGACTCCGCGAGCCAGTCGTTGTACACCTGCGCGCACGCCATCTGGAGATCGGCGGCCGGGATCATGTCGATGAACAATCCGAAGGTCGGATAGATCACCTCGGCGACGACGCCGTCGAGCGCCATGTCGCGCAGCCGCTGACCGAGGTCGGATGCGCCGGCCCCGAACCGGGGCCCGTGGCCACCACTGCCGCTCGCGCCGCCCACGTCGCCGTCGACGCGCGTCAGCTTGCGGTCGGGCATGCCCTCGATCGCCATCACGATCCACTCACCGCGGGTTTCGACACGCGGCCCCCGCGCCCGGAACGTCGGCGGCAAGCGCTCCTGCCACAGCGTCACCGGTTCGAACACATGATTGTCCGCGCTGATCAACGAACGCCGTTTCGTTTCCGTCGTCGTCACCACACCACTCCTCCGTCTTCGATCTCGCCGCGCACCGCAGTCGGGGTCCGTTCGAACTGCTGCGCGCGTGGTTGCCGTGCGCTCACCACGATGCGGCCGTCGTCGACGTCGACCGACCACTCGTCGGCCGCGACGCGTGCAGGTGCGCCGGGTGCGCGCCCGATCGCAACCGCGGGCGCGCACAACACGAAGCGCGTCGCCGCGATGCCGGCGCGCTCCAGCCGCTCGTACGCGCCCGGGTGGGCAGCAACGACGCGCACGCCGGCGAACAGATCGTCGTAGGCGCGCCCGCTCTCGTCGATCCCGTCGAGGAGCCCTTCGGTGATTCCGAACACCGCGTCGAACTCCATGAGCCGCAAGAACATCGCGACGCGTGCCGCCTCGCCCGCGGTCGCGTCCGCGCACGACAACCGTCCGCGGCAGAGAAACGTCCCGCACACGTAGGGCCAGAAGCTGCCCGCCTGCGACAGCATCGAGCACCACAGCACGCCGCGTCCCGCGATGTCGAGCATGCCGAGCACGTTCGTTGCCGATCCGATGTCGCGGTTGATCTCGTCGTGCGAGATACGCCACGGCACGCGCCGGCCGGCAGCGTCGACATACGAACCGATCCCCCACAGCGCGGTCATTGCCGGGCCACTCGCGGGATCTTGTGCGGCGGGCCGAGCCGCAGCAGCGCCGCGTCCGGCACGAGCTCGACGTCGGGTTCGACACCGGCCGCGTCCAGCACCGCCGCGCGCACTGCCTCGCCGACCTGCGGCACACGATCCGCCCACTCGGGCGCGTAGCCCACACGCAATCGCAGCCGGTCGACCGCGCGTGCCCCTCGCACCACCTGGAAGAGGCCCATCGCGGACGCGTCGACGGTCTCGATCGCCGCCCATACGTCGACCGGCAACACCGACACGCCGTCGACGACGACCTCGTCGCTCTTGCGGCCGAGCGGCCACATCCGCGCGTGGGTGCGTCCGCAGGCGCAGCGTTCGGTCGTGAGGCGCACGATGTCGTCGGAGCGATACCGCACCAGCGGCGCGATGCGATTTTCGAGCGACGTCGCGACGAGCTCGCACCGATCGCCGTCGGCATCGACGCCTTCGACGAAGACCGTGTCCTCCCAGAAGTGGAGACCGTCGTGCGCGACGCACTCGAACGAACCGGTGACGTCGCCGACGTTGCCGTGCTCGAACAGCTCGATGCCCCAGCTCTCCGCGAGTGCACGCGCACGGGGCGACAGCGGCTCGCCGGCGAACGTGACGCCCCGGTACGACGAGAACACGTCGCGCGGATCGAGGCCGCGCCGGTCACATGCGTCCTTCACCGCGTTGACGAGCACCGAGCCGAAGTTGTAGACGGCCGTCGGGCGGTATTCGAGCGACAGCTCGCAGAACCGCTCCATCTCGTCGGGATCGAAGTCGAGGAGAATCGGCGTCGTGCCGAGCGATCCCTGGAAGAGTCCGTACGTCGGTCCGCGGAACGTGAACAACACGAGCGCGACGTAGTCACCGGGCCGCACGCCCCAGCCCCAGAGATCGCGCGTGATGATCGACGGTGTGCCGCCGTTGCCGCCCCACTGCTCGGGGACGAGCGTCGGATCCCCGGTCGTGCCCGACGTCGAGCTCGCGCCGGTGAGCTCCGATGGCGGGACGCAGAGCAGGCCGCCGTAGGGATCACCGTGATCGTCGCGGAAGTGGCGCACCGTGTCCTTGTCGGTGAACGGCACACGCTCGCGGAAGTCTTCGAGCGACCGAATGTCGCGCGGCTGCACATTGGCGGCGTCCCACACCGACCGGATCAGCGTCGAGCGCTCGTACGCGTACGGCAGCAGCTCGGCGAGGCGCGTCCACTGCAGCTCCTCGAGCTCGGCGCGTGGCATGGTCTCGATCTCGGGGGCGTAGTACTGCTGATCGCGCGGCAGGCTCACGAAAGCGCGCCGATCACGGGCGCGCAGAACCGCAATACATGCGCCTTCGCGTGCTCGCGCGTGATCGCGCCACCGGCGAGCCGCTCGGCGACGAGTGCCCATGCGATCGCGTGGATCGTGCGCGCGTCACGCGCGGGGTCCGTGGTCGGAAACGCCTGCAAGACGTCGGCCAGCGCACCGACGACGTCATCGACGATCGTCGCGAACTGACGTGGAAACTCGGCTTGCAGCCGCAGTCCTTCCTTGGCGAGCGGACGCGTCCGACGCGCACGGCGCGCATCGAAGCCCAACGCGAGCGTCTCGTCGAGCCACACGTCGAGCGCGTCTCGTGCGGACGCCGCGGCCGCCATTCGCTCGCGCAGTCGCGTCTGCGTGGCGCGGGCGTCGTGCTCGTAGATCGCGAGCACGAGTTCGTCCTTCGACGAGAAATGGCGGTAGAACGCGCGCGTCGACAGCCCTGCCTCTGCGAGCACGTCAGCCACGGTGAGGCTCGCCGAACCCTGCCGGCGGAGCACCGCGAGACCGGCGTCGATCAGCGCGCTGCGCTCGTCGAGCTGCGTCGTAGAGCCTGCCACAGCGCTGAAAATGGCATTTTCACACCTGCAAAGTCAAGGCCTTACGACTGAATTTGCCGCCGCCCGCGCTCGACGACCTTCAGCCGCCGCGCTTCGATCGACGCGGGGTCGAAGCCGGGCCCTTCCCACTCGCGGCTCACGCGCGACTCGATCTTCCAGCCTTCGTCGACCGTCGTGCCGGTGACCTCGTTGTACGTCTGGAGCATGCGCCGCACACCGGGCTGGTCGTTCGACACGATGTCGGCGGCGAGCGCCCGGCAGAACGGCAACAAGTCGTCGTGCGGGACCACCTCGTTCACCAGCCCCCATTCGAACGCGCGGCGCGCGTCGATGTAGTTGCCGGTCGCGCTCATCTGCTTCGCCCGCCCGACACCGATGCGTTGCGCGAGCAGCACTGTGAGTCCCCAGCCGGGCATGACCCCGACGCGCGAGTGCGTGTCGGAGAAGCGCGCTCGCTCCGACGCGATCAGGAAGTCGCAGTTCAACGCGACCTCGAAGCCTCCGGTGACCGCAGCGCCGTTGATCGCGCCGATCAGCGGCTTCGTGTGCGGCGGCAGCGCGCCCGGAACGACCCGCGCCCGTCTCCGACCTCGGCAAAACCCTCGCCCGGCTCGATCTGACCCGAGCCGAACTCCTTCAGGTCGACACCCGCGCAGAACGCCGGATCGGCGCCGGTGAGAATCATGACGTCGACGTTGTCGTCACCGTCGCCGCGCGAGATGGCCGCCGGCAGCGCGCGCCGCACGGCGCGGTTCAATGCATTCCGCTGCGCGGGCCGGTGCAGCGTGATGACGGCGACGCGATCGGCGACGTCGACCAGCACGACGTCGTCTTCAGACATGACGGCACGATGATGCACGAGGGCGTCGCGGAGCGAGGAGCGCGAGCGCAACGACTGGCGGGAGCGACGAGCGTCCGCGAGGCCGGTATCCGGCCGCGCAGCGAGTGCGACTCGAAATCATCGAAAGTCGAATGCGACTTTGATCGCGCCCGACTGCTCTTGCGTTGCGAGCGCGCCGAACGCGTCGCGCCAGTCGTCGAGCGCGAACGTGTGCGTGAGCATGCCGGTGAGGTCGACCCGCCCGTCGTGCACGAGATCGAGGTAGTGCGCGATGCCGTGCTGGCGCACGCCGTCGACCTCCTCGAACCCGAATGCGTTCGAACCGACCATCGAGATCTCCTTGAAGTACAGCGGCGTGTCCTCCCACCACGTCGGACCGTGCACGCCCGCCTTCACGAGCGTGCCGCGCGCGCGGAGGACGCGCGTGCCGACCTCGAACGTCTCCCGCTTGCCGACCGTGTCGTACACGACGTCGATCGCGCCCGGAAACGCCATCGGCAGCCCGTCGCTGTCGCGCAACTTGCCGCCCGACCACGCGGTCGCTTCTTCGATCACGCGCAACGCGGGCTCGTGACCGATCACCGTCGCGCCGAGCTTCCGCGCGAGCTCGGCCTGCGTGTCGAAGCGCGCGACGACGAGCACTTCGACGTCGGGATAAAGCGCGCGCAGCACGGCGACCGCACACGTACCGAGCGCCCCGGCGCCGTACACCATCACCTTGGCGCCCGGGGGCGGCGGATGGCGCGTGACCGAGTGCATCGACACCGCGAACGGGTCGGCGAAGACGGCCAGCTCGTCGGCAACGTCGTCGGGAACCTTGAACAACTGCGTGTCGTGCGCGGGCATGAGCTGCGCGTAGCCGCCGTTGACGTCGCGCGCGGTACCGATGTGGATCCCGGGCGGGATCGGCCCGACGTCGAACGACCAACACAAGCTGTAGTCGCCGTTCTCGCACGCCGGACACACCGGCGACACGCCGCGCGGCGCGCACGACAGCCACGGGTTCAACACGACGCGGTCGCCGATCTCGAGCCCTTCGGCGTCGGGCCCGAGGGCGACGACATCCGCGACGACTTCGTGTCCCAGGACCTGGGGTAGAGAAAAAAATCCCTTCATCGGGTTGTCGGCGGACGCGACGTCTCCCCAATCCATGAAGACCTGCTTCGCATCCGACCCGCAAACGCCGGTGAGGCGGGGTCGCATCACGACCCAATCGGGTAACGGTGGTGTCGGTTCGTCGAGATCGACGAGCCGCATCGGCGTCTGCGCGAGGTTGCGCAGCAGCATGTTGTCGGTGTCAGGAACTGGATGAGATTCCGGCGCGACGCCGTACAGCAGCGCTTTCACACCGCGGAATCTACCGCGTTCCCGCCGGCTGCCTTCGGACCGGCCGTCAGGCCCGATCGCCCTGCACGCTGCGCAGATGCATCGGCCGGCGGTCGGCGCCGGGCCGCGCCTCGTCGCGCACGTCGTCGGGTTGCGCGAGGCAGAACCCGATCCCCCGCGACGTCAACAGGAACTTCGGTCGCGACGGCTCTTCTTCGATACGACTGCGGATCCGGCGAATGTGGGCCACGAGCCGCTCACCCGCGTCGGGTGGTTCGTTCGGCCAGATCGCCTTCTGGAGATCGACTTTCGACACGACGGCGCCCTCGGCGCGCACGAGCGTGACGAGAATGTCGAACTGTGTCTGTGTCAGCGAGCACAGCGAACCACGCCAGCGGGCTTCGCGCCGGGCGAGATCGAGCCGCAGCGGACCCCAGCTCAACACCTGCGCCAGACCACGCTCCCCACGGAGCGCGAGCAGCGTCAGCGCGCGGGAAAGCACCTCGTCGGGCACGTCGGGCGGCACGATCGCGTGCACGTCGGGCGGCGCGAGCCGGTGCGGCTCGGTGACGAACACGCGAATCGTGTCCTGCAACGTGCCCGCCTGCTGCAGCATCCGCCCGTCGGGATCGATCGAATCGTCGGTCACCACGACTTCGGCAGTACGCGCGAAATCGATGATCTGGTCGCTGGTAAAAGCAAGCAAAGGCGCGAAACCCGCGTTCGCGAACAAGTTGGCCAGCGGCAACGGCTCCGCTACTGCGACCAAAACCCCGCGCGCTGAGCCCACTGCGCGAACCCGATCCATGTCCCCACTCCCGTCGCCCCCGGACAACACCCGACAGGTGCTCCCCCTACGCGCGCACACTAACGCGAAAACGCGCGGAATCCGATACCCCGTGTAGGACAACCGTCGCGATGCTGGCTCCCCTTTGTACTTCCGTTCCTTGCCGCGTTCTGTTTGTGTCTCCCTGCGCTCGATGAGCGCGCCGAGCGCCTGGCGGTCGGTGATTCGTGCACGAAGACAGGGAGGATGCCTCAGTGAAGGCAACGGGCAAGTGGAAGGCAACACTGGCGACGACGGTGGCGGCGGCCTCGTCGGTGGCGATGGCCACTGGGGCGTCGGCGAACAGCTCGAAGATCTGGAACGACGCGGATGTGCATGTTGATCAGCACAGCTCCGTGCAAACGGACCAGTTCGGGCTCTCCAACAGCGGCTTCAATCACGCGGGGTCGTTCGTTGCGGGCGTCAACTACAGCGACCAGCTCGCCGACGGCAGTGCCGGCGACGGCAACATCAGCAACTACGGGGCCAACGGCAACAACACCGCTGGCAACCTCGGCGCTCCGGCGACCAACGACAACACCGGTACGAACGACGGCGACTCCAGCGCCTCGGTGAAGACCGGCAAGGCGAAGGCCGACAACTACTCGGACACCAAGGTCAGCCAGAACAACGGCGGTGGTGCGGACGCCTACACGGGTGCCAAGGGTGCGACGATCAGCGGTGGCGGTGGCATTTCCAACAACGCCGACCTCTCCGTCGACCAGGACTCGCACGTGCGTACGGAGCAAGCAGCGGTTGCGAACTCCGGTTTCAACTCCGCAAAGTCGGGCGTGATCGGCGCGAACCTGAACGTTCAGAGCGCGTACGGCAACGCCAACGGCGGCGACATCAACAACAATGGCGCCGACGGTACGAACACCGCAGGCAACTCTGCGGGTGCGGCGTCGAACACCAATGCCGGTTCCAACACCGGCAAGTCGTCGGCCTACGTGCAGACGGGTGACGCATCGGCGAGCAACTCGAGCAAGACGAACGTCTCGCAGAACAACTCCGGTTCCGCGAACGCTTCGACTGACGCCGAGGGCGCGACGATCAGCGGTTGGAACGACAACCACCTGAACTGGTAATCGTTGGGAATCAGGGGAGGAGCTCTTGCTCCTCCCCTGGTTGTCTTCGTAGAGTCGGGCGGCCACCCGCAGTCACGGAGAGGACGCGGGGGACGTTCGACGCACACCGTCGGTCGTCAACACTGAAGGAGCAGTAGTCGTGGTCGTGGCATCCGCGAAGCTCGGGCTTCGCATGCTGTTCGCAGCAACGCTCGTGTTCATCGCGTTGTTGCTGTTCGCGGGCCACGCCCACGCGGACGAAGCCGCCACCACGCCGGCACCCGAAACCACGACCGCGGTTGCACCCGACAACACTGCGACCGATCCGGCACCGGCGACGTCGACGCCGGCGACCGACAGCACCACCGCGCCGGCCGACACGGGAACGACGCCGCCGCCCACCGACACCTCGACGCAGGCACCGGCGCCGCAAGACCAGAGCGCGATGCCCCCCACGCCGCCGCAGGCCGAGCCGACGCCGCCGACACCGGCCGGCGCGCCCGGGCCCACCCCCCCGAACAACACGAACGACCAGAACGCCGACGTCGGCACGACCGGCACCGGCGTCGCGAACACCGGCGGCAACGCGGCCGGCGCGCAGAGCAACTCCGGCACGCAGACCAGTGGTACGCCCGGCGCGAACAACGGGTCGGCGACAGCAGGCACGTCGTCCGGCGACTCGTCCGCCGTCGGCACCAACAGCAACAGCACGATCGGTCAGCAGGCCCACGCCGAAGCGACCGGCTTGGGCACCGTCGACATCTTGCAGATCGCGCTCGTCGTCAACATCGGCGTCGCCAACTCGAACACCGGCAGCAACGTCGTGGGTGCGGGCGGCGCGGGCACGTCGGGCATCGGCACGATCAAGTCGAGCATCAAATCCGGCAACGCGAGTGCGCTCGGCAACAACTCCAAGACCGGTATCAAGCAGAGCGCGATCATCAAAAACGGTGAGCAGAGCAATCAGAAGGCCGTCGTCGTCAACGTCGGTATCGCGCTCGGCAACAGCGGTCTGAACATCACGATCGGCACGCTCGGCACCGACGGCCTGCCCGCGTCGACGCAGGCGGTCACGACCGGCGCGTCGAACGGCCAGATCTACACCGGCGACGCGAGCGCGATCGGCGACCGCTCGAATTCTGCGATCAATCAGTCGGCGAACGGCACGGCGAGCGGCATCGCCACCTTGGTGATCGACCAGCGGGCCGTGATCGTGAACTTCGGGACCGCGCTCGCGAACTCCGGCGGCAACGTGGCGCTCGCCTCGTTCGACCCGAGCAACCTGACGAGCGAGGAAGCCGAGATCGTCTACGCGGTGCTCAGCGCGTTGGCGCCGCTGTTCGGCCCGCCCCAGACCGGCGTCCAGAACTCGCTCGGCGGGACGACCGCGAGCATCGGCACCGGTAACGCGAGCGCGATCGGCAACTCGTCGGCGACCGAGATCGATCAGAACGTCGAAGGCAGCGTGCACGGCGACGGGAACGCGTCGGCGACGCAAACCGCGGTCGTCGGCAACCTCGGTGTTGCGCTCGCGAACACCGGCTTCAACGGTGCGTTGGCAGGCGTCACGCTCGACGGGCTCACGCAAGCGCATCCCGAGCTCGTGGGTGCCGGCGACGCGCTCACGCAATTCCTCGCGCTGCTGACCAACCTCTCGTGGCTCGACAGCGCGAACCCGTTCGCACAGTTCGCGCAGTCGATCGACATCGGCGGCGTCACGCTCGACCTGGGCGGCACGCTGAGCGGTTCCGAGTTCTTGCTCGGTTGGGACAGTGCGATCGCCCCCGACGGCGGCCCGCTTCCCGGTGGCGTGCGCGTGCGTCAGATCAGCGGCGTGTTGAACATCGGCTTCAGCACGTCCGACTCGGGCCACAACACGGTCGTCGCCATCGTGACCGGCTCGAACGGGAGCGGCGGCGACGTGAAATCGGCCAAGAGCGCGACGCAGGTGAAGAGCGGCTCGCCCGACGTGTTGGCCCAGGTGTTCTCGGGCAACGCGCTCGCGATCGGCAACAACGCCGTCGTGACTGTGTGCCAGACGTTCCACGACACCGTGGACTGCTTCACCCCGAAGCCCACGCACCACCCGACGCCGCATCCGAAGCCCGCTCCGGCACCGCGGCCCCATACTCCTTCGGAGCCCCCGGTCGTCGTTGTGTCGGCGAACGAGGAATTGCCGCCCGCCTCGCCGACCGCCGCGACGACCTCGGGCTCCGAGGAGCTGCCGTTCACGGGCTCCGACCCGCAGGCATTGATCGCGATTGCCGGCACGATGCTCGCCGCGGGCGCGGCGCTCTCACGCCGCAGGCGCGCCGAACGCGTCTGATCGTCGAAGGGGGGCATTCCCCCCTTCGACGCTACCCCCGCAGTTGCGCGTCGCTGCTACAGCGTGAAGGCCATGTGGTCGACGACGCGGTTGCCGAGCGCCTGGTTGCCCTCCACGCGCACAGCCCCCATTCGGCGGGCCTGAGCGCCGTCCCATCGACCGCCGGCGAGGCGCGCGAACGTGCGGCGGTCGAGGGTGATGTGCGTGGTCGGCTCGGTGGGCGCGTCGGCGATGAGCTTGGCGCGACCTTCGGGTGGCACCGCGATGGTCGCGGTGACCGGTGGATTGCCGATCACGTCGAACACGACTGTGCTGTTCGGCGGGGTGCCCGCCTTCTTGCCGACCACGTAGCCGAGGGCCTTGCGCACGATGCGCTCGACCGACGCGTCGGCGATCACTCCCTCGAGCAAGCCGGGCCGGTCGAGAGCTTCGCGGATGTCCTGGTCGTGATACCAGCAGTCGAACACGCGTATTTCCATGAACTGCCGGTACGGCCCGGGGCCTTCGGGTGTGAATCCTTCACGATCCCAGTCGGCCGGGGTCAGTGCGCGCAGTTGGTCGAGCCGTCGCGCCGTGACCGAGCGGAACTCGTCGAGCAGCTTCGTACCGTCCCATCCACGGTACGCGTCGATCCACCGTTCGTTCGCCCTGCCGATGTCGTTGCGGACATACGGCTTGTCGCCGGCGCCTGACGGCGCACTCGTTTGCTCGCCCATCAGCATCCGTTCGGTGCCGATCATGTGCGCGACGTTGTCGTGCACGCTCCAGCCCGGGCAATCGGTCGCGGTGTGCCACTGCGTGCTGTCGAGTCCGTCGCACATGTCGACGATGTCGCGCCAGATTGCTTCGAGATTCGCGATGACCGGCTCCGTCATGCCTTCCGCTCCGGCCTCGGTTGTGCTCGGCTCATGGTGCGAACGTACTCGGCGGTTCGCAGGCGGCGACAACCTGTCGGCACCACTCCTGGATGGCCTCGAGATGATCGGCCGTCGAGCGCCCGAACCGCACGAACACGAGGTCGAGGCTCGGCACGATCACGACACGTTGACCCTCGTAGCCGCGGGCGTAGAACGAGTCGGCGGCTCCGCGCAGGATCCACCAGTGCGCGCCGTACGGGCGTCCGTCGGCCGGATCGATCGAGCGCGGCCTGCGCCCGTGATCCACCCAGCCTGCGGGGACGACACGACGGCCGGCGATCACGCCGTCGCGGAGATAGCACTGCCCGAAGCGCACCCAGTCGTGTGCGGTCGCGTACACGTACGACGAACCGATGAACGTGCCCGCGTCGTCGACGCGCACGGTCGCCGACGACATGCCGATCGGATCGAACACTGCGTTGCGAAGGAACTCGATCGTCGCGTCGCCGGCGCCGACGACGTCGGCGACGAGACGAGCGACGATGTTCGACGACCCCGACGAGTAGTTGAACGTGCTGCCCGGCGTGTGCGCCAGTTCGCGGTCGGCCGCGAAGTGAGCGACGTCGTGGCGACCAGTGCCGAACAGCATGTCGATGACGTCCGAGCGATCGGCATCGACGTAGTCCTCGCGGAAGTCGAGGCCGTCGCGCATCGCGAGCAGGTGCTCGAGCGTGATCGCTCGACGCGGATCGCCCCCCACCGACCATTCACGCACGCGGGGTGGCGCATCGAGCTCGAGCCGGTGCTCGCCGACGAGCACACCGACCGCGGCGTGCAACACGGATTTCGCGACCGACCACGACAGCAGTCGTGTATCAGGACCGACGGGTTCGTCGCGACCGTCGAAGTGCGGAAGCGCACCGCCGTAGCGCTCGGCGAGCACCTGGCCGCGTCCCTCGACGCGCGCGGCATACGTGACGCCGTAGCGCGCCTCGTCGGCGAACATCGCGTCGACCAGCGAGGTCGGATCGGCGAACGGCGGCACGAGCGCACGGTAGACCTGCCATGGGAGACTCTTCACATGCCAGAGGCGATCACGTTCTACTTCGACCCGATGTGCCCCTACGCGTACCAGACGTCGATCTGGATCCGCGACGTGCGCGCGCAAGTCGACGGCGGCCTCGACATCACGTGGAGGTTCTTCTCGTTGGAGGAAGTGAATCTCGCCGCCGGCAAACGGCACCCCTGGGAACGCTCGTGGTCATACGGCTTCGGGCAGATGCGCGTCGGTGTGCTGATCCGCCGTGAGCTCGGCAACGACGCGCTCGACCGCTGGTACGACGCGATCGGACACGCGTTCTTCTACGACGGTGTGAAAACCCACGTACCCGAGCAGCACGCGAAGGTGATCGACGCGGCTGGATTCGACCCGGTGTTCGTCGAGCGCGCGTTGGCGGACGACACGACGCTCGACGAGGCACGCATCGAGCACCAGGCGGCGGTCGCGAACCACGGCGCCCACGGCGTGCCCACGATCGTGTTCACGCCTCGGCCCGAGCGGCCCGACGGAGCGGAAAACGACGGCTATGCGGTGTACGGCCCGGTCGTCGTGCCCGCGCCGACCGGTGACGATGCGGTCGCGCTGTGGGAGCTCACGAAGTCGATGTCTCGCTTTCCGCATCTCTATGAGCTGCGACACCCGAAGAAGACCGACGACCTGCTCCACGTCGCCGAACATTTCCACACGTACCTGACAACGCGCGATTGGCAGACGGTCGAGAACCCCGCGCCGTAGCCGACCGCTCGGATGCTTTCCCGCGCCCTACCGCCGAGGACTGTCCAAACGATTGGCGGTGGCGACGGGAACGACACGCTCGAGCTTCTCGGGTGACGTCTTGGACCCGCCGCCTTCGCGAGCGGCGCCGCGCACGCCCGACGCGGGCAACACGAGGCAACCGTCGGCGGACACGAACGCGAGCTCGTCGGCGGCGAGTGCCACCGCGACGACCTTGCCACGCGCCTTGTCGATCTTGGCGGCCTTCAATCCGGAGCCGCCACGCGTCTGCACGGGGAACTCGTCGATGCTCGTGCGCTTGGCGTAGCCGTGCTCGGTCGCGATCACCACCGACTCCTCGTGCGCGACCGCGCACACGCCGACCACACGGTCGTCGCCCTTCACGCGGATGCCGCGGATCCCGCCTGCGCTGCGGCCGACCGGACGCACGTCGTCTTCGGGGAACCGGATGCCCTGGCCGTTCGCGGTCACGAGCAACAGCTCGTACTCATCCCAACCGGGGAACACCGCGACGATGCGATCGCCGGCAGTGACCTTCATGGCGACGATACCGTTCTGGCGCCCCGACGCCTCCGCGAACTCACCGAGGCTCGTACGCTTCACTGCGCCGCTCGCGGTGACGAACACAAGGTTCGGGTGCTCCTCGTGGAGGCGCGCGTCCACGACCGCCACGACCTTCTCGCCGTCGCCGAACTGGAACAGGTTCTGTGCGGCGGTGAGTCGTTCCTTCGGCAGCTCGTGCACGATCGCGCGATAGGCGCGCCCGCGATCGGTGAAGAACAGCACGCCGGCAAGCGCGGTGGTGGCGATTGCTTGCGCCACCGCGTCGCGCTCCCCCGGATTCGCGATCTTGGCCGCGCGCGGCCGCTCGGGCACCGCCCGCACGTAGCCGCGTGCGGTCACAGTCACGATGTACGGCTCGTCTTCCACGAGTTCCACGACGTCGATCGTGCCAGTGTCGTCGCCGACGATCTGCGAGCGGCGAGGCTCCTTGTGCGCGTCGCGTATCGCCGTGAGCTCGTCCTTGATCACGGCCATCAGCACGTCGCGCTTGGCGAGTATCCGCGTCAAGTCCTTGATCTGCTTCTGCAGCTCGGCAAGCTCCTTGGTGAGCTCTTCGATGCCGAGCTGCGTGAGGCGGCCGAGCGGCATGTCGAGGATGTGGTTCGCCTGGATCTCGGAGAATCCGAAGCGCCTACCCATCAGGGCGGCACGCGCGGCGGCGCGATCTTTCGACGCGTGGATCACCTTCACGACCGCGTCGATCATGTCGACGGCTTTCGCGAGCCCTTCGAGGATGTGTAGGCGCGCTTCGGCCTTCTCGAGCCGGAACTGCGTGCGGCGGGTGACGACGGCCACTTGATGGTCGAGCCAGCCGCGCAGCCCGTCGGCCAACGTGATCGTGTGCGGCACGCCGCCGACGAGCGCCACCATGTTCACCGGGAACGTCGTCTGTGCCTGCGTGTGCTTGAACAGGTTGTTGAGCACGATCTGCGGGTTGGTATCGGCGCGCAACTCGATCACGAGGCGCGTTTTGCCCTGGCCCGATTCGTTGCGGATGTCGCGAACGCCGTCGATCTTGCCCGACTCGACGAGTTCCGCGAGCTTGCCCGCGATCGCGTCGACGCTCGTCTGGAACGGAATCTCGGTGAGCACGATCGCCTGCCCGCCGCGCTTTGCGCCGGACTCGATCGTGTGCACTGCGCGCAAGCGCACGGTGCCACGTCCGGTTCGATACGCGTCCTTGATGCCGTCGTCGCCCATGATCAGCGCACCCGTCGGGAAGTCGGGGCCCTTCACGTGGCGCATGAGCTCCGAGAGAGTCGCGTCGGGCTTGTCGATGAGACGCATCGCGGCGTTGCAGATCTCGGCGAGGTTGTGCGGCGGGATGTTGGTCGCCATGCCGACCGCGATGCCCTGCGAACCGTTGACCAGCAGGTTCGGGAACCTCGACGGCAACACGACCGGCTCGGTACGTGAGGCGTCGTAGTTCGATTCGTTGTCGACGGTGCCTTCATCGATGCCCGCGAGCATCTCCGTCGCCAGCGTCGACAGCCGGCACTCGGTGTAGCGCGAGGCGGCGGGCGGATCGGACGGCGAACCGAAGTTGCCGTGCTTGTCGATCAGCGGCGCAGTCAGCGAGAACGGCTGGCCCATGCGCACGAGTGCCTCGTAGATCGAGCTGTCGCCGTGCGGGTGGTAGTTGGCCATCACCTCGCCGACGACGCGCGCGCACTTCACGAACGGACGGTCGGGCCGCAGGTTCGCGTCGTGCATCGCCCAGAGGATGCGTCGCTGCACGGGCTTGAGTCCGTCGCGCACGTCGGGCAGCGCACGCGACACGATGACGCTCATCGAGTACTCGAGGAACGCGGCCTCGACCTCCTCGGCGAGCGTGCGCGTCGGCACGTCGGTCGCCGCCGGCTCGAGCGTCAACTGATTGGTCGTCTTCCTGCGAGCCATCCCATTCCTCCCCGGGCGTGTGCAGGGGTGCGTCTGCGACACCCCACACACGCCCCCGTGCGCCCCGACGTCAGACGTCGAGGAAGCGTGCGTCCTTGGCGTTCTGTTGGATCCAGGTGCGGCGGGCTTCGACGTCGTCGCCCATCAGCTTCGACAAGATCTCGTCGGCGATCGCGGCTTGGTCTACGTCGAGCTGCACCAGGTGCCGCGTCGCGGGATCCATGCACGTCTCTCGCAACTCTGGCGGGTCCATCTCGCCGAGACCCTTGAACCGCGCGAATGCAAGCTGACGGTTCGGGTGCTCGTCCATCACGCGCAGCCGCGCCGCGTCGTCGGGCACGTACACCTTCTGCCCAACGATCTCGACCGAGTAGAGCGGCGGCTGGGCGACGTACAACCGGCCCGCCTCGACGAGCGGTGTCATGTGCCGGTAGAAGAATGTGATCAGGAGCGTGCGGATGTGCCCGCCGTCCACATCGGCGTCGGCCAGCACGATCACCTTGCCGTAGCGCACCTTGGCGATGTCGAAGTCGGGGCCGATGCCGCCGCCGATCGCCGCGATCAGCGACTGGATCTCCTGGTTCGCGACGACCTTGTCCATCGATGCGCGCTCGACGTTCAGGATCTTGCCGCGCAACGGCAGGATCGCCTGCGTCTTCGGATCGCGCGCGTCACGCGCCGAACCGCCCGCCGAGTCACCCTCCACCAGGAACAGCTCGGCTTCGTCGCGCGTGCGCGACGAGCAGTCGGCGAGCTTGTCGGGCATGCCGACGCCGTCGAGCGCGGTCTTGCGGCGGGTGAGGTCGCGGGCCTGCTTCGCCGCGCTGCGCGCCTTGGCGGCGTTCGCGGCCTTGGCCACGATCGCCTTCGCCGGGTTCGGGTGCTCCTCGAGCCAGTGCCCGAAGTTCTCGTTGGTCGCGCGCTCGACCAGCGAACGGATCTCGGTGTTGCCGAGCTTCGCCTTCGTCTGCCCTTCGAATTGCGGGTCGCGCAGCCGCACCGACACGATCGCGGTCAGTCCCTCGCGCACGTCGTCGCCTTGGAACGTCGCGTCCTTGCCCTTCACGAGGTTACGACCCTTCGCGTAACGGTTCACGGCCTGCGTCAGCGCGCGCTTGAAGCCCTCGGCGTGCATCCCGCCTTCGGTGGTGGAGATTCCATTGGCGAACGAGTGCAAGCCTTCGTGGTAGCCGTTGTTCCACTGCCACGCGACCTCGACCTCGCCTTCGGCTCCCTTGTCGGCGAAGTATCCGACGTCTTTGAACAGCGGCTCCTTCGACGCGTTGAGGTGCCGCACGAAGTCCACGAGACCGCCTTCGAACATGAACGTCTCGGATTGCTTGCGGCCCGGGCGCTCGTCGGTGAGCACGATCATGAGCCCGCGATTGAGGAACGCCATCACTTGCAGCCGCTCGGCCGCGGTGGCCCAGCGGAACTCGGTCTCTTCGAAGACGTCGGGGTCGGGCCAGAACGTGACCGCGGTGCCGGTGTGCCCGCGCTTGGACTGCGCGACGGCCTTGAGCTTTCCTTGTGGCACGCCCGGCTTCAGAGTGCGTCCGAGCTTTTCGGCCTTGTATTCCTGGCGCCAGGTCTTGCCGTCGCGATCTACCTCGAGCAGGACGCGCGTCGACAGCGCGTTCACAACCGAGACGCCGACGCCGTGCAGACCGCCTGACATCTTGTAGCCGCCGCCGCCGAACTTGCCGCCCGCGTGCAGCGTGGTCATCACGATCTCGGCCGCCGACTTGCCCTTGTACTGCGGGTGCTCGTCGACGGGGATGCCACGCCCGTTGTCGCTGACGCGCACCGCGCCGTCGGCGCACAACACCACGTCGATGCGCGTGCAATAGCCGGCCATCGCCTCGTCGACCGCGTTGTCGACCACTTCCCAGATCAGGTGATGCAGGCCGGTCGGACCGGTCGAACCGATGTACATACCGGGCCGCTTGCGCACGGGGTCGAGCCCCTCGAGGACCTGTATGTGCTCGGCCGAATAGTCGCCGTTGCCGCGGGTGCGGGCCATGCGAAATACGGTAGGTGACGGCTGCGCCGCCATCGTGCCAACTCGTTCGGAGCCGGCGGCCGCTCAGGCTCGCCCCAGGAACTCGGCAACCTCATCGGGCCGGATCGTCGGACCGAACGCCATGCCCGATCCGACGTCACAGCCGAGCTCGTGCAAGCGGCGCGCGTGGCTCGCGCTTTGCACGCCCGTCGCGACAACGACGCGTCCGAGCGCGCGGGCGTACTGCACGATCGCGCCGAGCAGTGCACCGCTCACATCGTCGACGGCCTCGTTCACCGCCGCGACGAGCGGGCCCGCGACCGTGATCGCCGGCGTCGGCAGCGTTCGCAGTTGCTGCAACGACGACACGGCCGAGCCGAAGTCGCGCAGCGCGACGCCGAGACCGAGCTCGCCGAGTGCGCTCGCGCCACGCGATGCGGCATCGACGTCGTGCGCGACAGCCGCCTCGGGCACGCCGATCCAGCAACGCGTCGGCGTGACGTTGCTGCGCTGCAACATGTCGCGCACGAGCCCGGGAAACAGCGGCGAGAGCGCGCCCGAACGCGTCAGCGTGATGCCGAGCCCGGGGATGATCGGTCCCGGTGGGTGCGCCTCCCACTCGGCGAGCTGCGACACGACCGTGCGCACCAGCGCGACATCGAGCGCGCGCGCAATGCCCGCTTGCTCGACGACCTGTTCGATCGCATCGCCCTCGCGCAACCCCGCGCGCTCCCAGTCGACCGCGCAGTCGAAGCCCATCAGCGCGCCGGTCGAGAGTTGCGCGATCGGCGTGCACAGCATGGGAAGCCGCGGCTCGTCGAGCAATCGCGTCACAGTGCGTGCGATGCGGCGGCCTTGCGCGAGCTGGCGGCGGACGCCTTCGTCGAACAGCTCGACGCGACCGCGTCCCAACCGCTTCGCCCGATACGTCGCGAGGTCCGCGTTCGAGAGCAACTGGTCGGCCGAGAGCGGATCGTCACCGCGCGCACTCGCGATTCCGATGCTGGCGCCGATCAACACCTCGTGCCCGTGAATGTCGTAGGGATCGCTGACGGTTGCGAGCAAGCGGTCGGCGAGCGTCGACGCCGGCGTGACACCGTCCATGTCGGGACAGCACACGACGAACTCGTCGCCGCCAAGTCGTACACACAGATCGCCGTCGCGTACCGCGCCGCGTAACCGTTCCGCGACGTGCACGAGCAGCTCGTCGCCGGCTGCATGTCCGAGCATGTCGTTGACGCGCTTGAAGCCGTCGAGGTCGATGAACAAGAGCGCGATGCCCTGACCGCTGCGACGCGCGCGACCGAGCGCGGCGTTCAACTCTTCGACGAGCAGTGCGCGGCTGCCCAACCCCGTGAGTCGATCGTGCGTCGCGTCGTACTCGAGGCGTTCCTCGAGCCGCTGCCGCTCGGTGACATCCTCGAGCGTGCCGAGGAAACCGCTCAGCGAACCGTCTTCTCGGCGCAACGGCACCCACCGCGCGCTCACCCACCGCATGACGCCCTCGGTCGTCGTCAGCCGGACCTTGGACGGCTTCGCATCGCCGCCCTGGGCCGCGTGACGTTGTTGGGCGCGCATCGCTTCCAGGTCGGCGGGGTGAATCGCCGCGCACCACCCGCCGCCCAGCGCCTCCCCTGCCGACAGTCCGGTGAGCCGCTCGAAAGCGTGGTTCACGAACACGCATGTGTCGTCGGCTTCGATCTCGCAGATGCCGATCGGGCTCTCGGCCACGAGCGTCTTCCATCGCGCCTCGCGCTCGAACACCGTGTGGTCGATGACGCGTACGAGGATCCCCTGCACGTCGGGATGATCGAGCAGGTTGCGGAACGCGAGCGTCATCGTGTGCCAGCCGTCGAGGTCGTTGCGAACGCGGGCGCGCACCTCGACGTCGAGGCCCGGCAGCGCTCGGCTCTCGTCGAGCGCGGCTTGGATCGGCCCGTAGTCGTCCTGGTGCACCCAGTCGGCGAGCCGGCCCGTGAGATCGGCGCGGCTGAAGCCGCCGCGCATGCCGAGCTCGCCGAGCAACATGCGCGGCCGCAGGTCGGCGCCGAGGATCGCGATTGCATCCGAGAGCGCGTCGAGCACGCCCGGATCCCGGACGTCGAGCGGTTGGACCGCGGCGCGTGCCGCGATGGTTGGCGGCACCCCGGCCATTCTCCGGTCATCGGCATCGGGCAGGCCCAGCCTGAGACGCAGTGACTAGCGTCCGGTTCATGACTACGACGACCTTCGGCTCGCCCAAGGAACTCCTCGACGCAACCGGCACCCAGCTCGGACCGACCGCCTGGATCACGATCACCCAGGATCAGATCAACAAATTCGCCGAAGCCACGCTCGACAACCAGTGGATCCACGTCGACACCGAGCGGGCCAAGGCCGGCCCGTTCGGCGCACCCATCGCCCACGGCTACCTGACGATGTCGTTGGCGTCGCACTTCCTCGGACAGCTCGTACGCGTCAGCAACATCTCGATGGGCATCAACTACGGCACCGAGAAGGTGCGGTTCCCGTCGCCGGTGCCCGTGGGCTCCCGGCTGCGCGGCCGGGGCGAGATCCTCGACGCCAAGGAGGTGCCGGGCGGCGTACAGGCGACGACGCGCATCACGATCGAGCGCGAGGGCGGCGACAAGCCCGCAGCCATCGTCGACGCCGTGTCCAGATACGTTTCGTGAGCGTCCTCGACGCGTTCATGCTCGACGGCAAGGTCGCGATCGTCACCGGTGGCGGGAGAGGGATCGGCGCCGCGATCGCGCGCACATTCGCCGACGCCGGTGCCGACGTCGCGATCGCGTCGCGCACGAAGGAGCAGCTCGACGAGGTTGCGGCCGACATTCGTTCCGCCGGCCGCAACGCGCTGGTCATCCCGTGTGACGTGAACGACAACGCGGCCCTCGAGCGGATCGCCGAACAGACCGCGGCTGAGCTCGGTCACATCGACGTCGTCGTCAACAACGCCGGTGGTTCGATGCCTCAGCCGTTCCTCAGCACGAGCGCAGGCGCATTCGAGCGTGCGTTCCACTTCAACGTGACGACCGCGTTCGTGTTGACGAAGGCCGCGACGCCGCACCTGCTCGAGACCGGCGCGGGCGCCGTGATCAACATCTCCTCGGCGATGGGGCGTCTGTCGGATCGCGGCTACGCCGCGTACGGCACGGCCAAGGCCGCGCTCGCGCACCTGACACGCCTGCTGGCCGTGGACCTCGCGCCCAAGGTGCGCGTGAACGCGATCGCGGTCGGATCGGTCGCGACCAGCGCACTCGAGATCGTGCTCGAGAATCCCGAGCTGCGCGACGCGATGGTGAGCCGCACCCCGCTCCGGCGCCTCGGCGAGCCCGAAGACATCGCGCTGTGCGCGCTCTACCTCGCGTCGAGGGCCGGCGGCTTCGTCACCGGCAAAGTCGTCGAGGTCGACGGCGGTATCGAGTACCCGAACCTGGAACTCGGCCTCCCCGACCTCTGATCCCGCGGATGCGTGAGTGAGGGTCGGAAAACGACCCCCCAGTGACGCCCCGGCGACGTCGCACGGGGGCGGGGTCAGCCGTCGAGGCGGTGGCGGATCTCTTCGGGCAACGCGAAGCCGTCGTCGCCGCGCGTCCACGGCACCGCGTCGACGACTGCATCGACGGCTATCGGGCCGTACACGTGCGGGAAGTCGCCCGCGAATGCGTCCGCTGACGGCTCCCACCGGAGCTCCGACGTCAAGCGGCCCGGATCGACGCACAGCAACACGAGGTCGGGAACGTCGCGGTAGAACCAATCGGCGACGTGCGTCACCTGGGTCGGCAACGAGCAGTGGATGAAGCCCTCGTCGTCGAGGCTCGTCGCGCGGTACTCACCCGCGGTCCGGGCGTTCTCCCACTCGGGCTCGGTCGTGATGTGCAGGATCAGTCGCGTCACCGCCGTCCAGCATGACACGACAGCGCGGACGCGTGGCATTTTGCTATGAAGCGCGCGGCTGCGCGAGCTCGAGTGCGTTCTCCCGCATCACCAGCCGCACTTCGCCCTCGGAGAAACCGGGCAGGTCGTCGACGAACGACTTCGGATCGGCGAGCCCTTCGGCGTGCGGATAATCGGAACCGAAGATCATCCGAGTCGCTCCGAGCTCGTCGCGGAGCTCGGGGAGGTCGTCCTCGTAGTACGGCGACACCCACACGTGCGCGCGCACCTGCTCGACCGGGTCGGCGTGCTCGTACGCCGCCGGCAGCTGCCCGTACGACTTCTTCAGCGCCTTGAGCAACAACGGCATCCAATCCGAGCCGCTCTCTATCGTCGCGACACGTAGGTTCGGATGGCGCCGCATCACGCCGTGGCACACGAGCGCCGCGATCGTGTCGTAGATCGGGCGGTGCCCCGACGTGACGCTGCGGAAAGGGTCGTTGCGGAACGCCTGGAAGTCGCCACCCTGATGGGCATCGGACATGGCCCACTCGTCGGCGTAGCGGTTGTAGCCCGCGTCACCAGAGTGGTACGCCGCGAGGATCCCGGCCTCGGCGATGCGCGCCCACACGCGGTCGTACATCGGGTCGCCGGGCGTGCGTGAAAAGCCCGGACCACGCACCGGGCCCGCGCGCATCACGACGACGTGCGCGCCGTTCGCGAGGGCGTACTCGACCTCCTGCTCCGCGCGCTTCGGATCCTGCAGCGGGATGTACGGCGCCGCGTAGATACGGTCGCGATAGTTGAACGTCCAGTCGTCGCGCATCCACTGGTTGAACGTGTGGAACACGTCGTGCAGCGCATCGGGATCGTGAAGCAGCGCTTCTTCGACACCGACGCCGAGCGTCGGGAACAAGAAGCAGCCGAGCAGCCCTTGCGCGTCCATCAACTTCATGCGCGCCGCGGGGTCACGGTACGCGGGGTTGATCGGCTCGAGCTCGCCGAACGCGTCGCGAATGTCGTCGCCCGCCTTCTTGCCGCGGAAGTACTCGTCGAGGCAGCCGGGCCGCGCGACCGGATCGAATGTGGGGTTCGGGATGAAGCGAAAGACCTTGTTGTCGACGACCATGCGCTGCTTGCCGCCGATCTCGGCCCACTGCACGAGCTTCACGCGGCGCGGCGGCAGATGACGGATGAACGCGTCGGTCGCCTCGTAGTAGTGGTTGTCCGCGTCGAAGACGTCGAAATCGACGGTGCCTGCCATCGGAACCCCCGGGGACGGAGTAGGCCGAAATAGAATCAGGTTCTACTTTATTCCTTCACCCGTTCGGCACGCAACGCCGAACGCCGGAGCTTCCCGGCGTCGTCACGCAGCGGCGCGTCGGTGAATTCGAACGTGCGGGGGATCTTGTAGCGCACGAGCCGGTCGGCGAGGTGCGCTCGCAGCTCGTCGACGTCGATCGGCGTGCCGTCGTCGGTGTGGACGATCGCGTGGACACGATTGCCGAGGTCGTCGTCGGGCAAGCCGATCACCGCGCAGGACCGCACCCGCGGATGCTCGTCGACCGCCGCCTCGACCTCGGCCGGGTAGATGTTCGCACCGCCGGCGAGGATCATGTCGGTCCGGCGGTCGCTGAGATAGAGGTAGCCGTCGGCGTCGATCATTCCCATGTCACCGAGCGATTCCCAGCCGCCGGCGATGCGCCGCGCGTGCGTGCCGACGTAGCGGTACGTCCGCACGCTCTCGTCGGCCGACGGCCGCATGAACACCTCGCCGACCTCGCTCTGATCGGCGTCGGAACCGTCGGCGCGCATGATCTTGAACTGCTCGCGATCGACCTTGCCGACCGACCCGCGATGTTCGAGCCACTCCACACCGTTGATGATCGTCGCCGCCTGCGCTTCGGTCCCGGCATACAGCTCCCAGATCACCGGCGCGCCCAGCCACTCGATCCATTCTTCCTTCAACCACGCTGGGCAGGGCGCCGCGAGGTGCCACACGACCTTCAGCGACGACACGTCGTAGCGATCGCGCACGGCGCGCGGCAGCTTCGAGATGCGCGCCATCATCGTCGGTACGACGTACATCGAATCGGGATGGTGCGTGTCGATCAGTGCGAGCGTCTTTTCGGCGTCGAATGCGCCGCCGAGGATCACGTGGTTCCCCGCGAGCAATGCGGTCATCGTCCACACGAAGGGGCCGTTGTGATAGAGCGGTCCGGGCATCAGATGCGTGCCGTCGAGCTTCATCATCAGCAGCGGCGGCGCGTCGGGATCGATCACACCGCGCACGCTGGCTTCGATGAGCTTCGGACGCCCGGTCGACCCGCCCGACGTCATCGCCTTCCACGGCTCGGAGACTGCGTCGGGCAGTGGGCCGTCGTCGAAGCCGTCGACTGCGAGCGGCTCGCCGACGACGACCCGGGGATGCGCGAGCGCGATGATCGCGTCGAGCTCGCGCTCGGGAAGACGCGACGACACTGGTTGTGGCGTCGCTCCGAGCTTCAGGCACGCGATCACCGCGGCGACGAAATCCACCGAGTTCGGCAACGCGATCGTGAGACGATCACCCCGTTGCACGCCCTTGGCCCGGAGCGCGCGTGCGGCGCGATTCGCATACCGTTCGAGCTCGCCGCGCGTCACCGTGCGTTGTGGGTCGGTGATCGTGGGACGATCGGGAGCAGCCGTCGCATGAACGCGGAGCCGCTGCGCGTACGAGATCAGAGCCACAAGCGGGATTCTGCCTGATTTCCCCATCCCGCGGCATCGGGCGCGCCCGGCCCGGCGCACCGCCGCACCGCCGCCTTCAACCAGCGCAGCGTTTGGAGCTCTGCATCACACGCTCCACATCCGTCGAGGTGTGCCGCGATCGTCAGCATCGTCACGACGTCGCACTCACAGTCGACATAGCACTGAATGATCGCGAGCACCTCTCGACACGAAGGGTCATTCGGCTCGCTCGCTGCCACGAGGAGGGCCAACGGCACGAAGGGCGGCGTGATTCCCCGGTGACTTACGATGCGCCGCCATGCAGCTCGCAAACTCCACTGCGATCGTCACCGGCGGCGCTTCCGGCATGGGAGAGGCCTCGGCCCGCCGCTTGTCGCACGCCGGCGCCACCGTCGTCATCGTCGACCGCGACGCCGGCAAGGGCGAGAAGGTCGCGTCCGGACCTCGGCGGCCGGTTCGTCCGAGCCGACGTCACCAACGAACACGACGTCAGCGCGGCCGTCGCCGCCGCGACGGCGCTCGCGCCGCTGCGCGCGTGCATTCACTGCGCGGGCATAGGGTGGGCGGAGCGCACGATCAATCGCGAGGGCGGCCCGCACTCGCTGGACTCGTTCCGCAGCGGTCATCGAGATCAACTTGATCGGCACGTTCAACGTGTTGCGGCTCGCGGCGTCGGGGATGTCGGCGAACGACCCCGACGCGCGAAGGCCAGCGCGGCGTGATCGTGAACACCGCATCGATCGCCGCGTTCGACGGCCAGATCGGCCAGGCCGCGTACTCGGCCTCGAAGGGCGGCGTCGTCGCGCTCACGCTGACCGCAGCGCGCGACCTTTCTGCCGCCGGCATCCGCGTCTGCACGATCGCGCCGGGCTCATCGACACGCCGCTGCTCGGCGGGCTGCCCGCAGACGCAGCGCGACGCGCTGGCGAAGTCGGTGTTGTTCCCGAAGCGTCTCGGCGTTCCCGACGACTTCGCGTCGCTCGCGATGGAGATCGTGCGCAACGGCTACCTCAACGGCGAAGTGATCCGAATGGACGCCGGCATCCGAATGCCGCCGAAGTAGCGTGTGCGCTCGCGTCCGCCGGCTGCGCCTCTGGCCTCCCGGCCCCGAAGTTTGCAACACTGCCCAGATGCCGAATCACGAGCAACGGGACGACATCGATCTTCTCGAAGGGTCGTTCTACGTCGACAACCCGCGCGAGAAGTACGCGTGGATGCGGGAGCACGCGCCGGTGTACTTCGACGCCCGCAACGGCGTGTGGGGCATCGCGACCTACGACGCGTTGCTGGCGGCCGAGAAGAACCCGACGACGTTCTCGAACGCGGGCGGGATCCGCCCCGACAACGGGCCGATCCCGATGATGATCGACATGGACGATCCCGAGCACTGGAAGCGACGCAAGCTCGTGAACAAGGGCTTCACGCCGCGGCGCGTGCGCGACAGTGAAACCGAGATCCGCGCGGTGTGCGACCAGATCATCGACTTCGATCTGCGAGCGCGGCGAGTGCGACTTCGTCAACGACATCGCGGCGCCCCTGCCGATGATCCTGATCGGCGACATGCTCGGCGTCGAGCCCGAAGGATCGCGGCGACCTGCTGCGATGGTCCGACGACATGGTCGAGCGTGCTGAGCGGCAGCGCGACCGAGGAGCAGCAGATGCGCTCGATCGCGGCGATGGAGGGCTACATCGGGTTCTGCACGCACGCGGTCGCGCAGCGGCAAGCCGCACCGACCGACGACCTCATGAGCGTGCTCGTGCACGCCGAGGTCGACGGCGACCGTTTGACCCCCGACGACGTGCTGCACGAGTCGTTGCTGATCCTCATCGGCGGCGACGAGACGACGCGCCACGTCATCAGCGGCGGCATGGAACAGCTGATGTTGCAACCCGAGCAACACAGGCTGCTCGTCGACGACCCGAGCAAGATCACGGTGGCGGTCGAAGAGATGCTGCGGTGGGTATCGCCGATCAAGAACATGTGCCGCACGGTCACGCACGACACCGAGTTCTGGGGCGAGCAACTCTCACGCGGGACAGAAGTGCATGTTGCTGTTCGAGTCCGCGAACCTCGACGAGGGGAAGTTCGACGAGCCCGAGCGCTTCGACGTCGAGCGGCACCCGAACGAGCACGTCGCGTTCGGGTTCGGCACGCACTACTGCCTCGGTCAGGCGCTCGCGCGCCTCGAGCTGAAGGTGATGTTCGAGCAGCTGCTGACGCGGCTCCCCGACCTCGAGCTCGCTGCCGATCCCGCGGCAGCTGCCCCGCCGCCGTGCGAATTTCATCAGCGGCTTGGAGAAGATGCCGGTCACGTTCTCGCCGTCGCGGCCGCTCGCACGCGCATCGGCATGAACACCCGCGAGCTCGTCGAACGGTTCTGGGGCGACCTGTACCGCCGCGACTTCGACGCGGTCGGCGCGTACTTCGCCGACGACGGCGAGTACACCGACATGCCGACGCCGGCCGAAGACGTCGCACGCGGTCCTGCACAGATCGCGGCCCGACTGCGGCTCGGTCTCGAGCCACTCGAGTCGATCTCGCACGACATCCGCGTGATCGTGTGCGAGGGCGACACCGCGGTGACCGAGCACGTCGAGCACTGGGCGTGGCCCACCGGGGAACGCGCGAGCTTGCCGTTCGTCTCGGTGCAGCAGTTCCGTGAGCGGCAAGATCGTCCGGTGGTGGGACTACTGGGACCTCGCCACGCTGATGAACGCCGCGCCCGCGTGGTGGGTCGAGCACATCATGAGTGAGAGCGCGCGCGTCGGCCTGCGAGACGACACAGCAGCCCTGACGGCGATTGCGGCATTCGGTGTCTCGGGCGCGGCATCGTTATCCTCGCCCCATGGCGAGCGAGGGCTACCACGAGCCAATCGAAGCGTTGTCGGCCGACGTGCTCGATCGGCACCGGGCGATCACGTCGTTGAAGGAAGAGCTCGAGGCCGTCGACTGGTACGACCAACGTGTCGCGGCCACCGGCGACGACGAGCTGCGCAGCGTGCTCGCGCACAACCGCGACGAGGAAAAAGAGCACGCGGCGATGACGCTCGAGTGGCTGCGGCGCAACGACGCCAAGTGGGACGAGGTGCTGCGCACCTACCTCTTCACGAGCCGCCCGATCGTCGAGGTCGAAAAGGAAGCCGACGCAGAGACGGAGAGTGGGAACGCTGCCGCCCGGCAGGGCCCCGCGCCCGGGCGACTTGCGGAAGGAGCCACCCCGATGAACCACCTGCGCCGCGAGCTCGCGCCGATCTCCGACGCCGCGTGGGCCGAGATCGACGAAGAGGCCGAGCGAACGCTGAAGCACTTCCTCACCGCACGCCGACTCGTCGACTTCGCCGGCCCGCTGGGATGGTCGACCGACGCAGTGTCGCGCGGTCACGTCGACGACATCACGCAGGCACCGGCCGGAGTCGGCGGGCGCATCCGCGTCACGCAACCGCTGCTCGAGTATCGCGCCGAGTTCTGGGTGGCACGCGCCGAGCTCGACACGATCGACCGCGGCGCGCGCGACGCCGACCTCGATCCGGTACGCGACGCGGCCCGGCGGCTCGCGCTCGCCGAAGACGAAGCGATCTTCCATGGCAACCATTCGGCGTCGATCACCGGCATCACCGAGGGTTCGCATCCGAAGCTGCCGATCAGCGACGACTACCGCGACTATCCGCAATCGGTGGCGCGGGCGGTCGCGATGCTGCAGTCCTCGGGCATCGCGGGCCCGTACGCGGTCGCGCTCGGTCCGCGCTGCTATACAGGCGTGATCGAGACGACCGAGATGGGCGGCTATCCCGTTCTCGAGCACCTGCGCCTGATCGCGGGCGGGCCCGTGTTGTGGGCGCCGTCGGTGGACGGCGGAGTCGTGCATATCACTGCGCGGCGACGACTACCTGCTGAGCGTCGGCGAGGACACCGCGATCGGCTACCTCGACCACGACGACACGAACGTGCACCTCTACTTCGAGGAGTCGTTCACGTTCCAGGTCTTCACGCCCGAAGCCGCGGTGCACCTCAGCTACGGCGCTTGAGTCACACAGATCTTGCATTTCTGCATGATCTGTGTGACTCATAGGTCGTGATCCTCGTCGACCGGGCGCGGTGGGCCGGTCGGGACGACCTGCAGGTTCGCGCACCTGGTCAGCGACACGTCGTACGACGAGCTGCACGCGTTCGTTGCCGGGCTTGCGACACCGCGACCTCTGCGCTTCCACCGCGACCATTACGACGTGCCCGCGCCGTGGTGGCAGACGGCGGTCGACGCGGGCGCGCGGGTGGTCGCAACGCGCGAGATCGTCGCGCGGCTGCGGGCCGCCGGTTTGCGCACGACTTCGGCGGGAACCGCACCACGCGGTCGCGACGGATGACTTCGCAGTTCGAGGTCGCGGTCCTCGACGCGTCCGCTACGAGGACGATGTTGCCCACGATATGCACAGACGCTCAACCAGCGCCGGCGCTCCGGCGAGTACGACGTACTCGACGTTGCGTGTGTGCGACACACGCCCGACCTTCTTCCCACCGGGATCGTGGATGCCGATCATCGCGCCGACGTAACGACGGGAATCGAACGCGAGCACACCGACCGCGTCGCCGCGGGCCGCGCACATTGCTTCCAGCTCCTCGCGCGTGATCCACGCTTCGTTGTTGTACGAGACCACGACGAGCTCGGCGTCGACGTCGCGGACGACTTCGCGCGAGCGCGCCGGGCATCGCCCGGCGCTCGTTGAACACGCTCTTCGTCGCGGGATCACGAGCGTCGATTCGCTTGCACGCGACGCCATAGTGATCGGGCGCGTCCCACGCGACGATCGTTTCCCACACGTGGTAGTTCGTGAAGTAGCGGTGCTGGTTGTACGGCGGGTCGAGATACGCGAGGTCGAACTGCCCGAGCGCGCGCACCGCCTGGCGCGCGTCGGCCCGTACTGCCGCACCTTCACCGGCGACCAGCTCGGGTACGCGTAAGGTGAGCGGTTGGAACGAGCGCGGCGCCCACTGCTTCACGTACGCCATCTGCACACCGGTGGTCGAGTCGACACGGTCGGCCGCCTCGATCAGGCTGGTCAACAGCACCGGGTACAGCCACTCGCTCTTGTAGTCGCGCTCGATCGCATCGCGGATCGCGTCGATGCGACGGCCGTTGTGCGGTTGGAAGAAGCGTGATCGCCGGCAGAACGTCTCGGTGACATAGCCGTCGAGCCGGGCGCGTCGCCGAAGTCGCGGAGCGCATCATCGAGCTCCGAGCGATTCGACCGTGTCGGCGTCGAGCGCCACATAGCACTGCGCGAACACCTCCGCGTAGCGGGCGGTGTCGACCGCGGTCACGTGCGTGCCTTGCCGCTTGAACGCCTGCGCGACCCGGGTCGTGCCGGTGAACAGGTCGATTGCCCGCCGGGCACCGGCGCGAGCGCAGATGTCGCCGAGCACCGGCACGAGCCGCCGTTTGGAACCGATGTACTTGATCAGGCTTCGGGACCGTAGTCTTCACGCTGTGGCAAGGGTTGTATCCCACTCGGTGAACGGCCAGATCCTGGTACAGGTCGAGATGCCCGGCCTCAACCCCGAGACCGACGTGAAGATCGAGTTGCGCGCGGGCGCGCTCGCGCTCGAGATCCGCCACCGTCGAAGCAGGGCGCACCGAGAGGTCTCGCAGGTGATCTCGATCCCCGCGGGCGTCACCGCCGACGATCTCAAGATGTCGCGCACCGACGACGGCATGGAGATCCGGATCTCACCGCCCGGATCGAACGAGTTGCCCACACGCGCAGTAGCTGCCGGCGTTACTTCTCGGCGCTGAACACGAGCGGGAGCTGATCCGCCTGCCGGATGCCCGGCGAGAAATGGATGTCGTCGCGCCGCGAGGTCGTAGCGCGGGATGCGCCGGTGGAACTCCTCGAGCGCGACGCGCAGCTCCAGCCGGGCGAGGTGCGAGCCGAGGCAGCGGTGTGCACCGCCGCCGAACGCGAGGTGGCGGTTCGACTCGCGGTCGAAGCGCACGTCGGCGTGGTTCTCGAACTCGTCGGCGTCGGCGTTGGCCGCGCCGATGAGCAGCGTGGCATGGTCGCCGGCCTTGACCTGCATGCCGCCGATCTCGTGATCCTGTGCGACGAGGCGCGGCACCATCATCACCGGCGTCTGGTGGCGCAGGAGATCCTCGACTGCGTGGGGCGATGCACGACGGATCCGCCGCGAGCGCGTCGCGGCGGTCGGGATGGCGCGCCAGGTACGTGATCATGCAGTCGAGCGTGGCGGTGACGGTGTCGAGACCACCGAGCAGCAACAGGTGGCATGCGCCCAACAGCTCGGCACGCGTCAAAGGACGACCATCGACCGTGCCTTGCACGAGCCTGCTGAAGAGGCGGTCGTCGGGGTTCCGGCGCTTCTCCTCGAGCGCAGCTTCGAAGTACTCCTCGATCGCGCGGCCGGCTTCCTTGCGGATGCGGTCTTCTTCCTCCATCGTCCGTGCGTCGGGACGGATCGTGTCGTCCCGCCACTTCAAGAACTGTGGAAGGTCCTCGTGCGGCAGGCCCGTGAGCGCGAGGAAGAACGTCGACGGCAACGGTGACGCGAACTCTTCGTGGAAGTCGCACTCTCCGCGGTCCGCGAACGTGTCGATCGTCTCGTTGACGAACTTGCGCATCTCGTCTTCGAGCTGAGCCATTCTTCGCGGCGCGAATTCGGGGTCCATCAAGCGCCGATACTTCGCGTGATCCGGCGGGTCGACCGACAACGGGATCAGCGGGAACTCGCCGCCGATGTCGACGACACCCTTCGACGAGTAGTACTCGGGGTGCTTCAGCGCCCACAGCACATCTTCATAGCGCGACAGCAGCACTTCCTTGTTGCCGAACATCGTCGTGTGGCGCGAAACAGGACACTGCGCGTGCATGTCCGCGTACACATCGTGCGGCGCATCGGCGCAACGATCCGAGAAGATTCGATCGACGATCTGAGGCCGGTCGTTCTCTTCGCCGTGCGTCTCTTGGGTGTACATCAGGACTCCTTCGCATGAACTGTTCGCGTGTCGCGACCGCTGCGCAGCACGACGCCCGGCGTCGCACTCGTGTAGGCCCCGTCACGAACAGTTTCGGTGCCGCCGACGAGCACGTGGTGCACGCCATGCGACTCGGCAACAATTCGATGTGCGTTGCCCGGCAGGTCGTCGAACGTTCGCTCGCCCGCGGGCCCAACGGTGGCCGGATCGAAGCACACGATGTCGGCGTGCGCTCCGGGTTCGAGACGGCCCCGGTCGCGCAGCCCGTAGAGGCGCGCCGGAACGTCGGTGAGCAGGTGTACCGCCTCCTCCAACGACACGTGGCCGTTGCGGACGGCGTCACCGACGACGAATGTCGTGTAGCTGGCGCCCGACATCATGTCGAGGTGCGCGCCGGCGTCGGATCCGCCGATGACCGCGCGGGAGTCGCGCCACACTTCGGCGCGCATCTTCCACACGTCGTCGGGTTCGGGACCGCCGAAGTCGGGGCGCAGCCCGGTGCGCAGCCCGTCGGCGACGACGATGTCGCACAACGTGTCGAACGCGTTCGCGTTGCTCTCGCGCGCGATCTCGCCGATCTTCCGCCCTTCGAGCTTGCGCGTCTCGTCGGTGAAGCCCTCGACGATCTCGAGCCGCTCCCAGCGCGCGAGCCCCGCGAGCAGGCCTGCCTCCGGCGAGTGCGCCCGCTCGTCGAGCTGCGTGCGGACCTCGGGGTCGCAGAGCGCGCGCATCCGTTCCTCGATCGGCAGCGCGAGCGTCTCTCTCCACCCCGGAAGGCCGTCGAGAACGAAACCGGTGTGGAACGAGAGACGGATCCGCATGCCCTGTGGGAGCGTGAGGGCGACGACGCGTGCGCCTCGAGCCTTCGCGTGGCTCCCGGCCTCGAGCTGACGCTCGTGCATGCCCCCGGACGCGACGCCGAGCACGTTCCAGTTGAGTGGACGATCGGCCGCGAGCGACATCTCGGTGAGCAGCTCGACCTCGTCGTCGGTGAAGCCGTTGAGGCAGCCCGCGATGATCAGCTCGAGCTGCGTCCCCTCATGGTCGCGTGCGACCGCGGCGAGGCGGAGCAGCTCTTGCTTCGTGGCCGCGCGCGACGGCACGGGGTTGCCGTCGCCGTCGTTGTGCGTGGGTGCCTGCGACGTCGAGAAGCCCATCGCGCCCGCGGTGAGCGCGTCGTGCAGCAACTGCTCCATGCGCGCGATCTGCTCGTCGGTCGCAACGTGTCCGACCGCGTCGTCGCCCATGACGACGCGCCGCAACGCCGAGTGACCGCAGAGGAAGCCCGCGTTGACCGCCGTGCCGTGCTGCTCCACTCGATCGAGGTACTCGGCGAACGTCTGCCAGTCCCACGGCACGCCCTGTTGCAGCGCGGGCAGCGGAATGCCCTCGACGCGTGCCATCAAGCGCGAGAGGTAGTCGACGTGCGCGTCGCCTCCGGGCGCGAGCGTGAAGCCGCAGTTGCCGCCGAAGACCGTCGTGACGCCGTGCAGCGGTGACGGGCTCGCGGTCGCGTCCCAGAGAAGCTGCGCGTCGTAGTGCGTATGGAGATCGACGAAGCCGGGCGCGACCACGAGGCCGTCGGCGTCGATCGTGCGCGTGGCCGTGTCGTCGACCTCGCCGATCGCGACGATGCGGCCGGTGTCGATCGCGACATCGGCGTGCCGGGCCGCGACGCCGGTGCCGTCGACGACCGTGCCGCCCGTGATGATGAGGTCGACGGTCACGGTTTGCGCAGCTCCTCGGGAACCGGGTGGCGGAAGAGCTTCGACGCGTTCTCCCACGTGACCTTGCGGATGTCGTCGTCGGCCACGCCGACGAGGCCGTCCGCGGCAAGGAGCTGTGTGTCGGGCCAGGTCGAGTCGGCGTGCGGGTAGTCGCTCTCGATACAGATGTGGTCGATGCCGATGTGCGCTCGCAGCGCGAACGTCGAACCGAGATCGATCGTGCAGAACCAGAAGTTGCGGCGCAGCGCGTCGACGGGCGACACGTTCGGATCGTCCCAGCCGTGGGAACCCACGGCGGAATGGTCGAGCACGTAGTCGATGCGGTCGATCAGCATCGGCACCCAGCTGATGCCGCCTTCGGAGAACGCAATCTTGATGTTCGGAAAGCGGGTGGGGATCTTCGCCCACAGCCAGTCGGCCGCGGTCACGAGCGCGTTCACCGGGAACAGGCTCGTGTACAGCTCGAGCGGCGCGCCCGGCGACCGGGCCGCGGTCCAGCTCGACGACGCGTTGTGCAAGCAGACGACGGTCTCTGTCTCTTCGCACGCGCGCAGGAACGGATCCCAGTAGGTGTCGAGCATCGGCGGCAGGTCGAGCCCGAGGTCGACGGGGTTCTCGACGAAGCTGACCGCGCGGGCACCGCGCTCGGCGTTCACGTACACGTCGTCGGCGGCGATCTCCGGATCGTTCACCCACGCGAGCTGCAGCGGGATCACACGACCCGGATACGTGCCGGCCCACTCGTCGAGATGCCAGTCGTTCCACGCCCGCAGGCTCGCGAGCCCGAGCTCCCGGTCCGTGCTCTTCGCGAACACCGTGCCCGCGAAGCCCGCGATCAACGAGGGAAAGCAGAGGCTCGCGTACACGCCGTCGAGGTCCATGTCGGCGGATCCGAGCATGGATGTCGTAACAACCGCGGCGCATCTCGTCGAAGCGCGCCGGTTCCATGCTCCACTCGCTCTTGTCGCGTCCGGCGACCGCGTTGAGCCCGACCTGCGGGTACAGGCCGTCCTCGTACACCCACGTTTCCTTGCCGTTTTCGAGTGTGACAACCTTCGGCGCGCGCTCTTGCAGGTGTGCCGGCATCCGGCCGTCGAAGAGATGCGCGGGCTCGATCAGGTGATCGTCGACCGAGATGATCGTGTATTGGCGCGGGCGCGCCTCGGGATCGGGGAGCAGCGTCGCGGTCATGAGCGCACCACGCCGTGGGCGCAGAAGTTGTAGAGGTATTCCGCGTGCGAGTGCGAGTCGGTGACATTGCCGACGAGGACCTCGTAGATGCCACCGAGCAACACCGTGAACGTCGTCAGCGCGTCGCGTTGCGGCTGCTCGGTGCTGAGATGGCCGGCGAGCAGGTCGAGCATCGGCGCGATCGCCGCGAACTGTTGTTCACCGTGGTGCTCGTTCAGACGCAGGTACTCGCGCACGAGCACCTCGGCGTATCCCTTCGCCTCCGGAATCGAGACCAGCTCGAACAACTCGGTCACATAGGCGTGCAACCCCTCGGCGCCGGTGCGATCGCCGATCCGTTGGGCGAGGACGTCGGCACCGAGCTGACTGTCGGCGGCGATGCAGCGCGATGAGCAGCTCGTCCTTCCCTCTGAAACATCGGTAGAAGCTCTTCAACGAGAGCTCGGCCTTGGCGGTGACCTGGGCGACCGTGAACGCGGCCCCGCCGGTCTCGTTGGCGAGATCGCGCGCGGCCCCGACGAAGCGGTCGGGCCTGGCGTCGAGCTCGCTCGGGGCAACCGTAGAGAACGACATTCTCCACCATTATCGTCCTCGCCGCCGCCGTAGACAACGACATTCTCCGAGAGCCGCGCGGCCGCCGCCCCGGGAGGTTGCATCGCGCAAGCAGATACCGACGGGCAGATACCGACGGGCAGATACCGACGGGCAGGTCCCCGCGCCCACGACCGCCGAGGACGACCCGCCGGTCAACATCACGTTGAGGAACCGGACGCGCCGGTCGATACGCGGAGGATGGTCCCGGTCTCCGCGTCCGAAGCTCGCGAACGCCACGTCGTGGAGTCCCGGCTCGACGCCTTCGCGGACGGCGACGTGACGGAACGCCAGCTCGCCGAGGCCAGGCTGCGCGCGGCCGAACAGCGCTTCCGTGTGATCTTCGAGCACGCACCGCTCGTGATATCGATCGTCGACCTGCACGGCGACATCGTCGACATCAACCCCGCCGGGTGCGCCATGCTCGGACGTTCGCGCGGCGAGCTGCTCGGAACGCCGGCAGACCTCTCGATACACCCCGACGATCGCCAGCGGGCGATCGACCGGACGACGGATCAGCTCGGCGGCAACCAGTCGGCGGTCGAGTTCCGCGTCCGCAACACGCGGGGCGACACAGTTCCGGTCCTTTCGCAAGCATCCCTCATCGACGCATGCGACGCCGGCGAGCCGCCGTATGTGATCACCTTCCAGCTGGACATCAGCGACCGCAAACGCCTGGAAGCCGAGCTCGAGTCGCGTGCCGCCCACGACTTCCTGACCGGCGTGCACAATCGCTGCTTCCTCAACGAGCATCTCGCGCACACGTTGCGGCAACGCACGACATCGACCCTGGCGGTGATGTTCATCGACCTGGACAATTTCAAGGACATCAACGACGGACTCGGGCACGACGCAGGCGATGCGGCACTCGTGCACGTCGCCCAACGCATCAAGGACAACGTGCGAAGTGGCGACCTGGCCGCACGCTTCGGAGGCGATGAATTCGTCTTCGCATGTTTCGTCGAAAGCGCGGCGGACGCTCGCACCATCGGTGAACGCCTGCGCCTCGCGATACGAGACGGCTTCCAGTATGCCGACCGTCCCATCACGATTGCCGCCAGCATCGGCATCGCACTGTCGCAGGCCGGTGACACGCCGTCGGCGCTGCTCCGGCGGGCCGACACCGCGGCGTACGTCGCCAAGCAAACCGGCAAGGCGCGGACTGAGATGCTCGCGGCCGAGTCCTTCGAGCCGCCTACCGGCATCGAGGACGCGACGTCGTAACGGGCTTGGTGCGGATCACGACGGCTCGCGCGCGAAACACTCCCATCGCGAAGTACTGCGCGGCGCCGCCGTACGCCTGCGCGAGCGCGGTTCGGGCACCGTCGACCTGGTGTTCACCCGCGAGGCCGCGGACCTGAAGGGCGGCTTCGGCGAAGCGGAGCATGCCGGACGCGCCGATGGGGTTCGACGAGAGCACGCCGCCGCTCGGGTTCACCGGGAACGAGCCGGTGAGCTCCGTCTCGCCACTCTCGACCATCTTCCAGCCCTCCCCGGGACCGGCGATGTCGTGGCCCTCGAGCCACATCGGCTCGTACCAGCTGAACGGCACGTAGAGCTCGGCGACGTCGATCTCTTGGCGCGGCACGTTGATGCCCGCGCGGCGATAGACGTCGTGCGCGCATTCGACTCCGGCCTGCGGCCTCACGGGATTGCGGCCCGGGAATTGGCCGAGCTCGCTGCGGACGGCTGTCGCTTCGAGCCACGCCGCGGGCTTCGCGGCGCGGCGGCCGCCGGATTCGTCGGTCAGCACGACGGCGCACGCACCATCGGACGACGGGCACGACTCGAGGAACCGCAGCGGGTCCCACAGCATCGGTGACTCCTTGACCTTCTCGATGCTGATGTCGGCGATCTTCAAGTGCGCGTACGGGTTCTTCAGCGCGTTGAGGCGGTCCTTCACCGCAACTTGCCAGCCGATGTAGTCGGGCGCGCCGGTCTGCTCGATGTACGCGCGTATCCACGGCGCGAACGCGCCGCCGGCGCCGATGCCGCGGGAGCGTCCGCCCGCGAGACCCCACTGCGCGTTGCCCTCGCTCTGCTTCTCCCAAGCGATCGCGAGCACGCGCGCATGAATGCGCGACTCGACGAGGTGCGCGCCGACGACGAACGTCGAGCCACCCACGGAACCAGCTGTGTGCACGCGCAGCATCGGCTTGCCGGCGGCGCCCAACGCGTCGGCGAGGAACAGCTCGGGCTGTACGATGCCTTCGAACGCGTCGGGCGCCTTGCCGATGACCAGGGCGTCGATGTCGGCGAAGGTCATCTCGGCGTCGGCGAGCGCGCGCAACGCCGCCTCACGCAACAACCCCGGGATCGAGACGTCGTCGCGCCGCTTCTTGTGGTGGGTCTGGCCGACGCCGACGACCGCGCAACGCTCCGGCATCACTCCCCCTCGACGACGCACACCATGTTGTGCTGCAACACCTGGCCGCCGGTTGCGTGCGCGATCCCCCGATTCGCCGCGCCCGACATGATCCGCTGCGCGACCTCGACGAAGCGGATCAGCCCGGTCGCCATCACCGGGTTCGCCGCCAGCGGACCGCCCGACGGGTTCACTTTCGTACCTGCCGGCAAGCCCAGCGCCTCACGCAGGATCGGCTCCTGCGGGCTGAACGTGACCGAGAGCTCTGCGACGTCGACCGGTCCGCCGTCGTAGCCCGCTTTGCGCGCGGCCAACGTGGTCGACGACGACGTCGTGAGGTCGCGCATGCCGGGTTGATGCGGTTCGATGCGATGGTCGAGCCCCCTGATCCACGCGGGCCGCTCGCACAGCGCTCGCGCCCGATCACCGCGCGCCAACACGACGGCAGCCGCGGCGTCAGAGATCGGCGGCAGGTCGTGGCGCCGCAGCGGCGCGCGCACATACGGCTCGCGTAGCAGGTCGTCGACGTTCGCGTCGCCTCGCACCTGCGCGTTCGGGTTGTCGAGAGCGTCGTGGCGGTTGCGCACGGCCACCTCGGCGAACGCGCGCTCCGACGATTTGCCTTTGTCGAGCAGCTTGCGCGCCTGCAAGCCGGCGAGCGTCACGGGATCGACGCCGAGCGGCGCGAGGTAGTACGGGTCGAGCTGCTGAGCCCAAACTTCTGCCGGCTGCGACGGCGACGACTTGCCCGAGCCGAACACGAGCGCGGTGTCGATGTCGCCGTGCTGCAGACGCACCCAGGCTTCGTACAGCGCCCACGCGCCGTCCATCTCGACGTGCGACTCCGAGATCGGCGGCCACGCGCCCGCGGCTTCGAGGTTCTGTACGAACGCGAACGGGCCGCCGGTGAGGTAGTCGCAGCTTCCCGCGCACGTGAAGCCGATCTCACGCCGGTCGAGCCCCGCGGCCCGCAACGCGCCCGCAACAGTCGGCACGAGCAGCTGCACCTCGCTCTCGAGCGCGCTGCGCACCGACGGTGTCTGCGCGTACCCGACGATCGCAACGTCGTTCGATGCCATGTCATCCGCTCCCGGCGCTTCGCGCCGGGCCCCTGCGCCGCCCCCCGACCCCTCCCACCACCCCATTTGGAGCGGCTTCGCCGCACGTTCTCGTGCTCGCTGCCGGGGCGGATACCGCCCTCGCGCTCGCTCGTCTCATCAGAAAATGTGCTCCTGGAACCTCTCGCGGTCCATATCGGGCTCGCCGTTCGGCTCGAATCCCTCGATCACCGAGCCGACGCCACCCCAACCACGGTTGCCGACGCCTTCCGCACTGCGCTTGTTCCTGTCCTTCCATATCGCACGTACGCGCAGGCCCGAGCGCACTTGGTCGTGCGGGATCCCGACGATGTCCTGGCCGCCGAGGTTGGTGTCGGCGCCGTCGAGCAACACCGACGCGTACACGAACGGCTCGGTCTCCTTCTGGCCGTAGTACGGGACCGGTGTGATGATCGTGAAGCCGGTGACGGTGCCGTTGTCGGACACCTCGACTTCGTCGTCGTCACCGGTCGCGACGACACAGAGGGGGCAGTAGCCGCGGCCCGGGATGTACACTCGCCGGCACTGCGGGCACTTGTGGCCAACGATGCGCCCTTCGAGCAGCGCATCGACGTAGCGATCGAGGATCGGCGTGAGCGGCTCCTCGTACGTGAGCGCGACGTGGTGCTCCATCACCAACGTTTCCTTCTTTTCATCACTCATGACTTGCCCCTTGCGCCAACGGCGCGGTGAGCCCCGCTCGCGCACGCTCACTCATGCGGCTCCGACCTCCGGCGCTCCATCACGGCGACGCATCGCTCGACGGTCCGCGCCTGCGTCTGCGCCCGGCTGCTCATGCCGGCTCCCATGCTTCGAGGTCGTCGACGCGGTTCTTGGCTTCTGCGCGCCAGCGCGGTGTCACGCGCATGCCGGTCGACATGTTGTCGATGCTGCCGGCGTCGACCGCGTGGACCATCGCGGTATCGGCGCCGTCGGGCCGTATCAGCGCGAACGCGAACGGCTTCGGCAACGGATGCTTCGACGTCGGCGCCGCGACCCACGTCCACGACTCGACGGTCCCTTCGGGGCCGACTTCGACGAGGTCGGTGAGCGTCTCACCGGTGTTCGGGTCGTACTCCAACGGCGGGACGAGCACCTTGCCGTCGCGCGTGCGGATGCCCTGCAGCCGATGCTGCTTCAACCCCGCGAAGAACGCGCCGACGACCGGCCCGACCGTGCGCGAGTAGGGGAACTCGAGCGTATTCTTCGTCACCCTGGTCATGTAGCTCGCTTTTGTCGTCTTCGACGACAGGCCGCGGGTCCCAGCCGCGCGGGCGCTCGGCTCGGGCCGCACGCTAATCACCGACGAGCGATCAGCGCACGCGTGTCGACCTTGCCCATCGCCGTGAGCGGCAGCGCGTCGAGCAGCTCGAGCCGGTCGGGCGCCTTGTAGTCGGCGAGTATGGCCCGGCAGTGCGCGCGCAACCGTTCGAGATCGGGCGCGGCGCCGTCGGCCGCGACGACGTACGCAACGCCGATCTCGCCGAGCACACGGTCGGGAACGCCGACCACTGCGACGTGCGCAACGTCGGGATGCGCCGCCAGCACCTGCTCGACCTCGACGGGGTAGACGTTGTAGCCACCGCGGATGTACATCTCGGTGCGGCGGCCCACGAGCGTCAGGTAGCCGCGCTCGTCGAGCGACCCCATGTCGCCGGTCGACAACCAGCCCTCCGCGTCGATGACCTCGGCCGTGCGCGCGGGATCCCGCCAGTACGCCGCGCATCACCGCCGCCGACCGGCAGCGCACGCGACCCGATCGCGCCGGTTGCGAGCGGTACTCCGGCATCATCGACGACTTGGAGCTCGACGTTCTCGCGTGCGCGCCCGACCGTGCGCGCGAGAACTTCGGGTGCGTCTCCGGGCACCGTACCGGTGGTGATCGCCGCTTCCGTGCTCGTGTACCCGATGACGACCGGGCAGCCGAGCCGTCGTTCCATCTCGCGCACGAGCTCGGGCGGCACCGCGGCGGCGCCGGTGCCCGCGATACGCAACGAGGAGACGTCGGTGGCCTCGAACGAGGGATGGTCGAGCACGAGTCGCCATTGCGTCGGCACGCCCTGTCCGACAGTGACGCGCTCGGACGCGATGAGCTCCAGCGTCTCGGCGGCCGTCCACGGTGTCGACGGGATGATCGTCGTGATGACGTTCTCGATCTCCTCCCATGGACGCGACATGTACGCGACGTGCGCGAAAGGCAGGGGGCTGAGCCGGCGGTCGAACCGCGCGCCGAGATCGCCGCCACCGATCGCGACCGCGGCGAGGCTCTCGTGCGCGAACACCGCACCTTTTGGCATCCCGGTGGTCCCGCTCGTCCACACGATCGCAACCGGGTCGTCGGCGCGCGGCTGTGGCAGCACCCCCGGCGAGCGCTCGTACGCATTGCGCAACTGTGCGAGATCGGGTTCGCGCACGACGACGCGAGGCTGCGTACGTTCGAGAATGCTGGTGATCTCCGCGGGGCCGAGCCGCGGATTGATTCCCGTCGTGATCGCGCGCAACCGCATCGCGGCCTGGTAGCACACCGCGTAGTCGATCGACGACGGCACAAGCAGCGCGACGACGTCGCCGGGCTCGACACCCATTGCGTGCCATTGCGTTGCGAGGCCGTCGGCGGCGCGGCTCCATTCACCGAACGTCATCCGCCGGCCAACGTGTACGTACGCCTCGCGCTCGCCGTGCGTCTCGGCAATGGCGCGAAGCAGGTCGACGGCAGTCTTCGTCATGCGGATGCGGGCCACGCCCCGAGCGATAGCGTGGCCGGGTGCCTCCGTCGAAGCAAGCACGGGCGCGCCAGGCACGCCAGAAACAACGCCTGGCAGTCGCGGCCGCCAAGCGGCAACGTGTGCAGCGGCGGCGGGTGGGTGCTGTGATCTTCGTCGCCATCTTCGTGTTGATCGTCGTCGTGTTCGGTGCATTCGTGCTCGTGGGGAACACGCACAACGACTCCGCGACGCCACCGCCCACGACACCGAACAACATGTCGTCGACGACCGCCGCGCCGGCGTCGGCCAAGGGGAAGCCGTGCGTCGCGGCCAAGGGTCTGCCGAAGGGCGCGCCTGCCGTTCCGGTGCAGGTCGGCCCGCCGCCGAAGAAGCTCGTCATCAAGGATCTGAAGGTGGGCTCCGGCGCAGAGGTGAAGGCCGACGACACGATCAGCGCCGATTACATCGGGGTGTTCTGCTCGACCGGGAAAGTGCTCGGTTCGTCGTACGGCGGCGGTCAAGCGATCGAGGGTCCGGTCAGCCAGTTCATTCCCGGTTGGATACAAGGCATCCCCGGCATGAAGGTCGGCGGCCGGCGTCTCCTCGGGATTCCGTACGACTTGGCCTACGGCGCCGAGGGGCGTCCGCCGAACATCGCTCCCTACGAAGCGTTGTGGTTCGTCGTCGACGTGACGAAGGCGGCCGTGACACCCACGACCACGTTGCCGGGCGGTTAGCTGCGGTCAGATCCCCCGTGCGCACGCGATCGCGGCCCAGACTGCTTTTGCGGTTCCGTGCGTCTGCGTGCCCCACGTCTCGGCGATCGCTTCGACCATGTGCAGGCCGTAGCCGCCGCCCCCGAACGCGACGTCGCGCGGCCTCACGTTGGTCGCTTTGCCGTCGCTCACTTCGACGATCGTCTCCGTCGTGTCGACGTCGATCGCGCGCGTGATAGGGCGGCGCCGCGTGCAGGAGCGCGTTCGTTGCCAGCTCACTCATCACGAGAGTGACGGCGCGAATGTGCGCCGGTGACCTCCCGAGGGGCCGCAGCGACACCAGCGTGTCGGCGCGCAGGCGCGTGAGATCCTCGACGCCGACGAACGGCGAGTCGTACACACGGTCTCGCTGGCGCCGGCCGTGTGGCGACTGGAAGTCGACGCGCGGCATGCGTTGGCGATACCCGCGCCGGCGCGTCGGGTCACCTCGCGCAGGCAGTTTCGGGCCCGAGGCCCCGGAAACCGGATCGTTCGTCGGACGGAAAGCGTGCCGGCGACCGCGCGGGGCCGGATCTACGAGCCGACAGGCCGTGCCGGCAGGATGGCCTCGATGCGCAGGACGTCGTCGGATGTCGTGCCGTAGAAGTGCGCGAGCTGATCGGCGAGGCTGCGAATCGTTCGCAGCAATGTCGTCATCAACGCGAGCGCGTCGCCGTCGAACGCGTCGTACGCGAGCCGCCGCAGTTTCTGATCGTCGATGGGTTCGTCGTCGACTGCGTGGAACAGCTCCATCAGGCAATCGCTGTGCACCATGCAGGTTCTCCTCGATCCACGTTTCGGGTCCAGGTTTATCCTGTTGGCGACGCTCACGTCGAGGCGCGCGCAGAATCGCAGGGGCGTCGCCGCGACCGGCGACACGCAAGGGGGCACATTGGGCGTACGTGTGAACGGCGCTCGCGCATCGCGCACCCACGCCCGGCTGCTGTTCGACAACAACGTGCGGTCGCTCTGTTCGAGGCCTCGTCGAGCGCCGGGGGCCATCGCTCGATTCTCGGTGTGCTGAGGCACATCGGCGGCTGGCTGCACGTGTATCACTCCTACGCGTTCGACGAAGCACCCACGCATTGGAGCCACACGTCGTGGCCGCGCGGGCTGCGAGACACCGTCGAGACCACACCCGACTATCTGCAAGAACTGGTGGCGTCACGGCGTGCGGCCCGGGTGGATGAGCGACGCGCACGCGCCGCGCCACGAAGGCGCGCTGCGGGCCGCGCACGACCCGCGCCGGACCGGCGCATAGCGGACTCAGCGGTACGCGGCGGCCTGGATGCCGTAGAGCTCGGCGTAGGGCCCGTTGCGCGCCATGAGATCGTCGTGGCCGCCGACCTCCACGACGCGTGCGCCGTCGAGCACGACGATCAGGTCGGCCATGCGCACCGTGCTGAAGCGGTGCGACACGAGGATTGTGATCCGGCCGTCGTCCGTCTCGCCGCGCCCGCCCGCCGCGTAGCGCTCGAACAACGCGTGCTCGGTTTCGGCGTCGAGCGCGGCCGTCGGCTCGTCGAGCACGAGCAGCAGCGGCACGTCACGCATGAATCCGCGCGCCAATGCAAGCTTCTGCCACTGTCCGAACGACACCTCGACACCGTCGGGCCACGTCGGTCCGAGCTGGGTGTCCAATCCCGACGACGAGCTTGCGCGACGACGTCGTCGGCGCCGGCGCGACCGACCGCGGTCGACGACCGCGGGCTGGTCGTCGAGACGCGGGATGTCGCCGACGCCCACGCTGTGGCGCGCGCGGAACTCGAAGCGGAAGAAGTCTTGGTACGCGCCCGGAGAGTCGACCACGCCATTCGTCGGTCGGGCATGCGCGCGAGCTCGGCGCCGTCGACGAGGATCCGACCCGCACGTCGGCTCGTAGAACTTCGACAGCAACTTCACGAGCGTGGTCTTCCCGGCGCCGTTCTCGCCGACGATCGCGACGACCGCACCCGCGGGCAGCGTGAGATCGACGTCTTGCAACACGAGGCGATCGGTCCCCGGATACGCGAACGAAACGCCCTCGAGAGTGATCCCGTCGCGCAGGCGCGTCGGCACCGCGACGTCGTTGTGCGATCTCGAGCGACGCCGCGTAATCCTCGAGCCACGCGAGCCGGCGCGAGCCGTCGAGCCAGATCCCGCGGAGGAATCCGATCTCGCCGACCGTCGCCGCCGATGTACTGCGACAGGCGCGCGCCGGCGGCGAGCACGAGCAACACGTCCTGCGGCGGCGCGTCGATGCCCGACGCCACGAACACGACCGCGCCGACGAAACCCGCACCGAAGATCGCCCATCCGAGCGTGTGCCAGATCGCGGAGTGCGATCCGCGCGGCGCGCGACCGGCCCGTACCAACGCTCCCACGCGTCGCGGCCGGTCGGTCGGCGAGCTTGGTGCCGATGCGCGTGACGCGTACTTCCTTGCCGGGCGGTGCGGTCGTCGCGGTCGTGAACAGGTGGTGCGAGAGCCGCTCGTTCGAGCGCGACGCGTTCCTGCGCGTCGCGCTCGACGGCCGGCCGCCACGACGACGTCAAGACCGTAGGGAGTGCGAACACGGCGAGCAACACGAGCACGGGACTGATCGACGCGAGGAGCAGCACGGTGACGCCGAGTCGCAGGATCCAGCCTGCCGTCGAGAAGACCGACATGTACATGTGGTCGAGCACGAAGATCTGATCGCGCAGCACCGAGAGCCGGTCGAGGTAGTCGGGACGCTCGTGGTGGGCGACGGTGACGATCGACGCTTGCAAGCGCGCAACGTGCGATTCGAGCGCGATCGTGACCTTGTCGCGGAACCGGCGCTGGATACGCGTCGAGACCGTCGTGAGGAACCACGTCGCGGCGGCCGAGCACGGCGAGTCCCATCGCGGCCGTGCGGACGAGCCCGCTGTGGTGGTCGACGATGCCCTCGCCGAGGAACTTGAACCACACGGCCAGCAGCGCGTCGGGAAGCGCGGCGAGCAGCGCGAGCAGGAATGCCACGAACATGAGCGCGGGCTCGTGCTGGTAGCCGAGCTTGCACAGCCGCCACATCGACGACAGTGCGGGCGGGAGCTCGTCGTCGCGGAACGGCGCTCTTCTTGCGCAGGTTACGAGAGGACATCGAAGATCACCTCCTCCTCGCCATCTTCGGCTCGGCCGGAGGCGAAGCGCTGCGCCTGCAAGCTCGAACATCGTGCGGTAACGACCGCCGAGCTGCCATCAGCTCGTCGTGCGTGCCGAGCTCGATGACACGACCGTGCTCGAGCACGCAGATGCGGTCGGCGTGCCGCACCGTCGAGAACCGGTGGGAGATCAAGATCGTCGTCGTCTCGCCGCGTCGCGGCAAGGATGCGGTCGAAGATCTCGGCCTCCCCGCGCACGTCGAGCTGTGCGGTCGGCTCGTCGAGCAGCACGAGACCCGCACCCAGCTCGACCGCGCACAACGCGCGCGGCGAGAGCGACGCGTTGCCACTGCCCGCCGGAAAGGTCGGTGCCGCCCTCGTAGCCCTTCGACAACGGCGTGTCGAGCGACGCGAGGTCGCGCGCGCCCGCCGCGCCGAGCGCGACGAGCACGACTTCGTCGGGCGCGCCACGCGGCGCGACGTTGTCGCGCAACGGCCGTTCGAACTTGATGAAGTCCTGGAACACCGCGGTGATGCGCGCGCGCCATCCGTCGATGTCGAAGTCGTGTAGGTCGACACCGTCGACCTCGATCGAGCCGGACTGCGGGTCGTAGAGGCGGCACAAGAGCTTCGCGAGCGTCGTCTTGCCGGCGCCGTTCTGTCCGACGATCGCCAGCGACGAACCGGCGGGAATGGTGAGGTCGAGATGCTCGAGCACCGGTGCTTCGTGCGTTGCCGGGTATGCGAACGTCACGTCGCGCAGACGGATCTCCCGGGTGGGCATTCCCGTCGCCGCCCGCTCGCCGGCGGGCAGCGCGCCGAGCACGCTCGTCTTGGGTTTGATGCGCAGCACGGCCGCCACCGGTGCGGCGGCGCCGTCGAGCGCCCAGTTCAGACCGCCGAACGCGATCATCGACGTGCCGATCGCCGCCTGTGCGAAGACGACAGCCGCGCCGAGCCCGATGCGGCCGTCGATCGCGGCCGCCGCGATCGACCAGAACACGAGCACGTTCGCGGCGAGCACAAGGAGCAGGCTGCCGAGCACCGAGCGCTCGCGCATGCGCGTCGCCTGATATTGCAGCGTGTGCAGCAGCGTGCGCCGCTCGACGAAGCGGTCGATCGTCCACGGCCCGAGCCCGAACATCCGCAGCTCTTTGCTCGCGGGCGGATCGACCGCGAGCCGGTAGGCGTAGTCGGCATCGCGTTGCGCGGCACGTACCTCTTCGGTGTTGCGGTCGCGCCAGATGGCGCTTTCCTTCAGCAGCCAGTGCGTCGCAAGCCACGCGCCGGCGAGCGGAAGCGGCGCCCACCACGCGTACCCGAACAGGACCGCCGCGGACGCGAGACCGCCGATCATCTGCGCGAGCCCGTCGGCGATGAAGTCGAGCGAGATCGACAGCGGCGGGCCGGTCATGCCGAGATCGAAGTCGCGCGCAACCTGCAGGTCGCTCGCGAGCTCCGGGTCTTCGAGATGACCCATGCCGGGCGGCTCGACGCACGCGTCGGTGAGCTGGTCGTAGAGCCACGCCGCGGTGCGGTCGCCGAGGTTGCCGCTGATCGCCGTGTGGATCGGGTTGAGCACCTGCAGCAGCACGAAGACGATGCCGACGGCGGTGAGCGGGAGCGCGAGCGCGTCGCCGTGCTGCACCGCGCCGACGAGCACACCCATCGCGATCGCGAAGGCCGCCGGCAGCACTCCACGCAACACGAGGACCAGCCACCAGGCGACGGCCAACGGGAGGTCGGCCTTGTGCAGTACGCCGAAGAACTTCAATTCCTGGCGCTCTCGGAGACGAGCGATCATGCAGCAAGTCTGCTGCAGCCTCACCCCCCGCGTCTTGTACGAATGCGAACTACCGCTCGGTCCGGTGACGAGGCCCGCGTGAACAGGCCGAACGCTGCGGGGGCGCCGGGGGCCTGGTGTCAGGCGACGTCCACGTCGACGTCGACGATCGGTGCGACGAATTGCGAGTTGTAGAGCCGCGAGTAGGGGCCGTCGTGCGTCAGAAGCTCGTTGTGCGATCCCTGCTCGACGATCTGGCCGTTCTCCATCACGAGGATTATGTCGGCGCCGCGAATCGTCGACAACCGGTGCGCGATCACGAAGCTCGTGCGCTCGTGACGGAGCGCGTTCATCGCCTCCTGGATGAGCACCTCGGTGCGCGTGTCGACCGAGCTCGTCGCTTCGTCGAGGATGAGGATCCCCGGATCGGCGAGGAACGCTCGTGCAATTGTCAAAAGCTGCTTCTGGCCCGCGCTGATGTTGTCGCCTTCCTCGTTGATCATCGTGTCGTAGCCGTCGGGAAGCGAGTGCACGAAGCGGTCGACGTACGTGGCGCGCGCGGCTTCGAGGATCCGGTCCTCGGTCGCGTCAGGGTCGCCGTAGGCGATGTTGTCGCGGATCGTGCCGCCGAACAGCCACGTGTCCTGCAGCACCATGCCGACCGACGATCGCAGCTCCGAGCGCGGCATCGAAGAGATGTCGCGGCCGTCGAGCGTGATCATGCCGCCGTTCAGCTCGTAGAAACGCATGATGAGGTTCACGAGCGTCGTCTTGCCGGCACCGGTCGGGCCGACGATCGCGATCGTCTGGCCCGGTTCGGCAACGAGCGACAGGTGCTCGATCAGCGGCCGGTCGGGGTCGTACGCGAACGTGACGTCGCGGAACTCCACCCGGCCGATCACTGGTGCGGGATTCATGGTCGCTGCGGCCTCGGCACTCTGCTCGTCGGCGTCGAGGAACTCGACGACTCGCTCGAACGATGCGATCCCCGACTGGAAGACATTCATCATCGAGGCGAGCTGCGTGAGCGGCATCGAGAAGTTCCGGGAGTACTGGATGAACGCCTGGATGTCGCCGACCGTGATCGCGCCGTTCGCGACGCGTAACCCACCGACGACGGCGACGATCACATACTGGATGTTGCCCATGAACATCGTGAAGGGCTGCATCACGCTCGACATGAACTGGGCGCCGAATGACGACTCGTAGAGCTCGTCGTTGGTCTCGCGGAAGCGCCGCTCGACCTCGCGCTGGCGGCCGAACGCCTTCACGACGGCGTGACCGGTGAAGGTCTCTTCGATCTGCGCGTTCAGGATGCCCGTGCTCTTCCATTGCGAGATGAATCGCGGCCGCTGCCCTTCGCGCGAGGACGCGCATGCCGTAGACCGACACCGGCACAGTCGTCAGCGCAACGAGCGCGAGCAGCGGCGAGATCGTGAACATCATGATCGCGACTCCCAGCAGCAGCAGCACCGACGTGAGCATCTGGCTGAGCGTCTGTTGCAGGCTCTGCGCGACGTTGTCGATGTCGTTGGTGACGCGGCTGAGCAGATCGCCGCGTTGCTGCTTGTCGATGTAGCTGAGCGGAAGGACGTTGACCTTGTCCTCGACGTCGGATCGCAGCTTGTACATCAACCGCTGGATGACCCCGGCGAGCGTGTACGCGGCGACGATCTGCAGCAGCGACGAGCCGACGTAGAGCGCGATCGCCTCGAGCAGCACGTGGTGGAGGGCGCCGAAGTCGATCCCGCGATGGCTGATCACGCCGCGGACGATGATGTCGGTGCCATGCCCGAGCACACGCGGGCCGTATACGTTGAGCACGACGCTCGCGATCGCGACGACGAACACGAACACGAGCACGATCCACATCGGGCCGAGCATGCGCGAGGCGTGCGAGGGCGCTCTTGAAGTCCTTCGACCGCTCGCCCGGAACGCCCGCGGAGTTCCATCGACCGGTCGGGCGTGTCTCGGGGGCGGCGAGATCGAGTTCCTGGTCCTCGTACTCGTCGTCGATGATCGTCACGCCGCGCTCTTCTCGCCGATCTGCGACTGGACGATCTCGGCATATGTCGGGCAGTCACACAACAGCTCGTCGTGCGTACCGTGCCCGATGATGGCGCCGTCTTCGAGGACGATGATGTTGTCGGCGGTTGAAATCGTCGAGACACGCTGCGCAACGATGACGACCGCTGCATCCTTCGTGTACGGGCCGAGCGTGGCGCGCAGCCGCGCGTCGGTTGCCAGGTCGAGCGCCGAGAACGAGTCGTCGAACACGTAGATGTCGGGCTTGCGGATCAGCGCCCGCGCGATAGACAGACGCTGGCGCTGGCCGCCCGAGACGTTCGTGCCGCCCTGCTCCACGCGGGCGTGCAGCCCGCCGGGCATCGCGCGCACGAAGTCGCTCGCCTGCGCGACGTCGAGTGCGGCCCACATCTCCTCCTCGGTCGCCTCCACCTTGCCGAACTGCAAGTTGCTCGCGACCGTGCCCGAGAAGAGATACGGCCGCTGCGGCACCATTCCGATCGTGCTCCACAGCACGTCGGGATCGAGCTCGCGCACGTTCACGTCGCCGACGAACACCGAGCCTTCGGTGCTGTCGAACAGGCGCGCGACCAGGTTCACGAGCGTGGTCTTGCCCGCGCCGGTGCTGCCGACGATCGCCGTCGTCTGTCCGGGCCGCGTGACGAACGAGATGTCGGTGAGCACGGCGTGCTCGGCGCCGGGATAGCGGAAGCCCACGTCGCGGAGCTCGAGAGCGCCGTGCGTCCTCACGTCGCGCACCGGATCTTCGGGCGGCGCGACCGTCGGGTCGGTGTCGAGGACTTCCTGGATGCGGTCAGCCGAGACCGACGCGCGGGGGATCATCGAGATCATGAACGTTGCCATGACCACCGACATGAGGATCTGCACGAGGTACGTGAGGTATGCGACCAACGTGCCGACCTGGATCTCGCCCGAGTTCACGCGGCTCGCACCGAGCCAGATGACGGCGACGCTCGACGCGTTGATCATCAGGTTCACGGTCGGGAACATCGACGACATCAGTCGCCCGGCGCGCAGCGACACCTCGGTCAGCTCGCGGTTCGCGGCACCGAAGCGGCGCGCTTCCTGCGGTTCGCGTACGAACGCGCGCACGACTCGTACGCCGGTGATCTGCTCGCGCAGCACCCGGTTCACCTGGTCGATGCGCTCTTGCATCAACCGGAAGGCGGGCACCATCTGCGAGACGATCAGCCCGAGCACGACCCCCGCGAACGGCATCGCGAACACGAGCACCACGGACAGCCCGACGTCCTGCCGCAGCGCCATGATCACGCCGACGACCATCGTGATCGGTGCCGCAATCGCCATCGTGCAGCCCATCACGACGAGCATCTGCACTTGCTGCACGTCGTTGGTGATGCGCGTGATCAGCGACGGCGCGCCGAAGGCACCGACTTCCCGGGCGGAGAAGTCGGTGACCTGGTGGAAGAGATTCTTTCGTAGGTCGCGCCCGAAGCTCATCGCGACCTTGCCGCCGTAATAGACCGCCGCGACCGCGAACACAATCTGGACGAGCGCGAAGAGGAGCATGATCGCGCCCCACGTATAGATGTAGCCGATGTTGCCGGGCAGCACGCCGTTGTCGATGATGCGGGCGTTGATCGTCGGCAGCGTCAGCGCGGCCGACGTCTGCACGGTCTGCAATGCGACGATCAGCAGCAGTGTGTTGCGGTACGGACCGAGATGCGAGCGCAGCAACCGCCTCAGCACGACGCGTCCTTCCCCGGCGCGCCCTGCGTCTCCTGTTCGCCCTGTGCGCGGCCGACGCCGTGCAGGAACAGCTGCACGGTGTCGTCCGGCGACCGCGGCTCGTCGGCGAGCATCGGATGCGTCGTCGACATCGTCAGCGCGCGCAGCAAGCGTGCGGCGGCAATCGGCTCGACCGAGATGTGCCGCGTGTTGGCTTCGAAGATGCGTACGAGCGCGCCGCTGTCGGGCATCGGCCGGCGCGTCATCTCGTGAAAGCGTGTGCTCACGCTCGACACGAGCCGCCAGACGTCGATCACACGCTGTTGCATGATCACGACCGCGGCCGCGAGCGCGTCCTCGAAGGGTGCCGTCGGGATCTCCGACAGCGCAGCCTCGAGCGGCGCCTGGTCGAGCGCGGACTCGATGACCGCGGCGATGACCTCGTCCTTCTCGGCGAAGACCCGGAAGATCGTGCCCTCCGCGATCCCTGCCGCTTCCGCGATCTGGCGGCTGGTCACACGATCGCCGTGCACGAGCAGCAGCGGCAACGTCGCGGCGACGATCGCGCCGCGCCGCTCGTCGGGCGGCATCGCCGCCGCCCGCCCCGTCTTCACGGCCGCGGCCCGCTCCGTCACAGCCGTCGACCCTACCTGAGTGAGCCCTCACTCAGCGAGCACCGTCGGGAACTTCGAGGTGATCCCGCGCGAGAAAGCCGCCTACGACTGTGTTCTCGGCCACCGCCTACCACTGGATCGCATCCGGCTCCGCCGACGATGCTGTGACCTGCGGTGATGCAGACGATCGGCTGCTGACCTGCACCGTCGGATCACGGTGGGCCACGCACATGACCACTCGATCCCACACTCTCGCGGCCTGGCCGCGGCCTACGCCCATCGGCCGCGACGACTTCGAAGCAGCAGCTCAACTCCGTCGACGCGAGTGCCATCCAACACCACACATGAGGGACGCTCGGCGTCACCGCCGATGTCGACTTCGTGCGCGCCGGGGGCCGAGGCCTGACGGTTGAGGTCGGCGACGCCGGCGGGCACTGCCACCGAACGCCGTCCCTGAGTGGTCAGGTCGAGACGCGGTAGCGGAGGTGAACGACGCCGTTGCCGAATCGGTGCTCGTCCAAGAGCTCGAGGTCGGTGCGGACGCCCACCGGGAGCGCCGACTTGCCACCGCCGAGGATCATGGGCCAAACGAAGAGCTGGCACTCGTCGACCAGGCCGGCTTCGAAGGCCCGAGCAGCGAGGTTCGCCCCGCCGATGGTGAGGTTGGTGGTGGTTTCGGCCTTCAGCTCGTGCACGGCCGCGGAGTCGAAGCGGTGTTCGAGGCGTGTAGTCGCTGTAGAGACTGCGGTCAGGGTGGTGGAGTAGACGACCTTGTCCGCCGCACGCCAGGCACTCGCGAAGTCGGCGGTGAGGTCTGACTGCTCGGCGAGGGCCGGGTTCGTCTCCCAGACGGCCATCGTCTCGTAGAGCCGCCGCCCGTAGAGGAACGTGCCGACGGATCTCAGCAGGGAGGTTGTGGCTGCGAACACGTCGTCGTCCGGCGGAGCCCAGTCGAAGGCGCCGTGTGCGTCCTCGATGTAGCCGTCGAGGGACACGTTGGTGGCGTAGATGAGCGTGGCCATGCCGCTACACCTCAGCGTCGGTTGCGGCGGCCTGGATGTGCAGCAACGTGGCGTCCAGCTTCTCGAGGGCCTCGAGCCGCCCCTGGTTGCTGGGCGCGGCCAGGTGCGCGGGCAGCCACTGTCGGATCTCGATTCGGGTCCGTCCGTGGGGCTCGTCGTGGAACTCGACTCGGAATCTCGTTTCGAACGGCTCAATGTCGTCCTGCAGTTGGCCGGTGACGTGCATGACGCCTTCGAGCAGGTCGCGATCGGCGACGTCAGTGAGATCAATGCGAATGTGGACGCGGAGTTCGGGCTGGGCAGCGGAGACCTCCGTCCACCGCTGGAAGCCGCCAGGTCGCACGTCGAACTCGATCTCGTCTCGTGGGAGCGTGGTGCCGCTCCTCGGGCCCGGGTTGGCGCGCTTCGCGACTCGCCAGGGCGTCGTGGTCAGATCTACATAGGTGCTCGCGAGTCCGAGGCCGTGCCCGCCGAAAGTTGACTCGCCGCGATAGAGCAGCGAGTAGCCGGCATCACGACTACCCCCGAGTGCCTTCGCGACCCGTTCGGCGGCCTGCGCGACGATGAATCGGTCTTCGTCGACTCCGCGCGCCTCGATCATCTGCCTGAGGTCGGCGAGCTCGGAGTTCGCATCGATCAGCTTCCGTTGATTCGCCTGCATGTCACGTTCGGCTCGTGCGGGGCCAACAGGTGCTCGAGCGTGCGGTGCCCCGCCACGTGCGGGTACAGACCCGTGAACATCGAGATACGGCTCTGAGCGCACACGCTGTGCTGTGAGTACACGTTCGTGAACCGAACGCCCCGCGCAGCGAGTGCGTCGAGCGCCGGCGTATGCACGACACCGTTACCGAACACGCCGACGCAGTCCGCGCGGAGCTGATCCGGCATGAACAACAACAGGTTCTGCGTCACTGGTTCAGCATGGCGCACCAGTGACGCCACTGGCATGTCGTCGACCACGGCGTCGGCCACATCTACATCAACCCCTTTACTCCGCGCCTCAACAGCAAGGTCAAGCGATCGCACCGCATCGACAGCGAAGAGTTCTACCGACGGCTCGACCGTGTCGTGATCGACGACACCGAGCTCTTCAACGAGAAGCTCCAGCTCTCCCTCAGCGGCGCACCTGCTCGAGAAGGCCCATGTCGTCCCGGCACGCCCAGTGCTCGACGATCATGGCCGACACCAGAACCGTGCTCCTGGTACAGCGCCGAACGAACGTTGAAGCGACGAACAGTCCGCTCAACCATTGGTCATTCGCCAGAAGCAGGCTCATGACCAGCGCAGATGCGCGACGCCCACTGGCGTAGCCGCGGCCAGGCCGCGACGTACCACGATCGAGCGTGAAGTCTGGCGACGTGCAAGCAGCGCGAGCAGCGCTCTGACCAGCACAAACGCATGCCCGCCCTCGCCGACGAAGGACTTCTCGGCCTCTCGTGGGCCTGCGCGCTTCGTTCGAAGGCCGCGCCGGCTGCGATCGCGGCACCGAGTCCGATGATGGCGGCTCGTTTCACCAGGGGAGCTTGCACCCTGTCGGCGTCGAGTGGGTGAGCGACATCAGTCTTCCTGAGAATCCTCTTGACACGCTTGGCTAAGTAACTTAGCTTTTTAGCTATCACTACTAGCTAGTTCGGCCAGGGCCGAAAGGGGACTCCGATGACCGCCACCATGACACTTCAAGGAACCGCCACCACCGAGCGCAACGCCCGCGACTGGCCGAAGATCGCCGGGCTCACCTACGTCGGCGCTTGGGTCGTCGGCCTCACTGCCTTCGGCGTCGGCCCGGCCTCGAACGCGTCCGACACCGAGATCGCCCGTTACTTCGCCGACCACCGAGCGGTGAGCACGGTCCAGTCGCTCCTCATCCACGGCGTCGCCGCCGTCGCGCTCCTCGGGGTGCTGGCGGCGGTGCAGCGCGTTGGTCGCTCGACGCGGATGGCGTATCGCGCCGGCCTGACCGCTATCGGCTTGTCGCTCGTGCAGTGCGTCCTCGATGTGTACCGCAGCGTCGTTTCGACCGGGTCCACGACCGCGACGCTGGTCCACACGATCGACCGCATCGACGGGTTCAAGATGTTCGCCTTGGCAGTGATGATCGCCGCGAGCGTGAGCGTCTTCCGTTCGACCGGGTTGATCGGCAGGAAGATCACGATCACGGGCAAGGTTGCCGTCCCCGCCCTCGTTGTGTCCGGCATCGCGTACGCCACCGCTACCACCGCGCTGTTGGTGTCGGCTGAGCTGTCGCTCGTGCTGCTCTTGGTCTGGGTCGGCTACACGGGCGTTGCCGCCGGACGCCAGAGTCACTGATGCCGCGCGCCGGACTCACGAGCGAGCGGGTTGTCACGGAGGCCGCGATCGTCGCCGACGAGGTCGGTCTCGAGCAGCTCACCCTTGCGGCCGTCGCGCAACGATTCGGTGTCGCGCTCCCCTCGCTGTACAAGCACATCGAAGGACTTGACGGTCTGCAGCGAGATTTGGCCGTCCTCGGCATGCGACACCTGGCCGCCGCCCTCAGCAGGGCGGCGGTCGGGCGTTCCGGAAGAGATGCGCTCGAGGCGGTCGCGCACGCCTACCGCGCGTTCGCGAAGGAACGACCCGGCCTCTACACCGCGACCATGCGAGCACCGAGCCCCGACGACGAGGAGCACACCGCCGTGAGTCAAGACGCTCTCGACGTCGCGATCGCGGTCATGCGCGGCTATCGCATCGAAGGCGTCGACGCCGTGCACGCCATTCGCATGTACCGCTCCGCGCTGCACGGCTTCGTTGCCCAAGAAGCCAGCGGCGCGTTCGGCATGCCCGAGAGCGTCGAAGAGTCGTTCCGGGTGATGAACGCTGCCCTCGACATCGCCTTCACGAACTGGTCGACGCTGCGCTGAACGCGAGCCCGCATGACCGAACAATTCAGCGAGCGCGACACTCCCCTATCACGCCCCCGAACAACGCACCTCGTCGCGTTGTCGATCGCCGGACAGAACGTGGCGCGGTTGGAGTTTGAGCGCGTCGTGCGATCGTCAACTCGTCGAGGTGTGTTGTCCGCCGGTTCCGTAGGCCGACAGGACGACGTCGACGGTGCGTTCCGCGTCACCGGGTTCGAGGTGTTCGCCGCGAACGAGAACGCGGTAGAAGAGCGGCCCGGTGAGCAGGTCGGAGACGAACGCGAAATCGATATCGGCTTGAAGCTCTCCCCGGTCGATACCGCGCTGCAGCGCGTCCCATACTGATTGCCGGCGGGGTGCGATGTAGTCGGTGAGGTACGTCTCGGCGAGCTCGGGGTCGGCCGTGAGGTCGGCGACGAGTCCGGGCGTGATGCGACGGAAGCCGTTGGAGTTCATAAGTGTCACCTGGTGGTCCTGCACGGCGATGAGGTCACCGCGCAGCGAACCGGTGTCGGGGGCAGGGGCAAGCCCGGTGCTGCGGGCCAGGGCCGCGACGACCAACGCAGGTTTCGAGGGCCAGCGTCGGTAGATGGTGGGGCGGCCGACGTTGGCGCGGGCCGCGACGCCGTCGATCGTCAAGCCCGGGTAGCCGTCCTCGACGAGGATCGCCATCACCGCGTCAAGGATCCGATCGTCGTAGGTCTCGTTGCGGGGCCGGCCCGGGCCGCGTTTCTCGGTGGTTGAGTTGACGGCCATGAGAAATACGTTACACGCCCTTGCGTAATAGGTCGAGGAGGTTTAGGGTGGCCGAGTAACGATACACACTGTACGGAAAGGACCGGTCCGATGACCGCAACTCTCACCACACCCGTGATCTCCACCAGGCCGATGCCGAAGCTCTGGGCCAAGCTCCCGATCCGGACCGGCAACATCATCCAACTCAGCAGCATCGCCGCCGGGGCCGCACTGCTGGTTGCGGCGGCGCACCTGCACGCCGCCAGTGGCATACGGATCGGCCTGCTCGCCGTCGGATGGCTCGCCATCTACTTGTGCAGCCACGCCATCGCCCACGTCGCAGTCGGCCACGCCGTCGGTATCCGCTTCCGCGCCTACGGCGTACGCGGTACCGACCATCCCGAGAACTACCCGCCCGGAGTACGCCAGGTCATGAGCGCGCTGCCGATGTGGTCCGCGCTCACCGACAAGGACTCGATGCGCCAAGCCAAGCCCTGGGCCAAAGCCGCCATGTTTTCCGCCGGCGAAACATCCACCACCATCGTGTCGATCACGTCCGCGGCGTACGCCGCCCACGCGGGTATCCCGGGCGGTCACGCACTGCTGACCGGCAGCGTCTTGTGGGGACTCGCAGCCACCATCACCGTCGCGGTCGTCGCCAAAGGCGACTACACCAAAGCCATGCGCGCCCTCGGATGGCGCAAGCCCACCTCGGTCAAGACCGCCGAGTTCTCCCACGAGCGGACCACCAGACCGAACCGGCGAGGCCCACCGCGGCAACGAACTCCGCAACGCCATCATCGGCTGGACCCTCGTCAACCTCGCACTCGTGGCCCTGTGGGCCGTCAACGGTGCCGGCTCGCCGTGGTTCGCGTTCGTCACCGTCCCCTCCGTCATCGGCGTGAGCAGCTGGGCCCGCCAGGGTCGCCGAGAGGCAACAGTCCGATGACGAACCCCAACTACTCCACGTTCCTCGGCACCGCGACACAACTCCAACGCTGGCGAGACTTCAAAGCCCACGCAACCGCCTACTCAGTCTTCAATCTGATCTTCATCGCCATCTGGGTCGCGACCGGAGGGCCGTTCTGGCCCGCGTTCCCACTCATCGGATGGGGCATCGGCCTCACCTTCCAACATCACGCCAACACGCTCACCGGTCCCATCACCCAAGAGCAGGTGCGCGAACGAATGCAACCACACGAGGCCGGACTGGTTGAGCCATCGCGTGCATGACTCCTCGAGATAGGTCAACCAATCCTTCGACCAGCGATACTGTCCGCGACCGATCCGACACCATGCGCCCACCCAACCCGTGGGAACAGAAGGAAGGTTCTCTCCCCCACCTGTCTCGGCAGGTCAGCGCACCAAACCGAAGCGGCAGAACACGCCACCTCTCTGCGGTACGTTCTCTCCACCGTCTACAACCCAGGCGGGCAGGCCCTCGTGGCCCTCGTAGCTCAGGGGATAGAGCATCGGTTTCCTAAACCGTGTGTCGCAGGTTCGAATCCTGCCGGGGGCGCTCTTCTGACCAGCACGTATGGACTGCAACGGACGGGGTGGACGCGGTGGACGGCGGGTTGCCCATCCACTTGCCCATCCTTCGCGCGACGCAGACTGTTCGCATGCAGGGATCGATACGGCAGCGCGGACAACAGTCGTGGGAGCTGCGCGTCCACGCCGGCCGCGACGCGCTGACGGGTCGCAAGACGTACGTGCAACGAACCGTGCGCGGCACGAAGCGCGACGCGGCGAACGCACTGGCGCGGCTCGTCACATCGGTGAACGACGGCGCGCACTCGACGAAGAAGAGCGGCACCGTCGGCGAACTGCTCGAGCAGTGGTTCAGCCACAACGAGGCCGACTGGTCCCCCACCGTCGTTCACAACTACCGGCGGATCATCGACCGGCACCTTGTTCCGCGCTTCGGTCGCACGCCGCTGCGGCGGTTGACAACGGCCGACATCGATCGGTTCTACGCGCAGCTGCGCAAGCGCGGTGGTGCCAATGGTCGGCCCTTGTCGCCCGCGTCGGTGAAGCGCGTGCACGCGGTGTTGCGGCGCGCGCTCGCGCAAGCCGTCAAGTGGGGTGACCTGACGATCAATCCCGCGGTGAACGCGTCGCCGCCCGCGCGAACCGCGCCACGAGGTGGCCCCGCCCGATCCCGCCGATGTGGCGCGCTTGATCGCGCACGCCGATGAGACCAATGCACCGGTCGGCTGCTTCCTTCGGCTTGCTGCGACATCTGGCGCGCGTCGCGGTGAGCTGTGCGCGTTGCGCTGGAAGCACGTCGATCTCGACAAGGGCGCGCTCCTCATCCAGCGATCGATCGTCGAGAACGGAAAGGGTGAACTGGTCGAGAAGGACACGAAGACGCACGCCGCGCGCCGGCTTCGCCTCGACGCGGGAACAGTCGAGCGCTTGCGAGAGCACCGCGCCGAGCGCGAGGGTACGGCACCGAGCTCCGCCGGATCGTGCACGCCGACGACTTCGTGTTCTCGCACGATCCCGCCGGCACGGACGCCCTGGCGTCCGGGATACGTCACGCTCGCGTTCTGCCGACTGCGCGATGACGTCGATCTCGGCGGAGTTCGGCTCCACGATCTCCGTCACTTCGCCGCGACGATTCTTCTCTCCGGCGGCAAAGACGTGAAGACGGTGAGCGGCCGCCTCGGCCACGCGAACGCGGCGACGACCCTCGGCGTGTACGCCCACTTCGTCGAAGCAGCCGACGCCGACGCAGCCGACCACCTCGCATCAATTCTCGACACTGCCAGCTCGTCATGACACACGTCCGCCGAGCCGCTACGCGACAGACTGCAGCATCACTTCAGATCGCGCGAGCGACCGGGGTAAGCGTCACACCCTCTTCGTACGATGAAGCGCCTATAGACCGGGAGAGCGACCATGGGTGACCACAGCGCGATCGAGTGGACTGAAGCAACCTGGAACCCAACAACGGGCTGCGATAAGACGTCGCCCGGGTGCGACAACTGCTACGCGCTTACCCTCGCCAAAGCGACTCAAGGCGATGCGTCAACCAAAGTACCAGCGCGACGGTGATTCCCGGACAAGCGGGCCCGGCTTCGCCTTGAGTATCCATCCCGACACGCTCGACATCCCGCGATCGTGGAACGCACCGCGCGTGATCTTCGTGAACTCCATGAGCGACTTGTTTCACCCGAGCGTTCCACTTGGCTACATCCGCGATGTCTTCGACGTCATCGAGGACACGCCTCAACACACCTACCAAGTGCTCACCAAACGTTCGAAGCGGCTCGCGGAGCTCTCTGATCGGCTTCGCTGGCCCGCCAACCTATGGATGGGCGTCAGCGTCGAAAGCATGCGGTACTCGTTCCGAATCGACCACCTTCGCGACGTAGATCCTGCAGTGCGTTTCGTCAGCGCCGAGCCTCTGCTTGCCCCGCTACCGACGCTCGACCTCACCGGTATCCATTGGCTGATCGCCGGTGGCGAGAGCGGTCCCAACGCTCGACCTATGGATCGGCTCGTGGGTGGCGAGCCTACGCGACCAATGCGAGCGCTGCCGGCGTTCCCTTCTTCTTCAAGCAGTGGGGTGGACGCACGCCAAAGGCCGGCGGCCGAGAACTCGACGGCCAACTCCACGACGGGATGCCGCTCGTCCTCGCGATCGCGTGATGTGACCCGCTACTGGGGCTTCTGGACCCGCGGCAAGCTCGAGTTGTTGCGCCGATACCTCGATGCCTTCACGACGACGACCAAGAACAAGGCAACCGAACGGCTCTACCTCGACATCTTCGGCGGCCAACCCGAGAACCGCGATCGCCTCACCTACGATCTGCTCGACGGTTCGGCGCGGATCGCGCTGTCGATCGACGATCCGCCGTTCACACGGCTCCGATTCCTGGAGCTCGATCCCTACGCAACACGGCTCAGAACCGCTCTGGAGCAGGACTTCTCCGGTCGAGACTTTGAAGTGATCGCCGGCGATTGCAACACGACGATTCACACGACGCTGCAGGAGCTCGCGCATCTCAGCTGGGCACCGACGTTCGCGTTCGTCGATCCGAACGGCCCCGACACTCATTGGTCCAGCATCGAGGCACTCGCGAACTTCAAACGCAAGGACCGACCGAAGGCAGAGAGTCTGGCTTCTACTCGCCGCGGGAATGTTCATCCGGATGCTCCCGATTGACGGCTCGGTCCGAACAGAGGACGCTGATCGCCTCACGAAGATGTACGGCACCGACCAGTGGAAGGCGATCTACGCCGCGCGGATTGCGGGGCAGCTCAGTCCCGGGGACTCTCGGGACGAGTACGTCAACCTGATGCGCTGGCGTCTCGAGCACGTGCTCGGATACAAATGGACGCATCCGCTCGAAGTGTTCAACGAACACGGTTCGTCGATCTACCACATGATCTTCGCGACGGATCATCCCGTCGGTACGGACATCATGACGAGCCTGTACACGACCGCGCTTGCGGAGTTTCCCGCGATGCGACTCGCGGCGCGCCAGCAACGCGCTCGGCTACAGGAGGAAGCCGAGGGTGTTCACACTCTGTTCGGTGAACAGCTCGACGAACTCAGCGCTCCTATCCGACGAGGGGAGCGCTTCTACGAATACACGCCGCCGTCGCTGCCATTCGGAACGTCAACGTCGCCGTAATCACGACGGCGACGTATGCGAGGTCAGCGCGAACGGCGAACACGCCGCGCTCGCAAGAGCCACTTATTCTTGCGGCGGGAGCACCACCATCCAACACACGACTCCGACATCGTCTGAGTCAATCGGGTCGAGAAGTGGTGGCGGCTCGACAGGCTGCAGGCCGAACGACTCGACGACTCCGACGATTTGGCGAGCCGCGTCATCTCGCGAGATCGTCCCCTGCACGACGCCGCTCCTGATCTCTGTGAGCGCGTGACGAACCGTTGAACTGCGCTCGACCGCTAGCGCCTCTTCGGCCACGTCGGCGCCGGCGGGCAGCAGGACGGTCGGATCGCGAAGGAGATCGAGAGCGAAGCGTTGAGCCGGGCCGATGCGTTCGTCGTCGGCGCGCGGATCGGCGCGTCGGTTGTGCTCGTCGACGATGTCGGCAACAGCCACGGACCACGATGTTTCAAGATCAACATCGAGGACCGACAGATCGACACCTGGCGCCGACCCCGGATTGATACGTCGGAGCATCTCGGACTCGGTCTCGATCACCGTGCCGCCGGCCTCGACGAACCTCCAGTACCGCTCCCCGCTGCGCGTGCGGCAAGCGAAAAAGATGCCCAACGCACCGCTCGAAGGGACACCGGGGCCCTGCCGAAAAGCAGCGCCGATACCCCACGGGAGCGCGCGGAGACGTTCGATTTCGCCCTCAGAGAAGGCGCGGAGCAACACCGCACGAAGCTCTTCGCCGGAGAACGTTCCTCCGTGTGTGTCCTCCTGATCGTCGTCGAGAAGTGTCGCGTCGCCGGCCTCCAGAGCGCGCCGCGTAGCTGCGCAACTCGGCCTCGACACCTTCGATGACTTCGGACTCCATGCCGTACACGCTCGCGGCGAGGATCTTCCGTCTGATCGTCGCTTCCAATCGTAAGACGGCCTCTAGGTCGCCAGGCTCGGGCAACAGCGTGGCGAGATGGACCTCGTCGTGATCACTCTTGAGTCGGATCACGCGACCATTCCGTTGTACAACGCGCTGCGGATTCCAAGGCATGTCGTAGCTGATGACGGCGCCAGCTTGCTGAAGGTTCTGACCTTCCGAAAGCACGTCCGTCGAGAGCAACAAGTCGACCTCGCCATCCGGCGGGACATAGTCCGGTCGCACGACCGTGCGCGGACAGAAGCGAGCGAGTGCCGCGGAGCGGCTGTCGGGGTCGCTCTCGGTGCCAATCACCACGACGCGCTCGCGTCCCGCGAAGGCGGCAGGAAGGTTCTCGTCGAGGTACGCGATCGTGTCGCCAAAACTCGCAAAGATGGCAACCTTCTGCGAAGGCGACTCCTCGAGCAAACGGCCGAGCAACGCGAGCTTCGGGTCGGATTTGGCGTCGAGATCCGAGAGCCGATCGCGGATGCGGGCGAGTAGCTCCCGGTCGGCGGCGACCGCGTCCCGATACTCGGGCCGGAACTCGGCGAGAGGTCGCGCGTCGGCATCGCCATCAAGACTTTCGACGACCCATGCCGCGAGCCCGGCGTCGTCGACTTCCTCGATTGCAGCGGCGCGGAGCGCGGCACGCGATGCGACGACGCCACGCTCGTCCCACGCCGCGATGAACGCGTCGTGTGCCGAGACCATTCGGGAGACGGTGATCAGACACGCGGCCCAGCACGACTCGAAACGCTTGAGCACACCCGACTGGAGTAAAGCGCCGAGGGCGGCCTCAGCGACGACCTCGTCTCCGCCGATCTCGTACGCGCTCGGTCGGTAGCGCGCCATCGTGAGCCCACCGATCAGTCCCGTTATCTCGTCGAAGAGCCCGGGGTGTGCATCATCGAGGTCGTAGCGCGCGGTTATAAGTATCGGAGTCGGGAAGCGTACGGGCGTGCCGTCGGGAAAGGTCGCGCCCGGGTACATCTCTTCGATGAAGCGGCGTTCACGGCGCACGCTAACGGCGTCGGCCAGTGGGAACAGCACATCGGGGTCGAGATTCTCGGGGTCGCGCTCGTTTGCCCCTGCGCGTACGAAGAGGTCGCGCGCCGACGGAATGCCGATCGGCGCGAACGCACGGTCGTGGCGAGCGAAGACCATGACGAGGTGGTAGAGATCCCAGAGGCCGTTGTTGATCGGCGTGGCGGTGAGAAGTACGAGATCTTTGCGTTCGCCGCCGAGCAACCGTTCCATGGCGCGGTGCCAGGTCGTATCGGGATTGCGAAGTGCATGGCCCTCGTCAACGACGGCGAGTCGGTAGGTGTCGCGCGCGTTGTGTAGGTGACGTCGGCGGATCGGGGCATCGGGCGCGAGCTGCTCGTCGGACGCGAGCTGCTGATAGCTGACCACCTGCGCCGGGAGGCGAGCCTGGTCGATACGCTCCTGCCAGTTGCCGACAAGCTGAGCCGGAGCGACGACGATCGCGTGCTGGCCGCGTTGCAACGCGTACTCCTCGATGAACGCGAGCCCAATCTCGGTCTTGCCTGTTCCTACACCGTCGGCATAAATGACGCCGTGGTGCTGCGCGACAATCCGCCGAGCGCGCTCGATAGCCGTCGCGCTGGAAGGTGGCGAGTGCGACGGAGGTGATCTGCGACTCCGCAAACGGTTGTTCAAGGTCATCGCCGTAGAGGTCGAGTAGCGCTCGGAGATACACAGTTTCGGGGTCGACCAGCCCGGCGTCGGGGAATAGGAGCGCACGCAGTTCGTCTTTGAAGTCGGCCGCTTCATGCCACAGGACGTCGAACCACTGGAGCGCCATCGCAGCGACTGGAGGGTCGTAATGAACGAGCCCGAGCTCGAGATTGCGGAACAATCCTGCGCCCGTGAGATTTGCAGACGACACGAGTGCCGCGCGACCGTCGCCAACAGTGCCGAAAAGGTATGCCTTGCCGTGCAGGAACTTCGTCAGGTATCGCTTAACCTCAATCGACGGCTCATCGAGCCAGCGGTCGATGTCGGAAAGTTGGCGCGCCGCCCGGCTTGGTGGAAAGCGGGCCAGATCGCGATCGGCGGCGAGTGTTCGAAGCGACAGCTCGAAACGCTGAAGTGGAAAGTCGGCACCGAGCGCCGGGTCGGGTACGGCGCCAAGAAGCAGCCGAGTCGCGCGCCCATCATCAACGATCATCGCGAGATGGTGCAGACCGGCGAGATTCACATAGCCGGTTGCTACCGCAAGCGGGTGCGTCGTCGCGATGTCGTTGACGAGGTAGGAGAGCGCAGCCGCGTGCGTCGAGTCATCAGTGAGGTTTTCGAGGAGATACGGTCGACCCGTCATCTACGAAAGCTCGTCCAACCGCGTTCGGAGGAGTTGACGGTAGTCCGCGGCCACCGCGTCGATCGTGAAGTCGTTGAAGAGGACGTCAAGATCGGCGCCGGTCAGTCCCCACGCTCTCGCCACGCGCGCGTCGATCTCCACGCGAAGACGCCGTCGTTCCGTCTCGGGCAGGGGTCCAGCCTGGATGCCGAAGGACGCGGCGAAGTCAGCAAAGCGCTCGTCGACGCAAGACAACTCGGCCGCGCAGTCGGCCAGGGCGTCAAAGTCCTCGTCTGGCAGATCAGGCACGATCAAACCCTCAAGGATGAAATAGCTGACATGGCTCTCGACGAGTCGGCGAGCCTGCCAATCGAACGGCAAGCTGTTCATTAGGGCTAGGCATACTGCCTTTTCCTTGTCGCCCCCTTCGACGAACGCAAGATACGGCGCGGAGTTGACGAGCAGAACCTCCGGTGGTACCAGGCACGCCAGGACGGTGCGCGAGTTCGTGCGATTTGTCGCGTCGCGGAACGCGAGGCGAGCGCGGCCGCGTTCGCGCGCCAGAGCCTCCTGACGAATCGGGCTGCTTACGCGCTCCGAAAGAGCAGACTCAGCACCCGCACGAGGTCGGGTCGCGGCCCTGTCGCGCATCTCTTGGGTGTCAGGACACCATCGCTCCTCGGCACCGTGAGGATCGTATTGGTCGAAACTCTCGCCCTTCCACAGCGGAATACCGCTCGCGACGTCGCGCCAAAGTTCTTTGTCGTCGGTCTCGTGAAACTCGCGCAGCGGGAAGCACTGCCAGCGACGACTCGCACCGAACGGAAAGCGATTGCCCCTACGAACTTTTGCAAGCAAGTCAGCCTCGGCCTGATCCCGCAGCAATGCGGGAGCCCAGTCCGGCCCGAACGCCTGCGGAAGAAGCCGCAACCCCGGTGACCTTGCTTGCATGTCCCACTCCTCTTCGGAGCTCGCGGTACCAGCCGCGAAGACAGCGTGATCGGAGGCTGGAACTGTTCGCTCCGCCTGTACGAGAGCGACTGTGTACCGCGGCTCAGAATCAAATGCCCAGCGACCGGAATTCAGCAGGAAGTCGATGCGCCGGCACGTCGTTTGTTCAAACAACCAATGCCGGAACCCAGCGGAGCCCTTGGCAACGAAGGCGGTCCGAGGAAGTACCACGCCCATCTGACCACCCTCACGGATCACCGTTTGGTATCGCTGACAGAAGTATTTGTACAGATCGGGATCTCCTGCCATTCGCGGGTATTCACCCGAGTACAGATACCGCTTTTCAGTTGCGACGCGCTCTTGTTCAGCTTCGAGGCGGCCCTTGAGCTCGGGCCGCTCGTCAAGCAAAGTCTCGATCGCTGCTTCCCGATCGGCCTCGCTCTTGGAACGAAGGCCCGGTTGAAACTGCGCGTAGAAGGCGAGGCGTTCCGCAGTGACCTCGTCCCATGGAGGGTTGCCGACGACGGCGTCAAACCCGGGACGGTCACGCGAAAAGACAGCGGGAAACGCAAGCGGCCAGTGAAGGAATCGGTGCTTTTCGCGTTCGGCTTCGGCACTATGAATGAGCGCGTCGCGCGTCCCATCGATGATTGACGGGCCATAGAGCTCAACCTCAGCATGCGCGCCGACCACGCCGAAGGGCTCGGCCGTCCAAAGATCAAACAGTCGCTGGAGACCAGCGACTGCCTCGTGGGCCTCGGCATCGGCCGCCTCGCTTTCCGCGACCTCATCGGGCGTGCGATCATCACCTTCAGCGACACGAGCTGCCGCGCTAGAAGCTTCGGCGAGAGCCTCGATGAGTGCGTTGTCCCACAGCGCGGGACGATCCGGTTGACCCGCACGAAGCGCGTTCGGTCGAGCGACGCCAACGAGCGAGTTACCCACCACGATGTTTCGGCCGAGATACGCGAGCGACAGACCGGGCACAAACGACGTCAACCAGAGCGACAACTTCGCGACCTCAGCGCCCATGGGGCTCACGTCCACGCCAAAGACACATCGCTTGAGAACAAGACGTCGAAGCAGCGCGACATCATCGATCACGGCACCCGCGCTTGCACCGACACGCAGCCGTTCGAGTGCGACGCGCACCTCGGGCAGCGGAGTATCGCCAAGAAATTTGACGACTCGATCGGCGATCTCGTTGACGACCTCGACGAGAAAGTGCGCGCTCCCGCATGCCGGGTCGAGAACCGCGAAGTCGAAGAGCTTGGACGCTGCGGCTACGGGATCTGTCGTAGCGAGCTCTCGAACCGCCGCGAGGTGGGCGTCGAACGCCCCGACGACCGCGCCCCGCACAAGATGCCGAACGAGCTCGGTGCGGGTGTAGTACACACCGCCGCCCTTTCGGCCGCCCTCGTGCGTCTGCCACAACAGGTCGCCAACTTCGAGGTCCGGTTCGCTCGCGCCTGTCGCCGCCTCGTAGCGATCAGCTCGCACGTCATACACGAGCGCGACGTCGGCAACCGAAAGACGGAGCGAGAGCAAGCCCTCGTAGATGTGGCCGAGATGGCCGATCTCTAGTGTTGAGTAATCGACACCTGCGTCCGTCTCCGGGTCTCGCCCGAGCCCGATGAGGACGGCTGCGAAGTCGGGATCGGACATCGCCGCTTGCTCCAACGTCGCGGCCCCGTCGAAACCGTCGGCGGCGAACAATGCGCCGTTGTACGCCGGTACTCCCCACGCGGGATTGCTGCTGCGCAGCGCCTTGACCAGCAACACGAACCGGTCCCAGAGCGAGGTGGATTGCGCGCCAAGCAGTTCGCGGCTCTCCACCGCCTCCTCCACCAGGCTTGTCAGCGAGTTCTGCCGGTAGGACCGATTGTCCATCGGTAGATAGCCAGCGCTTTCGGCATACGCGATGAAGAGCAAACGAAACACGAGCGTCAGCGCGGCGCGTTCGAGCTCTTCACGAGCTGACTCGACACTCACATCGTCGCCGCGTGCCGTCGTCCATCGCCCGAGCGCGCGCCCGAGAGTTGGGAGCACGGTCTGTCGAATGGTCTCGTCGAGTCGCCGACGCAGCGCGCCGCCGAAGTTCCTCGCCTCCATCTGGAGCCGGTCGAACTCGCCCTCCGCGAGGTACTCCGGTCCGAGTAGAGCGAGGAAGGCGACGTCGTCGGGTTGGAGCGAAACAGCATCGATGTCGAGGTATCGGGACGACGCTGACCCGATCTGTGGGTCACTCCGAAAGAGACGAAGCCGCGCTCCCGCGGCAAGCATGCCGAACGGGGCTCCGTCGGCTTCGCAGTCGTTGAGCAAGAGTCCTTCGGGTGGACGACCGTCGGCATCGAGGCGGGCAAACTCGCTCGGATCGCGCACTGGGTGGACTACTGCCACCGGACGGCCGTCGTACCGAGCGAGGAATCCGCGGTGACGACGACGCTCGAGCTGATAGCCGAGCGTGGTCAGGACGGCGCGCCAATCGGCCGCACGGCCGACACCTTTCGTCGCTTCCTGAGCGCGGCTCCATCGAGCCGCGTCCCCGCGGAGCCTGACGTCAAGTGTGTGGAGTGTGAGCAGGTCCCTGAGCTTGAGGCCGGGGATCCCGGCCTGATCGAGACGGTCGAGTTCGGCGGCAAGCTCGCGAACGGCCTCCAGTCGCGGTCGACCGGCTAACCGCTGGAGTACATCGCCGAGAGCGCCCGCGTCGACGGAACGCAGCGGCCCGCCGGCATCGACCGTTCCCAAAACGGCAAGACACCCGGATCGCGGGGATCATCGGCGAGGAGCAGCAACGGCGTCGCGCCGCCGCCGCGACGGTCGCGCCAGAGCCTTCGAAGCGTGCGCTCGGCCGACGGCCGGGTGACTGCGATTTCGATTCCGGCAAGAAGCACAGCGGAGGTGAGCGGCGCTTCAACAGGCACGCGGCGGGTGCCCGTCGTCGTGGCGAGCGCGGCGACGAGCTCTTCACTCGTCATCGGTCTGACCAGGCGCTGGGCACCTCGCCACGTTAGCGACGGCGCCGGGCGCCCTCCTGGGACCGAAGAGATATCGATGGGCATTCTGCCCTCCTCGAATGCGTACGCGAAACCGCAGGCACCTCGGGTAGCGCGGGAGGGCGAACCGCATCCGGAGTGTCGCGCTGGGGTGCGCCACTTTCAGCGGCTTGGCGATCTGGCGCGCCGTCGAGTGTCCGTTCATCGATGCGTCGCCAGTCACCCAAATAGAACAGGTCTGGATCCGGACGGTGGGCTACGACCAGCGGCCCGCTGAGGTCTGTACACCAGGCTGAACAGACCTCTGCGCAAGTTCCGGCGCCGCCTCTTCCGGGCGGTGTCGCGAAGCGCGGCTCCGCACAGTCGACAGCCGCAATGTCACAGGCGTCGCCGCGCGCCATCTGAATTCGCGTGATGAGCCTCGCGTGGAGGGGTGTCCGCGTACTTATCCCCTATGCGAGCACGCGCGCCGGACCACCGGCTGCACGCCGGTCCGAGAACACCGCTACTGGAGGCGCAATGACCGAGACAGACAACACGAATGCGGACGAGGCGCGCCTCGTCTGGACAGTCGAGGAAGCGGGCAGGCTCCTGGGGATCTCGCGCGCTCACGCGTACGAACTTGTAGCCCGCGGCGAACTGCCTCATCTACGGCTCGGGCGAAGGGTCGTCGTCCCCAAGCACGCGATCACGACGCTGCTCGCGAGCGCGAGATCGGACACGTGAGCGTGGCGAACGGCACCGAATGCCTTCGCCGCGTCGCTCACCCTGGCGCCCGCCGCGCAACGCGAACTACCGCGCCACTCGTTCCACCATCCGTTCCCGTCAACACCCCGATTGACCACGACGACAACGCCCGCTTCCTCAACCGCGATCTCCATCACCATCCCGCACCGCGCCCGCAGCAGCGCGCTCTCAACCGTCCCCGAAAAGCCGCACGCACTTGCATTGGCAATGCGGGTATGGGTCGTCCCGGGTTGGCCGCGGTGTTGAGCATCGGGAAACTCGGCGCCGGTCAGGAGAGCTACTACCTGACGACCGTCGCCGCGGGCGTCGAGGACTACTACACGGGACGCGGCGAGGCGCCGGGACGGTGGTTGGGATCCACTTCCGGGGAACTCGGTCTCGATGGCCGAGTCGTTCCCGAGGATCTCCACCGCGTCCTCGCCGGAATCGACCCGATCTCCGGGAACCGGATTGCCCGTTCCCGGGAACGCCGGGTCCCGGGATTCGATCTCACATTCTGCGCACCGAAATCCGTGTCGGTGCTTTGGGGACTCGGTGGCTGGGAGACGAGCGCGGTCGTGCGCGCCGCGCACGACGCGAGCGTTGACGCCGCGCTGCGGTATCTCGAAGATCAGGCGTGCTGGTCGCGACGCGGGACGAACGGAGTCGTCCAGTTGCGCGGCGAAGGGTTCGTCGCGGCGGCGTTCCGGCATCGGACGAGCCGGGCGGGCGATCCGCACCTTCACACTCACGTACTCGTCGCGAACGCGACGCGCGCGGCCGATGGCGTCTGGGGCGCGCTCGACGCGCGCCACCTCTACTTGCACGCCAAGACCGCCGGCTGTCTGTACGAGGCCCACCTCCGCCACGAGCTCACACGACGCCTTGGCGTCGCGTGGGGATCCGTCGTCAACGGCATCGCCGACATCGAAGGAATCCCGGCCGCGGTCCTCCGTCGTTTCTCGACGCGACGGAACGAGATCGAGGCCGAGATGGCCAAGCGCGGCGTGAGCTCGCCGCGAGCCGCCCAGTTCGCGGTGCTCGACACCCGTCAGGGGAAGGACTACGACGTCGAACCTTCGATGCTGCACGAGCGCTGGATCGAACAGGCAGTCGAGTCTCGGTTGGCATCCCCAGCAACTCGAGACGGTGCTCGCAGCGCGGTGCCTTCAGAGTTGTCTTCGGAGCATGTCGCCGCGATCGCGACCCATCTCCTCGGGCCCGACGGACTGACCAAGCACGCGAGCACGTTCGACCGCCGTGCGGTGTTGCGTGCGTGGTGCGAGCGCTTCCCGCTTGGTGCCGACATCGGCATTCTCGAGAAACTCGCCGATCAACTCCTTGCCGATCCCCGAGTCGTACCTCTGCAGCCGGAGGCCCGCGCGGTCGGAACGATGCGCTCTCGCACGACTGGACGTCCGATCGACACTCCGTCGACCGGGCTCCGTTACTCGACGCACGAACTTCTCGCGCTCGAAGCACGCCTTGTTCGCCGCGCCGTCGCTGGCATCGACAACACGCCGGGCGTCGCCGACGAGCACTCGGTCCTCGCAGCACTGCGCGCGCGGCCCGACCTCTCGAACGAGCAAGTCGAGATGGTCGCCGCGCTCACCACTTCGGGACGTGCCGTCGACGTCGTGATCGCCGCGGCCGGAACCGGCAAGACCTTCAGTCTCGATGCTGCCCGCGACGCGTGGCAACGCTCCGGACACCGGGTCATCGGCACCGCGCTCGCAGCTCGCGCCGCCGCGGAGCTCGAATCAACCGCCGGCATTCCCAGTCACACGATTGCACACCTCCTCGCGGATCTCGATCATCCGGAACACGGTCGGCTGCCACCCGACGCGGTGTTCGTCGTCGACGAGGCGGGCATGGTTGGCACTCGACTGCTTGCCCGGCTTCTCGACCACGCCGCCGCGGCACAGGCAAAGGTCGTGCTTGTCGGTGATCCGCGCCAGCTTCCCGAGATCGACGCCGGAGGTCTCCTCGTCAGTCTCGGCCGACGTCAACCAACGATCCGACTTACGCAGAACCGACGCCAACACGCAGCCTGGGAACGCAACGCGCTCGCGCAGCTTCGCCGCGGAGAGATTGACGACGCCGTCGCCGCGTACGAACAGCACGGCCGTGTGTGCACGAGCGAAACCGCGTCTGCCGCGCGCGACGCAATGACCGCTGACTGGTGGGCCGGGGTCATCGCAGGCGACAGAGTGCTGATGCTCGCGATCGCGTTGGTCGGACGTCGACGATCTCAACGCCCGCGCCCGCGCTCATCTCCAAGCCGCCGGACTGCTCACTGGCCCGACCCTCAACGTCGATGAACGCCCATACCAAGTCGGCGACCGGATCATGACGCTGCGCAACAACCGCCGACTCGGCGTCCGCAACGGAACATGCGCGCTCGTCACGGCGATCGACAAGGACCAGCAAGAGACAACCGTCCGCACCGATGCCGGAACCGTGATCGCGCTGCCCGCGCGCTATCTCGACGCCGGACACGTTCGACACGCGTACGCGACCACGATCCACAAGGCGCAAGGCCAGACCGCCGACCGAGCATTCGTGCTGGGCTCCGACATGCTCTACCAAGAAGCCGGCTACGTCGCGTCTCTCACGCGGCCGAACCGAGAACCGCATCTATCTCGTCGACGCCGAATCGCGGCCCGAAGCACACGCGCGGGAAGTGGCACCGCCCGAACCGATCGCGGCGCTTACGCAGGCGCTCCGCGTCAGCCACGCCCAACGCCTCGGCGTCGACATCGGAATCGACCGGCACGCGATCCGACACGAGCTATTCGAGCTCATCTCCGAACGCGCGCGGCTCCAAACAATCGCTCGCGAGTGCCCGAAAGACCGCACACGCGAGATCGACGCGCTCACCAAGCAACGCGAGCAGGTCTCAGAACGTCTCAAGATCGCACAGAGCGAACTCGCGCAACTCGACCAGCAACGCGGATGGCGACGCCGCGGCGATCGCAAGGCGCGCGAGATCGTGCTCACGAACCAGCTCGACGACCTCGCCGGTCGAGTCGCGCGATTCGACGAGGAGCTGCAGCGCGCCCGACGCGCGCACCGACAAGCCGAGAACTACACCACGGAGCACCGTGACGAGCTCGAGCGGCTTCCGCATGTGCAAGCGGCCATCGAAGCTCGTACCGCCCAACTCGTAGACGCCGACGTCGCCAACCCACCGCGCTACCTCCGCCTTCTCGACCAACCGCCCAACGATCCGGCACGCCTGGCGGACTGGCGCCGCGCTGCAGACTTCGTCGAGCGCTTCCGCATCGACCACGGCATCAACGACCCGCAACGACCGCTTGGCGCCGAACCGAAAGGCGGCGCGGCCACCCTCTGGCGATACGACGCGCAACACCTCGACACGCTCGCCACGCAACTACGCCACGCGACACAAGACGTCCGCCTCGAAGTCGAGCTGTAACGGCCACGCACGAGTGACTCGAAGCACCGAACCTGGGCCTTAGCATCGTCTTGACCAGAAATCTCCGGATTTGTCGCGAGGATTGCTCCGGACGCACCCATAAGAAGGGATTGGTGAGGAACGAGCGCCCGCTCCTCGGCAGTCCCTTCGCTCAAGCGATGCGCCATGAACCACGAGGTAGCAGAGAGTCCGACGGAACGGCGAGGGCGCTCGAGCGCGACGGTACAACCTGCGAACCGATACCTCGCCGACGACCTTGTCGAGTTCGAGGCCACGAAAGCAGCCGAGCACCTGGCCCGACTCGTGGCCGACAAGGATCTCGTCGAGACCCTGCGGTGGCTGTCGTTCGACGGCACGAGCGAGGAGTGGGGAAAGCTCGCGCATGCCCTCGTCGAGTATGGCTACTCCGTCTTCAAGGGGTGGTTCATCACGGGAGTCGTCCACCAGCGCGCAATGGCTCGTGGGATTCGCGGCATCAGCAAGATTCCCGGCGGCTTGCGATTGAACCGCGATGACGCGCAGCGCTCTCTGCAGAACTGATGGTGATCTCGGTCGAGACCTTCCACGCGAACGTGCTCGCGCGAAATCGTTGGGACGCGGATCGGGGGGCGACCCTCAAGACGTTCTTTGTTGGTCAATGCCTGTTCCAGCTGCCCGACGTGTATCAGCGTTGGCGTAAGAGCGAGGCGTTGCAACCCGACGGTGATCTCCGGATTGCCCGTGATCTCGAAGAGCGCGGCCGCCGCCTCGACGCAGGTGCGATCGCGGTCAACGGCGTTCACGCGCGCGAAGCTCTCGACCTGATCGGCGACGAGGAGACGAAGGCTATGTTCGAACTGATTGCAGGCGGATTCTCCTACGACGAGATCGCTGACATGCTCGACGTGTCGGAGGCGGTCGTCCGCACGAGGATCTCCACGCTCGCGCCGCGGTGCGATCGGCGGTGCGTTCATGAGTCCCAAGAGCGGATCGTTCGATGAAAAGATCCATCGGTCATCGCTCGGCGAGAAGAGCGCGCTGAAGCTGCGGCGACGCACCCCGACGATCGTGGCCGACAAGATTGTCGAGCGCTCGAAGGACGACGACGAAGCCAGGATCGCGAGGATCCGCCGCGCCTAATCCATAGAAGCGAAGCAAGAACACAACCTCCGGGAAGGAGCACACCATGGCCGATCGCCGCGCCGGTAAGGGGCCCTACGTCCCCGATGACCACGGTGGAGGAAAGCAACCGCGAGCCGCGCAACAAAGACGGGACGTGGCGCCAGAAGCGCAGCGACGCCGGCAAGCCGCGCAAAAAGTCATAGCCCACAAGGAGAAGAACATGTACGACATCGGCGAACAGCCCGGAATCGGCCGGTACTGCTGCACCAACAACTGCGGCTGGTCGGTCTACTTGAACGACGCATCCGACAAGCTTCCGCCGTGCGGTAACTGCGGCAAAGGGCAACACGTCAACTACCGAGACTGCTGACCGCCCATCGACTTTTAACCAAGCGAGATAGCTCGCCGCCCATTCCAGTTGCCCATCTTTTCGTTGGGATGGGCAACTCCTGGCCGGACGCGGTGGACTGGGCACTCGACCTGAATACGGTCAACGTCGAACGATCCGCGAGTACGGCCCCTCACGTTTCCGCAACAAGCGCTCAGTTCGCAAGAGTTCGATCGCCCCATTGACTCGTCCTTGAAATCAAACGGTTCGCAGCAAGCACTTGTGACTTCTCGGCCAATTCGATGAGCCACTCCGAAACGTTCGGGGGAACCGACCGTGTCTCCCGTACTACATGGCCACGGCGCGTCTTGACCAGGTGCTGTCGATGGTAGATCGCGTATTCTCGTCCGAGCAGGCGACCGCGGCGATCCACAAGCGCAGGCCAGTGCTTAGGAATGCTCCACGGATCGTCGCTGTTCGCTCCCGGAATGCCGGCCGGGAGAATCGAGTCACTGGCGATCACCGGCACACGCCGGCGGCCGCCGAACGCGACGAGTGCTGCCGGCTCCGGTCCCGCCACTTCCACTCGATACGCGCCGACCGCGCCCTGGAAGCGATCGAGCAAGTCCCTGGACATGTGACCTTTCGGACTGACGAGCAAGGGAAAACCTTCGACCTGCATACGACCGATCTCGATGACTGGCGCTTCGGCCTCGGTGTAGAGATCGTGTTCGGGCCCGATGGCTGCAAGCAAGATTGACTTGTGTGTTGGCGCAACGCGAACGTGTTCGGACGGCGGCGATCCAGCGGGTGCCACTACAAGGTCAATCTCCCCATGTTCGACGTGCGACGCGAGACCGGCGCCGCCCGTTGATCGCGCCTCTCCGAACCGTGGGGAGAGTTCAACGCGGACCTCCGGATGTATCTCCTCCACCGATGTGGCGGCTTCCGCAAGAAACGCCGCAAGGTGAGCCCAGTACCCATCCAATCTCAGCCACCACCGACCCGTGCCCTCTCGCGCCTCTCGGTCGAACTGCTCGAACTCGTCCAGGAGCTTGCGCGCCGTACGGATGAGATCGGGACGAGCCACGAACAGTCCGTCGTCCCGCTCCTCAAGCAAGCGCACGCCTACGTTCTTCTCGAGGCGTTCGATCGCGCCAACAACCTGTTGGCGCGAGACCTCCAATCGAGCCGCAACGTCGGAGAAGCCGATCGGCTTCTGAGACCCTTCGCGCGCCTTAGTCGCGAGCTCGGCGGCTTCAAGCAGGACGCGCAACTGCCAGGGTGTGAGTTCCGGGCGGCGAGTCATGTCGGCCATCCAAAATACAGCGCTGTAATCAACATAGAACATTCCCTCGAATCGTCGCAGCAACTGATAGCACCGAATGTTCGCACGGCGCGATGATCCTGGGAAACATCGGTCTGCGTGGACGCGGAACAAGAGGGGGCCAGCATGGAGCCCATTGCCTCACTCCGCGAACTACTGGATCCGCAAGGAGTCTTCGGCGCTCTCACCGATATCGAGTTCGGGAGCGTCTATCGGATCGTCTGCTGGGACGACGTCGAAACCATCGCGACTGACCGCATCGTTGGATACCGGACTGTCACGCAGCAGCTCAATGATGCGCGGAAGAAGATCAAGATGATCGCCGCCCTCGATTTCGGCATTCGTCTGCACGATGCGAAGGCTGTCTATCGCTTCTTCGTGGAAACCCTGATCCTTCCGAGGATCTTCCCTACAGAAGCAGCGTGAACTGCTTCGGCGACAGCGCCTGCTCGGCTCGTTTCGAGTTCACCACCGTGAAGACATCCAATGCATGTCAGCGGCATTTCGAGCGACACGCGATAGGCGTACAAACGAAGCGGTGACCAAACCGGTCTCCGACAACAAGAGCAACGTCCCCGAGGTGCACCCATGAAGCCCATGAATCCCGCTGAAGAACAAGCACGACGAGATTGGGAGGAGTCACAACGTCGAGGCCGCGAGGCCGAGGAACAGGCGCGAGCCCGGCGCGAGGCACACGAGCTCGAGATGCGGAAGTTGCCGCGAGATCGAGCAACGTCAGCGTGAAGAGCACGCAAGGCTGCTGGCCGAACGCGCCCGGAGAAACCACCCAAACTGGTAGCGACGCAAGCGCCCACCACAGCAACGAGCCAAGTGGAGCCCGCTCTGTCGAGAGCGGGCTCCACTCTTGTTCATGCGCCGATTGGCGCGATGTCTTCGCCGACGTCCCCCGCGGAATATTGCATCGACGTCGCTGACGCGCCCGTGACGACGCGTGCGATGCGCGCCGCCGAGTTGCCCATCCGCTTGCCCATCTATTCGTTGGGATGGGCAACTACACGCCGGACCGATTGGACCGCGCACTGGGCCTGACCAGCAGCGACGGACACTTCGCGAGGCGAAAGACGCGGCCGCCACGTTTCCTAAACCGTGTGTCGCAGGTTCGAATCCTGCCGCGGGCGCTACGAAATGGCTGGTCAGACGCTCATGACCCCTGGCGGGATCACCCGTTGGGGATGAAACTTTTGGGTGTCGCCTGCTGACGTCGTACAGCTCTGTGGTGTCGTGAGCCCGAAGGTCAGACTGACGCGGGGGTCTGCAGGCACCCTTGATTGTTGCTTCGAGCACGAGTCTCAGAATCTCGATTCTGGCGGTCCCCATGGGCGACGCGTTCATGCCATTGATGAGAGGGGGTTGTCGTGGATGTGATCGTGGATCGGTGCGCGGGTCTCGACGTGCACAAGAACACGGTGATGGCCGCGGTCCGCACGCCCGATGGGGTCGGGGGCCGGTCCGAGGTCGTGCGCGAGTTCTCGACGTTCACCGCGGATCTTGTCCGTGTGCGGGACTGGCTGGGCGAGGTGGGGGTCTCTCAGGTCGTGATGGAAGCGACCGGGGTGTACTGGCGTCCGGTGTGGCATGTCCTCGAAGAGCAGCCGCGGTTCGAGTTGATGTTGGTCAACACGCGCCACGTGAAGAACTTGCCGGGCCGCAAGACCGACGTGGCTGACGCGTCGTGGCTCGCGCAGCTTTTGGAGTGCGGGTTGTTGCGCGGGTCGTTCGTGCCGACGAAGGAGATGTCCCGGCTACGGGACTTGACGCGGTATCGCACGAAGTTGACGCAGGAACGAACCCGTGAGATCCAACGCGTCCAGAAGCTGTTGGAAGACGCGAACATCAAGTTGGACTCGGTGATCACCGACGTGATGGGCACGTCCGCCCGGGAGATGCTCGACACGTTGATCGTCGGCGAGGCGGACGTGGAAACGATGGCGCAGATGGCTCGGACTCGGATGCGTCCGAAGATCCCCGAGCTGCGCTTGGCGTTGGAGGGCCGCTTCGATGACCATCATCGTTTGATGCTGGGTCTGCATCTGCGTCACATCGACGACCTCACCGCGATGATCGTCGAGCTCGACACGAAGGTGGACGAGCTCATGGGCCCTTTCGCTGAGCCCGCTACCCGCCTGTTGTCGATCCCGGGGGTCGGGAAACGCACCGCGGAGGTGATCGTCGCCGAGATCGGCGTTGACATGAGCCGGTTCCCCACCGCGGGGCATCTCGCGTCGTGGGTCGGGTTGTGTCCGGGCAACGACGAGTCGGCCGGCAAACGCCGCTCGGGGAAGGCCCGCAAAGGCAACGAGGCGCTGCGCAGCGCGATGTGCGAAGCGGCGTGGGCGGCGTCGCACACTCGCGATACGTACCTGGCGGCGCAGTATCGGCGATTCAAGCGGCGCATGGGCACCAGGAGTGAAGGCAAAGCGATCTTCGCAGTCGCGCACACGATGATCGTGATCGTCTGGCATCTCCTGGCGGAGAACACCGGATACGCGGAGCTCGGAGCCGACTACTTCGACCAGCGCCGCGACGCCGACGCCCGCCAGCGCTACCTGATCCGCGAACTCGAGAAGCTCGGCCACACGGTCACCCTCGCGCCAGCCGCCTGAACCATCCGACACCGATTCGGCCTACGGTCGATCCGGGGCTCCGCCCCGAACCCCAGCGCGCTCCCGGGTCGATCACGAGCATGAAGTTTCGTCTCAGGGCCCGGCAGCGGTCGGAGAGCTTCGGCTGGTAGCTAATTGCCCATCCGTTTGCCCATTGACAGCCCATTGGCAGGCCGGGGCTTGACAGCCCATTGGCAGGATGGGTGCCGTGACCGGTTCGGTACGGCAACGGGCTGCTGGCTCCTGGGAACTCCGTGTCCATGTCGGCCGCGACCCTCTGACTGGTCGCAAGCGGTACGCGCATCGCACGGTCAAGGGCACCAATCGCGAAGCCCAGGCTGCTCTCGCTCGGCTCGTGACCGAGGTCGGCGATGGCGTGCACGCTCCCGTTCGCGAGGGCACGGTCGGGGGAGCTCCTCGAGCGTTGGTTCGATCATGGAGAGGTGGATTGGTCGGCGACCGTCGTTCGCTCGTATCGCAGTATCAGCGACCGCGTCATCCTCCCCCGTTTCGGCATCACACCGCTGCGAAACTCCGCGCCGCTGACATTGATGAACCGCCCTGGGATCCGCGGAGGCTCGCAACCTTGGAGCGACCTGATCACGGAACTGCGAGGCTCAGCGAACATGCTGCTCGCCGAATGGCCGCATGACACGCCGATGTTCCAGAGCCGCGGCTACGGCATCTGACGATGGCGACAAAACTGCTCGGTTGTCGCAGATGAGCGCCGGGTCGGGCAACCTGTGTAGGTGCCGCCGACGAGCGCGAGCCGACTGAGATCACGCGCTGCATACCTCTCGCTGATCTGCGCGATGGCGTCCTGCACGAACCACACACGCGCACAGCCCGTACCGCCCGCGCTCCCGGAGCGACCAACGAACGTACCGACAGATCCCACCTGCAACAACTGGTTCCCGCTTGCGGAAGAGACACAGAGCGCGTATGCAACGTGGCGTCTGTGGTCGTTGCGCGTGGCCGATGGGATCCCGCAGGACAGGCTGCCGACCACCGAGCAGGTCAGCAGCTTTCGGGATGCCGTAGACGCCGAATGCCACCAGATTACTGAAGCTGTTTCCGTGAACAGCGTGTCGCACGACGTGCATAAATCGGCGTTCGCCTCACGTCGGTACCTTGAACCGTAGCGACGCATCCTCCGCCCGCATCTGCCGATCGGCGCTCCGCTCTGGCGTTCCGGATTCGCCAACAACGCGTTTCCGACATGTCTGTCGGCGTCTCACGCCCCGCATCGCTGGCGGGTCGCTGAATTACGCGCCGTCCCCTCCACACAGTTCGTTGACCTGCGCTTCTGTCGAGTGCGGCGTCCACGCAAACCGCTGAAGTCGCTCTGATCCGTGCAGTTGGTTGGATGAACGGTTGGATGGATATCGGGCCGCACGTGCTCCGCATCGTGATCGTTACGGCCCCCGAAGTACTGCGGAACGAGCACCGATCGTCGGTTCGGTACGCGCGCACTCGCCGCCGGGCGGCTTGTTCTGTCTGTGCGTAGGAAGAACGGACATCTTCACGCGCAAGGCGCTGGTTCGACGCTACGCGCGAGGCGCCGGTCGGGGCGGCGCCAGGCTCTGAACCACTTTTCGGTGCCGTCCAAGCCGCGCCGAGACGTGTTCACATGTGTCGAGCCCGGAGCAGTCGCATTGCAGGGCTGCGATGAGCAGCTCTTCGGCAGCGGCGACGCACGCCATGTGCGCCTGGATGTCGTTGAGCTTCTGCTCTGCCATGGTGCGCCACCGCTGTTGGCTGGTTCCTTTGCCCAGCAACTTGCCGACTTCGGCGATCGTGAAGCCCGCCTCCTGTAGCAGGGCGATCGCCGCCAGGCCTTGCAGCACGGACGGGTGGTATTGACGACGGCCGCCGGCCCGAGAAGCGGGTCGGATCAGGCCCGCCTTTTCGTAGTAGCGGAGCGCCGAGCTTTTTAGGCCTGTCGTCTCGGCGACCTCGCTGATGCTGAGCACGTTCCGGTCCATCACATTCCGCTCCCTTGACTTGAAGCGTACTTCAACTGGCATGTTCCAAGGCAACGTCAAGGCTCCCGGGAGGTGCCACATGCATGCGCCCGCGCAGAAGCTCGCTTGCACGTTAGAAAGCTCGCAGCTCCTCGATCGGATGCAGGCCTGGCAGCAGGTTGTGAGCCAAGCGACCAGCCTCCGCATCGACGACCGCCGAATCATCGCCACCTACCCGAACGACGCGCAGCTCCTGCGGCGGCTTCGCGAACTTGTCGGCGCGGAGGCAGCCTGTTGTTCGTTCCTCGAGTTCAGCCTCGAGGAACGGCCCGATGAGATCATCAGCGAACTTCGATTTTCCGAAGAGATGCCAGCCCCGATCAAGGAACTGATCCGTGGAGTCATCGGGGACGACCAGTGACAGCAGGATCGGGCGCCAATGGGGCTGGAACGCCAAATTGAAACCAACTGGCCGGCAGGAAGTTGACCCCGCCGAGCGACGCGCAGTTGGGCGAATAGTTGCCGCGTGGATTGCGAACGACATCGCGTGGGCGCTCATGCTGGCGTGGACGATCCGGCAACATCGTCGGCAACACTGAACGACAGCGATGGCAGCTCCGGTGCCTCACGCTTGCCGGCGCCGTCAAGAAGAGAGTGAGGAACCGACGGGCGAAGCCAATCGCCTGGCGCGCTACACGCACCAAACGACGATGGACGTAGTGCGCCCGGCAGCATTGAACGACACATGCGCGGGTACGAGCCTGGCCGGTCCGAAATTCTCAGTCAGGCCAGTCGATCTGACCCGAGTTCGGCGGGGGTCGCGTGTAAGGCCTGGTGAGCGGGTCGCGGGGGGAGAGTGTTTCCCCTACGCGCTGGGTGTTTCGCGGGGTTAGGAGAGTTGGGCGCGGTCCCAGGTGTGGGTGTCGACGCCGAGCGCAGTGAGGCATCGGGCTTGGAGCGCGTTGCGGCGGGTGACGACGTTGATGGTGGTGCTGTCGGCGGTGTCGAGGGTGACTTTCCGCACGCGTTGGAGCGCGTCGAGGCAGCGTCGCGCGCTGCAGTGTTGGTCGGCGAGGTCGGGGTCGCGCACGTCGCCGTCGCGCAGCTGCGCAGTGATGAGCGCTTCGATCACGGCGGCGGTGACGCACACGCCGATGTGGCCGCGGACGCGTTGTTCGGTCCAGTGGAACACGGGCCGCAACGCGAGGAAGTCCTTCAGCACACGGAAGCGGTGCTCGACACCGAGGAGCTGACGGTACGCGACGACAACCTGCGCGGTGGACGCTTGTTGCGGTGTGAGCGAGGTGGTGAGCACGTAACGGCCGGCGAGCAACTCTTCGTACGCGTGCGCCGGTTCGTCGTAGTGGCACAGGAACCGGCCTGGTCCGATTTCGACGTCGAAGAGCCCCGCCACCGAGGAACGGTCGAGGATGCGTTGCGCGGCACGGGTGATCGCCTGTTCGTCTTTCAGCTGTCCGGCGCGCACGCGGGCTTCGAGCGCGAGGAACTCAGCTTCGGTTTTGGCGACCAACTCGATCGTCTTGGCGCGGTCGCGTGCCCATCGTTGGATGCTGGCGACCACGACACAGCGGGTGCCGTCAACAGTGACTTCGCACGCGGCGGAGCGCGCGGCAGGCACCGGCACCCATGTCGCGTCGGGTGCCGCGGAGGCGGCGAGCGCGGCTGCGCAGCGCGGGTCGCGATGCAGCTTCGTCGCGAGCACGTGATCGAACCCGCCGGCACCCAACGCAGCAAGGTTGTCGTTGGAGATCAGGCCGCGATCGGCGACGACGCAGACCTTGCCGACTCCGAACCGGGCTTGGAGATCGTCGAGCACACCAGGCAACGTGCTCACGTCCGCGGTGTCGCCGGAGAACACGTGATGCGCGATCGGGATCCCGTCGGACGTGCACAACAGGCCGAGCACGACCTGCGGACGGTCCGAACGGTGATCACGCGAGTAGCCGAACGCGCGTGACGCGAACCGAGCCGACGGCCGCCGCTCGCCTTCGAAGTAGGTCGAGGTGAGGTCGTAGCACACCAGCCGCAGGTCGAGGTTCGTGAGATCGGTGAGCCGGCCGTACAGATGCACCTCGGTCGCGTCCCTCGCGGCCGCGACCGCGTCCAACGCCCGGTAACACTGATCGAGCGACGGCTCCACCATGCCATCGGGCGTCACGACGTCTTCGGCGAGCCACTCGACGAGATGCCGCTTCGATGACGGTGCCAGCAACCGGTTCGCGACCATCGCGAACACCGTGTCGGCCAACGTCGGCGCGCCCCGCTCCGCACCGAACTTCCCGTAGTGCACATCGAGGCCGAGACGCCCCCACAACGTCCGCGCGACCGCCATCGGCCCGATCGCCGGCGCGCCCGCGCCACCAAGCTCCGATGCGTTGAGCCACGTGCCTTCGGCGTGCGCGCGCAACGCCGCGATGATCCGATCGAGCTGGCCCGACTCGCGCAGCCCGGCCGCCTCACCGAGGCGCAACAACGTGCGATGCCCGACCTTGCCGTCCTCGCGAGACGCCTCCACCAACGACAAGTACTCGTAGGTACGTTTGCCCCGCCGAACCCGCGTCGTCTTCACGAACACAACCAGATTCTCACACGAAACTACCGCAACAGGGCGGACCTTGTTGCCCCTACATTTCCGTTCCCGGAACCCGAATCACGCACAAACGCGCAGGTCAGCGACTCGCGACCTCCCGAAAACACCGCTGACCCGCCGAAGTCGGGTCTGAGGGGTCGCGCGTTTGGCCTGGTGAGCGGGTCGCATGGGGGGGTGTTTCCCCTACGCGCCGCGGGTGTTTCGCGCTATTTCAGGAGAGTTGGGCGCGGTCGCGGGTGGTTCGCAAACACCTCTCCGGCGGTAGGTGGTAACGAATACTTTTCCACTTACCTCTCACCACACCCGACCGAGAGGTTGTCCCGGGTCTTGTTGAAGTGAGGTGGCGGTCCCCCGCCTGAGACCGTGCCGATGGCACGGTGTCGGGTGTCCACCAAGACAACCCGATGGAAGGGGACCACCACCATGACGAACAAGAACGTAGCTGCTGTGCGGCTTGTCGAGCGCGACGATGCCGCCGATGTCGTTGAGCTGCCGGAGGAGCTGCGCGTGTCGCTCGCGCAGATCGCGGGCGTGGCGCGTGAGGGTCTGTTGGCGATGAGCGCCACGGTCGGTCTCGTGGTGATGCACGAGATGATGAACGCGGAAATGACCGCCAAGGTTGGTGCACCCAAGCACGCCAAGCTGACTGGCCGCGACGCGAACTGGCACGGCGACGCGCCAGGGTCGGTGGTGTTGGGCGGCCGGCGCGTGCCGGTGGCGCGTCCTCGGGGTCGCACGACCGACAACAAAGAGCTCGAGCTCGACACCTACGCCCAGTTCACCAACGATGATCTGCTGTCGCAGCTGGTGATGGAACGGATGCTGGCCGGTGTCGCGACGCGCCGTCACGTTCGGGTGAACGAACCGGTCGGCGACGATCTCGAAGCGGCTGCGACCTCGACGTCGCGGTCGTCGGTGAGCCGCCGGTTCAAGGCCGCGACCGAAGCCCAGCTGAGCGAGGTGATGGGCCGCGATCTGTCCGAACTCGAGTTGGCGGCGTTGATGCTCGACGGCGTGCACTTCGCCGAGGTGTGCTGCGTTGTCGCGTTGGCGATCTTGGTTGACGGGACGAAGGTGCCGGTCGGGCTGTGGCTGGGTGACACCGAGAACAAGACCGTCGTGACCGCGCTCTTGGCCGATCTCGTCGATCGCGGTCTCAACACTGACGGCGGCCTGTTGGTCGTGATCGACGGCGCCAAGGCCCTCGCGGCCGCGGTTGCCAAGGTGTTCGGCAGCGCCGCGTCGATCCAGCGCTGCACGATCCATAAGCGCCGGAATGTGAGAGACCATCTCCCCAAGGACCAGCAGGCGTGGGTCGATCGCAAGCTCGCCGCCGCGTTCGCGAACGAGAACCCCGACAACGGTGAACGCGCGTGTCGGGACCTCGCGAAGCAGCTCGAGCAGCGGTGGCCCGACGCGGCCGCGAGTCTGCGCGAAGGACTGGAGGACATGTTCACGGTCCGGCGCCTCGGGATCAACGGACGGCTCGCCGCGACCCTCACGAACACGAACGCGATCGAGTCCATGATCTCGATCGCGCGGGACACGACGAAGAACGTGAAGCGTTGGCGGGACGGCAAGATGATCAAACGTTGGTGCGCAGCAGGGATGCTGAATGCCGAACGCAGCTTCCGAAGGCTCAAGGGCTACAAGCAGATGCCGAAACTCGTCGCCGCGCTCGAACGTCGCACGCAAGGAGACGTCACACCATCGTGCGATACTACGAAGGTCGCATGACATGAACCCGGACCGTCACCGAACTTCAACAACGTTCGGGACATCCGCCCGACCGAGCTCGAAGGTCAGAGATCGAGGGCCTTGCGCAGGCGGGCCACGCTCATCAGGCCGAGCCCGTCGTCGAAGCTGTCGAGCAGCCGTTCGAGCTCGTGGCGTCCGATCGGGTCGAGTGCCGCCTCCCTCGGCGTGCTGCCGCCGAGAGCGGGAATGTTGTCGTCGAGCCAACGACGTTCCAACTCTGCGGCGATTTCTTCGCGCACGTCGGCCATGTCCGGGTTGTCGAGAAGGTTCGGGGCCGGCGGCGCGTCCATCGCGCGATGCGTCTGCATTGCCTCGTCGAGATCGCGGATGTCGTGATCGATCAGCTCGGCGGTGGGCTGCAGCGAGCGCACGAGTCCGATCACCTCGTCGGCACGACGGTCGGAGTTGACCTCACCGTGCAGTTCGTTTCCCGTGAGCACGAGCTTCAGGATCACGGTCTGACGCTGGTTCGCGCTGTCGCGTACGAGCCGGTAGGTGCCGTCGTCCTCGGTGAGCGCGGCGTGCGCGTCGAGTGCGCGCCGGCGCGGCTTCGGGGTCTGTGAGATGCCACACGAGATCGTGGAACTGCAGCGGGTCTCCGTCGGTGTTCCGCATCTGGGGTGGTGCGAGGCAGCGCCCGACGAGGTCGGCGATCTCGAACGGGTCAGCGCGGTCGAGGGCCTCGAGGATCTCGTCGCGCAGGAGTCCGCCGACGGAGACGAATCCCGAGTAGGCGCGCCATGTATCGCCGACGGGCAGTGGTCGACCGAGCATGAGATGACCGCGGCGGGTTTGTGATTCGGCGTTGGTGTTGGTGACGGTGATGTGCTCGCCGGTTCGCAGATCGCGCAATTTCAGCGTCGCGGGGCCTGCTGCTACGACTTCGAACAGGCTGCGTTCGGTGAGCTGCCAGCGCGCGGCGAGGAGTGCTTCGTCGTCGGGCAGGAACGCGTCGCGCTCCCTCACGAATGATTCGCCGAGGTCGCCTTCGCACAGTGCGATGTCGGCGACGAGCTGATCGAGAGTCGAGCAGGAACCCGGCACCGCGTCCACTCGCCGCGCTCACCTCGCGTGCGAGCATCCCGAGCAGCCGGCGGTCGTGGTCGCGGACGTAGCGGCGATGCTTCGCATACAGCCAGGGCCCGCGATCGATCAGCGGGTGGCGTTCCTTTCCGAGATGACACGCCTTGTACTTGCGGCCGGATCCACACGGGCACCGCTCGTTGCGGCCGGCCCGTGCCGGTGGCCGGTGCCGGGCGTAGCCGGCGACTTCGCAGAAGAGCTCGAAGCCCTCGTCACCACCGGGAACGCCTTCGGCGCGCTCCTCGTCGTCGACGCCGGCGCGGCGCAGCAATGCAACGGCTTCGGCGGCGTCGCCCGTGTCCGCGCGAAAGCCGGCCAGCCCGATCAGCAGCGAGCGCGTGTTCTCGACCCGTCGCCTCCGCACTGGTGAACGCCGCGATTGCTCCGTGGGGGTCACCGCCGAGATCGAGCGCCCGGCCTTCCAGCCAGCGCGCGCCCGGCGCCATCGTCGGGCGCGAGTTCGTCGACGATCGACCGGGCGAAGCCCGCGAGATCGCGCGGTGACGTTTCCTCGTCGAGGTGGGTACCGAGCACCGCCCGGCACACCGCGGGGTCGTCGAGCGCGACCGCCAGCAACTTCGCCGCGCGCGGTACTTGCTCCGGAGGGCCGAGTGGATCAGCCTCGCCCGAGATGACTGCGTGGCTCATCCCGATCGCGAGCTCGGCCCAGTCGACCTGCGCGCCTTCGAGGCCATGCAGCGATGCCACCCGGTTCCGTCGATGCCAACGGCGTCAGCGCGTCGATGTCGGCGTCGCTGCGCAACACAGTGCGACGTTCGCGGACCAATCCGGATTCGCCGAGCAGTACTTCGACCGGCGGGATCGGTCCGGCTGCGAATGCATCGCGTGCGTCAACGAGTGCGTGCCACAGCAGATCATCCAAGGCCATCTGGGTGAGATCGACGGCATCGGTGCCGATCGTGTCGCGCAGCACCTCCGGCGTCGCGTGTTGCTCGAAGATCGCGCGGACCGCGTCGACCATGTCGGCCGCGGCGCGCGGCATGACCGGCGCCGGCGCGAGGTGCAGCGTCGTGCCGGACACGCGCACCTCGACGTTGACGCCCGCATAGCTGTCGAGCCACCCCAGCGGACCCGTGAGCACGTCGCCCGCGTCCACGTCGTCGACAACCTCGAGCACTGCACGCGATTCGCCCAACGTCACAGTCGTATCGAGGAGCCACCATTCGAAGAGGACGAGGTCGGGATCGAGAGCCAGGACGCCCGACTTCGCATCGTCGGCGTCGACCGCCGTGATCCAGCGCGTGCCGTCGAGTTGGGCGGCGACGCCCACCCAGCCACCGTCGAGCTCGACGAACTCGGACGACCAGTCGAGAACGCCCTCGAGCCGATCAGCACCGTCGACGCCGAGGTCGATCCCGGCGGCTTCGAGCTCACTCGCGAGCGCGTCGGCCGTCCGGAGCCGCCGACCCAACGCGGCGACCGCAGCGTTACGGATCCGGAAATCACTCGCAGGCAGTGCGGCCGTGTTCAGCGTCTCATCCCCGGCCGCCGATCCGCCGCTTCTGTTCGGCATCGCTTCCGACGGTAGCGCGGAGAATCGCGAGAAACCGTGATCACGGCGCTTCCGCGCGGACGATGGCGACGTGGGGCCAGCCGGGACACGCACCCGGACATCGCGGCGGTAAGTGACTGTCCGTACAACGGTGACGGCAAGGGACTCTCGTGTCGGTTCTGCACACGCGACGTTGCGCGGCTCCAGCCGGCGCAATACGTTGACGCGCCGGTCGTCGTCCGACGGCGTCGTCCGGCGTGAGTCTTTCTGGGTCGTCGCGCGCAACGCTGTACGCAGTGGGTCGCATTGCGCGCTTCACAATCCACGAAGCCATAGTGCTTCGTGGATGACGTGACTTCGGCCGGCCTCAACCGAGCTCTCAGCGGAGCGTGTGCGAATGCGAATGCGATGGTTCGTCCTCGGCGGGTTCGCAATGCTGCTCGCGGGGTGTTGCTACCCGAACATCCAGCTCGGCCGCAGTGGTGGTCCGTCGTCGTTCAACGACGTTGCCGCCGAACAGGAAGCGATCCGTTATGCGAGCGTGCCCGGCGCGTTCAACACGAAGATCCAAGTGCGCAACGCGGTCGCAATCGCGATCGGAGAATCGTGGCTCTACACGGCCGGCCGGAACTGGCATCCGGAGATGCCCGATCGCACCGATGGCGGCGAGTGCTGCAATGTCGACGCCGACAAGCCGAACCCGGACCCCAACCGTCCCCACATGCCCGCCGACCGCGGGCTCTGGCAGATCAGCGCCACGTACTTCGGCCCGACCGCGTGGAGATGCGCAACCACTGACCAAGAGGCCGACAATCCACCGGTCGCGGCCGTTCACGCGAAATGCATCTATGACCTCAAGGGTGGGGGCGACGCCGGATGGAACGCGTGGGATGCGTGGACGAAAGGCGCGTCGAAACTCTGGGCGGCGTACTACTCGGGAACGATCCAAGGCTGGCACAGCGTCGCCACAACGGTCGATCAGTTCTGCAGGACGGCGAACCCGCACCCTGCTTGGTGTGACAGGTAGCGGCGGACGCGCCGGCCCGGTATCGGCACCGCCGCCCCAAGGTGCTCCTCGGGTGCGGAGATCGACACGCCGGTGAAGGCCGGCCTACGTCGGTAGCCGTTCGTCGGGACACGACGCGAGCACGCGCGCCATGGCGTCGTGCTCGGCTGATGTCACCCAGAGCAGCCATTTGGTCTTGATCGCGATTTGGCGTGCGACGAATCGGCAGCCGTACGACCGATCGGGCGGCAACCATTCGGCGGCGTCGGCGTCGCCCTTCGATTGGTTCGATGCCGCGTCGACCGCGAGCAACTCGAGACGGTCGTTCGCGAACTGTGTACGCCGACGTTCGTCCCATGCGGCGGCGCCCGTCTGCCACGCGTCACCGAGGGCAACGACGTGATCGATCTGGACGGCGGCGGCGTCGGCTTTGACGAAGTGCACGGCGGCACCCGTGTACGGGCTCGTGAGATCGCCCGCGATCACGACGCAGCCGCGCGTTCGTGCGCGCCACTGCTTGTGCGCGAGATCACGGTTCAAGATGTCGTTGCGCGTGTCGCAGCCGTTGCGATCGACGTCGGCCCACGCCTGGCCGAACTGACCGCGCGTATACCCGGTCATCGACGCGGCATCGCGCACCGGCAGGCGCGCCAAGGCCGCGGCCGCGCGGCCCGACAGCGCGGGCGGGCCCGAGCTCGCAGGAGCCGCACAAGCGACCGCGCCCGTGAACGCGAGCGTGGCCGCGATGACACAACGACTTACGGGAACACGCAGGGCGCGTTGCCGCAACTGTCGACGAAATACCCGCCGGTTCGCAGGAACTGCGAGACTTGTTCGCGCACGAGCGGCACATTGCGCGCGGCGCCGTGCGGATCGTCGCCGGCACGGTTCGGCAGGCTCTCGATCGGGGGCGCGGGTGTGCCGAAGTCCCACACTTCGAGCACCGAGCCCTCGTAGGGCGAGAAGGGCACCGCGGGCACATCCCATACATCATCGACGATCGGGCTACGCCCCGGATTCAGCACCGGGCGATGCACGACCGCGCCGATCGTACGCGCTTCGGTCTCGGTACCGATGTTCGCCACCTGGTGGTCACCGAACGCCTCGATGAGGAGCACCTGGTGCTCGGGGGTGCCCGGATACGGATGCTCCGTCATGTGCTGCGCGTAGCCGTCGGGCTCCCCGCGGTCCCAGAGGATCTGTATGAACGCGACGCCGAGCGTATGCAGCCTCTCGTCGGGATACGCAGCTGAGAGCAACGGAAGGAACTCGTCGAAGTCGACGCTGCGCGGCAGCAGCTCGCTGTAGTTGATCGCGGGCACACCGAGCACTGCACGCGTCCACTCCTTCGAGATCGCGGTCGCGGCGCCGCCGAAGATCCCGCCCTGGCTGTTGCCGTTGTAGAACACCTGGTTCGGCACGAGGATCGACGCGCCGGCCTGCTGGAACGCGGGGTCGGTGCCGAAGCCGCGCGGGTTCTTCAACAGCCGGGCGAGGAACTGCGTATTGAGTATGCCTTGTTGCAACCGGTCGGCGATCGTCTCGAAGTTCGAGAGGTCACCGATGACGTTGACGACGTTTCCGACGTCCTCGCTGGCCATCCCGATCTCGGGTGTCGCGCACAGCACGATGTTGTACTGGTTGACGAACGGGCCGTAACCGTTGATCTCGCTCGTACCGCCGAGCAAGCCGTGGCCGTACACGACGCTGCGCGCCGGGTTCGCACTGCCTCCCGCGCCGACGACCGACGGCGGGACGATGCAGTGGAATGCCGCGTGGAACACACCTGTGCGCGTCGGCAACCCATCCGGACCGAGCACGAAGCGCGAACCGGGCTCGCCGTTGCCCGACAGATAGGACGGCACGTCGAACGTGCCGTCGATGCGCCGCAGTGTGTCGCTGTCGACGTTCGGCGTCACGCTGTCGACATGGAATGCAGGAACTCCGTCGCCGAGCTGCGCGTATGCGTCGTCACGCATGTGCAGCAGGCGGCCGGAGAGTCCTTGCGTGCTCGCGACGGTGAAGTCCCACGCGAGGTAGAGGTCCCTGCGGTGCACACCGTGCCACGCGAGATCGAAGAGCACGCGGTTGATCGTGCGCGGCACGGTCGCGCAGCGCCCGGTCGCGGATCGGCCGGCGATCCCGGATGAGCCGGAAGCCGTCGGGTGGCGCGAGCAGGTTGCCGGAGGCGTCGTCGAGCCTTCGCAACGCAACGATGATGCGATGGCCTTCGCGGAAGTTCTTCGCGGGCCGGATCACGAGCGCGCGCGTCGCGGGATCGCTGTTCCACGTGTCGAGCTCGGCCCAGTACGGCACGCGCTTGCCGGAGTCGGCGTCGAGCAACACGATCGGCGCGTTGCGGGCGAGCGATTGCTCGATATCGGTGATCGACGCGACGCCCGAGACCGCAAGGTCGACGCCGGGTGCCTGCACCATGATCTCGGACCCGGGACTGAACCCGTCGCTGCGGTTCCAGTCCGTGGGGTCGAGCGTCTTGCCCTGCGCATTCTTCGGCATCGCGGCCGGGTCCCAGTGCAGGCGCAAACCGGTCGGCGAGTTCGGATCACGGATCGTGTTGAAGTCGTTCGGGAACGGCAGGTTGCACTGGCGCGTGTCGATCGGGTCGCACAGCGGCGCGGCAGTGGCGCCGGGGCCAGGACGTGTCACGTGGCCGCCGGTCCGGGGCACGACGCACCCCGCCAGCAGCGCGCACATCGTCGCGAGAACACACATCGTTCGGCGCATCGAACCCTCCCCCATCGGTCGGCCCGCGGGGCGAGCCTATGAAAGGATCCGCGCGATGACCAATGCGCTCGGGGTGGGTCTCATCGGCGCGGGCATGATCGGGCACGGGCACGCGCTCGCGCTGCGGCTGCTCGCCGAAGACGCCGAGGTGCGCCTCGTCGCGGTCACCGACCCGTCGAGCGCAGCGGTCGACAGCGTGCGCCGCATCTGCGAATTCGAGCGGGTCGAGCCCGACGCCGACGCGCTCATCACTGCGAGCGACGTCGACGCGGTCGTCATCGTCTCGCCGACACGCACGCACCGCGACCTCGTGCATGCCGCCGTCGCGCGCGGCAAGCCGTTCCTCTGCGAGAAGCCGCTCGCGACGAGCTTCGACGTCGTGCAGGAGATGTGCGAGACCGCGCTCGGCGTCGGGGCTCACCGCGCAGGTCGGCTTCCACTCGCGGTTTCATCCGCTGATCAACGAGCTCGTGCGCCTCACCACGAGCGGCGAGCTGGGCGCGCCGATGGGCTACACGCTGCGCGACGACCAGTACTGGCCGACCGGCGACGTCGTCCCCGGCCACAGCTCCTGGCGATCGCAACGCGCGCACGCCGGCGGCGGCGCCCTGCTCGAGCACTCGATCCACAGCGCCGACATCCTCACTTGGCTGTTCGGGCCAGCCGACATCGTGTACGCGCGTGACGCGCAATGTGTTCGGCTACGACGTCGAGGACACCGCGGCCTGCACGGTCGAGCACCGCTCGGGCGTGGTCGGCACGCTGATCTCGATCTTCAACGGTGTCCGCGGCCGCGAGGAGCGTCGTCTCGAAGTGTTCTACGAACGCGGTGCCGTCGAGGTCACCACGGACTTCCTCGTCGGCGCGCGCGAAGGACAGCTTTCTGATCCAGCGCCCCGACTACCGAACCGGAACGGCGCGACGTCGAAGCATTGCGCAACGAGCACTTCGACCGCGGCCGGCATCGAGCGGCGCGGGTTCTTCGTCTACATGTATCCCGCGGCTCGAGCCTTCATGGCCGCTGTTCGCAACCGCACCCCGGCAGCGCCCGATTTCACGGATGCTCTCGACGCCCACGCGCTGGTCGACGCCGCGTACCGATCAGTGGAAACGAACACGCCCGCGTACGTGAACCTGTAGTCAGTCGTCAACCGACAGCACGCGGCGCAACACGTCGACGACGGTCGCGTTCATCGTGTGCTGCGCCTTGCCGAGGTGCGCCGCGCACCTCGACCGCGCGCGTCCGTGCCTCTTGCTGCAACCGCACGAGCGCGCTGACGCCGGCGGAGTCGACGAACGAGACGTCGCAGAGATCGATGACGAACTCGCGTGTCTGCTGCGGCAGGTTGGCGAGCGCGCGCGCCGCGAGCGCCGGGCTCGAGAAGACGTCGAGCACGCCACGCACCTTGGCAAGTCGGTCGCCGTCGACTGAATCGTCGACGTCGATGCGGACCTCGTGCTCCTCGACCACCATCGCCGTCGTTCCTAGCCCGCGGCCACGTCGAAAGCAATGGCACGTCCGCTGGTTCTCGAGCGCCTCGCGACCGTGGTGACCGACCGCGACCGCAGCGAACGGGGTAGTGGCCGATCAGCGCCGCGACAGCAACCGCAACGTGTACGGCAGGATCCCGCCCTCGAGGAACACCTCGCGCTCGAACGGTGTATCGATGCGGGCGCGCATCCGGAACTCGTGCTGGTCGGCGTGCACGGTGACCTCGCGCGGCAGCGGCCCCTCGTCGGCGAGCGCGGCCAGGCCGACGATGCGGTACGCCTCGTGTCCCGTGAGCCCCAGCGACGCAACCGACGCGCCGTCGACGAATTCGAGCGGCAACACGCCCATGCCGATCAGGTTCGAGCGGTGAATGCGCTCGTAGCTCTCGACGAGCACCGCACGGATGCCGAGCAACCGCGAGCCCTTCGCGGCCCAGTCGCGCGACGAACCCGAGCCGTACTCCTTCCCCGCCAGCACCACGAGCGGCACGCCCTCGTCGGCATAACGCATCGACGCGTCGAAGATCGTCATCTCCTCGTCGTCGGGCTGGTGCCGGGTGACGCCGCCCTCCGTGCCCGGCGCCAACCGGTTGCGCAGCCGCACGTTCGCGAACGTGCCCCGCATCATCACCTCGTGATTGCCACGCCGCGCACCGTAGGAGTTGAAGTCGCGGGGCTCGACGCCGTGCTCGACGAGCCACGTGCCCGCCGGGCTGCTCGCGCGGATCGAGCCGGCGGGCGAGATGTGGTCGGTGGTGACGCTGTCGCCGAGCAGCGCGAGCACACGCGCGCCGTCGAGATCTTGCAATGCCGCGGCCGTCGGGCCCACGCCCTCGAGGAACGGCGGCCGGCGGATGTATGTCGAGCTCGGCTCCCACTCGTACCGATCGGCGGTCGGAGCGTCCAGCGCGCGCCACCGCTCGTCGCCCTCCAAGATCGTGCTGTAACGCGACCGGAACATCTCGGTGTCGAGCACCGACGCGACGACCTGCGCGACCTCTGCTTCGGTCGGCCAGAGGTCGCCGAGGTGCACGGCCTTCCCCTGTTCGTCGTGGCCGAGTGGCTCAGTGGCGAGATCGACATCCATCGAGCCCGCGAGCGCGTACGCGACGACGAGCGGCGGCGACGCCAGGTAGTTCATACGGCAGTCGGGATGGATGCGTCCTTCGAAGTTGCGGTTGCCCGACAGCACCGACGCGACCGAGAGATCGCCGTCGTTGATCGCATCGGAGATCTCGGACGCGAGCGGCCCCGAGTTGCCGATGCACGTCGTGCAGCCGTAGCCGACGACGTCGAACCCGAGCTTGGAGAGCGGCGCGAGCAGGTTCGCGCGCTCGTAGTAGTCGGTGACGACGAGCGATCCGGGCGCGAGCGAAGTCTTCACCCACGGCGGGCACGGTGAGGCCGCGCTCGACCGCGTTCCGAGCGAGCAAGCCGGCGGCGATCATCACCGACGGGTTCGACGTGTTCGTACACGACGTGATTGCCGCGATCACCACGTGCCCGTCGGCGAGCTCGAACTCGCGGCCATCCGCCAGCGTCACCGGGCACCTCCGGCGCACGACGTGCAACGGCCGCTCGCCGTTGCCGGGACGCGGCCGCTCGCGCTCCTCGCCGTTCGGCGCGGGCGCGGGCGGATCGCTCGCGGGGAAGGACTCGAGCACGGCTTCGTCGGTGCTCGCGGGCCCGACAGCGATCGGCGTTTGTCCTTCATGACCGTCCTCTTCATGACGGTACGCGAGCAAGGCTCTTTCGAACTCGACCTTGGCACGCGCCAGACGCGACGCGGTCCTGCGGACGTGCGGGCCCGGCGAGCGAGGGCTCGACCGACGAGAGGTCGAGCGTCAAGCTCTCGTCGTAGACCGGCACCGCGTCCGGGTCGTGCCACAGCCCTTGTTCCTTCGCGTACGTCTCGACGAGCGCGACGAGATCGTCGGGACGGCCGGTCGCGCGCAGGTAGCGCAGCGTCTCGTCGTCGACGGGAAAGATCGTGCAGGTCGAGCCGTACTCGGGCGACATGTTGCCGATCGTGGCGCGGTTCTCGAGCGGCACGCGGGAGACGCCGTCGCCGTAGAACTCGACGAACTTGCCGACCACGCCGTGCTTGCGCAGCGTCTCGGCGACGGTCAGCACGAGATCGGTGGCAGTCGACCCGGCCGGGAGCGCGCCGACGAGCCTGATGCCGACGACCTTGGGCGCCAGCATCGAGATCGGCTGGCCGAGCATCGCGGCCTCCGCCTCGATGCCGCCGACGCCCCAGCCGAGCACACCGAGACCGTTGACCATCGGCGTGTGCGAGTCGGTACCGACGAGCGTGTCGGGATACGCCGAGCCTTCGCCGTCGCGGAACACGACTTGCGCGAGATATTCGAGGTTCACCTGGTGGCAGATGCCGCGGTTGGGTGGGAACACGCGCAGGTTCCCGAAGGCGGATTGCGCCCATCGAAGGAACGTGTAGCGCTCACGGTTACGGACGAACTCCAGCTCGGCATTGCGCACGAATGCGTCGGGTACGCCCGCGACGTCGGCGATGATCGAGTGGTCGATCACCAGATCTACCGGGATGCCCGGCTCGACCGCCCTGGGATCGCCGCCGAGTTCGATCATCGCGTCGCGCATCGCGGCGAGGTCGACGATCGCAGGCACCCCGGTGAAATCCTGCATGAGCACCCGCGCCGGCGTGAACTGCAGCTCACGGTGACCCGCCTCCGCGGCTGCGTGCGATCGATCGGCGAGGGCGCGGATGTCGTCGGCGGTGACGTTCGCGCCGTCCTCGCGCCGGAGCGAATTCTCGAGCAGGATGCGCAGCGAGTACGGGAGCCGGCACGGGTCGTCGACGACGGCATCGAGGCGGAAGATGTCGTATGTGCGGTCGCCAACGGAGAGCCGTGAGCGGGCACCGAAGCTGTCGGTCGTCACACCCCGAACGCTACTTTCATCGGGGCAATTCTCCTTGCTCGGCCAAGTCATGCCCGCGGCGGCAAGGTTCGTTAGGCTCACGGCGTGTCCACGGAGGATCCGGCGGTGGGGCCGTCCATCGCGCTCTCCGTCGAGCACGGCGACGCGGGGGCAGTCGTGACCGTCGGGGGCGACCTCGAATTCGGAACTGCGGCGTCGTTGCGCTCCGCCCTGATCGATCTCGCGCACCAAGGCTGCGACCCGTTGGTGGTCGACCTCGCGGGCCTCGACTTCATCGACTCGACCGGCCTCAGTCTGCTCGTGCAGGCCAAGCAGCGGATCGAGTCGCAGGGTCACCGGTTCGTGCTGCGCCACCCGACCGAGCGCGTGCGCCGCGTGCTCGAGATCTCGGGCCTCGCCGAGCTGTTCACGATCGAGTAGCGCGCCGTCCCGCCTCGGAGTGACGCCACGCGTTCCACGATGTCGGCGGGCCGCCGTCGAGCTGACGCGCCATCTCGTCGAGATACCAGCGCTGGAACCCGCGCACCTCAGGTCGGTTCTCGAGCGTCAGCAGGTCGCCCTTGCGGCAGTAGTCGTCGATCTCGTCGAGCAACGCCGCGAACTGTGGCGCGCCGCGACCGAGCGATCGCGGCATGAGCACGTCGAAATCGATCTCCGCGTCACCACGCGCGATCGCCTCCTCGATGAGTTTCTCGGCGCCGGTATTGAGGCCGCCGGCCTGGCGCTGCACGACCTCGACGATCTTGAGCAGCCGCTTCGGCAGCTCCGTGTTGTCACCACCGCCGTCCACGATGATCGTCAGCTCGCGCAGCAACGCCTCGGAATGGCGGCGCGCGGCCTGGAAGATGCCGAGCGGGCACCCGCGGATCACGACGGTACCGACGTCGTCGGGCCGGGGCTGTGTCACGCGGCGCCGCCGCCCCCGCTCGTGTGACCATCACCAGTCGCGTCGACCTCGAACCATACGCACTTGCCGGTGCTGCTGCTCTCCACGCCCCAGCGCCGCGCGATTCGGTCGACCAGCAACATGCCGCGACCCGTCACCGCGGTCGGCCCGTAGTCGCGCACTCGAGGCGGCGCGGGACTGAGGTCGCACACGGCGACGCGCAGGCTCGGCGCGTCGTGGTTGATTCGCACCGTCGCCGGCGAACGCGCGTGCAAGATCGCGTTCGTCACCAGCTCCGATACGAGCAACTCCGCGTCTTCGACCGCGTCGTCGAGCCCCCAGCGGTGCAGCGTCTGCGCGACGAATCGGCGGGCGCGCGCGGCCGCCGTGTGGTCGGGCGCGAGCTCCAGCGAAGCCACGATTCGTGATGCTACAGAGCACGACCGGAGGGACACAGCACTCCTCGCGTACCGGTCGCCGCGCACGAAGGCGGCGGTACAGTTCCTGCCATGGTCTCGCCGCGACCGGGTGGCTCGCCGCGATCGCGCACGTGGCTCCTCGCCGGACTTCTCGCGAGCAGTCTGGTCGCCCTCGTCGACTACGAACGCGCCAACGAAGTGATACTCGCCGCGGTCGTCGCGGGACCGTTGCTGGCCGCGGTCGGCGCGCCGGCGACCGGCGTCGTGATCGTCGGTATGTACGCGCTCGCGCTCGCCTTCGGTCTCGGCGCCGCGCACGACATCTTTCTTACTTCCGACCATGTCATCGGTGTCATCGTCGTCGCCATCGGCGGTGTCGCCGCCGTCGCGTCGGCATCGGTGCGGCAGCGTCGCGACGCGGAGCTCGAGATCACGCGCCCCGCGGTGGCCGACGCGCAACGCCTACGCCTTGCGCTCGACGCCGGGCACATGGGGACATGGCGCTGGGACCTGGGCACCGGCCGCGTCACGTGGGACGAGCGCATGGAAGCGCTGTTCGGGCTCGCGCCCGGCACGTTCGACGGCACGTTCGCGATGTACGAGTCGCTGTTGCATCCCGAGGATCGCGAGCACGTCCTCGACGCTGTGCGCGGCGGCATGGAGCGCAACCGGCCGTGGCACTTCGACCATCGCGCAGCCTGGCCCGACGGTTCGGTTCACTGGCTCGAGGGACGAGGCGAACCCGTGCAAGGTCGCCCGGGTGCGATCGTTGGCGCGTCGGGTGTCTCGATCAACATCGATGCACGTCACGCGTTGCTCGCCGCCGAGACGCGCGCGCGGAGGCGGCCGAACGGTCGTCCGCAGTGCTGCAGCGACTTGCGGAGACGTCAAACGCGTTCGCGGGCGTGTCGACAGTCGACGAGGTCGGTCGCGTCATCGTCGAACAGGCGGTGCGCACGCTCGACGCGCGCTCGGGCTACTTCGCAACGGTCGATGTGCAGACCAACGAGCTGGTGATGCGCGCCCAGTCGGGATACCCCGACTGGGTCGTGCGCCGATACGGCCGGGTCGGCCTCGACGCGGCGGTGCCCGGTGTCGAGGTGATCCGCACGGGCGAGTCGATCTTCATCGAGTCGCCGGAAGACCGGCGCGCGCGGTACCCGCAATATCCCGAAGATCCGACACATCCCGCGTTCGTGCTCGTGCCGATCGCACCGCTCGGCGACACACGCGCGGTGCTCGCGTTCGGGTTCGACGCGCCCCGGCATTTCGACGACGACGCGCGCCGGTACATGAGCGCGGTCGTCGACGCCTGTGCACAGGCGTTGCAACGTGCGACTGCCCGCGAATCGGAGCAGGCTGCGCTCGGTCGGCTGCAGGTGTTGCTCGACAGCTCCGAGCAACTCGCCATGCTCGACGACCCCGCGCGTGTCGTGGAGACGATCGCGAACATCGCCGCCACCCGCATCGGCATATGGGCGACGATCGTCACGATCCGTCCCGACGGCATGCTCGAGCGAACGGTTGTCGCGCACCGTGATCCCGCGCTCGCTCCAGTCGTCGGAGAGGTGATGGACGCGTTGAGCGACGACCACGCGCTGGTCAAACGCGTGATCGACACCGGCCAACCACTCGTGTACCGCGGCGCGACCGCCGACGCCGACCGGCGGCTCAACGCGAACGCCGAGCTCCGGGCCGAGCTGAAACGCATCGGCTACGCGTCGTGCGCGCTCGTGCCGATCACGATCGCGGGACGGCGGCTCGCCGTGCTGTCGATCGGTGACCACCGCCCCGGCGCGTTCACGCCGCGCGATGTCGAGCTCGCGGTCGACCTCGGCCGACGTGGCGCGTCCGCGCTCGAACGCGCGCAGCTCTGGCAAGCGGGCCAGCAGCAACTCGAGTACGAGCAACGCCTCGTCGAGCTCTTGCAGCGGACGATCATCCCCGACCAGCTGCCGTTTATCGCCGGCGTACGCGTTGCGGCCGCCTATCGCCCCGCGGAGGTCGACGTCGACGTCGGCGGCGACTGGTACGACGCGTTCGTCGCGCCCGACGGTCGCATCGTGCTCGTCGTGGGCGATGTCGCGGGCCACGGCGTACAGGCCGCGAGCTTGATGGGCCGAGTGCGCAACGCGCTGACGCGCGTACGCCGTCGAGAACACCGACCCCGGCTCGATCCTGTTGCGCCTGCACCGGCTGCTGCGCGCGAACGATTCGCTCGAGATGGTGACCGCGTTCGTCGCCTGCCACGATCCGGAACAGCAGACGATGACATGGTCGCGTGCGGGTCACCCACCGCCGCTCGTGGTCACCGCCGACGGCCGCGCCCGCTTCCTCGACGACGTGAACGGCTCGCCGCTCGGCACAATGGTGAGCGGGTACTCGACCGCGACCACGCCGATGCCTCCGGGCTCGTTGCTCGTGTGCTACACCGACGGCCTCGTCGAGCGGCGCGACCGGATCATCGACGAGGGCCTCGACTGGTTGCGCCAACGCGTCGTCGAGTACGCGCACGACGACATCGACACGCTGTGCAACAAGCTCGTCGACGATCCGTTCGTACCGCACCCGGCCCGCGACGACGTGTGCGTGCTCGCGTTGCGCACCGGCTCTGCGTGAAACTCGCGTGACACACGTCGTCTCGATCGACATCGGGGGCACGAAGCTCGCCGCGGGCGTCGTGGGCGATGACGGCACGCTCGCGGCACACGCGAAGGTACCGACACCCGCGACCGGCGACGCCGACGCGGTGTTCGCTGCCCTCGAGTCGATCCTCGACCCGCTCGGCGCCGCGGTGCACGACGCCGTCGCGGTCGGAGTGGGCTGCGGCGGCCCGATGACACGCGGCGGCGAAACGGTCTCGCCGCTGAACATCCACGCGTGGCGTGACTTTCCCCTCCGCGCCCGTCTCACCGAGCGGTTTCCCGGCTTGCCGGTGTTCGTCGACAACGACGCCAAGGCTCTCGCGCTCGGCGAAGGATGGACGGGCGCGGCGCGCGATTGCGGTGACTACATCGGCATGGTCGTGTCGACGGGCGTCGGCGGCGGCATCGTGAGCGGCGGCGTGCTCCTCGACGGCGCGCAAGGAAACGCAGGCCACGTCGGGCACGTGATCGTCGAACCCGAGGGCCATATTTGCAATTGCGGTGCGCGCGGATGTCTCGAGGCTGAGGCGTCGGGCTCGGCCATCGCGCGCATCACTGGGAAGGCACCGCGCGACGCGTCAACCGAGATACGGATGCGCGCGGGCACGATGGTCGGCCGTGCGATCGCGTCGGCCGCGAACCTGCTCGACCTGCGGCTCGCGGTGATCAGCGGATCGGTCGCGCTCGGTTACGGACAACCGTTCTTCGACGCCGCACAGTCGGAGATCGACGCGCGTGCGCGCCTCGACTTCTCGCGTGGCGCGCGGGCCGTGCCCGGCGCGCTCGGCCCCGACGGCCCCCTGATCGGCGCCGCGCGCGTCGCCCTCCACCAACTTGCGTGACTCTTGACGACCAGCGGCACAACTCACGCACGTTCGGTGAAGCGGCCGCCGTCGAGGACGACCACGCCGTTCTGGTTCACGGTCTGGAAGATCGCCTTGCCCGAGCCGTCGTCCCACATCTTCACGGTCAGCGTGTCGCCGGGCATGACAGGCTTCGAGAAGCGCGCGTCCATCGACCCGAATGTTGCGACATCCGAGCCGCACAGCTCGTGCAGCAACGCACGACCGGTGAAGCCGTACGTGCACAGGCCGTGCAGTATCGGCTTGTCGAAGCCCGCGAACTTTGCGATCTCGGGGTCGGAATGCAGGGGGTTGCGGTCGCCGTTCAGCCGGTAGAGCAACGCCTGGTCGGCGCGTGTCGCGTACGTCACCTCGTGGTCGGGATCGCGGTCGGGCATCTTCGGCGGGTCGGGAATTGCAGGGCCGCGGTCCTCGCCGAACCCGCCTTCGCCACGGATGAACGCCGCGAACCGCGTCGAGAACGCGGGCTTGCCGTTGTCGACGTACTTCGCCTCGTTCTCGAGGCGCACGACCGCGGCCTTGCCCTTGTCGTAGATGCCGACGATCTTGCTCACGGTCTCGACCTCGCCGTCGGGTGGGATCGGGCCGTGCACGGTGACGCCCTGCTCGCCGTGCAGCAGCATCCGGAAGTCGAACTCACCCCAGCTCGGCAGACCGGGACCGCCGCCCATCGAGATGATGACCGGGATCGTCGGCAGCACTTTCTGGCTGATGTTCTGCGAGTTCTCGGTCGTGAACTCGAGCTCGAAGCCGGTCGGATCGGTCTGGCCCGCGCCGACGCCCAACGCGTACAGCAGCGCGTCCTTCGACGTCCACGAATTGCGGCTCGGCTGCGACACCGCACCAACGGCGTCCAGGTTCATCGGCATGAGTTCAGCTCCTTGTTACGAAAGCATGTTGGACGGTTCGGCGGCGTGCGCCACGAGGTCGGGAATGACCTTGGTGAGCTGCGCGGGCTCCCAGCGCATCCCGTCGTTGCGTGCGGTCGGACCGCGCCGCCATCCCTCGGCGACCGAGACGCGGTCGCCGTCGACGAGGAAGACACGACCGTTCACGGTCTCGTTGTCGTTCGAGCCCAACCACACGACGAGCGGCGAGATGTTCGCGGGATCGAGCGCGTCGAACTTTCCTTCGGGCGCCGGGCCCATACCGAGGTTCTCGGTCATCCGCGTGCGCGCGACCGGTGCGATCGCGTTCGCCGCCACGCCGTAACGGTGCAGCTCGAGGCCGCAGATGATCGTGAACGCGGCGATGCCCGCTTTGGCCGCGCCGTAGTTCGTCTGGCCGGCGTTGCCGAACACGCCCGACGGCGACGACGTGTTGACGATGCGCCCCTGAATCGTGTTCCCGGCCTTCGCCTGGTCGCGCCAGTACGCGGCAGCGTGCCGCGTCGGGCCGAACGTGCCCTTCAGGTGCACGGCGATCACCGCGTCCCACTCGCTCTCTTCCATGTTGACGAGCATTCGGTCGCGCAGGATGCCGGCATTGTTGACGACGGTGTCGAGCCGTCCGAACGTGTCGATCGCGCGCCGCACCATCCGGCCCGCGCCCACGAAGTCTGCGACGTTCTCGCCGTCGGCGACCGCGTCGGCACCCATGCGCTTGATCTCCTCGACGACCTCCATCGCCGGGCTCAGCGACCCGCCCTCGCCGTGCATGTCACCGCCGAGGTCGTTCACGACGACCCTGGCGCCTTCGGCCGCGTAGGCGAGCGCGTGCTCGCGCCCGATGCCGCGGCCCGAACCCGTCACGATGACCACGCGGCCGTCGCAGATCCCCATGTCTATACCTGCGTTCCTTCTGCTCGAAGCTGCTCGCGCAGCTGCTGCTTGTACAGCTTGCCGTTGTCGTGCCTCGGCAATTGCGCGACGAACACGACGCGCCGGGGACACTTGTAGTGCGCGATGCGCTCCCGGCACCACTCGATCAGCTGGTCGGCGAGCGCGGGCGACGCGTCGGTGCCCGGCTGCGGCTCGACCGCGGCGATCACGATCTCCCCCCAGTCCTCGTCGGGTCGCCCGACGACGCCGACATCACCCACCGCCGGATGACTCAACAACACCGCTTCGACCTCGGCCGGATAGATGTTCACGCCGCCCGAGATGATGAGGTGCGCGCTGCGGTCGGTGAGGAAGAGATAGCCATCGTCGTCGACGTAGCCCACGTCGCCGAGCGTGAAGTACGCGCCCCGGTACGCTCCCGCGGTCTTGGCCGGCGCCTTGAAGTACTCGAACCGGTCGGCGGACGCCTTCAGGAACACGGTGCCGATCGTCCCCACGGGTACCTCATCGCCCGCGTCGTCGAGGATCCGCACGTGGTCGGGCGGGTTCACCTTGCCGACGGTTCCCGGCTTGCGTTGCCACTCGTCGGATCCGACGAGCGTTCCCGCGCCCTCGGTCGCGGCGTAGTACTCCCATACGACCGGACCGAGCCACTCGATCAGCCTGCGCTTCACATCGACCGGGCACGGCGCCGCGCCGTGTATGACGAACGTCAGCGACGAGATGTCGTAGCGCGCCTTCACGTCGTCGGACAGCGACAGCAGACGATGGAACATCGTCGGCACCATGTGCGTGTGCGTGACGCGATGCTCTTCGATCAACGCGAGCGCGTGCTCCGCCGACCAACCGTCCATCAGCACGATCGGCACGCCCATCGCGGCCGGCGCCGCGAGCGAGAAGGCAAGCGGCGCCGCGTGGTAGAGAGGCCCGGTGCACAGGTGCACGTGCCGGTGCGCGCGGTATTGCGTCAGCCGCGCGACGCCGAGCGATCCGCGCGCGTCGTGCGGCCGGCGCACGCCTTTCGGATATCCCGTGGTGCCCGACGTGTAGAGCATCGTGCCGCCGACCGTCGGGTCGTCGATGTCGGTGCCGTCGACGTTCGCCAGCACATCCTTCCAAGCGTCGAAGTCGTCGATCGCACCACCGACCGAGATCAACGCGCGCAACGCAGGCGCGAGCTCGGCGGCGCGGCGTGCCGCGTCGGCGAAACGCGCATGAGCGACGAACGCCTTGGCCTCGCAGTCGTTGACGATGTAGCCCGCTTCGTCGCCGGTGAGGTGCCAGTTGATCGTGGTGACGCGCCAGCCTGCGCGTTGCGCAGCCGCGAGCGTCTCCGCGAACTCGGGCCGGTTGGCAGACATCAGCGCAACCCCGTCGCCCGCTTGCAGTCCACGCGCGCGCAACGCCCGAACCAAGCGATTCGCGTTCGCGTTCAGTTCGTTGTATGTACGGTTGCCGGCGTCGGAGATCAGTGCGAGCGCGTCAGCGCGTTGTGATGCCCAGAACGACGCGAGCATCCCGCGGTCGGCCGCGGCATTGATCGCGTCGTCGTCGGGCCTCGTCACGACGCGGCAGCATATTTTCCGCTCCGCAGGGCCGCTCGGGCCGCGTTTCGCTGCTCGGCCGGATACCGGCCTCGCGGCTGCTCAGCTCGCACGGTCCTTCGCGACCTCGTCCAGCGCGACATACTCCTCGCCGGTGTCGGCCCAGTCCTCGAACTGGATGACGCCGATCTCGGTGAACCGGCGGCGCAACCAGCCGTCGGCGGCGTCGAGCAGCCCGAGCTTCTTGCAGTTCGGCACGATCTTGGAGAAGAGCAGCTGCTGGAACTGCTGCTGGGCGGGCGGATTGACGCGATCCATCGTGCGGTACACGGCCTCGGAATCGACGCCCATGCGCTCCCACATCTCCGCGTGCGCGAAGCGGCGTTGCAGCCGCGTCGCGACGTCGAATGCGAACTCCTGGCGCTCGCGCACCTCGGCGTCGGTGAGCTCCTTGTAGAACTCCTGTAGCGAGAGCACACCGAACGCGACGTGGCGCGCCTCGTCGCTCATCACATAGCGGAGCAGCTTCTTGAGCAGCGGCTCGGTCGTGATCGTGTGCATCATCCCGAAGGCCGCGAGCGCGAGACCTTCGACCATGATCTGCATGCCGAGGTACGCGATGTCCCAGCGCGGGTCGGCGAGGATGTCGTCGAGAATGCCCTTGAGGTTGTCGTTGATGCCGTACTGGTGGCCGAGCTTCTCGTCGAGATAGCGCGCGAACACCTCCACGTGCCGCGCCTCGTCGACGACCTGCGTCGCCGCGTAATACTTCGCGTCGATCCAGGGCACGGTTTCGACGATACGCGCGGTGCAGAGCAGTGCACCCTGCTCACCGTGCATGAACTGCGACAGCAACGAGTTCTGGAGCTCGACACCGACACGGCGCCACTCCTTGTCACCGAAGTGCTTCACCGGCGAGCCCTCGGCGTCCTGCAACGCCTGGAAGCGTGCCGCGCCGCCTCCCCCAGCTCCGAGGCGACGCGCTCCGGGTCGACGTCGAGCGACCAGTCGAGATCGGTCGACGCGTTCCACTGCGACGTCTTCGCCTTCTCGTAGAGCTTCCCGAGCGCGGCCCGGCTGCGCGCGTAGTCCCACGTGAAGATCGCGTCGAATTTCGACTCGACGGCGTGGATGGTTTCGAGCTTGTCGTTCATGGCTTCTCCTGCGGATCGTGCGAGACGGCATCGAGCAGACGCGAGATCAGGACGTGCCACGCGTCACCATCGGGGGGCGTGGCTTGGAGGGTGCGCAGCACGAGGGCGCCCATCGCGAGCGTGAGACAGAAGCGGGCGAACGTCGCAGTGTCGAGCGTGCCGTCGATCGACCCGTCGAGCTTCGCGCGCGTGACCAGCTCGGCGAGCACGCGCTCGCGTGCGCCGAGCCGATCGCGGAGCGCGCCGGCAAGGTCGTCGTCGCGGCGTGCGGCCGCGATTGCGTCGATGAGCAGCGGGACGTCGTCGCGGGGCCGAACCAGCTGGTCGCCGAGCAGCTCGAGCAGCTCGCGGACCTCGCGCTGCTGCGCCTCGGTGAGCATCTGGCTGATCTCGCGGTCGGCCCGTTGCCCGATGGCGTCGAACAGGAGCTCCGACTTCCCCCGGAAGTTCGCGTAGACGGCGCCGGTGGTGAGACCCGCAGCCCGCGCGATGTCCTGCAGGCGGGCACCCTCGTAGCCCTGCTCGACGAAGACCTCGACGGCCGCGGCGAGCAGCCGGTCCCGGGACGACACGAGCGGAGCCGCTGCCATCCTTCCATGATAACGGTCATTATCCAAGGTGGGAAGCTCACGGCGGACGAAGATGGAGGCGTGCCGCCCCCCGTGACGCCCGCCGACGTCCGGGCGGCCGCCGCCACGATCGGCGACGCGGTCGTGCGCACCCCGCTCACCCGCTCGCGCACGCTGTCGGAGCTCACCGGCGCCGAGGTCTGGCTGAAGTTCGAGAACCTGCAGTTCACAGGTTCGTTCAAAGAACGCGGTGCCCGCGCCTTCTTCGCGAGCCTCTCCGGGGCCGCCCGCCGCCGCGGCGTCGTCGCGGCGTCGGCCGGCAACCACGCGCAGGGTGTCGCGTACCACGCGCAGCTGCTCGGCATCCCCGCGACGATCGTGATGCCCGCCGACGCGCCGTTCACCAAGGTGTCGAACACCGCGCATCACGGCGCGCACGTCGTCTTGCACGGTGACGGGTACGCGGCCGCGCTGCGCAGAAGCCCAACGGATCGCGCGCGCGACCGGCGCGACTGCGGTGCCTGCGTTCGACGATCCGCTCGTCATCGCCGGGCAGGGCACGGTCGGCCTCGAGATCATCGAGGACCAGCCGGAGCTCGACGCGATCGTCGTTCCTGTCGGTGGCGGCGGACTGATTGCCGGCGTCGCGGTCGCCGTCAAGGCGCTCCAACCGAGGGCTCGTGTCGTCGGTGTACAGGTCGAGGGGTATCTCGGAATGCTGCACGCGCTCGGCCGCGCGCCCGCGCCCGAAGGCGGCATGACGATCGCCGAGGGCATCGCAGTCGTCGAGCCGGGGCTCGTCACTCGCGAGATCGTCCGCGCGCTCGTCGACGACCTCGTCGTCGTGTCCGAACAGCGCATCGAGGACACGATCGCACTGGCGCTCGAGATCGAGAAGACCGTGCTCGAAGGCGCCGGCGCGGCTGCGTTGGCCGCCGTGTTCGAGCATCAGCGTTTGTTCAGCGGACGTCGCATCGCGGTCGTGTTGAGCGGCGGAAACATCGACGCGCGGGTGCTGACGTCGGTCTTGTTGCGTGCCCTCGCCCGCAGCGGGCGCCTGGTCCGGCTGAGGATCGAGGTTCCCGACCGTCCCGGCGTGCTCGCGACCGTCGCGGAGCGGGTGGCGGCGGCGCGCGGGAACATCGTCGACGTCGAGCACCGCCGCGACCAACCCGGTGTTGCCGCCAAGCGCGCACTCCTGGAAGTGTCGATCGAAACCCGTGACCGCGCCCACGCCGACGAGATCGTGAAGCACATCGAAGCGGACGGTTTCCGCGTCGAAGTCGAGTGATCGCGACGCACGGCATCGCCGCGAACCCAGACTGGAGCCATCTGTGCGAGTGCTCTACGACGACGGCCGGATCGTGTGTGACGACACTGCAGTGAACATCGGCTGGTACTACCTCTGGGGCACGAAGCGGATCCCGTACGCGTCGATCCTCCGCGTGACCGAACGTCCGCTGGGGAGGTTCCGTGGCAAGTGGCGACTGTGGGGCTCAGGCGACTTCATCCACTACTACAACCTCGACGGCAGTCGCCCGAAGAAGGAGACGGCTCTGGAACTCGATGTCGGCGGACGTGTCCGCCCGATGATCACGCCGGACGATCCTCAGGCCGTGATGCGGATCATCATGGAGCGCTGCGAACGGTAGCTCGTCGGGAACGTCCGCGAAGGGCGGGTGACGAGGTCACGCCGGAGCGGGCATCCCGGGCTGACCCCTCTCAATCTGGCTGGTTCAGCTCGATGAAGTTGCCCGACGGGTCGTGGAGGAACGCTTGGTGGCCGGCGCCTTCCATGTGCGGGATCGCGTCGACCTTGACACCCTTGGCCTCGAGATCGGCGACCGCGGCGTCGAGGTCGTCGACGCGAATCGCGAAGTGGTGACTTCCCGTCGCGGGGTCGTCGGAGTGCATGAGGTGCACCTGTTGGCCACCGGCGTCGAGCCAGTACCCGCCGAAGCCGAAGTCGGGACGCGGCAGCACCGACAAGCCGAGCGCGTCGCGGTAGAACGCGAGCGCCTCGTCCTCGTCGCGCACGCAGATGGCGACGTGATGGATCCCGGACGGCTTCATCGGTTCGGAGGCTAGGTTCTGCGGCCGTCATGTGGCCAGACCCTTCGCGACTCGATCTTTCGCTCGACAGCCGCGCGGTCACCTTCGAGAACACGACCGGCGCGCGGGGCGCGGGCGGCGCGACATTCGACGGACGCAAGGGTGCGCCATCACAAGGAATCCGTCCCGGTCAGCGCGTCGTGCTCGCCGACATCGAAGGACCGGGGACGATCCGCCACTTCTGGTGCACCGTGCCACCCGGACCGCCGGCCGCGATGCGCGCTCTCGTGCTCGAGGTGTTCTACGACGACCACGCCGCGCCCAGCATCTCGGTGCCACTGCTCGACTTCTTCGGTGCGACGCTCGGACGCCCGGTCGCGTACGCGTCGTTGTTGACGGTCGTCGCCGAGGGTCGCGGGTTCAATGCGTACTTCCCGATGCCGTTCCGTCGTCGCGTGCGCCTCGAGCTGCACAACAACTCCGACCGACGCGTCGAGTGCTACTTCCACGTCGACTACACGCTGCAGCCGGTGCCCGACGATGCGGGGATGCTGCACGTGCAGTTCCGCCGCGAGAACCCGACGACGATGCGGCGCGACTTCGTGATCGCCGAAGGTCTGCGGGGTCCCGGACGATTCCTCGGCTGTGCCGTCGGCGTGCGCCCGATCGATGGCGGCATGTGGTACGGCGAAGGCGAAGTGAAGATCTACCGCGACGGCGACGACGCGCTCCCGACGATCTGCGGCACCGGGCTCGAGGACTACGTCGGCAGCGCATGGGGGATGGGTCCTCACGCGGGTCCGTACGCGGGCGCGCCGCTCGATGTACGCGCGCCTGACGCCGGTGCGGCCGCGATTCCCGACTTCGTCGGCTTCTATCGCTGGCACCTCCCCGATCCCGTCGTGTTCGCCGACGCCATGCGCGTGACGATCCAGCAGATCGGCGCGGCCGCGTTCGGAACGGCCGACGAAGCCCGCGCCGAGGAGTACTTCGCGACGAATCCGCCCGCCGGCCGCGGTGTACTCCGCGACACGATTCCCGGTGTTGCGCGCGTTTGCGATCTGCGAGCGCATCGACGACTACTCCGCCGCCGCGTTCGTCTACACCCGCGACGTGCAGGCCGTGCCCGCCGTCGACGTGGCCGCCGCGACGGCGGATCTCCAGCGCCGATCCTACGAACAGCCCGATCCCTGGAATCCTTTCTCGGTTTGCTCGATACCTGAAATCCGGAGGTTGGCGTGGGTGCACTCGACGGCAAGGTGATCGCGGTGACGGGCGCGGGCCGCGGCATCGGCCGCGCGGTTGCGCTCGCGGCCGCGGCGGAGGGCGCGGCGGTGGTCGTCAACGACTACGGCGTCTCGGTCGACGGCAACGAGCCGACGAGTACGGTCGCGAACGACGTCGTGATGGAGATCACCGACGGGGGCGGGCGCGCGGCGGCGAACGCGCAATCGGTCACGACGATGGAAGGCGGTGCGTCGATCGTACAGCAGGCGATCGACAGCTTCGGCCGCATCGACGGCGCCGTCTGCGTCGCCGGGATCCTGCGCGAGCGCATGCTGTTCAACATGTCCGAGGACGAGTGGGACCCGGTGATCGAGACGCACCTCAAGGGCACGTTCACCGTGTTCCGCGCCGCGGCAGCTGTCTTCCGCCAGCAGAAGAGCGGCACGATGATCGGCTTCACGTCGGGCGCGTTCGCGGCGAGCGTCGCACAGGCGAACTACGCGGCGGCCAAGGGCGGCATAGTGTCACTCGTACGCAGCGCGGCGGCCGGCATGAACAAGTACGGCGTCACCGCGAACTGCATCGCGCCGGTCGCCAAGTCACGCATGTCCGGTCAAGTGCCGTTCGGCTTGGAGATGGGCGAACCCGAAGACGTCGCGCCGATGGTGTGCTTCTTGCTGTCCGACAAGGCACGCCGGGTCACCGGCCAGATCTACACGGTGAACGGTGGCCGCATCGCGGTGTGGAACCAACCCGAGGAGGTCCGCGAAGCCCGCAAGGACGGTCGCTGGACGGTCGACGAGATCGCGCAACGCTTCGACGAGGTCGGTCAGGAGCCGATGCCGATCCTCGAGCGACTCGAGCAGATGGAAGCGGCCGCGAGGTCGGGCGACAAGCCCAACCGGTAGCGCGGCCGCGCGCTACCGGAAGCGCTCGCGCCGGGCGAGCAGCGCGTCGCGCATGATCGAGGGTTCGCCCGGCCGGTACGGCGCGTGTCCTTCGGCCGCGATGCGACGGTGCGCCAGCTCGGCGGCCGCGTGCGCCGTCATGATCCGCTCCTCACGCGCCAGCGCCAGCACTCGCCCGGTGGTGTCCTCGATGCGCGCGGCCTGCGCGTAGGCACGCTCCCTGGCGTATCCGTCCGGATGCCATTCGTGCGCGATATTGATGATGCCGCCCGCGTTCACCACGTAGTCGGGCGCGTACACAATGGCGCGCTCGGCGACCGCGTCGGCGGCAGCACCGTCGAGCAGCTGGTTGTTTGCCGCGCCGCAGACGACGGCCGCGGTGAGCACGCCGACCGACTCCTGCGTGAGCACACCACCGAGCGCGCACGGCGCGAGCACATCGGCGTCGACCGTCAACAGCTCGTCGGGCGCAACGGTGGCAACGCCCGCCGAGACCGCTTTCTCGTGATCGATGTCAGTGATCACGACGCGAGCGCCGTCGTCGATCAGCATCTCGCGCGAGGCACGCGCCAACATGACCGGCGCCTTGTATGGCGACGGTGCGGCCGCGGAGATCGGCGCTCCCGAACGCGGCCTCGCACGCGGCCCGCATGCCGTGCAGCACACCGAATGCGGTGACCGGCGACGGATCGCCCGACCCACCACGCGCAGTGTCGACACCGGTCACCCACGCGGTCTCGCGCGCGATGCCATCCATGTCGCGCTGGCTCGCGCCCACGTCTTCGGCCGCGAGGTACCGGCCGCCGAGCGAATCGATCCACCGGCCGAGCGACCGCAGGAACTCCTCGGAGCACGGTGCACGCGGATCGTCCCAGAACACGACGGTCTTGCCGCCACCCTGCTGTAGCCCCGCGACCGCCGCCTTCATCGTCATCGCTTCCGAGAGGCGCAGGACGTCGGTCAGCCCCTCCCGCTGACACGCGTAGCGCCAGAACCGGACGCCACCCAGCGCCGGACCCAACGCGGTCGAGTGGATCGCGACGATCGCGCGCAGGCCGACGTCCGCGTCGGCGAAATACGTCACCTGTTCGTGCGCGGACACATGAATACGCTACGTCTCGTGGCGGGAGTGAGGTTGCGGACCGGCAGCTACGAAGTGACCTTCCGGCCCGATCTGTCGATGCTGTGCTCGTCGTTGCGCTACGACGGTGAAGAGTTTGTCGCGTGGCCGCGCACGGTCGCGCAATACAAGGCAGGCGGCGCGACCGCGATACCGCTCATACACCCGTGGGTGAATCGCCTCGGCCGGTGGAGCTATACGGCCGCCGGCCATACTGTGCGACTGGCGCGGAGCTCGGTCCCGGTCGACACAAACGGCCTCCCGATCCACGGCAACCTGTTCGATGTCACGTTCGACGTACTCCGCGCCAGTGACACGCGTGTCGTCGCTCGTCTCGACTACGGCGCGCAACACACGCTGTTGCGTTCGTTTCCCTTCCCGCACGTCCTGACCGTCGACGCGCGGCTGCACGGCACGCGCGGGCTCACGATCGCGACCGAGGTCGCACCGACCGCCGACACCACGGTGCCGATCTCGTTCGGCTGGCATCCCTACGTTCGGCTCCCGCGGGACCGCGCCACGACTGGGTGTTGCGCTGGCCCGCGTGCGCGCACGTGGAAGTCGACCACGCGGACGATCCCGACCGGCGCGCGGACTGCGCAACCGGCAGGCGAAGCGCCGATCGGCACACGTTCGTACGACGATCACTACGCGCTCGGCGCCGACCGCCGATTCACGATCGGCAACGACACGCGGTCGCTCACACTGCGCTTCGACGGCGCGTATCCTTTCGCGCAGCTCTTCGTGCCGCCGCGCCGGCAGGTGGTCGCGATCGAGCCGATGACGGCCGAGATCGACGCGCTCGGCCGCGGCACCGCTCCGCTCTGCCCGCCCGGCGAGACGTTCCGCGCCGCGTTCACGATCACGGTGTCGCGTTGACTCCCTGTCGAGCGGCGACCGCGGCTAGCTTCCGACGCTGTGCCCGGTGCGTTGGACGGCGTTCGCATCCTCGATCTCTCGCGGGGCATCGCCGGACCGCTCGGGGTGTTGCTGCTCGCCGAGCAAGGCGCCGACGTCATCAAGGTCGAGCCACCCGGTGGTGACCCGTTCCGTGCTTACGACGGTGCGCGCGTCTGGAACCGGAGCCGGCGATCGCTGACCGTCGATCTCAAATCGAGCCGCGGCAAGGAGATCCTCGACGGGTTGCTCGGTTCGGCCGACGTGCTCGTCGAGTCGTTCCGTCCCGGGGTGATGGAGCGGCTCGGTTTCGGTTACGAGGACGTGCACGCGAGTCATCCGCGCGTCGTGTTCGTCTCGTGCCCGGCGTATCCACCGGGTCACCGGTTCGCGCCGCGGCCCGGTTATGACGCGCTGGTTCAGGCGAGCAGCGGGCAGATGTGGGAGCAACCAGGGTGGCGGCTCGGGCCGGTGTTCCTGCACATGCCGATGCCGTCGATGGGCGCGTTCTATCTCGTGTCGAGCGGCGTGCTCGCGGCGCTGCTCGCGCGCGAGGAAACAGGGTGCGGCCAACACGTCACGACGTCGTTGTACGCGGGCGCGATGCTCTACACGACACAGATCTGGCAGCACGTCGAGAAATCGACTGCGCAGTTCCACGAGCTGATGGGCAAGGCATACCCCCCCGGCATCCACCAGCAGATGGTGTTCGAGTGTGCCGACGGCTGGGTGCACGCGTCGGTGATGAGCGGTCTCACGCCGACAAAGAGCCAGGACGAGATCCTCGGGCTCGAGGATGCACCCGATCCGTTCACGTTCATGGCGCTCCCACCCGAGGAACGCGAGAAGTTCAACGCGCGCCGGCGCGAGAAGTTCAAGGAGTGGAAGCGCGACGAGGTCGTCGCCGAGTTCCAAGAGCACAACCACGCGATCGAAGCCGTGATCACGCCCGACGAGCAGTTCACGCACCCGCAACTCATCGCGAACGACATGGTGAAGACCGTTGTCGATCCCGAAGTCGGCGAGACCACACAAATCGGCCCACCACTGCACATGTTCGGCACGGCCGTCGCGATCCAAGGCCCGCAACCGCGTCCCGGCGAGCACAACGAGGAGATCCTGAACGAGCTCGGCCTCGCCAACAGCAACCGGAGCGCGGCGAGCGGACGAGCCCGCAGGGTCCGCAGCTCGCTCGCCGGAGCCGGCGCAGCCTCAGGACGCGGCGGAGCCGCCCCGCAGCAAGCGGGCGACAAAGAAAGCAGGAGCCTCGCTCTGCAAGGCGTCAGGCTCATTGACTTCGGCCAATACCTCGCGGGGCCGTTCGGGCCGATGATCATCGGCGACCTCGGCGCCGACGTCATCAAAGTCGAGCCCGTGACCGGCGACGCCATGCGCATGGCCGGCAAGCCGTTCTTCGGCTGCCAGCGCGGCAAGCGCGACCTCGCGCTCAACGTCAAAGACGAACGCGGTCACGCGATCGCGCTCGCGCTGGTCGCGACCGCCGACATCGTCCACCACAACATGACCGCCGGTGTCGCCACCAAGCTCGGTATCGACTACGCGGCCTGCAAGGTCGTGAAGCCCGACATCATCTACTGCAACACATGGGCGTACGGGCTCACTGGTCCGCTCGCGCGATTCGGCGGCCTCGACCCCCTCTACCAGGCGTCGTCGGGCCTCGAGCACGAAAGCGGCGCGGTACACCAGGGAAACGCGCCGCTCTACTACCGCTTCGGCATGTGCGACGCCTCGAACGCGATGCTCTCGGTCGTCGCCGTGCTCGGTGCGTTGTACCACCGCAGGCGCACCGGCGAAGGGCAAGAAGTGTGGACGTCGCTGTTCGACGGCGGCGCAATCTTCACGTCCGACGCGCACCTCGTCGGCGGCAAGCCCGCGCCGCGTCCGCACCTCGACAAGGACCTGATGGGCATCGCCGCGACGTACCGCCTCTATCGCACACAGGACGACGACTGGATCTGCATCGCCGCGGTGAAAGATCACGAGTTCGCCGCGTTGTGCAACGCGCTCGGCGTGCCGGAGATCGCCGGTGACGAGCGGTTCGCGACCGCCGCCGCACGCGCCGAGCACCGCCGCCAGCTCGAATCCATTCTCGAGCCGCGCTTTCGTACGAAGACCGCGCGCTTCTGGACACGCACGCTCGACGATGCCGGCGTTCCCAACGAGGTGCCGGTCGACACCCTGGGCGGCGAGCTCCCGCTGTTCGACGCCGACAATCTCGAGCTGGGCATGGTCGCGCACTACGAGCACCCACTGCTCGGTGACGTGCGCCAGTTCGGTCAACTGATCGAGTTCTCGGAGACCCCGGGTCGCGTCCACGGGCCGCCCCCGCTCGTCGGCCAGCACAGCCGCGAGATCCTGCGCGAGCTCGGCCACCGCGACGACGACATCGACGCGTTGATCGCCGCCGGCGTCTGCTACGAGCCAGACGACGACTACGCACAGCGCTTCGCGAACTAGCCGCGCTCGTGCTCGAGATCCTGCCCGCGGGCGCGTACACCGGCGAGTGGATCGGCGCGCTGTGCGTTCCCGACGACTTGTACTGGATCGCGCGTGCACCGGTCGCGCTCGCAGGGATGCCGTATCCCGGCCGCGCCGAGTGGCAGCGCTTGCACGAGCTCGGGATCGGTCATGTCGTCTGTCTCACCCACGACGTCGCGCCGTACGACCCCGCGCCGTGCAGCGTGACCGCGATCCGCTTGCAGGATCTCGTCAGCGGGGCTCCGCCGAGCGATCCCGACGTCGAAGGTGCCCTCGTCGTCCGCGCGGCCGACGACATCGCCGCGCACGTCGCGCGCGGCATCGGCGTCGTCGTCCACTGCATGGGCGGCCGCGGCCGCACCGGCACCGTGATCGGTGCCGCACTCGTACGCCTCGGTCACGCACCCGACGACGTCGTCCACCATCTGCACACCGTTGCCGTCGGGCGCGGCCGGCGCGGGTGGCCGGAGAGCGCGTGGCAGGCCGAGCTCGTGCGGTCGCTGCGGTCGTCGTGACTCAGGGGGCGAGCATCAAGTCGACCGCCCACATGCCGCTCGCCGACCCGAAGTACTTCGCGGCACCGAACGCGTACACGGAACCGTTCTGACCGACCATGTAGTAGCCGTCGCTCGATGGGAGCGCGCGCATGCGTACGGTCGACACGTACGGCACGCCGAGCAGGCTGCGCACGCCGGGCATGCTGCCCTTGAAGGGCACATTGAAGGCGAAGACGCCACCGTCGTCCGCGACCATCCAATAGCCGGAGCCACTCGCGGATGCGGTCATCGATCGTACCGGTGCCGCGAGTTGCATGCTTCCGGTCGAGCCGTGGAACTGCGCGTTCCCGAATGTGAAGACCCCGCCGTCGGCCGCGACGAACCAGTACCCGTGACCGTTGCTCGTCAACGTCATGTCGAGCACGGGGGCGTTCAGGCGCCAGCCGCCGGTCGACCCGTAGAAGTGGGCGTCGCCGAAGGTGAAGATGCCGCCGTCCTGACCGAGGAGCACATATCCGTTGCCGCTCGGCGTCGCGGCCATGCCGACGATGTGTCCATTGAGTGGCTTGCCGGCGAGCGACCCCTTGTACCGCGCGTCGCCGTAGGCGTAGACCGCGCCGTCGGCCGTCGTGAGCCAGTAGCCGTGACCCGACTTCGTGCGCGCCCCGGCGACGACCGGCTGCGAGTGCGGCGTGTGGGAGAGGTCGCCGTAGAAGTGCGCGCTCCCGAACGTGCGCACGCGGCCGTCGACGCCGACGATCCAGTAGCCCTTGCCCTTGGTGCCGTTGTCGAGGCTCGAGATCGCAGCGAGCACCGACGCACGCGGGTTCACGACGCCGTAGCCGTAGGTGTTGTCGCGACCGGGCGTCCCGCGATCAGTCGCCTTCGACTCCAACAGCTGGCGCACGCGATCGGCGCTCAACGAGCGGTTCTTCGAGATGACGAGCGCAGCCGCAGCCGCGACGTACGGCGTCGCCATCGACGTGCCGCTCATCCATTCGTAGTCGGTGCGGCTCGCGCCGTACGTCGACAAGATCATCTCACCGGGCGCCGCGATGTCGACCCACGAGCCGGTGTTCGAGAACGACGAGTGGTTCAGCGAGCCGTTCACCGAGGCGACCGCGATCGCTTCGGGGTACGCGGCCGGATACGACGGCGTATTACCCGACTGGTACCCGTTGCCCGCGGCGGCGACGACCACGGCGCGTTTGCTGTTCGCGTACTGCATCGCCGTGCGCATGCCCGGTGACGCGCCTCCGCCGAGGCTCACGTTGATCACACGTGCCCCGTGATCGGTGGCCCAGATGATTCCTTCGGCGACGTCGGATGCGATGCCCGAGCCGTGCGCGTCGAGCACGCGGATCGGCATGATCTTGGCGCCGGGTGCCGCGCCGGTGATGCCGCGCCCGTTGTTGTGGCGCGCCGCGATGATGCCCGCGACGTGGGTACCGTGACCGCCGGGGTCGACCATGCCCAACCCCTTCGGGTCGACGCTGTGCCGGTCGGACGCGAGGTCGGTGCCGGGCACGACCGCACCCGACAGGTCCTCGTGCGAGGCGAGCACGCCGGTGTCGACGACCGCGACCGTCACGCCGCTGCCATTCGCAGCGGGCCAGGCGGCCTCGTACGACACCTTGTTGAGCGCCCACTGTTCCGGGCGCATCGGGTCGCCGAGACCGTGGACCGTCTGCTCGCGCTCGGCCGACAGCACCGTCGTGTCGGGGCGCCCGAGCGCTTCGTCCTGGGTCGCGATCTGCGCGTCCATGCCGCGCACGACCCGCACGCTGCCGTCACTGCCGCGCGTCACCGCCCACAGGTCGGGCGCCTCGGCTCGGGCCGGCGTACCCAACGCGAGCAGCGCCGCGGAGGTCAGCACCAGCACCGCCGGGCCGACCACTCGCCGCGCCAGCATCCGCGGCTTTACTCCCTTTTGCCTGCTTCCCCATCGCATGCAGTGGCATCGGCACGGAGAGTGGCGGCCTCAAGGCTGAAACGCCGTCATTGGCCACTTGTTGTGGCAGCAGGGTGGAATCGGCCGGGCCGGTCAGCGGACGAGCGACAACACGAGACCGGCCTGCCCGAGGTGGTACGTGACGATGATCGCGAGCTCGGCACCCGAGACCGGGCGGACGAACCGGTTCCAGGCGATCATCGCGTCCGAGCATGCGAACAGCGCCGCGCCGAGGCCGGCGAGCAAATTGCCGGTCGCGACCGCGGTCGCGACCATCAGCGAGATCATCGCGATGTAGCTGACGACCGGGCCGCGCAACGCCGGCTCGGCGCGCAGCGCGCCGACGACGCGGAACGCGACCGGCCCGAGCACGACGGCGACACCGCCGAGCGCGACCCCGAAGGCCCACACCGCCGGCCCGGCGGTCCAGAATCCGACGATGTACGCGAGGTGCGCGGCGAGAAACGAGCCGAGGCCGGCAACGAACAGGTCGCGGTCGTCGCTGTCGAGCATCAAGAACACGTCTCCGGCGAGCGACAGGGCGAGCGCGACGACGAACCACGCCCGGCGCCCCGGCGCCCCGGCGGCAGGATCGAGCACGATCGCCGCGACTACGAGCGCAGCCAGCGTGGCCGGTTTGCAGACGTATTCGAGCCGGCGATCGTCACGCACCTTCGCGCTCCAATCGCCGACCGCGAAGACGGCTGCGGCCGCGAACGCGACGGCAGTCACCGCGTTCACGGTGCGAGCTGTTCGCAGGTCCAGCGACCGCCGACGCCCCGGCGGTAACGCACTCGGTCGTGCAGTCGGTCGGCGCGGCCTTGCCAGAACTCCATCTCGTCGACGCCGACGACATAGCCGCCCCAGAACGGCGGCACCGGCGGGTCGACGCCGTCGAAGCGTGCTTCGACCTCGGCGACACGCGTCCGCGAGCGCGTCGATGTCGACGGCGCGACTCTGCGGCGACGCCCACGCGCCAATGCGGTGCCCGCGCGGCCTCGTTGCCCAGTACGTCTCGACGTTGCGCGCGTCGAGTTGCTGCACCGGCCCGACGATCCGCACTTGTCTTTCCAGCTCTCGCCAGTGGAAGACCAGCGCGGCGCGGGGATTCGCGGCCAGGTCGTGGGCCTTCGCACTCTCGAGGTTCGTGTAGAACTCGGCGCCGCGTTCGCTGAATCCGCGGAGCAGTACCGTGCGCGCCGAGACCGCGCCGTCGGGACTTGCAGTCGCGAGTGTCATTGCCTCGGGCTGTCGTACCGACGCAGCACGCGCCTCGTCGAACCACGCGTGGAACTGGGCGAATGGATCAGATGCAACGGTGTCACGCGTAAGCGGCTGTGTCATACTCGAAGGTATGGCATTCCACCACGTTGCGCTTGCTTGTCGCGATCTCGAAGCCACACATCGCTTCTATAGCGAAGCAATGGGTTTCCAGCTGGTGAAGGTCGATGCAATTCCGTTCATGGAACGCGGTTGGGCGCGTCACTTGTTCTACGACACCGGCAACGGTGAGTTGCTCGCGATCTGGGACCTCCACGACGAGGAGCTGCCCGAATTCAATCCCGCGCTCTCGGTAGGGCTCGGCCTACCGAACTTCGTGAACCACATCGCGTTCGGTGCCGCGGACCTCGACGATCTCGAAGCGCGCAAGGACCGCTGGCTCGCGCAGGGCCACGACGTCGCGAAGATCGATCACGGTTGGTGTACGTCGATCTACACCGACGACCCCGGCGGGACCATGGTCGAGTTCTGCACGCTCACTCGTACGCTCACCGACGACGACCGCCGGCAGGCGCAGGACTACGTGACTGCCGCGAAGCCGCCGATCGACACGACCCCGCCGCGGATCGAGCTCTTCGAGGCTGCGAAGTCGCGCGAGAACGCCGGCGTTTCGTAGCATCGCGATCTCCTCGTCGGTCGCGCCCGCGAGATGGCGCACGTCGACCGGCCGCCGCGCGAGCGGTCGGTCGGTCGCGGCCCGCAAGGTAACGTGCCGCGGTCGAGGAGGTTTTCATGGACTTCGCGCCGAGCGCTCACTCCGACGAGCTGAAAGCGAAGCTGACCGAGTTCGACCGCGAGGTGGTGCGTCCGGCCGAACCGATCTATCGCGACCAGCGCGAAGAGTCGGGTGATCCGCACTTCCCGCCGCCGGTCATGGAGGAGCTGAAGGTCGAGGCCCGCAAGCGCGACCTCTGGAACATGTTCCTTCCCGACGGCTTCGACGGCCGGCCCGGGCTCTCGAACCTCGAGTACGCGCCGCTGTGCGAGGTGATGGGCACGTCGCCGTTGCTCGCCGAGGCGACCAACTGCTCGGCGCCCGACACCGGCAACATCGAGATCCTCCACCAGTTCGGCACGCCGCTGCAGCAGGAACAGTGGCTGCGACCCTTGCTCGACGGTGAGATTCGGTCGTGCTTCGCGATGACCGAACCATGGGTTGCGTCATCGGATGCGACCAACATCTCGTCGCGCATCGAACGCGAGGGCGACCACTACGTGATCAACGGCCACAAGTGGTTCACGAGCGGCGCGCTCGACCCGCGCTGCAAACTCGCGGTGTTCATGGGCGTCACCGATCCCGACACCGACACGTATCACCGGCAGTCGATGATCCTCGTCCCGATGGACGCTCCCGGTGTCACCGTGCGGCGCGGCCTGCCCGTGTTCGGTCACTCCGAAGGTGGCGGGCACGGCGAGACGCTGTGGGAGAACGTGCGCGTCCCGAAGGAGAACCTCCTCGGCGAACAAGGAAGCGGTTTCGCGATTGCGCAGGCACGGCTCGGGCCCGGCCGCATTCACCATTGCATGCGCGCGATCGGCATGGCGGAACGCGCGCTCGACCTCATGTGCATGCGCGCCCAAATGCGCGTCGCGTTCAAGGAGCCTCTCGCCGACCAGGGCGTCGTGCAGGAACGAATCGCCGAGTCGCGCATGCAGATCGAACAGGCGCGCCTGTTGACGATGAAGGCCGCGTGGATGATGGACACCGTCGGCAAGAAGCACGCGCAGACCGAGATCGCCGCGATCAAGGTGATCGCGGCGCGCGTCGCGACCGACGTGATCGATCGCGCGATCCAGCTGTTCGGCGGCGCGGGTGTCACCGACGACTGGCCGCTGGCCGCGATGTACGCGCACGCCCGCACGCTGCACTTGGTTGACGGACCCGACGAGGTGCACATGCGCCAGATCGCCGCGCCGCGAGCTCGGCAAGTACGCCGACCTCCGCCCCGCGGGCTTCTGACGTGGACGCGAAGGTTTGTGATGCGGCGAGCGGAGCGACGCAGGAGCGCAGCTCGCGCGCCGGAGCCCCGAGCGTCCGGAAAGAAGCGGCGCCGAAGGCGCGCCTCACGGGGCGGTGGGCGGGGTCGGGGGGCGGGGGTATTCCGCTCAGCAGCGATGGCGACAGGGGATGAAGGTCCGGATCGGATACGGGCTCGGGAACCTGCGGCCGCTCTCCGGCGACGCGTTGGGTTCGATGGCCGAAGCGCTCGAGGGCAACGGGTTCGATTCGCTGTGGCTGTCGGAGCGCATCAGCGGCCCGGCCCCCGATCCGGTGCTCGCGCTGACGTACGCGGCGGCGCGGACGCGCCGCATCAAGCTGGGCACCAGCGTGTCGGTACTTCCCGGACGGTCACCGGCGCTCGTCGCGAAGGAGTGGGCGACCCTCGACGTGCTGTCGGGCGGGCGGGCGCTCCCGGCGTTCGGCCTCGGCATCGTGCATCCGGTCGAACAGCAGGCGTTCGGGGTGGCGCGCCAAGATCGCGCGTCGATCTTCGACGAGGCGCTTCCGCTCGTGCGCCGAATGTGGGCCGAGGACGCGGTCGACCACGACGGCCGGTGGTTCCACTACGAGGGCATGTCGGTGCTGCCCAAGCCCGCGCACGCGCTCGACGTGTGGCTCGGCGGCCACGCGCCGGCCGAGCTCCGGCGGGTCGGCCGTCTCGGTGACGGTTGGCTCGCGAGCTTCACGACGCCCGAGCAGTGCAAGGCAGGGCGCGTCGCGATCGAGGAGGCGGCCGACGCCGAGGGTCGCGAGATCGACCCCGAACACTTCGGCGCGATGGTGCTGTACGCGCACGGCGGGCTCCCCGAGGTCATCATGCAGGTCATCCAGGATCGGAATCCCGACGCCGAGCTCGACGACGTCGTCGCACGCGGATGGTCACATCTGCGCGTGTTGTGCGAGCGCTACCTCGCAGTCGGCTTCTCGAAGCTCGTGCTGGTGCCACTCAACGAGCCGCATGACTGGTACGCCGAGCTCGCAGCAGGCGCGTCCGAACTACTCGCGCTCCAGTCCTGAAAGTTTCGGCGCCCGGGCAACGGTCGAACGAGCAGAAGGCGTGCGGTAACAGGCCGCTCCAAGCAGCTCGGCGCGTCAGCCCTCGAGGAAGCGGCGGAGGCCGATCGCGGAACCGACGGTGCCGATCGTGGCGCCCACGATCACGACGATGATGCCGATGCCAATCGCGTCGCTGTCGGTCACGCGGAACGTCGACAGCAGCGACGTGGCCTGGCTGTTCAACAGGTTCGAGAGCACGACTTTCAGGACCCAGATGAACCCGAACGCGAAGCCGGCGCCGATCACACCTTGGATCAAGCCTTCGGCCATGAACGGCACGCGTACGAACCAGTTCGACGCGCCGACGAGCTTCATCACCTCGATCTCGCGCCGCCGGGCGAACGTTGCCAACCGGATGGTGTTCACGATGAGGAACAGCGACGAAAGCAGGAGCGCCGTCGAGATCGTGAAGAAGATGACGCGGATCCAGCGCGTCGCGGTCAGCAGGTTCTTCACCTGTTTCTGCGCGGTCACGATCGTGTCGACGCCGGGCCGGTTCTCGTATGCGCCCGCGACCTGATCGGTGAGCTTGGCGGTGATCGGCACGACCCGGAACGACGGCGGCAGCGCGTCGGGCGTCGTGCTCTCGATCAGCGCCGGCTGATCCTTGAAGATGCGCTTGAACTCGTCGTAGGCGGCGTTCTTGTCGAGGTACCGGTAGCTCTTGATCGATGCCTTGTCGCCGTCGAGGTCCGCCTTCATCGCGTCGATGTCGGACTGCGTCGCGTTGCTCCTCATGAAGATCTCGAGCTCGACGCCGTGCTTCCACTTCTCCGTGCCGTGGTCGACCGCGCTCGACAGCAACAAGATGCCGCCGAACAGGAACAGCGAGATCAGCACGGTGATGATCCCCGCGATCGTCATGAGGAGATTGCGGCGCAGCGAGATCAACGTCTCGCGTCCGAAGTACGTCAATCGCGCCATAGATGTGGAGCTTCCTTAGGATCCGACGCCGTAGACGCCGCGCGCCTGGTCACGTACGAGCGCGCCGTGGTCGAGCTCGAGCACGCGACGACGCATCGCGTCGACGATGCGTTGGTCGTGGGTCGCCATCACCACGGTGGTGCCCGTGCGGTTGATGCGGTCGAGCAGTCGCATGATGCCGACAGTGGTCGCGGGGTCGAGGTTGCCGGTCGGCTCGTCGGCGAGCAGGATCAACGGACGGTTGACGAAAGCCCGCGCGATCGAGACACGCTGTTGCTCACCACCGGAGAGCTCGGTGGGGAAGTTGTCGGACTTCTTGCTCAACCCGACGAGATCGAGAATCTGCGGGACCTGTGTCCTGATGATGTGCTTCGGACGGCCGATGACCTCGAGCGCGAACGCGACGTTCTCGTACACCGTCTTGTTGCCGAGCAACTTGAAGTCCTGGAACACGCAACCGATGTTGCGGCGCAACGACGGCACCTTCCACGCGCCGAGCCGGCCGATGTCGCGGCCCGCGACGAGCACGCGGCCCGACGTCGCGACTTCGTCGCGCAGCAGCAACTTCAAGAAGGTGGACTTGCCGGAGCCCGAAGGGCCGACGAGAAACACGAACTCGCCTTTGGCGATCTCGACGGAGACATCCTTCAGGGCAACGACCTGGCCCTTGTAGACCTTGTTGACGTCGTCGAAACGAATCATGAGAACGGGGTCATACGGAGCTGAACGAGGGTACCAGCCGCCACTGCGCCCGCACGGAACTCATCAAGACTAGGACGCTTCGCCCTGCCGGCGCCAATGGAGGTACGCCTCGACGAACGCGTCCAGGTCACCGTCCAGCACCGCCTGCACGTTGCCGGTCTCGTAGCGGGTCCGCTCGTCCTTCACGAGTTGGTACGGCGCGAGCGTGTAGGTGCGGATCTGACTCCCGAACGCGACGTCGCGCTTCTCGCCCGACAGCGCCTCCATCTCCTTGCGCCGCTCTTCGCGCTGACGCTGCGCGAGCCGTGCCGCGAGGATCTGCATCGCCTTGGCCCGGTTCTGCAGTTGCGAGCGTTCGTTCTGACACGACACGACGATGCCCGTCGGCAGGTGCGTGATGCGCACTGCCGAGTCGGTGACGTTGACGTGCTGGCCGCCCGCGCCCGACGACCGATACGTATCGATGCGAAGATCGTTGAGATCGATGTCGGGCTCTTCGGCCTCTTCGAGCGCGGGCACGCAGTCCAAGGAACCGAACGCGGTTTGGCGGCGCGCGTTGGCATCGAACGGCGAGATTCGGATCAAGCGATGGACACCTCGCTCACCTTGCAGCATTCCGTACGCGTAGCGGCCCTTGACGATGAACGTCGCGGACGTGATTCCCGCTTCTTGGCCTTCTTGCGTCTCGTCGAGCTCGACGTCGAAGCCTCGCGTCTGCGCCCAACGCGTGTACATGCGCAGCAGCATCTCGGTCCAGTCCTGCGCGTCGGTACCACCCGCGCCCGAGTGGACCTCGCAGATCGCGTCGCGCTCGTCGTGCTCGTCACTGAACAGCGCGCGCAGCTCCAACGTCTCCAGGTCGCGGCGCAGCGCCGCGATCCCGTCACTGATCTCGTGCTCGACCGAGTCGTCTGCCTCCTCGCGCGCGAGCTCGGTCAGCGTCTCGACGTCGGAGAGTCGACGCTCGAGCGCATCCACGAGTTCGACGTCGTCGCGCACGCGCGCGAGTTCCGACGTAACCTTGCGGGCGTTGTCGGTGTCGTTCCAGAGCTCAGGTGCGCTCGCCTGCGCCTCGAGGTCGCTCAACCGCTTGCGGGCTTCGTCGACGCGCAGGTAGCCGTGCGCGTCGCCGACACGGCGCGCGACGTCAGCGAGCTCCTCCGAGAAGTCGCGCATAGCGGAAGTCAGCGCAGCATCTCTCGGCTCGATTCCATGCTCCGCTCCCCGCCGACTTGGTCGATTCCCGGCGCCGCCTCCACTTCGGTCGGCTCCGCCTTCGTCTCCTCGGCCGCTTCGCTGTCATCTCCCATGGCAGAGCTTGTACTTCTTGCCGCTCCCGCAGAAGCACGGCTCGTTGCGGCCCGGCGTCTTCTCCACTCGTACCGGCTGCTGCTGCACAGGTTCGGCCGGCACCGGCATCCCGTGCGGCGCTTCACCGAGCTCGTCGATGGCGCTCGCCTCGAGCGGCGGCTCGGCAGCGACCGCAGCCGCGATCGAGTTGCCGCCCTGCACAGGGTCCTCGGGCGCGCTGTATTGCACGTTCCGCAGGTTCTGACGCGGCTCTTCGTCGACGACGACCTGGAGGTGGAACACGTAGCGGACGAAGTCGTCTTCGATCTGGCCCATCATCGCTTCGAACATGTCGAAGCCTTCGCGCTGCCACTCGGAGAGCGGGTCCTGCTGGCCCATCGCGCGGAGGTTGATGCCCTCCTGGAGGTAGTCCATCTCGTAGAGGTGCTCACGCCAGTGCTGGTCGAGCACCGAGAGCAACACGCGGCGTTCGATGTCGCGCAGCACCTCGGCGCCGATCTGGGCCTCCTTCTCCTCGTAGAGGCCGAGCGCGTCATCGAGCAGTAGCTGTTCGACGGTGTCGGGCTCGAACGCGTCGTCGAGCTGCTCCTTCGTGATACGAGTCGGGAAGTACGAGCGCGTGGCGTCGAGCAGACCCGGCACGTCCCATTCCTCGGTGAAATCACCCTGGCAGTACTGGTCGACGAGGCGTCCGATCGCCGCGGTGATCGCCTCGACCGCCTCGCCGCGCAGGTTCTTCGCCGTCGAGGATCTGCTGGCGGCGCTTGTAGATGACCTTGCGCTGCTCGTTCATCACCTCGTCGTACTTCAACACGTTCTTGCGGATCTCGAAGTTGCGACCCTCGACGGTGCCCTGAGCCCGCTCCACCGCGCGCGACACCATCTTCGACTCGAGCGGCATGTCGTCGGGGAACGACGAGTTCATGACGCGCGAGATCATCCCGGTGGCGAACAGCCGCATCAGCTCGTCGTCGAGCGAAAGATAGAAGCGGCTCTCGCCCGGGTCGCCCTGCCGTCCGGCGCGACCACGAAGCTGGTTGTCGATGCGGCGCGACTCGTGGCGCTCGGTGCCGAGCACGTAGAGTCCGCCGAGCGCACACACCTTCTCGCCTTCGGCCTTGCACTCGTCGCCGAACCGCGACAGCAGCTCTGCGTAGCGCGCGTCGTATTCGGGAGTACCGACCGTCAAGCCGTCCTTCAGGCATTCGCGCCGTGCGAGGCCTTCCGGGTTGCCGCCGAGCAAGATGTCGACGCCGCGGCCCGCCATGTTGGTCGCGACGGTCACTCCGCCGAGCTTCCCGGCCTGAGTGACGATGTCGGCCTCGCGCTCGTGCTGCTTGGCGTTCAGCACCTCGTGCGGGATGCCCTTCTTCTGCAGCTCGCGCGACAACTTCTCCGACTTCTCGACCGAGATCGTGCCGACGAGCACCGGCTGGCCCTTGTCGTTGCGCTCGATGATGTCGTCGACGGCGGCGAAGAACTTCGAGTCTTCGCTCTTGTAGATGAAGTCGGAGTTGTCGGCGCGGATCATCGGGCGGTTGGTCGGGATCGACACGACTTGCAGGTCGTAAGTGTGCGCGAACTCGCCGGCCTCGGTCGAAGCCGTGCCGGTCATGCCCGAGAGCTTCTCGTACATGCGGAAGTAGTTCTGCAGCGTGACCGTGGCGAGCGTCTGGTTCTCTTCCTTGATCTTGACGCCTTCCTTCGCCTCGACGGCTTGGTGCAGACCTTCGCTCCACCTGCGCCCTTCGAGGATGCGACCGGTGAACTCGTCGACGATCTTCACCTCGCCGGCCTGGACGATGTAGTCGACGTCGCGCTTGAAGAGCTCCTTGCCGCGCAGCGCCTGCTGCAGCTGGTGCACGAAGTTCTGGTGCACGTTCAGGTAGAGGTTCTCGACGCCCAGCGCTTCTTCGACCCGTGCGATGCCCTCCTCGGTGGGCACGACGGTCTTCTTCGCCTCGTCGACCTCGTAGTCGCGGTCGCGCTGCAGGCCGCGAGCGACGCGTGCGAACTGGTAGTAGAGCTCGGCCGCGTCGGCGGCGCGCCCGGAGATGATCAGCGGCGTGCGCGCTTCGTCGATGAGGATCGAGTCGACCTCGTCGACGATCGCGAAATAGTGCGGTGAATAGCCGAGCGCACGGCCGCCGCGCATCACTTGCTCATCGACGCTCACGACCATGTTGTCGCGGAGATAGTCGAAACCGAACTCGTTGTTCGTGCCGTAGATGATGTCGTTCTTGTATTGCGCACGCTTCTCGTCCGGCGTGGAGTCGTCGGGAATGATGACACCGACGTTCAGGCCGAGGAAGCGATGGATGCGCCCCATCCATTCCGCGTCGCGGCGAGCGAGATAGTCGTTGACGGTGACGACGTGCACACCGCGTCCGGCCAGCGCGTTCAGGTACGACGGAAGCGTCGCGACCAGCGTTTTGCCCTCGCCGGTCTTCATCTCGGCGACCCAGCCGAGGTGCATGGCGGCGCCGCCCATCACCTGCACGTCGAAGTGGCGCTGGCCGAGGACGCGGAAGCCGGCTTCGCGTACGACGGCGAATGCCTCCGGGAGCAGGTCATCGAGCAGGTCGGAGACGAGCGCTTTTTCGTGCTCGCGATCCTTGGCGTCGGCTTTCGCGTTGTCGACGAGCTGCCTGAACTCCCCGGTCTTGGCGACGAGTTGCTCGTCGCTCAGGCGGGAGATCTCGGGCTCGAACGCGTTGACCTCGGGAACAATCCCTTGGACCGCCTTGAGACGCTTGCCTTCGCCCGCGTGGAGGATCTTGTTGAACAAACCCACAGCCCACGAGTCTACCGGCGGGCTCCCGGTCTCCCGACCGCGCCGCTCGTGGTCGAGAAGGGCGGAAGGCGGGCCCGTGGCAAGCTCAGGTCGCGTCGACGAGCTTCTCGCGCACTGCGTACAACGCGGCTTCCATACGCGACCGAAGGTGCAGCTTGTCGAGAATGTTGCGCACGTGGTTCTTGACTGTGTTCTCGGCGATGACGAGCTCGCCCGCGATCTCCTTGTTCGACATCCCTTTGGCGACGAGGCGAAGGACTTCGACCTCTCGATCGGTGATGCCCGGCGCCGCGCCGAGCTGGCCGTCGACTCGTCGCGACAGCACGTTGAACTCGCCGAGCAGCTTCGTCGCCATCGCGGGCGCGATCAGCGCCTGACCACGCGCGACGGCGCGGACCGCGCCGGCGACCTCGTCGGTCGCGACTTCCTTCAGCAGATAGCCGGTCGCGCCGACGCGTACTGCGGCGAACAGGTCTTCCTCGTTCTCGGAACCGGTGAGCATCACGACCTTCGTGCCCGGACGTGCGTTGCGGATGCGACGGGCGGCCTCGATCCCGCCGACGATCGGCATGCGGACGTCCATGACGACGACGTCAGGGAGGAGGTCGGCCGCCCGCTCGATCGCCTCCTGGCCGTCGCCGGCCTCGCCGACGATCTCGAGGTCGGGTTCCTCGGCGAGCACGAGCTCCAGCCCGCGGCGAAACACGGCATGATCGTCGACGATCAGCACGCGGATCGGAGATTCGTTCCCCGTGGCAACGTTCGTCGTAGTCAGCCGGACACCTCGATCAAGCCGAGTGCACCATCGCGTCGCCTGTACAGCACGGCCGCACGCCCGTTGTCCGTGCTGCGGAACACGAAGAAGTCGTGGCCGAGCAGGTCCATTTGCAGCGCCGCCTCTTGCGCCGTCATCGGCTTCACTTCGAATTGCTTGATCTTCACGATCGTCGGCTCGGCCGGTTCGTCAATCGTGTCGGCGGCGGCGTTGCTCGCGTCGTCGTCGGAACGAACACCGCGCGCACGCGCACTGTTGCGCCGGTGCACACGACGTTCGTGCAACCGTCGCATCTGGTGTTCGACCTTGTCGAGCGCGAGATCGAGTGCGACCGCGTGTTCCGCGGCGGCCGCGGTGCCCTTCACCAGATGATGATTCACGTGCACGAGGATCTCGCACGTGTGCGAGTCGTCCACCTTGCGCGTGGGGTGCTCGGCGTAATCGACATCAACACGCCGTACGTCGTTCGCGTACTTCGTAATGCGTGTCAACTTTTCTTGCGTGAGCGCTCGCAGTGTGTTGTCGACTTCCGTGTGCTTGCCGACGACAACGAGGTCCATGTTCGCCCCCGTGGCTCATTCCGCAGTGGTCGCAGGAGTATAGGCAGGAATCGCTGCACGGCCTCCGGGCCGCGGCGTACGGGCGATCGTGGCCGCAAAGACCCTGCGTGCGCCACTTGCGCGCAAGACTCGGGCCGCGGCCGCGAGCGTGCCACCGGTCGTCGCGACGTCGTCGACGACGAGCACTGTCAGGTCCGCGCGCGGCGCGAGCCGCGACGAGCTGCGGCCCGCGTCGACGGCTCGCGGCGTCACGACCAGTTTGCGGAAGGTTGTCGACGCGACGAAGCAAGCGAAGCGCGGGTACGTGCAACTCGCGCGCGACAACGCGCGCGAGTTGCTCCGCGTGATCGACACCTGAACGCGAGTAACGCGCGCGACTGGCGGGTGCCCACGTGACGGCGTCGACGCGCTGCGGCGCGCGTTCGTGTCGCAATGCACGCGCGACATGCCGCGCGAAGTCGGCCAGTGCCGAGCGTTCGCTTCGATACTTCGCGCGCGCGACGACTTCGCGCGCGACGCCTTCGTACGCGACGCACGCCGCCCACCAATCGACGCCCGGCGGTGGCGGCGCGGGCGGCGCCGGCCGCATGGACCGCGCGCACGCCGCGCGACACGGGCGCGGCCCGGCGCCCGGCAGCCGGCACAGCGCAGGGGCAGGAGGCGGCCCGCGAGCTCGTTCAGGAAGTCACGCGGCACTCGCCGAAGCTAACGGGGGGGTGCGACATCAGCTCCGGCGGCCGCCGGCAGGGTCGCGATCGGACTCCACCGCGCGCCGCACCTGGGCCGGCAACGATCGCCGATACGGCGGACGTGCGATCCCGACCTCGGTGACGATCGCGGTCACGAGTCGCGCGGGCGTGACGTCGAACGCGGGATTGCGCGCGTGCGCACCCTCGGGCGCGATCGCGACTCCCGCGACGCGCGTCACCTCGTCGGGGGCGCGCTCTTCGATCGTGATGTCGTCGCCGGTCGCGGTCGCGAGGTCGACGTCGTCGTCGGTGCCGCGACGTAGAACGGAACGCTGTGGTGGCGCGCCGCAATCGCGAGAGCGTACGTACCGATCTTGTTCGCGACATCTCCGTTCGCCGCGATGCGATCTGCGCCGACGATGACGATGTCTACTTCGTGACGCGCCATCAACGACGCGGCTGCGCCATCGGGGATCAACGTCGCGTCGATGTCGAGCCGAGCCAACTCCCACATCGTCAAGCCGCGCTCCCTGGAGCAGCGGTCGTGTTTCGTCGACGATCACGCGCGGGCGACGTTGCTGCTCTGCCGCGGCTCGCACGACACCGAGCGCGGTCCCGTACTCGACGCACGCGAGCGCGCCCGTGTTGCAATGGGTCAACACCGCGCCATCGATCGGTACCAACGGCGCGCCGTGCGCGCCCATCGCGCGGTTGCGACGCGCTTCGTCAGTCGCGATTGTTTGCGCGCACGCGAGCGCTCCGGCCGCGCCGTCGCGTTCGTACGCGTTGAGCGCGCATGCAACGCCCCACGCGAGGTTCACCGCAGTGGGACGCGCGTGCGCGACGCGCGCGGCGGCTGCGCGAACCTGTCGCTTGGTGCGCATCGTGTGCGCGGCGAGGGCGACGCCGTACGCGCCGGCGGCGCCGAGCGCCGGCGCGCCCCGTACTGCAAGCGTCGCGATCGCGTCGCACAACACGTCGACGCTGCGGCATTGCAAGAAGCGCGTGCGCTGCGGGAGCGCGCGTTGGTCGAGAACACGCACCGCGCCGCGGTGCCACGCGATCGTCGGCGGGATCGCGTCGTCGCCGACGGCCGGCGTCACGGCGCGACGCCGCCGAGGCCGAGCTGCGGGTTCTCGCGGCGCTCGACCGACTGCAGCCGCCGGTTGACCGAATCGACCCAGAAGTCCCCTTCGTCATCGTGGGTGAGGACCCAGAAGCGCTCGGCGCGGATCGAGTCGAGCACCTTGGCCGCCACTGTCTCGGGCGCCATGCCGCGTGGCGAGGAACTGCCGCAGGATCTCGGCGCCGCCTCCCTCCTCGACCGCCGGCTCGCCCCGCAGGCGACTCGGCCGATTGCGACTGCTGTCGGCGATGTTCGTGTTGACCCAGCCCGGGCACAGCACCGACACCTTCACGTGCGGCGCGTGCATCGCGAGCTCGTGATGCAGGGTCTCGGAGATCGCCACCACCGCGTGCTTGCTGGCGTTGTACGGGCCCATGAACGGCGCGGCCACGAGGCCCGCGACCGACGCCGTGTTCACGATGTGCGCCTCGGGCCGTTGCACGAGCAGCGGCACGAACGATCGCAAGCCGTTGATGACGCCCCACATGTTGACGCCGAGCACCCACTCCCACGTCGACAGCGGGAGCTCCCACGACAGTCCGCCGCCACCGACGCCGGCGTTGTTGCACACGAGGTCGACGGCGCCGAAGCGCGCGATCGCCGCGTCGGCCAGCGCCTGGACTTGCGCCGCATCGCTGACGTCGGTGACCACTCCCTCGACCTCGGCGCCGGACGTCGCGAGATCGGTGACGGCCGTCTCGAGCGCGTCCGTCTCGACATCGCCGACCATGACGCGCATGCCCTCGGCCGCGAACTGGCGCGCGAGCCCGCGCCCGATCCCGCTCGCGCCGCCAGTGACGACCGCCACCTTGCCCGTGAAGTCCTGCACGTCTGGAAGTTAGCCCTCAGCGCTCGCCGCGATGCAGTTCGGTGTAACGCCGCTGCCACCGCTCGACGACCTCTTTCTCGCGTCGCGCCGGCGTCGTACACGGGCGAAACCAGTGGCTCGGCGGCCGTCACCGCGATCACGACGATCGAACGAATGCGTTCCCGGGCCGTCGTCGATCCGCGGCTGCGAAGAACCTCGAGCCCACGCTCGAACATCTCACCGCGCGAGAACACCCTCGCCGTTCCCTTGAAGCGATAACCCTTGCGAACGATCGGGTCGACGACATTCACCTCGACGTGCGGATTCGATGCCAGATTGGCCACTGTATTCGGCGACACGATGTCCGCGAACATCAGATGTTCCTCGTCGAATACAGTCGTCGTGCCTTTCGGCGACAGGTTCGGCGTGCCGTCGGGCGAGACCGTCGCGACGAATCCGAGCGACTGCTCGAGCACGACGCGTTGCATGTCGTCGGTGAGCTTCATCAAGCTACGGCTCGTGCCCGGCGTCGATGTCCTGCACCTCCCGGTAGCCGAGCTGCTCGTCGCTCGCGCGCTTCGTCGGCAGCGGCGCGCACGTCGAGCACGAACGCTTCATGGTCGCCGACGTCGTCATGACGCGCGACGCACGCGACCGGCGAACCAGTCGCAGCCCTCGAGCACCGGCACGGAGTGCGGCCCGTCGTGCCAGCCGATCGACGCGAACTTGTCGATGGTGGCGTCGTCTTCGGTGTTACCACCGAAGAGCTCGGCGACCGCGTGCTGGTCGTCGCGCAGGACGTGCACGGCGAGTACCGAAGCGTTGCGCGCGATGCGGGTCGTGCGGTTCTTCACGCTGAGGCACACGAGGAAGCGCGGCGGATCGATGCTGCACTGGGTCGCGAAGCCGACGAGACAGCCGTCGCGCTCGCGCCCGTCGAACGCCGTGACGACGAACATCGGCGAATCGATGCCGGCAACGATCCGTTCGAACGCGTCACTCATGCGATTGCCGCACCCGTGCGGGCGTGTGTGGGGGGAGGTACACGACCCCCCACACACGCCCGGCGCCGGTGCACGGGGCTCAGTAGCGGTAGTGGTCGGGCTTGAACGGGCCCTCGACCGGGACGCCGATGTACTCGGCCTGCTCCTCGGTGAGCGTCGTCAGCTTCACGCCGAGCTTGTCGAGGTGCAGGCGCGCGACCTTCTCGTCGAGGTGTTTCGGCAGCGTGTACACGTTGTGTTCGTAGAAGTCGGTGTGCGTGAACAACTCGACCTGGGCGATCACCTGGTTCGCGAAGCTGTTCGACATGACGAAGCTCGGGTGACCGGTCGCGCAGCCGAGGTTCAGCAGCCGGCCCTCGGCGAGCACGATGATCGCGTGCCCATCGGGGAACACCCACTCGTCGACCTGCGGCTTCACGTTGCGCCGCTCGATACCGGGCAACTTCGCGAGACCGGCCATCTCGATCTCGGTGTCGAAGTGGCCGATGTTGCCGACGATCGCGTTGTGCTTCATCTTCGCCATGTGCTCGACACGGATGACGTTCGCGTTCCCGGTGCATGTGACGAAGACGTCGGCTTCACCCACTACGTCGTCGACCGTCGTGACCTGGTAGCCCTCCATCGCAGCCTGCAGCGCGCAGATCGGGTCGATCTCGGTGATCACCACGCGCGCGCCCTGGCCCCGTAGTGACTGCGCGCATCCCTTGCCGACGTCGCCGTAGCCACACACGACCGCGACCTTGCCCGCGATCATCACGTCGGTCGCACGGTTGATGCCGTCGATCAGCGAATGGCGGCAGCCGTAGAGGTTGTCGAACTTCGACTTCGTGACCGAGTCGTTGACGTTGATAGCCGGGAACAGCAGCGTGCCCGCGGCCTGCATCTGGTAGAGACGATGCACACCGGTGGTTGTCTCCTCGGTGACGCCCTTGATGCCGGCAGCCATCTCGTGCCACAGCTCGGGCGACTCCTCGAGCGTGCGGGCCAACACGCCGAGCACCACCGCGAACTCTTCGTTGTCGGCGGTCTCGGGTGCCGGGGCCCTGCCGGCCTTCTCGCACTCGACACCCTTGTGCACGAACAACGTAGCGTCGCCGCCGTCGTCGAGAATCATGTTCGGACCCCGAAAACCTTCGCCATCGGCGTCGGGCCAGCGCAGCGCCTTCTCGGTGCACCACCAGTACTCCTCGAGCGACTCGCCCTTCCACGCGTACACGGGGATGCCGCGCGCCGCGATCGCAGCCGCGGCGTGGTCCTGCGTCGAGAAGATGTTGCAGCTCGCCCAGCGCACCGTTGCGCCGAGCTCGACGAGCGTCTCGATCAACACCGCGGTCTGCACTGTCATGTGCAACGAGCCGGTGATGCGGGCACCCTCGAGCGGCTTCTGCGGCCCGTACTCGGCGCGGCACGCCATCAACCCGGGCATCTCGACCTCGGCGAGATCGATCTCCTTGCGGCCCCACTCGGCCAGCGCAATGTCGGCGACTTTGTAGTCGGTGAATGTGCCCGTCTTCCGGGACTCGGTCGTGGTCATGTTGTCGTCCTCCGGATCGTGGGCGCGCGGGCGCCCAACCCTATGCACGGAGGCCGGCCCGGATCACCGGATGACAGCCCACGACTACGGGTCGACTCCACGCTCCGCTCCCCTGCGGTCGCTTCGCTGTCGTCTCCCGAGGGCCCGACCGGGAAGTGATGTTAGCAACCCGCGCACTGGAAGCACGGAGTGCGAGGGTTGTCGCGGCCGCGCTGCATTACTTACGCTCGGTAGACGGATATGACGTTCTCGCTTCGCGCCGTGAACTGCTCGCTGTTCCAGCCACCCCATCGCTGGTCAAGATGCAGGCCTGCGATCCTGGCCATGAGGTCGAGTTCACTCGGCCACGCGTAACGTTGCACGACCGGTACGAACCTTGCCCCGCCGCGGGTGACGTGGACGTGGTTCTCGTAGAGCGTCTGCGTCGCAGGATCGAGGCGAAGCACATCGAACCGGACGTTCTCTACGCCGATGTGTTCGGCTTCAACGTATTGGCCGAGTCGAAGGTGGTCGAGCCAACCGAGCGTGCAGCCACCCTCGACCACGAAGGCACCGCCCGGAGCAAGGCGCGACGCGACGTTCTCGAAGCAGCGGACCTGATCGTCCTGCGACAAGACATTGAACAAAGAGTTGAAGACCACATAGATGAGCGAGTACGAACCGTCGATCGCGACGTCGCAGAAGTCACCGACGACGACGCTGAGGTCCGATCCGCCCGGCTTCGATCGAAGCCGCGCGATCATCGGCTCGGAGAAGTCAATTCCGTCGACGCGGACGCCCGTCGCGGCGAGGGGGAGGGCGATGCGCCCGGTACCGATTGCCAGTTCGAGTGCAGGCCCGCCGTTCGCGAGCTCGTGCAGGAACGCGACGGTGGCGTCCTCATCGCCTCTGATGGCGAGCTCGTCGTACTCCTCGGCGGTTGCTTCATCAAATGTGCGGACTGGCCGATAGCCATCCATCGTCCCATCACATCAGCTGCGCAAGAACGCGGTCCAACGAATATTTCGTGACGAAGTTGAACTCACGCGATGCACCACCGACCGCTCGCCCATCGGTGCCCTCCTGTGCCCGCACCGACGCGAGCTCCGCCGCCTGCGCCAACGACACATGCCCGACCGCCGCGCCACATCCGTCTCCGGGCACGACACACGCGAGTTGCTCGAGTAGCGGTACGGCGGGTGCGTACGCCACGCGACGCTCGAAGAGCTCTGCGCCGCCGCTGAGGTGCGTGTCGCGCGCTATGTCACACAGTTCATGCAGAAATGAAAGTTCCGTGGGACACAGACACTGCGGGCATCTACTCCACCTGTTCCATACGCGCCTTCAAGTCGAAGATCGCGTCGATCGGGCCGGGGTCGACGTCGTTCTGCAGCGCGAGGTAGCAGCTGAACCAGTCCCCCATGTACATGAGGTCGAGTAACTGCGCGAGCCGCCCGTCACCTTCCGCCTGCACCGACAGCACCTGGTGCACGCACTCGCTGATGATGTCGCGCGTCAGTTCGAAGCGGGGCGCGAGCCGCCGGTGCTCGAAGCCGTGGCGCAGCTCGATCAACGAGAACAGCTGGCGAGTGACGTCGCCGTGCTGGCCCCAGCCGCAGATCTCGTTGTGATCGAGCTCGGGATATTGATGCCAGAACGCCGCGGCTTTCGCGTTCTCGTTGACGTCGCACTTCCAGCGATACGCCGCGACACCGCCGAGCGCGCCCCCACCATAGATCAACGGAATGGTGCGCCCGACCTGGCGGGCCAGCTCGCGCGCGGGGTTCGCAGCACCCTCGACCTCGAGCCGGCACTTCGCGCGCCGGCTCGCGAGCTGTTGCTGCGCCATCATCAAGTTCGCGTGCACGCCGGGGGCGAGACCCATACGGAACAGCGTCACCAACAGCGGCGCGACGAGGGCGCCGATCGCAGCGCGCGGCAGGTAACCGTCCGGCGCGGGAAGATGGACCGCACCCGCACGCGCTGCGAGTGCCGCGAGCTCGCCGCCGCACGAGATCGCGACCAGGTGCGCGCCGCACTCGACGACCGCGTTCGCCATCGAGACGGTTTCCTCGGTGTCGCCGGAGTACGAAACCGCGAACGCGAGCGTGCCCTCGCCGACGAAGGCGGGCGCGCGCATCTGCTTCAACACGGTGAGCGGCACCGGGAGCTCGTCGTTGAACGCGGCGGCGACCACATCGCCGCTGATGCCCGACCCGCCCATGCCGAGCACGACGATGTTGCGGACCTGCGACTCGTGTGGGAGCTGGTCGATGCGCACCTTGCTCGCCACCTCGTGTGCGGCCGCGAGCTGTTCGGGCAGCCCTGCGACCTCGTCGAGGAAGTGGAGCGTGTCGGTCGTCACGAGCATCCGGCTTCGTTCATTGACCGAAACACGCCCGTGCAGGTCGGCGGTCCGTTCAATGACGGCATCATCCCTCGAACGTCGGGCGGATCCCGTCGGCTTCGGCCTTCTCGATGAGACGTGCGTGCTCGGAGGCGTCAACCGTCTCGGCGTCGTCGATGAGCATGTCGGGAATGTCGCCGTCGAGCACGCGGTAGCGCCGCTTCAGTCGCGGGTTGTATAGCGACTGCTCGTCGGCAAAATAGAGCAACGGGCCCTTGTCCTCGGGACACGCGAGGATCTCGAGCAGCTTGGGATCGAGCGCCATGCCGCGCAGGCTAGCGGGAGTCGTCACCTACTCGTCACGGACGATCGACAGCACCTCGATCGTGTGTTGCTCGCACGCGGCGGCGTCGGCCGCCTCGAGGTTCAACCGCAACAGTGGCTCGGTGTTGCTCGGACGAAGGTTGAACCACCAGTCGCCGCAGTCGACAGTGAGGCCGTCGAGCCGGTCCTGCGGACGGTTCTTGTACACGGCCGCCACCCGTTCGATCACTGCGCTCGTATCGGCGACACGCGCGAATTGATCTCGCCGCTCTGTGCGTAGCGCTCGAACGGCTTGCGCAGCTCCGAGAGCGGCACGCCCGCGCGGCACAGCTGCTCGAGCACGCACAACGCCGCGATCGAGCCGGAATCGGCGCGCCAGTTGTCGCGGAAGTAATAGTGCGCCGAGTGCTCGCCGCCGAAGATGGCCCCGGTCTCCGCCATCACCTGCTTGATGAACGAGTGACCGACGCGTGTGCGCACGGGCGTGCCACCGTGCTCGCGGATGACCTCGGGCACCGCGCGCGAACAGATCAGGTTGTGCACGACGCTCTCGCCGGGATGACGATCGAGGATGGCGGCCGCGACGATCGCGGTCGTCGTCGACCCGCTGATCGGCACGCCCTTGTCGTCGACGAGGAAGACGCGGTCGGCGTCGCCGTCGAACGCGAGCCCGACGTCACCGCCGACGTCCAGCACCGCGCGCTGCAGGTCCTTCAAGTTCTCGGGCTGGATCGGATCGGCGGGATGGTTCGGGAACGTGCCGTCGAGTTCCCCGAACAAGATCCGGAGGCTGAACGGCAGGCCTTCGAACACCTTCGGCACGACGAGGCCGCCCATGCCGTTCGCGGTGTCCGCGACGACCGATCGCGGCCGGAGCACCGAGAGGTCGACGAACGATCGGACGTGCGCGCCGAACTCCTCGAGCAGGTCGCGGTGCTCGACCTTGCCCGCGACCTCGCCGCGCGACGTGACGCCCGCGGCGACCATCTCCTTGATCTGCTGGAGGCCGCTCTGCTCGCCGACGGGCGCGGCACCCGACCGGCACAGCTTGATCCCGTTGTACTGCGCGGGATTGTGACTGGCGGTGAACATCGCGCCCGGCGAATCGAGCCGCCCCGACGCGAAGTAGACGACGTCGGTGGAGCACATGCCGATGTCGACGACGTCGGCACCGGCGCCGGTCGCACCCTCGATGAATGCCGCCGAGAGCGGCTCGGACGACGGCCGCATGTCGCGTCCGACGACGACATGCTGCGCGCCCGTGTAGTGCGCGAACGCGTTCCCGATGCGACGAGCGAGCGCTTCATCGATCTCGTCGGGATAGATCCCGCGAATGTCGTAGGCCTTGAAGATCGTGTCGAGCGACACACTTACGCCCTTCGTCGGATCGACGCCGCGCTCCGCTCCCTCGCGGCCGCTGCGCCGTCGTCTTCATGCTCCCGGGCGGGAGGGGCAGTCATGGTAGCGCCGGCGCCCAACGCTGCGGATCGGGTGGTCGGTCCGGGCATCGTCGCCGGCGTCGTCGCGGCCGTGACCGTTGCCGTTGCCGGATGCCGACTCGCCGTCACCGTTGCGCTTGTCGCCGTTGCAGCCGTCGTTACCGGCCGCGTAACCGGCGCGCCTGTCCACAGGCCGAGCAGCACGAGCCCGATCAGTCCGAGGACCGTGAGCACACGGCCGAGGTAGTCCCACGTGGAATAACCGTACGAGTAGCGTCACGTCGTTCGACGTCGGGACGACGACCATCAGGTTCGGCGCGACGCGGTAGGGCCCTCGGCGCCCTTCACGTGCCAGTTCGGGAAGTACGACTCCTTGACGAGCACGGGCTTGCCGACCTCGTCGACGTGGAACTGGATCTCTTCACCGAACGGCGAACATCGGTGACGATCGCGGGGTCGAGCACCTTCGGTTGCGTCGTCGCGAGGTCGCGCGCTGTCGACGTGCTGCCAGTCCTTCGGCCCGGTCTGCGGTGAACGAGATGTCGAGCGTGTCCCGGTTGCGCCACCACGGCGCGACCGTGCACTCCCACGGCTTCAGCTGGGGCTCGGCGCTTGTCGTGTCGGGATACTTCTCGCCCCAGCACTGCGAGTACGAGCCACCGTGAGCCTTCGCGACGACCGGCTCGTGGTCCATGCCGACGACGAGGTCGCTGTTCGCGACCTGGTACACGGTCCAGCCCTTCAACGTCGTGCCCGGGATCGGACCCGGGATCTCCTTGATCTTCATGAGATCCTTCTGCTCGGCGCGCCTTGGCGTTCGACTCCGGCGTCCAGAGCATCAGGTAGCGCACGCCGAGCATCTGCAAGTGCTTCACGCAGAGGTCGAAGTCCCGGCCGGGATTGCCGTACGAGAGCCCGCGCACCGGGTTCGAAGGGTGCTGCGAGCACTCGGCGACGGTCAGGAAGTGGTACGAGGTCGTGGCCGACGACTCGAAGTAGATGCCTTCCATCGAGCCGATGCGCCCGTGCGTGAAGTACGGCAACAACTCGAGGGCAAGGCTCGTGCCGTAGCTGTTGATCGCGTCCGGTTCACCAGACGACGGCTCCCACAACGCTCGTCCGTTGCCGTGCGTCCGCGCAACGTCGTCCATCTGGTGAATGAGATCGAAGTACTGCTTCGATGCGGGCTTGTCCTTGGCTTCGTAGCCCGAATAGTTCCACGCGGCCCAACCTGCGATCGCGATCGACGGGTTGCCGTTGCGGGCGTCCCATCCGCGGTGCAGACGCGAAGAGACCGGCCGCCGACACGACCACCGCCATCGCGATCGATCCGTAGAGACGTCCCTGGCGCGCGGTGCGCTCGGGCGCGAGGCGCGCGGGCGGTGACCAGCCTGTGGGGTCGGTGTCGAACCGGCGCTCGGCCAGAGCCCACGCCGCGTCCTTCTTCGCCTGCTCGTCGACGGCGAGGTCGTCGCGCGGTCGCGACCTCCGCCCACGCGCGTGCACGCGCATCTTGCAAGTCGCCGTCGCGTATCCACCGGTACGACCATCGCACGAGTCCGGCGACGAAGCGGCAGATCTCGGTCGCGCCCATCGCGGCAAGGAATCCCCATGTGAGCAACCAGAACGGCAGGAAACGCGTGTTCCACACGGCCTGGTCTGCGGGCCACTCCACGAACAGGAGGCCCATCACCAAGGCGATGACCAGCAACACGAGCGTCGAGCGGCGGCGATACCACACGCCCGCGACGATCGCGACCGCGGCGAGCGCCCAGATCCACCACGGCAACCAGAGCGGCTGCTTCGCGAACTTGTTGCTCGCGGGATCGTGGTACGTGAGAAGCGCGCGCACGAAGCTCTGCGAGGGATCGCGCAACGGACCGAGCGGCAGCCACGACCAGATCGTGAAGCTCCCCTGCGGTTGCAGCTTCGTGTAGCGCATGCTCTGCGTGTACGCCTGATTGCCGAGCAACGGCACGAGCCACACGGACGGGATCGCGATTGCCACCGCCCCAATCGGCGCCGCGATGCGCAACGTCCGCAACGGCCGTCGCGTCAACCACAGCAACACCGCCGCGATCCCGATGAACACCGCGACGACGATGTGCGACATGATCGCGCCCGCAATCAGGACGGCCGGGAGCCACCGCCGCTTACCGGTGTCGAGGGTGTACAGCGAGCGCGCCGAGGCCGAACAACGCGAGCGCCAGGCCGATCGTGAACGAGAACTCACCGGCGAGCGTGCTGGCGATGTTGCCCCCGTAGATCTGCCACTCGTTGCGCGTTTCCATCAACATGCCGAGGGCGGCCAGTGCGAACGCGGGCGGCGCCGGCCACGGCGCGCGCATGCCCCGCAGCGAAGTAGTACGCGGCGGCCGGGAGCAGCAGCGGCCCCGACACGGTCACGAGCTTGAACGCGACGTTGTACGGAACGCCCGGGAGAGTGTCGAGCAACCAGATCGCGAGCGCGGGCAGCGGGAAGTAGTACTGGCCCACGGGGAAGCCGGCGTACCAATCGGGCGCCCAGCCCGAGAGCCGCATGTCGAGCGGGTTGAAGCTGAACCAGTGATCCTCGAGGAACTTCGGCCACCAGACGTGCGCGCCCATGTCGCCGCCGTTGGTCGTCGTGTTCAAGAACAGGTCACCCCAGCGGAAATGGCTGAAGTTCCACCACGGGAGGACGTTCGACTGCCATTTGAAATGGCCGAAGTTGTGATGCGAGTCGAGCAGGGCGAACACGAGGAACGTCGCGATCGCGACGATCGCCCAGCCGATCGAACGCTCCCACCGCGCGCGTGTCTGGTCGTCCTCGTCGCGTGTCACTCGCGGCAGCCGCACCCTTCGGGGTTCGGGCGGCGCAAGCTCAGGCGTCGTCGTCGGTGCTGCCACCAGTGCTCCAGGATGCCAGACCGACGACGCGCCCGGACTTCACCCCGGGTGGTGTGTTTCTCGCTGTGCGACTCAGCGACCCGCGCGAGCGAGCTCGAGCACCTCGTCCAACGAGAGGTCGCCGGAGTGGTCCTGCCACATGTTCGATTCACACTTCGAACAGCGCTGGAAGACGATGTCTCGCCCGGCTACCCGCATTCGGATCGTGATGACCGCAACTTTCGCACATCCTGTGCAAACAAGCATTCCGTGCCTCCCTGACACAACACCAGGAGTGTTCCTCGGCAGCACGAACGCCGACCTGAAGCACACGTTTCGTGAGATTTGCCGGTGGCTACCTGATCACGGCGTACGCGGCGAGGGTGACGAGGTTGAAGCCGACGTGCAACGGGATCGACACCGACAGGTCGCCGACGACGACCGCCGCGACACCCGAGATTGCACCGAGCGCGAACAGGGCGGGCAGCACCGCGACCGTGCCGAGGCTCGGGTCGATGAGGTGCGACGCCGCGAAGATCAGCGCCGACAGCCCGATCGCCGCTTCCGGGGAGAAGTGCCGGCGCAGAGCACGCGCAGCAGCAGACCTCGAAAGAGGATCTCCTCGCCGATCGGCGCCAGCAGCCCGGCGACGATGAAGAACACCGCGAATTTCGCGCCACTCGACTTCTGCAGATCGACGACGATCTGCTGCTTCTCGTTCTTCACCACGTGCACCAGCGGGAGCACCGAGCGCGCCGAGCGCGATCTGCAGCGCCGAGCCCGCGAGGACGAGCAGCGCACCCTGCATCGCGCGCCGCGACCCCGAAATCGGCGGCGAGCGAACCCCGGCCCTTGGCACGGCTGACATAGATGAAGCCGAGGCCCCACGCGAGATATTGCGTCCCGGTCCCGAGCGCGAGCGTCGTCGCCGACAAGTGGTCGCTCGTGTCGCCGGTGATCGCGTAGCCGATCGAGAATCCGACAACCGACGCAACCACACCGGCGACGTAGATCCAGATGACGTCGCCGATACCCCACCGGACCGGCGAGGCCGCCGGGTCGGGCGTCAGCATCGGTGCCGGCGCGCCCGAATCCACCGGCGAAGACTACCGAGACCCCTCAGACCGTCGATCGGGAAAGGCACACGCGACGGTCTCGGTGAACACCCAGCCCGCGGTGGGAACGTGGCGACGAAACCGCCGGTTCACCGCGGGCACGGAACGACCTGCCGGGTCGCCGTAGCATGACCCCCTACGACCGCAGCGGCCCGGCCCGTGGGGCCGAGAGCGGAGGAAAATGAGCCCACCCGAGGACCAGTGGCGGCCGCCGGAGCAGCCCCCCGGCCGCCGCGGCCGGGAGGCACGCCGGGCCGCCCGAGCGCGCCCGCGCTGGATGCCGTGGGTGATCATCGGCCTGATCGTCGCGATCTTCCTCGTGTGGCAGGCGACGCCGAGCACGACGCCCGAGCGCGCGAAGCTCGACTACGGCACGTTCATCCAGAGCGTCAAGGACCACAAGGTCGCGAGCATCAAGTACGACTCTTCGAACGGCAAGATCATCGGCAAGTTCGCCCAGGGCCAGAACCAGGACGGCAAGACCGAGTTCACGACCCAGGGCCCCCAGAACACCCTGCCCGACGCCGACATCAAGACGCTCAACGACAACCAGGTCGACGCGCAACTACAAGCCGCAGTCGACGAACTGGATCGGCGCAATCGCAGTGTGGGTCGTGCCGTTCGCGCTGCTCGGGTTGATCTGGTGGTTCATCGCCCGACGCGCCCAAGGCCAGATGGGCGCGGTCATGAACATCGGCCGTTCGCGCGCCAAGGTGTACAACACCGACAAGCCGAAGACGACGTTCGCGCGACGTCGCGGGCTACGGCGCGGTGAAAGAAGAGATCACCGAGGTCGTCGACTTCTTGAAGCTGCCGGGGAAGTTCAAAGACATCGGCGCGCGCATTCCCAAGGGTGTGCTGCTCGTCGGTCCGCCCGGCACCGGCAAGACGCTGATCGCGCGCGCGGTCGCCGGTGAAGCCGGCGTGCCGTTCATCTCGATCACCGGCTCCGACTTCATGGAGATGTTCGTCGGCGTCGGCGCCGGCACGGTGCGCGACCTGTTCCAGACCGCCCGCAAGCAGGCGCCGGCGATCATCTTCGTCGACGAGATCGACTCGATCGGCCGCAAGCGCGGCGCCGGGCTCGGCGGCGGCCACGACGAGCGCGAGCAGACGCTGAACCAGATGCTCGCCGAGATGGACGGTTTCGAAGCGACCGAAGGCATCGTGATGATGGCGGCGACGAACCGTCCCGACATCCTCGACCCCGCGCTGCTCCGTCCGGGACGTTTCGACCGCCAGATCCTCGTGCCGCTCCCGACCCAGGATGAGCGCGTCGAGATCCTGAAGGTCCACATCCGCGACAAGAAGGTCGACCCCGACGTCGACATCGACGTCGTCGCGCGCGGCACGCCCGGGATGAGCGGCGCCGACCTTGCGAACCTCGTCAACGAAGCGGCGCTGTTCGCAGTGCGCCGCGGCGTGCAGGAGATCCACCGGCAGGACTTCGACGCGGCACGCGACCGCGTGCTGATGGGCCTCAAGCGAGAGTCACTGGCGCTGTCGACCGAGGAGAAGGAGATCGTCGCGTACCACGAGGGCGGTCACGCGGTATGCGCGTACGTGCTCGAGCACGCCGATCCGCTGCACAAGGTGACGATCCTGCCGACCGGGATGGCGTTGGGCGTCACACACCAGCTGCCGGTCGAGGAACGCCACATCTACAAGCGGGAGTACATCGCCGACTCGCTCGTCGTCCGTCTCGGTGGCCGCGTGGCCGAGGAGCTCGTCTTCGGGCACCAGTCGACCGGCGCGCAGAACGACCTCGTCGGCAACACCGAGCTCGCCCGCAAGATGGTGCGCGAGTGGGGCATGTCCGACCGCATCGGCCCGATGGCGTGGGGTTCGCAAGGTGCGGTGTTCCTCGGTGAGGACCTCATGCACTCCCGCGACTACTCCGACGAGACTGCTCGCGTCATCGACGAAGAGGTCGAGCGCATCCTGCGCGACGAGGAAGACCGCTGTCGCAAGGTGCTGACCGAGTACCGCGCCGGGCTCGACGCGGTCGCGACCGCCCTCCTCGAGCGCGAGACGCTCGAAGGCCGCGAGGTCGAACGTCTCGTCGACGACGCGATCGGACGCAAGGTCGGCGGTCCGCGCATCATCATCCACGCCGACGGCACCGAGGAGCCGGCAACGTCGCCGCTGCCGCTCGCGGGTGTCGACGGTGAGCCGTCCCCGGCCGATTAGCTTCAAAGGGCAGTCTGGATCAGCTGTCGGCGCGCAGCTCCGCGACCGCGTTCCACAGCTCGGTCGCACTGAACGCGCCGAAGAAGCTGCGCGCGCACGACACCGGCACCGTCGGCGACCAACGTCATCGGCGCCGCGCGCACGTGATAACGCTCGTGCAGCACGCGCTGCGCGGGGAATGCGACTTCGGCGACCGCGACGTCGTCGGAGGCGAGTCGGCGCGGCCTTGTCGTACAGGCCGGCGCACGACATGCACGCGTCGGACGTGAACAGCACGACGAGCCACGGCGTGTCCGGTCGCGCGAAGTCGGCGCGGTCGAGCTGCGCGGGCGCGATCATCGAGCCCTGTGTCGGCGCGTTCGTGCGGCGGCGTCGCTCGAGGAACCACGCAACTGCGCCGAGGACGACGACGAGCGCGACCGCGACGACGATGCGGACGGTCACCGTCAGCCGATGGGAGTGCCGGGCGAAGTGCTGATGTCGGTGCCGCCGACGATCGTGCGCTCGACGATGACGGGCGACGAGGCGTCGACGATCAACGCGTTCGGCTCCGCCTTGCGTTGGCCGCGGACCACCATGACCTCGGCGCGTCCACCGGGCGGCACCGTGACGCGGCGCGCCAGCTGATCGACGCGGCCGTCGTGCACTCGCGAGATCCCTACCTCGGCCGGCCTGCTGGACGGGTTCCACACCGAGATTGTCGTCGCGCGCCCGCTCGTGACACGGTCGGTCCCGAAACCCAGCGCGCGGCACGCTCCGTCGTACCGAGCGACGTCGCGACACCCGGCTGCGCGGCATCGGCATCGAGGCGCGTCGAAGGCCTGCGCGATGACCGGCGCGCCATTCGCGCGCAGATCGAGCGCGTAGCTGGTCGCGCCGGGAATCGGCACGCAGTTGTTCGCGGCGCCCGTGGCCGCGCACCCGCCGAGTTGCGCCCAGACGATGTCGTCCTGCGACACGGTGATCGCCGTCGGCTTGATCGACGCGATCGTTGCCGGTGACCACGTGTACGTCGACCTGCGCATCGGCTCGGCCCACGCTCGAGATCGCAATCCATTCCTCCGTACCGGGCGCGGTGTCCCCGCCGGCGAACAACCACTGATCCGACGGCGCCGTCGCACCGATCGTCGTCGCAACACCGGTCGGCGGCGCGTCGGCCGTGTACACCATGGTTTGCGACACGACGACCCGTCCCGCACGCGCGTCGACCTCGACGGCGACCCGATCCTCGCGTACCGCAACCCCGTGGATCGCGAGCACGGCTCGCGATCGGTGCCGCACGTCGAAGCTCTGCAACAGCTCGGGCTCGCGCACACCGTTACCGGTACGCAACGTGACGTCGACCTTGGCGTCGGACGCGAACGGATTCTCGATCACGAGCCACTGCTGCACACCACGCGGTGTCGTGCCCGCCGCGAAGTACCACGACCTCGCGGCCGCGGTCGCGCACGTCGAGACGTCGACACCTGCCTGCCCGTCGATGCTTTCCTCGACGACGACGCGCCCGCCGAATGATTCGACCGTGAGCGCGCCCGGCGGTCCGAGATCCGCACGTTTCTTCGTCATCACCGACGAAGCGTCGACGCGCAGCGTCTGCGGTGGCGCCGCTTCCTTGTCGCCGAGCACGGTCACGACGACATCAGCCGGCGCGGGGTCGATGTTGCTGATCGTGACGCGCACGTCGGCCGCAGGGAGCGCGGGCGGAAGACCCGGGCAGAACCATGCAGTGTCGCGATCGGCGCCCGCGGGCGGCGAGCGCGGCCGAGACGCGCGCGGCTGCGGTGCGGCACGCGTGCCTTCCTTCGCGTTGCCGGCGACGACCGCGGCCACGAGCGCCGCCACGAGCACGGCGACGAAGAACAGTGCCCGGCGCGGCGTCATGCCGATTCGGTGTGCGGCGCGCGGGCGCGCCGCCGCATCACGAACCAGAGCGCGGCCACACCTATCCACACGACGACGTTCAAGCGCGCGGAGCGCGCGGGAGAGGAACCTGCCGCGGTGGTGCACCGACACCGTCGCGTTGCGATCGAGCGTGAACGAGTTCGTCCAACCGAACGCGTCGAGTCGACGCGCCGTGCGGCGGGCGGCGCGCGCCTGCCAGCCCGCATCGGAGGCCTCGGCCCACAGCAACGTGCCGGGACCGATCGCGTCGGTGCGCCCTCCCCTGACGCTCGTGCCTGCGGCCTGCACACCTTCGGTGCGGAGCGCGCTTGCGAGTGGATCGGATTCGTCGGTCCGTATGTTCGCGGCGTCGGGTGGCACGAACGCGTGCATGGGCAGCCACGCGTCGTTCTCGTACACCGTTGCCGCGGGCTCGACGCGTGACAACGTGAGGTCGAGCTGGCGGCCGAGCGCGTCTTCGAGCTGCGGCTGGGGCGCGCCCTGCAGGCCGGCGTCGGGCTCGGAGCGAGCGACGAACGTGATGTAGCGAACGCCCGCCGGCGCGAGCAGATGGCCGAGTCGTGACGTGCTGCCGTCTTCGGCGGCGCGTAGAGCGGCGGCGACGACTCGGTCGGCGCTCGTCTCGGGCGCGGACCACTGCGCACGCGCGTCGCCCGGGCCGTCGCGCGTCATCGTGAACCCGGCCGTGCCGACGTCCTTGGCGTCACCGGGCAGGACGCCGGGATCGCCGAGCCACAGCACACGGAAACCCCCGGGCGGCGGGTTCGTGCTCATCCACACGTAACGCGACGCCCAGTCCTCGGCAACGAGGCCGAAGCGACCGGAGAGCGTGTCACCCGCGAGCCCGAGCATCGACACGGCGATGCCGGCGATCGCGACAACCGTCATCACCTGCCGCCAGCCGAAGTGGAAGCGCCGCAGGTCGTCGTGGACCGCGGCGATGCCGAGCCCCGCCGCGAACGCGAGGCCGAGCGCGGCGACGACGAGCACACCTTCGGGGGAAGGCACTGCGGCATCGGGCGCGACGCGTCCGGGTACCCAGACGAGCGCGAACGAGCCGAGCGCGAGCGACCGAGCGCGCGCGGCCCAGGCCAATCGGTCGCCGGTCGCGATGGCGAGCGGCACCGCGGCCGCGGCGATGATTCCCCACGGCGCGAAGCCTGCACCCGCGCGACCGGTGTGGAAGCGGAGCATGTCGCTCAACGCGAGGGGCGCGCGCGCGTGGAACCCGAGCGTCGCGGCGTCGGCGCCCGGGAGCGACCAGACCCACGGAGTGCAGAGCAACAACACGATCGCGCTCGCGCCGATGGCGAGCAACAGGGCTTTCATGCTCACGCGGACGTCGCTCGTGAACGGTGCCGCCACGACGAATGCGAGCGCGACGAATATCACGAACAGCACGGCCGGCGGCCAGAACGACGCGGCAACCGCACCGAGCAACGCGATCGTGAGTGCGGGCTGCACGAGGGGACGCCAACCATCACGCTCGTCGCGCCCGTCGCTGCTCGCGATGCGCACGAAGACGGCGAGCAGGAACGGCGCGACCGCGAAGCACACCAGCGGCCCGATCTCGCCCCGCCAGATCGCGTTGCGCACGATCGGGTTCGCGGCGTAGGCGATCGCGCCCGCGACGCCGGGCATCGCGGATTGCGCGAACGGCCGCACGAGCCGGTACGCCCCCCACGCGCCGACGGGCAGCGCGCCGCCGACAACTAGTGAACGGGCGAGGCCCGCGTGCCCGAGCAACACGCCGTCGAGCAGTGCGATCAGCCCGAACGCGGGCGTGGCGGAGTGCTCGGAGCCCATGAACGTCGCGCGCCACGAGCCGGTCAACGTCGCCCACGCATCGCCGGCGTCGGGCCACGACAGGAAGCCGCCGACCTCCGGAACATGCCCGAAGAGCAACGACCGGCTGCCGACCACGAGCACCGCGAGCGCAAGGCCGACGAGCCGGGCACGCGTCGCAACCCGCGCCCCGCGCGTTCGACGCGTTGTCGCGTCTGCGACGAGACCTCGGCAATTCGCTCGGCCGCGTACGCCCGCTGCGCGATCAAGCTGCGGACGCGCGCGCTCCCGCGGATCATCAGGTCGCGCACGTCGCCGTCGTCGACACGGCGCAGCGCCTGCGTGTCGTGACGAGCGCGCCGCAGATCTCCCGGATGGGCGAACGCAGCCATCCAGCCGCTCACGACGGCGAGGCCGCGGCGCACGCGTCCCGTCACGACGAGACCCAACGCCTCGACCAGGGCGAGGATGAACGCGACCGGCAGCACCCACAGCAACGCCGGCGTCGAGTACGACTTGCACAGCATCCGTACGCGGCTGCGCGTCTCCGCGCACGCGCGCCCTCGGGCTCGGACGGCCGGGCCGGACGAGGTTCGTTGTACGCGGCGAGGCGATGCCGCGCCCGCGCCGAGGGGGCGACGATCACGCGGGCGCCCGCGAGCCGGGCGCGCCAGCACAGGTCGACGTCGTCGGCGCCGGGCACCGTGGCCGGGTCGAAGCCCGAGAGCTCGTGGAAGAGGTCGGCGCGCACGAGCATCGCCGCGTTCGAGACGAAGAAGACGTCGCGCACGGCGTCGTGCTGCTCTTGGTCGACCTCTTCGGGCTCGATGCCCGAGAACGGCACGCCGTAGTGGTCGACGGTCATGCCGACCTCGAGGAGGATCTCGGGATTAGCGTCGTCGACGAGCTTGGGGCCGACGATGCCGGCGTTCGATCGGTACGCCTCCTCGACCATGAGCCGGACCGCGTCAGCGTCGAGCGTCACGTCGTCGTGGCAGAAGCAGAGGAACGTCGCGCCCTCGACCGCCTCCAGCGATGCGTTCGCCGCCGAGGCGTCGCCTCGCCCGAACGCATCCTCGGCGACGTGGCGCCGCACGAATGCCCGCGGCATGGCGGCGGCGATCCGGGGGGTCGGGTCGTCGGTGGAGCCGTTGTCGAGCACGAGCACCGACAGCGACGGGGTAGTCCTGGGCTGACAGTGCGACCAGCGTCTGCTCGAGCCAGGGCCCCGGGTCGCGTGTGACGACGACGGCGACCACCGGCGGCGCGACCTGGGGGGCTCCGGAACCGTCGTCGTGCTCGAGCAGCTGGGCGGTGAACGCGGGCTCGATCGTCTCCATGGGGCCGAAAGACCATAGCCCGTCCGAAAGGCCCCCTTGTGCTCGCGATCACGAGTGCTTGCAACAGTTAGCAATCGGTGTTAGTGTCGCGAGCACCAGCCGGGCACGAGCGCCGTGCCCCCTCGCACGCCTCCCGGCGTGTTCGACGTCACAAGGAGCCACATGGCGAACAACGTCCGCAAGACCCTCACCGACGCCGGCTACATCGCAGTCGGCCTCGGCGTGATGGGCTTCCAGCAGGCCCGAGCCCGCACGCGCGAGGTACGTGATCGCGCCCAGCAGGCCGGCCACTGCGTCCGCAAGGGCACGGTCGACGCGCAGCAGAAGCTGCACGAGCAGTCGCGCAGCACACGCTCGCGATCGCAGGAGCAGGTGAAGCAAACCGTCGCGCGAGCCCAGTCGCTGCGTGACGAGGTGGGCAAGCGAGTCGAGCCGGTCGTCGGTCGGGTGCAGGCCCAGCTCGGTGATCTTCCGGAGCGCGTCGTGCAGGCAATGGAGCCTGTCGCGGCGCGCGTCCGCGAGCTCGCCGGCACCGCCGCCTGAGCCGATTCGGTCTCGAGCGCGGGACGGGTTGGCGGCGCGGCCCAGGACGAGGGGCCGCGCCGCTCGCCCGATCATGCGGGCTGCCCGGGCCGGATAGCTTCCTGAGCGATGCTCGCAGCGCTCGCGGGTGGTGTCGGCGCCGCCCGGTTCCTCGCCGGGCTCGTACGCGTCGTGCCCGCGGCCGACGTCGTCGCGATCGTCAACACCGCCGACGACGACGAGTTCCACGGGCTGCACGTCTCCCCCGACCTCGACTCGGTCACGTACACGCTCGCGGGCGCGTCGAACGCCGCGCAGGGATGGGGCCTCGAGGGCGAGACGTTCGCCACGCTCGACGCGCTCGAGCGCTACGGCGTACCCACGTGGTTCCGGCTCGGCGACAAGGACCTCGCCACGCACCTCTTCCGCACGCAGCGCCTGCGCGCGGGGGCGTCGCTGTCGGCGGTGACCGCCGAGATCGCCCGCGCGTGGAATCTCGACGTCCGCCTGCTGCCGATGACCGACGACCGCGTGCGCACTCGCATCACCGTGCGCCGCGACGGCGATGCGACCGAAGAGCTCGCGATGCAGCAGTGGTTCGTCGGCGAGCGCGCCGAATCGCCCGTCGTCGCCGTCCGCTTCGAGGGCGCCGATGCGGCGCGGCCCGCGCCGGGTGTGCTCGAGGCGTTGCACAACGCCGACACGATCGTGATCTGCCCGTCGAACCCGGTGATCTCGATCGGACCGATCCTCGCCGTCCCCGGCGTGCGCGACATGCTCGTCGCGCGGCGACGCACGTCGTCGCGGTGAGCCCGATCGTCGGCGGCGCTCCGGTGAAAGGGCCCGCCGACCGGCTGATGGCGCCGCTCGGCATCGAGGTGTCGTGCGTCGGCGTCGCGCGCCTGTACTCCGAGTTCTGCGCGTCGATGGTGATCGACGCGGTCGACGCCGACGCTCGCGGCCGAAGTCGAGGCGGCCGGCGTGCACGCGGTGGTGACCGACACGATGATGCGGAGCCCCGAGATCGCGGCCGCGCTCGCGCAGGCAAACGCTCGCCGCAGTCGCGTGACGCTGTCGATCATCCCGCTCGCTGGGCATCGCCGAGATCCGGCCCGGCGACGAGCTCGCGGTGCTCATCGCGGATGCGGCACCGCGCGCAAGGCACGCCGTTGATCGACGGCGACTGCCTCGTCGTGACGCAGAAGATCGTGTCGAAGGCCGAGGGCCGCCTCGTGCCGCTCGACCCCGACGACCTCACGGCGCGGCGTGCACTTGGTGGAATCGGAGTCGGTGCGCATCGTGCGCCGGCGCGGCGACCTCATCATCAGCGAGACCCGGCACGGCTTCGTCTGCGCCAACGCCGGCGTCGACCTCTCGAACGTCGAGCAGCGGCTACGCCGCGTTGCTGCCCGTCGACGCCGACCGCTCGGCCAAGCACATCCGCGACGCGCTGCGGGCCCGCGCCGGCGCCGACGTCGCGGTCATCGTCTCCGACACGTTCGGTCGGCCCTGGAGGCGCGGGCTGACCGATGTCGCGATCGGCGTGTGCGGCATCGCCGCGGTCGTCGACTTGCGCAACACCGCCGACGCGCTCGGTCGCACGTTGATGGTCACCGAGGTCGCGGTCGCCGACGAGATCGCGTCGGCCGCCGAGCTCGTCATGGGCAAGGCGCGGGCGTACCCGTCGCGATCGTGCGCGGGCTCGACGCGCGAATGGTTCCGCGACGGATCCGTCCGCGAGCTGATCCGGCCGGCGCACGAGGACCTCTTCCGGTGAACGTCTCCGCTCGCGTACCGGCGTTCGTCGAAGCGCGGCGCTCGATCCGCGCGTTCCTTCCCGATCCGGTCCCGCGCGCGACCCTCGACGCGCTCGTCGAAGCCGCGTGCCTCGCGCCGGCGCCTCATCACTCGCGGCCGTGGCGATTCGTCGTCGTCGACACCGAAGACGCCAAGGAAGCGCTCGCGAACGGCATGGGCGAGCGATGGCGGCGTGATCTCCGCGGCCGACGGCGTGCCCGCTGCTCGGGTTGCCGAGTTGATCGACGCATCGCACCGCAAGATCGCCGGCGCGCCCGCGCTGGTGCTCGGGTGCCTCACGTGGGAACGGGCTCGACCGCTATCCCGACGAAGCGCCGCCGGCGCGCGGAATGGGGCATGGCGCTGCTCTCGCTCGGCGCCGCCGTCGAGAACTTGATGCTCGCAGCCGCCGACCGCGGTCTCGCGTCGTGCTGGATCGCGGCGCCGATCTTCTGTCCCACAGAAGCACGCGACGCGCTCGCGCTGCCCGCCGAGTGGCTGCCGCACACGATGGTGATGGTCGGCGTTCCCGATCCCGCCTACGACGGCCGTACTCGCCCGCCCGTCCCGCTTGCGACGCTGCGCGCATTCCGCTGATTCAGGAGCGCGCCGAGCGCCGGTCGTTGAAGTGCTCGAGGGTGCGGGCGATGCCCTCTTCGAGCGGCGTGAACGGCTTCCATCCGAGATGGATCTCGGCGCGGCCGGGATCGAGGGCGCTGCGCATGACCTCGCCCACGCGGGGCGGCGCGTATTGCGCGGGGTCTGTGAAGCCGGTGAGCTTCGCCATCGTGTCGTACAGCTGCTGCACGCTAGTCTCGATGCCGGTACCGACGTTGAGGACGAGCCCGCCGCCTTTGTCGACCGCGCGGACGAACGCGTCGACGACGTCGTCGACGTATACGTAGTCGCGTGTTTGCGCGCCATCGCCGAAGATGATCGGCCGCTGCCGCTCGAGGAGCTTGCCCGAGAAGATCGCAACTACGCCCGCTTCACCATGCGGGTCTTGGCGCGGCCCGTACACGTTGGCGAGCGCGTTCACGGTGTACTCGAGCCCGCGCACCTCGCGGTAGTAATGGAGGTAGTCGCCGACCGCCTTCTTCGCCACGCCGTAGGGCGACAGTGGATGCTGGGGTGCGCCCTCGCGGGTCGGGATCTCGTCGGGCTCGCCGTAGAGCGTGCCGCCCGAGCCCGCGAACACGATCTTCTGCACCCCGGCTCCGATCGCGCCCTCACAGATGTTGAGCGAGCCGAGGATGTTGACCGTCGCGTCGAACACCGGTCTCGCAACCGACACGCGCACGTCGATCTGCGCGCCGAGGTGGAAGACGACGTCGGGCTTGCGGTGTGCGATGAGCTCGGCGACGGCCGGCGACGCGACGTCGAGGCGGTGGAACGAGAAGCGACGCTCGGGAAGGGCGCGTGCGGTGGCGAGGTTGCCGAGCGAGCCACTCGACAGGTCGTCGACGACGTCGACTTTCCAGTCCTCGGCGAGCAGGCGATCGACGAGTGTCGAACCTATGAAGCCGGCACCGCCGGTTACGAGTGCCTGCATACCCGCCCCTCTCCGCTATTCGCGATCGCCCGGGACGCGTCCGCCGGAGATCCTCGTGCCCGACATCACGGTGACGCCGGCTCCGACCACCGTGTCAGCGCCGAGCGTGACTTCCGGCGAGAGCACGGCATCACATCCGACTACCGAGTCGCGCACGCTGGTTCCACGGGACGCGAGCACCCCGGCGTGCAGCACCGCGCCGTGCAACTGCGCGCCGGACTCGACAATCGCGCGCGCACCGACCACCGACCGGTGGACACGCGCGCCCGCTTCGATACGGGCGCCGTCGCCGACCAACACCGGAGCCTCGAGCAGCGCGCCGTCCTCGATCGCCCCGCTCCCCTGCACCCAGACACCCGGCGACACCTGCCGCGCACCGGGCGCCGGCGCGCGCGCCCAGGCGACCCTCGAGAAGGTCGACGTGCGCCTGGAGATACTTCTCGGGTGTCCCGATATCGAGCCAGTACGCGTCGCTCTTGAAGCCGTACAGCAGTCCGGGTCGCGCGAGCATCCGCGGGAACGTCTCGCGCTCGACCGACACGTTGAGTCGCGTCGGGATACGGTCGAGGAACGCGGGCTCGACGACATACGTCCCCGCGTTGATCCAGTTGCTCGGCGCCTTGCCCTGCGCAGGCTTCTCGACGAACGCGATGACGCTGCCATCCGGGTTCGTCGGCACGACACCGAATGCGCTCGGGTCTTCGACCTGGGTCAGCGAGATCGTCGCGACCGCGCCGCGCTCGTCGTGGAAGCGCACCATCGCACCGAGATCGAGATCGGTGAGCACGTCGCCGTTGCACACGACGAAGCGCTCGTTGATGCCGTCGGCCGCATACCGGATCGCGCCTGCGGTCCCGAGCGGCTCGTCCTCGACCGCGTAGCGCAACACCACGCTGCCGAACACATCGTGGCCGGCGCGGTCGTGGCGGAAGTGCCGGTTGAATTCGTCGGGCAGGTAGCCCATCGACAGCACGACCTCGTCGACCCCGTGCGACGCGAGCCATGCGAGCTGCCGTTCGAGTTGTGGTTCGTTCGCGATCGGCAGCAGCGGCTTCGGTGTCGTGAACGTCAGCGGTCGCAGCCGCGTGCCTTCGCCACCGACGAGCACGACCGCCTTCACGCGCTCACGTGCCCGCGGTGGTCGTACCCGACGTCGGCGCGGTCGTCGCCGGCGCGGAACCGGGCGTCTCCTCGGCACCGAGCGCGCTCGGGAGATTCTTGAACGAGGGCGGGTTGCCGAGACCGGTGACCGCCTTCGCGGGCGGCAAGAACGCGACGATGATCACCTCGCCCTGCTCCAGCTCGTGATCCGCGGGATTGCCGGTGTGCGCGGTGAACTGGAGCGGCGCGTCGGTCGACGACTTGCCGTCCCATTTCGCGGTCGCCCATTGGAGCGTGCCGTTGCCGCCGGACGGGCACACGTCGCCGTTTTTCACCGCCTTGCCGTCGACGAATTTGAAGCCGGTCGCCGACAGGCTCCAACCCCCGTAGTCGAAGTAACGACCGAGCGTCGCGTGCCGGCCGGCGTCTTCGCTCACGGTCGGCTCCATGTGGATGATGCCGTCGCGGTGACTGTGCAACCCCGCGTACACCTGACCCTGACCTGCTCGCCAGAACCCGTCGGGATCGCTCGGCCACTTCCAGAGGCCCTCACCGGTCACACCGTCACCGACCCAGTGGTCACACGAATAGACGCCGAGCGCCGCGTGCCAGTGCGTGTCCTTCTTCGTCGGGTTGTTCGCGTCGTAGATGAACGGACCGACGTCGGTGGGCGCGGTCAGGCGCGCGAACACGATGAGTGCGACGCCGGCGGCCACAACCAGGAAAGTGAGGCCGTACCACCAATTGTTGTGACGCGCGCGCTTCGCAGACCGTACCGCGGCGCGACGGCGCTTGGTGCGAGAGGCCTTGCTCATCCGAGCCAGGCTAGCCGCCGCTCGTGGGAGCGGATGCTCGCCACGCATGCTCGGCCGACGTCAACGCGGTGCGAAACACCAGGTAAACCGCAGCGAACGGCAGCAGCGCGACGCGCGCGCCGGTGAAGCGGCGACGGGCGAAGCGCCATGCGGAGCGGTGATGTTCGATCAGCATTCGGTACGGGTGTCGCGCGGTCGTCGCGCCCTGTACGTGGATCACCTCGCCGGCGGGTTCGTACGCGACGCGCCAGCCGTCGCGGTCGAGACGCCAGCACAAGTCGACGTCCTCCATGTACATGAAATACCGCTCGTCCCACGCGCCGATCTCGTCGAGCGCGTCACGTCGCAACCACACGGCACAGCCCGAGACACAATCGACGGTCACGCGCGGCGGCCGGGTCGGTATCGAGCTGGCGGTAGCGCACCGTGAACGGGTTCGTGGGCCAGAACAGTCCGAGCACGCCGTGGCCGACGGCGATGGGCACCGAGGGAATCCTGCCGCGCCGACGGGTAGTCGGAGCGATCGGTGTTGCGCACGCGGGGCCCGACCGCGCCGATGCGCGGCTCGTGCTCGATACGCGCGACCAGCGCGCCGGCGGTGCCCGGCATCACGGTGAGGTCGGGGTTCAGCACCGCGACGATCGGTGCGTACGTCGCCGCGATGCCGAGGTTGGCACCGCGGGCGTAGCCGACGTTCGCGGGCGCGTGCACGACACGCACCTGCGGGAACGCGGCATGCAGGTCGGCGATCGAATCGTCGCGCGAGCCGTTGTCGACGACGACGAGCTCGATCGGGCCCGCGCTCCCGTCGGCGAGCACCGATCGCACGCAGTCGACGAGCAGCGGCCCGGCCTCGTAGTGCACGATCACGGCTGCCCAGCGTGCGTCGTCGCGCCCATGTGCGAGCGCGCCTGCGGTCTCAGTCACGGATGCGGAACTTGACCAGTGTCCACAGCGCGGCGAAGCCGTCGTGCCACGTGATCTTCTTGCCCTCGTCGAACTCTCGTCCCGCATACGAGATCGGCACCTCGTAGATGCGCACGCCGCGCTTCAGGATCTTGGCGGTGATCTCGGGCTCGATGTCGAACTGGTCGGCGGTGAGGCTCATCTCGTCGAGCAGAGACTTGTCGATGAGCTTGTAACACGTCTCCATGTCGGAGAGCGTCGTGTTGTACAGCATGTTGGTCACCAGCGACAGGAGCCGGTTGCCGATCCAGTGCAGAAACAGCATGTTGCGGCGCTCGCCCGTGAACCGGGAGCCATACACGACGCGGGAGCGGCCGCGCATCACGGGGTTCAGGAGGCGGGGCCAGTCCTCGGGGTCGTATTCGAGGTCGGCGTCCTGGATCAGCACGTAGTCGCCGGTCGCGTGCGCGAACGCGGTACGCACCGCGGCGCCCTTGCCGCGATTCTGTTCGTGGGTGATCACGCGCACCGTGCTGTCGCCGAGCTGCTTCAGCACGTCGCGTGTACCGTCGTCGCTGCCGTCGTCGACGACGATGATCTCGCGCTCGACACTGTCGGGCAGCTCGACGGCGCGCATGCGCCGCAAGATCTCGACGAGCGTGTTCCGCTCGTTGAACACCGGAACGACGATCGTCAGCTTCCGCAGCTTTGGCGGCGGCGTGGTGTCACGCGCGACCACGAGCACGCTCCTCCAGGTACCAATCCCGCAGCCGAACCAGGCCATCGCGCAGCCCGACGGCGGGCTCCCACCCGAGCAGCGTCCGTGCGCGCGCGATGTCGGGCCGCCGCCGCGTGGGATCGCCGGGCGGCAGCGGCTCGAACACCAGATCGGAGCTCGAGTCGGTGACCTCGCGCACGAGGTCGGCGAGCTCGAGCATCGTGAACTCGTTCGGGTTCCCGAGATTCACCGGTTCCACGAGCTCGGAGTCGAAGACGGCGACGAGTCCGCGCACTTCGTCGTCGACGTAGCAGAACGAACGCGTCTGTGCGCCGGTGCCGTACATCGTGATCGGCTTGCCTTCGATCGCTTGCACCAGGAAGTTCGACACGACGCGGCCGTCGGCGGGCCGCAGGCGCGGACCGTACGTGTTGAAGATGCGCACGATGCCGGTGTCGAGCCCGAACTGACGCTGATACGTCATCGTGAGCGTCTCCGCGAAGCGCTTCGCTTCGTCGTACACGGCTCGCGGACCGATGGTGTCGACGTTGCCGAGATAGCTCTCGGGCTGCGGATGAACCTCAGGATCGCCGTAGATCTCGCTCGTCGATGCGAGCAGGAAGCGTGCGTCGTGATCACGCGCGAGATCGAGCGCGCGGCGCGTCCCGAGCGATCCGACGTCGAGCGTCTCGAGCGGCATCTCCAGGTACTCGGGTGGGCTCGCGGGGCTCGCGAAGTGCAGCACGCCGTCGACCTTGCCGTCGACCGGGATCTCGGCGCTCACGTCGGCGCGAACGAACGTGAAGCGTCCGTGATCGCGGAGGTGCTCGATGTTCGCCTCGCGTCCCGTCGACAGGTTGTCGACGGCCACCACGTCGTCGCCGCGCGCGCAGCAATGCGTCGCACAGATGTGAACCGATGAAGCCGGCGCCGCCGGTGATCACGACGCGCGCCACTAGCGGCGCCCTACGGCGTCGTAGCGGAAGCCGCGCCTCCGCAGCGCGGCCGGGTCGAGCAGATTGCGGCTGTCGACGACGGCCGCGTGGCGCATCGTCGCGGCGACGCGATCGAAGTCGAGCCAGCGGAACTCGTCCCATTCGGTGAGCACCGCGACCGCGTCCGCGTCGGCAGCCGCCTGGTAGGGATCGGCGCACAGCTCCAAGTCCGGGAGCATGCCTTGTGCGCGCTCGCCCGCGGCCGGGTCGTAGGCGCGCACGGACGCGCCCGACTCCAGCAGCCGGCGGCAGATGAACAGCGCGGGAGAGTCGCGCAGGTCGTCGGTGTCGGCCTTGAACGTCAGGCCCCACGCGCCGATGACCGCGCCGGCGAGCGAGCCCCCGACTGCGACGCGAATCTTTTCGACCATGCGTTCGTGTTGCGCGCGGTTGACTTCGACGACACCCGCGAGCAACTCGAAGTCGTACCCCGCGTCGAGCGCGGTATGAAGCAGCGCGGCGACATCCTTCGGGAAGCACGACCCACCGAAGCCCGGGCCCGGATGCAGGAACTGGAATCCGATCCGCGCGTCGTAGCCCATGCCGATCGCGACCTCACGCACGTCGGCATCGACTGCCTCGCAGAGGTTGGCGATCGCGTTGATGAACGACACCTTTGTGGCGAGGAAGGCGTTCGACGCGTACTTGATCATCTCGGCCGACGCGGGATCGGTGACGAGCACGGGGGCGTGCACCGCCTTGTAGAGCTCGCTGACGCGTACAGCGGCCTCGGGGTCGTCGCAGCCGATCACGATGCGATCGGGGTTGAGGAAGTCGCGCACGGCCTGGCCCTCGCGCAGGAACTCCGGGTTCGACGCGACCTTCACGTCCTGGCTCGCGCCGGCCTCGGACAACACGCGCTGGACGAATCGAGTCGACCCGACCGGAACCGTCGACTTGTTGACGACGACGCTCTTCGGTGCGAGGACGGGCGCGAGCGCGCGCGCTGCCTCCTCGACGTAGGTCAGGTCGGCGGCGCCGTCGGCGCCCTGCGGTGTCTGCACGCACAAGAACACGACGTCGGCGTCGCGCGCCGCGTGGATCTCGCCGACGACGAACCGCAACCGGCGCGACGCCAGGCCCTCGGCGAGCAGCCCGGGCAATCCGGCCTCCAGGATCGGCACCTCGCCCTTCTGGAGGCGGGCGACACGCTCGGCGTCGATGTCGGCGCAGACGACGTCGTGGCCGAGGTGCGCAAAGCAGGCTGCGGTCGTGAGCCCGACGTATCCCGCACCGACAACGGCGATGCTCACGAGACGGCCCTCACCGCGCGCAGGAGCGCGCCCGCTGCAGCGCGAGGATCGGCATGACCGGCAAGTCTAGATGCCGCTGCACCCCACGGCCGGCAGTGCGCCGTTCGCGCCGCCCGAGCTACCGGTCGACGCCGCCGGCGGCCGCGCGGTGGCCGGCGTTGTGCCGGCAGGCCGCCGAGTGGTCGGCGGCGACGTCAGTGGCGGCGTGACCTCGATGAAGTCGCGACCAATGACGAGTGTGACGTCGGCGCCGGTGGAGGTGCTGTCGACGGCCACGACCTTGCCCGCGCCGCCGAGGTACGCAAGCACGAGTTGCGCCTTCGCCTGCGCGCCCTGCGCGCCCGCGACGTACTGCACTTCGGTGACGCCGTAGTCACTGCGGTCGGCATTGGTCGGCGGGGGTTGCACTGCGAAGCCGCTCCGTCGCAACGCATCGAGCGCGGCACTCGCGGCACCGCCACGACCGCTTCCGTTCTGCACGCTCACGCGCACGTCGCTCGCCGAGACCCCGGCGGGCGGCGCCGGCGCGTGTTGTTGCCTCGACACGCTGCGCAAGCGAGCGAGCACCGGCGCGGCTTCGGCGTCATCGAGCACGAGAGCCGACTGACCCGCAACCGTCTGGGGACGAGTCGGCAGCGTCAGCGACTCGACGTTGCCGCCCCGACCGTGGAACGCGTACGCCAGCGCGCGGAACGCGGAGAAGCCGAACTTCGGATCGCGCTGCAAGCTGCCGAGCGTCGAGTCGAAGATGTGCAGCGCGCGCCACGGCCGCCGCTGCGCGACATGCACTGCCTCGCTCGCGACGGTTCGCAGGAAGTACTGCTGGCGTTTGATCCGGCCGAGGTCGGAGGTGGGATCGGACTTCCACTCGCCGTTCTTCAGCTCCTCGTAGTAGCGGGAGCGGACGTACGCGAGTGCTTGGTCGCCGTCGAGCTGGCGGCATCCGGCCTGGAGGACCGACAACCCGGTCTTGGCGTCGCCGCGGGATACGGGAACAAGATCGGGATCGTGCCGATCGCGTTGACGAGATCACGGAAACCGGCGAAGTCGACCTGCAAGTAGTGGCTGACCGGCACGTCGAAATTCTGTTCGATGGTCTCGATGAGTCGTTGCGGGCCGGCGTTGAACGCCGCGTTGATCTTCGCTTGCCCGATGCCGGGGATGTCGACCCACAGGTCGCGCGGAAATGACACGATGAATCCCGTGCCGCGGCCGCCGTCGACATGGGCGAGCATGATCGTGTCCGACCGCTGTCCCGACGCTGCCTGCGGCGTGCCGAAGTGCTCGGCGTCGGCCGCGCCCGACACGAACGCGCGTGAGTCGGAGCCGACGAGCAGGTAGTTGCCGCCGGGCTTCAACACCGACGTGTCGAGCCGCACCTTGGGCACCTGCGCGACTTTCTTCGCCGCGACGTAGTACGCGCCGCCGATGGACGCGACGGTCATCACCACCACGACAACGAGTGCCGTCCGCACTCGATGCAGGAATGCACCGACACCGAGATGCGCGCTCACTTCTTCGGGCAGCCGACGATCTCTGCGCCCGTCTTCGGATCGCGCGGAATGAATCGCGTGTCGACCGTTCGCGGGATCGTCGTGCTGGTCGTCGTGGACGAGCTCGTCGACGACGCCGGCGAGCGCGCGCCACCATTCGAGGTCGTCGTCGTGGCAATCGGCTTCGAAAAATCGGCGTTGAGCTTGGTGTAGTCGCGGCCGACGACCAGCAGAACGTCGGCGTCGAGCGTGTTCGCGGGCGAGATCGCCGCCGCGAGGTTCAGCGTGCCGGTCGCGAGCACGACGGTATACGCCTGCTGGTACTTGTCGGGCGCGTAACGGATCTGCGTCTTGCGGTAGTTCGTGCGGTCGGACGCGTCCACGACGGGCCCGGTGAGCCTGAAGCCCGCGGCGTGCATCTTGTCGTAGACGGCCTGCCCGGCACCGGGCAGGCCGGAGCCGTTGACGACGCGCACGCGCACTTGACTGTTCGGAAGCGGGTTCGGCACCGGCGGCGACGGATCACCGAACTGCATGAGGCTGTTCACGAGGCTGCCGGCGGCGTCGGTCGCGACCACGTGCCCCGCCCAACTTCCTGTCGCTCCGGTGACCGGCAGCGTCTCCATCTGGACGCGACGCGGATCGAGGCCCTTGAACGTACGGATGAGGTCTTGCATCTCGCCGAACTTCAGCTGGTCGTCACTCGTGAAGTTGTCCTTCACCGCATTCAGCAGCGCGAACAACTTCGTGGGGTTCGCCGCGGTCTTGTCGAGCGCGGCTTGGCTGATCGTCCGTAGGAAGTACTGCTGGCGCGGAATGCGGTCGAGGTCGCTGCCCGTCGCATCCCACCCGGCGCCACCGCGCTGGTTCGGGTAGTCCCATTGCCACGGCGCGGGATCTTGGGTGTTGTGAGGGACGTAGTAGTGCCGCGAGCGCGCGTACGCGAGAGCCATCGCGCCGTCGGCCTTGACGCAACCGCCGTGGTCGACGTTGAGGCCGCTGAACGGGTCGTGTGCGGGCGTCGGGAAGTACAGCGGGATCTTGCCGACCGCGTTCACGATCGCTTCGAAGCCCTCGAAGTTCACTTCGATGTAGTGGTTGATCTTCAGCGGTGGGAAGTTCTCTTCCATCGTTTGGATCACGAGACCGGGCCCGTTTCCCGGCTGCCGATTGAACACGTCGGTGAGCAACGACTTTGCACCGTTCGTTCCCGGGACCTCCACGACGAGGTCGCGCGGGAACGACACGAGCCGGCCGGTACGGTTCGCGGGGTCGACGTGCAACACCATCATCACGTCGGAACGCTGGCCGGCCGTCTCCTTGGGCGAGCCGAACGCGTCGTCGCCGAGCTGGCGCGTATCCGAGCCGATCAGAAGATAGTTCTCCTGCTTGCCCGGACGTGCCCGCACGAGATTCGGAACGTTCACTTTCTTCGAGCCCGCGAACGTGTCGCGCGCGAACCGGTTGCCGGCGAACACGCCGGTCGCAGTGATGATCGAGACCAAGAGGCACGCGATCGCGAACCGGCGAAGGAATGCGAACAACGACACCCGGGCGACCACGCGACGGCGGAGCCTACCGGCGGAACTCGGCGGTTCTTCGGCGCGAGCCATGTGCTCCACGAGATCTTCACGCCACAGCAACTTCCCAAGCTCGAGTACCGGCGGCCCATAGCATCACCTCGTGGAGCGCGCGTTCGCGATCGTGCGTGCCGGTGGCCGCTGGCTGGTCGCCGAGCAGCCGACCGACGTCGTGTCCGCGCGCGGCGCCGACGCGTTCGTTGCACTCGATCGCATGTCACGCGGCGGGTTCTGGGTGGGCTTCTTGGCATACGACCTCGGCCGCGCGATCGAACGCATCGTCGCCCGAACCGACGACGATCTGGGTCTGCCCGACCTCGCGTTCGTGCGCTTCGATCGCGTGCCGCGAAGTCGCGTCGCCGCCGCTTGCCGGCGACGCGCAGTTGGGGCCCGGGCGTTCGAGCCTCACGCGGTTCGTGCATGCGCGATGTGTCGACGCGATCCACGAGCTCTTGCGCGACGGCGAGTGCTATCAGGTGAACCTCACGCGTCGCATCGAGTTCGACTGCATCCCCGACGCGCTCGGCGTCTTCTCTACGCTCGCGCGCCGCAATCCGGCGCCGTACGCACAGGTGTGCTCGTTCGGCGACGCATTGGCCGGGGTCGCGATCGTGTCGGCATCGCCGGAGCTGTTCTTGCGCGTCGACGACCGGCGCGTCGAGACCCGCCCGATCAAGGGCACCGGCACCGACGCGCCGGCGCTCGCGGCAAGCACGAAAGACCTCGCGGAGAACGTGATGATCGTCGACCTCGCGCGCAACGACCTGGGACGCGTGTGCGAATACGGCTCGGTGCGCGTTCCCTCGTTGTTCCGCCTCGAGGCGCACCCGGGGCTGCACCACCTCGTGAGCACCGTGGTCGGCCGCCTGCGCGCCGGCGTCTCGCTCGGGGAGCTCGTGCGCGCGACGTTCCCGCCCGCGTCGGTCACCGGCGCGCCCAAGCCGCGCGTGTTGCAGGCGATCGAAGATCTCGAGCCCGTGCGGCGCGGTGTGTACTGCGGCGCAGTGGGGTGGATCGACGGCGATCGCGACGCAGTGCGGAGCTCGCGGTGGCGATCCGGACCTTCACGATCGCGGGCGGGCACGCGACGCTCGGAGTCGGCGGCGGCATCGTCGCCGACTCGCAGGCGGACGACGAGTGGGCCGAGACCGAGCTCAAGACCGCGCGCCTGCTCGGACGCAGCCGGCGGGTACGAGGTCGCGGGTGCGCCCGCGGTCGGCGCGAAGAGCGGGTGATCCGCGCGTGGTGATGAAGGCGTGGGTCGACGGAGCGCTGCTCCCGCTCCGCGACGCACGCGTCTCGGTGCTCGACCACGGGCTCGTCGTCGGCGACGGCGTCTTCGAGACGCTGCGCGTCTACGACGGCGTGCCGTTCGCGTGGACGCGTCACCGACGCGCGGCTGCGCCAGTCGGCCGATGGACTCGGCCTCGCCGTGCCCGCGGGCCGCGGAGCTGCGCGCCGCGGCCGGCGCGGTGGTCGCGGCCAACGACTTACGCGAGGCGCGCCTGCGGATCACGGTCACCGGCGGGCGCTGCCCCACCCGGTTCGGCGCGCGGCGACGAGCCGCCGACGGTGTTCGTGCTGGCGTTCCCGTTCGAGCCCGCGGCCGCGTCGATCGACGTCGTGTGCGTGCCCTGGAGCCGTAACGAGCATGGCACGCTCGCGGGGCTGAAGACGATCTCGTATGCCGAGAACGTGCGTGCACTCGCGTACGCGGCCCGGTACGGCGCCGGCGAGGCCATCTTCTTGAACACGCGCGGCGAACTTTGCGAGGCGACCGGCTCGAACGTGTTCCTCGTCCGTGACGGGAAGCTGTGCACGCCGCCCGCGAGCGCGGGCTGCCTGCTCGGTGTCACGCGTGCATTGCTCATCGAGCTGTGCGCCGAGATCGGGATCGGCGTCGACGAGCGCGACATCGAGCTGGACGCGCTCGCGACGGCCGACGAAGCATTCCTCTCGTCGACGACACGCGAGGTGCAACCGATCGCCCACGTCGACGGCCACGCCTCGCGATCGGTGCGCGGCCCGGTGAGCAGCGCGGCTTGCAGAAGCGTTCCGCGCGCTCGTCGCGAGCAACTCCGACCCGTAACGCGTTTGGGCACTTTCGCCGGTAGGGCGCGGCAACCTGTCCAAACGGTCAGGCGGGTGGGGCAGGGCGGAGGTGGACGACGTCACCCGCGGTGATCACGCGACCGTCGACGACGAGATATCCCTCGGGCGTCAGGCGCTCGGCGACGCCTTCGAAGGTTTCGTGCGCGAGCTCGACGCGCACACGCCGCCCGAGCGTTGCCGAGCGAGCAACCGCGTCCGCGAGGCACCCGTCGAGCGCGTCGAGACGTTCGTCGAGGCGCGTCAGCCACGCGACCAGCAGCTCGACGCGGTCGGTGTCGCACGCTGCCGCGGTCTCGCGCACCTCGGGCGCCAAGGCGTCGGTGCGAAGGTTCAAGCCCATGCCGACGACGACGCGCGCCGCCACCGTCGGCTTCGGCGAGGATGCCCGCGAGCTTGCGATCGTCGACCACGACGTCGTTCGGCCACTTCAGCCGCGCGTCGAGATCGGCCCGCGCCAGCGATCGCGTCGATCGCGGCGAGCACGCCGCGAGCGTCATCAGGTGCAGACGATCGGATGGCACACCGGGTCGGAGCAGCACCGACACGAGCAGCGCCGAACCGGGCGGCGCCACCCACGTGCGACCGAGCCGACCTCGGCCTGCGGTCTGCTCATCGGCGACCGCGACGACGCCTTCACGCGCACCGCTCGGTGCGCACTCGAGGAGATAGCGGTTCGTCGAGTCGACGACGTCGAACCATCGAACGTCGTCGAAAACGAGTGTTCGCCAGCCGCGGGTCGCTCCAGGTGGCGGGCGCACGGGCCATCACTCGTAGGATACGCAGCCGTGCTCTCGAATATCCTGATCGCGAATCGTGGTGAGATTGCGATACGCGTCATGCGTACGTGCCGCGAGCTCGGCATCGCGAACAGTTGCGATCTACTCCGAGCTCGATCGGGACGCGGCGCACGTGCGTTATGCCGACGAGGCGTACGCGCTCGGCGGGCAGACCGCAGCCGAGAGCTACCTGAACACCGAGGCGATTCTCGCCGCGATCGAGAGGAGCGGCGCCGACGGTGTCCATCCCGGCTATGGCTTCTTCTCCGAGAACGCCGACTTCGCGCGCACACTGATCAATACCGGCGTGACCTGGATCGGCCCGCCGCCGGAAGCGATCGAAGTGATGGGCGACAAGATCTCGTCGCGGCTCGCCGCGCAACGCTCGGGTGTCGAAAGCGTGCCCGGCACCACGACGCCGATCACCGACGCGAGCGAGATCACTGCGTTCGGCTCCGAGTACGGATATCCGATCGCGATCAAGGCTGCGTACGGCGGTGGTGGGCGCGGTATGAAGGTCGTCGACGCGGGCCGAGGATGCGCAATCGGCGTTCGACTCCGCGCAACGCGAAGCGCAGGCGTACTTCGGGCGCGCCGAGTGCTACATGGAGCGCTACCTGACGCGGCCCGCGCCACGTCGAGCTCCAGGTGTTCTGCGACACGCAGGGCAACGGCGTGTACATCTCCGATCGCGACTGCTCCACGCAGCGGCGGCACCAGAAGCTCATCGAGGAAGCGCCCGCGCCCGCAATCCCCGACGCGACCCGTCAGCGCGATGGGCGAGGCCGCGGTCAAGGTCGCACTCGGCTGCGGCTATGTCGAACGCGGGCACCGTCGAGATGCTCTTCCAGGACGGCGACTTCTTCTTCCTCGAGATGAACACGCGTCTGCAAGTCGAGCACTGCGTCACCGAGGAGATCAGCGGGCTCGACCTCGTCGCCGAGCAGCTGCACGTCGCGGCCGGCGAGCCGTTGCGCTTCACGCAGGACTCGATCGAACGCCGTGGCCATTCGATCGAGTGCCGCATCAACGCCGAGGACCCGGCGAAGAGGTTCCTGCCGTCGCCGGGCACGATCACCGCACTGCGCGCGCCGTCGGGTCCCGGCGTTCGCTGGGACGGCGGATACGAATCCGGCGACGCGATCTCGCAGTACTACGACAACTTGATCGGCAAGCTGATCGTGTGGGCGCCTGATCGCGAGACGGCGATTGCTCGCATGCTCCGCGCCCTCGAGGAGTTCGAGATCGCCGGCGTCAAGACCACGATTCCGGCGCACCGCGCGTTGCTCGCGACCGACGAATTCCAGCGCGGTGACGCCATTCGACGAAGTGGGTCGAGGACGACGTCGATGCCGGCAACATTTGCGGCGGACGCGGGCGCCCGCGCGCTCGAGGTGCCGGCCCGCCGGCCGACACCGCCGGCGCCGCTCGTCGAGCGCACCGTGCCGGTCGAGGTCGACGGGCGCCGCTTCAGCGTCAAGGTGTGGCTGCCCGAGATGCCGGCCGGCGGCAGCCCCGCCGGGGGTCCGCGGCGTCCGAAGCCCACGCTCTCGGGCGGCTTCGGCGGCGCCGGTGCGGCCGGCAGCGGCACCGTGATCGCGCCGATGCAGGGCACGATCGTGAAGGTGCTCGTCGAGGTCGGTGCGACCGTCGAATCGGGCCAAGCCCTGCTCGTGCTCGAGGCGATGAAGATGGAGAACCACATCAACGCCGAGACCTCGGGCACCGTGAAGGAGATCCGCGTGCAGCCGGGCGACGGCGTCGGCACCGGCGACGTCCTCGCGATAATCGAATAGCGCGAGCCGGACCTCTGGTTTCATGAGGCCGTGAGCGAAGCGCCGCGCAGCGAACGGGCCGGAGCGACGAGCGTCCCGCAGGACGGCGACGGGTATCCCGGCGCCGAGCGAGTGCGAGCCGAAGGATGAGCCTGCCGATATTCGTCGTCGACGCGTTCACCACCGCGCCGTTCGGTGGCAATCCCGCGGCAGTCGTGCTCGGGCACGGTGAGACGGCATGGATGCAGCAACTCGCGGCCGAGATGAAACACTCCGAGACCGCTTTCGTCCGCCGAACCGAGGGCGACGACTATGACCTCCGCTGGTTCACACCCGAAATCGAAGTCTCGCTGTGCGGACACGCGACGCTCGCCGAGCGCGCACGTGCTGTGGGAGACCGCCGAGGTCACGCGGCCGGTGTTCCACACCCGCGGCGGCGTGCTCCCCGCGCAGCGCAACGCCGACGGCTCGATCACGCTCGACTTCCCGGCCGAGACGCCCGTGCCCGAAAGGCCGATGCCCGAGCTGTTCGACGCCCTCGGTCTCGAACCGGTCGAGTTCTTGCGCATCGAGGGCGAATTCTTCCTGTGCATCACCGATCACACGTCGACGCGTTCGCAAGCTCGCGCCCGACTTCGGGCGTATGCGCGATCTTCCCGGCGTCCGCGGCGTGTACGTCACCGCGCCCGGCGACGACGGCACGTACGACATCGTGTCGCGTTGCTTCGCGCCCCGCGTCGGAATCGACGAAGACCCCGTCACGGGCTCGATGCACTGCGTGCTGCTCGCCTACTGGGCGCCCCGTCTCCGCAAGGACGAGCTGCGCGCGTACCAAGCGTCTGCACGCGGCGGCGAGATGACAGTCGCGAGCGCAGGGGACGATCGCGCGCTGCTGACCGGTCGTGCGACGACGCTGCTACGGGGCGAGCTCGCCGATTGAGCGGTGCCACGCGAGCTGCGCGGCGATACCGTCGCGCAGGCCGACACGCGGTTCCCAGCCGAGCAACGCACCGCGCGGTCGATCGCACCGCCGTTGCGGAACGCGTCGCCGGCTTGCGCCGGCTGCGCCACCGACCTTGACCGGTGCTCGCGCCAGCTCGCCGACGAGCTCGATCAGCTCGTTGAGCGTGATCTCGGCGCCACCGGCGAGGTTGACAACGGTGCCAGGCGCGACATCGGCGTCGGCCGCGGCGAGGTTGCCCGCGACGATGTCGTCGACGTAGGTGAATTCGCGGATCTGCGTGCCGTCGCCGAAACGCGGGAACTCGCGGCCGTGCAGCGCGGCCTCGCAGAGCCGGCGTATCGACATGTCGGGGCGTTGGCGCGGACCGAACACCGTGAAGTACCGCAACGACACCGTCTGCACGCCCCAGTTCTCGCCGTAGAGGCCACAGAGGTGCTCGGCAGCCAACTTGGTGACGCCGTAGGGCGAGTACGGGCGCGGAAGATCGCCTTCCTGCGTCGGGTACCGCGCCTGGTTCCCGTACACCGACGACGATGACGCGTACACGACACGCGCCGATCGGCCGCGCAGTGTGCACCGCTTCGAGCAATCGCTGGGTCGCGAGCACGTTGTGGCCGACGTAGTCGGCGAACCCGTCCGACCACGAGAGCCGAACACCCGCCTGTGCCGCCTGATGGAACACGACGTCTACGCCGTCGAGCAGCACCGCAAGATCCGCCGCCCGCAGATCTGCGTCGACGAAGTCGAAGCGCGGCCGGGTTCGTGCCGCTGCGAGGTTCTGCTCCTTCGCGGCGCGCCCGTAATATGTCGTGAAGCAATCGACGCCGCGTACGGCGTCGCCCCGCGCGAGCAAGGTGTCGACTAGCCGGCTGCCGACAAATCCGGCGGCGCCGGTGACGAGTGCCTGCATGGCTCAGTAAGCCGCGTCGGCCAGCGATTCAGCGAGCGCAGGGTGCACGAGCAAGGAGTCGACGATGTCGACGACCTTCAGCTTGTTGGTGACGGCCACGGCGATCACCGAAATGAGCTCGGCGGCGTTGCGCCCGACGATCGCGCCGCCGAGCACGACACTCGTCGCCGGGTCGCTGAGGATCTTCACGAAGCCGCGGGTGTCGCCGTTGATCAACGACTTCGGGTTCGCCGAGAACGGCACCTTCGTCACGCGCAACTTCCGACCGGCGGCAAACGCTTGCGCTTCGGCGACACCCACTTCGGCGATCTCGGGGTCGGTGAAGATCGCCTGCGCCGCGGTGTCGTAGTCGAGGTGCCGGTGCGCTCCGCGGTCAATCCCATCACGTGCTCGGCGATCTTGCGCCCCTGCATCGCTGCGACCGAAGAGAGCGGGAGCCGGCCCGAGACATCGCCGGCTGAATAGATGTGCGGGACGTTCGTCTGGCAGTGCCGGTTGCCGGGGATGTAGCCGATCGCGTCGATCTCGACACCGGCGACGTCGCAGCCGAGACCCTCGGAGTTGGGCAAGGACCCGATGCACAGCAGCGCGTGCGACCCGTCGACGGCGCGGCCGTCGTCCGCCGCCACGAACACCTTGTCGCCCTCGCGCCCGATCGCGGTCGCGCGTGCGCCCTTCAACAGCTTCACGCCGCGGCGCAGGAACTCTGCTTCCAGGACGGCCGCGACTTCAGGATCCTTGGCCGGCAGCACCTGCTGGCGCGACACGATCAACGACACCTGCGCACCGAGCGCGCTGAACATGTGCGTGAACTCGACGCCGGTCACGCCCGAACCGATGACGACCAGGTGCTCGGGGATCTCAGGCGGCGGATACGCGTGGCGCGTCGTGAGCACACGCTCTTCGTCGACCTCAGCCCACTCGGGCACGCGCGGTCGCGATCCCGTCGATAGCAGGATCGCGTCGGCTTCGATCTCGAGCATGCCGTCGTCGGTGTCGGCGGCGACCGTGTGTGCGCCGGTGAGCCTTCCGGCACCGCGGATCAACCGCACGCTCTGCGACTCGAGCAAGCTCGTCACGGCGTCGCGCAACGTGCGCTCCATGCTCGGACGCGCTCGCGCAACGCGGGCACGTCGAGGGTGCCGCTGGCCGACAGACCCATCGTCGTCGCGTCGCGCGAGCTCGGTGAGCTCGTTGCCGGTCGCGATCATCGCCTTGCTCGGGATGCAATCCCAGAGGTGAGCCGCGCCACCGACGATGTCGCGTTCGATCATCGTGACTTCCGCGCCGAGCGACGCGGCAACGGTCGCGGCGGTGTTTCCCGCCGGCCCCCCGCCGATGACAACGAACCTGACCGCCAAGGCGTGACTCCACTCCGTCGATTCCGTCGATGAACTCCGTTGATGAATCCGGGTCCAGGCTAGGTGCCCGCGCCGCCTAGCCTGACCGTTCGTGCAAGAGCTGCTCGTCGACGAGCTGAGTGGCGAGCGCGTGATCCTGGCCCCGGCCCGGTCGCTGCGGCCCGACACGTACCGCGTCCCGGGCGAGCGGCAACCTCGCACCGACGCGGCGTGTCCGTTCTGCGACGGCAACGAGCTCGACACGCCGCCGGAGGTCGCACGCATCGGGCCGGGCGAGCCGCAAAGCCGTGGGTGGCGCGTCCGCGTGGTGCCGAACAAGTACCCGATCGTCGGTGACGGCGTCGCGGGCGCGCACGAGGTCGTCATCCTTTCCCCTGCGCACCACGCTGATCTCGGTGTGCTGCCGGTCGAGTCGTGCACCGCTGTGTTGCACGCGCTGCGAGACCGCACGCGCTTTCATCTGGCGTGCGGCCTCGAGTACGCGCAGCCGTTCGTGAACCACGGCCAGGCGGCCGGCGCCTCGATCCGCCACCCGCACGCGCAACTCGTCGCGCTCGACTTCGTGCCGCCGAAGGTCGAAGCGCGCATGAAGTCCTTCACCGCCGAGGCGTTCGCCGGCGATCGCGAGCACGTCGTCGCCGAGGGCGCGGTCGACGTGTGGTGCCCGCGCGCGTCGATGTCGCCGTTCTTCACACGCGTCGCGCTCGCCGAAACCGGCGCGCGCTTCGACGAGATCGACGACGACTCGGTCGGTCTCGTGGCCGCTGCCCTTCACGACACGGTTGCGCGCCTGCACGCGGTGCTCGGCGAGCCGGCCTACAACCTCGTGTTCGAGACCGGCCCGCGCGACTGCGACGGGCCGTTTCGCTGGTGGATCGACGTGATCCCGCGTCTCACGGTGGCGGCGGGCTTCGAGCTCGGCACCGGAGTGTGGGTCAACGTGGTGTCGCCGGCCGACGCGGCCGACGCGCTCCGGCGCGCACCTGTCGCGTGAGGGTACGGGTCGGCGTCACGATCGACGCGACGCCGGCAACGGTGTGGGCGGCCGTCGAACCGATCGAGACCCATGTGCAGTGGATGGCCGACGCGGAAGCGATCACGTTCCTCGGCACGCAGACGCGGGGCGTGGGCACCGCGTTCGACTGCCGCACGAAGATCGGTCCGTTCCGGCTCGTCGACCGAATGGTGGTGACCGAGTGGCAGCCGAGGCGCACGATGGGCATCGAGCACCGCGGGATCGTCACCGGTCGGGGGCGGTTCACGCTGCGGCGCCGTCCGCGCCGGCGCACACGGTTCACCTGGACCGAGCGGCTGCAGTTCCCGTGGTGGATGGGCGGGCCCGCCGGCACACTCGCCGCGCAGCCCGTGCTGCGCGCCGTCTGGCGCCGTAACCTCCGCCGCCTGAAGATTTTGGTCGAGGAGCGCACGCCGCAGCGTGCGACTGTCGTGGGGCGTCAATAGGGGGTCGTTTTCCGACCCCCTATTGACGCCCCAGGGAGGATGCGTGGCGGAACGTGCGGTGAGTGTGGCGGGGCTGCAGACGCTCGGCGCGCCGATGTCGGTCGACGTCGCACGCGAAGCCGACACGCTCGGCTACTCGTCGGTGTGGGTCGCGGAGGCGAACGCGGCCGAGAGCATGTCGCTGCTCGGCGCGATCAGCGCCGCCACGACGCGCGCGGGGCTCGGTACGGGCGTGCTCGCGCTCCAGCTCCGCACGCCGCCGTTGCATGCGATGGCCGCCGCGACGCTGCAGCAGCTCGCAGGAGGTCGCGACGTCTTCCTGGGCGTCGGCATCTCGTCGCCCGCGGTCGCCGGGAAGTGGCACGGCGCCGGCTACACGGACCGCCCGATCGCGCAGGCACGCGAGTTCCTCACGCTGTTGCGGCAATGCCTGAGTGGCGAGACCGTGACGTTCGAAGGCGACTTCTACGACATCAAGCGCTTCCGGCTCGGCGTCAAGCTCGGCGAACGGCGACCGAGGATCGCGCTGGCGGCGTTGAACAAGCAGATGCTGCGGCTCGGCGGCGAGCTCGCAGACGCCGTGTTGCTGAACTACCTCCCTGCCACGCTCGTGCCGTGGTGCGTCGACCGCATACGCGAGGGCGGCGACGCACGCGTCTTCGCGTACGTGCACTGCGCGGTCACCGATCGCGACGCCTACGCCGACCTCGCGCGCAAGGACCTCTTGAACTACGCGGTCGTGCCCGCGTACGCGACGCAGTTCGAGCGCGGCGGCTTCGTCGACGATGTGAAGCGCTTCGAGAATCGCTGGGGTGCACGCGACCGCGACGGCGCGCTCGCGGCAATCAGCGACGCGTGGGTCGACGCAATCCAGATCATGGGCGACGCCGGCCACGTACGCGCGTCCGTGCAGGCGTATGCCGACAACGGCGTCGAAGTGCCGATCGTGTTCGCGATCCCGTGGGGCGAAGACCGGCGCGCGACAGTGAGTGAGACGTTGCGCGCACTCGCGCCCGAGCCTCGGGCTCACGGGTGAGCGGCGGAACGATCAGCGGCCGCTGAACTTCGCCTTGCCCGGCCCGTTCTCGAGGAAGGACTTCACGCCGGCTTGCGCGTCCTCGGTGCCGAAGACCTCGACGAACGCGTCGCGTTCGAGATCCAGGCCGTCGGCGAGGGGCATGCCGAGCCCGGCGTCGATCACGCGCTTCGCCAGGCCCATCGCGACGACGGCGCCCTTCGCGAGCTCCGCCGCCCAGCGGAGCGCGGCGTGCTCTTCGTCGCCGGTCCGCACGACGCGATCGACAAGGCCGATTGCGTGCGCCTCCTCGCTTCGCACCTGCCGCCCGCTCCAGATCATCTCCTTGGCGCGCGCGGGACCGACGAGGCGGGCCAGGCGCTGGGTCGCACCCGCACCGGGGATGATGCCGAGCAGGATCTCCGGCTGCCCGACGCGCGCGTTCTCACCGGCGACGCGGAGGTCGCACGCCATCGCGAGCTCGAGGCCGCCGCCCAGGGCGTAGCCGCGGATCGCGGCGATCACGGGCCGCGGGATCGCAATGATCGCGTCGAACGCGTCACGGAACCCTTGCTCGATCTTTCGCGCCGCGTCGCGGTCGCCGAACTCGGAGATGTCGGCGCCCGCGGCGAACGCCTTCTCTCCGCCGGCGACGACGACCGCCTTCACGCCGGCATCGGCTGCGATGTTCCGAGCCGCGTCGCGCAGCTCGCGGAGCAACGCTTGCGACAACGGGTTCATCGTGCCGTTCCGCAACCGCAGCAGCGCGATGTCGCCTTCCGCCCGTTCGGTCACCACGAGCTCGGCCATGACCGTGGACCCTATCCGTGGCGCGGGAACAGCACCTCGGCCGCGACCGGGACGAAGCCACCGGCCATCGTCGAACGCAGCGACGCGGCGTTGCCGGGCGCGACCTGCGCCCACACCGGTTCGCCGTCGGGCATGAGACCGCGTGCTGCGGTCACCAGCCGGCGACCGAGTCCACGGCCACGCGTGCCGGGGGCGACTTCGTAGCCGATCTCCCACCGATCGCATATCCCTCGTCCGACGATCAGCACACCGGCCGCGTCGTCGGTCGTGTAGAGGTGCATGTCGGTGCGATATCGCGACGCCGCGCGACACGCGGGTGATCGAGCGAGTCGGCCTCGCGGAGCCAGGAGGGAGCACCCCCGCCGGTGCCGGTCGCGCACAGGAGCGCGTCGAACGTACCGGGCTGCGAGCCCAATCGTCCGGCGATCCACGTCAGGAACGTGGCCGACATCGGAAACGACAGATCGCCGGGGAGCTGCGCCTCGACCTCGACCGCATCGACCGGCGCAGCCAGCACGAAGTGCGCAGTGAAGCCGAGCAGGACGTCGGCGCGGCCGTCGAGTGCGGGCAGCACGTCGAACGCGCCGTCGGCGGGCGGGAACTCGCCGCGTGCCGCGGCGTCGAGAACCGCGCGCAGCGGCTGCACTACTCAGCCCCGCAGGAGCGCATCGGCGGCCGAGTACGGATCGCGCGTGCGCGCCGCGACTTCCTCGACGACGGCGTCGAACGCGGGGCCGGTGCACACGGCGTCCGCGTGCTCGCGCATCTCGGCCGCGACCAGGCCGCGCAGCTCGTCGCCCAAGCGCGCGCGCCGACGGCGCTCGGCGTCACCCGACATTTCCAAGTGGGTCCGGTGCGCCGCAACCGCGTCGAACAGCTCGTCGATACCGGCGCCGGTCGTAGCGACGGTCTCGATGACCGGCGGGCGCCAGGCACGCGCACCCGAGAGCTCGAGCATGCCTTCGAGGTCGCGCACGGTATCGGTGACACCGGGGCGATCGGCCTTGTTCACCACGAAGACGTCGGCGATCTCGAGCAGTCCCGCCTTTGCAGCCTGTATCGCGTCGCCCCAACCAGGGTTGACGACGACGATCGTACTGTCGGCGTGGCCGGCGACCTCGACCTCCACCTGGCCGACGCCGACGGTCTCGATGACGATCCAGGCGTTGCCGACCGCGTCGAGCACGCGGACCGCTTGGGGGGTGGCGAGCGCGAGGCCACCGAGGTGCCCGCGCGTCGCCATCGAACGGATGAACACACCGTCGTCGGCGGCGTGATGCTGCATGCGCACCCGGTCGCCGAGGATCGCGCCGCCGCTGAACGGGCTCGTGGGATCGACGGCCAGCACGCCGACGTTGCCGCCGCCCGCGCGGAGCCGCGTGATCAGTTGATCGGTCAACGTCGACTTGCCCGCACCCGGCGCGCCGGTCATCCCGATCGACCACGCGTGCCCCGTGCGCGGATGCAACAGCGCGAGCGCGGCGCGCGCGCCGTCACCGCCTTGCTCGACGAGCGAGAGCACCTTCGCGATCGCACGACGATCGTGCGCGAGCGCGCGTTCGACGAGCGCCGCCGGCTCCTCGGGCATCGCGGCGACGCTAGCCGTCCAGGTGCGCGGCGTCGTTGTACCGGTCGAGGACCCAGTGCGACCCTTCGCGAACGAAGACCGTCAGCGACGTGTTGCGCGCCGGCGCCCAGTTGCCGCGCCAGTCGTGGATGCCGGGCGCGCCCAGCAGGAATAGCGTCGCGGCATAGACGAAGCCGCCATGGGTGAACAACATCGTGGTCTGATCTCGGTACTGCTCGACGAGGGCGGCCGTCGCACGGCGAACCCTCTCATCGAAGGTTCGCGGACTCTCACCGCCGGGCGAGAAGGGCTGATCGGGTTCCAGCGTGCCGAACACGCCGTATCTTCGCTGGTACTCGTCGGCGCCGAGCCCGTCGCACTCGCCGACGTGTTGCTCGCAGTAGTCGCAGTCGGTCGTCACGTCGAGGTCCGAGAACACGCCGCCGACGATCTCGGCAGTCTCGACGGCGCGCGGCAAGATGCTCGCGAGCAGCACATCGGGCGCGAGCTCGCCGGTGCGCGCGAGCCGGTCGCGCAACTGCATCGCCTGGTGACGACCATGGTCGGTCAGGCCCTTGCAACCGATCGGCCCAGCAATGATGCGATCGACGCCGGCGCGCGCCTCACCGTGGCGCACGAGCACGAGACGAGTCGTCATCGTGGAATTGTCATCATGGCGCGCTACTCGTCGGCGACGACCTCGGTGATGCCGGGCACACGGTCCATGATGATCCGCTCGACGCCGGCCTTCAGCGTCATCATCGACACCGGGCACGTGCCACAGGCGCCGACGAGCGAGACGTGGACGACGCCGTCCTCGTCGATGTTCTGGAAGACGATGTCGCCACCATCGCTCTGCAGCGCGGGGCGGATCAGCTCGATCGCCTCGAGGACGCCCTCTTCCATGCTCGCGAGATCCAATGCCATGCGTGCAGCTCCGGTCCAGGTGCGGTCAACCCGTCAACGCTCCCAGTATCGCGCCTGTTCCCGCCGGCCCCCCGATCCGCCTCAGGGAAGGCGTTCGACGTCGGCGCCCAGCGAGCGGAGCTGGCCCGCGAGGTCGGCATAGCCGCGCTCGAGGTGCTCGCCGTCGAGCACCGTCGTCTCGCCCTCGGCGACCAGGCCCGCGAGCACGAGGGCCGCACCGGCGCGCACGTCGGAGGCGCGCACCGGCGCACCTGACAGTCGCGCGACCCCGCGCACGATCGCGTGCCTGCCCTCGGTGCGCACGTCGGCACCCATGCGCGCGAGCTCGTCGACGAACTGGAAGCGCCCGTCGTACACGTTCTCGGTGACGATCGCGCTGCCCTCGGCGGTCGTCATCAGCGCGACCGCGAGCGGCATGAAGTCGGTCGCGAACCCCGGGTACGGGAGTGTCGCGATGTCGACGGCATGCAAGCGCTTCGGCGCCTGCGCCCACAAGCCGTCGCTCGTGGGCGACACGCGCATGCCCATCTCGCACAGCTTGATCGTGACGATCTCGAGATGCTCGGGGCGGACACCGGCGAGCTCGATCTCGCCGCCGGCGATGCCGCAAGCCATCAACAGCGTGCCTGCTTCGACTCGATCGCAGATGATCGACGTATCGGCCGGCGCGAGCTGCTCGACACCTTCGATCTCGATCGTCGAAGATCCCGCGCCGACGACTTGCGCGCCCATGCGATCGAGGAATGCAGCGAGGTCGGTGACTTCCGGCTCGCGTGCCGCGTTCTCGATGACCGTCGTGCCCTTGGCGAGCACGCCTGCGCACATGAGGTTCTCGGTCGCGCCGACACTCGGGAACTCGAGCACGACACGGGCGCCGTGCAGCGTGTCCGCGCGGGCGTGCACGTAGCCGTGGGTCACGTCGACATCGGCGCCCATGGCTTCGAGGCCGCGCAAGTGCATGTCGACCTTGCGGCTGCCGATGTTGTCGCCGCCGGGGAGCGCGATGCGCGCCTCGCCGCACCGCGCGAGCATCGGCCCGAGCACGTTGAACGACGCACGCATTCGGCTCACGAGCTCGTACGGCGCTTCGGGAACGAGCTCCGCCGACGCGTCGATCTGCACGGTGCCCGCGTCGAGCTGCGCGACCTCCGCTCCGGCGACGCGCAACAGGTCGATCATCACGTCGAGGTCGCGGACGGCGGGCATGTTGTGCAAGGTCGTGACCCCCGGCGCGAGCAGCGCCGCGGCCATGTGCTTCAGGCCGGAGTTCTTCGTGGCCCCCGCGACGTGGACGACACCTTCGAGCGGGCCGCTCGCCCGTACGCGGTAGCGCGTCATGAACGAAGCAGCCTATTTGCCGGAGTACTGCGGGGCGCGTTTCTCGACAAACGCGGAGATTGCTTCCCGCATGTCGTTCGAGACGAGGCACGCTGCTTGTTCTTCGGCTTCGGCGACGAGACCCTCTCCGACCGGCAAACGATCCGCGGCATCGATCGCGCGCTTTGCACCCTGCACCGCGAGCGGCGGCTGCGCGGCGATCCCGACCGCGAGCGCGGTCACTTCGTCCTCGAGGGCGCCGTCGTCGACGAGCCGCTCGCACAGTCCGATGCGAAATGCCTCGTCGGCATCGATGCGCGCGGCGGTCCAGATCATCTCCTTGGCTTTCGCCACGCCGACAACGCGTGGCAGTCGCTGCGTGCCGCCGAGGTCGGGGAGGATGCCGTACTTGTGCTCGAGCAAGCCAACCACCGTGCCGCGCGCGAACACCCGGATGTCGCACGCGAGCGCGCACTGCAAGCCTGCGCCGAGCGCGTAGCCGCGCGACGGCCGCGATCGTCGGGTAGCGTGCGTCGGAGAGCCACGTATACGACTCTTGGGTACGCATGATGCCGTCGACCGTCGGATCGCTGTGACGCGTGCCCTGGTTCTCACCGGCTTGGATGTCGTCGCCGGGATCGCGTGTGGTGGTGAACACCGTCGTGTCGATTCCCGACGAGAACGCGCGGCCGTTGCCGATGACGACGAGCGCGCACAGACCCGGGTCGTCGTGCAACTCCTCGCCGATCGCGGCCATTTCGCGCCACATTCGGATCGTGAAGGAGTTGAGCTTCTCGGGCCGGTTCAAGCGCAACCAGCCGACATGCCCGTCACGCGTGAACTCGATCGTCTCGTACGACGTCATGAGCGCACGGTATCGCCGGCGGTGTTCGCAGCGCACCCGAACCGGATGACCTCGACGGGGTCGTGCAGTCCGGCGACCGTCACCATGCCGGCCGACTCGAGCGGCGTCCCCGGGGGCACGAATTCGGCGAGCTCGGCGGTCGCGAGGATCTCGTGTGCTCGCGCGGTCGCTGCGAGCCGGGCGGCGAGGTTCACGGAGCGACCGGTGTAGTCGTCTCCCTCGAGCAGGATCACCGCGCCCCCCGCACACCCCGCGCGCAACGACAAGGGCAGATCGAGCTCGTGCGCGAGCGCTTCGAGCTTGCATACCGACGCGATCAGCTGGTGAGGTTGGACCGACACGAGCATGCAGCCGTCGCCGAGCCATTTCGCGATCCGCACGCCGAAGTCGGTCGCGATCTCGCGCACGGCCGCACGAAACATCGTGAGCACTTGCACCGACGCGTCGTCACCGAATTCGTCGCTGAACGACGTGAATCCCGAGAGATCGACGAACGCAAACCACCGGTCGACCCTCACCGCAAAAGTCTGGCAGGTTCACACCGGCAGACCGGCAACGAACGCAACCACACTCTCCGCGACCGCGCCGAGCGCAGCCGCCAGCGTGAGCCCGCTCGACTTCAGCGGCTTGAAGGCATGGTCGCCTGTGTCGATCCAATGGAACGTGACCTTGCCGTTGATCTTCTTCGCATGCTTCATCAGCTCGTCGGGCGTGCCGAACGCGTCGCGCGTGCCGCTGACGAACAACACCGGCATCGTCAGCTCCGGGAAGTGATCGACGCGCAGCTGCTCGGGCCTGCCCGGAGGATGCAGCGGGTAGCTGAGCAACACGAGCGCGAGCGCGCCGTCGTCGGACGCAACCATCGAGCCGATGCGCCCGCCCATCGAGCGACCGCCGAGCACGATGCGCTCGGGGTCAACGTGCGCGCGCGTGGCGAGCTCGTCGCGGGCGTTGCGCACGGCCGCGAGCAACACCGGGGGGCGATCGGGACTCCGCCGGTCCGCGGCCTTGTACGGGAAGTTGAAGCGAAGCGATGGAACCTTCGCGGCGGCAAGGGCATCGGCCACCGTCGTCAGTGCCGCGGCATGCATGTCGGCGCCCGCGCCGTGCGCGAGCAGCACGGCGCGATCCGCGCCGCGGGTCGCACCCTGAAAGCCTTCGGCGCGCGGGCTCATCCGAGCCGGCGCGCGAGGAACGCGTCGACGCGCGCCAGCTCGTCGGCGACCGTCGCGGCGCGGCGCCAGCCGTGGCCCTCACCCTCGTAGGTGTGCCGCTCGACCGGTGTGCCCGCGCGCCGCAACACACGCTCGACGTCGGCGGACTGGTCGGGCGGCACCGAGCGGTCGTCGAGGCCGTGCAGCAACAGCACCGGCGCGCGGATCTTCTCCGCGTGCGTGAGCGCCGAGTTGGCGACGTACCGCTCCCGAGCCTCGGGCAACGGTCCGACGAGCCGCGCGTTGTAGCCCGACTCGAACCGATGTGTCGTCGCGTCCAGCGCGAGCAAGTCGGTGACGGGGTACAGCGCGATGACCGCGGAAACCAGCTCGGGATTGCGCGCCGCGACATTGAGCACGGTCAACCCGCCCGCGCTGCCGCCCATGACTGCCACGAGCCCGCTGTCGGCCCAACCTTCCTTGCACGCATGCTTGATCCCGGCCGCGACGTCTTCGGTGTCGAGGTCGCCCCAGCGACCCTCGAGGGCGCGCCGGTATTCGCTGCCGTAGCCGGTCGAGCCGCGATGGTTCGGTTGCAGCACAGTCCAGCCGCGCTGCACGAAGTACTGCGCGCGAGCGTTCCAGTCGGCGAGCGCCTGCCCGGTCGGACCGCCGTGCACGAGCACGAGCAGCCGGCGCGCGCCCTGCGCGGGCGGTTCCGCGCTCCGCCACAACAGTCCGTGCACCGGCGTGCCGCCGTTCTTCCACGACACCACCCGCGGCTCGACGAGTCGCGTGCGCTCGAAGCCGCCGACCGGTCCGCGCGCGACGGCCCGCCGGGCCGAGCCGTTGGCCGCGAGCACGACGACTTGCGGCGGCGTCACCGCGCCCGAGCGCACAGCCGCAATTCCGCCGGCACCCCAGTCAAGGCCGCGATGCCATCCCTTCGAGAGCTCGCGCGCCGACTTGCGGCCGACCGCGCCGACGACCAGTCGTCCGAACCCGTTCTCGTTGCGGCACCACACGATCTCGCGGCCGTCGGGTGACCACGCGAAGGACCGTTGACCCGGGCTCCACGACGGCTCCGCGTGTTCGTACGGCTCGTCGATGAGCGTCGTCCCGTCGACACACAACGTCTGATCTCGGATGTACGCGAGTAGCGGGTTGTCCTCCGCCGGAGAGAAGCGCGGCTGCCCGCAACCGGGCGCCTCGTCGACGACGCGCGTCTTGGCGTCGTCGTCGCGCACGACGATGCGCGACATGTCCCACGGCATCTCCGGCAGCGTCCATTCGTGCCACGCGAGCTCGCGCCCATCGGCCGACCACGACGCATCCCACGCGTAGCTCGCGTGCGACGGCACGTTCTGGGGCCATCGCGTGCCGTCGAGTGGCAGCGTCACGATGTCGCACGCGTCGGCGCGTTCGATGCCCACCGCGACCTCGCCGCGCACCGAGACCGCCGGTCCGATCGCGCGGCCGTCGCGCGTGAGGACGCGGACGATGCCCCCGCCCGAGTCGATCAGCACCAAACGGCCGTCCGCCGCGGCGACGACGAGCTCGTCGTCGGAGGCCCAGCAGTAGCCGCCGCCGGCGCCGCACTCGCCGGTCACGACGACCGCGGGACCGCCGAGATCCGCGGGCGCCACGACGACATCAGCCCGGCCGTCGAACGCTTCGATCCACGCCAGGCACTCGCCTGACGGTGACCACCGCGGGTCGGCCACAGTGCGTGACCTGCTCAGCATCGATGGTGAGATCGACTGTTTCATGGGGTGGTCGACCCTAGCGGGCGAGTTTGCAGTGGGCGCGGGCCTCCTCCATCCTGGTCCCTTCATGCCCGCTTCCACTTCGGTGCTCTCGCGTCCTCTGCGCGTCGCGTTCTTGATCTATCGCGGCAATCCGCACTGCGGCGGCCAAGGGGTGTACAGCCGCCACCTCACGCGCGAGCTCTCGGAGCTCGGGCACGACGTGACGATGTTCGCCGGACCGCCGTGGCCGGTCGCCGACGATCCGGTCGTGCTCGAGAAGGTCGAAAGCCTCGACCTCTACCGCCGCGAGCACCCCTTTCGCGTACCGTGGCCGTACGAGTTCCGCACGGTCGAGGACCTGCAGGAGTTCGCGATCATGTGCGCGGCCGGGTTCCCCGAGCCGTATGTGTTCAGCCGGCGCGTGTACAGGCATCTACGCGACCGGCGCGCCGAGTTCGACATCCTCCACGACAACCAATGTCTCGGGCGCGGGTTGCTCGACTTCGTCCACGACGGCTGGCCGCTCGTGCACACGCTGCACCATCCGATCACCGTCGATCGTGATCTCGAGCTCAGCCACGCGACATCGCCGTGGCGGCGGCTGACGTTGCGGCGATGGTACGGCTTCCTCCGCATGCAGATGGAAGTTGCGCGCGCGTTGCCGCGTCATCTCACGGTGTCCGAAAACTCGAAGCGCGACATCGTCGCGCAGATGGGCGTGCATCCCGACACGCTGCACATCGTGCCGGTCGGCGTCGATCAGCAACAATTCCGCCCGATGCCGCACGTCGCGCGTGTGCGGGGCCGGCTGATGACAACCGCGAGCGCCGACGTCCCCCTCAAGGGCCTGACGCATCTTCTCGACGCGCTCGCCAAGATCCGCACCGAGCGCGAAGACGCGCACCTCGTCGTGATCGGACAGCCGCGTCTCAAGTCCGCGGTTCCCGCGCAGATCGAGCGTCTCGGCTTGCAGAGTGCCGTGGAATTCGTCACCGGAGTCAGCGACGAACGGATCGTGGAACTGTACGCGGAAGCCGAGATCGCGGTCGTCCCGTCGTTGTACGAAGGATTCTCGTTGCCCGCGGTCGAAGCGATGTCGTGCGGACTACCCCTCGTCACGACCACTGGCGGCGCTCTCCCGGAGGTCGTCGGCCCGCACGGCGACTCGGCAATGACTGTCCCGCCGGCCGACCCCGGCGCACTCGCGCAGCAGATCGTGGCCGTGTTGAACGACGACGCCCTTCGCGCCCGGCTCGCCGAACGCGGACGCCACCGCGTGCTCGACCGGTTCACGTGGCGCCGAACGGCCGAGGCAACCGCCGAGCACTATTACCTCGAGCTCGAAGCGCGTGACCGTCGCAGTCGCGACCGGAGCCGAGATGCGGTGAGCGGAGCGACGCAGGAGCGCAGCGAACTCGCCGGAGTCCCGAGCGCTCAGCTGGGCGCGCCGGAGGCGCATCGACCGGGGCGGTGGGCGGGGTCGGGGGGCGGGGATTTCCCGCCGAGCAGCGAGTGCGACAAAGGCACATGCTGACGGTCGATTTCGACCGGCTCGGCGTGGTGCGCGGCGAGCGGCTGCTCGACCTCGGCGCGGGGGGCGGGCGCCACGCGTTCGAAGCGATGCGACGCGGCGCACGAGTGACCGCACTCGACTACTCGGCCGCCGACCTGAAGGACGCGCTCGCCGTCGCGGGCGCCATGCTCGCGGGTGGCGAGGTCACAGGCGACCAGTGGGCGGGCGCGGTGAACGCCGACGCGCTCGACCTGCCGTTCCCGTCCGCGACGTTCGATCGTGTGATCGTGTCGGAAGTCCTCGAACACGTCTGGGACGACGAGCGCGCGCTCGCCGAGATCGCGCGCGTGCTCCGACCCGGCGGTCGTCTCGCCGCGACCGTTCCGACGCGTTGGCCCGAGCGCGTCGCCTGGGCAATCAGCTGGCACTACCACGACAAGCCCGGTGGCCACGTACGCATCTACCGGCAGCACGACCTCGAGCAGAAGATCGAGCGCGCCGGCTTCTTCCTCCGCGGGTCGCATCACGCGCACGCGTTCCACTCGCCGTACTGGTGGCTGAAGTGCGCGTACGGTCTCGACAACACGCAGGCGCCGCCGGTGAGGCGATACCACGATTTCTTGTGCATGTTGATCGAGCGCAACCCGCGCTGGGCGCAGCTCGCGGAGCGTGCGCTGAATCCGGTGCTCGGCAAGAGCGTGGTGCTGTACGGCGAGAAGGTCCCTCCGTCGTCCGCAAAACGGGGAAAGCGCAGTCTTGCCTGATACTCGTTTCGAGATTCCCGAGGTCGCCGGCGTGCTGTCGCGCGCGCAAGTGCTCGAGACCGTCGACGCGATCGCCTCGGTGCAGCAGCCCGATGGCAACATCCCGTGGGTGCCGGGCGGGCACACCGATCCGTGGAACCTCGTCGAGGCTGCGATGGCCCTCGACGTCGGCTACCGGCTCGCCAACGCCGAGCGCGTGTACGAGTGGCTCACGCGCATGCAGAATCCTGCGGGCTGCTGGCACGCTTACTACGCCGGAGACAGGGTCAAGGAGCACACGCTCGACACGAACGTCACGTGTTACGTCGCCAACGGCGTCTGGCACCACTACCTCTGCTCGCGCGACGAGGGATTCCTCGAAGCGATGTTCGGGGTCGTCGAACGCGCGATCGACTTCGCGCTCGACCACCAGCATCCAACTGGCGAGATCGAGTGGGATGCCGATCCGGCCCGCGTCGACGGCAAGGGTGCGCTGCTCACGGGCTCATCGAGCATCTACTCGTCGTTGCGGTGTGCGATCGCCGCGGCCGAACGTCTGGGCCGGGAACGTCCCGACTGGGAGTTGTCGCTCGGCTCGCTCGCGATCGCGATCGCGCACCGTCCCGAGCGGTTCCTCGACAAGGAACGCTGGGCGATGGACTGGTACTACCCGATCCTGGGCGGCGTGCTGCGCGGACATGCCGCTCACGCGCGCATCGCGGCGAAGTGGCAGACGTTCGTCGCGCCCGACCGCGGCGTGCGCTGCGTCTCCGACCAACCGTGGATCACCGCCGCCGAGACGTGCGAGCTCGTGATGGCGCTCGACGCGATCGGCCTCGACGATCGCGCGCGCACGCTGTTCTCGTGGGTGCAGTTCCTGCGCCACGAAAACGGCTCGTACTGGACCGGCATGAACTTCGACGGCGAGCGCTTCGATCAACCGGGTGAGTACTTCACCGCCGAGCAGCCGACATGGAACAGCGCGGCGGTCGTGCTGGCGGCGAACGCACTCGGCGGCCGCGGTCCGACTGCAGGTCTGTTCCGCGGCGAGGGGCTGCCCGCCGGCCTCGCCGCGGACGAGCTGATCGCAGCCGGGAGCGCGATCGAAGCCGAGCGCGCCGAGCGGTCGACGCGAGCAGCGCCGACCGCGACCATGCGCGTTGGCGCGCACGCGGCCCTCGTAGCATTCCCCCGATGCGAGTGCTGAAGCGGGCACGAGCAAGCAAGGCGCCGAAGGCGGAGAACGTCGCGGCGTGGCCGGCGGGTGACGCGTGGCCGGCGCCACCCGTGCCGGCGCCGGCGCATCCCTGGGCCCGGTCCGGGCCGTCTCCAGTCGACACGTGGGCGCCGCCCGCGACGTGGTGGCCGGAAACGCACGAGACGGCGACCGCAGGCGCACCGTCCGCAGCCGAGCCCGGGATCGCGAGCACCGCAACGATCGCCGAGCGCGACGAGCCCGCACCAACCATTCCCGGGAGCACGCTCGACGCGCCGGACGTGCGAGGGGAGACGACCGGTGCCGCACCGGCGACCGGCGACGTCGTGCGTGTGCTGCATGCAGTCACGGCACTCTGCGATCGGGTCGTCGACTACATCGAGGCCGATCGCGCCGAACGGCGGCTCGTGGTCGACGCCTTGACGCGCATCTCGGGGGCCCTCGACCGGGCACCCGCCACGGCGGTGGCCGACCACGCAGTGACTCCCCCGGCGGTGACTCCACCCGCACCGGAGCCGCGGGCACCGCGTGACGGCGAACGTGTGCTCGGCGGGTCGATGCCGGCGACCGTCGATCGCGTGCTCGACCTACGCGGGCAGCAAACGGCCGTCGAGGTGCGCTGCCGCTTCGGCGGCCGTTGGGTCGACGGCTTCGAGATCTTCGACGTCATCACCGACGAGTTCGGTGCCCGCTACCGCCTGCGCCGCCGCGTCGACGGTGTCGTACTGCCGGAGCTGTTCCTCGCGACCGACGTCCGGCACGTCGAGACGTTCGAGGAGCTGAGCGGCCCTCCTCAGGGCCGCTGGAAGCGCTAGTCGCTCGCCCTACGGCCGGCGCAGGACCCGCAGCGAGCCGGTCGCGGACGCGGGGACGAAACCGTCGGCAACCGCGCGCTGCCAGACGTGGAAGGGTGCCTGACCGCCGGCGCCGGAATCCTCGAACACGTCGTGGATCGCGAGGGTGCCGCCGCGGCGACGTGACGTGACCAGTGCAGGTAGTCGGCGAGCGCGACCTCCTCGGCATGGCCGCCGTCGATGAAGCAGAACGCGAGGGGCGTACGCCACACGCGCGCGACGGCGATTGAAGAGCCGACGACTGCGACGACCACGTCTTCGAGTCCGGCATCCTCGATCGTGCGCCGGAAGAAGGGCAGCGTGTCCATGCGGCCGGTGCGCGGATCGACGACCTCGCGGTCGTGGTGCTCCCAGCCCGATTGGTTCTCCTCCGAGCCGCGATGATGGTCGACCGTGAACAACACCGTTCCCGCGCGCGCGCGGCCGAAGCACCCAGGTACACGGCCGACTTCCCGCAGTACGTGCCGACCTCGAGCAACGGACCGCGCGTGCCGGCCGCACAGGCCGCGTCGTGCAAGGCCAGGCCTTCGTCGTCGGGCATGAAGCCCTTCGCCGCGCGGGCCGCGTCCCGCAGTCGTTCGTCCATCGTCATCGACCCGAGGCTACGCGCTGGTGGAGCGCCCCTCGGCGAGCGCGCGCCGCGCACCGAACGCACGAGCCGTGACTGTTCCGCCTCGGTTGTCGCGCGCACACGTTCGAATGCGTTGCCGTCGAGCCTTACGTCGGCGTACACGTCGTCGCCGTCGATGTGGAAGTGCAGGAATCCCTTCGACTTCCGGTAGAACGCGCCCGGGCTCTTTTCCCGGAGCCCATCGAGCGCGCGCAGTCGTTCGAGCAACGGCTGCAATCGGTGGAGGTCGTCGGGCCGTGCGTGTCGCATCTGCGCGCGCGTCAGATCCGCGGATCCTCGACCCAGCGGCCGAAGACGTCGGCCAGCGCGTCGACGATCTCGCCGAGCGTTGCGTACGAGCGTGCGGCATCGAGCAGCGCGGGCACGAGGTTCGCGTCGGGCACGCCCGCGTCGTCGCGCACCCGTGCGAGCACGCGCTCGACGTTCCCGGCGTCACGCTCGTGCCTCGCCTTCTCGAGCCGGCGGCGCTGCTCTTCTTCGACCTCGGGCCCGACGCGAAGGATGGGTGGCGGCGCCTCGTCGTTGCCTTCGAGAAAGCGCGTGACGCCGACGACGACGTGGCGGCCGTCGTTGAGCTTGCGTTCGAGCTCGTAGGCCGAGTCGGCGATCGCCCCCTGGTACCAGCCCTCTTCGCAGCCGCGAATCGCGCCGTCGAGCATCGAGCCGTTCCCGAGCGCGCCGATCTCGGCGAAGGTCTCCTCGGCGCGGCGCTCGAGCTCGTCGGTGAGCGCCTCGACGTACCACGAGCCACCGAGCGGGTCGGCGACGTTCGCCACACGGGTTTCGTTCGCGATCACTTGTTGTGTGCGCAACGCGATGCGCGCGGCCTTCTCGGTCGGCAGCGCGAGTGTCTCGTCCATTGAATTCGTGTGCAGGCTCTGCGTACCTCCCAGCACGCCCGCGAGCGCCTCGATTGCCGTGCGAACGATGTTGACCTCGGGCTGTTGCGCGGTCAGCGACACCCCCGCGGTCTGCGTGTGAAAGCGCATCTGCAGCGAACGCTCCGCTCGTGCGCGATAGCGTTCGCGCATCCAGCGCGCCCAGATGCGGCGCGCGGCGCGGTACTTGGCGATCTCTTCGAAGAAGTCGATGTGGGCGTTGAAGAAGAACGAGAGCCGCGGCGCGAATGTGTCGACGTCGAGACCGCCGCGCAACGCGAGCTCGACGTACGCGAAGCCGTTGGCGATGGTGAACGCGAGCTCCTGCGCGGCCGTCGAGCCCGCCTCGCGGATGTGGTAGCCGGAGATCGAGATCGGGTGCCACTTCGGCATCTCGGCGCTGCAGAACGCGATCGTGTCGCGCACGAGCCGCATCGACGGCCGCGGCGGGAAGATGAACTCCTTCTGCGCTTGGTATTCCTTCAGGATGTCGTTTTGCAATGTGCCGCCGAGCCGGGCTCGTTCGACACCGGTCGCTTCGGCGTGCGCCACGAACATCGCGAAGATCACGGCAGCCGGACCGTTGATCGTCATCGACGTCGTGACCGTGCCGAGGTCGATGCCGCGGTAGAGGTCTTCGACGTCGGCGAGCGTGTCGACTGCGACGCCACACTTGCCGACCTCGCCGAGGGCGAGCGCGTCGTCGGAGTCGCGACCCATCAGTGTCGGCAGGTCGAACGCAGTCGAAAGGCCGTCGCTGCCGGCCTGGAGCAGCTCGTGGAATCGGCGGTTCGTGTCGATCGCGGTGCCGAAGCCCGCGAACATCCGCATCGTCCAGAGCTTCGACCGGTACATCGACTCGTAGGGACCCCGCGTGTACGGATAATCGCCCGGCCGCTCGGCATCCTCGGGCCCGTACACGGGCGCCACCGGAATGCCGGACATCGTCGTGAAGTCGGCGTCGCGTTCCAGGCCCACCCGAACATGTTGGCACGCGTGCGGACCCGGTTCGACACCGGATTGGCACGAGCTTCGCTCGGCGCGACGGTCGTCTACAACCCGAGCATCGCGGTGACGCCGTGATCGCGTCCCGCCGTGTACCCGCCGTCGACAGCGATTGCCTGACCCGTGAGGAACGAAGCGTCGCGCGAGACGAGGAACAGCGCGACCGACGCGATCTCCTCGGGGCGACCCAGCCGGCGCAGCTTGTGCTCCTCGCGGATCTCGTCGCGGACGTGTTTCATCGCGTCCGTACCGAGCACACCTTCGAGCATCGGCGTCTCGACGAAGCCCGGGCAGATGGCGTTCGCACGGATACCCGACCGTCCGTAGTCGATCGCGAGATTCTTCGTGAAGATCACCACCGCACCCTTGGACGCGTTGTACGAGCTGCCGCCGGCCGTGCCCTCGAGGCCCTCGACGCTCGCGATCGTGACGATGCTGCCGCGCTCACCGTCGATCGGAGACTGCTGCAACATCTGCGCGATGGCGTGCTTCGCCGTGAGGAACGTGCCGGTGAGGTTGACATCGAGCATGTGCTGCCAGGCCTCTCGGTCGAGCAAGTGCGCGGGACCGCCGCCGGCGACGCCCGCGGCGGTGACGATCGCGTCGAGATGCCCGTGCTGCGCGACCGCCGACGCGACAGCGCGAGAGTTCGTGTCTTCGTCAGTCACGTCGCCTTGCATGAACGACACCGAGCCTGCGTCAGGCGGCAGAGCCGGCGGGTCCTTCGGGTCGGCGAGATCGAGCCCGACAACCTGCGCGCCTTCGGACGCGAATCGTGCGCAACAGGCCAGCCCGATCCCTGATGCAGCGCCCGTGACCACTGCAACATTGCCGTCCAAACGTCCCATAGGCCGTGTTCTAGCCGGTCGACTAACGTCGGTCGACTCAGGCGGAACAGGGAGCCCCACCGCATGGATCCGCAGCAACGGCCGGACCGCAACCTCGCAATGGAGCTCATGCGCGCCACCGAGGCGGCGTCGCTCGCCGGCGGACGCTGGATGGGTCGCGGAGACAAGAACGCGGCCGACGGCGCCGCCGTCGAGGCCATGCGCATCGTCCTGAGCAGCGTTGCGATGGACGGTGTCGTGGTGATCGGCGAAGGCGAGAAGGACGAAGCGCCGATGCTGTTCAACGGCGAGCAGATCGGAGACGGCGCGGCCCCGAGCATGGACATCGCAGTCGACCCCATCGACGGCACGACGCTGACATCGCTCGGTCGCGGTGGCGCGATCTCGGTGATCGCGATGAGCGAGCGCGGGACGATGTTCGATCCCGGGCCCTGTGTGTACATGGAGAAGATCGCCGCCGGGCCCGCGGCCGCGGACGCCATCGACCTCAACGCACCGGTCACCGCGAACTTGGAGGCGGTGGCGAAAGCACTCGGAGAGAAGGTCAGCGACGTCACCGCAGTCGTTCTCGATCGCGACCGCCACGAGGACATCATCCGTGAGTGCCGCGACGCGGGTGCGCGCATCCGGTTGATTCCCGACGGTGACGTCGCGGGTGCGATCTCGGTCGCATGGCGCAACTCCGGCAATGACATCCTGTTCGGGGTCGGCGGTACGCCCGAAGGTGTGATCGCCGCGTGCGCGCTGCAGTGCCTCGGCGGTGCGATCCAGGGTCGGCTGTGGCCGCGCGACGACGACGAACGGCGCGCGGCGCTGGACGCGGGCTACGACCTCGACAACGTGCTCACCACCGACGACCTCGTTTCGGGCAGCGACGTGTTCTTCGCGGCGACGGGCATCACCGACGGCGAGCTGTTGCGCGGCGTGCGCTATTGGGGCGACGGTGCCGGGACGCAGAGCCTCGTGATGCGCTCGAAGTCGGGCACGATCCGCATCATCGAAGCGCAGCACCGCTGGACGAAGCTGACGCAGTACGCAGCGGTTCGCTACACGGCCTGATCTCGGCGCGGTGTGCCGCGGCCCGCCGCACCGACGCAAGCACGATCGCGGCACCGGCCGTGACGGCACCGGCAAGCCCGAGCCCGGCGCGGGGGTTCCAGTGCTCGCACACCCAGCCCACGAACGGTCCGCCGACCACAGTGCTCCCGAGCGTGAGCAACATGTAGATCGACATCACGCGGCCGCGCGCGTGTTGCGGCGACGACACCTGCATGTGCGCGTTGGCGGTCGAGCCGAAGAACGTGGCCGCCGCACCAACCGGGACCAAGGTCACGATGACCAGGAATTGCGTGGGCAGGAATGCGATCGCAAGCAACGCGAACCCGAGGAAGGCCGCCGCGCCGATCACCGTTGCCTGACGCGGCCGGGCGCGCAGCGCGGCGAACAGCGCACCGACGACTGTGCCCACACCGAGCACCGCCATCAGGAACCCGGCGAGACCGGCGTCGCCGTCGAAGGTGTTCTTCGCCAGCAGCGTGAGGAACGTAGGGAAGTTGTAGACGAGCGTGCCGACCACCGCGACGAGCACGATCGTCGACCTCATCTCCACCGTCTGCCACGCCAGCCGCACGCCCTCGCGAATCTGCGGTCGTCCGATCTCGCGGTGCACCGGGTGCAGCTGCGAGCGGTGCATCGCGGAGAGTGCGCAGACCACGGCGATGAACGACAACGCGTTCGCGAAGAAGACCCACGACACGCCCGCGCCGGCGATGACCACGCCGGCGATCGCGGGACCCGTGATTCGCGCGGAGTTGTTGACCGCGCTGTTCAGCGCGATCGCGTTCGGGAGTCGGTCGCGACCCACCATCTCCTCGACGAACGCGTGACGCGCCGGTTCGTCGACAACGGTGACGAACCCGAGCACGATCGCGAGGCCGAACACCATCCAGACGTGCACGACATCGGTCAGCACGATCACCCACAGCACGACCGCGAGCAGTGCCATGAGCGTCTGCGTGACGAGCAGCACCTTGCGGCGTTCGAAATGGTCGGCGACGACACCGCCCCACAGCCCGAACAACGCCACCGGCAGGAACCTGCACGCGAACGTCGTGCCGACCGCGACGCCGCTGCCGGTCAGCGTCAGCACCAGCCACGCCTCGGCCATCGTCTGCATCCACGAACCGATGTACGACACGAGGTTGCCGCCGAAGAACAAGCGGTAGTTGTGCGTGTCGAGCGACCCGAACGTGCGCCGGAACGCGCGCGTCAGGCGAGCGGGTGATGGCATCGTGCGATGACGCTACCGGCATGGACCCGGGCGGGCCGGTGAGAACGGTTCAGCCGGCGGTGGCGACGTCGATGCGGACGTCGGCGCGCAGCAGCGCGGCCTTGGCGAGCTCGTCCTCGGGGTCGGCGCGCAGGAGCTCCTCGGCGCGCTCCTTGGCCGCGCGTGCCCGCTCGACGTCGATCTCGCTCCTCATCTCCGCGACGTCGGAGAGGATGATCACGCGGTTGTTGCCGACCTCGACGAAGCCGCTGTGGACCGCGAACCACTCCTGCGTGCCGTCGTCGAACTTCACGCGGGCGGGCCAATCGGCCAGCGCGCCGAGGAACGCCGCGTGGTGATCCTCGAAGGCGATGTCGCCGCCGCCGAGCGTGCGGACGACGACCATCTTCGCCTCACCGGTGTAGAGCACCTGCTCGGGTGACACCAACTGCACTTCCACGTCGAGCTCAGCTCTCGCGCCGGCCGGGTCGTCTCCGGCTCCGGCACTCGATCTCGACAACTCGCATCGTCACCATCCGTGCCTCCGCCTACGACTCGCGCAACGTCTTCGCCTTGGCGAGCACCGACTCGACGCCGCCGACGTTGAAGAACGCCTGCTCGGGCACGTGGTCGAGCTCGCCGCTCACCAGGGCCTCGAAGCTCTCCACCGTTTCCTGCACGGGCACGAAGATGCCCTTCAGGCCGGTGAACACCTCGCCCACGAAGAACGGCTGGCTCAGGTACTTCTGCACCTTGCGGGCGCGCGCGACGATCAGCTTGTCCTCCTCGGAGAGCTCGTCGATACCGAGGATCGCGATGATGTCCTGCAGCTCCTTGTACCGCTGCAACGTCTCCTGGGTGCGACGCGCCACTGCGTAGTGACGCTCCCCTACGATCTCGGGCGCCAGGATGTTGCTCGTCGACGCGAGCGGGTCGACTGCGGGGTAGATCCCGAGCGCCGCGATCTCGCGGGCGAGCTCGGTCGTGGCGTCGAGGTGCGTGAACGTCGTGAACGGCGCGGGGTCGGTGTAGTCGTCGGCCGGCACGTACACCGCCTGCAGCGACGTGATCGAGTGCCCCTTGGTCGACGTGATGCGCTCCTGCAGCTCACCCATCTCGTCGGCGAGCGTCGGCTGGTACCCCACGGCCGAGGGCATGCGGCCGAGCAGCGTCGACACCTCCGAGCCCGCCTGCACGAACCGGAAGATGTTGTCGACGAACAAGAGCACGTCCTGGTTTTGCACGTCACGGAAGTACTCGGCGACCGTCAGCGCCGACAGCGCGACGCGCAGGCGCACGCCCGGCGGCTCGTCCATCTGACCGTACACGAGCGCGGCCTTCTCGATGACGCCCGACTCCTGCATCTCGATCCAGAGGTCGGTGCCCTCGCGAGTGCGCTCCCCCACGCCCGCGAACACCGACACACCACCGTGTTGCGTCGCGACGCGGTTGATCATCTCCTGGATCAGGATCGTCTTGCCGACGCCGGCGCCGCCGAACAGGCCGATCTTGCCGCCCTGCACGTACGGCTCGAGCAAGTCGATGACCTTGATGCCCGTCTCGAACATCTGGGCCTTGGGCTCGAGCTGGTCGAACGGCGGCGCGTCGCGGTGGATCTCCCACCGGTCGTTGATGTTCGTGACCTGCGACTGCTCGATGTCGAGCGGCTCGCCGATCACGTTCCACACGTGGCCAAGCGTGCCTTCACCGACCGGCATCGTGATGCCATGACCGGTATTGCGCACCTCGGTGCCGCGCTGCAACCCGTCGGTCGGCTTCAGGCAGATCGCACGCACACGACCTTCGCCGATCTGCTGCGCGACCTCGGCAGTGACCCGCACGGTGTCGCCCTCGAGCTTGATCGTCATCTCGAGCGCGGTGTTGATCTCGGGCAGCGACTCGGGCGGGAACTCGACGTCGACGACCGGCCCGTAGATAGCGACGACGCGCCCGCTCTTCAGCTCGGCCTCGGGTTCGGCGGTAGTGGTCATCAGCTCAGTGCTCCCGTCGTCTGTGCGTACTCTTCTTCCTCGGCAACGTGGCGGTGGTCGCCGCCGACCTTGCTCAACGCTTCGGCCCCGCCGACGATCTCCATGATCTCGGTCGTGATCGAGTCCTGGCGGGCACGGTTCATGCGGCGGGTGTACGTGTTGATCAACTCTTCGGCGTTGTCGGTTGCGGCTTTCATCGCGCGCTGGCGCGCCGCGTGCTCGGACGCCGCCGCGTTCAACAGCGCCGCGTACACCCGTGCTTCTGCATAGCGCGGCAGCAGCGTGTTCAAAATCACCTCGGGACTCGGCTCGAACTCGTAGTCGCCAACCGCAGCCGCGGGCTCACCCTCGACCGGCTCGAAGCCTTCCCGGTCGAGTGGCAGCAGTGGTCGTACGACGATCTCTTGTCGACCGGCCGAGATGAATCGCGTGTACACGAGCTCGACGAGGTCGAGATCCTCTCTCTCGAAGCGGCCGACGACCGACGCCGCGACACCGCGCGCGTCCTCGTACGTCGGGTTGTCACTGAACCCTGCGAACGTCGCGTCGATCGGCTGGCCGCGGAAGCGGAAGTAGCTCTCGACCTTGCGCCCGACCGCGATGATCGCGGCGTCACGCCCTTGCGCCTGGTGGACACGCATCTGCGCCTCACCGGCACGGATCACCGTCGCGTTGTAGCCACCGCACAAACCACGGTCGGCGGCGATGATGATCTGCGCAGCCTTGTGGATGCTCGGGCGCGGCACGAGCAACGGACTGTTCGAGCCGCCACTCGCCGCTTGCAGGCTGCGCACGACGTCGGTGATGCCGTCCGCGTACGGGACCGCGGCCGCGACGCGCGCTTGCGCCTTCACGATGCGGCTCGCGGCGATCAGCTCCATCGCGCGCGTGATCTTCTTCGTCGCCTGCACCGATTTGATCTTTCGGCGCAAGATCCGTTCTTGACCGCCGGCCATCCTTATGCGCTCCCTCGCTGCGGGCCGGGATAGCCGGCCCGCGGCCGCTCGGTCCCTGGCGAGCTTCCTCCGCTCGCTCCGCTCGCTCCGCTCGCTGCGGTCGCCGCATCATGCTTCGTTGGAGGCGCGCTCATTCCGTTTCCAAGGTCTCGGGACTCGTGGCCGGGCCGGCGGCGTCGGCCGCGGTAGTCGTGCTCGTGCCCACGGGCTGGTCGCCGGAAGTACGGAAGCCCGACCGGAAGTTCGTGATCGCGGCGACGACATCCTCCTCGGGCATCGCCCCTGTCGTTCGGATCGTGTTCAACAGCTCGCGGTGCCGGGTGCGCACGAAGTCGAGCAGCTCGGTCTCGAACCGGCGCACGTCGGCCGCGGGCACGTCGTCGAGGTAGCCGTTCGTACCGGCGAAGATCGAGACGACCTGTTCCTCGACCGGCATCGGCGCGTGCAATGGCTGCTTCAACAGCTCGACGAGCCGCGCGCCCCGCTCGAGCTGCGCCTTCGACACCGCGTCGAGCTCGGAACCGAACGTCGCGAACGCCTCGAGCTCCCGGAACTGCGCGAGGTCGAGCTTCAAAGTGCCCGCCACCGACTTCATCGCCTTGACCTGCGCGGCGCCACCGACGCGCGACACCGAGATGCCGACGTCGACGGCCGGGCGCACACCCGACTTGAACAAGTCGTCTTGCAGATAGATCTGACCGTCGGTGATCGAGATGACGTTGGTCGGGATGTACGCCGAGACGTCGCCGGCCTTGGTCTCGATGACCGGCAGCGCGGTGAGCGAGCCCGCGCCGCGCTCGTCGCTCAGCTTCGCCGCGCGCTCGAGCAGCCGTGAGTGCAGGTAGAACACGTCGCCGGGGTACGCCTCGCGACCGGGCGGCCGGCGGAGCAACAGCGCGAGCTGGCGGTATGCCTCGGCCTGCTTCGACAGGTCGTCGTACACCACGAGCGCGGCCTCGCCGTTGTCCATCCAGTGCTGGCCCATCGCGCAGCCCGAGTACGGGGCGAGGTACTTGAACACCGCTTCGTCGGATGCGGGCGCGCTCACGACGACCGTGAACTCGAGGGCGCCGTGCTCGCGCAGCGTCTCGACCGTCTGCGCGACCGTCGATCCCTTCTGCCCGATCGCCACGTAGATGCACTTCACGCCCTGACCCTTCTGGTTCAGGATCGTGTCGATCGCGACCGTCGTCTTGCCGGTCTTGCGGTCGCCGATGATCAGCTCGCGTTGGCCGCGGCCGATGGGCGTCATCGCGTCGATCGCCTTGATGCCCGTTTGCAGGGGCTCGTGCACCGGCTTGACGGCCTGTGATGCCGGGCGCCTGCACTTCGAGGCGCCGGTGTTCATCTTGCGGGACCGGGCCGCGGCCGTCGATCGGCACGCCGAGCGCGTCGACGACGCGCCCGAGCAACGAGTCGCCCACCGGGATCGAAAGGATGCGTCCGGTCGCAGTGACCAACTGGCCCTCTTCGACCTCGTCTGCTTTCCCGAGCACGACCGCGCCGATCGTCTCCTCCTCGAGGTTCAGCGCGAGCCCGAGCGCGCCGCGCTCGAACTCGAGCAGCTCGTTGACGGCCGCGTGCGGAAGGCCCGCGACGCGCGCGATGCCGTCGCCGACCTCGAGCACACGCCCGACCTGCGCGCGGTCGACGGTCGGCCGGAAACCCTCGACGCTCTTGCGGAGAACCGCGGCGATGTCGCCCGAATCGATCGTGAGTTCCGCCATTAGGTCTTCTCCCTGCGCGTCACATCTGCTCCTTCAGCTTCTCGAGTCGGTGGCGTACGGAGCCGTCGATCACGGTGTCGCCGATCGTGGCGACGAGGCCTCCCATCACGTCGGGATCGACGACCACTTTCACCTCGACACGCTTGCCTGTCGCGCGCGACAACACCTCCGCGAGCCGCGTGACCTGCGCGTCGTCGAGCGGCACCGCCGACCGCACCTCGGCCAGCGCAAGCTCTCGCGTCTGCGCCGCGAGCTCGGTGAACCGCAAGATGATCACCGGCAGGTCATGACCCCGCCCGGCCGCGACGATGAACGACGCGATGGCGCGTGTGAGGTCGAGCGCGCGTCCCTCGAGCAGCTCATCGACGATCGCGGCGCGCCGGTCGACAGGAAGACCCGGGTTCGACAGCGCCATGCGCAAGTCGTCGTTACCCTCGACGATCCGGGAGAAACGGAACAGCTCGTCTTCGACATCGCTCAGGCGGCCTTCGGCCTGCGCGATCTCGAGCAGGCCCTGCGCGAACGCCTCGATGCGGTCAGCCATGCTTCCGCGCTCTCGGCTGTCTGAGCCCGGCCGCTCGGGCCCCGTACGCCGTTCCGCGACGCTCGCTCATCATCAGTTGCTCCTCGCCGCCTGATCCAGGAAGCTCTCGACGAGCTGGCGGTTCGTGTCGTTGTCGAGGTTGCGCTCGACGATGCGACCGGCGAGGTCGATCGACAGTTGCGCCACCTCGTCACGTAGTTGCGCGAGCGCCTGGGCGCGTTGGTTGCCGATGTCGGCTTGCGCGCGCTCGCGGATCTCGCGCGCTTCTTGCTCGGCGCGGGTCGTCAGGTCACGACGCACAACCTCGGCAGACTGCCGTGCTTCTTCGACGATGCGGCCGGCTTCGTTGCGTGCGTCGGCGATCTGACGCTCGTACTCCGTCTTCTCCGACTCCGCCTCGACGCGAGCCGCGCTCGGCCGACTCGAGGTCGCTGCGGATCTTGTCCTCGCGGGCCTTCTCCATGTTGCGGACGGCAGGCACGCCGAATTTCAACATCGCGACGAATAAGACGGCGAAGGCGAGCGAACCCCAGATCATCTCGTTGGCTGCAGGCAGCAGCGGGTTCGGTGCCTTCTGGCAGTCGTCGACGGTCTTGCCTTCGGCGAGCTTGTTGTAGCACTCCTGGGCCGTGTTGTCGGCGAACGAGATGCCGCCCTCGTCCGCGGCGAATGCCGGCGCCGCGACGACGAAGAGCGCCAAGACGACGCCGAGGAGTCCGAGCGTGACGCGGATGCGAGTTCGCACCTGTCCTCCTGTCAGGCCGAGATGATGAACGAGAGCACGAACCCGAAGAGCGCGAGCGCTTCGGTGAACGCGATGCCGATGAACATCGTCGTTTGCACGGTGCCGCGCGACTCGGGCTGACGCGCCATCGCGGTGATCGCGTTCCCCACGATGATGCCGATGCCGATGCCCGGCCCGATGGCGGCGGCGCCGTAGACGATGCCCTTGCCGATGGCGGCCAAGCCCTTGCTGGTGTCGGGGTTGGTCGCCTGGGCGAGCAGGAGATGGAGCAGAAGCACGGAGTTCTCCTTGTGTTGTCAGTGCTCGGGGTGCATGGAAAGGCCGATGTACACGGCTGTGAGGATCGTGAAGATGAACGCTTGCAAGAAGCTGACCAGGACCTCGAACGCCGTCATCGCCACCAGCAGCGCGAACGAGAACGGCATCACGACGACGAGCGTGTTGAGCGCCCACAGCGCGGCGGTCAGCGTCGCGAACGTCACGAGGATCAGGTGGCCGGCCAACATGTTCGCGAAGAGCCGGACCGCCAGCGAGAACGGCCGCACCAAGAACGTCGACACCAGCTCGATGATGAAGATCAGCGGTACGAGCATGACGGGCACGCCCGGAGGAATCGTCGAGTTCTTGATGTAATGGCCGAGACCCTGGCGGACGACGCCGACAACGTTGAAGAAGATCCACGAGAGCAACGCGAGGATCGCCGGTATGCCGAACCGTGCGTTCGCGGGGAACTGCACACCGGGGATGACCTCGGTGATGTTGCTGAAGAAGATGAAGAAGAACAGCGCGGTCAGGTACGGCAGCCAGTAGAGGCCGTCGCTGCCCATCGTCTGCATGATGATGTTGTTGCGCACGAACGCGACGCCCGACTCCGCCGTGTTCTGAAAGAGCCCAGCCGGAACGAGCGCGTCCTTGCGGCGCGTCCCGAGCACGAACACCAAGATCGTCGCGACCGTCGCAAAGAGATAGATGGCGGCCGTCTTGTTGAAGCCGAGTGGACCGCTGCCCCAGATCGTGACGTGGCTGACCGGCGGGATGTCGACGGCGAACAGCGCGTTCATTTCTCTCCGGAGGGGCCGGGCGGCGCAGGGCGCAGCCCGGGCGCCGCGAGCGAGATGCTGAGGTACTTCGTCTCCCAGAAGAGCAACCCGACATGCGTGGCGACGAGCACGATGCCGAGCGTCGGGAGGTCGATCCAACCGAGGTTCTTCAGCAGCAACAATGCAACGAAGATCACGCCGAGGCGCACGACGTAGCCGCCGAGCGCGGCACCGGCTACCGCGCCCGGGCCGCCGCGCGTGGCGCGCGACATGATCGCGGCCGCCGCGAGAAAGTTGAGGATCACGATGCAGATCGCGACGGCCGCGCTGGCGGCACCGTCCGATCCGCGTACGAGACCCGCGACGAGCACGATCACTGGCGCCGCGATGAGGCCGTGGCGCGCGATGTCGACCGCGACCTCGCGTTCTACGTGGTGGGTTTGCGTCTCCACGGTCTTCCTTCCTCCTCGCGCGCCATGTCTGCCAGATACCGGTAGTAGGCGCGCGCACCGAGCCCGATCACCGCGAGTAGGCCGAGCGCGACGGTGAACAGTGGTCGCGTTCCGAGGCTGCTGTCGAGCCAGAGGCCCAAGAGGACGAAGATGACAGTGGTGCCGGCGAGCTCGACGCCTTGCGCGAGCGCATCGGAGAATCCTTGCCACATGGTGCGCTGGGACCCGATCGCCGGCTGACGGTGTTCCTCTGTCGGCGGCACCCGAGAAGCTCCCCTCAGGCGGCCCGGCGACGCTGCCAGGACCGCTTGTGAATGATTTCCCAATCTACGGGGCGCTCGACAACTCGTCAAACCCGAGCGCGCGGAGATCGGATTACGTGCGAGGTATCAGGACCCGCACCAGGCCGCGAGCGGAGTGAGCCGAGCGAACGCAGCGAGCTGGCGGGAGCAGGGAAGCTCCGTGATACGGCGGAGCCGCCTCTCAGGAGCTGAGTCGCGACCCAGAAGCGCGCCGGCGGCGTTCCTCGAGATCGACGATGTCGTCGCCCGCGACCACCGACGGGTGGCGCCGTCGTTCGGAGCGCTCACGACGCAAGCGGACGCCGGGGTGGAACCACGCGAACAGCAGCAGCGCCATCGCGGCGATGACGAAAGGCACGAGCGCGTTGCCCTCGTTCGTGTACGTCGGCAACAGCGCAACCCCCGAGAGCAGCGCGGTCCAGAGCCACAGGATCACCACCGTGCGGCGCGGTCCGTGGCCGAGCCGCATCAAACGATGGTGCAAGTGACCGGCATCGGCTTGATGCCAGTGCTGGCGGTGCCAGAGTCGTCGCACGAACGAGAACACGGTGTCCATGATCGGCACGCCGAGGATCACGACGGGGATCAGCAGTGGCCCGAAGAAGAAGAACGTGTTGCCCGAGAATCCGCTGTCGGTTCGCCCGCCGATCGTGATCGTCGGCACCGCGAGCAACACCCCGAGGAACAACGCGCCCGCGTCGCCCATGATGATCCGCGCCGGGTTCCAGTTGAACGGCAGGAACCCGATGCACACCCCGACCGCGACGATCGCCACGAGGGGGCCGAGATTGCCCGACGCGAGCGCGTGCGCGCCGGTGAGCCGGTCGGCGAACAAGAACAATGCGCCGCCCGCGATCGCGACGATGCCCGCCGCGAGGCCGTCGAGGCCGTCGATGAGATTGATCGCATTCGTCATCAACACGACCCACACCGCCGTCACCAACGGCGCCCAGTCGGAGCCGAGCACCACGGTGTCGGTCGAGAACAAGTTGAACGGCATCCGGAAGTAGAACATCGTCACGCCGCACAACGCGAGCAGGCTGGCCGCGAGCACTTGACCGGCAACCTTCGCGGGCGGCGACACGTCGATCAGGTCGTCGAGCGCGCCGACGACGAACATCACCCCCGCGCCGAGCAACAGGCCGAACGGCTCTGTGTTGAGTCCGCTGGGTCCGGCTTGGAAGACATCCTTGAAGTCGTGCAGTTGCGAAGCGACCGCCATCGCGACGAGGAACCCGATGAACATCGCCGCGCCGCCCAACGTGGGCACGGGCTTGGTGTGCACGTGACGCGCGTCGGTCGACGGCTGCACGACCGCGCCCGTGCGGATGGCGAATCGTCGCACCAGCGGCGTCACGAGCAGCGTCGTTCCGAGGGCGACGCCGAGGACGATCGCGTACGAGCTCGAAAACGGTGAGCTCACGTGTTCGGATACGGGGTGAACTTCGAACAGAGCCGGTTGGCCTGCTCACGAACATCGGTGGCGACGGCGTCGTCGTCGACGGCGCGGAGCACACGCGCGATCAGCGACGCGATCTCGCGCATCTGCTCGGGGCCCATCCCGGCGGTCGTGCACGACGCTGTGCCGAGCCGCAGGCCGCTCGTGACGAACGGCTTCTCGGGGTCGTTCGGGATCGCGTTCTTGTTCACGGTGATCCCCGCCCGGTCGAGCGCCTCTTGCGCCACCTTGCCCGTGACGGCAAACGGCCGCAGATCGACGAGCATCAGGTGGTTGTCGGTGCCGCCGGACACGATGCGGAAGCCCTCGCCGGCGAGCGCGGCGGCGAGCGCCCGTGCGTTGACGACGATGTCGGCGGCGTAACTCGAGAACGACGGCTGGCTCGCCTCGTGGAACGCGACGGCCTTGGCCGCGATCACATGCATCAGCGGGCCGCCCTGCAGTCCGGGGAACACGGCCTTGTCGATCGCGGCGCCGTACTCGCTGCGCGAGAGGATCGCCCCGGCACACGGCCCGCGCAACGTCTTGTGCGTCGTGAACGTCACGATGTCGGCATGCGGCACCGGCGACGGGTGTGCGCCACCCGCGATCAGGCCCGCGATGTGCGCGGCGTCGACGAGCAGCATCGCGCTGACTTCGTCGGCGATGGCACGGAACGCCCCGAAGTCGATCGTGCGTGGGTATGCGGTGGCGCCCGCGATGATCATCCGCGGGCGCTCGCGCACGGCCATGTCGCGGATCGCGTCGTAGTCGAGGATCTCGCTCGTGTCGTCGACGCCGTACGCGACGAAGTCGTAGAGGCGGCCGCTGAAGTTGACCGGTGACCCATGGGTGAGGTGGCCTCCCTGGTCGAGCCGCATCCCCATCACCTTGTCGCCGGGATCGAGCACCGCCATGTATGCGGCCATGTTGGCGCCGGCACCCGAGTGCGGCTGCACGTTGGCGTGATCGGCGCCGAACAGCGCACAGGCGCGAGACCGGGCGAGGTCCTCGGCCTCGTCGACCACGTAGTTGCCGCCGTAGTAACGCTTGGCGGGGTAGCCCTCGGAGTACTTGTTGGTCAACACCGAACCCTGCGCTGCGAGCACCGCGGGCGACGTGAAATTCTCGGACGCGATCAGCTGGATCGTAGTGTTCTGCCGTTCGAGCTCACGCTGCAGGATCGATGCGATCTCGGGGTCGGTGCGCTCCAGCGGCGTCGTCATCCCGACTCCTCGGCTTCGATGTCGGCGATCTCCTCGATCCGCCGCACGTGGCGCCCCCCGTCGAACGACGTCTCGAGGAAGATCCGCACGATCTCTTCGGCAAGTTGCGCGGCGACGATTCGCGCGCCCATCGACAACACGTTGGCGTCGTTGTGTGCGCGCGCCATGCGCGCCGTGTACAACTCGTTGCAGAGTGCGGCGCGCGCGCCGCGCACCTTGTTCGCGCTGATCTGCTCACCCTGGCCGCTGCCGCCGAGCACGATGCCGCGCTCGGCGTCGCCGCGCACTACCGCGCGGGCGACGGCCGCGCAGTACGGCGGGTAATCGACCGGATCCTCGGAATGCGTGCCGAGGTCGTCGACGTCGTGACCCCATTCCTTCAACACCTGACCGAGATGCTGCTTGAGCGGGTAGCCCGCGTGGTCGCCGCCGATCGCGATACGCATTTTCCTCCCACCCGACGTCGCTCGCACCGGGCCGTTGGCGAATGGCTCGCTCGCGAACCACCCGATGTGAGTGTACCCAGCGAATGTCACAGACCGGCTGTACGTTGCATGGTCGTGGGAACGGCAGATCTCGACGAGTTGCCGAGGGTCACGCCCTCGCTTCTGCGCCGAGCCGACGACATGTGCCCCCGCCGGCTTGCGCACGAGCACGAGACGGCGAGCAAACCCTCGAAGCTGGGCGACGCGGCGTTCGAGGTGTCCAATCGCCTGATCGCGGATGCAATCACCTGGCATCGTGGTGCAGTCGCGCCCGGGCACGGCTTCCCGGAGCCGACCGACCTCGAGCCCGAACAGCGCGCCGTGTATCGCGCGGCGTCGCGCGCGTACCTCTGCCGGTTCGGCGCACTCGCGGTCGACGTGCACGACCTCGGATGGTCGACCGATCTCACCGACATCGGTGTGCGACTCGTCGGTCCCGCCGGCATCGCGACCATCGATGCGCAAGGCACGCGTGAGCTGCGCATTGTGCGCATCAGTGTGCAGCCGCAGGTGATCGACAGCGTCGACATCCGGTTCGCGATCCTGCGCGCGTCGGATTGGGCGCGCGCATCGTTGCGGATCGTCGCAGTCGACCTTGTCGAAGATCGCTCCGTCGAGTATGCGATCGACCTGACGACCCAGCTCGACGAGGCGCGCGCGTGGCTCGAGTCCCGCGTTGACGTGATCCGCGCACGAGCGCATAGCCGGAAGACGAACGCCGGACGCGACTGCCGCGATTGCCCATGCCTGCCGGGCTGCCCGCAGATCACGAGGAGCACGTGACCGCGCGCCTGCCGCAGATCGTCCGCCTCACGCCGTCGACATATGCCGATTTCCTGTGGTGCCCGCGACTCTTCCTCACGAGCGTGTTGCTGCGTGTGCCGCCGAGCGACACCGGCCGCTCACCCGATCAGGGTCTGCTGGTCCACACCATCCTCGAGCGGCTGCACACTACCGGCACGTGCCACGACGACACGCACGTCACACGGGTGCTCACCGAGGCCCAGGCCGACACGCCGCAGATGCAGGCGTTCATCGCGCGTCACGCGCGCCGTTGCCCGTCCGCGTTCGACAACGACGCGCACGAGGTCGACCGGGTGCGCTTCCACAAGGAACCCGTTCCGATGTTCCTCGCGTCCACGCGTATCGACGCCGTGTGGATACACGACGGCCTGCTCGACGCCCGCGACTACAAGACTGGCGCATTGCGGTACGAACGTCTCGCAGACGATCCTCGTGCGCGCGTGCAAGCGTGGGTCCTCGCGCGCGACGCGGCCCGCACGGGCCTTCGCCTGCAACTGCGCTACGAGTACCTGCAACCGGAGATCGACGACGACCCCGAGCCGTGGGAGCCCGGCGACGACGACCTCGCGGCGATCACCGACGAGTTGCGCGAGGCCGTCGCCGAGATGTGGCGCGCCGAGGAGTGGCGTGGTGTCAACGAGATCGAGGTGTGCCGCACGTGTCGGTACCGATCGATCTGTCGCGACAGCGCGGCGCCGGGCGAGCCGACGTGGCCGGCGCTCGCGGCGGCAGTTGAAGAGTGAGACAACCGCGCCGCGACCGGTAGGGTTCCTCGCTCATGGTCGATCCGCGTGCACCGGTCGTCGTCGGCGTCGGGCAGACGAATCAGCGCGTGCCCGCGGCCGACGCGCGCGCACCCGTCGAGCTGTTCGCGGACGCGGCGCGTGAAGCCGAGCGCGATGCCGGCGCCGCACTGTTGCAGAAGGTCGACATCGTCGCGGCCGTGGCGATCGGGTCGTGGCGTTACGGCAATCCCGGCGCGTTCGCCGCGCGCCTGCTCGGCATCACACCGCGTGCAACCGCGGTGTCGACCGTCGGTGGCAACAGCCCGCAACTGCTGGCGAACGAGTTCGCGCGCCGCATCCAACGCGGCGAGTGCGACGTCGTGCTGATCGGAGGCGGGGAATCGATGCACACGCGCTGGCGCGCCCGGCGCGAGCCGCGAGTCACGCTCACGTGGGACGGCGGCGACGACGCGCCGTGCGAGTGGATCATCGGCAACGACCGGCCGGGCGCGAGCGAGTACGAGATGGCGCACCTCGCGGTGGCGCCGACGATCGTGTACCCGTTGTTCGAAACCGCGTTGCGCGCCCATCTCGGCCGCGACGTCGAGGAGCACCAGGATCACGCCAGCAGGCTCTGGTCGGCGTTCGCGTCGGTTGCGTCCGGGAACCCGGCTGCGTGGTCGCGCGTGGCGTATTCGCCGGAGGAGATCCGTACGGTGACCCCCGACAACCGCATGGTGTGCTTCCCGTACCCGAAGCGCATGTGCGCGAACATCGACGTCGATCAGGGCGCGGCCGTGATCCTCTGCGCGTACGACGCGGCGCGCGCGGCGGGCGTGCACGACGACCAAATGGTGTTCTTCCACGCGGCGGCCGAAGCGCACGACCACTGGTTCGTCACCGAGAGGGCGTCGCTCCACGAATCGCCCGCGATGCGCGCTACAACGACGAGCGCGCTTCGCGGCGCCGGTGTCGGCGTCGACGACGTCGCGCACTTCGACCTGTACTCATGCTTCCCGTCGGCCGTGCAACTCGCGCGATACGCGCTCGGCATCACCGAGGACGACGTGCGCCCGCCCACAGTGACCGGCGGCCTCGGCTTCGCCGGCGGGCCGGTGAACAACTACCCGACCCACGGCATCGCGCGCATGGTTCAACGCCTGCGCGCCGATCCGGGCACGTACGGCCTCACGACCGCGCTCGGTTGGTACGCAACGAAGCACGCGGCCGCAGTGTGGTCGACGACGCCGCCTTCGCACCCGTCGGAGACGCATCACGTGCAAGCAGAGGTCGACGCGCTCCCCGCCGCGAACCGGCCGGACTCGTCGACGCGAGTGGCACGATCGAGGCCACGTCAGTGGCCTTCGAGCGAGACGGCTCGCCGTCGATCGGCATCGTCACCGTGCTGCTCGACGACGGCCGGCGGGCAATCGCGAACACGCGCGACGCCGACGCGCTGAAAGCCATGACGATCGACGCGTGGGAAGGCCGGCGCGCAAGGGTTACGAACGACGGCGCGACAAACTCCCTGGCGTGAGCTGCGTGTCCGCCCTCATCCATCGCGTGCACTCGCGGGAGGCGGCGCGAAACCAGTGTTCGTCGCGCGGCGCACGAGTGCAAGGAGAAGTTGCCAAAAGTTCAACGTTCTCGCCGCCAGAGGCGATCTAGGTCGATCCGAGATCTACGGTCAACGTGAGCACGCCGTTTTCGAAGAGCCATTGCGCGTCGCCGATCAGCGCGTAGTCCTGGAAGTCGAGCTGGGCCTGCTCGATGAATTGTTGCCGTTCGGCTCCAGCCACGGGCGGCAGCGGACGTCGTCGCACAGCCTCGGCACGATCACGGAACCGCGCGAGCATCGCGTCCACATCGAGCTGATCTTCGGCCATGGCCGGGAACCTATCCCGTGCGCGCGATCAGGGCTCGAGGCTTGCCCGCCATGTCGTCGCGCACGAACACCTCGGCGTATCCGAGGGCGCACGCCCGCGCGTCCATCTCCTCTGCCTGGTGCGGCGCGAGCTCGAGCACGAGTGTCCCCGACGGCGCGAGCCACTCTCGCGCCTCGTGCAAGATCGTCTCCAGCGCTTCGGTCCCCGTCGGACCGGCGCGCAATGCCTCGGCCGGCTCGTAGTCCGCGACTTCGCGTGGCAGAAGCTCGCCTTGCGCGACGTACGGCGGATTCGACACCACGAGGTGCAGGCGACCGGCCAAGTCCGGCGGCAGCGCGCTGAACCACGGCGATCCCCGGGGCGGGAGGCGAATGCGCGTCGCCGCTGCGCCGGCCACGTTCGCACGGGCGACCGCGAGCGCGTCGTCGCTGATGTCGGTTGCCCACACCTCGACGTCCGGCAGCTCGGCTTCGAGCGCGAGCGCGATCGCGCCGCACCCGGTCCCGAGATCGGCGACGTACGCAGTCGGTTCGTCGTGCACGATCGCGAGCCGCCGCCGCGACCGGCGCAACCCGAGGCGCTCGCCCTCTTCCAGCGCGTACTCGACGACGATCTCGGTCTCGGGCCGCGGGATCAGCACCCGGCGGTCGACCCACACGTCGATGCCACGGAACGCCCACGTGCCGAGCACGTACTGCAACGGCTCGCCCGCGATGCGACGCACGATCATGTCGTCGAGCCGCTGCGCGGCCCGCGCCGGCGGTTGCACATCGGCAATCTCGAGCCACTCGTCGGCGTCGTAGCCGGACGCGCGCTCGACGATGAAACGCGCTTCGGCATCGGCCGGCACTATGCCCGCATCAGACAGCCGGCGCGCCGTGTCCGCGCGCAAGGTCCGCCAGGACACGTCGCGCGAACCTCAGGCCTGCTCGCCGCCGAGCTGGCGCGCCCGCTCGTCGGCCGCGAGCGCATCCACGACCTCGTCGAGCTCACCTTCGAGCACGCGGTCGAGCGAGTGCTGCGTGAAACCGATCCGGTGATCGGTGACGCGGTTCTCCTTGAAGTTGTACGTGCGGATCTTCTCCGAGCGCCCGCCGCCCTTGACCTGCTCGCGCCGCGCCGCGCTCACTTCGGCCTGCTGACGCTCCTGTTCGATCTGCAGCAACCGGGCGCGCAGGATGCGCATCGCTTTCTCCCGGTTCTGCAGCTGGCTCTTCTCGTCCTGGCACGTGACGACGAGACCGGTCGGCTTGTGCGTGAGGCGCACTGCGGAGTCGGTCGTGTTCACCGACTGCCCGCCCGGACCGGTCGCGCGATAAACGTCGACCTCGAGGTCGTTGGGGTCGATCGCGACGTCGACCTCGTCGGCTTCAGGTAAGACCGCGACGGTCGCCGCGCTCGTGTGCACGCGCCCCTGGCTCTCGGTCACCGGCACACGCTGTACGCGATGCGGGCCGCCCTCGTACTTCAGGCGGCGCCACGCGTTCTCGCCCTTCACGAGGAATGTCACGTCGCGATACCCGCCGTGCTCCGACGCCTGGCCCGACAGCACCTCGGTGCGCAACCCGTGCCGCTCCGCGTACCGCTGGTACATGCGATAGAGGTCGCCCGCCCAGAGGTTGGCCTCCTCGCCGCCCTCGGCGCCTTGGATCTCGACGATCACGTTGCGGCCCTCGTTCGGGTCGCGCGGGATGAGCAGCTCTTTGATCTCGCTCTCGAGCTCGCCGAGGCGGCCGTCCTTCTCGTTGACCTCGGTCTGGGTGTATGCGCGCATCTCGGCGTCGGATTCGTTCTCGAGCATCTCTCTCGCGTCCGAGAGATCCTGCGCGACCTTGCGCCACTCGCGGTACGCCTCGACGACGGCCTTCAGCTCCGCGTGTCGCCTTCCGGCGTCGCGGGCGGCCCGGCGGTCGCCACTTGCATAGATACGGGGGAGGTCGCCTTCGAGGCGATCGAATTCGGCCTCGAGCGGCTGCAGCTGCTCGAACATGCGCGAGCGAGGGTACCGGTCGCGGGAGCGAGCACGTCACCGAGACACCCTCATATCCGCGTGATTTGCGTGATCTGCGTGGCTCGTTCGTGCGGAGCGAGCGAGCCTCGCACACGATGTCTGAGCTAACGACTGTTGATCAGGTTCTCGATGCCGCCCGGGCCGATCGCGCTCTGCTCGGCGAACTGGTCGAGCATCTGGTGGAACTGGTCGTTGCCAAACCGATCGGCCATCGCGCGCGGGATCGCGGGGAATGCGTAGTCGTCGGCGGGGAGCGGCGGATGATCCTCGGCCGGCTTGCGCGCCATCACCTCGTCGATCACAGGTGCGAGCCGCTGCGCCTTGTCGCGTGTGAGCTTCTCGTCGCGCTCTTTGAACTCGGGGAGCACGTCGCGACCGAACAGCTCGAGCGCCTCCATGATGTGGTCGTGGCGGTTCTTGCCCGCCTGGTAGCAGAAGATCACCTGGTCGACGCCGCACTCCTCGTAGCGCCGCAGGTACTCGCGGAGCTGCTCGGGCGTGCCGACCGCGCCGCGCAGGCCACCGATGCCCTCCTCGACGACCTTGGCGCCGAGCCGGTCGGCATTCTCCGACGCCGCGATCACCGCTTCGGGGTCGTAGCCGTGCTCCGCCCGCCGCTGCTGGAACTCCTCCCACACGTTCGTCTGCGCGGGGTGGTGGCGCCCGAACACGTAGTAATGCGCGAGCGAGTACCCGAAGAAGTTCGCGCCTTCGAGACCACGGCGGATCGCTTCGTCCTCGTCGGGGTGGCACATGAACGTCGTGACGCACGCCACGTTCGCGTTGACGGCGTCGCCGATCGGCACACCTTGCTTCGCGAGCGTGTTGTAGTAGTCGTCGACCCAGTACTTCGCCTCTTCGGGGTCGACGAACGCGAACGCGAGCGCGCCGATCGCCTTCTGCGCGGCGAGGTGGATCGTGTCGCGACGGCTGCACGCGACCCACACCGGCGGGTGCGGCTTCTGACGCGGCTTCGGCAGCACGTTGCGGGGCGGCATCGTCACGAACTCGCCCGAGTGACCGGTGAACGGCTCTTCGGTCATGCACCGGATCGCGACACGCAACCCCTCTTCCCACATCGCGCGCTTCTTCTCGGGCTCGATCATGAACCCGCCGAGCTCGGCTTCGGACGACGACTCACCGCTGCCGAAGTCGGCGCGGCCGTCGCTCACGAGGTCGAGCATCGCAATGCGTTCTGCGATCCGCGCCGGATGGTTGAACGGCGGCGGCGTCTGCACGATGCCGTGCCCGAGACGGATGTTCTTCGTGCGCTGGCTCGCAGCGGCGAGGAACACCTCGGGCGCGCTCGAGTGCGAGTACTCCTCGAGGAAGTGGTGCTCGACCTCCCACGCGTACTCGATGCCGATGCTGTCGGCGTACGCGATCTGTTCGAGCGCGTCCTGGATCAGCTGGTACTCCGACTCCTGCGTCCACGGCCGCGGGAGCTGGTGCTCGTAGAAAACGCCGAACTTCATGCCGCCTCTTCCCGGGTCGAGTCGCGCGTGAAAGCCTGCGAGGATCTCGTCGCGTCGCGGGTGTGATCCGAGCGCGTGCGCGAGCTCGCCGTCGACGGTCTTGACGAACTGCTCGCGGCGCGGGCCGAGCGATTCCGCGAGCCCCGCGTCCCACAGTGTGCCGATCACCTCGGTGCCGGCGATCTTGCGACCCGATTCGCCGATGAACGTGCGGTCGCGCATCTCGGTGAGCGCCGTGCGCAGGTACTCGACGTGCGGCGTCTCGTCGGCGCGGATGCTGCGCACGAGCTGCGCCGCTTTGCCGGCGTCGGCGACGAGCCCGTCGTCGGAGAGCACGTCCTCGGCCCACGCGAACGTGTGGAACGCCGACACCTCGATGAACAAGATGCCGAGCATCCGGCGGATCGTCATCTCGAGCTGCAGGTCGAGATCGGAGAAGCGGCGCATCGCCTCGGCCGCGGCGCGCATCTGCTCCGGAGTCGGTGGTGTGCCGTCGGGCTGCACGATGCCCATGCGTGTGAGCATCGTCTGCGTCTCGTCTTCGGTCGGCGGTGCTCCGAATGCCACGTCGCGAGCCGCGAACCACATCTGGTTGTGTCCCGCTTCTTGGTCCCAACCTGCTTCGTCGCGCGCGTGCGCCTCGAACAAGCCCTTGTTCAGGTGCGCGATCGCCGTGCCCGCGATCGATTCGTCGAAGAAGCGCTGCGCGTTGCCGAGCTGCGCGTGGCGGATCATCGCGCCGAAGCCTTCGACGGTGCCGATGCGCGTGAGTTGGGTGATCACCGGTTGCCGTACGCTTTCGTGCAACAAGTATTTCGTCTGCGCGACGTTGGGATACACGGCGGGCCACAGATCGAGCGGCGCGTCGAGGATGTCGGTACCGAACTGCTCGCGATGCGACTGTTGCCACGCGTCGATCGCCGGCACACGGTTCTTCGTGCGCGGCGGGACGTACGAGCCGTCGGCCAGGAATCCGCCGTGGCAACGCACGCCGTTCGCGATCATCGGTTCGTCGACGTCGTGCGTCGCGAGCAGCTCGTCGGCGGTCCACGTGAGCTGGAGGTTGCTCATGCCGAGGACTGTATACTCGGGAGTTACACCATGCCAAACGTCACGCCAAACGTCACGCCAGACGTCGGCCTACGCCCGAGGCGGGACCCCGTCCGACGCGAGGCGATCCTGCAGGCGGCGGCCGAGGTGTTCGCGCAGGCGGGGTACGCGGCCACGACCGTCGACGACATCGCGGCGGGCGCCGGCATCACGAAGCTCATCGTCTACCGGCACTTCGACTCCAAGGAGAACCTCTACCGCGCCGTGCTCGAGCAGGTGTTCGAGCGCCAGGTCGAGTTGTTCCTCGCCAACGTCGCCGAGGGCATGCAGGCGGGCGGGACCACGCAAGCCTTGCTCGGGGTCGCTCGCGAGTGGCCCGACGGGTTCCGCCTCTTGTGGCGCCATGCGGCGCGCGAACCCCAGTTCGCCGACTACGCGCTTCATCTGCGCGACGTCGCAGTGAACGCCGCCGCGAGGTCGTCGCGCCGCTCGTCGCGCGAGCCGTTCGCGGAGTGGGCGGCGCAAACGCTGTTCGACCACTTCGTCGACGCGGTCCTCGACTGGCTGGATCACGGCGATGCAACCCACGACGAGCAGTTCGTCGCGCTCGAAACTGCCGCGCTGCGGGCGACGGTCGGCGCCTGGGCCACGACGGGTTGAACGCGACTATGAGGAGAGCGTCAGCTGCGGAGCGCCGGTTAGACCGCGGGCGCGATTGCCGGTACGCGGATGCCGGCGCGGGCTTCGACCTCGGCGAGCTGCTCCGCCGACATCACGGCCCGCAGCGAGGTGATCGCCACGTCGAGCTGGTCGAGATCGGGCTCACGCGTCGTGAGCTTTTGCAGCAGGAGCCCGGGCCGCATGAGCACACGTACCCAGCGGCGGTGGATGTTCTTCGCCGACAGGCGGATCAATTCGTAGCTGAGCCCTGCGATCAGCGGGATCAGCACGATCCGCGAACCGATGACGAACCAAATGTTCGGGCGAGGAACGAACGCGTACACGAGAATCGCGACGCACATCACCGTGAGCAAGAAGTTCGTGCCGCAGCGTACGTGCGCGGTGCTGAACTGTTGTGCGGTCTCCGGCGTGAGCTCGACGCCGTTCTCGTACGCGGCGATAGACTTGTGCTCGGCACCGTGATACTGGAACACGCGCTTGATGTCGCGCATGTGCCCGATCGCAAAGATGTAGAGCACGAACAGCCCGAGCCGCACGAGGCCTTCCATCACCGGAAACGAGCCGTGGAAGACGTGCTCCAGCGACTTGCCTGCAAGCGCAGGCAGCACTATGAAGATCGCGCTGAAGAACACCATCGCGATACCGACCGCCCAGCCCAACGCCTTCTCGGAGACTCGCTCCTCCTCGGGCATCTGCTGGTTCGCGGACCATGTCAGCGCGCGGTAGCCGAGCCCGAGCGATTCGCCGAGGCCCGTGACGCCGCGCACGAGCGGGATCTTGCGGTACCTCTCGGCCCAGCCCGGAACCTCGCGCACGTCGACCTTGATGTCGCCTTCGGGATCGCGCACCGCGATCGCCCAGTGCGACGCGCCGCGCATCATCACACCCTCGAGCACGGCTTGGCCGCCCATGTACCGCGGCTCGGATTCCGAACTCATTCCGCTCTCCGCATTCGACGGCGGCGCTGCGGCCGCGCTCGCGTGTGTGGCTACTTCTTCTTGGCCTTGGCGTACCGGCGCTGGAAGCGCTCGACGCGGCCACCGGTATCGACGAGCTTCTGCTTGCCCGTGTAGAAGGGGTGGCACTCCGAGCAGAGCTCGACGCGCAGGCTCGGGACCGTCGAACGAGTCGTGAACTCGTTGCCGCACGAGCAGTGCACCTTGCACTCGACGTACTCGGGGTGAATGTCAGCCTTCATGACTCGTCCAGTCTACGGCCGGGGGTTCGCGGTCCCAACCGGCTCGTTTCTCTTCCCATTCCCATGGCAATCCGGGCGACGCCATTGCGTACGCAAACCCGGGGGGTGCTCGAGGCGTGCGGCCGCAGGCCGCTCCAAGCAGCTCGACGACGAACCTCTGGTTCGGGGTCGAAACGGATTACGTGCCCATTCCCACGGGGGCCTTGGCGATCTCGTCGAGGAACTCGGCATTGGTCTTGGTGCTGCGGAGCTTGTCGATCAGCAGCTCGAGACCCTGTGAGCTCCCCTCGAGCGCGTTCAGCACGCGCCGCAGCTTCCACACCTGCTGCAGATCGCGCCGGTCGAACAGCAGCTCTTCGTGCCGCGTGCTCGACGGCTCGACGTCGATCGCCGGATAGATGCGCCGGTCGGCCGTGCGCCGGTCGAGCTTGAGCTCCATGTTGCCGGTTGCCTTGAACTCCTCGAAGATCGCTTCGTCCATCTTCGAGTTCGTTTCGACGAGCGCGGTCGCAAGGATCGTCAGCGAGCCGCCTTCGTCGACGTTGCGGGCGGCACCGAAGAACTTCTTCGGCGGGTACAGCGCGCCGGCGTCGATACCGCCCGACATGATGCGGCCGGACGCGGGCGCCGCGAGGTTGTACGCACGGGCAAGTCGGGTGATGCCGTCGAGGATGATCACAACGTCCTTGCCGGCTTCGACGAGACGCTTCGCCCGCTCGATCGTGAGCTCGGCGACGTGGCAGTGCTCGTCGGACGGGCGGTCGAAGGTCGACGCGACGACCTCGGCGCGCAGCACGTGGCGGCGCATGTCGGTGACCTCTTCGGGACGCTCGTCGACGAGGAGCACGATCACGTGGCATTCGGGATTGTTGCGTTCGATCGAGTGCACGATCTGCTTGATGATCGTCGTCTTGCCCGCCTTGGGCGGCGACACGATCATCCCGCGCTGGCCCTTCCCGATCGGCGCGATCAGATCGATGATGCGGCCGGTGATCTCTTGCGGCTCGTCGTCGAGCTCGAGCCGCAGCTTCGAGTCCGGGAACAACGGCGTGAGGTCTTCGAAGCGCACACGCCCGCGCGCCTCGTCAGGCGTGGTGCCGTTGATGAGATCGACACGCACCAGGGCGGGGTACTTCTCGCTGCTCGCCGGCGGACGGGTTGCGCCCTTGACGTAGTCGCCCTTGCGCAAGCCGAAGCGTCGGACTTGTGACGCCGAAACATATGCGTCGTTGCGCCCGGCGAGATATCCACTCGTGCGCAGGAAGCCGTAACCCTCGTCGCGGAAGTCGAGCAGTCCGGTGACATCGATCAGCTCACCGCTGTAGTCCTCGTTGCGATCACCGCGGTCTTGGCGACCTTGTCCCTGACCTTGGCCGCCGCCCTGACCGTCGCCGCGATCGCGTCCGCGCCGGCGACGACGCCGGCGATTGCCGGGACCCTCGTCGTCGCCGCCGCGCAACTGCTGATCGTGTTGCTGGGTGTGCTGGCGCGGCTGCGGTGTTTGCGTCCCCTCGCCCGTCGACGCGTCGTTGCCGGGCGCGAGCACGGCGGTGGCGGGGCTCTCGGGTGTCGGGTCGGCCTCGGTGGCCGGTGCGGACGACGCAGCATCGCCTGCGTTCCCGGTACCGTTGCCACCGGCAGCCGGGCGACGTCGCGGGCGAATCATCGCCATGTCGTCGGCCGCGTCCTGTGTGGTTGCGAGCGCGTTCTCCTCGTCGGCGAGTGACGCCAGATCATCGACCTCGGCGGCGCGCGTCGAACGAACCTTGCGCTGGGCTTCGGTCGTCGCACCGTTCGTCTTCGTCGCGGTGACGATCGCCTCGACCAGATCCGACTTTCGCATGCGGCTGATCGACTTGACGCCGAGCGCCGATGCGATCTCGGAGAGCTGCTCCCTGTCCTTCCCGTCCAGCTGCGAACGGTCGAAGGTGTCGCTCATATCGTGCTCCTCCCGACCCGAGCAGGAATTCGCCCGCGGCCGGAGCGTGAAAATTCGAAAGACCCCCGGAGGACATCACACCGGCATCCGCACGGAAGCGGTAAAGAGATCCGACCCTCACCGTAGGTCTTCAGAAGAGTTCTTCAACGAGGAACGGAATCTGGAAGATCTCGGATGAGGTCTCGAGGATCGGTGACTACCTTACACCCTCGCAGGGTTGGCGTGCATCCCTCCAAAAAGTCGGCCGTGCGAGGCTATTCCTGAAGCATTTCCCGCGCGAGGAGACGTCGCATCAGCGAATGCCCGGGCACCGGAGCACAGGCCGCGGTCGCCGGTTCCGTGTACACGCCACCCGCGGCCGCGCGTTGCGTGTCGAACAAGAGATACGGCACTGGGTCCGAGTTATGCGTCTTGATGTCGCACGGTGTTGCATGATCGGGCATCAACAGAATGCGGTACGGCTCGCGCGCGTGGTCGAGCTCGTCGACGATCGGCCCGATGATGTCGGCGTCCCATCGTTCGAGCGCGTCGACTTTGACGTCGGGCAGGCCCTGATGACCGGCTTCGTCGGTTGCTTCGACGTGCAGCACGAACAGGTCGCAATCGGCGAGTGAACGCAAACACGCGTCGCGCTGCGCGACGTAGTCGTTGTCGAAGCCCGCGGTTGCACCGGGCACGTCGACGACTTCGATACCGGTGAGCACACCGAGCCCCTGCACGAGGTCGACTGCTGATGTCATACGGCCCGCAACACCGAACGTCGCTTCGAAGCTCGGGAGCTCGGGCTTCACACCCTGGCCCCACAACCATATCTGGGTCGCGTTGCAGTCGACCGATCGCGCGACATTGCGCACGACCGCGCGCGACGCGTCCATCAGGGCGTTGATCTCCGTGGCTGCGGGTCCGGTCGGGAACACCGCGGTCTGACCCGTGAGGTCGTGCGGCGGCGTGCAATCGGTGGCTTCCCACGCGCGCGGCACGACGCACAGGTGCCGGTACTCGACACCGGGATGGAAGCGCACACGGGGATCGCGCCCGCCACCGAGCTCCTTGTCGAGCGCGGCGACGATCGCGTGCGACTGTCGGTTCGTCGGATGGCCGGCCGCGAAGTCGATCATCGCCGGCGGGTCGTCGTCGGAAAGCGTCACGAGGTTGCAGCGGTACGCGACCTCGTTCGGGCGCGAGCTCGACACCCATCGCCGCGGCCTCGATCGGCGCGCGTCCGGTGTGAAACCGCGCCGGGTCGAAGCCGAGGATCGCCATGTTGCCGACGTCGCTGCCGGGCGGCAGCCCCTGCGGGATCACCGCTGCGCGCCCGACCTCGGCCGTGCGCGCGAGCGCCGCGAGGTTCGGCATGCGCGCCGCTTCCAACGGTGTACGACCACCGAGCTCGCGCAGCGGCACGTCGGCACACCCGTCGGGAACGAACACCAAGTACTTCACCGGGCGACGAGTGTAAGACGTGTGCGCGCCGTAACGTCTCGGCCCGTGCGCCGCCCTGCTGTCCGGATCGTGTTGGCTGTGTTGGTCGCGTTGGCGCTCGCCGCATGCGGTGACGGCAAGAAGTCGTCGGAATCGGCACCGACGAGCCCCGGGTCGACGTCGACATCGCGCTCGACACGATCGACGCCGAGTGCCGCGGCGCCCGCGCCGCCCGACCTCGACAACGTCCATCTGTCGTTGACGACAGTCGCATCCGGTCTCGACAGCCCGGTGGCGATGGCGTGGCGACCCGGAGACGATCGGCTGTACGTCGCCGAGCAGGGCGGCAAGGTGCGCATCGTCGGTGCCGACGGACGCGTGCTCCCGACACCGGTGCTGACCGTCGCGGTGTCAGGCGGCAACGAGCAGGGTCTGCTCGGGCTCGCGTTCGCACCGCAGGACGCGGACAAGATGTACGTCGACTACACCGATCCCGCCGGTGACACACACGTCGTCGAGTACACGATGAAGGGCGACGTCGCCGACACGAGCACTCGGCGCGAGCTGTTGTTCGTCGACCAGCCGTTCCCCAATCACAACGGCGGCCAAGTCGTGTTCGGCCCCGACGACATGCTGTACATCACGTTCGGCGACGGCGGCGCCGGCGGCGACCCGATGAACAACGCGCCGAATCTCGACGTGTTGCTCGGCAAGATCCTGCGCATCGATCCGCGTCCGTCGAGTTCGCAGCCGTACCGCGTTCCCGCCGACAATCCGTTCGTCGACCGGCAGGGCGTGCGTACGGAGATCTGGATGTACGGGTTGCGCAACCCGTGGCGCTTCTCCTGGGATCGCGACACGCGCGACATCTGGATCGGCGACGTCGGCCAGGACAAGTTCGAGGAAGTCGACTACGCGCCGGCCGGGCAGTCGGGCATCGACTGGGGCTGGAGCGCGCGTGAAGGCTTCGCGCCGTACAAGGGCGAGAAGCCGTCCGGTGCCCGTGACCCGCTCGTCGCGCCGAGCCACGCCGACGGCAACTGCGCGGTGATCGGTGGCTACGTGTATCGCGGCCGCGAGATCCCTGCGCTCGACGGCATCTATGTGTACGGCGACTCGTGCCGTGCGCCGATCGTCGGCGTCGTTCAGCAGGCCGGCAAACTCGTCGATCAGCGCGACCTCGACATCAGCGTGCACGACCTCTCGAGCTTCGGCGAAGACCCGCACGGCGAGGTGTACGCGATCGCGCGCGGCGGCACGATCTCCCGCATCGCCGGAGCCTGACCCACGTTTGGGCACTTGTACGCCCGCAGGCGCGTACTACTGCCCATACGGTCAGTGGTCGGCGCGCTTGAGGACGGCCGCCCCGGCACGACGCGTCACTGCATGCGGAGCCATGTTCGAGAACGTGCCGAGGACTCGGTTCACCGTGCCGGGGACGATGATCGCCTTGTTCTTCGCAAGGCCCGCGAGACCGGCGGCCGCGACCTCCGGCGCGTTCTGCCACATGAACTTCGGTACACCGCTCGCCGGCGCACTCGCGCGCTCTTGGAACTCCGTGCGCGTGAAACCCGGGCACAGCACGCTCACCTTGACACCCGTGCCCTTCAGCTCTTCGTGCACGGCTTCGGTGAACGACGTGACGAACGCCTTCGTCGCCGAGTAGGTCGCGTTGCGCGGCCCTGGTTGGAAGCCGGCGAGCGACGACACGTTGAGGATCGAGCCCGTGCCGCGCGCCGCCATTGCGCTCGCGGCCGCGTGCGTGAGCCGCATGAGCGCGATGACGTTGAGGTGTACCTCGCGGACCTCGACACCGAGGTCGATCTGATGGAAATTGCCGAACGAGCCGTAGCCCGCGTTGTTGATCAGCAGGTCGACTTTGCCGGCGCGCTCCTCCACGCCGGCGAGCTGGTCGGGCGCGGTCAGGTCGGCGGGCAGCACCTCGACCGAACTGCTGTCGGCCGCTTCGAGCTCCTTGGCGAGCGCCTCGAGCCGCGCGCGATCGCGGGCAACGAGGACGAGGTCGTAGCCGCGGCGCGACAGCTGGCGTGCGAATTCCTCGCCGATACCAGTTGACGCGCCCGTGACGAGGGCGACCGGCCGATTCATGTGCTCTCCTTTTGCCTCTTCGGTGCAGTCTCGGGCCGCGGGATGTTCGCGATCAACTTGCCCTTGACGACGATGCGTTGCGCCGCGCTGTGCTTGGGATGGCACGCGATCAGCGTGACAGTGGGTTTCGCGGTGGGGTCGGTCACCCACACGTCCTGCGGACGAACGATCTGCGTACCACTCACCGCGTACACGCAGTCTCGGCCCGGCATGTGGAACACGATCTGGTCACCGGGCGACAAGAGGTCGAGGTTGAGGAACGGATGCGTGTGCGTGACGCGGTGACCGGGGAACACGGTGTTGCCCGCCTGGCACGGCATCGCGCTGCCCGGCCAGTGGCCGGGACCATGGTCGATCACGGTGAGCGTGATGCCTTCGAAGACGGGATGCACGAGCCGGATCTTCGGGATCTCGATCACGCCGACCTGGACGATCGGAGTCGGCGCGTACGGGTCGGCGGGCGCAGGCTCCGGCTGCGGCAGCGCACGAACCTTCGGTTTCTTCGTGCGCGGCGTCGTCGGTGTGGCCGCCTCGGTCGGCGTCGTAGTCGACATGACCGGCAGGTCGTTGGGAACCGCTCGTCTCGCGTTCGCGCCGTTGTCGTGAGTCACGGCCGCGGTCGTCACCACGGCCGCCACGAGCACTGCTACAACCGTCAACCCGGCGATCCATCGCCCTCTTGTCGTCCTGATCCGATTCACAACCCGAGTTCCCCCGACACTGCATCGACGTTGGCCTCCACCGCAGGTCGTGCCTCGATCTCGGCGATCGCGCGGTTCGGGTCCTTCAGTCCGTGCCCGGTCACGGTACAGACGACGGTCTCGTCGCGCAGGAGCAATCCGGAGCTTGCGGCCTGCAACAGTCCGGCCACCGACGCCGCGGACGCGGGCTCGACGAACACGCCCTCGAGTGACGCCAGCGAGCGGTACGCCTCGAGGATCTGCACGTCGGTAACTGCCTGGATCGCGCCACCCGATTCGTCGCGCGCCGCGATCGCGCCGTCCCAGCTCGCCGGATTGCCGATACGGATCGCGGTCGCGATCGTTTCGGGAAAGGGAACCGACTCACCGAGCACGAGTGGCGCTGCGCCGGCCGCCTGCCAGCCGAGCATGCGCGGCGTGCGCGTGGCGAGTCCGTCGATCGCGTAGTCGTTGTAGCCACGCCAGTACGCGGTGATGTTGCCCGCGTTACCGACCGGAATGCAGTGGACGTCGGGTGCGTCGCCCAGCGCGTCGCAGATCTCGAACGCGGCGGTCTTCTGGCCCTCGATGCGGAACGGGTTGATCGAGTTGACGACCGTCACGCCGCCGCGCTCCCCCAGGTCGCGCACGACGTGCAACGCGTCGTCGAAGCTGCCCCGAATCGATACGACCTTCGCGCCGTGGATCAGGGCCTGCGCGAGCTTGCCGAGCGCGACGTGCCCGTCGGGAATGATCACCGCCGCGAGCATGCCGGCGCGCGGCGTACGCGGCCGCGCTCGCCGACGTGTTTCCCGTTGACGCGCACACCACGACCTTCGCGCCTTCCTCGGCCGCCTTCGAGATCGCGACCGTCATTCCTCGGTCCTTGAACGAACCGGTGGGGTTCGCACCTTCGACCTTCAGCAGCACGCGCGCGCCGACCTGCTCCGAGAGGCGCGGCGCGTCAATCAGCGGCGTGTTGCCTTCGTGCAAGGTCACGACCGGTGTGCGGTCGTTCACCGGCAGCCGATTGCGGTACGCGTCGATGATCCCCCGCCAGGCGGTCATTCCTCGCCTCCCACGACCCGCAACACTGATCCGACGCGTGACACGACGTCGAGCTCGCGCACGCCGCGGATCGTCGCCGACATCGCAGCTTCGCGCGCGAGGTGCGTGACGAAGATCAATCGCGCGCGCTCGCCCTGGCCCTTTTGTCGCATCGACTGGATCGACACGTCGTGGTTGCCGAACACGCCGGCGATCGTCGCGAGGACCCCGGGCCGGTCGACGACGTCGAGCGACATATAGAACTGCGATGCGGTTTCGTCGATCGGGCGGATGCCTGTGCGCACCAAGGTGCCGATGGTCGCGCCGCGGGCACCCGCGTGCACGTTCTTGGCCGCGTCGATGAGATCGCCGAGCACCGCGCTCGCAGTTGGCCCGCCGCCCGCGCCGCGCCCGAGCAGCATCAGCTGCCCGATGGTTTCGCCTTCGATGAACACCGCGTTGTACGAGCCGCGCACCGACGCGAGCGGATGGTCGACCGGCACCATCGCGGGATGCACGCGTGCACCGACCGCACCGTCGTGCTCGTCGGCGACGGCGAGCAGCTTCACGACGTAGCCGAGCTCGTGGGCGGCCGCGATGTCGTCGGCGGTGATGTTGGTGATGCCCTCGCGGTACACGTCTCCCGCCACGACACGCGCGCCGAACGCGATCGACGCGATGATCGCTGCCTTCGACGCCGCGTCGAAGCCCTCGACGTCGGCGGTGGGGTCTCGTTCGGCATAGCCGAGCTCCTGCGCCTCGGCGACCGCTTCGGCGAAGCTCGAGCCTCCTTCGGTCATCTGTGTGAGCACGTAGTTGGTCGTGCCGTTCACGATGCCCATCACGCGGCGGATCCGCTCGCCCGCGAGCGACTCGCGCAACGGGCGCATCAGCGGGATGCCACCTGCCACCGACGCCTCGAACAACAGGTCGACGCCCGACGTCTCCGCGGCCTCGAACAGCTCCTCGCCGAAGTTTGCGAGCAGCTCCTTGTTCGCGGTGATCACGGGCTTCGCCGACTTCAACGCCGTGAGGATCAGGCTGCGTGCAGGCTCGACACCACCGATGACCTCGACCACCACGTCGACGTTGCGGTCGCTGACGACCGAGTCGGCGTCGTTGGTCAACACGCCGGCCGCGAGATCGACGTCACGTTCCTTCGCGAGATTGTGGACGGCGACGCGCGTCACCTCGAGCTGCACGCCGGAGCGTTGCACGATCAGATCGGCGTTCGCTCCGATGGCGCGCACGAGCGCCGCACCCACGTTCCCGCATCCCAGCACTCCGACGCGCACTCGGCCCTCGCTCATTCGCACAGTCTCGCGGACCCGACACCGGGCCCGGAACTACATCGGCGCAGAGCTAGGCCGAGTCCAGGCGCACGAGATCGTCGTAAGCCTCACGGCGGACGACCACGCGCGCCGCGCCGTTGCACACGAAGACCACGGGCGGGCGGGTCACCTTGTTGTAGTTGGACGCCATCGCGTGGCCGTACGCGCCGGTCACCGGCGTGGCGAGGACGTCACCCACGCACGTATCGGCCGGGACACGGGCTTCGCGCACGATCACGTCGCCTTGCTCGCAGTGCTTGCCGGCGACTGTCACCACGAGTGGTCGGCCCGCGGTCGCACGCGCGGGCAGGAACGTCTCGTAGTGCGCGCCGTACATCACAGGCCGGACGTTGTCGCTCATGCCGCCGTCGACGGCGACGTACGTGCGTGCGCCCGCGACCTTCATCGTGCCGATCGTGTACAGCGTGATGCCCGCGGTTGCGGCGATCGAGCGGCCCGGCTCGCACATCAGCGTCGGACGCGAGCGCGCGTCGCTCTTCACGAGCGCTTTGTCGACCGACTCGCGCAGCACCGACGCGTACTCGTCGATCGCGGGCGGCGCGTCCTCGGTGAGGTACCGCACGCCCAGCCCCCCGCCGACGTTCAGCTCGTCAACGGTCGCGCCGGTCGCCTGCTCGACCGCGCGCACGAGGCCGACCATCTTGTCGATTGCGCGCGCGAACGCATCGAGCCGCAACACTTGCGAGCCGATGTGACAGTGCAATCCGGCGAACTGCAAGCGGCCGGCGATGACCCGGCGCGCGGCGGCGAGGGCGTCGCCGTTGTCGATGCTGAAGCCGAACTTCGAGTCCTCGGTGCCGGTCTCGATGAACTCATGCGTGTGCGCCTCGACCCCCGGCTTCACGCGCACTTGAACCCGTGGCGCGGGCAGTCCGTCGGCGACGAGCGCCTCGAGGCGCGACAACTCTTCGTCGGAGTCGACGACGATCCGGCCGAGCCCGTACTCGAGCGCGGTCCGCAGCTCGTCCATCGACTTGTTGTTGCCGTGAAAGAAAACGCGCGCCGGCGGGAGGCCGGCACGCAACGCCACGTACAGCTCGCCGCCGGTCGCGACGTCGAGATGCAACCCTTCCTCGTGCACGAGACGCGCCATCGCGACACACAGGAACGCCTTGCCGGCGTACGCGACGGTCTCGGCGCCGAAGGCAGCGACGTACGCGCGGCACCGCGCACGGATCTCGTCCTCGTCGTACACGTAGCAGGGCGTGCCGAACTCGTGCGCGACGTCGAGGAGTGACACGCCCGCGACCGACACCGCTCCGGCACCGTCGACTGCCGCCGAAGACGGCAACAGCGAGACATCGAATGCGGTCACTGCGTATCCTCGGCCTCGTCTTCGTCGAGGCGCGCCATCTCGTCGGGCGCGTGCACGCCCAGCAACGCCAGCGCGCTCGCGAGCCCGATACGACAGGCCTCGGTGAGCCAGAGACGGGCCTGCGTAAGGGCCTCGTCGTCGGAGATGACCCGGCAATCGCGATAGAACCCGTGAAAGGAGCGCGCGAAGTCGCGCACCCACGTGCTGACCTTTTGCGGCGCCCGCTCATCGCCCGCCTCTTGCACGGAGTCGGGGTACAGCGCGAGCGCGCGGAGCAGCTCGGCTTCGCGTTCATGGGTGAGTCGCGACAGGTCGACGTCCGCGAGCGGCCGGCGCACGACTTCGGCACGCGCGGCCTTGCGCGCGATCGACGCGATTCGTGCATGCGCGTACTGCACGTAGTAAACGGGGTTCTCCATCGACTGCTGGGTGACGACGTCGAGATCGAACGTCTGGGCCGAGTCGATGCTCAGGAGCAAGAACGTCATGCGCGCGACGTCGGGGTCGACTTGGTCGAGGATGTCGGCGAGCGTGACGATGTTGCCGGCGCGACGCGACATCCGCACTTCGCGCCCATCTTGGACGACCTTCACGAGCTGGCCGAGCACGATCTCCGGCTCGCCCGCCGGGAAGCCGAGCGCTGCCATGCCGCATTGCAACGACTTGACCTGGCCGTGATGGTCGGCGCCCCAGACATCCAGCAAATGTGTGAAGCCGCGCCGAAACTTGTCACGGTGGTACGCGAGATCGTTGGCGAGATATGTCGTGGTGCCGTCGCTGCGCACGAGCACGCGGTCGCGTGTGTCGCCGAAGGCTGTCGTGCGCAACCACCGGGCGCCCTCGTGCTCGTAGGAGTGGGGCCCGAGCTGCGCGAGCACGTCGGCGACGTCGCCCCGCTCGTGCAGCGTGCGCTCCGAGAACCACGTGTCGAAATGCACACCGATGCGTCCGAGGTCGTCGCGCAGGCTCTGCACGATTCGCCGATAGCCCCACTCACGCGCGTCCTCGAGCGACACGTCGTCGCCGCACTCGTCGTGCAACTGTTGCGCGAGGTCGACGAGATACTGACCCTGGTAGCCGTCGTCGGGCGGCGGCTCTGTCCGATAACGCGCATACAGCGATGTCGCGAAGAGGTCGAGTTGCGTTCCCGCGTCGTTGAGGTAGTACTCCCGGTGTACTTCCGCACCCTGCACCGCGAGGAGGTTGGCGATCGCATCCCCGACCGCGACCCACCGGCCGCCGCCCGCGTGCAACGGCCCGGTCGGGTTGGCCGACACGAACTCGAAGTTGATGCGGCGGCCGGCGAGCACGTCCGACGAGCCGTAATGCGCGCCACGGGCGACGACATCGCACAGCACCTCGTGGAGCCATCCCGGCTCGAGGAAAAGGTTCACGAAGCCGGGGCGTGCGACCTCGACGCTCGCAAGGTGCGGCACGCTCCGCGCGTCGAGCGCCACCTTGAGCCGTTCGGCGAGCTCGAGCGGCGGCGCGCTCGCGACCTTGGCGAGTTTCAGCGCGACGTTCGTCGACCAGTCGCCCTGGTCGCGGCGCTTCGCCGGTTCGACGTCGACTCCACCGGCCGGCTCCGGCAACTCGGCATCTCCCAGCGCCTGGGAGATCGCGGTCCGGAGCGTGGTGCGCATCATCATCGGTCGGCGTTCGAGCGTACTCGCAGTCTCGCGACTGGCACGGGAACATTTCACCGCCGGCGGTCGGATCACTATGCTGCGTGCACAGGGGTCAGACGTCGCAAGAGCTCCAGGCTCTGTCTGGGGCAGCGCGCCGAGGAGTGGGGGGCCGTTGCGATGGGCCGGGGAAGGGTGCCGGGCACCGCCGACGCGTCGGCCCGTCGGCACTGCCACCCTGCACGATGCAACATCGCCACGGTGCATGCACCACGCGTCAAGGGATCGTCGCGTTGAGCGTCCCCGGTGACGAGCTCGTCGCCAACGTCGCGTCGAGCGAGTCCGGTATCGCGTCGATCTACCGCGCGCTCGACGCGCTGATCGCGCAGTACGAGCTCGACGACGCCGCGGTCGTCATCGAAGAGCGCGGCATGGAACGCCAGGTGTTCCGCGCAGGGCGACGGCCAGTGCGGCGCGAAGACGAACAACTGCTCGTGCTTCCGCCGGGCCTCTACACACAACCCGAGCTGCGCGACCGCGAGTTCGACCGGTCGGTCATGCTGTCGTTGTGCGTGCTCGCGCTGCGCCTCGACGTGCTTCGGTACGACGCCTGGCACGATCCTCTGACCGGCCTGTTCGACCGGCGCTCGTTCGACCGCCTGTTGGAGATGGCGATCGATCGTTGCAACCGCTACCACTGGCCGTTCACGCTGGTGATGCTTGACCTCGACCACTTCAAGTTGGTCAACGACCAGCAGGGCCATCAAGCCGGCGATGCGGTGCTTCGCGACCTCGGCGAGCGCTTCCGCCGCGCGCTTCGGTTCGGCGACAACGCGGGCCGGATCGGCGGAGACGAGTTCGCGATGATCCTTCCGAACACCGACGCCGACCGCGTGCCGGCCCTCCTCGACCGCGTGCGCAACGCCGAAGGCGTCGAGCGCGCGTGCCCGGCGTTCTCGTTCGGTGTCGCGCAGTGTCCGCAAGAAGCCAACGACTTCGACTCGCTCGTCTCACTCGCGGACAACCGGCTCTACGAAGCGAAGGAGCACGAGCGGTGACGACACGCGCGACGACTGCCCCGACCGGTTCGATCGACGACCTCGAGCTCGAGCTCCGCAAGCTGCCCGGCGTGCGCGCGGCCGGCTTCGAGCAACGCGACGACGTGCTCGTCGTGCAGCTCCACATCGCCGACTGGGTCGACCGCAGCGATCAACCGGTTCCCGTCTCGGCGTCGCGCATCGCCGCGCGCCACTCGGATCGTCCGGTCGCGATCGAGATCGTGCGCTGGCGTCCCGCGCCGGCGTTACCGGCGACCGCGCTACCGACCACGCCCGCGCCTGCGCCGGAGCCCGAAGAGGTCGAGGCGGCACCCGAGGTTCGTGAGGCGCGGCGCGCGCGGCTTCTTGCAGTGCTCGCGTTTCCGGACACCGACGAGCTCGAGGTGCACTTGATCCTCGACGGCAACCGCACGATCGGGCGCGCGCCCGCGAGCGCGGGCCTCGTCGGCGCGGTCGATGCGACGATCGACGCGATCCGACGACTCGGTGCCCCGCTCCAGCCGCGCGCGCAATGGGCACGCGCGCTCGACAACACGACGGAAGAAGAACGCGTGATAGTCGCCGTCGCACTCGCCGACGTCGAAGAAGATCGACTCCAGTACGGCCTCGCCGCGGGTGCGAGCCCGATCGATGCCGCCGCCCGTTCGACGCTCGACGCCCTCAACCGCCGCCTGTCTCGCGTGCTCTAGCCACTACGCTCGGTGCCCCGAGTTCTCGCGATTGCCCCCGTAGCTCAGCGGATAGAGCATCGGCCTCCGGAGCCGTGTGCGCAGGTTCGAGTCCTGCCGGGGGCGCACGCACGTCAGATTCTTCTCTTGACCAGGTCGAATGCTCTGGTCAGCCCCGAGTTCGGCGGGGGTCGCGTGTAAGGCCTGGTGAGCGGGTCGCGGGGGGAGAGTGTTTCCCCTACGCGCTGGGTGTTTCGCGGGGTTAGGAGAGTTGGGCGCGGTCCCAGGTGTGGGTGTCGACGCCGAGCGCAGTGAGGCATCGGGCTTGGAGCGCGTTGCGGCGGGTGACGACGTTGATGGTGGTGCTGTCGGCGGTGTCGAGGGTGACTTTCCGCACGCGTTGGAGCGCGTCGAGGCAGCGTCGCGCGCTGCAGTGTTGGTCGGCGAGGTCGGGGTCGCGCACGTCGCCGTCGCGCAGCTGCGCAGTGATGAGCGCTTCGATCACGGCGGCGGTGACGCACACGCCGATGTGGCCGCGGACGCGTTGTTCGGTCCAGTGGAACACGGGCCGCAACGCGAGGAAGTCCTTCAGCACACGGAAGCGGTGCTCGACACCGAGGAGCTGACGGTACGCGACGACAACCTGCGCGGTGGACGCTTGTTGCGGTGTGAGCGAGGTGGTGAGCACGTAACGGCCGGCGAGCAACTCTTCGTACGCGTGCGCCGGTTCGTCGTAGTGGCACAGGAACCGGCCTGGTCCGATTTCGACGTCGAAGAGCCCCGCCACCGAGGAACGGTCGAGGATGCGTTGCGCGGCACGGGTGATCGCCTGTTCGTCTTTCAGCTGTCCGGCGCGCACGCGGGCTTCGAGCGCGAGGAACTCAGCTTCGGTTTTGGCGACCAACTCGATCGTCTTGGCGCGGTCGCGTGCCCATCGTTGGATGCTGGCGACCACGACACAGCGGGTGCCGTCAACAGTGACTTCGCACGCGGCGGAGCGCGCGGCAGGCACCGGCACCCATGTCGCGTCGGGTGCCGCGGAGGCGGCGAGCGCGGCTGCGCAGCGCGGGTCGCGATGCAGCTTCGTCGCGAGCACGTGATCGAACCCGCCGGCACCCAACGCAGCAAGGTTGTCGTTGGAGATCAGGCCGCGATCGGCGACGACGCAGACCTTGCCGACTCCGAACCGGGCTTGGAGATCGTCGAGCACACCAGGCAACGTGCTCACGTCCGCGGTGTCGCCGGAGAACACGTGATCCGCGATCGGGATCCCGTCGGACGTGCACAACAGGCCGAGCACGACCTGCGGACGGTCCGAACGGTGATCACGCGAGTAGCCGAACGCGCGTGACGCGAACCGAGCCGACGCTCGCCTTCGAAGTAGGTCGAGGTGAGGTCGTAGCACACCAGCCGCAGGTCGAGGTTCGTGAGATCGGTGAGCCGGCCGTACAGATGCACCTCGGTCGCGTCCCTCGCGGCCGCGACCGCGTCCAACGCCCGGTAACACTGATCGAGCGACGGCTCCACCATGCCATCGGGCGTCACGACGTCTTCGGCGAGCCACTCGACGAGATGCCGCTTCGATGACGGTGCCAGCAACCGGTTCGCGACCATCGCGAACACCGTGTCGGCCAACGTCGGCGCGCCCCGCTCCGCACCGAACTTCCCGTAGTGCACATCGAGGCCGAGACGCCCCCACAACGTGCGCGCGACCGCCATCGGCCCGATCGCCGGCGCGCCCGCGCCACCAAGCTCCGATGCGTTGAGCCACGTGCCTTCGGCGTGCGCGCGGAACGCCGCGATGATCCGATCGAGCTGGCCCGACTCGCGCAGCCCGGCCGCCTCACCGAGGCGCAACAACGTGCGATGCCCGACCTTGCCGTCCTCGCGAGACGCCTCCACCAACGACAAGTACTCGTAGGTACGTTTGCCCCGCCGAACCCGCGTCGTCTTCACGAACACAACCAGATTCTCACACGAAACTACCGCAACAGGGCGGACCTTGTTGCCCCTACATTTCCGTTCCCGGAACCCGAATCACGCACAAACGCGCAGGTCAGCGACTCGCGACCTCCCGAAAACACCGCTGAACGAACGACCGTGGTTATCCCGGTGTGACTCCTCTGTACCGCCACGATTGGGAGGGGCGTGGGAGGGATCCGCCTCCAGACCAAGCGGTACTCGCCGCGCTCCACCTCGCGAACGTTTCGGGCGTCGATCGCACCTGCGCAGGTGCCATCTCCCGCGTCGACGCGCTTCGTGGGTATTCGTGCTTTCAACATTGATCGAAGTCTCGCGGTCTATCCGCGGCGTGGTAGCAAGCGCTGCTACGCGCGGGTTCGGACGAGAAGGGTGATGCGCCGCAACCTTCTGATACGGATCAGAGCGGGAACACCCGCGAGCGAAAACGCCGAGCCGAGCCACAACGACGACGACCACTGGTCCGCGACCCTCGACATGCCGAACCGAGACCGTACCTGTGAATGTGCACAGCGAGCCGTAGGACAGCCGACGGGAATCGACTTCGTCGTCGCGCCACGGATGCGGGATTACGTCGAGTTACAACCGCCGAGCGGTGCAAGCCGTGTGCGTCTTCAGCGGGGCCGTTCAGGGTGTGACGAGAAGCTTGATCGTCGTTCGGCGAGCACCGGGTTGGTTGAGTTCCTTGTTCACACGGACAATATGGGCCGCAGGAACATCTGCTCGCTGTCCGATGTCATCCCGCCCTGCGATCAGTTCCAACCGATACGCGCGCAAAATTCGCACATCTGAGCATATGCCACGAAGAGGCAGCAATGCAGCTAAACGCGGGCGACGCGAGTCCGTCCCGCGGATTACGTCCACCAGTCGCAAACGGGAGAGGAGGATTTGCACCGCGCCCACAACATTTTCCGATGCCCGTGACTTGAGAGAGCGTGCAGCTGTTGACCGCCGAGTCGTCCTTCGAAGCGTGGTACGGAGCTGAGCACGCTCGGCTGTATGTTGCCATGCTCGCGTGTTGCGGTGATAGCGACTTGGCGCGGGAAGCGACCGACGAAGCGTTCACGCGTGCTTACCAACACTGGGCTCGGGTCGAGGCGATGAGCGCTCCATGCGCGTGGACGTACCGAGTCGCCCGCAACGTCGTGCGCCGCATTGCGCGACGCCGTGCGCTTGAACGGAAGCTGCTGCCTCGGCTGATTCGCTCTTCCACCACCCCGGCGTCGACGGGTGAGGTGTGGCTACTAGTGCGCGAGCTTCCAGAACGGCAGCGGGTTGCCGTGGTCCTGCGGTACGTCGCGGATCTCGACGAACGCTCGATCGCTGAGGTCATGAGGGTGTCGCGTGGAACGGTTGCTTCGACGTTGTCGGGCGCGTTAGCGACGCTGCGGCGCATGGTCATGACGGCGGAAGACTGCAGGGAAACGATGACATGACTGGCGACCAACTGAAACGTGCGGCGATGGTCGACAAAGCGAACGCCCCGACACCACGAAGCGTCGAGGAGCTTCGTGGTCGAAACCACCGCCGACACGTGAAAGTCGCTACCGCAACCGCGTGCGTCCTCGGGATCGTCACGACTGCAGCGATCGGAATGGTCGTCGTGGACGGCGGGCGCCGTTCTGCACCGCAGGTCGCTATTGAAGCCGGCGGTGGCTCACCGGCGACCGCGACTCCTGTCCACACCTTTGTGTTCGTGACGCCGACGAGCGTGTCGTTCCTGGCTCGAGGTCAACAGATCCTCGTCGCGGATGCGGGCCTCCATAAGGTGCTGTCGATTGGGCCCGCTGGCGAGGTACGAACGTTCGCCGGGACCGGCGTTGCCGGGTCGAACGGCGACGGCGGGCATGCGGTCGCAGCGCAACTAGATACGCCGCGCGGGCTCACTGTCGACCGAGACCGCAACGTCTACATCGCCGATTCCGGCGCGAACGTCGTACGTCGTGTCGGACCGGACGGGCTGATCTCGACAGTTGCGGGTAACGGCACGGGCGGTTTCTCGGGCGATGGCGGCGAGGCTATAACCGCCATGTTGGACCAACCCCGCGACACTGCGGTCGGACCCGACGGCGCGTTGTACATAGCAGACTCAGCGAACAATCGCGTGCGGCGTGTCGATCCTGCTGGCTCCATCTCCACGTACGCGGGGAATGGTGGAAATGGGGACGCAGGCGACGGCTCCGCACTTGGTACCTCCATTGGTTCTCCATCATGCGTTGCCTTCGACAAGAACGGCTTCTTGTTCATTTGTCTCTCTAATACGAAGGAACTCCGAAAACTGGGGCCGGACCACCGCTTCGTCGCCGAGTTCATGTCCGTGAATGCAGTGGACGCTGCGACTGACCGGAGCGGCACGATCGTGGTGGCAAACTACGGTGACTACTCGATCGACCGAGTTGATTCCGACCGACTCGACGTGATCACGCGTTTTCAGCGGCCGCGGCTATTTCGGCCGGAGGCGGTAGCGGTCGAGCCCGACGGAGAAATCATTGCCGTCGACTCCGGACGAAGTGCCGGCGCGTCGCGTCCGACACTCATACGGATCGATCACACGGGCGCGGTATCGGAGATCGCCACAAACGGTCGGTGACGCAAAGGGTTTCTCCTCGCCACCGGCGTGGACAGTCGAGTACGTTCGCCACAGATGACAGTATCTGACTTCCGGTCCGGCATCACTGAGGTACCAGGAAGCGCGCCACTAGTGGTGCGTCGCGGATTTGATCTGGTGGGTGAGGGCGGCGCGTCCTCGTCGTACTTTGGCGATGATTTTGTTGGCTGTTGTGTGCCAGACGAACGGCTTGGGGTCGTCGTTCCAGTGCGAGGCCCAGACGTGGATTGCGTCGGTGAGGGCGGCGACGCTGTCGAAGCTGCCTTGTTTGAGCCGTTTGTTGGTCAGTTGCGCGAACCAGCCCTCGATGAGGTTCAACCACGACGAGCTCGTCGGCGTGAAGTGCAGATGCCAGCGCCGGCGTTTCGGGTGCGCGAGCCATTCGGTGATGGGCGGCGCAGAATGGGCGGAGAGGTTGTCCAACACGACGTGGACGTCGAGGTCGCGCGGCACGTGCAGGTCGATCCATTTGAAGAACGCCAACACGTCGGCGGCGGTGTGCTGCTTGCGGATCTGATGCAACACCTCCCCGGTGCCCACGTTCAGCGCCGCGAACAGATCGACGGTGCCGTGGCGTTTGTAGTCATGGGTCATGGTCTTCGCCCGGCCCGGTGTGAGCGGCAACGACGGCTGGGTCCGGTCCAACGCCTGGCACTGGGTCTTTTCGTCGAAGCTGAACACCGCCGCGCGCTCCGGCGGGTCGACGTACATGCCGACCACGTCAACCAGCTTCGCTTCGAAGTCCGGGTCCTTGGACAGCTTGAACGTCTCGACCCGCCATGGACGCAGGTTCCGGGCGCGCCAGATGCGCGCCACCGTGTCCTTGCCGACACCGTGACGTTCGCCCATCGTCCGCGTCGACCAACACGTCGACTCATCGTCGGGAATCGTGTGCAACGTGTCGTCCACGATCGCGTCGATCGTGGCCTGGGGAATCTCGGGCTTGCGGCCCCGACCCGGCGCGATCGACCCGACCGCGTCGATGCCGTCGACCTCGAACTTCGCCCGCCAGCGGCGCACCGCGTCTGCGGTCGTGTCACACTCACGGGCGATCTGATTGTTCGCAACGCCTTGCGCCGCCAACAACAATCCGCGCGCCTGCACCACAACCCGATGCGGCAACCTATGAGACCGAGCCATGCGCCCAAGCTCGCGGCGCTCAGCACGCGTGACCTTCAACTGTGCAGCAACCATCACCGGCATGCCGCCACCCTAACCGCCCTCGCTATTTCAGCGACGGACCACTAGCAGGCCGTCGAGTGCAACTCCGCGGCATATTGCCGTGGGACTACGAACCGCTGTATCGACTTGCATCTGGAGAGGCCAAACTTCCGGTGGCGGCTGCGCGGCGCGGTACAAGGTCTCGACGGTTTCGTCCGGCAACTCCACGATGGCGTGATCGTGCAATTCGTCGTCGAGGATCGGGCAGGGCGCCTGCTCGGCTCAATGCTCGCGTACAACGCGGAATATGGGAAGCGGCTTCGCGTGGATTGCGATGATGCTCGACACCACCGCGCGAGGTGCGGGTTGGCCTCTCGAAGCTGGCGTCCTGTTTTGTAATTACCTGTTCAAGAATTTCAACTTCCGGAAGCTGTATGTCGAAGTTCCCGGCTTTAATTTCGGACAACTCGAACGAGGTCTGGGTCGATTCTTTGAAGAGGAAGGACGGCTCTCCGAGCACGACTATTACGACGGCCGGTATTGGGACCTCGTCATCATGACGCTGGATCGGGGCTCGGGAGCCAATGGCATTGGGGCTCGCGTCGCGAGTGCTGCGGAGCGCTTTGCGAGGGGCACCGAACGGCACGCTCTGTAACCGTGTGATCGGCTTATGGATTCACCCCGACGTACGGCGACTGCATCTGGCGCACGATCCCGCCCCACAGTTCGACCGCGTCCGGCGAGTCCGCCGTCGCCGTGTAATGGAGGAGATCGCCGGCGCGAAGCGCAGCCGCGCTTCCGCGTTCACTTTTGCCGTCCTGCGCCTCTACAACGGTGTATGACTCCACCGACAGCGTGACAGGCGTTCCGTCGAGGTAGCGTCGACCCTTGACAACGTTGTCCTCGACCGAGTCGATGAGCATTTCACCCGCGTCTGAGTTCGCGTTGATGTAGAGGACGCGCAACAGGGTCTCGTTTTCAATGAACGCACAGAGCACGACGAGGTCGCCCGGCTTCAAGACCGTCGCGTCGTTGGCGCACGCGCCCCGACAGATCTCCGTCTCTGGCTGGATCGGCAAGGTCGCACGCTTTCTTTCGAAATCGCGCAACGAAATCGTGATTTCGGTCCTGCTGACCTCCTTCACGAAACCGATCGCCGTGGCAAACGGCGTCGTCGCCGGTGTGAGCCGGCGCGTTTTCTTCGTCGATCGAGTCAGCTTCCAACTCATGCGTGACACGCCGCTCGACCGAGCATTCGCGTTCGATCGCGACTTCGGCCAGCGAGGGCTTCGCGCTCGTGCCTTGAGGTCCGCGTGATCCTTGTCCTCCGGAGCCCTGTGCGCGGGTTCGAGTCCTGCCGGGGCGCAACGTCATCGCACGAGCGACCGCACTGGCGGGTTGACCATCCGCACCGGACGACGCTTCGGCGAGTGGCCGCACGATTCTGCCTTTCGTTTGGTTAGCGTGAACGACCGTGCGGGCCGAGGACCTGGCGTTTGCGGGGGTGGTCCGCCAGCGCGCGATGTTGGCGGAAGGTTCGTTGAAGGCACGCGAACTCGTTTCGTTGTACTTGGATCGAATCGAATGCCTCAACCCTGTGCTGAACGCCTTCGTATCGGTGCGCGCAGATGCCGCGATGCGCGAGGCCGAGGAAGCCCAGCCGTTGCTCGATCGCGGGGACCCGCGACCCCTGCTCGGGATCCCGTTCGCAGTCAAGGACGAGCATGATCTTGTCGGAGAGCTGACGTCGTACGGCACCGACGCGACTACCAGAATCGCTCAACACGACTCCGACATCGTGCGGATCCTGCGCGAGGCAGGAGCGATCCCGGTTGGGAAGACGACGCTGCCCGAGTTGGGAATGCATCCGTTTACGGAGTCGGTCACGTGGGGTGTGACGCGAAACCCCTGGGACCGTTCGCGTACGCCGGGCGGGTCGAGCGGCGGGAGCGCGGCGGCGGTGGCAGCGGGTCTCGTGTCGTTCGCGACCGCAGGTGACGGCGGCGGTTCCATCCGCATCCCGGCGTCGTGTTGCAACCTGTTCGGCTTGAAGGTTCAGCGAGGGCGCGTGGAGCATGCTCCCTCTCCCCGAGTCGCCCGGGCGATTGTCAGTGACCGGCGTGCTGACCCGAGACGTCGGCGACGCGGCACTGTTGTACGACCTCCTCGCCGACGAGTCCGTCAGTCCTGCAACGCCGACGGGTTGGGAACGGTCATTGCGAGACGCAGTCAGGGCCGATCCGGGCCGGCTTCGTGTCGGTGTGGCATCTCGGCTGGGCCTTCGCGCTCGAGTCGCGCCCGAAGTGCAGCGCATGGTGGCGCGCGTCGCGACCGCGCTGCGCGGGGCCGGTCACGACGTCTCGGAGGTGAATGTCGATCCTGGGAGCTGGCTGTTGCCTTTCACGATTCTCGGGATGCGAACTCTGATCGATTGCGCGCAGCTCTTGGACGCACCCGATCGACTCGAGCGGCGCACACGAACGACGCTGCGCACGGGAGCGTTCATGAACCAGCGAGTGGTGCGCTGGGCGCTCGGCCGACAGGAGGCAATCGCCGCGCGGACGAATCGCGTGTTCGATGAGGTCGACCTCGTGCTCACCCCCACCCTGACCCAACCTCCCGTCGATGCGGGTAAATGGGCCGGTCGCGGGACGCTGCGCACATCGAGAGGCGTCGGGCAATGGTGTCCGTACACGTCGCTCTGGAACTTCATCGGCCAGCCCGCCGCGAGCATCCCAGCCGGATTCACCGACTCGGGCCTGCCCGTCGGCGCGCAACTCCTCGCACCTTCCAACGCAGAGCCGACACTCATGTCGGTCACCTCGCAACTCGAGAACGAATTCGGTTGGACCGAGGCAAGGCCGCGACTGTGAGACGCTGCATGGAGATCACGCGTTGTTCGCGAGTCTGCGGCTTCATGCGACCGTGTCGGCGACGCCGCCTCGGCGAATCACCGCTGGACGTCGCCGCCGAGGCCGGCGTCGTCCGATCCAACCGCGAGCTGATGCTCTTCGGGGTCGGGGAAGTGCCGGCTTGCCGAGCGTTCGAGGAGACGCAGTTGACGCGCAAGTGGTGGTCGCCGTTCAGTAGGCACCACTTCGAGGAGCTCGCGCGCGCTCGCGCGCAAGCGCCGCTGCACCTGGATCGAGGCCGCGCCGTACTGGCGGATCTCCTCGAACGCGAGGGTTACGAAGGTTTCCCAACCGACGACCGATCGGACGAAGCGGAGGTGCCCCGCCTCGTCGGCATGGTGGCCGGACGGATCCGGACGAGAAGCCAGCCGGAACAACAGGTCGTGCAACCGATCGATGGCCTGTACTGCGGTCGTCGGGTCGTTGATCGCGGGCGACAACGCCTTTTCGGCGATGTCGACCAGCTGGCGGAATCCGAAGGCCGGGTCTTGGAACATGGTGCGTTCGCGGCCGATGTCGACGTGAGCGAGGAGTTCGTGGGCCGGGATGGCGCCGGCGCCGCCGACCTCGAAGAGCGGTGCGCCCTGGGCGATGAAGTCGCCTACGACGGGACGCATCCGAATCACGCAGTCGTGGGCGGCGGCGACGCGCACGAGCGGGCCGATCTCGACCCCCTCGATCACGCCGCCCGGCTGCTCGAGCAGGACGACCTGATGCCAGGGTCCCGGCTCGGTGACCAGCGTGGGAGTCTCGGTACTTGGTCGTGCTGGGTAGTTGTCGTCGACGGCTTGGCGCGCTTCCCGTGCGACAGCCTCGATGATGTTTACGGCTCGTATCGATTGTGCGATGTGGTTGACGTAGTAGACGAACGCCCCGAGACTCACGAGCACGAACGTGAAGGCCATCGCGATCGAGATGCCTGGGACGAAGGGTGCGCCCACGTCACCGGTGCGAACCTCGCGCAGCACGACGAGCGCGTAGACGAAGGTGGCCGCGAAGATGCCCAACGGCACCTGGCTGCCGCGATCGCGCAGGAACGCGCGCAGCACACGGGGCGAGAACTGACTGCTCGCCAACTGCAGCGCGACGATCGTGATCGTGAAGACCAAGCCGGTGAACGTCATCATCGAGGTTGCGATCGTGCTCAAGATGAGCTCCGCGCTCGCTGCGCCTCCGGCAAATGCCAACCAGGCGGGCTCGCCGTGAAGATGTCGGTCGAGTATCAACGTCGTGATCGCTACGCCGATGGCACTCAGCACGAAGAGGCCGGGCACGAACCACAGACCGGTGCGCAGCCACTCCCGCGCATGCACGAGCCGCACACTCGACGCGCCTGCGCGGACCTTCGTCGGGCGGTCGTCACGCCGCGGGTGTCGGCGGTGCATGTGGTTCACGCGCCTTGCCGTGACGCGGGGGCGCGACCGGGGGGTTGGGTAGGTGCGGGACGGGTCGTCTCGGGAGGTATCCGGCGCGCGACGGGCTTGTCGGCACGCGCGGTGACTGTTTCGGCGTAGTGACGGAGCTCCAGCCGCCCGCCGCTTACCGCGTGCACGTACCGGACGGATCCGCCGTACGGCTCGACCCCCCGCTCGCGGATCAGGTGCAGCACCCACTCATTTTTGCGGGCGCCGAGCTCCGCCACCGTCGCCGTGTGCGTCAGGACCTCGTCCAGATCGAACAGGCAGGCCCGAACCGCGGTCGGAAGGCCGAGCACCACGACAACGCTACGCGTGCGGATGGGCGGGCGCAGCCGCTAGTAGGGCCAGGCCCAGCTCTGCACTTCGGGCAGGTCCTCACCGTGAGCTCGGGTGAACTCCCGATGCTCGGCGCGTTTGTCGAGCATCGTCTGGTGCACGAGCGCGGCGCGCTGGCCGAGCCCCGGGACACGGTTGATCACGTCGATCACGAGATGGAAGCGGTCGAGGTCGTTGCGAACCACCATGTCGAAGGGTGTGGTCGTCGTGCCCTCCTCCTTGTAGCCGCGCACATGGAGGTTGCGGTGATTGGCGCGCCGGTAGGTGAGCCGGTGGATGAGCCATGGATAGCCGTGGAACGCGAACAACACCGGCTTGTCGGTCGTGAACAACGTGTCGAAGTCGCGGTCGGACAGGCCATGCGGATGTTCGGAATCGGGCTCGAGCCGCATGAGGTCGACGACGTTCACCACCCTCACGCGCAGCTCCGGCAGGTGTTGACGCAACAGATCGGTCGCGGCCAGGGTCTCGAGAGTCGGGACGTCGCCTGCGCAGGCGAGCACGACGTCGGGTTCTCCGTCGTCGCTGCTCGCCCAGTCCCAGATGCCGACCCCCCGTGTGCAGTGCAGCACCGCGGCCTCGATGTCGAGCCACGCCGGTTCCGGCTGTTTTCCGGCGACGATCACGTTCACGTAATCGCGGCTGCGCAGGCAGTGATCGGCGACCGACAGCAGGCAGTTGACGTCGGGCGGCAGGTAGACCCGGATCACGTCGGCTTTCTTGTTCACCACATGGTCGATGAAGCCCGGGTCCTGGTGGGAGAAGCCGTTGTGATCTTGGCGCCAGACGTGCGAGGTGAGGAGGTAGTTGAGCGACGCGACGGGGCGTCGCCATCCGAGCTCGCGCGACACCTTGAGCCACTTGGCGTGCTGGTTGAACATCGAGTCGACCACGTGCACGAAGGCCTCGTAGCAGTTGAACAGCCCGTGTCGGCCGGTGAGCAGGTAGCCTTCCAACCAACCCTCGCACGTGTGCTCCGACAGCACCTCCATCACGCGCCCGTCGTGCGCGAGGTGCTCGTCGACCGGCAACATTTCCGCATCCCATGCCTTGTCGGTCACCTCGTACACCGCGTCGAGCCGGTTCGACGCGGTCTCGTCGGGACCGAACAGCCGGAAGTTGCGGTACTCGGAATTGGCCGTCATGACGTCGCGCAAGAACGCGCCGAGGACCCGCGTGGACTCGGCGACGACGCCGCCCGGCCGTTCGACCGCGACCGCGTGCTCCCGGAAGTCCGGCAGCTCGAGGTCGCGCAAGAGCTGCCCGCCGTTGGCGTGCGGGTTGGCGCTCACCCGCCGCGACCCCGTCGGCGCCAGCGCCAGGATCTCGGCGCGTGGGCGGCCACGCTCGTCGAAGAGCTCCTCGGGACGGTAGCTGCGCAGCCACGCGTCGAGTGCCGCCAGATGCGCCGGGTTGGTGCGCACCGCGGCCAGCGGCACCTGGTGCGCGCGCCACGTCCCTTCCACCGGGAGCCCGTCGACTTCGCGCGGCCCGGTCCAACCTTTCGGTGTGCGCAGCACCAACACCGGCCAACGCGGCCGCTCGCCGGGTTGCGCGGTCGCCTTGATCCTCTCGATCTCGTCGAAGACGGCGTCGAGTGTCCCGGCCATCTCCCGGTGCATCGCCGCCGCTTCGGAGCCCGCCACGAAATATGGGCGATGACCGAGTCCCTCCAACAGCCGACCGAGCTCGTCGTCGCCGATGCGCGCCAGCACCGTCGGGTTCGCGATCTTCCAGCCGTTCAGGTGCAAGATCGGCAGCACCACACCGTCGCGCGCGGGGTCGACGAACTTGTTGGAGTGCCATGCGGTCGCGAGCGGACCGGTCTCGGACTCCCCGTCACCGATGACGCACGCCGCCACCAGTCCGGGGTTGTCGAACACCGCGCCGTACACGTGCGCGAGTGAATAGCCGAGCTCGCCGCCTTCGTGGATCGAGCCGGGCGTCTCGGGTGCGCAGTGGCTCGGCACACCGCCCGGGAACGAGAATTGGCGGAAGAGCCGGCTCATCCCCCGCTCGTCGCGCGAGACGTCCGGGTACACCTCGCCGTAGGTTCCTTCCAACCACGCATTGGCCAATACCGCGGGCGCCCCGTGTCCCGGTCCGGTCACTTGCAGCACGTCGAGATCCCGCGCGTTGATCACACGGTTCAGATGCACGGCGATGAAGTTCAGCCCGGGTGACGTGCCCCAGTGCCCCAACAGCCGGGGCTTGATGTGCTCGGGCCGCAGCGGCTCGCGCAACAGCGGGTTGTCGAGCAGGTAGATCTGGCCCGCAGCCAGATAGTTGGCGGCCCGCCACCACGCGTCGATCGCGGTGACATCGTCTTCGGTCAGGATCGTGGCCTTTGCAGCCATCTGCTTCTCCTTCACTCGCGCGGGCTCTCGGACCGCCATTGGGGTGCAGCGGTCGCGCGACCTTGGACAGAAACCGTCGGTAGTGCGCGGCCGGGTGGTCGAGGTAGCGATACGTGAGGAGCTTCACAGTGTCGGCGAGGAACATCCACGCGGACGCATACCCCCGGACGAGCGCGATGGCGCCCACGAGATCGAGGTGACGGGGCCGAAGCGGTAGACCGCCAGGAGCGTGGCGAACGCCCTGCCCCCGCACGCGCTCCACAGCATCGCGGGCGCGGGCCGCGGCGGCGTGAAGAAGGACTTCCTGGTGCGCTTGGGATCTCGTTGCGCCCGAACACCGCGAGCCGGCGTGTCGCTTCCCCGTCGGTGAGCCCGTCCTCTTGCGACGCCAGCCGCTCGAACCGCGCGCCCGCAGCGCTGTCTTCGACTTCATCAGGCGGCACACGAGTCGGCATCGCGAGCGAGTCTGCGACTGCTTCGCGACGCGGACCGGACCGCGGCGCTCGAACGTCACCGCTCGCCGCACCAGATCCTCGAGGCGCGCCACCGACACGCGCGACCGAGATCTCGCATCCGCAACCTCCCGCGCTGATCCTCGAGGGCGTCACGCACGGGCCGTCCAGCCCTTGGAGTCTCTCGTCAGCACCACCCCGAGGACCACGAGCCCTTTGCGATTCCACGACCCGCGCGCCTCCGGGGAGAACGATGCAGGTCAGCATACGAGGCGTCGTACAGCGCCGAGATGCGGCGAACCTGAACACCGACGTGTCGCGCAGGGCGTGAGTTCGGTCTCGCGCGCGCGCCACGCTGTGGTGTCGATTCTTCCCGTAAGCAATAGGGGCCGGGCCGCACGGCGTTGTTCGACTTGTGTCGTAGACCGCGTGCCGAGGTCGAACTGCCTGGTCGTGCATTCGCTCGGCGTGGCGAGCCGGGTGGACATCGGCGCCCGGCACGGGCCGGTAATTCGCTCGCATCCCACCGCCCGGCGGTCGTAGCGTCGTATCTCGCGTCTGCGGCGGCTCACCCGTCGTAGGCCTCGTCGCGTCAGGAGCTCCGGTGCGGAAGCGAGCACTGTGGCGGGTCGGGCCCTATCTCCGGCCGCGCAAGAAGAAACTCGCGTTCATCGCGGGCTCGGCCGCGCTCTCGGTCGGGGCGCAGCTCGCAGTGCCGCTGATCGCAAAGGCCGCGATCGACGGGCCGATCCACGACGGCGACAAGCGGGGCCTCGTACCGTTGTTCGGACTCGCGGTGGTGCTCGCGATCTTCGAGCTCTCGCTCACCTACCGGCGCAGACTCGCGCTCTCGCAAGTCGCGACCAGCGTCGAGACCGAGCTGCGCGACGACTTCTACGAACACCTGCAACGACTCGAAGTCGGTTTCCACGACCGCTGGCAGTCGGGTCAGCTGCTGTCGCGCGCGAACTCCGACATCGCGCTCATCCGCCGCTTCGCGGCGTTCGGCGCGATCTTCCTCGTGATTGTCATCGTGGAGGTGATGGCGATCTTCGCCCTCCTGCTCGCACTCGACGTGCGGCTCGGCCTGCTGACGATCGTGACCGCGGTGCCCGTGCTGATCCTCTGCCGACGATTCGAGACGAAGTATCACACGGTCGTACGCGAGATCCAGGACCAGACCGGCGACCTCACGACGTTCATCGAAGAAGCGGCGCGCGGGATCCGCGTGATCAAGGCGTTCGGCCGCGGCGACGAGATGTTCCGGCGCTACGACGTGAGGTGCCGGGAGCTCCGCACGACCGAGCTCGAGCGAGTCCGCGTGCACACGCAGTTCATCTGGGTGCTCGGTCTGATCCCGAACCTCACGCTCGCGGCCGTGCTGCTCGGCGGCGCGTTCGCAGTCTCCTACGGCGCGCTCACCGTCGGCGGACTCGTCGCGTTCGTCACGTACCTGCTGATCCTGGTGTTCCCGATCGAAGAGCTCGCGTGGATCCTTGCGATGGCCGAGGAAGCCGAGACCGCGGCCGGCCGCGTGTGGGAGGTGTTCGACACCGAGCCGTTCATCAGGGATCGCGAAGGCGCGCGGCACGCTGGTGAGAGGTCGCGGCGACATCCGCTTCGAGCAGGTGCGCTTCCAGTACCCGGGAGGCGACAAGCAGGTGCTGCGCGGGGTCGATCTCGCGATTCAGCCGGGTGAGACGCTCGCGCTGGTCGGCGCGACCGGTGCCGGCAAGACGAGCGTCGCGACGCTGCTGGCTCGTTTGTACGACCCGACCGGCGGACGCGTGACGCTCGACGGGAACGACCTACGCGACCTCACGTTGCGGAGTCTGCGCGCGCACATCGGGTTCGCGTTCGAGGAGGCGACACTCTTCTCGGCGAGCGTGCGCGAGAACCTCCTGATCGGGCATCCGGACGCAACCGACGGGGATATCGAAGCCGCGCTTGCGATCGCGCAGGCGACATTCGCCTACGACCTGCCGTGGGGTCTCGACACGCGCATCGGTGAACAAGGCCTCTCCTTGTCGGGCGGTCAGCGGCAGCGCATCGGCTTGGCGCGCGCGATCATCGGGCATCCGCGTGTGCTCGTGCTCGACGATCCGTTGTCGGCGCTCGACGTGCACACCGAGATGCGCGTCGAAGAGGCGCTGCGGCCGATCCTCGTCGACAGCACGGCGCTCGTGGTCGTGCATCGCCCGTCGACGATCGCGCTCGCGGATCGCGCGGCGCTGATCGACGGCGGCCGGATCGTTGCGACCGGGTCGCACCACGACCTGCTCGAGCAGGAGCCGCGCTACGCGTCGATCCTCAGCCAGGCGGCCGACGACCTCGAAGACCTCGAAACGCTCGAACACGACGACGAGCAACCCGGCAACCGAGTCGCGTCATGATCGAGCCCGACGAGATCCCCGACGTCGACACCGACGTCCCCCTCGACCTCACCGGCGACGAGACGGTCGACGCCTGGCGTGGCGTCGCGGCGGAGGACGTCGACGAACCGGGTCGCGGGCTGGCCGGCATGCTGCGGAGCCGGAGCCGGCGACTGCTCGGCTCGCTGTTGCGCCCGCATCGCCACTCCCTGTTGCTCGCGGCAGTTCTGATCGCGTGCAACATCGGTGCGCAACTCGCCGCGCCGATCCTCGTACAGAAGGGCATCGACGACGGCATCCCGCCGTTGCTGAAGGGCGGCAGCGGCACGATCCGACCGTTGCTCACGATCGTCGTGATCCTCGTCGTGATCACGCTGATCGGCGCCGCGAGCTTCAACGGGTTCCTGATGATCACCGGGCGCGTCGGACAGGACGTGCTGCTCGACTTGCGCCGCCGTGTTTTCGTGCACTTCCAGGACCTGAGTCTTTCGTTCCACGAGAAGTACACGTCAGGGCGTGTGATCTCGCGCCAGACGTCCGACGTCGAGGCCCTCGCCGACATGTTGAAGTTCGGGATCGTCACGCTCGCGACGTCGACGCTGATGATCAGCGGGATCGCGATCGTGCTCGTCGTGCTGAACGCACAACTCGCGATCCCGGTCCTCCTCGCGATCCCGGTGCTGTTGGTGCTCACGCGATGGTTCCGCGGCCAGTCGGAGCGTGCCTATCGCGCGACGCGAGACGCGATCGCGCTGGTGATCGTCCACTTCGTCGAGAGCCTCGGCGGCATCCAGGCCGTGCACGCGTTCCGGCGCGAGCCGCGCAACCAAGAGATCTTCGACCATCTCGACGACCGCTATCGCGAGGCGAACGTGTGGTCGCAGCGGCTCGCCGGTACCTACGGGCCCGGCGTGCAGCTCGTCGGCCGCATCACGACCGCGATCATCGTCTTCTACGGCGGCTGGCTCGCGATCGACGGCAACGTCAGCGTCGGGGTGCTCGCCGCGTTCTTGCTCTACCTGCGCCGGTTCTTCGAGCCGATGCAGGAGCTCAGCCAGTTCTACAACCTCTTCCAGGCCGCGGCCGCGGGCCTCGAGAAGCTGTCGGGCGTGATCGAAGAAGCGCCGACGGTCGCACCACCGACGCATTCGGTCGTCCTCGCCGAGCCGCGCGGCGAGGTGCACTTCGACGACGTCGGCTTCTCGTACCGCGAGCGGCCCGTCCTCGCCGACTTCGATCTCGACGTGCCGGCGGGCGAGACGATCGCCATCGTCGGCGCGACCGGTGCGGGCAAGACAACCGTCGCGCGCCTCGCGGCGCGCTTCTGGGACCCGACGACAGGGCGCGTGCTGCTCGACGGCGTCGACCTGCGCGAGCTGGAGCCGCTCGATCTTCATCGTGCGATCGTCACCGTGACCCAGGAGAACTTCCTGTTCACCGGGTCGGTCGCCGAGAACATCGCGTTCGGGCGACCCGGCGCGCCGCGTTCGCGATATCGAGATCGCGGCCGAGGCGATCGGTGCGCACGAGTTCATCGCTGCGCTGCCCGACGGCTACGACACCGACGTGCACCAGAAGGGCGCCCGCCTGTCGGCGGGGCAACGCCAGCTGGTCGCGTTCGCCCGCGCGTTCCTCGCCGATCCCGCCGTGCTCATCCTCGACGAGGCGACGTCGTCGCTCGACATCCCATCCGAGCGACTCGTGCAGCGCGCGCTGCGCACGTTGCTGGCCGATCGCACCGCGGTGATCATCGCCCACCGCCTCACCACGGTCGAGATCGCCGACCGCGTGCTCGTCCTCGACGCGGGTCGCATCGTCGAGGACGGCGCGCCCGCGGCGCTGATCGGCAGCGGGGGCGAGTACGCCGGCCTCCACCAGGCATGGCTCGACAGCCTCGTCTGACAACGCACACGTACACTTCCGCGCCGTGAAGGACGACCTCTCGGAGCAGCTGGTCGACGGCATCAACGCGACGTACGGCGTGCATCCTGGTCACCGCGCGGTGCATGCCAAGGGCGTGCTCTGCGCCGGCACGTTCACGCCGACGCCGGACGCGGCGTCGTTCTGCCGCGCACCGCACTTCGCAGGTCCACCGAGCCGCGCGCACGTGCGGTTCTCGAACGGCTCGGGCAACCCCACGATCGCCGATGTTGTGCGCGACGCGCGCGGCATCGGCGTCAAGATGTACTTGCCCGACGGTTCGACGACCGACATCGTCGGCATCTCCCTGCCGGCGTTCTTCGCACGCACTCCCGAGGATCTCCAGCTGTTCAACGACGCACGCCGGCCGTCACCGACCACGGGCGAGATCGATGTCGAGAGGGTGGGCGTGTATCTCGCCGAGCACCCGGAGGCGATCGCCGCCGTCACTGCTGCGATGACACACATCATTCCGGCGAGCTACGCGACGTTGGCGTATCACGCGTTGCACGCGTACGGCTTTGTCGCACCCGACGGCGAGGTGAGATACGCGCGGTATCACTTCGTCCCGGCCGCCGGTGAGGTCGGACTGTCGGACGACGACGCGGCGGCGCAATCGCCCGACTATCTCGCGGCCGACCTCGCGGCGCGGTTCGCGCAAGGTCCGGCGTCGTTCTCGCTCGAGGCGCAGGTGGCGCGCAAAGACGACGCCGTCGACGATCCGACGGTGGTCTGGCCCGACGATCGCGAGGTCGTGGGGCTCGGTCAGCTCGACGTCACCGCGATCGCCCACGACCGTGAGGTCAGCGACGACATCCTCGTGTTCGATCCGACGCGCGTGCCCGGGGGCATCACGCTCACCGACGACAAGATCCTGCGGGCGCGACCCGGCGCGTACTCGGTGTCGGTCGCGCGGCGCACCGCGACGTAGCCGCGTACCAACCGTTTGGACACCCTGCCGCGGCAGGGCGCGGAGAAGTGTCCAAACGGTTACGCGGGGACGGTGGCGAGGCCGCGGCGTTCGAGTACGGGGCCCAGCAAGTCTACGAAGTTGTCGAAGTAGAAGCGGCGGGCCGCGTCCGCACCGACGCCTGCGGCCTCGAGCGAGCGTTCGAAGCGCGCGATCGGATTGCGGCCGCCTTCGACGTGCGGAAAGTCCGACGAGAACATGCACACGTCGTCGCCCGCGTTGTTGATCGTCCAGCCGGTGTCTTCATGGGGATACGGCGTCGCGCGCACCTGCCGTTGCACGTACTCGCTGGGCTTGAGGTCCATCGCTTGCAGGCGATCCTCGTTCTTGCGGAACGCTTCGTACGCGGAGTCCATCATGCGCATCCAGCCCGGCACCCACGTTGCACCCAGCTCGATGACGCCGATGCGCAGCGACGCGTGCCGCATCAGCACACCGTCGATGATCAGCGCGTTCAGCGTCTGCATCACCGGCAGTGGGATCGAGAGATAGTCGATGCTCTTGAAGTTCGTGTCGCCACCGTGGAAGTCGGGCACCGGCGGCAGACCGTTGTCGAAGAAGTCGAGCGGCATCACGTTGCCGCCCGCCCCCGCCACGTGCAGCACGACGGGAACGCCAGCTTCGGCGGCCATCGCCCACAGGGGCTCGAGCTCGGCGTGGCTCGGCGAGTGCCCGGCCGGGTACTGGCCGATCCACAGCGCGGCGCTCCCGGCGTCGATCGCCTCACGTGCGAGCCCGACGGCCGCGGCCATGTCGCCGACCGGAATCGCGGTGACCGCCAACAGCCGCGGATCGACTGCGCACCAGTCGACAACGGCTCGGTGCTGCGCGCGCGCAAGCGACACAGCCATCTCGTAGTCGTGGTCGCGATCGAACCGCAGGACGTGCGGTGTCGTGAACGTGTCGAACACCAGCTGGCTCGCGAACCCGAGATGATCGAGCGCGGCCGGACGATCGTCGTTGAGGAACGAGCCGGCCGCGAGGAAGTTCTTGCGCAGCGTGATCTGCGACGCATCGTCCACCCGGTATGACCGATCGCGATGCAGCGCGGCGGCCCTCTCGACCGCGTCGAGCGGGGTGGTGTCCTCGTCGGCCTGCGTCCACACCAGCGGGAAGCGGTCGCGTACATTGGCGTCGAGATAAGGATGCAGCCAGTCGGCCGGCTCCATGATGTGCGAGTCGGCATCGTGCATAGGTCGCGTCGCATAGGGCACAGGCGCAACGATAACGCTTTGCATTTCGCTTGTTGCGAGGCCCTCTCCGGTCGCCGCGTCGGCGGCGGCGGACGGAGTCGATCACGGCGAAGAGGGGGCCTTGGGCGTTGCACCGTCGTTGATCGCCAGCTCGACGTCGGTTTCGGGGCGCCGTTCCTCGGTCTCGGCGTAGGCCTCGTACGCGCGCTTGTCGGCATCGGTCAACGGCGGCGGCGCCATGCTGCGCGGCCACAAGCGTTGCGCGCGCACGACGTTGACCTCGGCCGCATATATCACCACGCGCGACTGCAGGAAGATCCACGCGAGCAAGCCGATCACGATCGCGAACAGCCCGTATGTCTGGCTCATCCCCTTGAGTTGGTGCTGCACGAATGCGCCGCCGATCGTCTGCAGGATCTCCCACCCCACGGCCGCGACGATCGCACCCGGCCACAGGTCGCCCCACGCGACGTCGCGCGCAGTCAGCACGCGGAACGCGAACATGAAGAGGCCCACGTTCATCACGAACGCGACACCCACCGCCAGGATGCGCAACCACGCACCGACACTGCCCGTGCCGCCGCCGATACCGCTCAGCACCGTAGTGACGAGGATGCCGACGCCGAGTGTGCCGATGAGCGCCAGGCTGCGAAGCACGCGCGGCAGGAAGCCCGGGCGGGCGCGCATCGGCACCGCCCAGACGCGGTTCATCGCGTCCTGCGCGGCGTTCGCAACGCCGAGCCCCCCGTAGAACGTGAACACCAGACCGATCGCGAGGCCGACGCCGTTGCCGCGCACCGTGCCGACGCTGTTGCGGATCTGATCGCCGATGATCGGGAAGTCCGCGAGCGCGGAATTCAGGATGTCGTCCTGCAGCCCCCGATTTTGCTGCAGGATGAATCCCAGCACGGTCACGAGCACGAGCAGCAACGGGAACAAGCTCAAGAAGCCGTAGTACGTGATCAGCGCGCAGAGGTTGCCGCCTTGGTCGTCGCCGAACTTCTTCTGCACCGCGAAGACGAACGCGAGCGGCCGATGGCGCTGCTGAAACGCATCGATACGCCGCACGATCCGCTGCACATCAGCCATACGGTCGCCAATACCCCGATGGTCCGCGCCTCATCCGCTGAGGGGTATCCTGGTCTTCCGGGTCCAGGAGCCACCACCTCGTACGGCGGGCCCGCGGCCGTCCCTCATCTGTTTTCCGAATCGGAGATCGCCGAGGATCGGCCTCCCGAGACGAAGAAAACAGGAGTACAGAGTGATCACCTTTCGCGACCTCGGCCTGAAGGCCGAGATCGTCGACGCCCTCGCGGCTGCCGGCATCGACGAACCCTTCCCCATCCAAGCCGCGACGATCGCCGACGCGCTCACCGGTCGCGACGTATGCGGCAAGGCGCAGACCGGCTCCGGCAAGACGCTCGCGTTCGGGCTGCCGATGTTGCAGACCGCAACCCCGGCGCGTCCCGGTCATCCGACCGCCCTCGTGCTCGTGCCGACCCGTGAGCTCGCGAAGCAAGTCGTCGACGTGCTCAGCCCGCTCGGCAAGGTCGTCGGTGCGCGCGTCGCCGCGTTCTACGGCGGCACGTCGATGGAACGCCAGATCCGCAACCTTCGCCGCCGCATCGAAGTTGCGGTCGCGACGCCGGGCCGTCTCATCGATCTGCTCGACCGCGGCGAGCTCGATCTCGACGACATATCGATCCTTGTTGTCGACGAAGCCGACCGCATGGCCGACATGGGATTTCTCCCGCAGGTCGAGTGGATCATGCGCAAGGTTCCCGACACGCGTCAGACGCTGTTGTTCTCGGCGACGCTCGACCGCGAGGTCGATGTGCTCGTACGCCGCTACATGCGTGAGCCGGTGCGCCACGAAGTCGTCTCGGAAACGCAGACGGTCGAAGAGTCGATGCACCGTTTCTTGAAAGTGCACGACCTTGATCGGGTGAAGGTACTCGCCTCGATTGCGGGCGGGGTGCGGCGCACGATGGTGTTCGTCCGCACGAAGCGCGGTGCCGACAAGCTCGTGTCGCAGCTGAAGCGCGAGGGCGTGCACGCGGCTCCGATCCACGGCGATCTTCGGCAGACCACGCGCGAAAAAGCGCTGCGCGACTTCCAAGTCGACGAGCACGGGGTACTGGTCGCGACCGACGTGGCCGCGCGTGGCATTCACGTCGACGACGTCGACGTGGTCGTGCACTACGACCCGCCCGAAGAGCACAAGGCGTATGTGCACCGTTCGGGCCGCACCGCGCGTGCCGGCAACGACGGCATCGTCGTCACGTTCGTGCTGTGGAACCAAGAGCTCGATGTCGAGAAGCTGCAGCGCCGCTTGGGAATGCGGGAGCCGATCATCGAGGTGTTCTCGAACGACGCCCGCCTCGCCGACCTCGCGTCCCTCGACGCGCCCGCGCCGCGGCGCAAAGTGTCGGCGTCCTGAGCGTCGGAGCTCTCGGGGCAGCCGAACAACCGGCCGGTAGCATGGGCGGCCGTGACCAACGCACAATCTGACGGCGGCCGCGCAGTCATGCCGGAGGTCGTCGACATCCAGTCGCCGCCGGGCGACGAAGCGCCCGACGGCGAGCAGGTCGCCCGGCCCACGAAGCTGATCCGCATCGCGTCGATGGTGCGCGCGCTGCTCGACGAGGCGCGCCGCGCGCCGCTCGACGACGCGGGACGCCGCTCGTTGAGAGAGATCCACGAGCGATCGATCCACGAGCTCGAGGAAATCCTCTCGCCCGACCTTCGCAAGGAGCTCGAAGAGGTGACGTTGCCGTTCTCGGGCGACACACCGAGCGAGTCCGAGCTCCGGATCGCGCAGGCGCAGCTCGTCGGCTGGCTCGAAGGTCTGTTCCACGGCATCCAAGCGACGCTGTTCACGCAACAGATGCAGGCGCAGCGCCAGTTCGAAGACATGCGCCAGCGCCGCGCGCTCGACATGGGCAGCGCGCCGGGCGAGCAGCTACCCGGCGCGTACCTGTAGGCGTACCGCCCCACATGAGCGCGCCGGTGCCGTTGGGCAACTTCGACTGGGAACCCGCCAGCTGGCGCCGGCTGCGCGCGGCACAACAGCCGGAGTGGCCCGACCTCGCGGCGCTCGAGCGCGCGGTCGACGAGCTGCGGCGCATGCCGCCGCTCGTGTTCGCCGGCGAAGCGCGGACGTTGCAAGAGTCGTTGGCGCGCGTCAGCGAGGGCCAAGGGTTCTTGTTGCACGCCGGCGACTGCGCGGAATCGTTCGCCGAGTTCTCGGCCGACAGCATCCGCGACAAGCTCAAGGTCATCCTGCAGATGGCAGTCGTGCTCACGTACAGCACGGGTGTGCCCGTTCTCAAGGTCGGGCGCATCGCCGGTCAGTTCGCCAAGCCCCGCACGTCGCCTACCGAGACGCGCGGCGGCACCGAGCTCCCGTCGTTCTTCGGCGACATCGTCAATGACCTCGCGTTCGACGCCGCCGCGCGTACGCCCGATCCGACACGCATGGTGCGCGGCTACCACCAATCGGCGGCGACGCTGAACCTGCTGCGGGCGTTCACCAAGGGCGGCTTCGCCGACCTGAACCGCGTGCACCAGTGGAACCTCGAGTTCATCGCTAGCGCGCGCCAGGGCCGCCGCTACGACGAGGTCGCCGACGGCATCGATCGCGCGCTGCGGTTCATGGCGGCATGCGGTATCGACCTCAACGCCGAGGTGCAGCTGCACGAGGTCGACTTCTATACGTCGCACGAAGCGTTGCTGCTCGGCTACGAGGAGGCGCTCACCCGCCGCGACAGCCTCACCGGCGAATGGTACGACTGCTCGGCGCACCTGTTGTGGGTCGGCGATCGGACCCGTCAGCTCGACGGCGCGCACGTGGAGTTCCTCCGCGGCGTACACAACCCGATCGGCGTGAAGCTCGGCCCGACGACGACCCCTGACGAGGCCGTCGCGCTGTGCCGGCAGCTCGATCCGGCACGCGAGCCCGGAAGGCTCGTGCTCGTGAGCCGGATGGGCGCCACGCTGGTCGGCGACACCTTGCCGGCCTTGCTGCGCGCGGTGAAGCGTTCGGAGCATCCGGTCGTGTGGGCATGCGACCCAATGCACGGCAACACGTTCGCGCACGAGAGCGGCTACAAGACGCGACACTTCGACGAAGTCATACACGAGGTCGAGCAATTCTTCGACGCATGCCACGAGCAAGACGTCGTCCCGGGCGGTGTGCACATCGAGCTCACCGGCGACGATGTCACGGAGTGCCTCGGCGGCAGCGACGAGCTCGTCGGCACTGATCTCGAGCGGCGGTACGAGACGCGCTGCGATCCTCGGCTGAACGCACGGCAGTCGCTCGATCTCGCGTTTCGTGTCTGCGAGTTGGTGAAGCGCTCGCGTTGAGCGACACCTACGGCAACGTCGATCGCAGCGCCAACGTCTACAACGCCGTGGCGTGGCAAGAACGGATCGATACCTGGCCACAGATGGTCGCGTACAAGCGCCGGAGCTACGAGTTGTGCGGCGGCGCGACACCTCGGCTCGATGTCGGCGCGGGTCCGTGTCTCGACGCGGCGCTGCTGCGCGCGGTCGCGTGCGACCAATCGCTCGCGATGTGCCGAAGTGGTCGCGCGCGGCGTGCCGGTCGCCCGAGCCGACATCCATGCGTTGCCATTCGGCGACGCCACCCTCGGCGCGGTGCGAGCCGACCGTGTGCTCCAGCACGTCGCCGATCCGGTCCGCGCGGTCGGCGAGCTGACGCGGGTCTGCGCGCCCGGGGCCGCGTCGTGGTGTGCGATCCCGATCAGGAATCGTTGGTGATCCAGGTTGCAAATGCCCGCGCCGAGACCATCGAAAAGTTGAAGATCCTCCGCCGAGACGTCGGGTATCGCAACGGCACCCTCGCCCGCCGGCTCCCTGCGCTGTTCGGCCGCGTCGGGCTCCGGGACGTGCTCGTCGAGGCATTTCCGCTCGTGCTCACCGATCCCGATGACGCGTTCGGGCTCCCCGGCTGGCCGCGCTATTGGAGCGAGCACTTCTCGGAAGCCGAGATTGGCGAGTGGGAGCGCGCGGTGCGCGAGCATCGGGAAGGTGACTTCGTATACGCGCTGTTGTACTTCGTGATCGCCGGTACCCGACGGTGACGGCTTTGCGAGATTGCCGCCGTGGTACACGATTGAGGAACCGTCATGACTGATCGCCCTGCGAGTATCGAAGAGCTCGGCCCGAACGCGGGCCTCGTCGACGAGATGTATCGCCTCTTCGCGGAGAACCCCGACGCCGTCTCCCCGGGATGGCGCGATTTCTTCGCCGACTACCAACCGCAGGGCCTGGTCCCCGCGCCGACCCGAGCACCCGAACCCGCGGCGGCACCCATCCCGGCCGCACCGACACCGGCTCCGGCGGCTCCCGTCGCCCCGCTGACGCCGCCTCCGTCACCCGCACCGGGCCCAGCGAATGACGGCGCCGCACCGCTCGTGCTCGACGGCGAGGAACCCGAACCGCTGCGCGGCGCGTCCGCGCGCGTCGTGCAGAACATGGAAGCGAGTCTCGGTGTGCCGACGGCGACGTCGGTGCGCGCGGTACCCGCCAAGCTGCTCGAGGTCAACCGCCAGATCCTCAACAACCAGCTCGCGCGCACCCGCGGCGGGAAGGTCAGCTTCACGCACCTCATCGGCTACGCGGCTGTGCGCGCGCTCCAGGCGACGCCGCGGATGAATGCGAGCTTCGGTGTCGTCGACGGCAAGCCCGCGGTCGTGCGGCACGAGCACGTCAATCTCGGGCTCGCGATCGACCAGCAGAAGAGCGCCGGCACACGTACGTTGCTGGTGCCGAACATCAAGGCCGCCGACACGCTCGATTTCGCCGCGTTCCACGCCGCGTACGAGGATCTCGTGCGCCGCGCCCGTACCGGCAAGCTGACGCCCGACGACTTCGTGGGCACGACGGTGTCGATCACCAATCCGGGCACGATCGGCACCATGCACTCCGTGCCGCGGCTGATGGCGGGCCAGGGTGTGATCGTCGGTGTCGGCGCGATCGTGTACCCGCCCGAGTACGAGGGCGCCGATCCGCAGACGCTCGCCGAGATCGGTGTGAGCAAGGTCGTGGCACTCACCAGCACGTACGACCACCGCATCATCCAGGGCGCGGAGAGCGGCGAGTTCCTCGCGCATGCACGACTTGCTGCTCGGCCGTGAGAACTTCTACGACGAGCTGTTCTCGAGCTTCGGCGTGCCGTACGAGCCCGCGCGCTGGTCGCCCGACCGCAAGCCGCTCGAGGGCTCGGCGGAGGCCGCGCACAAGATCATCGGCGTGCAGCAGCTCATCAACATGTATCGGGTGCGCGGCCATCTGATCGCGAACCTCGATCCGCTCGGGTTGAAGGAGCCGAAGACCCACGAGGAGCTCGACCCGAACCACTGGGGCCTGACGATCTGGGACCTCGACCGCGAGTTCCCGACCGACGGCCTCGCGGGCAAGACGTTGATGAAGCTGCGCGACGTCCTCGGCGTGCTGCGCGACGCATACGCGCGTGCGATCGGTGTCGAGTACATGCACATTCAGGAGCCCGATCAGAAGGCGTGGATCCAGCACAAGGTCGAAGGCGCGCACGCCGAGACGACGCCGGAGGACCAGCGTCGCATCCTCGGCGCGCTCGAATGGCGCCGAGGCATTCGAACGGTTCCTGCACACGAAGTTCCTCGGGCAGAAGCGCTTCTCGCTCGAAGGCGCGGAGACGCTGATCCCGATGCTCGAATTCCTCCTCGACGCAGCCGCGAATGCCGGCGTCGAGGAAGTCGTGATGGGAATGGCGCATCGCGGACGTCTCAACGTGCTCGCGAACGTCGTCGGCAAGAGCTACGAGCAGATCTTCCGCGAGTTCGAGGGCGAGCTCGACCCGAACGTGCCACAAGGCTCCGGCGACGTGAAGTATCACCTCGGCGCGACCGGCAAGTTCACCGCCGCGTCGGGCGCGACGATCGGCGTCACGCTCGCCGCCAACCCGAGCCACCTCGAAGCCGTCGATCCCGTGGTCGAGGGCATGGCACGCGCGAAGCAAGATCGCCTAGGCGACAGCGCGCACGCTCGCGTGCTGTCCGTGTTGGTGCACGGCGACGCCGCGTTCGCCGGCCAAGGCGTAGTCGCGGAGACATTGAACCTCTCAGAGCTGCCCGGCTACGACGTCGGTGGCACCGTGCACATCGTCGTCAACAACCAGGTCGGGTTCACCACGCCGACCGAGTTCGCGCGCTCGACGGTGTACGCCACGGACATCGCCAAGGCGGTGCAGGCGCCGATCTTCCACGTGAACGGCGACGACCCCGAAGCGTCGGTGCGCGTGATCGAGCTCGCATACGAGTTTCGCAACGCGTTCAAGAAGGACGTCGTCGTCGACCTGGTGTGCTACCGCCGGTACGGGCACAACGAAGGCGACGAGCCCGCGTTCACCCAGCCGCGCATGTACGAGGTGATCGGGAACCGACGCTCGGTGCGCAAGCGCTACACCGAGGTCCTCGTAAATCGGGGCGATCTCACGCTCGAAGAGGCGGAGAAGGCGCTCGAGGACTTCCGCGCGCGCTTGGAAGACGCGTTCGGCGAGACGCACGGGAGCGAGCGTCCACCGGCGCGGCTCGAACATCCGACTCCGGAACCCGAGGCTTCGCGGATCGACACCGGCGCCCCGCGCGAACAGCTCGAACGCATCGTGACCGCGCTGACGACGTTTCCCGCGGGGTTCGAGCCGCACCCGAAGCTCGCGCGCATCATCGCCAACCGGCGCAAGGACTTCGGCGAGAACCATGTCGACTGGGCACTCGCCGAAGAGCTCGCGTTCGGCACGCTCGTCGTCGAAGGCACACCGGTGCGCGTCGCCGGTCAGGACACTCGTCGGGGCACGTTCTCACAACGTCACGCCGTCATCGTCGACCACAACACCGAGCGCGAGTACATGCCGCTCGCGAACCTCGGCGACGACGCGGCGCCGTTCATGATCTACGACTCCGTGCTCTCGGAGTTCGCCGCGCTGGGCTTCGAGTACGGCTACTCGATCGCCGATCACGACGCGCTCGTCGCTTGGGAGGCGCAGTTCGGCGACTTCGCCAACGGCGCGCAGACGATCATCGACCAGTTCATCGTCGCCGCCGAAGACAAGTGGGGTCAGCGCAGCGGCCTCGTCATGCTGCTCCCCCACGGCTTCGAGGGACAGGGCCCCGAGCACTCCTCCGCACGACTCGAGCGGTTCTTGGTGCTCGCCGCGCAGGACAACATGCGCGTCATCTACCCGACGACGTCCGCGCAGTACTTCCACGCGCTGCGTCGCCAGGTGCACGACCCGAGCCTCAAACCACTGATCGTGATGACGCCGAAGCGCTACTTGCGGATCCCCGCGACGGTGTCGCCGGTCGATGCATTCACCCACGGCGGCTTCGAGCCCGTACTACAAGACGCCGACCGACCCTCGTCGCCGGCGCGCATCGTGTTCACGACCGGCAAGTTCGCGTGGGAGCTTCTCGCGCGTCGCGACGAGATCGGTGCCGCGGTCGAGATCGTGCGGCTCGAGCAGCTGTATCCGTGGCCGGCGCGTGAGATCGCCGAGATCGTGGAGCGTGCGCCCGACGCCGAGGTGTTCTGGGTGCAAGAGGAGCCGGGAAACATGGGCGCGCGGTACTTCGCCCGGCGGCGCATCGAGGAGCTCGCCGGTGGCCGCCCCGTTGGCGTCGTCGCCCGCCACGAGAGCCCGAGCCCCGCGACCGGCAGCTCGACGGTGCACGACGTCGAGCAGGAGAAATTGCTGTCCGAAGCCGTTCCTGGCTGATCTCGGCCCGCCGCCGCAAGACGACGCGAGTCGCCGTAGGTCGCCGTGGCTGAGTCACACAGAACCCTCGGAAACGAAAGAGCTGTGTGACTCAAAGGGAACGCGTCGGCGCGGGTTCGTGTGCTCCGTAGCGGGTGAAGAACTCGTCGACGATCTGGTCGATGTAGGCGTCCGAGATCGATGCGCCGGAGACGAGGTGGCGGTAGAAGAGCGGCGCCGAGACGAAGTCGCATGCGTACTCGAGGTCGATGTCGGGCCGGAGCTCGCCACGCTCGATGCCACGGCGATACATCTCGTGTATTGCGTTGCGGCGCTCGGATACCGACTCGCCGTGCATGCGCGCGAGCTCTTCGTTACGCGCGGCGTCGTTGAGCAGCATGCGCTTGGCCGGCCCGACGACCGGATCGTTCAGCAGGCGCCGGAGGTTGCGCAACGCAATGCCGAGGTCCTCGCGTAGCGACCCCGTATCGGGCGACGGTGTCTGCTCCTCCGCGGCGGCATTGGCCGCCGCGATGATCAACTCCGCCTTCGACGGGTAGCGACGGTAGATCGTCGCCTTGCTGACGCCCGCGCGCGCGGCCACCGCGTCGACGCTCATGCCATCGAGGCCGTTGGCCGCGTACTCCGCGAGCGCGGCGTCGAGGATCGCGTGATCGCAGGCCGCGCTGCGGGGCCGTGCCATCGCTACGACTCGCTCGCGAACGCGGGCGCCATCTGCGCCTCGCGTTGGTCTTGCTCGACGAACGCCTCCGTGTCGGCCGCGTGCGCCGGCAGCCACCGGGCCGCGATGATCGCGCCGAGGAACGCCGCACCGGCCGCAACGAGCACACCGCGGTGCATGCCGGCCACAAACGCTTCCTTCGCGCCCGCTGCGATCTCGGCACGTTGCCCAGGTGCGAGCGGCAGCCGCGGATCGGCCGCCACGCCCAGCGCCTGGCCGAGGCCGTCCTTGGCCGTCGAGACGACCGGGCCGCGGACACCGAAACTCGTGAACGCGTCGACGATCCGCGACCCGTAGATCGAGGCCATCACGCTGCCGATGATCGCGACGCCGAGCGCTCCACCGACCTGGCGCGTCGTGTCGTTCACGGCCGAGCCGACGCCGGCCTTCGCGCGCGGCAGTGAACCCATGATCGACTCGGTCGCGGGCGCCATCGTCAGGCCCATGCCGAGCGCCATCACCATCATGCGCCACGCGACATCGCCCCAGAACGAGATGCCGTGCGCGGGGAGCATGGCCATGAGCGCGAGCCCGAAGCCGGCAATGGCCAGACCGCTCGCGACGACGCTCTTCGTGCCGACTCGCTCGACAATCCGCGCGCTCGCCGGTGCGGCGACGAGCATCACACCGGCCATTGGCAGCAACCGCACGCCCGCCGACAGCGGGTCGTACCCCATCACGAACTGCAGATACTGCGTGAGGAGGAACAGCGAGCCGAACATCGCGAAGAACAACAACGTGATGCCTGCGCTCGCGGCGCTGAAGCGCGGACTGCGCCACACCGATGTGTCGAGCATGGGGCTCGGCGTGATGCGCTCCCACACTGCGAAGCCCCCGAGCACCGCGATCGCGAGCGCGAACACTCCGAGGATCGACGGATCGGTCCAACCTCTGGCGGGCGCCTGGATGATCGCGTAGACGAGGGCGACCAGGCCGACGATCGAAAGCACCGCACCGAGCGGGTCGAGCGTGGGCTTCGAGGGATCACGCGACGTCGGGATCAACACTACGCCGGCTGCGAGCGCGACGGCGACGATCGGAATGTTCACCATGAAGATCGAGCCCCAGTAGAAGTGCTCGAGCAAGAAGCCGCCGCTGATCGGGCCGAGTGCGACCGCGACGCCTGCGATCGCTGCCCACATCGCAATCGCGCGCCCACGCTCCTCGGGCGGGAACACGTTGGTGATGATCGACAGCGTCGCCGGCATGATGAACGCGCCGCCGATGCCCATGACGCCACGCGTCAAGATCAGCTGGGTCGGTGTGTGCACCAGCGCCGACGCGACCGACCCGACGCCGAACATGGTCATGCCGAACTGCAACGCGCCCCGACGCCCGAAGCGATCACCCAGGCTCCCGGCGGTGAGCAACAAGCCCGCGAACACGAGCGTGTACGAGTCGACCATCCACTGCAGCTGGCTGGTCGTGGCATTGAGCCCGACCGGTTTCGGCTTCTGCAACGTCGGCACCGCGACATTGAGGATCGAGTTGTCGACGACGATCACGAGCAAGCTCAGGCAGAGCACCGCGAGGATCCACCAGCGTTGGTGGTACGAGCGGCTCGAGCGGTCGAACGGGGCCAGCACAACGTGGGCGGGAGCGTTCATCGGCTGTTGCTTTCCGGATCGGGGGCGGGTCAGCGGTCGAGTTACGAAACGAGACGGTGTCGTATCGTAGTGATCCCGGACACGTGGTTTCAAGCCCGGGCAGGACCCGCAGTTTCGTGGGGCCGCAGGCCAGCGGGGCCGCAGATCGAGCGCGGCCGCAGCGCCCGCCAACCGATCAGACCCGCCGCCAGGCCGAACGCGATCGAGATCAGCGCGAGCGTGACATGCACGACGATGAAGCCGGCCGAGTGGTCCTCGCCCACCATGATGAAGATGCGCGTGATCCACACGTACAGGGTCCACGCACACATCGCGATCAGCAGCCAGGCACCACGGCGAGACATGTCTGCACGCTACCGACGGGCGCGCCGCACGCTCCGATCAGCGCGACGCGTGCGCAACCGCCCCGAGACAGCGGTCGATCGCGGCCTGCGAGGCGTTGGTCAGCGGCATCCGCACGGCGGGTGTCGCGATGCGACCCTGCGCGTGCAGCACACCCTTGAAGATCGCCGGGTTCGGCTCCGCGTACGCGGCTCGTACCAACGGCAGCAGCGCTTCGGCGTGTGCACGACCGTCTTCGATCTTGCTCGCAAGACCGCATTCGATCATCGCGACGAAGCGCTCGGTGCACAGATGCGCGGCTGCCGAGATCGCGCCCGCGGCGCCCATGCACATCAGCGGGAACAACAACGTGTCCTCGCCGCCGAGGACAGAGAACCCGTCAGGGGCCGACGCGAGCAGCTCCAAAGTGTCGGCCTCGAGCGCGACGACCGCTTGCTTCACGCCGGCCATGTTCGGCGTACGCGCCAGCTCCAACAGCGATGCGGCACCGAGCCCCCGACCGGTACGCGACGGAATGTTGTACGCGACCAGGGGTACTGGGCTCGCTTCCGCGACCGCCCTGTAGTGCGCGACGATTCCGTCCTCCGACGGCCGCACGTAATACGGCACGACGACGAGCGCGCCCACGACAGCCGGCAGGCCCGCCAGTGCGCGCGTCGTCTCGACCGTGTGCCGCGTGTTGTTGCTGCCGGTCCCGACGATCACGCGGCTCCCCGCCGCCGCGCACACGCGCGCTATCGCGTCGATCACCAGGCGTTGCTCGCCGTCTTCGAGCGCCGCCGTCTCGCCGGTCGTGCCGAGGGCGACGATGCCAGCTACGCCGGCGCCGAGGTATTCGCCGCACAGTCGCTCGATTGCGGCGACGTCGACCTTGCCGGCGGCGTCGAAAGGTGTGATCAGCGGAACCCACACGCCGCGCAGATCGAGATCGCTCGTCATGCGAGGAGCGTATCGCCGGTCGGCGCTCGCTGCCCGCGAAACGCGCGCCGAGTACCTTCGCCGCCGTGCCCGTCGTCCTGCAAGTGCTGCTCACGTTGCTCGTGGGCGTCGCGACAGGTGTGATGTCGGGGATGTTCGGCATCGGCGGCGCAGTCGTCTCGACACCCGCGATCCGTGTGCTCGGCGCGACCGCGCTGCAAGCCGTCGGCTCGACGTTGCCGTCGATCTTTCCGTCATCGATCTCGGGCTCCCTCCGCTACCAACGCGAGCACTTGATCCTGCCACGCGTCGTCGCATGGACCACGCCCTTCGGTGTCGTGTCGTCGGTCGCGGGCTCGCGACTCTCCGACACCGTGCCCGGAAACGGTCATGTGTTGATGCTCGCGACGGCGGCGCTCGTCGCGTACACCGCGTATCGCACCGCGTATCCGACCGCGCGCACGACCGAGCGCAGCGGCGACGTGCCGCGCGACGACTGGTTGCGCCTCGCGATCATCGGCTTCGCGGCGGGCGGACTGTCGGGGTTGCTCGGCATCGGCGGCGGCATCCTGATGGTTCCCGCGTTCCTGGCGTGGGTGGGACTCCCGCTCAAGGAGACGATCGCGACGTCTCTCGTATGCGTCGGCATCTTCGCGATCCCGGGAACGATCACGCACTGGTACCTCGGGCACATCGACTGGACGTTCGCGATCCCGCTCGCGATCGGCGTGATCCCGGGCGCGCAGATCGGCGCGCACTTCACGATCACGGCCAGCGACCGGAAGCTGCGTTATACCGTCGGTGCCGCGCTCGGCGTCATCGCGGTGGTCTACGCCGCGGGCGAGGTGGTCGCGCTCGTCAGCTGACGAGCTCGCGCGCTCGCGCGAACGTGGCGTCGAGCATGTCGGGAGTGAGCCTTCCGGTGAACGTGTTCTGCTGACTGGGGTGGAACGTGCAGATGATGTGCACGGGGCCGGCGGCCACCTCGGCACCGTGCGCGAAACGCGGCCGCCGCGCCGGGAGCACGACATTCGGGAGCGACGCCCGGCGCAGCGCGCTCCATGACGCTTCGTATCCGAACGCACCCAGCGCCACGATCACGCGTGGGCGCGTCAACAGTTGGAGCTCGCGCACGAGATAAGGCATGCACTCGTCGCGCTCTGCGGGCGTCGGCTTGTTCGCCGGTGGCGCGCAGCGAACGGCGGCGACGACGTACGCGTCGCGCAGGCGCAGTCCGTCGTCGGCGCGCACGGATTCGGGCTGATTGGCGAAGCCCGTGCGGTACATCGATGCGAACAGGAAGTCGCCGGAGCGGTCGCCGGTGAACGCGCGGCCGGTGCGATTCCCGCCGTGTGCAGCCGGCGCGAGGCCCACGAGCACGACCGCTGCGCAGGGGTCGCCGAAGCCCGGCACGGGACGCGCCCAATACGTCTCGTCGCGATACGCGGCGCGCTTCTCGCGTGCGACGCTCTCTCGCCACGACACGAGCCGGGGGCAGGCTCGGCACCGCGTGATCTCGTCGGTGAGCGCGCGGACGTCAGCCGCGCGCGTGGTCGGCATGCACGAATGGTAACGACGGACGCCGGGTACGATGCGATCGATGCGTGTCCTGCTGCTGGTCAACTCGACCGCGTCTTCGGTCACGCCCCGCAGGCGAGTTGTGATCCGCAAGCTGCTCGCCGCCGAGCACGACGTCGAGGTCGCCGAGACGTCGCGCCGCGGCCACGCGACCCGGCTCGCGCATGCAGCTGCGAACGACGGCTTCGACGTCGTCTCGGTGCTCGGTGGCGACGGCACCCTCAACGAAGCCGCCCACGGATTGTTGCACAGCCGCACCGCACTCGCGCCGTTGCCCGGCGGTTCGACGAATGTGTATGCCAGGACGCTCGGATACCCGAACGATCTCGTTGGGGCAACACGCGTTCTCGCGAGTGCGCTCGCCCGTGAGTCGACGAAGCGCGTCGGAGTCGGCATGGCCGGCCACCGGCCGATCCTGTTCAACCTCGGGATCGGGTTCGACGCCGCGGTCGTTCGGCGGGTCGAGCGGTACGGCGAGCTCAAGCGATTCGCTTCGCATCCGCTGCACGTCGTCGCCGCCCTGCAGGCGTTCGTGCACAAGGAGGGCGTGAGTACGCCGTTCGACATCGAGCTCGACACCGGCGAGACCATCGAAAGTGTGCGGTTCGCGATCGTGTCGAAATCCGATCCGTACACGTACCTCGAGGCGCTGCCACTGCGGGTCGCGCCCCAAGCCGGGCTCGACCGCCCGCTTGCGATCACAGCGTTCTGCCGTTTGGACTTCAGCACGCTCGTCGGCTGCGGGATCTCCGCGATGCGCAAGGGCACATTCCTCGCGCGACGCCGCGGCATCGAGCACCGCGCCGACGTGCATCACATGATCGTGCGGGCCGCCGAGCCGTTCCCTTTTCAGATCGACGGCGACGACGTCGGTGACACGCCCCAGCTCGACGTCACGTTCGAACCGGACGCCTTGAGCATCGTCGTCCCGTAATCGCGCGAGCGAACAGGCGGAGCCATGAGCGGCAAGCGTGGCCCGAGCGGCCCGGTGCCGCAGGCGCAAAGAGCGGAAAGGCCACGCTCGCTGCGCCTATCGGCGCAGCCTCTGAGCCAAGGCGTGCGTGCGACGTGAGTGAGGGGCGGAGAACGGCCCCCTCACTCACACCCCTCGACCCAGCGCCTCCAGTGCGATGTCGGGCACATTGGTGACGATCGCGTCGACCCCGGCCCGCGCGAGCGCGCGAACGTCGCCTGGTTCGTCGACGGTCCACACGTCGACACGCAAACCGCACGCGTGGGCGGCGTCTACTCCTGCAGCTCCGGCCCCGAGCGCGGCGTCACGGTCGGGGTGGAGCCATGGGTGACCGTGCGCGGCTGCGATCGCGGCCGCCGCGCTGACCGCTTGCCCGCTCGTCAACCACGCAGTCGCGAGCTCGGGGGCGATCCCGCGGCACGCATCGATCGCATCCAGATCGAACGACGAGATGATCGAGTTCGGCGCGTCGGCGCGCACGGTCGCGACGACGGCGCGCATCAACGAGTGCGTGTCGTCGTCGGCGTCGGGCTCCCACGGCAGGCACTTCACTTCGACATTGACCAGCATTCCCTTGCATGCGGCAAGGGCTTCAGAGAGCGTCGGAACGTCCGGATGCGCGGCGCGCAGGTCGGCAAACGAGCGCGTCGCGAGCACCCCGAAGTGCGCTCGCTCGGGATCGTGGTGCACGACCAGCACACGGTCCGCGGTGCGCCGCACATCGAGCTCGACGCCGTCCGCTCCAAGGTCGCGAGCGCGCGTGAACGCCGCGATCGTGTTCTCGGCTACAGCCCGTGACGCGCCACGGTGTGCCAGGACGACGAGGCCTTCGACCACCGCCGGATTCCACCCGACAACCGGAACACGTTCCAGTCGCGAGCCCGAAAGTCCTGATCAGACCCCTTGCGGCGGCGCGGGCACGGCCGTTACCTTGAGGCCGCTCCCGCTCATCCGAGCTGGGGCGTGCTCGTGCATCGGCGCACAAGTCGGCCATGTGGGGACGCCGGCTACGTGACCCGCCAAGGGGGAAGACGTGGCCTTGACCTGGATCCGGACCCACGACTGGGACGCCGACGCGTGGCGTGACCGTGCCGCGTGTCGCGATACCAGCCCCGAGCTTTTCTTCCCGATCGGCACGACCGGGGTCGCGCTCGACCAGATCGATTCGGCCAAGCGGGTGTGCGGCCAGTGCCCGGTCGCGGGCGAATGCCTGGAGTTCGCGCTCGCGACCAACCAGGAGGCCGGGGTCTGGGGGGGCCTCACCGAAGACGAGCGGCGGCGGCTGCGCAAGGGCATCGACGTCCCCGCCGCCGCCCCCCAACTCGCATAGCAGCCGCGCCGCTCACAGTTCCACCCGAGGCATCGCGACCGGCACACGCACGCGGACCGAGGTGCCGCGGTCGTCGTACATCTCGATCGAACCCTGGAGCTCGCTCGTCACGAGCGCCTGCACGATCGACAGCCCGAGGCCGCGTGACCCGTCGAGCGTGAACTGCTCGGGCAGCCCGGCGCCGTTGTCGCGCACTTCGATGTCGACGTAGCCGTTTTGGCGCCCCAGGCGTACGTCGATACGCGCGTCGTTTGCGCCCCCGGGAAACGCGTGCTGGACGGCGTTCTGCATCAGCTCGTTGAGCACGACCGCGAGCGGCGTCGCAACCTCGCCCGGGAGCTCGCCCGCGTCGCCCTCGACGTGAAAACGGATCGTCTGCTCGTCGGACGATGTCGTCTCCTCGACGAGGCGCGCGAGGGGCCGCACGATCTCGTTGAACCCGACGACGTCGCCGGTCTCACGTGACAACGTCTCGTGGACAATCGCGATGGAGCGGATGCGGCGCTCGGACTCCGCCAAGGCGCCCTTCGCCTCCGGCGTGCGCAACCGCCGGCCTTGAAGACGCAGCAGCGACGCGATCGTCTGCAGGTTGTTCTTCACGCGATGGTGGATCTCGCGAATCGTCGCGTCCTTCGACAGGAGCATTCGGTCCCGGCGCCGCAGGTCGGTCACGTCGCGCACGAGGACGAGCGCACCGGCGGGCTCGTCGCCCTCGAGCAACGGCAGCACCCGCACGAGCACCGATGAGTCTTCGTCTTCCATCTCCTCGGCGACCGGCAGGTGTAGCTGCATCGCACTACGCGCGGCGCCGTCGTCGAAGCCGACCTCGGCAAGCGTGTGCGATTGTGCGTAGGCGTGGATACCCATGCGGTGCAGCGAGCTGACCGCGTTGGGGCTCGCGAACTCCACGCGCGTGTCGGCATCGATCACGATCACCCCGTCGGCGACGCGAGGCCCGCTCTCCATCTCGATCTCGTCGACGTCATAGGGGAACGAGCCGTGCGCGATCATCGACGCGAACCGATCGAATGTGTGGAAGTAGATGCGTTCGAGCTCACCCGATCGGCGCGCGAGCGTCATCGGTTCCTCGCGCGAGACCATCCCGATCAGCCGCCCGGCGCGCCGTACGGGCACGCACTGCACGCGCGCGCGTTCTTTCGAACCGAGCACCGGTGCGTCGGCGCGCACGATCTCGGACGAACGCCAGCACCGGGCCACGAGCGGCCGCTCGACCTCGTCGACGACGGTGCCGACGAGGTCCTGGGGGTAGTTGGTCTGCCCGGTGACCGGCCGCACTTGGGCGAGGATCACGAAGCGGTGGCCCTCTTCGCCGGAGAGCGGCGCGAGCAGCAGCACGTCGGCGAACGAGAGGTCGGCAAGCGGCCGCCAGCTCGCGACCAGCCGTTCCATGTGGAGCAGGTCTCGATCGGCCAGCGTCGTGCGAGCGAGGGCCAGATCGTCGAGCGTGCTCACGCAACGATGCTAACGGCGCTCTCCACCGGTCTCGTTCGCTTGGTACAGGTAGCGACAGACCGCGGCCAGGCCGTCGACGTCGCCGATGTCGTCCTCGAGCGTCGGGATCGACACCAACACCTCGGGTGCGCGCGCCAGCTCGGCGCGTAACTCGGCCTCGCGCATCGCGACCACCGAGAAGTTGCTGTACGACTCCCCGATCGTTCGGAGCACACGCGCCGTACGCATGCGATCAGAGAGCGCAGGATCGCTCGACGCGAGCGCGTCGGCGATCGGTGCCGCATCCTCGGTGAGCATCGTCGCGGCGCGGGCCCCTTTGGGATCGAGCAAGTAGCTCGGGAGCGTCTTGTTGAGCACGAGCGCACCCAAGTGGAAATCGCGGCCCGTCAACGCGTCGCAGAAGCGCTCGGCTTCGTGCAGCGGCGCGGCCTCGAGCGTGGTCACGACCGCGAATGTCGTGCGCTTGTCGTGGAGCAGCCGCTCGACGGCACGCGCGCGTTCGACGAAGCCGTCGTACATCGACTGGAAGTTCAAGAAGAACTCGGCGACGTCCTGCAGAAATTTGCTCCCGAGGACGCGATCGGCGATTTGGTAGAACGGCCGGCTCGCAACGTTCAGTACACGCGAGCCACGCTTGCCGCCGACGCGGTACGGCAGCGTGAGCCAGCGGAGCAGCCTCCCGCCGAAGAACTCGGCCATGCGCGCAGGCGCTTCGAGAAAGTCGATCGCGTTCCGCGTCGGCGGCGTGTCGACGACGATCAGGTCGTACTCGCCACTCGAATGCAACTCGAACAGCCGCTCCATCGCGATGTAGTCGTGGCTCTGGACGAAGCGCGCCGTGAGGTTCGTGTACATCCGGTTCTCGAGGATGCGATACGCAGTTTCCTCGTCGAGCGCGTGGCGCAGCACGAGGTCGTCCCACGACTGCTTCGTGTCGAGCATCGCCGCCCAGAGCTCGCCGCGCGGTTCGATGCCGGCAGCCTTGACTGCTTCGGGAGGCACGCGCCGCGCCAGGTTGCCGATGCCCTCGAGCCCGAGCGCAGATGCGAGCCGCCGCGCCGGGTCGATCGTCAGCACGAGCACCTTGCCGCCGAGCCGCACGCTCGCGCCGAGTGCCGACGCGGCCGCGACCGACGTCTTGCCGACACCGCCCGAGCCGCAGAACACGACGACCTCCTTGGCTGCGAGCAGCTGCTCCAACGAGGTCGCGTGTTCGCCGGGCTCGGGCTTGCGTCTCACGGCTCGAGTTCCTGCCCCAGCGCGTCGGCGACCATTCGCGTCACGCGCAGGCCGTGCGCCCGCACGAACAGATACGGCACATACAGCAACGGCAGGTCGACCTCTTCGCGCAAGTGCGCGAGATGCACCGCGCGCGTACGCCGGAGCGACACCGCGAGCCGCGCGGCGTCGAGCACCTGCGTCGCGCCGCGGCCGGCGCGCGCCGTCAGCGTGTCGAGCGCGGGCGGAGCGCGGAGCACGCCAAACGTCTCCTCGTCGGCGTGCGTGAACAGCTCCGGCAACACACGATTGACGACGACGGAACCGAGCGGTACGCGCACCTCGTGGCGCAAACGCTGCACGAGCTCGATCGTCTCGGCGACCGGCAGCTCCTCGGGTGTCGTCACGACGTTCACTGCGGTGATCTGCGGATCCGCGATCAGATCGGAGACCCATTGCGTTTGGTTGCGAAGCGGCCCGACGTCGACGAGGTCGCGGATCGCGTCACCCGCACCGAGCTGCGCCACGATGTGCCCTGTCGCGGCCGCGTCGACGACGACGAGATCGTGATCGGCGCGGCCCTCGATCGACTCGCGCACCTCCCAGGCGATCTTGCCGATCGTAAGGATCTCCTTGACGCCGGGCGCCGCGGTTGCGACGAAGTCGAGGACACGCGCGAGCGGGCCGAGCTTGCCGAGCACCGGCACCCGCAGGTTCAGCTTCAGGTACTCCTGCAGCGACGCCTCGGTGTCCATCGCCATCGCGAGCACGCCCGGATGGATCTCGCGCGGCCGGAATCCGACCGGCCCCTGCTCGAACTGGGCGGGGACGTCTCCTTTGGCGTCGACCTCGACGAGAAGGACCCGTTTGCCGATCCGCGCCGCGAGCAGCGCGGTCGCGGCGGCCATCGTGCTCTTGCCGACGCCGCCCTTGCCCGTGAAGAACAGCAGTCGTCGCTCGAGCAGCGCGGGCGCGGGGCCCATTGGCCCGTTCAGCTCCGTGCGAAGCCCATCTTGTGGACGCCGGCGTCGGCGTCGACCTCGACGAAGGCGATCTTGTCGGTGGGCACTCCCACGCGCCGTCCCTTGTTGTCGACGAGCCACAGCATGCTGTCGCCGTTGCTCAACGCGCCTTCGATTCGCTCGGTGACCTGGTCGACCGTGTCGTCGATGTCCAGTGTGAGCTCGCGAGTCGTGTACACCACGCCGATACGGATCTCCATCGCGGCACCCTACCCGGGCTCCCAGTGCGTGCGACCAACGGCGACGAATTCGTCGCCCACGTCAAAAGATCTCGCTACACGATCTTGAGCTCGGTGCGGTAGCGACGCTTCGGGGCGAGCTCGACGTCGATGCGGTCGGCAATCGACGCGAACACCTGCGCCGCCTCGTCGCCGGGATCGGATACGACGATCGGCACGCCGACATCGGCGCCTTCGCGCAGCGCCGGGACGAGCGGCACCTGCCCGAGCAACGGCACGCCGAGCTGCTCGGCGAGATCGCGACCCCCGCCCGATCCGAACAGCTCGTACGACTCGCCGTGGTCGCACGTGAACCACGACATGTTCTCGATGACGCCCATCACTTGGAGGTTGACCTTGCGGGACATGTACGCGGCGCGCTGCGCAACCTTCTGCGCGGCCGGCTGCGGCGTCGTCACGACGATGACTTCGGCGCGCGGGAGGAACTGAGCCATCGAAAGCGCGATGTCGCCGGTGCCGGGCGGCATGTCGACGACGAGGTAGTCGGGATCGCCCCAGTGCACGTCGGTGAGGAACTGCTCGAGCGCCTTGTGCAACATCGGGCCGCGCCACACGACCGGCTGGTCGTCGCGCGCGAAGAAGCCCATCGAGATCAGGGTGACACCATTGGCATCGGGCGGCACGATGATGTCGTCGATCACCGTGGGCGGACGATCGATGCCGAGCATGCGCGGCATCGAGAACCCCCACACGTCGGCGTCGACGGCCGCCACCTTGCGACCGCGCTGCGCGAGCGCGACCGCGAGGTTCGTCGTGACCGACGACTTGCCGACACCCCCCTTGCCGGACGCGATTGCGAGCACGCGGGTCCGCGCGTCGGTGAACGGGTTCGCGCGCTGCGGTACCCCGTCGCCGTGATCGTGCACACCGCCGTGCAACTGTTGCGCGAGCGCGGCGCGTTCTTCGTCGCTCATCACCGTCAGCTCGACGCCGACGTGGTCGACGCCCGCGACCGCCGCGACGGCGTCGGTGACGCGCCGGGTGATCTCGGCGCGCAAGGGGCAGCCCACGACCGTCAGGGCGACCGTCACCTCGACGGTGGAACCGGCGATCGCGATGCCGCGCACCATGTTCAGCTCGACGATCGAGCGGTTGATCTCCGGGTCCTCGACCGGCCGCAGGGCCTCGAGGATCTCGGCTTCAGAGGGCATGAACACTCGGCTTCCGTGTCCGGAGGATTTCCACTATCGGCGTAGGTAGAATATCCCGCGTGGGCGCTGCAGAACTCACCCCGGACGAGTTCGCGGCCGCCGTCGTCTCGGTCACGGCGGCGTTCGGTGACCCCACCCGGCGCGACATCTATCTCTTTGTGCGCGCATCGGCGAACGGAGTGAAGGCCGCGCGAGGTCGCCGACCATTTCGCCCTGCACCCGAACGTCGCGCGCCATCACCTCGAGAAGCTCGCGGGCGCCGGCTATCTCGACGTCGAGCTCGCGCGTCACGAATCCGCGGGCCGTCCCTCGAAGCGCTACCGCGTGGCCGCGTACGACACGAGCCTCTCGTTCCCGCCCCGGCGCGACGATCTGCTCTCGATCATGCTTGCCCGCGCGCTCGACAAGTTGCCCGTCGAGGAGGCGCGCGCGCTCGCCGAAGAAGTCGGCTACGAGTACGGCCGCGCGCTCGCGACGCGTATGGAGCCGTCGGAACGTCACCGGTCGGTGAAAGCCGCCGTCGCGACCGTCGCCGACGCACTGACCGCCCACGGGTTTGCTGCGCACGCGGAGTCGCGTGGCAACCAGCTCGCGCTCGTCGCCGAGCACTGCCCGTTCGGCGACGCGGCCCGGCAGTATCCGCACGTGCTGTGCGCGGTCGACACCGGCATGGTGCGGGGCATGCTCGAGGGTCTGTACGGCGCGACGACACCCATGATCACCGAGAGCCGGCCCGGCGGCGACGAGCACTGCGTCACGCGCGTGTGACTCGGGCGTACCTCGACTACGCATCGACCTCGCCTCTGCGTCCGGCGGCGCGCGCGGCGATGCTGCCGTTTCTCGAGTCATCGTTCGGAGATCCCGGTCGACTGCACGCCGAAGGACGCGCCGACGCGCGTGGCGCTCGAGCACGCACGCGAGCAGGTCGCCGGGTTCTTCGATGCAAAGCCGCGTGAGGTCGTGTTCGCATCGTCGGGAACGGAAGCCGTCAACCACGCACTCGCAAACGCGACCGGTCACGTCATCACGACGGCGGTCGAGCACTCGTGCGTGCGCGACGCGCTGGCGCGTGCCGCGACCGCGGTGACGGCCGTCGGCGTCGACCGGTTCGGACGTTTCGCCGCCGCGGACGTCGTCGACGCGGCTGCGACCCGACACGACGTTCGTGAGCGTGCAACTCGCGAACCACGAGGTCGGCACCGCGCAGCCGGTCACCGAGGTGTGCGCGGCGCTGCGCGAGCGCGGCGCACCAGCACGTGTGCACGTCGACGCGTGCGCAGCCGCCGGCTACACGCCCGTGTCGTTTCGCGGTCGCTCGGCGCCGACCTCTGTTCGGTCACCGCGCACAAGTTCGGTGGGCCGCTGGGCGCGGGCGCGCTGCTCGTTCGCCGGGGCCTACGCATCCCGCCGCTCCTGCTCGGCGGCGCACAGGAACGCGCCCGCCGCGCCGGCATCGAGAACCTGCCCGCGTGGATCGGGTTCGGCGCCGCGTGCGACGCATGCGACCTCACGCACGAAGGGAGCCGCGAACGCGAGCTGATCGACACGGCGACATCGGTGGTCGACCGCGTGTCCGGTACCGAGCGATTCGGCGACGGCGTCGCTGCCCCACCTCTTGTGCCTCGGCGTCGAAGGCGTCGAGGCAGAACCGATCCTGCTCGCACTCGACCAGCACGGCGTGGCGGTGCACTCCGGCTCGTCGTGCTCATCGGAGACGCTCGAACCGTCGCCTGTGTTGGCGGCGATGGGCGTCGACGCCGAGCACTCCCTACGCATCTCGGTCGGATGGTCGTCGACCGTCGCCGACGTGCGGCGGTTCGTCGACGTGTTCCCGGGAATCGTCGAACGGCTCAGGAGGTTGCGGATCGCATGAGCGGTTCCGTTCGCAGGCTCAACCACGCGGTCTTGTACGTGCGCGATGCACGGCGATCAGCCGCGTTCTACGCCGACGCAATCGGCTTCGAGGTCGTCGCCGAGATCGGCGACGGCACTGCAGTGTTCATGCGCGCCGCACAGACGGAGAACCATCACGACCTCGGGCTGTTCTCACTCGGCGCGCAAGCGCCGCCGGCGCAGCCGGGTCGCCCCGGCCTGTACCACCTCGCATGGGAGGTGGATACGATTCACGACCTCGTGGACGTACGAGAGCGGTTGCTGAAGCTCGGTGCACTTGCAGGCGAGAGCGACCATGGCGTGAGCAAGTCGTTGTACGCGCGAGGATCCCGACGGCATCGAATTCGAAGTCATGTGGTCCGTGCCGCGCGAGCATTGGGGCGACTTGGAGCACGAGGCCGTGACCAACCGCTTGGATCTCGCGTCCGAACTCGCCCGGTTCGGCTGAGCCTGTTGCCTTCTGCGACAGACGGCGACTGCGAGGGTCGCCGTCTGTCGCAGGAAGTGTCAGGCCGTCGTGACGTAGCTCTCGAGCGCGGTTCCGAGCGAGCTCGTCGAGCCGTCAGCCTCGAAGTAGTACGCGGGATCGACGCCGAAGATGCGCGCGATCAGCAGCGCCGGGAACTTGCCGACGAGCCCGTCGAAGCGTGTCACGTGCTCGTTGTAATCGTCACGTGCGGTGCGGATGCCGGACTCGACAGCATCGAGCGCCCGCTGCAGCGCAATGAACTCCGCGTCGGTGCGCAGTTCCGGCACGCGCTCCGCGACGGCCAGCATCTTCTGCATCCGATCGCTGAGCGCTCGCTCGCTGCGCGCTTGCGCATCGGGCGTTCGTTCGATCGCCATCGCCGCGAGCCGCGCCGAGGTGACGCCGTCGAGCACGGTCCGATTGCGCCGCGCGTGCGCGCGCACAATGTCGACGAGCGGCGGCACGAGGTCGTGGCGCTTGTGGAGCGCGACGCTCGAGCGCCAGCCACGAGTTCTGCACGCGGCGGCGCATGTACAAGAACCAGCTGTAGACGCCGAGCAACACCATCAGCACGAGCTGTGCGATCAAGCCGGCCACGATGAACGGCGCCACGTCGTCGATCTTACGTACGCGCGTCGTGCGAAGTCATCCGAAAAGTTCTGGTTGTTCTGCGCGCTTCCACAAAGTGGTAGCCGTTGTGTTCACGTACTTCCAAAACGAGTAATGCTGAGCTTGGAAATCAGTGCGGAAGCCACGCGTCCTTGCTGCGCGTGCGTTCGCGTACAGCGGGAGGGAGTCGACCCGACGCGATGTCTCCGATCGTCACGTGCTCGAGCACGTCGCGCAAGCTCGCGCGCAAAGCGACCCACACCTCGGGCAGACGCGTTGCGGCACCCCGATACTCCAGCTCGTCGGGGCGTACACCTTGCACGGCAGCCAGCGGACCTTCGACGGCGCGCAAGACGTCGGCCACCGTGATCTCCGAGGCAGCTCGCGCGAGTTGATAGCCGCCGTCAGCACCGCGTCGCGTGCGTACGATGCCCGCTCGTCGCAGCTCCGTGAGGATGTTCTCGAGGAAGTTGTGCGGGATGTCCTGGCGGCGCGCGAGCTGCTCGCCCTTTACCGGTTGCGGGTCGTCGGCGGCGGCTGCGAGCTCCACCACCGCGCGCACCGCATAGTCAGCCTTCGCCGTGATCCGCACGCGCCGATTCTGCTCGAATTCGGCGCGCTCCTCACAACGGCGCCGGCCGCCCGTCCCCGACCCGCGGCGCGTACACGTCGACGCTGACGGCGGGCGCCGTCTCGACATTCCGAACCGTGCCCGTCGCGCCTACCGATCGCGCTCTTCGACCCCGACCGTCTGCATCGCGTCTCCGACCTGCGTCGCCTCGGCGATGTCCTGGCCCTCGATGACATAGCCGAACAAGTTGTAGCTCGGCGCGAGCTTGCGCGTGCAGTCGTCGATGCAGATGAAGAACTGGGAGCCGTTGGAGTCGGGGCCGGCGTTGGCCATCGCGACCGCGCCGCGCGTGTACTTCCCCTTCACCGGCTCGTCGGCGAATTTGTAGCCCGGACCGCCACGGCCGCTGCCCTCGGGATCACCGCCTTGGATCACGAAGTCGGGAACGACGCGATGCCACGTGAGCCCGTTGTAGTAGCCCTGACGCGCGAGACCGACGAAGTTGTTGACGGTGTTCGGCGCGAGCTGGGGATCGAGGTCCATCACGATCGGTCCGCGGTTGGTCGTGATCGTGACGCGATACATCTTCGTCGCGTCGGTCTGCGGTTCGGGCTGTCGGGGCATGAGAAGGCTCCTAAGGTTTCGACGAGGCTGCCGCGCCCTCGGCTTCGGCGAGCACGCCGAGCACTTGTTGTCGCTGAGGATCGTCCTGCGGTGCAAGCACGAGGAAACGCTGCAACGCCGGCACCGCTTGCTTGGGCTTGTCCGCAAGCTTCAACAATGTGTACCCCTTGAAGAAGTACGCGTCCACGTACTTCGGCGCAACGGCGATCGCCCGGTCGAAGTCCCGCAACGCACGGTTTACGAGCGTGGTTCGGGTCTGTGTGTCGTCGACCTGGCGGCGCGACCAGGGCGCTGATCCAACCCCGGTACGCGAGCGGCTCTGGTTGCGTGGGGTCGACCTTGGCGGCGGCGGTGTACTCCTGCAGCGCATTGCCGTAGTCCTGCTTCTGCCATCAGCGAACGGGCGTTGTCGATGTGTGCCTCGTAGCTGTTCGGGTCGAGCGGTGCCGGGAGTCGCGGCCGCGTTGCCGGTGATCGTCTGTCCGGGCCGCCGGTCGCCAACGGCGCGGGCGAGCAGGAACGCGACCAGCACGCAGAACAGCACGACCCCGCCACCGGTGACGACGCGCAGCGCCGGGGTGCGCCGCGGCTCGTCGACCGGTTGCGCCGCGACCTTTCCCGGCACCGCGCTCTCGCCGCCGCCGTCGAGCGTGCGCACGACGTCGGCGGCTCGGGCCGTGTAGTCGTCGTGCAACGTTCGATACGTGCCGGGATCGATGTTGCCGGCGAGCAGCTCGGCGTCGAGGTCGTCGAGCGAGCGCAACAGGAAGTCGCGCTCGGCTTCCATCGCGTCCCGGTCGCCGGGCGCGATCGTCACTGCGTGGCCTCGCGCGCCGCGGCCACGATCTCTTCGTCCTCTTTCGGTGGCCGCGAGGCGTGGCGTGCGACTCCAGCGCCGAACGCGATCGCGATCCCCGCCAGCCCGAGGAACAGTGCGGCGAACGGTACGACCCACGCGACGAGCCCGATGCCCGAGTTCGCGGGCGTGCGCAACACTTTCTCGCCGTACTTCGACACGATGAACGCGCGGATCTGCGTGTCGGTCTGGCCCTGGTCGATGAGCTCGCTGATCTTCTCTCGGATCGCGCGTGACGATACCGAGTTGCTGTCGGCGACCGATTCGCCGTCGCATTCGGGACATGCGAGCGACTCGGCCAGTCGATCGGCGCGCGCCTTTGGGCGCAGCGCTCGGTTGTGAGCGTGCGACCAGCACGACCAGCGTCACGATCACGAGCGCGCCGAGCACGGGCCACGGCCACGTCTTGCGGCTCAGACGCACTGCTGGTGGTTCCTCGCCGCTTGCAGCCACGCGTCGAGCGCGGCCCGGCTCGACGGGCCCGACGCTCCGCACACCGCGACGCCGTCGGATGAGATCACGAACGTCTCCGGCTGTCCGACCGTACCGAAGTCGAGCGACGCCTGGTCGGCACCGCGAATCGCGACCGGATACTTCACGTCGGTCGCTTCGACGTAGCTCCGGATCGCGGCCTCCTCGTCCTGGCGGACGATGCCGAGCATCGCGAAGTCGTCTTCGTTCTTGTGTGCCTCGTAGAACGACTCGAGCGCGGGCGCCTCCTGCTGGCACGGGATGCACCAGCTGTTGAAGAAGTTCACGACATAGGTCTTCCCGCGCAATGACGCCGCGTCGATCTTCTTTCCGGCGAGCGTCGTCACGCTGAAGTCGGGCACGCGTGCATGCTCCTGCACGAGCCGCGGCACCGACGGTTCTTCGCGATGTTGCACGGCGAGTACGACGCCGAACGCGACCAGCACGACGCCGACCATCAACGCGATCCAGCGGGCGCGCAACTTCACGAAGTCACCTCGGCGAGCGCCGCGGTCGTGTGCTCGTCGTCGTCGGGCACCGGCACCGGTTCGGCCAGCACGACGTCCCGGCGGCGCACTGGCACGAGCGCCACGGCAGTGCCGAGCACCATGATCAGCCCGCCGATCCACAGCCACATCACCATCGTGCCGACCTGCACGCCGAGCGTGATCTGGCCCGCGTTCGGCGACGACCCGAGCGTCAGGTACCAGTCGTGCAGCGGGTTGGACTTGATCGATGGCGTGCCGATGCCTTCGGACGCATTCGGGAACGTCGAGATCGCGGGCGCGAACGTGCCGACGCCATTGACGCGCACGATCGCCTTGATCGTCGTCTTCTGCGCCGACTGCTCGACCTCGCGATTCACGAATGTCACGAGGTGCCCGCGCACGGTCGCCGATTCGCCGGGGTTCGAGATGCAGTTCGCGCTTCGTCGTCCAGCCCATCGATGTCGCGAGCCCGACGGCGATCACGACGACGCCGACGTGCACGAGCAAGCCGCCGTACAGGCGCGGGTTGCCGCGCACCGTCCGGGCGGTGCGCACGGGTACGCCCTTCGTCGGGATGTGCGCGTGCCGGCGCGCACGGATCGCCGACGAACGCGGAGCGGGCGATGCTCGCGAGCGTGAACGCGCCGAGCCCGAACGCGAGCACGTTGGCGATCCCGCGCGCGCCCGCGAGCACCGCGATCACCAGCGTGAGCCCGCCTGCGTACGCGGGCACCAGCAGCCGGTTGCGCAGCAGCTCGCCGCTCGCGGCGCGCCACGGCAGCACCGGCCCGACCGCCATGAGGAACAGCAGAGCGATGCCGATCGGTACTGCGAGCCGCGCGAAGTACGGCTCACCGACCGTGATCTGCTTGTCCTGCAGCGCTTCGACGAGCAGCGGGAACACCGTGCCGGTGAGCACGACGAGTGCGAGGCCTGCGAACAGCAGGTTGTTGAGCAGGAACGCGGCTTCGCGCGAGACGGGCGAGTCGATGCGACCGGGCGTGCGCAGCTTGTCGCCGCGCCACGCGATCAGGCCCGACCGCCGTGAACGCGCAGATCGCCGAGGAACGTCAGCAGCCACGGCCCGATAGCCGACTCGCGAGAACGCGTGGACGGAGTTGATGACACCGGAACGGGTCAGGAACGTGCCGAGGATCGTGAGGCAGAACGTGGCGAGCACGAGCGACAGGTTCCACACACGCAGCATGCCGCGCCGTTCCTGCACCATCACCGAGTGGATGAACGCGGTGGCGGTGAGCCAGGGCAGCAACGACGCGTTCTCGACCGGGTCCCAGCCCCAGTAGCCGCCCCATCCCAGCACCGCGTAGCTCCACCACGCGCCGAGCACGATGCCCGCGGTGAGGAACCCCCACGAGATGAGCGTCGCCCGGCGGACGTCGGCGAGCCAGCCCTCGCCGAAGCGCGCGGTGACGAGCGCGGCGACCGCGAACGAGAACGGGATCGTGAACCCGACGTAGCCCGCGTAGAGCATCGGCGGGTGTATCGCGACCAGCGGATGGTTCTGCAGCAGCGGGTTCGGGCCGCGGCCGTCGACCGGGATCGTGCCGGTGACCTGCTTGAACGGGTTGGCCGCGAACAGCATCAACCCGAAGAAGAACAGCAGCACCGCGTACTGCACGAGCGTTGCCCACGCGACGAGCGGGTCGGTGGCGCGCTTGCGGAAGTGCAGCGCGGTCGTGCCGACGAACAGCGACAGCGCCAGCCCCCACAGCAAGATCGAGCCTTCGAGCGCGGCCCACGCGGCCGTGAACGTGTAGAGCCCGGGCGTGGCGCGCGCGACGTTGTTCGCGACGTATACGAGCGAGAAGTCGTGTGCGAACAGGGCGGTCTCCATCACTACGAACGCCCCGACCGCGGCCGCGATGACAGCACGACGTACCGGCGGCCGATGTCGAGCAGACGCGCGTTGCCGCGCGCGATGCCGGCCGCGAGCGTCACGAAGCCGAGCGCCGCCGCGGCTGCGCCGAGCGTGAGGAAGCCGTAGCCGAGCTGCGCCCGCATCAGTGTGGAAACGGGTCCTTCGGGCACTGCGCGGTCGCGCTCTTCGGCGGCTCGTAGTTGTTGTCGTGCTTGATCAACAACCGCGTCGAGGTGAACGTGTTGGGCTGTGCGGAGTCCCAGTGACCCTTCGGCAACCACCGGTGCGCAGTCCTTGAACAGCTGCGGTTCACTGCCGGTGTGGTGCACGAGCACCGTCGACGCCGCCCTCGGTGAGCTGGAAGTCGACGCCGTCGGTGCGGGTCTTGATGCTCTCGGGCACGACACCACCGCCGATCCGCATGGAGCGCATGCCGTCTTTGTGCTCGTCGTGTACGGCTTGCGACACCGTCTTGAAGAACACGACATTGCGTTGGAGCAGGACGACCATCCACACGATCGCGCCGATGCAGACGAGCAGGATGATCCCGTAGCGGAGCTTCATGCGCGGTCGTCGTGCGGACGTCTGCCGGGCCCGCCGGAGCCGGTATTGCAACCAGGCGGCGTAGCCCAGCAGGGTCGCGCCGGAGATCGAGTACCCCGCGATGACGTAGCCCCAGTTGTCGCTCATACCGGCACCGCCTGCTCGCGGTCGGCGCGCACCCGTTCGTCGATCGCGAGTTGCAGCGCTCGTTCCTCGCGGCCCTCGTCGAGCTGCGCGAGCTCGAAGCGCTGCCACACGAGGTAGACGTACAGCATCGTGAATGCGAGTACCGAGACCAACAACGTGACCGCCATCGAGCCGTTGATCTTCACGTCGAGCCGCTCGTTGAACACCGTGCCGTCCTGATGCAGCGTCTGCCACCACGACACCGAGAAGTGCACGATCGGCATGTCGGCCGCGGCGATCAACGCCGCGATCGCGCAGCGCTTGCCGCGCTCGTCTGCGGTCGCGCCCGTGCGGCGCAACGCGAGGTACCCGAGGTACAAGAAGAACAGGATCGCGGTGCTCGTGAGGCGCGCGTCCCATTCCCACCAGGTGCCCCACGTCGGCCGTCCCCAGAACGAGCCCACCACGAGCATCAGCGCGGTGAACACCACACCGACCTCGGCCGACGCGCCGGCGAGCAGGTCCCACGACGGCGCTGGCGCGTGCGCGGGACCAGCCACAGCAGCGACGACGAGCGCGGTCACGCTGAACGCGAGGTACGCGAGCCACGCCGTCGGGTACGTGCAGATAGAGGAGGCGGACCGCGTCGCCGCCCTGGTTCTCACGCGGCGGGGTGACCGCGAGCGCCAAGACGACGGTCGTCGCGAGGGCGGCGAGCGTCGCGGTGAGGTAGAGGCGCTTCACGATTCCTCCAGCAAGCGGCCCGAACACGAGGATGCCGGCGGCGACCGCGAGCACCGCGAACGCGACGAGGAGCTGCACCCACGGCCACGCGTCGCCGGGGACGTCGTCGAGCGCGGACTGAAAGGCGCGCGTGCCGCCGAGCATCACCGGCGTGACGGCCGGCAGCACGAGCAGCGGCACCAACGTCTCTCGCGTGCGCAAACCCCCGGCCAACACGCCGTAGACCGTACCGGTGGCTGCGAGCCCGATGGTGGCGGCCAACGCCGCGCACACAAGCACCAGCGCGTTCTCGAGCGACACGTCGTACAACACCACCACGACCACGCCGAGCACGATCTCGAGCATGACCAACTCGGCCGCGATCGCAGCCGCCTTCCCCAAGAACAGGGCCCCGCCGTCGATGCCGGAGAGGCGAAGGCCGTCGCGCGCGCGATTGCTCTCCTCGATCGCGAACGATCGGCCGACCGCGAGCACGGTCGCGAGCAACACCGCCGCCCAGAACAGCCCGGGCGCGGCGTGCGGAAGGAATTCGCGGTCGGCATCGAGCGCGAACGCGAACAGCACGACGACGATGCCCGCAAACGGCAGGATCTGCTGGAGCGCGACTCGTGAGCGCGACTCGATGCGGAGATCCTTTCCGGCGACGAGCAGGGCACCGCGTACGAGCGTCATGCGCGCGCTTCCGCGGGAAGGGCCGCGCGGGGCGGCGGCTTCACCTGGCCCGCAAGGAGCCGCAACTTCACGCGTCGCGAGCCGGCGTGCGAGGTCGAGCTCGTGCGACGCGAGCAGCACCGTGCACCCCGCTGCGGGCGCGGCCAGCACGGCGGATTCCAGGATCGTGCGACCGCGCTCGTCGAGCCCCGCGTGCGGCTCGTCGAGCAGCAGCAACTTCGGCGCGCACGCGAACGCGATGGCGAGCGCGAGCCGGCGCCGCTGACCCTGCGACAGGCGCCCGTGGGTCACGTCCTTCACACGCTCGAGCCCGGCCCGCGCGAGCGTGTCGACCACATCGTCTGCGGCGCGCCCGTGCGCGCGTGCGGCGAAGCGGAGGTTCTCGGCGACGGTGAGGTCGTCGTAGCAGAACGTCTCGTGGCCGACGAGCGCAACGTCGCGGCGCACCGAGACGCGAGCACGCGCGAGGTCGACCCCGAGCACTTCTGCCTCGCCCGCGCGCAGCGGCAGTAGGCCCGCGCAGAGCCGCAACAACGTGGTCTTGCCCGCGCCGTTCGGGCCGCTGATCAGCACGATCTCGCCGGGCGCAACGTCGAGATCGACGCCGGCGAGCGCGGGGAACCGCCCGAGGGTACAGACGGCCGATCGAAGACGAACGCAGGACAACCAGACTCCGAATAACGGGAGTGGTGACCGCAAAAGTCTACGAACTGGCCTGCGACGGCGGCGAACTGGTGGGCGGCCACGCGTTCGCCGAGCAGTTGCCCAGCACCTCCCCGGTGCGCTTTTCCTGTGCGCGAGCGGTGGTGATCACGGCTACTACCCTCGAGCCGTGCGACGGGCGATTGCGGCGGTTGGGCGTGTCCTCGTCACGCTCGGGCTCCTTATCCTGCTGTTCGTCGCGTACCAGCTCTGGGGGACGGGCTTGATCACGGCTCGCGCTCAGTCCGGCTTGAAGAGCGACTTCAAGAAGGAACAAGCGCAGCACGCCGCCGAGAAGTCGACGACGACCACGGTTCCCGATCGCACGACCACGACGGTCGCGGGGCCGACCACGACCACGACGCTGCCGGACGCGCCGCCGGTGCCGCCCGAGGGCGACGTGGAGGGAACGATCTCGATCCCGAAGATCGGGATCACCATGGCATTCGTCGAAGGCGTCTCGCGCGACGACCTCAAGAAGGGCCCGGGCCACTATCCCGACACGCCGATGCCGGGCACGGTCGGCAACGCCGCGATCGCCGGCCATCGCACGACATACCTGCATCCGTTCTACGACATCGACAAGCTGAAACCGGGCGACTCGATCATCGTCGAGACACTCGCCGGCTCGTTCACCTACGAGATGTACAAGCAACTGATCGTGAAGCCGACCGATGTGTACGTGGCCAACAATGACTACGACCCCGACGCACCGTGCGGACCGCTTGTGTCGTGCTCGCTCACGCTGACGAGCTGCAACCCGAAGTTCTCCGCCGCCGAACGCATCGTGATCAAGGCCAAGCTCGTCGCCGGCAAGAGCGACAAGCCGACGAAGGCACAGCCGCCGAAGCGCGAGCCGCGGGGCGGCAAGGAAGCGAAGCCGCAGGCGGATCTGGCCGAGGGCTTGTCGGGCCAACAGCGCAGCGCGAACTCCGCGGTGCGCTGGGGCACCGCGGTGCTGCTCGTCGGGCTGCTGTGGTGGTGGGCGTTCCGGCGCTGGCGGCACCCGATCACGTGGATCGTCGGAGTGCTGCCGTTCCTCGCGGTGTTGTTCGCGTTCTACGTGTACTTCGAGCAGGCGTTGCCCGCAGGCTACTGATGTGCTCGCAGCCGTGAGCGTCACGTTCGCTGATGTCGAGGCGGCGGCCGCACGCATCGCGCCGTTCGTGCGCCACACGCCCGTGCTGCGATCCGATGCGCTCGACACCTGGATCGGGGCGTCAGTGTTCGTCAAGGCCGAGCACCAGCAACACACTGGCGCGTTCAAATACCGAGGCGCGACCAACGCTGTCCAGTCGCTCGCGGATGCAGAGGTTGCGCGCGGTGTCGCTGCGCACTCGTCGGGGAATCATGGCGCGGCGCTGGCGCGAGCCGCGTCGGTGCGCGGCATCAAGGCGTATGTCGTCATGCCGGAAGGCACGTCGTCGACGAAGTCTGTCGCCGTCGCCGGCTACGGCGCCGAGATCACGTGGTGTGCGCCGACGCTGGACGCGCGCCGCTCGGTGCTCGCAGCGGTGCTGGCGCGTACGGGCGCAGCCGAGATCCACCCGTACGACGACCCACGCGTGATCGCCGGCGCAGGCACCGCGGCGTTGGAACTGTGCGCGGAGGTGCCCGACCTCGACGTCATCGTGACGCCGATCGGCGGTGGTGGCTTGTGTTCGGGCACGTGCGCCGGCGCCGTGGGACACGTGCGCGTCATCGGCGGCCGGCCCGTTGATCGCGCGGCGACCGCCGCCGACGGGTTGCGCACCGGCACGTCGTCGCGCACCGAAGCACTGATGAGGGTGCGGGGGGTCTTGCAGGTGGTCGTGTCGGAGGCCGCAATCGCTGCTGCCGCGCGCGCCGTGCACGACACGCTGGATGTCACGATCGAACCGAGCGCCGCCGTCGCGTTCGCCGCCGCTCACGCATGCGATCTCAGCGGTGCCCGCGTCGGCGTCATCAGCTCCGGCGGCAACGTCTGACGATCACCTCCCCTTGAACTGCGGGTTGCGCTTCTCGGCGAACGCGGCCAGGCCTTCTTGCAGGTCTTCGCTCGCGAAGGCGCGGGCTTCGAGTCGTGAGATCTCGCGGCGCGCGTCGGGCGGGACACGTGTGGCCTCCGCGACCAGGTTCAACGCTCGCTTGTGGCCCTGCACAGTCAGCGGCGCGGATGCCGCGATCTCACCGGCGAGCTCGAGCGCGGTACCGATTGCGTCGTTGCTCACGTACTGCACGATGCCCAGCCGCAGCGCTTCGTCGGCGTTGACGCTGCGGCCCGCGAGCAGGAAGTCGCGCGCCGCGCCCTGGCCCGCAACCTGCACGAGCCGCCAGATGTTGCGCGGGCTCAGGTGGATACCGAGCCGTCCGCCGGGGATCGCCATCCGCGCACCCAGCGCCGCGATGCGCAGGTCGCACGCGACCGCGAGCTGCATACCTGCTCCGATCGCCGGTCCGTTGATCGCCGCGATCACGGGCGCCGGATGCTCAACGATCGCGTCGAGGACGTTCTCGAACAGCAGACGGAACGTGTCGGATTGGCCGTCGCCTTCCTTCGCGAAACGGGCCACGAGATCGGCGCCGGAACAGAACGCGGAGCCGGCGCCGGTGATCACGAAGGCGCGCAGGTCGCGTGCCGCTTCGAGCTGCGCGCACAGCTCGGCGCACAGCGCGGCGTTGAGCGCGTTGCGGCGCTCTTGACGGTCGATCGTCGACAGCCCTACGAAGCCGCGTCGCTCGAAGCGGATCACGAGCCCTACGACTCGTCGATCAGTGCGATGAGGTCGCCTTCTTGCACCGTTTGCTCGGGCGCGACATGGAGCTCGCGCACGACACCGGGCACCTCGGTGACAACCGGGATCTCCATCTTCATCGACTCGAGGATGCAGATCTCGTCGCCCTCGGCGACCATCTGCCCTTCCTCGACCACTACCTGCCAGACGTTCGCAGTGATCTCGGCACGGATCTCGGCCATCGCTACCGGCTCGTCTCCACGCCCCGCTCCCCTCCGGTTGCTGCGCGGCCGCTTCGCATGAGCGGGATCGTACGGGCGTGTGTGAGGGTGCGTCTACGACACTCCACACACGCCCGCCGCCGCCGCACGCCGCGGGTCGCAGCCGCGGGCTAGAGGGATTTGGTGAAGCGGAGCATGCCTTCGTGCTGCGCGAAGCCCGCGTGCCACCAGAATGCCTGCGCATCGGGGCGATGCCCTTCGACGAGCGCGCTCACTCGCTTCACGCCCGCCGCCACGAGCCATTCCTCGGCCGCCTCGACGAGCTGGAATGCAATGCCGCGCCGCCGGTACGTCGGGTCGACCGCGAGCCGGTAGAAGTTGCCACGCCAGCCGTCGAAAGCCGCGATGACCGAGGCGATCACCAACCGGTCGTCGACGGCAACGAGCACGCGCGCGCTCGGAGACACGACGACGCGCGCGACGTCCTCAGGCGTGTCGGTGACGCTCGGCGCCGCGCCGGCGCGACGCCAGAGCTCGAGCAACGCGTAGGCGTCGGTCGACGCCGCGCTCCGGATGATCACACGGGGAGCACGCCGTGCTTGCGCCAAGGCCGGTCGACGCGCTTGTCGGCGGTGATGCGCAAGCCGCGCGCGATCGCGATGCGCGTGTCGGCGGGATCGATGACGTCGTCGAGCTGCGCGTGCCCGGCCGCGATATAAGGATCGATGTTGGCGCGGATCTGCTCGGCCAGCTCGAGGCGCTTCGCCGTGCGCTCCTGCTCGTCGTCGATCGCCTCCAGCGTGCGCCGGTGAATGATGTTGACCGCGCCGTCCGGTCCCATCACGGCGATCTCCGCGGTCGGCCACGCGACGATGTGATCGGCCTCGTACGCGAGCCCGTTCATGACGAAGTAACCCGCGCCGTAGCTCTTGCGCAGTATCACGGAGATCTTGGGCACGGTTGCTTCACTCACCGCGAACAGCATCTTCGCACCGTGGCGGATAATGCCCTGCTTCTCGACGGCCGACCCGACGATGAAGCCGGGGACGTCGTGGAGGAACACGAGCGGGATGTTGAACGCATCGCACAGCCACACGAACCGCGCAGCCTTGTCGGCCGCGTTCACATCGAGCGCGCCGCCGAGCACCATCGGCTGGTTGGCGACGGTGCCGATCGGTTGCCCGCCTACGCGCGCCAGCCCCGTCAACACGTTCTTCGCCCACTCCGGCTTCATCCAGAGCACATCGCCGTCGTCGACGATCGCCTGGACGACCTTGCGCATGTCGTACGCGCGTCGCGGCGCGGTCGGCACGAGGTCGTACAGTTGCTCGACGCGCCGCTCGACCAGGTCGCCGGAGTCGTAGATCGGCGGCGGCTGTTGGTTGTGCTGCGGGAAGAACCCCAGGTACTTGCGCACGACCGCGAGGCACTCGCGGTCGTCGGCGACCTCGAGATCGGCGACGCCGCTGATCTTCGTGTGGACGCCCGAACCGCCCATCTCCTCTTCGGTCACGTCCTCGCCTACCGCGGCTTTCACGAGATGGCGGCCACCGAGCGCCATCGACGACGTGCCCTTCACCATCGGCACGAAGTCGGCGAGCGCGGGGATGTACGCAGTACCCGCCGCGCAGTGCCCGAGCATCGCCGCGACCATCGGCACGACGCCGCTCATCGCGACCTGCTCACGGAACAACGCGCCCGCACCCGCGAACGTCGAGCCGCTCGTCGACTGGATGCGCGCGCCGGCCGAGTCGAGCAACCACACGAACGGGATGCGCTGGCGAACCGCGTGCGCGCGCATGCGTGCGATCTTGTCCTCGCCGACCGCGCCCATGGATCCGGCCATCACCGTGAAGTCGTATGCGGCAACGGCGACCGGGCGGCCTTCGATCTCACCGACTCCGGTGATCACGCCGTCGGCCGCGAGATAGCGGTCGCCGAGACCCTTGTCCATGTGATCCGCGAGCAGGCCGAACTCGACCCACGAGTTGGGATCGAGCAGGAGGTCGAGGCGCTCGCGCACGGTCATCTTGCCGAGGGATCGTTGGCGTTCGATCTTGTCGGGCCCACCCATGCCGAGCGCGCGCTCCTTGCGCCGGCCGAGGTCGTCGACGATCGGACCCCAATCGTGCCTCTGGTCTGCCACTCAGCGACCTTTCCAAACGGGTGCGCGCCTCTCGGCGAACGCGGCGACACCTTCTGCCGCGTCCTCGGTCTGCGAAGTGACCGTCAGCATGCCTTGCAGGTACGAGCAGCGCGCTGTTCGCGTCCATCTCGAGCACGCGGTAGAACGCGTCGCGGCCCCAGCGCATGATCAGGGGGCTCTTGCTCGCCAACGACGACGCGAGCTCGTTGACCGCGGTGTCGAGCTCGTCGACCCCGACGGCGCGCTGTACGAAGCCGATGCGCGCTCCCTCCTCGGCCGAGACGCGCCGACCGGTCATCATCAAGTCGAGCGCGATCTTCGCTGGCATCGAACGCAGCAACGGGACCGTGATCATGTACGGCCACAAGCCGACGTCGATCTCGGGTGTGCCGAAGACGGCGTCGTCGGCGGCCACGATCATGTCGCACGCGCACGCCAGGCCGAAGCCACCCGCAAGCGCGTAGCCGCGCACGCGCGCGATGACTGGCTTGCCGAGCGACCACATGTCGCGGAACAAATCGGCGAGCACACCCCGACCTTCGTGCGCGTTCGCAGCGGTGTCCGCGATGCCCCCGCCCCCGAGGTCGGCACCGGCGCAGAATGCCTTGTCGCCGGCGCCGGTCAACACGACGACCCGCGCGCCGTCGTCGTCCTTTGCGCGCGCCATCGCGTCGCGCAAGCCGTGCATCACGCCGAATGACATCGCGTTGCGTCGTTCGGGCCGGTTGATCGTTGCTCGGGCGATGCCGGCGTCAACCTCGTACAAGACTTCTGAGGCTGCCACGATTGCGGATCGTATTCGCGTACGATTGCTGCCGTGTTGGTGCTCCTGATCGCGGTCGCGATCGCGATGCTCGTACCGATCGTCACCCGGGGCTCGTACAAGCGCTTGCTCGGCGTCGAGTGGCACCTCGGCGGCCTGCTGTTCGTCGGCCTGGCGATCCAGATCTTCCTCGAGTACTACACGCTGCCTCGCGATCGTTGGCACGACCTCGGCTTCGGGCTGCTCGTTGCGTCATATGTGCTGATCCTCGGGTTCGCGGCGCGCAATCTCGTGCTGCGCGGCATGGGGATCGTGATGATCGGTATTGCGTGCAACGCGGTGGTCATCACGTTGAATCAAGGAATGCCGGTGAAGATCCCGGCCGCGTGGCACAGCGATGCCGACTGGGCCGCACCGACGGTGAAGCACCACGTGCAGCAGCCCGACGACAAGCTGCGGTTCCTCTCCGACATCATCGTGCTCGAGGAGCCGTACAACGCCGTGTTGAGCTTCGGCGACCTCATCCTCGCCGTCGGCCTCATCGACGTCGCCTACAACGCGAGCCGGCGCCCGAAATCACGTCGCACACGCACGATCGACTTGACCGCCGACGATGCGGAGCCCGAGCCGGCATCTTCCACGGTACCCGCCCAACGCGCCTGATCGCGCGAGCTACGAGCGCGTTGGTCGCGCGGTCGCGCAACACGCGCTCGAGGGCGAGTACCACACGGGAGTCGTAGACATAGGCCGGTGCGGATCGCAGCGACTCGATCGCGAGCTCGCCCGAGGTGAGATCGCGTGCGGTGAGGTCGTCGTACTCGCTGGCGATGCGCAAGACCTGCACGGCGAGCCGCCGTCTCGGGTCGTCGCTGTCGCCGGCGACGATGTCGCCCGCCGCCGCGAGCGGCCGGATCTCGCGCATCATCGCGCTGGTCACCGCCGCGACTTCGGCCTGACCCGGCGGTGATTCCGTATCGGTGGGCTCGTCGAGCGTGACCTCGCCGAGGTGATGCAACAGCGCTGCCATTTCGAGGTCGCGCACGTCGGTCGTCGACAAGCCGAGCTGCTCCCCCATCGCCGACGCGAGTGTGGCGACGCGTTCGGCATGCCCCGGCGGCACCAGCCCGCCCAGCTCGGGCGCCATCGCGAGCGCTTCGATCGTCTGCCGGTAGGAGCGGGTCGCGGCGTCGAGGCGCTCGAACGCGTACCAGGCCGCGAGCAACGGCGTGGAGAACAGCAATGGTCCCCAGATGCCGACGCGCCCTCTTCCGTCGACCCCGCGGTAGCCGATCGCCATCAACATTCCCGAAGACGCGATCGCGAGCCACGCGAGGCGGCCGCGCGTCGAGAAGGACGCGCCGAGGTGGAACAGCTTGCGCAAGGTCACGTCGACGAGCCCCTGCGCGAGCGCCGCCGCTGCCAGCGACAACAAGACCGGCGCAACCTGCTCTCGCTGGTCTACAGCCGTGCGCGCCAGCACATATGCGCCGTACGTTGCGCCCGCGACTACGACGCGCTCGACGAGCACGCGGAGCTGCCAGTGATGCGTTCGGGCGGTGATGCGCCACACGACTGAGATCAGCGCGGAGCCGAGCACGGCCGACGCGAACTCGGGAAACGTGAACGACGAGGCGAGCACGATCAACACGGCGTACGACAACGGGATCGCGCTGCCGTCTTCGAGCCGCAACACGAGCAACTCGCCGAGCACGAGTCCGGCTGCGAGCAGGCACAGCGCGGCGGCGCCGCTGTCGGGCGCGGCGATCTGCGCCACGGTCGCGGCGATCACTCCTGCGATGACGACGAACACGACGCGCCGCCGGCGGCTCATCTCAGCCACCGTCTGCCCGCCGGCTTGCCGGCTCGCCCAGCTCGCCTGCTGGCTGCACACGTTCGCATCGGCATCGCGGCGCCTGCGTTGAGCATCACGTGGCGTCCGAGCAGGGACACTGGATCGATCAGCCGGGAATTCCGGCCCCGGTGGCCACGTAAGCGCTCCGCGCGACGGCGCTCAGCCGGCGTCGCTCCGGAGCAGGTCGCCGAGGCCGGCCGAGCCCGGGCCGACGTCGGGGGCGTCCCGGAACTCCTCGCAACGCTCGAAACCCGCGCCGTGCTTCTCGCCGCGCGCCACGGACCGCCCTGATCAGCGCCTCCACACACGCGGGGTGGAACTGCACGCCGGTCTTGTCGCGCAGCTCGGCGAACGCGACGTCCTGCGGGAGGGCCTTGCGGTAAGCGCGCGTCGAGGTCATCGCGTCGTACGCGTCGGCGATCATCACGATGTACGGATCGATCGGATGGTTCGGGTCGTCAGGATCGAAGCGAGTGTTGTCGCTGTGGCCCGCGCCCGCGATCGGCCGCAGGAAGTCGATGTGGCTCAGCATCTGCACGCTGACAATCTCGTGGATCCTGACCTTGGCGAATTCCTCCGGTGTCAAGCGGCCGGGTTTGTTCAGGAGATGATTCGGCACGACGAGCTTGCCGATGTCGTGCATCAGCGCGGCGAACCGGAGGCGTTCGAGCCGCGCCGGCATGAAGTTGAGCTCTTCGCCGATGTATTGCGCGTAGCCGGCGACGCGCTCGGCGTGGCCTGCGGTGTACCGGTCTTTGGCCTCGAGCGCGCGCACCAACATCTGCACGGTCTCTTCGTGCGATTCCTTCACGCGCATGTACGACGCGAACATCTCGCGCGCGATGAGGATCGGCACGATGACGAGCAGCATCACGGCGGGACCGAGCGCGAGGTAGAGGTCTCCGAGCAAGAAACCCAACAACGCGAACGGCAGTACCTCGGCGAATGAGCGTCCGAGGTCGGTGAGCACGCCGGCGGGGCAGGGGCTGGCGTTCGACGCGGTACGAGCCCATCAGCAGGATCCATGCGATCGCGGTCGCGACGATCGCCGGCACGACGACCGTCAACGGGCCCCACGGCATCGTGTCGTTGTGCGGCGAGTGGGCGAACACGACGGCCGCGAAGAGCCACGCGATACCGGTCACGCCCGCGTTGAACGGCACCCAACCCCACGAGCGCTTCGTGAACGACGAGAGATGGATGCCGTGCAGCATTCCGACGCACAACGCGCCGAGCACGGCGCCGTCGTGCCCGAACACCACGACCGCGGCCACCGAGATCATGAAGCCCGGGTTCACGGTCAGGCCTTTCTGCGAGCGCGACGTCGCGGTGCGAGGCGAAGACGCGCAGACCGCCGAGCACGGCGAGGGCGGCGAGGTCGGGCACGCCCTCGCGAATGCCGAGCGCGATCGCACACGCCGAAGCCGCGGCGAACAGCGTCGACGAGTACCACCAGAGCGGCTTGGGAAAGGGTGTCGGCTCGATCAACGAAAATTCTTTCGGCGCAGATCGCGGCGGGGAGAGAGGCGGCAAAGCCACGGGTCGGGCCATTGCCTATCGACGTGCCCAATCGGCACCGCCGGCGAGCAGGATCGCAACGAGCCCGCCGCCGACAGCAGTGATACGGACCACAACCTTCTTCACGAGGATCGCTCCCCCTTTGCGTCACAACCTCCGCCGCAGCCGCTACCGGCGACGGGGCTCATCCGCTCCGCTCAGGGTGTGATGTCGGTTCTGGCCCGGCCCGGGGCCTTGCCGTCTGCCTCCCACGTCGTGTCGTGCTGGTGACCACCTCCTGGTGGATGCGAGCGCCTGGGATCCGGTCGCCTCCGGCGGGCTTGGTTCCACAGCAGCGACATCGCGTGCACCGTGTTTGGTCGGCCCGCCCGGCGCACCAGATCCTTCCAGCCCAGTCTCGCGAGATCCGTTCCATTTGCGCAAGGGGGCGCACGCCACGACCAGGCAAGATGCCGCCCGCGAACGCCATGCCTAGTCTCGACTGCGGGCGGCGACGGCGAAGGAACGGGCGTGACCGACCTCGACCTCACGGACATCGAACGCGAGATCTGCCGACTGCCCGATGTCTCCGATCGCGCGGTTGGTGGGCGAGCCCGACGGCCGCGTCTCGGAGGTGCACGTCGTCGCGCACGCGGGCAAGCACCCCAAGCAGATCGTTCGCGACGTGCAGTCGATCGCGCTCGCGTCATTCGGCCTCGAGCTCGACCGGCGAATCATCAGCGTCGTGCAGCTCGGCGGCGACGCCCTCGAGGAGCACGTCGCACCGCGAGCCCGGCCCGCAATCGTCGCGATCACCGCCGAGACGAACGGGCTGCGGTCGCTGGTGCGCGTGACGCTCGCCCATGACGACGACGAGATGGTCGGCTTCGCCGAAGGCTCGATCGCGACGACGGCGCGACATCGCCTCGTCGCGTACGCGACCGTCGACGCGCTGCGGCAGCTGTATCCCGCGGCCGAGCGGATCGACGTCGACGACGCGCAGGTCGTGCGCGTCGGTTCCCACGACGTCGCCGTCGTCACGATCGTCTTCGTCGTGCCGCCGCGGAGCAGCTCGTGTCGGGCTCGGCGGTCGTGCGCCCCCAGCAGGAAGCCGACGCCGTCGCGCGCGCTGTGCTCGACGCGACGAATCGTCGGCTCGCATACGTCGAACTGCCCTGACCCGTCTCGGTCGACGCCCATTACGTCGGAGCACCATGGCCCGGCACGCCGTCACGATCTCGTACCGCCTCGGCGGCGACGACGGCGTCTCGGTCGAAGCCCGGAAATGGGAGTGGGCGCTGCGCACGCTCGGTTTCGACACGCGACGCGTCGCCGGTGCCATCGAAGACGAAGGTGCCGACGGCGATGTTGCATTGCCCGGGCTCTGCGCTCGGCGCGGGCGAGCCTGCCGACGAGACGGCGATCGGGGACGCCCTCGACGGCGCCGACCTCGTGATCGTCGACAACATCTGCTCGCTGCCGATCAACGCCGACGCGGCACGTGCGGTCGCACGTGTCGCGGCGCAGCACCCGGGCCGCGTCGTCCTCCGGCACCACGATCTTCCGTGGCAGCGGCGCCGCTTCACGGCGTTCGAGACCGAGTTCCCGCCGCGCATCGAGGGCGCGCTGCACGCGACCGTCAACCTGCGCAGCCGCCGCGAGCTGCACGCACGCGGGTACGCAGGTACGACCACCGTGCACAACTACTTCGATCTCGACCCGCCCACCGGCGAACGCGAGAGCACCCGCAAGAGCTTCGGGTTCACCGACGACGACTTCGTGTGCTTCCAGCCCGCGCGTGCGATCGAACGGAAGAACGTGCCCGGGGGACTGCGGTTCGCGCAACGCTTGCGCGAACTCGCGCCGGATCTCGAGCTGCGCTACTGGCTCTCGGGTCCGGCCGAGGAAGGCTACGAACCCACGCTCGCGCGCATCCTCGAACGTGCAGACGTGCCGGTGACGCTCGGCCGCGCCCGGCGCGCGTGCGATGCGTACGCCGCGGCCGACCTCGTGGTGTTCCCGTCGACGTGGGAGGGCTTCGGCAACCCGGTGATCGAGTCGATCGCGTACCGCCGTGCGTGCGCTGCGTACCCGTATCCCGTGCTCGCCGAGATCGTCGCAGCCGGCGTCCGCACGTTCTCGACCGAACGTCCCGAGCAGGTCTCGCATTTCCTCGCCGAGCCGCTCGCCGTGCGCGAGCGGTATTTCGACGTGAACGTGCACCGGGCACAACTGTCGTTCGCGCTCGCCGACCTGCCGGCCGCGATCGACGCGACATTCGCGGCGCACGGATGGCTCGCGTGGTAGACGACCCGATCCTCGCCCGGCGCGCGCGCATCGCGCGGGCGGCCGCGATCGGCAAGCGCGTCGGCTACACGGCGCTCGCGATCGCGATGCGTCGCGTTCTTCGTCGGCGTCGCCACCGACTTCCCCGGGTGGACAGTCACGGTATCGATCACCGGGCTCGTCGCGTCGTGCATCGTGCTGCCGCTGCCGATCGTCCTCGCGTACGGCGTACGCGCAGCCGCGCGCGAAGACCGCGAGCGCGGGTAGCGCCCAGTCGAAGCCCCGCGCACACCACAAAGTACGATGCCGGCGATGCGGTACCGGCGGATCGGCAACAGTGATCTCGAGGTCTCCGAGGTCGGGTTCGGCACGTGGACGCTCGTCAGCGACTGGTGGGGCCGCACCGACGATCCCCACGAGATGATCCGCGCCGCGCTCGACGCGGGCATCAACTTCATCGACACCGCGCCCGTCTACGGCACAGACGGCGCGGGCGAAACGATTCTCGCCGGCTACCTGAAGGGCCGTGACGACATCGTGCTGACCACCAAGGTCGGCTACGACATCGCTGCCGCCCGGAAGTTCCCGGGCCAGTCCGAACGGCCGCACGACTGGACGCCCGAGTCGGTGCGCACGCAGGTCGACGACTCGCTGCGGCGCCTCGGCACCGATCGCATCGACCTGTTGCAGCTGCACAACCCGCGCATCGAACCGATTGTCGACGACGCGCTGTGGGAGACACTCGACCGTCTTCGCGACGACGGCAAAGTGCGCGAGCTCGGCGTTGCGCTCGGTCCCGCGATCGGCTGGGTCGAAGAGGGCAGCCGCGCGATCGACGACCGGCCGATCACGTCCCTGCAAACCGTGTTCAACGTGCTCGAACAGGAGCCGGGCCTGACATTCGCGTCGCGGCCACGCGTCGCGAGCGGCGAGATCGGATTGATCGCGCGCGTCCCGCATGCGTCCGACACGCTGTCGGGGAAGATCACCCCCGACACGGTGTTCGACGCCAAGGATCACCGCGCACACCGCAACCGCGACAACATGCTCGACAACTTCGAGAAGGCGGCGACACTCTCGTTCCTCTGGTCGGCGGAGACCGGGCGCACGATCGGTCAAGCGGCGATCGCGGGCATCCTCGCAAACGCGGCGTTCACGTGTGCGATCCCTACGGTCGTGTCGACCGACGAGGTGCGCGAGTACGCCGCGGCTTCCGAGCAGCCGCTCACAGCCGACGAGACACGCGCGCTCGCCGAGCTGTGGCAACGCAACTTCGATCACGCGGATCGCTACGTGATGCCCCTCAAGTCGAGCGTCTAACGCGGAGCGTCTAGCGTCCCCGCGCGATGCGACTGCCGGCCGACCAGCGGCGATCACAGCTGCTCGACGTTGCACGCGATCGATTCGCGGAACAAGGGTTCCACGCGACGTCGATGGACGAGATCGCGGAGGCCGCGGGCGTCACAAAGCCGGTGCTGTACCAGCACTTCCCGAGCAAACGCGCGCTGTACGTCGAGCTGCTCGAGAGCACCGGTGCAGAATTGTTGACCTACCTTTCCGACGTCACAGAACGCGCGGGCACCGCACGCGAACGCGTCGAGATGGGATTCCGCGCCTACTTCGAGTTCGCGCTCGGCAACCGGTCCGCGTTCCGGTTGCTGCTGAGCACCGCGATCCGCTCCGACCCGGAGTTCGCGCGCATTGTCGAGGAGATCATCGACGCGACCGCCGAGACGATCTCGCTGCTGATCTCCATCGACGGATCGCAAGAGCAGAGACTCGTGCTCGCGAGCGCGCTCGTCGGCATGGGCGAGTCTGTGGGCCGCTGGGCACTGCAGCGCCCGGCAGGCCAGGTCGATCCCGAGCAGCTCGCGCAGTGGATCTCGGAGCTCGTGTGGTTCGGGCTCCGAGGCATCCGCAGCGACGGCTCGAGCGGAACCGGCGACTGACACGGCGACGGCCCCGGCGGCCCGGCCCGAACGCGCCGCGCTCAGAGCTTGCGCAGCCGTACGCGCCGTACCGCGTGATCAGCGCGCTTTTCGAGAATGAGGTGCGCGCGCCCTCTGGTGGGTTCGATGTTCTCGCGCAGGTTCACGAGGTTCACCTGCGCCCACACCGAACGGGCGAAGTCGGCCGTCGCTTCGTCGCTGTACTGCGTGAGGAAGTTGAAGTACGACCGCGGGTCGTGCAGCGACGTCTTCCGCAGCAGCAGCAACCGGTCGACGTACCAGCGTTCGAGGTCTTCTTCGGCCGCGTCGATGTAGATCGAGAAGTCGAAGAAGTCCGACACGACGACGGTTGCCTCGGAACGCCCGCGCCGCGCGGGCGTCTGCAGCACGTTCACGCCTTCGAGGATCACGATGTCCGGCGAACGCACGATGATCTCTTCGTCGGGGACGATGTCGTACGTCAGGTGCGAGTAGCGCGGCGCGTGCACCTCGGCCTGCCCCGACTTCAGCTCCGCGAGGAAACGCATGAGTCGCCGCACGTCATAGCTCTCGGGAAAACCCTTGCGCGCCATCAAGCCGCGCGCTTCGAGCGTCGCGTTCGGGAACAAGAACCCGTCGGTGGTGACGAGGTCGACGCGCGGATGATCCGGCCAGCGGCCGAGAAGCGCCTGGAGGATGCGCGCGATCGTGCTCTTGCCGGCGGCAACGCTGCCTGCGAGGCCGATGACGTACGGCACCGTCGCGTGCAAGTGACCGAGGAACGTCTCGGTCACGGTGTGCAGCTCCCGCGTCGCGGCGACACGCAGGTTCAGCAAACGCGAGAGGGGGAGGTAGATCGCCTCGACTTCGGGCATCGGCATCGGCTCGTCGAGGCCCCGCAGTTGGGTGAGGTCGTCTTCGGCGAGCGTCAGGGGTGTCGACGCCCGCAGCCGGCTCCATTCTTCACGGCTGAAGTCGACGTACGGGTCGAGCTCCGCATCGGTGACCGGCTCCACGGAGGAGCGAAGCTACTCCAGGGGCCGGCGTGCGTTACTCGGCGGTCGCGACGCCGATCGGGCAGCTGACGCCCGTGCCGCCGAGACCGCAGTAGCCACCCGGGTTCTTCGCCAGGTACTGCTGGTGATAGTCCTCGGCGTAATAGAACGTCGGCGCGGTCGCGATCTCGGTCGTGATCTCGCCGTAACCGTTCTCGTGCAGGCGCTCCTGGAACATCGCGCGCGACGCCTCGACCACCCTGGCCTGCGCGTCACCGTAGGTGTAGATCGCCGAGCGGTACTGCGTCCCGATGTCGTTACCCTGGCGCATGCCCTGCGTAGGGTCGTGGTTCTCCCAGAAGATGCGCAAGATCGCGTCGAACGACGTCACCTTCGGGTCGAACACCACGAGCACTGCCTCGGTGTGACCGGTACGACCGGAGCACACCTCCTCGTACGTGGGATTCGGCGTCGCGCCGCCCGCGTAACCGACCGCAGTCGTGTACACGCCGGGCGCCTGCCAGAACTTGCGCTCGGCGCCCCAGAAACAGCCCATGGCGAAGACCGCCGTCTCGAGACCCTCGGGGAACGGCGGCTCGAGCGGCGTGCCGAGCACGAAGTGCCGAGCCGGGACCTCGAACGGGCGCTCCGGACGGCCGGGCAACGCCTCGTCGGGGGTCGGCGGCCGGGACTTCTCGCGACGAAGGAACATCGACGCACCTCTCTCGACGGCCGGGAGCGGCCGGGTTCGCGGATACGGTCAAAGGTAACCACCGTTCGGGTCACAGAGTTCCCGCGGATACAGATTCCCGACGAGATGCGGCGGCGGCCGCCTCACTCAGCGCTACCGGCCTCGGGGTCTGGACACGGTGACGGCGCCACCGTCGTGGTCCACACGTTCCGATGTTCGGGCACGCGCGATCGAGATCGCGCCCAGGTCGTCACCGGTAGTGCGCGACCCTGTGATCCTTCATCGCGACTCCCATCCGGGAAACGTGCTGTGCCGCCGCGGCACGGTCAGCGGGCTCGTCGACTGGACACATGCGTGCCGTGGTCGCGCGGCCGCGGACGTTGCGCACTGCCGGATGACCTCGCCGTGTCGTTCGGCATCGACGTCGCCGACGACTTCGCGTGGCGATTCGGGCCAGTCGACGAGCTCGCGGTGTACGGACATCGCGGCAGTCGTCGGCGCGGCCGCGGCCGGTCCGCCCCAAGTGTGGCGGTGGCGCGACGCCGGTCGCACCGACATTGCGAGCGCACGTGTCATCGCTGCGCACGACGAGTTGCTTGCCCGCGCGGTCAGCCGACTCGCCTGACGCGGTAGAGCTCCACCGGTTCCGCGAAGCCCTCGAGCGCGAACGTGTCGCCGGCGCTCGTCGTATCGCGCGCCGCGAGCGCTGCGTTCGTCTCGCGGTCGACGAGCACAGACGACGGTTCGGCCACCTTCGCCGCCCGGGCCGCAAGGTTCACGACGACACCCGAGTAATCGCCGTCGCGGTGAGCACATCGCCGGTCGCGACTGCGACGCGCACCTGCGCCAGCGTGTCGTGGGCAGCAAACGCGTCGACGAGTGCGAGCGCCGCGTCGACGGCCATGCTCGCCTCCGGCGCGGCGAACATGATCTCGTCGCCGATGAGCTTGACGACCCGGCCGCCGCCCGTCGTGACGAGCTCCGACGCCGTCGCGTCGAACTCGGTCAACGCCGCGGCGAGGTCGGCAACGTCGAGCTGCTGGGTCCACGCGGTGGAGCCGACCAGGTCGGCGAACCCGACGCTCCGGCGCTGCACTTCGACCCCACGCGTCACGTCGGCGTTCGGTGGGCGGCGCTCGGCCTACAGACGATGCCGGAGCAGCACGTCGAAGGCCCGGACGAGTCCGGGGATGAGCGCGGCCGACATCGCGTTCGCGCGTGCGAGCTCCAAGCCGGACGGGTCGGCTTGCATGCGCGCCGGACCGATGTTCACGACGAACATCGACACCGCGGCATCGGCAACACGTTGCACGGCCGCGCCGAGCACGCGCGCGAACTGCAGCATGACCGGCTCGCTCAGGAAGTCGCCCGCAGGCTTTGTCGGTGCGCGCGTCGGACTCGGCGAGGATCTGGTCGGCCTGCGCCTCGGGATCCTCACTCCCCGCCGACTGCTCCTCGGGGAGGAGTTCTTCCGGGCGCCGCTCAACTCTCGGGTCCGGTTGCAGGGGCTCCTCCTTACCCACGGCCCCGGGCGAGCTCGACGAAAGCCCGGGCGGCAGGCGTCAGCGGGCTGGCGCGATGCACGAGCCCGATCGTGCGCGAGAGGCCTGGCGTGAGCCGGGCGACGACCGCGCCCTGAGCGCCGAGACCGCCGGCCATGGGTCGGGGCAGGAACGCGATACCTGCCCCGCTGAGGACGAGCGGCCCGATCGCCTCGCGCTGCGAGGTTTCGACAGCAATTGTCGGGATGACACCGGCGCCGGACAATGCGCGATCGATGAGGTCGCGGGTCGACGTGCCCGGCGGTGTCGTGACGAGCGGCGCCTGCGCAAGCCTCGTCACCTGGATCCGGCCCGCGGACGGCAGTTCCGTACCCGGGGGGCAGACCGCGACAATCTCCTGACGTGCGAGCTTGATCGCGACGAGATCGTCGTTGCGCGGTGGCAGCTCGGCGAGGCCCAGCTCGCTGCGGCCGTCGGCAACCCGCGCTTCCAGCTCGCTCGTGTCCTCCGGCTCGGCGAGGTGCACCACGACGCCGGGGTGGGCGACGCGAAACCGGCCGACCAGTGGCGCGAGCGGGTCGACGGCGAGCGTGGCCAGCGACACGAGATCGAGCGTGCCGCGGTCGACCCCGCGCACCGCGCCGACGACCTCGAGCACGAGCTCGCGATCGCGCACGAGCCGGCGCGCCGGTCCCTCGAACGCATGACCGGCGTCGGTGAGCGTGACTCTCCGGCCGACACGGTGGAACAGACGCACACCCAGCTCGTCCTCGAGCCGGCGGATCGACTCCGAGAGGGAGGGCTGGGCGACACCGATCACCGCCGCGCCCGCGGTGAAGCTGCCCTCGTCGACGACTGCGAGCACGTATTCGACCTGGCGCAGCTCCATAGGTAAATCCTATGTTATTAGTAGTTCAGACAGGCTTGATCTATCACTGAGGTCGCCGTTCAATGGAGGCGTGACGCCGCAACTCCTGCTTGGTACGGCCCTGATCGGAGCCGCAATCGGCCTGCTCTCGGGCACGTTCGGCAAGGGCGGCTCCGCGCTCGCCACCCCGATGCTCCACGCGATCGGCGTGCCCGCGATCGTCGCGGTGGCCTCGCCGCTGCCCGCCACCATCCCGGCGACGCTGCTCGCGAGCCGCACGTACGCGCAACAGGACGCGATCGATCGCCGGGTGATGCGCATCGCGATCATCGCCGGTGTCCCGGCGACGATCCTCGGTGCGCTGTGCACGCGGTGGATTCCCGGTGCGACACTGGTGCTGGTCACCGACGCGCTCGTTGTCGCGCTCGGCGTGCGTGTGTTGATGCGCGGGCACGAGTCGGAAGATTCCTCGACCGACGCCCGCAACTCGGTACCGCGCATCGTCGCGATTGCGCTCGTCGTCGGCGCGGTGTCGGGGCTGCTCGGCAACAGCGGCGGATTCCTGCTCGCACCGTTGTTCATGACCGCGCTCCACATGCCCGTGCGGCGTGCGCTCGGCACATCACTCGCCGTCTCGGCGGCGCTGGCAGTGCCCGGGACCGCGGTGCATGCGTGGCTCGGGCACATCGACTGGGCGTTGACGCTCGCGTTCGCGCTCACGTCGGTGCCGTTCGCGACATTGGGCGCACGCATCGCGTTCCGCGTGCACGCTCGCTCGCTCACGCTCGCCTACGGCTTCGGCATCACGTCGCTGGCCGGCAGCCTCTTGTTGTTCGCCCGCTGACCTCCGTGTGGCGCATTGCCGCCTCAGGTGGCACGAGCGGCAAACTTGCTTCCCGTTTGTCGCGGGGTCAGTGGCCGTGCCACTGCGGGGGGCGGCGCTCGGCGGCGGCCTGCATACCTTCGCGAGCGTCGTCGGTCGCGCCGGCGACTTTGCGCATCGTCTCGCCGAAGCGGATCGCTTCGAGCATCGGCACTGCCGGCGCGCGCGTCGCCATCTCCTTGATCACACGCTGCGCGAGCGGCGCGCCGTGCAAGCAGGCGATCGGCGAGCGCGCGCGCCTCGTCCATCAGCTGGTCGTGGGGCACGACCCAGCCCGCGAGCCCGATCTCCTTGGCGTGCGCGGCGTCGATGCGGTCGCCGGTCAGCAACACCTCCATTGCGTACTGCCAGTTGAGCCGCTGCGGCAGCCGGATCGCGCCGACGATCGTCGGCACGCCGATGCGCACCTCGGGAAAACCGAACTGCGCGCGGTCGCTCGCGATCACGAAGTCGCACCAGGTCACGAGCGTGAGCCCGTAGCCGAGGCAGTGGCCGTTCACCGCCGCGATCACCGGCTTGAAGATCTCCCATCCGCTCTCGAACGAGTTCTGCGTCGGCTTCTCCCAGAACGTGCCCGGGAAGTCACCGGCCGAGTTCCCGCCGCCGCGCAGGTCGGCGCCCGCGCAGAACGCGCGTCCGGCACCGGTCACGATGCCGACCCACGCGTCTTCCTCGTCGCGGAATCGCGTGAATGCTGCGTTGAGGTCGCGTCGCATCTCGCCGTTGATCGCGTTCAGTGCGTCGGGCCGGTTGTACGTGATCGTGGCCACGTGGCCGTCGAGCTCGTAGAGAACGGTGTCACCCATGCGGTATTCGTAGCCCTTGCGCCGGGGCGGCGCACGCGAGGAGTGCAATACCGACCGGCGTCGCGACCGCGAGCCGCGCAGACCGCAGAAATCGCGGCCGGTACGCCGACGAGCACCCCGAGCGCGAGCCACGATCGCCATTGCGTGCGGAGCTCTCCGCGAAATCTGTACGCAACCCCGCTCGCCGCTCCACACGGACGCGGACACGGACGCGGACGACTGCCCGCAAAGGGGCGGTCGCGGCATCGCTACCGGGGTGGAGGCACCACCGCCACCCGCATACGGTCTCACTTCTTGGCCGGCAACTCTGACGCCCTGGTGCTCCCGTCGCCGTGCCTTGTCGTGCTGATCGGACCGTCGGGCTCGGGCAAGACGACCTGGGCCGACGCGCACTTCCGCGCCGAGCAGATCGTGTCGAGCGACCGCCTGCGCGCGCTCGTCGGCGAAAGCGCGGACGATCTCGCGGCGAGCACCGACGCGTTCGCTATCCTCGAACAGATCGTCGCGCTGCGCGTCGGCCGGCGGCTGACCACCGTCGTCGACACGTTGGGACTCGACGCCGAGCGGCGCGCGAGATGGCTCGCGATCGCGCGGGCTCACGGCATGCCGGCCGTGTGCGTCGAGTTCACGACGGCACTTGCCGAGTGCCGCGCGCGCAACCGCGCCGCGGGAAAGATCGTGCCGGACCGCGTGCTCTCGCAGCAGATGCGCGCACTCCGCGAGCAACGCCGGGGCCTCCACGCCGAGGGTTTCGAGCGTGTGCTCGAGATGACTGCCGTGCGCACCGCGCCCGCACGGCATCGCGCAGGCCGCGCCGCTCGCGGCCGCGCAGAAGGCGCGAACCGGTCGGCCTGCGCTTCGGGCTGCAGATGCCCGTGTACAGCTGGCCGGGCGGCGCCGTCGAGATCCGAGCGCGCGCTCGCGGCGATCGCCGGCCGCGGCAGAAGCCGCGGGCTTCTCGAGCATCTGGGTGATGGACCACCTCCGTCAGATCCCGATGTTCGGCGGCGCGTGGCTCGACATGCTCGAGAGCTACACGACACTCGCGTATCTCGCGGCGGTGACCGAACGCGTGCGACTCGGCGCACTCGTCACGAGCGTGATGTACCGCAACGTTGCACTCCTCGGCAAGATCGTCGCGACGCTCGACGTGCTCTCGGGCGGCCGCGCCGAGTGCGGTCTGGGAATCGGGTGGTTCGAGGCCGAAGCCCGTGCGTACGGGCTGCCGTTCCCGTCCGTCAACGAGCGCTACACAGTGCTCGAGGACGCGCTGCAGATGCTGCCGTTGCTGTGGGGCAAGGGGACGCCGTCGTTCGAGGGTCTCGTGCTCGCGCGTGCCGGAGGCGATGTGCTATCCGCGCCCCTTGCAAGCGCATGTACCGATCCTCGTCGGCGGCAACGGCGAGCAACGCACGCTCAAGCTCGCTGCCCAGTACGCCGACGCGTGCAATCTCATCGGCGACGTCGACACCGTCACACGCAAGGTACGCGCGCTCCACGCGCACTGCGATGCGCTCGGACGCGCACACGAGCAGGTCGATATCACCCACCTCTCGACGACGCTCGTCGGACGCGACTCGGCCGAGGTCGACGCGTTGATTGAACAGTTGAAGCCAAAGCGCCGCAGCGCCGAGCGCTACAGCGCGCGCGTCAACGCGGGAACGGTCGACGATCAGATCGGCCGCTTCCGCGCGCTGGCTGACGCAGCTGTAAGCGACGCAATCGTCAGCTTCCCGGATCTCGGATCCATCGCACCGATCGAGCGGTTCGGCCAAGTGATCGCCGCGTTCTCGCGTGGCTGATCACGGCGCGCTTCGGCGCGCCCCTGCGGTCGGGAATCCTCGGGGGCTCGGCGCGTCGCCGGCCCGATGCGGAGTCGCAACACTCGACGCGAAGATCGCCGGCGGGCTGACCGCATCGGCGACGAGGCCCGGCCGTTTGATAAACAGCACCCTGAGCGGTCGCTGGAAAAGGGACGGTCGATGGCGAAGCAGATTCCGTTGGTCGACTATCTGGTCCTCGAGCCGGAGCCACATCTGGTGGCCCACGAATGCACAGGTTGTGGCGCCCGCTACTTCGACCGGCGCAACGCGTGCGCCGGGTGTTTCGGCACGGAGTTCCGCAACACGTCCGTTGCGACATCGGGCGAGCTGCGCGCATTCACGATCGTCTCGCTCGCGGCGCCTGGCATCCCCGTGCCGTTCGTCGCCGGTGTCGTCGACTGCGAAGGCACGAGCGTGCGCGCGAACGTCATCAACGTCGACCCGGACGCCGACCACGTGCACGTCGGCATGAAAGTCAGGCTCGCGACCCAACCGGTCGGCGTCGACAGCGCCGGCACCGAAGCCATCGGCTTCGGCTTCGAACCGCTGGAGGAGACGTAGGCGCAGCCGGAAGGCGGAGCCGAACTCGACCAATCGAAAAGGAGCGCCGAATGGCAGCTGACGACATCTGGATCCTCGGCATCCACATGACGAAGTTCGGCAAACACCCCGACAAGGACACCGTTGACCTCGCGTGTGAAGCCGTTACGGGCGCGCTCGCCGACGGCGGCGCGTCGATGCGCGACATCGGCATACTCGCGGCCGGCAACCTCATGGGAGGTCCGGGCAGCATCGGCCAGTCGATCCAGAAGCAGATCGGCCAGACCGGCATCCCCGTCTACAACGTCGCCAACGCCTGCGCGACGGGCGCGACGGCGTTGCGCACCGCGGTCATGGCCGTCAAAGCCGGCGAATGCGACATGGGCCTCGCCGTGGGTGTCGAGAAGCTCGCGGGCGCGGGGTTGCTCGCGGGTGGCGCGCGGGCGGGTGACAGCAAGGAGTTCGAGCCACGTGGCCGCTACGGCGCGGTCGCGCCGATCGACGGTCGCATCGGCACCGAGACAATGCCGGGCGTGTTCGCGCAAATCGGCATGGAGTACGGGCACCGCTACGGCGGCGTCGACTTCAAGCTGTTCGCCGGCATCTCCGAGAAGAACCACGCGCACTCGACACTGAACCCGCTGGCGAGCTACCAGAAGCGGTTCACGATCGACGAGATAATGAACGACGTGATGATCGCGTACCCGAACACGCGCCCGATGTGCTCCGCCAACTGCGACGGCGCGGCCGCGGCAGTCGTCGTGGGCGACGCCAAGTTGAAGACGTTGTCGCGCGAGCAGCAGAAGCGCGCGGTGAAGGTCGCGGCGTCGGTGCTCACGACAGACCCGTGGGAGGAGGCGTGCCAGATCCTTCCCAACGTCAACACGCTCACGCGCAACGCCGCCCAGCAGGCGTACGAGCAGGCGGGTGTCGGCCCCGACGATCTCGACCTCGTCGAGCTGCACGACTGCTTCGCGACTGCGGAGCTCGTGCACTACGACAATCTCGGGCTGTGCGAACCCGGTGGCGCAGCCGATTTCTTCCGTTCCGGCGCGACGTGGCGCGACGGCAAGACCCCGGTCAACGTCTCGGGCGGTCTGGAGTCGAAGGGCCACCCGATCGCGGCGACGGGCATCGCGAACATCTGGGAGATCTGCCAGCACCTGCGCGGCGAGGCGGGCGACCGTCAGATCGAGAACGCAGGCGTCGGCCTCGCGCACGTGATCGGCCTCGGCTCCGCTTGCGGGGTGCACATCCTCGAACGCGCCGCGTAACCGACGAGCTCACGTGTATCTCGGCGCCGTCGCACGATGGCGGATCTCCTCAGGAGGAGACCGCGGCGACGAGCACATCGACTCCGGGCCGGTCATCGGGGTCGGCCGATCGGTACGCGAAAACGATCCCGCCTTCGCGGTCGACGACGAAATCACCGCCGAGCTGGAGCGTGTCGGAGCGCGGGAGGGTCGGGCGGCGGCCGCGGGCAATGAGCCGAGCGTATGCACGCCACGTCTTTGGTCCCCACGCGCGCCATACCGAGCCGCGACGAAGGCCGTAGGAGCGATAGGTGGCGCGCGCTTCGTCGACGAGGACGACGAGCGGCGCAAGGCGATCGCGATAGTGCTTCGCTACCGCACCGGAAACGTCAAAGGTGATGATGACGACAACGGCGTCGCCGAACTCATCGATGCGGTCGCGCACGGCGACCGCGTGCTCTTGGCAGGGCAGTCACGCGAGATGCCGGTGGAAGATCAACACGACAGGGCGGCCCCTCTGATCCGCGAGACGCCAGCGTCGCCCGGCGCGGGTCGGAAGGTCGATAGCAGGTGCGAGAGGGCGAGGATCGAGTGTCATGGATTCAGTCCTTGTTCGCGGTGTGTCGAGTGGCCGCCGGGCGCGCGGCGCGCCCGCCGTAACTGAAGAAGAACTGCGCGGCCGTCTGTTGTAGCGCCGATGACCACGTTGGGTACGCGTGCACCGCCTGCGCGAGCCGGCCGGTGAACGCACGAGTTTGCATCGCGTACGCGACCTCGTCGACGAGCTCGCCCCCCGTGGGCGCCGCGATCGTCGCGCCGAGGATTTGCCCACCGCCGAGCCCGCGGAGCAACCGGCGCGGCCCGGCGATGAGTTTCACGAACCCGCGCGTGTTGTCTTCGGCGACGGCGCGATCGACCTCGTCGAGCGGCAAGTACGCGATCTGCGCGCCCGCGATCGCGGCCGCGTCCGACTCGGTGATACCGACGCGGCCGATCTGCGGTGCGGTGAACGTCACCCAGGGGATCGCCGCGGTGTCGAAGTGCTTCGCTTTCAGACGCGCGATGCGATCGAGCGCGTTGTGCACGGCGACGAAGCCCATGTGCACGGCGGCGTGAGTGAACTGCATGCGCCCGGTGACGTCGCCGATCGCCCAGATGCCCGAGGTGGTGGTCGCGAGTGCCTTGGTGGTGCGTATGAAGCCGTGCTCGTCGGTGCGTACACCGATGTCTTCGAGCCCGAGGTCGTGGGTCGTCGGCGTTCGGCCGACGGCAACCAGCAGCTGTTCGGCGTCGATCGCCCGGTTGTCGTCGAGGTGTACGCGTGTTGCGTTGCCAAGGGATTCGACGTGTGTGACGCTGCGGCCGACATTGCATTCGACGTGGTCCTCGCGCAGTGCGTCGTGAACGAGCGTGGAGGCTTCGGGCTCTTCCCGGGCGAGGAGACGGTCGAGGGCCTCGATGACGGTGACCGCGGCGCCGAGTCGGGCGAAGGCCTGGGCGAGCTCCACGCCGACGGCACCGCCGCCGAGGACGATCATCGACGCCGGGCGTTCCTCGAGCGCGAACACATTCTCGTTGGTGAGATACCGCACCTCGGAGAGCCCGGGAACATGCGGGACGGAGGGGCTCGCGCCGGTCGCGACGATGACGCGCCGAGATGTGTAGCGCCCGCCGTCGACCTCGATCTCGGTCGGGGATTTGAACGTGCCGCGTCCCTCGACGACGGCGATCCCCTCAGCCCGCAGCGTTGGTGCGTTCTCGCGCGCTGCGATCCGGTCGACGGCGTCGTGCACTCGGGTGACTGCCTGTTCGAAGGAAAGGCCCCCGGCCGCCGCCGCGAGCAGTGCTTTGGACGGCACACATCCCGTAAAGGTGCAGTCGCCGCCGATCGGACCGTCGTTGATCAACAGCGCATTCGCGCCCCGCCGGCGTGCTTCACGCGCGGCGGTGAGGCCCCCGGCACCGCCACCGAGCACTATGAGGTCGTACTCGCGGCCGGTCGTCATCGCCGGTAGAAGACCGCGCCGACGGTTCCCGGACCGGTGTGGCAGCCGACCGACGGCCCCACCGTGTAACGAACAACCTCCGTGTTCCGACCCGAGCGTCCGAGTTGGTCGGCGAGACGCGCCGCCAGCGCCGGCATCTCCGCGTCACCCACCCCAACGCGTCCGCAGCCGCCGTCGATGCCTGCCTCTACGTACTTCGTCATGACATCGAGCGCGTCGTCGGCGTCGAGTGCGGTCGCGACGGCGCGCAAGGCGCCGTCTTCGAGCGCGAGCACCGGGTGGCCGCTGTGCACGCCGACGCCGGCCGCGAGGCGTCCGCTCCTGCGCACGAACTCGAGGCCACCCACGATGAAGACGTTCCCGACGCGATCGGCAACGGCGCGCGCGGCGGTTGCCGCCGCATCGAGCGACGCACCGATCGCGAGCTGCTCGGCCGCTTCCCACACGCAGCAGCCGAGCGCGAACGATGCAGTCGTGGTGTCGACGAGCTCGACGGCGACCGGGCTCGCTGCGACCGCGAGTCGCGCCGAGTTGAATGTTCCCGAGAGCTCCGCGCCGACGTGGATCGACAAGATCCGGTCGGCCCCACGCCGCGCGAGGGCCTCGTATGCCTCGACGAACGCACCGGGCGGGGGAGCCGACGTCGAAACCCTCGCGCCAGCGGCGAGTCGCGCGTAGAACTCGTCGACGTCGAGATCGATGCCTTCGCGATACGGGGTGCCGTCGATCGCAATTCCGATGGGTACGACCTCGACGGCGTAGCGGTGCACGATCGCCGGCGGGAGCTGCGCGTTCGAGTCCGTGACGACGCCGATCAACGCGAACTCCGTAGGGCGACGCGCGCGAGGATCAGCAGCGAGCTCGCCGCCGCGAACGCGGGCAATGCCGGGCCGGGCGCGGGGCCCCAGGCGTTGGGGAGCGCGCGCCGCCACCACAACAGCGCGGCGGCCGTCCATGCGGCACACGACCATCGGATCGTGGTAGTCGTGTCGCGAGACGTGATGCTCGACATCGCCGCGACGCACGCGTCGACAGGAAAATATGCTGGGAACACCGCGAGACAGGCGCCGGCCGAGGTCGCAACGCCCTTCCCGCCCCGAAATCGGCTCCACGGCGGCAGGATGTGCCCCGCGATCGCGGTGGTCGCCGCTGCGTAACCGCCGTGATCGCCGCCGATCACTCGTCCGAAGATCCCTGCGACGGCACCTTTGCCGACATCGGCGCCGAGTACGGCCAGACCCCACCGCCAGCCGAGCACGCCGGCGGCATTGAGCGCGCCGGGATTGCCGCTTCCTTCGTGGCGCAGATCACGGGGATCGGCCGGGCTCGCAAGGTGCCCCGCCACGTCGGCCGAGGGAATGGATCCGAGGAGATAGCCGAGTGCACCCGCGGCGAGAACGCGCGGTGCCTTCGCACTCCGTACGCGTCGACCGGCGCGCGAGCCCGGCGCCGGCGCGGATCGGCGCCACGAAACGCGAGATGGCGTGCGCTCGTCGAGAAGTGCTCCCGACCGGGAGCGAGTGCGGCTCACGCTCAGCGAATGTTGAGTGTGGTGTCCGCACCCGGTCGGCGGCCGTCGACGAGACGCAGCAGGAGCTCGGCCGGGATTCCCAGCGGGTCAGTCGTGCGCGACAGCAGCAGGTCGGTGTCGAGTCGGCCGTCGTGGACGGTCGGCCCGAAGGGGCTCCAGAACGCGCCGTCGGCAGTGATCGTGAGCTCGGGCGGGAGGTCGGAGGAGGCGGCGGCGACGGCGTCGGCGATCTGCGTGCCCCGACCGCGGCGAACGATCGGGCGGACCACGTGGTCATCGTCGGCAACGCCGAGCCCGCGATGCAGCGCGCAGAGTCGCTCGAGCTCGTCGGGCGCGATCACGCTCGCGGTGGTCGCGACCCGGACCTTGAAACCGAGGTCGACGAGACGCGGAATCGCGTCAACCACCTTGGCGAAGTTGTCCGGCCCGCGGCGGCGTCGTTGACCTCCGCATCGGGCGCGTCCAGCGAGACCTGCACGCTGAGAGGTAACTCGGCGAGCGGCGCGAGCCGGCGCAGCTGAGCCGGTCCGAACATCGTTCCGTTTGTCAACACCAGGGTCGGCAGCGTCTCGGCGAGGTCGCCGAGGATGTCGACGATTGCCGGCGCGAGAAACGGCTCGCCACCGGTAACGCCGAGCTCCGCGAATCCGAGCGCCGCGGCCTGGGTTGCCGCGAGCTGCATTGCGTCGCGTGACAGCAGGCGCTTCGGCACACCCGGCGCTGAGTCAGTGAGGCAATACTTGCACGCCAGGTTGCAGTGGTAGTTGGCGTAGAGCCATACGCGACCGGGGAGACGTCCTTCGGCGACGGCTGTTCCGATCGCGCTCACGCGTAGCCTGCCTCAGCCAGGCGCTCGCAGGTTTGCGACGCGGTCGGGAGCGCGAGCGCCGTGCAGAAGCGATTGAGCAGCAGCGTCGTCGCGGCCAGCAGCGTCAGCTCGACGACCTCGAAGTCGCGGAACCACTCGCGCAGGTCACCCATGAGGTCTTCGAACTCGACGTAGTGACCGGTCGCGATGCCATCAGCCCATGCGACCACCGTCTGGTCGCGCCGCATCGGGAAACCAGCGGCAACGGGAATGTCGCCGCGCAGTGCGGCGACCTCGCGACCCTGCATGCCGAGATCGACCGCGGCGATTGTGTGCGTGTCGACGCAGTATCTGCATCCGGCGGTCGCGGAGACGCGCAGGATCACGAGCTCCTTGGTTCTCGCGTCGATCGACGTCGCACCGAGAACTCGTCCGACGAAGGGCAGCGTGACGTCCATCAGCTCGGGAACATGCGCGAGCGCGGCGACGATCGCGCCGGGATCGCCGTCGGCATAGAACGGTTGCGCCAGGAGCGGCGCGTCGCGGCCGGTCACGAGTTCGACGCGGCTCATCGACCGCGCCCGGGAGATTGGTCTCTCCGACGCGCCACGCGCGCGACCCTAGGCGCTGAGCCTTCGTGCGGCGCTCGGCGGCCGGCATGTTCATCGTCTTGTTCGATCTCGTGTATCCGCGGCGCATCTCGTGGTGGCATCCTGGATCACGCTGTGGTCGGGCGCGTCCACGGAGCGTCACGCACGGGAGCACGGTGGCCGAAACACTGTTGGACGAGGAAGCTCCGACCGGCCGCTGCTCATCTGGTTCCGGGCGCCCACTGAGCGGTGTGCAACCGGGAAGCGCGCGGGCGTGCGAAGTTGTGAACAGGTGCTTACGAATGGGCCCGCTGATGGAGCACGCTGGCCGGTGTCGCGAGAATGCACGTCTGCCGGCAGGTCGCTTCATCGGAAAGGCCATCGGCGCGCTTGTCGACCTCTGAAAGGAGCGTCGTTCACGACATGACCTCGATCACGTCGACGGGCCGTGATGCCAGATCCGCAACCGAGCCGATTCCGCCCGGGGGGACGCGGCTGCTCGCGCTGGTACGCGTCGGAGCCGGCTTGTTGTGGCTCGCGAATCTCAACTGGAAGACACCTCCGGACTTCGGAGAAAAGGGCGGCGGTGCGCTCTACGGATACACGAAGAGCGCAGTCGACCACCCGGTGATCCAGCCGTGGAGCGTGTTCGTCGATCACGTCGTACTCCCTCACTTCCGCCTGTTCGCGTGGGCGACGCTGATCATCGAATCGTGTCTCGCGGCGTTCCTCCTGCTCGGTCTCGCAACGCGCTTGTGGGCGTTGATCGGCGCCTTCCAGTCGGCCGCTATCGGCATGTCGGTGGCGTTTCTCCCCGGTGAATGGCCGTGGTCGTACTACATGATGATCGCGACGCACGTCGCGCTCTTCGCGACAGCCGCCGGGCGAACGTGGGGGATCGACGAGGTGCTGCGCCCTGCGGTCTCCGGCCGTTCCGAGCGCGCGCTGAGACTGCTGAGGCTGACGACATGACCGCCGCGAGCGATGCGCGGGGCGAGCGTCTGCGCGGCATCCAGCGAGTCATCGCGATTGTGTGCCTCGGAGCAGGGCTCGTCGGGTTAAATCGCGCAGGAGCGGTCGCGTTCACCGCCGATCGAGGCGCGCTCATCGCATGGCCGCGCTACGAGATGTACTTCATGACGTACAACCGGCTGGGCGCGCTGGTCGTGCTCGCGTTGGGTGCTGTCGGGCTTGCGGCCGCGATCACCCGCCGCCAGCTCTTCGCGTGGGTCGCAACCGGCGGGTTCGCGCTCCTCGTCCTGCAAGTGCTCGTGCAATGGCGGCCGGACGCGACGAACTGGTTCGGTGCGTCCGGCGCGAACATGAGCTTCTCGCTCGCGGCCTCGCTCGGCTTCGGGGTGACGGCCGCGCTGGCACGAGCCTTCGACGGCATCGACCCCGAACCTCGAGGCGGGTCTGCGTGATGACCTCTCGGAGAGTGTTGTCGACGCCGTCGTACGGCCGCGGCGATCCGGCGAGCAGCGCGGTGGCGGTTCTTCTCGGTGCTTCGTAGCCTGCCGGCGCAGCCGACGAGACCGCGGGGTGCCACGTGTGGGACTTCAGTACCGAGCCCGAGTTCCAAGCGAAGCTCGACTGGATGGACGAATTCATCCGGACGCAGATCGAGCCGCTCGACCAGGTACTCGACGTCAACGTGTTCGAGAGCCCGACGGGTGCGCTGCGCACGCTGGTCAACTCGTTGAAGCAGGAGGTGCGCGAGCACGACCTGTGGGCGTGCCATCTCGATCCCGACCTCGGCGGGCAAGGCTACGGCCAGCTCAAGCTCGCGCTGATGAACGAGCTCCTCGGCCGTTCGATGTGGGCGCCGATCATCTTCGGTTGCGCGGCGCCCGACACCGGCAACGCGGAGATCATCGCTGCGTACGGCACGCCCGAGCAGAAGGCGAAGTGGCTGCAGCCGCTGCTCGACGGCGAAGTGTTCTCGTGCTACTCGATGACCGAGCCGCACGGCGGTTCCGACCCGACGCAGTTCAAATGCCGGGCCGAACGCGACGGCGACGAATGGGTGATCAACGGCGACAAGTTCTTCTCGTCGAACCTGCGCACCGCGTCGTTCATCATCGTGATGGCGGTGACGAACCCCGACGTGCATCCGTATCAGGGCATGTCGATGTTCCTCGTGCCGTCCGACACGCCGGGCATCCGCGTGCTGCAGGACATAGGTCACCTCGGCCAGCGCTTCGGCGGTGGCATGCACGCGCACGTTCGTTACGAGAACGTGCGCGTGCCCGCCGAGAACTTGCTCGGCGGCGAAGGCAAGGCGTTCGAGGTCGCGCAACGGCGCCTCGGCGGCGGTCGCATCCACCACGCGATGCGCACCGTCGCGACGTGCCGGCGCTACTTCGAGATGATGTGCGAGCGCGTGCTCAGCCGCAGGACAAAAGGCGGGCTGCTCGCCGAGAGGCAGATGGTGCAGGAGCAGATCGCAGAGTCATGGATCGAGCTGCAGCAGTTCCGCCTGCTCGTGCTGTACACCGCGTGGCTCATCGACAACTCCAGCGCGCGTGAAGTGCGCCACTACGTCGCCGCGTGCAAGGTGCGCGCCGCGCAGGTGCAGTCGTCGATCGGTTCTCGCGCCACGCACATCCACGGCGCTCTCGGCGTGTCGAACCTCATGCCGCTCGGCGGCAACGGCGAGCTGATGGCCACTGTCGACGGCCCGACCGAAGTGCACATCGTCACCGTCGCGCAGCAGGTGATGAAGCAGCACAAGCCGTCACCCGACAACTGGCCGACGCAATTCCGTCCACGCGTGCTGCTCGAGAGCCGGCAACGCTACGAGGAGATCGTCGCGGAGCGCCTCGATGCCACCGGTCGCGCCGAGCTCGACGCGCTCGTGCAGGACGGTCACGCGAACGACGGTGCCGTCGAGCGGTTCAGGGAGTATCTGGAGCTCACCGCGAACGTGTAGGCCCGCCGCAGCCGTGATGCGACTCCCGTGGGGGTGCTGGCACACCCGCACGTCCGCGGGCAGCAACCTTCTTTCTCGGGCGCGCTCGCCAACACGTCCGCACGGCATGGCGGTTCGCTGATGCCGGCGGTCACCGGCGACGACTGCATTGTGCCGCGGCACGCGTCGTCGAGAACACGACGTGATGCCGTGGCCGCACGAAGTCGAGGACGTGTTCGCGGTCGACGACGCGGCTGGTTGCGACGTGACGCGGCGTCACCGAGGCCACACGAGCTGCAGGTCCTTCACCGAGCGCAACCCAGGCAGGTACTCGAGCTTCTCGTGGCCGGGCTTGACGGAGTACTCCGGAATGCGGCGGTGCCACTCGCGCAAAGCGATGCGCAGTTCGCGCCGCGCCAGATGCGACCCGAGGCACCGGTGCACTCCACTGCCGAACGCGATGTGGCGATTGGGATCGCGGTCGAAGCGTACGTCGAACGCGTCGGGGAATTCGCTCGGGTCCACGTTGCCCGCGCCGTAGTTCACCATCACTGCCGCGCCCGCCGGCACGGTGACGCCGTTCGGAAGTTCGGTGTCGACGATCGCGATGCGCGGCACCCCTCTCGGCACCGGCGACTCCCACCGCAGGAGCTCCTCGACCGCGCTCGGGATGATGCCGGGGGTGTCGACGATCTGGCAGCGGTGCTTCGGATTGTTCGCGAGGAACGCGTAGAAGCACGTGAGCGAGTCGCTGACCGTGTCGAGCCCGGCAATGAGGAACAGGAAGCAGATGTCGAGAATCTCCTCGCGTGAAAGCCTTTCGCCGTCGATGTCGACCGTCACGAGGTGCGTGAGGATGTCGTCGGTCGGGTGCTGCTGCCGTTCGTCGCACGCGCGATCGAAATAGTCGTAGATGTCCTGGCCCGTCGCACGCTGCACGGTCATGCGCGCATCCATGTCGAACATCGCATCGGGGTCCATCCGCTCTGGACGGAGGATGCCGTCGCGCAGGTGCAGGAACGTCGAGAGCTCGTCCCAGGGCAGCCCCATGAGACCGAGGAACACCGACGACGGGAGCAGCTCTGCGAACTCCTCGGTGAAGTTGCACTCGCCACGGTCGGCGAAGTCGTCGATGAAGTGGTTGACGCGCGCGGTGATGTCGGATTCCTGCGCGTCCATGCGCTTCGGCGCGAACAGCGGGTCGAGGATCTTGCGGTACTTCGAGTGTTCCGGCGGATCGACGTTCAGCGGAATGAGCGGACGGATGTTGCCGAGATCGAGCCCGCCACGCGACGAGAACAACTCATGGTGTCGCAACACGTGATCGCTCAGCGCACGACTGAAAGTGATCGACAGCCCGGCCATCGGCTGCAGGTATCCGCCCTGTTCGATCATCTGCCGGTATCGCGGCTGCGGCGCCTCCAGGTTCAGTAGCAGCGCCATGCCCGCCTCGAGAAATGCAGCTTGATCCGCCTCTCGCGCCGCGTCGTCGGTCATCGTCACTCCTGGACGTAGGTGATCGTGCGCGCAATGCTCGCGCACAGGCACGCGAGGCTCGGCGGATCGCGCGACCTGTGCCTTGCGGCGGCCGAGTCTGTCAGCAACGTGCGAAGCGGCCCCGAGAACCCACGAGCAGGGAGCGTCGATGGAACCGATCAAGATCGGGTGGCTCGGCTCGGCACTCGACGGTCCCGGCGGCGGCTACGACAAGGTGCACCGCCTCGCGTTCGACGAGGCGGCCGAGCAGGGTTTGCTCGACCGGCCCGTCGAGTTCGTGCTGCATCCCGAGAACGGATTGCCGCAAGGTTCGGCGAAGAACGCGACCGACGGCTTCGGCTACCTCGTCGACGAAGGCTGCATAGGCGTCGCCGGTGCTTACAGCTCCGACAACGCGATCATCGTCGGCCCGCTCGCCAACGAGTTGCAGATTCCGCTGATCAGCTGGTGCGGCACCGAACGGTTCCACGGCGATTACTGCTTCCGGCTCGGCAATGGCGACTGCGGTGGCGACGCCGCCCTCGTCGCCGGCTGGCTGAAACGTCACGGCCACACGCGCGTCAGCGTGCTCAACGAGATCTCGCCGAACGGCGAGGAATACTTCCGCTTCTTCCGTCAGGAGTGCCGGCGACGTGGCGTGAGCATCGCCGGCGTCGAGACCGTGAGCCAGAGCCCCGAGAACCTCGCGAGCAATCTCGCCAACCTGCGGCAGGTCGGCGCCGGCGCGCTGGTCTACTTGGGCTACGGGATGCTCGCCGCCAAAGGCATGCTTCGCGAAGCGCTCGACAAGCTCGCGTGGGACCCGCCGCGGATCATGGGTACATCGTTCATGTTCTATCTGATGGGCTTCGACAAGTTCGAGGGCTGGGTGGGCATCGACCAGTTCGACCCGACGAACCCGTTGGTCGACGGCTTCCACGAGCGCTTCGTTGCCCGCCACGGCGCCGACCCGCCGCTCTGGCCGAACGCGATCCCCGTGCTCGCCTACGACACCGCACGCGTGCTCGTGGAGGGTCTGTTCCGGGCGCCGATTCTCTCCGGACCCGGCCTCAAGGCGGGACTCGAAACGATCCGATTCATGCCGAGCACGACCGGCGGCCCGCACACGCATATCGCCTGCTCACCGTACGAACACGGGATGTTCAGGGGCGACTGGTTGTTGTACGGCCGGGTCGCAGACGGCAAGCTCGCATTCGAAGGACTCTTCGAACCGTGGGAGACGGCTGCGACGTGACGACCACCGAGCTCACCAAGACCGACCGATACACGATCATCTCCGTCGACGGTCACGCCGGTGCCGCGCTCGGCGACTACAAGCCGTACCTCGCGGCGCGCTGGCACGACGAGTTCGACGCCTGGGCCGGCGCGTACGTGAATCCGTATGCCGACCTGCTCGCGTCGACCGCGTACCGCAACTGGGACAGCGACCGGCGGCTCGAGGAAACCGAGTCGCAAGGCGTCATCGCCGAAGTGCTGTTCCCGAACACCATCCCGCCGTTCTTCACGCAGAGCAACCTCACCGCGCTCGAGCCGACCGACGACGACTACGAACACCGCTGGGCGGGCGTGCAGGCACACAACCGCTGGCTCGCCGACTTCTGCGCGCAGGCGCCGGGACGGCGCGCAGGTTGCGCGCAAGTGTTCTTGAACAACCTCGACGACACGCTCGCCGAGATCCGGTGGGCGAAAGAGCACATGCACGTGCTCGGCGGCATCTTGATGCCGAACGTTCCCCCGAACTGTTCGCTGCTGCCGCTGTGGGATCCGCACTACGACCCGTTGTGGGAGCTGTGCGAAGAGCTCGACGTGGTGTGCAACATCCACTCGGGCAGCGGGCTTCCCGACTTCGGCACCCACGAAGCCGCGCGCGCCATCATGCTGATCGAGCTCGCGTGGTACGCGCATCGCGCGGTCTGGCACTTGATCTTCGGCGGCGTGCTCGAGCGCTTCCCGTCGTTGCGCGTCGTGCTCACTGAGCAAGGCACGGGCTGGATCCCGCGCGGACTCGACACGCTGGATTGGTTCCACCGCCGCATGACACACGGCGGCGCGGCCGAAGCCGTGTTCTTCGGCGCGGTCGCCAAGCAGATGTCGCTGACGCCGACCGAGTACTTCCAGCGCAACTTCTGGGTCGGCGCGAGCTTCCTGCGTCCGTCGGAGAGCGGGCTGCGCTACGACATCGGCGTCGATCGCATCATGTGGGGCGCCGACTATCCGCACTCGGAAGGCAGCTACCCCTACACGACCGAGGCGTTGCGGGCCGCGTTCGCCGACGTGCCGCCCGACGAGACGAAGATGATGATCGAGACCAACGCCGCCGGTGTCTACTGCTTCGACCTCGACGCGTTGCGTGTCGTCGGCGAACGCGTCGGGCCGACGGTCGCCGCCGTGCAGGTGCCGCTCGACCCGCGCGACTATCCCGCCGACTCCACGTGCAACGCGTTCGACCCCGAACAGGTCATCAAGGCCTGGTAGCGAGGAGCAACCGATGACGATCCGATACGCCGCGCGACCCGTCGGGCAGCAGCGGAACCGTGAGGTCGAAGCGACGTCGGCGAAGATCTGGTCGACCGCGGCGACTGTCGTGTGGGAGACCGAGGCCGGCGTGATCCGGCAGGTGCTCCCGCCGCCGCTCGAACCCTCGGAACCGACCGCGCGCATCCGCTTCGCGACCGTCGACATGGGCACGGGCATTCCGGTGTTCGGTGCGGGCTGGTTCGGCGTGCGCGCGCGTCACGGTTCGATCGAAGGCGAGTACGCGCTGTTCATGCCGATGACCACCGAGCAGGCGACCGTTGGCGGCCGCGAGACGTACGGCGAGCCGAAGAAGATCGGCGGCGTGTCGATCGACGTCGACGGCGACAACGTGGTGGCGCGCTTCGAACGGATGGGCATGGTGCTCGCCGAGTTGCACGGCACGCTCGGCGACTCGATCGACATTCCGCCGCGCGACAAGTGCGACTTCTACTTCAAGTGCAGCCCCTCCCCCGACGGCAAGGGCTTCGACACCGAACCTGCGCTCGTGCACGTGCACCGGCACGAGGAGGCGCGCCACGGACGCGCGATCGACGGCACGCTCACGCTCAACGACTCGCCGGTCGACCCGATCGCCGACATTCCCGTCGGGCGCGTGGTGTCGATGCAGTTCGCGCAGGTGATGACGACCCAGCACGGCGAGGTCGTCGAACGTGTGCCGGCCGACTGGCTGCTCCCGTACGTCCATCAGCGCTACGACGACCTGTCGGTGTTGGGGAAACCGGAGCGAGCGTCATGAGCGGGCGCTACGTCATCATCTCGGCCGACGCGCACGCGGGGCTGCCGTGCGAGGAGTACCGGCCGTACCTCGACGAGCGCTACTACTCCGCGTTCGACGAGTTCCTCGCCGAACGGCAAGCGAACCGCGACGAGCAGATGAAGCTCAACTACGACTACATCACGCACTGGGAGAACGACCACGAAGAAGGTTTACGCGGCGCCTACGACGCGGAGCAGCGCGACAAGGAGATGGACGCCGACGGCGTCGCCGCCGAGGTGATCTTCCCCGACGCCGATGCGATCACCGGCATGGAATCGCCGCCGTTCGGCGCGGGCTTGTCGGCCGGTGAGATCGACGATCCCGAGCTCGCCTTTGCCGGCGCGCGTGCGCACAACCGATTCCTCGTCGACCTGTGCGCGACGAGTCCGTTGCGGCGCGGCGGCGTCGGGCTCGTGCCGATCTGCCACGACGTGTCGCGCGCGGTCGCCGAGATCGAATGGCTCGCCGACAAGCCGGGCATCCGCGGGATCATGATCCCGACGATGTGGCGCAACCGCACGCCGTACAACCATCCGTTGTACGACCCGGTGTGGGGTGCGTGTGAGGCAGCGCAACTGCCGGTGCACGTACACTCGGGAGAAGCGCCGCGCGAAGAGATGAACGAGTTCATCGGCATCTATCTCGCCGAGGTCGTGTTCTGGACACACCGGCCGATCGCGCACCTGTTGTTCAGCGGCGCATTCGAGCGGTTCCCGCAGTTGAAGTTCGTCGTCACCGAAGGCGCGAGCTACTGGGTCGCCGACATGAAGTGGAAGTGGGACCAGTACCTCGGCGGCGGCCACACCACCAAGAAGATGGCCGCGCTGATGAAGGGGATCTTGTCGAAGCTGCCGTCGGAGTACTTCGGCGAGAACATCTTCGTCGGCGCGTCGACGATGTCGAAGGAAGAGATCCGCCGCCGGCACGCGATCGGCTGCGACGTCGCGATGTGGGGCACCGACTACCCGCATCCCGAAGGGACCTGGCCGAACACCGTGCCACGGTTGCGCAGCGACTTCGGCGACGTGCCGGTCGGCGACACGCGCAAGATGCTCGGCGAGACCGCGGCGCGCTGCTACGGCTTCGATGTCGACGCGCTGCGACCGATCGCCGACCGCATCGGCCCGACACCCGACGACCTCGGCCAAGATCCGACACTCGTGACGACGCCCGACGACATTCGCAGGGCCGAATGGTGGAAGGACGAGTACCAGGTGCGGTGGGCCGGAGGCGAGCGGCCGTGAGGCGGGTATTCCGCCGAGCCGCGAGCCGGGGCCCGAGCGGCCCGGCGCCGCAGACGCCAAGAGCGGGCAGGGGCCGATGATGGACGACATCGCGGGCCGCGTCGCGGTCGTGACCGGCGGCGCCAACGGCATCGGTCGTGGCCTCGTCGAGGCGCTGCTCGAAGAAGCCGCACGCGTCGTGATCGCCGACATCGAAGCGCCCGTGCTCGAAAAGACCGTGTCGGAGCTCGCCGCTAGGGGGAGGTCTGCGGCGTGCGAACCGACGTCTCCGACTTCGCGTCGGTCGACGCGCTCGCGGCAACCGTGTTCGACCGCTACGGCGCGTGCCACCTTTTGTTCAACAACGCGGGCGTCACCTCGGGCGGCGGTGGTTTGCCGTGGGAGCAGGAGCCGAACGACTGGAAGTGGTGCTTCGGCGTCAACGTGTTCGGTGTCGCGAACGGTGTCCACGCGTTCGTGCCGCGGATGATCGCGTCGGGCGAGCCCGGCGTCGTCGTGAACACGTCGTCGGGTGACGGCGGGATCGCGCCCGTGCCGTATGCGTCGGTGTACGCGGCCAGCAAGGCTGCGATCAGCTGCTTCACCGAAGCGCTCGCGCACCAGCTCGCCGACCACGGCACCAACCTGCGCGCGGCAGTGTTCTACCCGTCGGGCGGGCTGCTCGACACCGGCTTGTGGACCGCGGCGCGCAATCGCCCCGCCGAGCTCGCACGACAACAAGCACACACCCCCGGGCCGGTGTTGACGTTCGCCGAGTTTCGTGAACGACTCGCAACCGCGGGCCACGACGCGAACGTGATGGACGTGCTCGAGCTCGGCCGCTTCGCCGTCGGCGAGATCAAGAAGGGCAGCTACGTGATCGCCCACAACCTCGACACGTCCGCCGCGCTCCTGCACGCCCGCGCCGACGCCATCGGCCGCGCCGAGCTCCCCCCACACCACAATCTCTGACCGGGGCCGAGGTCGTAATTCGTTCAATGAACAGACCACACGGACGCGCCGCAATCAGTGCGACGACGCGAGGCGTCGTTCGAGGTGGGTGCGTTCGGCGGCGTTGTCGGCGAGCGCGAGTGCGCGGCCGAAGGCCGCACCGGCGTCGCTGCGACGGCCGAGGCGCGCGAGCAGTTCACCGCGAGTCGCGTGGAACAGGTGGTACGAGTCGAGATCGAGCGCGTCGACCGCCGCCGAGCGCGGCATCGGGGCCCTCGACCTCCGCCACCGCGACCGCCCGATTGAGCGCGACGACGGGCGTCGGTGAGATCGTGAGCAGCTGGTCGTAGAGCGCGAGGATCTGCGACCAGTCAGTGTCGTTCGCGGTCTCGGCGTCGCTGTGCACCGCGTTGATCGCGGCTTGGATCTGATACGGGCCGGGCCGGTTGCGCCGCAAGCAACGGCGCACGATGTCCTGACCTTCGGCGATCAGCGCGCGGTCCCACAACGAACGATCCTGGTCGGAAAGCAACACGAGCGAGCCGTCGGCCGCGGTCCGCGCCAGGCGCCGTGACTGCGTCAGCAGCACCAGTGCGAGCAAACCCAACACCTCCGGTTCGTCGGGCATGAGGTCGGCGAGAATGCGCGCCAAGCGGATCGCTTCCGCACACAGGTCGTCGCGAATCAGCGCGTCGCCTTCGGTCGCGGTGTAACCCTCGTTGAACACGAGGTAGATGACCGCGAGCACGAACGGCAAGCGGCCGGGCAGCTCCGTGTCACTCGGCACGCGGTACGGGATCTTCGCGTCGCGGATCTTCCGCTTCGCACGTACGAGGCGCTTCGCCATCGTCGGCTCGGGCACGAGGAACGCACGCGCGATGTACGGCGTCGCGAGGCCGCCCAACAACTTCAACGTCAGGGCGATCTGGGCGCTCGGTGCCAACGCCGGGTGGCAGCAGGTGAAGATCAGCCGGAGGCGGTCGTCGTGCACGTCGGTCATTGCTTCGATGTCGTCGTCGTGCTCGTGCAAGCGCACGGCTTGGACGTGACGGTCGTTGCGCGAAGCCTCACGACGAAAGCGATCGACGGCGCGGTTGCGCGCAGTCGTGGTGATCCAGCCACCGGGGTTCGGCGGGAGGCCGTCGACCGGCCACCGCTCGCTCGCAACCACAAACGCCTCCTGGACCGTCTCTTCGGCGATGTCGATGTCGCCGAAGAGACGGACCATGGTGGCGACGACTCGGCCGGACTCCTCACGAAAGATCCGGGTGAGAGTGTCGGTGTCGGCGGCCGGCACGTGGTGCCTAGTCGTCCTGGAACGGCCGAACCTCGACCGGACCCATGCAAGCCGCCGATGCCTTCGAGGCCCATGCCAGTGCGGCGTCGAGGTCGGGTGCGGTGATGACCCAGAACCCACCGAGCTGTTCCTTCGTCTCCGCGAACGGGCCGTCGGTGATGATCGTTTCGCCGCCCTCGGTGCGGACGACGGTTGCGATCTCGGGCGCGTGGAGCCCACCACCGAACACCCAGGCGCCGGCAGCTTGCATCTCGCCGTTGACGGCGTCGACTTGCTTGAATGCCTTTTGCATCTCTTCGAGCGGCGGCGGCGGAGCGTCAGGGCTGTGGTGCACGGACAACATGTACTGCGGCATTGGAGTGATCCTTTCGAACGAGGCGGGCAAGTTGCGCCCGCGGTTGGTCGTGTGCAGGGTTCAGTCGGACAAGCGGGATGCGAGGGCGGGGATGACGACCGCGGCCGCGACCAGATGGGTCAGCGCCAGCACGAACCGGGTCGCGGTGTGCGCATCGGCGAGCACGTCGGGGACGATCGACAGCGCAGTGAGCGCGAACGTCGCGATCACGAACGTGTGCCGGGGACGGCTCGCACGGCGCGACATGACCGCGGCGATCAGGGCGCCGACGAGCGAGAACACGAACGTCAGCTGCGCGAAGCCGAGCAGCGGGATCGCCTTGCCGCCGACCGTGAGCGGAATGTCGAGACCGCGGTGGGCAATGCCGGCGACCGCGACGGTCGCAACCGCGGCGACGAGCCCGGCGCCGGCTCCTGTTGCCCAGACCGACGTTGCGGTGCGGCGCCGGGGCGTCGCCGGACCGGTGGTGAGTGTGGAGGACAAAGCAGACATCGGATGGCTCCCTTCGCTGCGGACCGGCCCCTGCCGGCCTCTCACCACGACTACGAAGAGCCATCCGCCCTGAGGACACCCCGGCCGGATTTCTTCGTGGAAGCCGAAGATGCCTTGGTCCGCGCCGGTGCGCCCGCGCGCAGGAGTCGGCAGATGCCTCGTACAACGGGACGGAGAGCGTGACCACACGGACTTGCCGTCGCCGCGAGTCTCCACCCGCACGGTGAAGTGCGTCGCGGCTGGCGTACGGCGTTCGTCGCCAGCTCCGACACCATGAGCTCGAGGACTTCGGAAACATCGGGCGAAAGGTCACCGGCTGCTGCCACGGCGAAGCGCCGCGCCCGCGTTACCGATGCAGGCGTGTTCGCGAAGCGGCGTTCCTCAGTCATCGACGAGCTCGAAGACGTCGGTCAGCCCGGTCGCCGCGATGACGCGTTTCACGACAGGAGACGGTCGGAGCGCCACCCCATCAGCGCGATCGGCGGCCCGCAGCAGCATCGCGATCCCGGAGCTGTCCATGAACGTCAAGGCGGAAAAGTCGGAGCTGACCTTCGGATTCGACGCAACGATCGACGCGAACTCGGCTTCGATGGAGTACACGTTCGACATGTCGAGCTCACCCGCGATCGTGATCACACGCGTGCCGGGTGCATCGACCGACGCGTCGACAGTCGCTCTCGAACCTGCGTCGCCTAGGTCCGCCATCTCACTCCGATGAGCGCGGCGTCGTCGTCGGAGCCGTCGGGGATCGTCTGGCCGACCATCGTGTCCAAGACGCCGTCGAGGTCGTCGCGATTCACCACCGCCGCGCTCGCGAGGCGTTGCAGGCCGACGTCGAGACTCTCGCCGCGCCGCTCGACGAGCCCGTCGGTGTAGAGGAAGAACATCGCTCGCGGGGGCACCGCGGTGACGACCTCGTCGTAGCGGGCATTCGGCCGCACACCGATCGGCACACCGATCGCAGTCGCGATCGAATTCCGCGTTCTGGCCGTCGACGAGGAGGGGCTGGGGATGCCCGGCGTTCGCGTAGGTGATCGAGCGACCGGGAACGTCGACGAGCGCGCACAGCACGGTCGCGAAGTGGCCATCGCGCGCCAGGTTCACGAGTTTCGACAGCGCGTTGAGGATCTCGCCCGGCGAGTGATGCTCGGCGGCGTACGCGCGGATCGAGAAACGCATTGATGCCATCATCGTCGCGGCCTGGAGCCCGCGCCCCGACACGTCACCGGCGACCACGAGCACGCGCGAGTCGTCGACGGTCACCACGTCGTACCAGTCACCGCCGATGTCGATCTCCTCGACGCCTGCCTCATAACGCGCGGCAATCTCGAGACCCTCGACGTCGGGGAAGACGTCGGGCAGCATGCTGTGCTGCAGCGTTTGCGCGACGGAGCGCTGGCCCGCGTAGAGCCGGCCGTTCTCTTCGGCGAGTCGTTCGGCTTGCGCGCGCCGCCGAGTGATCGTCTCGACCAACATGACCGCGCCTGCGGTGATGAGCAGACCCAAGATCGCGAGCGCGAGCGGCAGACGCGCCATTAGCGTGCCGCCGAGCTCCTTGTGCGGCGTCAGGACGACGAGGATTTGCGTGTCGCCGAACGGCACGGTCACGGACGCCCGCCGACCCTCGAGGAGCGCGCCGCCGGTGCTCGATGCCAGGAGCTGCGACCCGTCGGGCGTCGCGCCGAGATAGAGCGCGTATCCGAGATCGGAGAACGCGCTGTTCGCCGCAATGTCCGCGCGGCGATCCTCAGGCAGCGCGGTCTCGGCATAGACGACGTACCGAGCGTTCTCGTCCGCACTGGTCAACGCGTATCCGAGCCGGCGGTCCTTTGCGGTCAGCAAGTCGTTCAGCGCGAGCGCGTGGCTGGTTGCCGCGTGGTCCACCAGGCTCGCGATCCGCGCGGATGGCTCCCATAGCAGCTCGGGTTGCGCGCCGACGACGACAAGCGGTCTCGTCGATGCCGAGCGTGCAAGCCAGAGCGACGCCGACACAAACGGTTTGAGCGACTCGGGCGGGCCGACCTTGTCGTTCATGAAGCGCGTGAACAGCGCGACATTGCCATTCGTCTGGTCGGCGAGGACAGCCGCCGACGACAGCGGCGTCTGCAGGTTGGGAATCGAGGCTGATGCGACCGCTCCCACTTCGCGCGCGCTGGCGCAGCAGGCGATCTTCGTTGCTGTCGTGCACGGCGCTCGCACCCACCGAGAGCACAATGGTGATCACCAAGCCGACCACCAGGACGAACACCACGCTCGTCTGCAACCACCGCGCACGCGCGCTCGCCGCCGAGCCGGGCGACGAGGTTGAGCTGTCGAGCGCCGCCCCCGCGTCTGCCGCCTGAGGAGCGGCAACGTCCCGCGCGTTCAATACGCGGGACGTCTCCTGCATCCATACGACATGAGGCGCGCAGGCTACTCGCTCACCCAGGCCGGATCTTCGACGTCACGGCAAGTGAAAACGAGTTCGGGGACCACGTCTGTGGCGCCGGTCCTCGCATCGCCGCCTGCTGCAAGGGATGGGTACAGCCGAGCGCCGTGGACGCGGCCTCCGTGCTCCATCCGATTGTGCGGCCGCGCGAGTCGCAACTCCACGGGCGGCGACTCCTCTCGCGAGATATGGTGCGCGCCTGTGATCTTCCCGAATCCCGCGCAACGTCGAACGGTCGGTGCGCGTCTTCGCGCCTGGCGCGTGCCTACACGCGAAACGGCCCGTGATATGACGACGAGCGGCATTCAGCACCATGAGCGGATGATCCGCGCGCTGCGCGCGGCCGCGAACGAAGCTACGCGAGGCACCAGGACCGACGGACGGGAGTAGTCGACATGGGTGACAAGTCTCCGAAGAAGGAGAACGCCAAGAAGCCGAGCAAGTCGCTGAAGGAAAAACGCGCCGAGAAGCAGGCAAAGCGCGGTGACAAGCGCAGCGGCTTCGATCACTAGCCACGGCAACGCCGGCGAGCCCGAGCCCGAGCCCGATCTCGAACGTCCAGGCGACCGCCAACCACGCGCCCGCCAAGCCGAAGATCACGCCCTACTTCAACGCGATGACAGGCCGTAGAGCTTCGCGGCGTTCTCGCCGAGGATCTTGCGCTGTGCGGTCGGGCTGAGCGGGTTCATGTTGCGTGCGGCCGTCGCGAGCGGATCGGGATACAGGCACGTCGGGTGCGGGAAGTCGGTCTCGAACAAGATGTTGTCCTCGCCGACCTGCGAGACGACATCGGCGACGTTCGCCCGCTCGAACCACATTGTCGCGTAGATGTTGCGCCGGAAGAACTCTTTCGGCGTCAGCGAGAGCTGCTTCTTCAATCCGGGCGCGTTCTCTTCCATCTCGTACTCGAGGGCCTCGAGGATGAACGGGACCCATCCGGCGCCGCTTTCGACCGACACGATCTTCAGCTCCGGGAAGCGGTCGAGCATGCCCGAACAGATGATGTTGACGACGACAGCGCGCGTTACCGATGAAGAGCAGCGTGCCGCCGATCGCGAGCTTCGTGTCGTCGTCGTGCGCGGGCCACGGATAGGTCCCGAAGTAGTTCATCGTCGTGAGGCTCGCACCGATGTGGAAGTGCACCGGCAGGCCCAGCGAGCTGCACACTTCCCACACGGGATCCCACGCAGCGCTGCCGAGATCGGGCGCGCCGACATCCTGCGGATCCGACGTGAGGTTGACCCCGCGCAGCCCGAGCTCCTTCGCCCGCTGCACCTCGCGCACGCACGCGTCGATGTCCCACGCGGGGAGCAACGCCATCGGCAGCAACCGGTTGCCCGACTGCGATTGGATCTCGGCACCGGCGTCGTTGAAGATCTCGAGACAGATCGTGCGCAGCGACACGTCCTCGACGACGCTGGCGAGGCCCTGACCGCCGAGCCCGACGACTCCCGGGAACACAACCTGCGCCCACACTCCGATCTCGTCCATCAGCTTCACGCGCGCCACCGGGTCGTACGACGCCACGTGCGCCCGGTCGATCTCCCATTCGTAAAGACCTTCGAATGAACGGCCCTTGTTGCCGTGATTGTCGACGACCCCGCCCGCGCCCGCGCGGCCGAGGATTACGCCGTCGACGCACCAGCACGCCATGCCGTCGAGGCGCGCTACCTGGGGCACGCGGTCGCGGAGCGATACCGGCGCGCGACTCGTCCACAGGTCGTGCTGCTCGGTCATGTGTGTATCGGCGTCGACCACCTTGACATCGTCGAGGGAAAGCACCATGCCCCGTTCCCTTCGTTGTATTCGGCGGCTACGTGTTCCGCGGAAAACCGAGGTTGAGGCCACCGTGGCTCGGGTCGAGCCACCGGGCCGTGACGACTTTCGCCCGAGTGTAGAAGTGGACGCCTTCGGGACCATACGCATGCGCGTCGCCGAACAACGAGTTCTTCCAGCCTCCGAACGAGTAGTACGCGACCGGCACCGGAATCGGCACGTTGATGCCGACCATCCCGACGTCCACGTCGGTCTGGAAGCGCCGTGCCGCGCCGCCGTCGTTGGTGAAGATCGCGGTGCCGTTGCCGTAGGGGTTCTCGTTCACCAGCGCGAGCGCGTCGTCGTATGTCGCGGACGCGCACCACCGAGAGCACGGGCCCGAAGATCTCGTCGACGTAGAGGTCCATGTCGGGGGCGACGTGGTCGAACAGCGTCGGGCCCAACCAGAAGCCCGACGCGTCACCGGCGAATGCGGCCTCGCGCCCGTCGACCACGAGCTTCGCGCCCGCATCGACGCCCGTGTCGAGGTACGACAGGACGCGCTCACGGTGCCCGCGGGTGATGAGCGGACCCATGTCGACATCGCCGCGTCCGTCGCCGACCTTGATCGCGGCCATGCGGTCGGTGATCTTCGGGACGAGCTCGTCACCGACATCGCCCACCGCGACCACGACCGCGATCGCCATGCAGCGCTCTCCCGCCGAGCCGAAACCGGCGTTGACCGCGGCGTCGGCCGCGAGATCGATGTCGGCGTCGGGCAGCACGACCATGTGGTTCTTCGCGCCGCCCAGGGCTTGCACGCGCTTCCCCGCGCGGGTCGCGTGCTCGTAGACGTAGCGTGCGATCGGCGTCGAACCGACGAACGACACGGCCTGCACTTCGTCATGTTCCAGCAGCCGGTCGACCGCGACCTTGTCGCCGTGCACCACGTTGTACACACCGGCGGGCAAGCCGGCCTCGGCCCACAGTCGCGCGAGCCAATTGGCGGCCGAGGGATCCTTCTCGCTGGGCTTGACGACGACCGCGTTCCCGGTCGCGATCGCGATCGGGAAGAACCAACACGGCACCATCGCCGGGAAGTTGAACGGACTGATGATGACGACGACGCCGAGCGGCTGCCGCAGGGAGTAGACGTCGAGCCGGGTGGACACGCCTTCCGAGTAGCCACCCTTGAGCAGCTGGGGCACGCCGCACGCGAACTCGACGACCTCGAGCGCGCGCGCGATCTCGCCGCGTGCGTCGCTCAATGCCTTGCCGTGCTCGGAGGTGATGAGCCCGGCGAGCTCCTCGGTTCGCTCGTGCAGGAGCTCGCGGAAGCGGAACAGCACCTTCGTACGTTCGGTGAGCGAGCTCACACGCCACAGGCCGAACGCATCGCGCGACGCGGCCACCGCGCGATCGACGTCTCCGGTCGACGCGAACGCGACGCGCTTGGTGACGCGACCGGTCGCGGGATCGAACACGTCACCCGCGCGTTCAGACGAGCCGTGGTACGCCGCGGCCGTCGATCCAGTGCACAACGGTCGGCAGCGCGGCCTCGGTCATCGCACGAGTTTCGCCTGTCCCCCACTTCCGAACAACCTGGTCCGCCGGTTCTCTGCACCGGTACATTGCCGTTCGCATGCCGAGCGTCGACATCGATGGCACGATCATCGCGTACGAGGTTGTCGGTGCCGGCGGTCCGCCGTGGGTCATCACGCCCGGCGGCCGCTTCAGCAAGGACGTGCCGGGCATTCGCGAGCTCGCGGATGCGCTGGTGGCGGACGGCCAACGGGTCTTGATCTGGGACCGACCGAACTGTGGCGCGTCGGACGTGTGCTTCGAGGGTGCGTCGGAGTCGCAGATGCAAGCCGAGAAGCTCGCGGGATTGTTGCGTGCACTCGACATGTCACCCGCAGTCATCATGGGCGGCTCGGGCGGGGCCCGTGTCTCGCTGCTCACCGCCGCACACCATCCCGACGTCGCGCGCAAGCTCGCGATGGTGTGGATCTCGGGCGGGATCTACGGGTTGCTCCTCCTCGCGGTGCACTACTGCGGCGAGTCGTTGCGCGCCGCGTGGCAAGGCGGCATGGAAGACGTCGTCGCGCTCCCCGAATGGTCGGAGGTGCTCGAACGCAACCCGCGCAATCGCGAGCTGTTCCTGCAACTCGACCCCGAGCACTTCGTCGAGACACTCGAACGGTGGATGCTCGGGTACTGCCCCGCGCCGGGTTCTACGGTACCGGGCATCGCGGACGACGCACTCGGCAGGCTCGAGGTGCCGACGCTGGTCTTCCGCAGTGGCAAGAGCGATCCACACCATACGCGCGCGACCTCGGAGGAAGTCGCGGCGTTGATCCCGGCCGCACGTCTCGTCCAGCCGCCGTGGCCCGACGACGAGTGGACCCGGCGCGGCGCGGCCACGCGCGACGGCACCGGCGCGCTGTTCGAACGGTGGCCGTTGCTCGCACCGCAGCTGCTCGCCTTCGCGGCCTCGGCTGGTTCGTGATGTGGGTACCGCGCCCGACGCCCTACGCCACACACGAGGTGGCGGTGAACCACCGCGGTGGCTGTGTGCTCGGCGTCGGCCGGGACGTCGACGTATCCGGAAGCCCAATCACGTGATCATCGTCACGGGCTCGATCGTGGCCCGCCCCGACACCCTCGACGAGGTTCTGCGCCGCAGCCTCGAGCACGTGCACCGCTCCCGGCTCGAGCCGGGTTGCTTGTTGCACTCAGTGCATCGCGACGTCGAGAACGCCCGTCGATTCGTGTTCATCGAGCACTGGAGCGACCTCGACGCGCTGCGCACGCACTTCCGCGTCCCGGCGTCGGGCGAGTTCGCCACCGCGGCCGACGAGCTCGCCGCCGAACCGCCCACACTCCAGATCTACGACGCGGAGGCCGTCAGTCTCTGATCGAACAGTTGCGTGAGCAGAGACGCCGGGTGGGGCACCGCCCGAGCGGGCATGATGCTTGCGAGCCCAAGCGCGTCCGACGTACGAATCTCCCGAAGCACGTGTGAGGGAACTGGAACGATCTGGTCACAAGCGAGGATACCGCAGCATGGTGCGCACGAGGTCTGGCGGATGGCCGGGGTGCATCTGACACGCACACCCTCTCGTCGCGGCGTCGCTCGGCGAAGAGTCCTTCGCGTCATCGCCGGCGTCCTCGCGGTGCTCGGCGCGCTCGCGCTCGTTCCGCGGCCGAGCACGAAGTACCGCGCCGAAGTCCGGCTCGTGGTACCCGCACCGCTCGCGACGAACGACGTCGTGCGCACGATCGCGGCGCGGCCCACGGAGGCAACCGTGCGCGCCGACGGCACGCTCGTCGTGATCGCGACGAGCGGGTCGGACCGAGACGCCGCGCGCGCACGTGTCGAGAACAGCGCGCGCGACGGCCTCGACGCCGCGCTCCGCCCGATCGCCGCTGATGCCGACGCCCGGGCGAGCGCGGCGCGGGCTGACGAGCAGCGCGCGGCGAACCAGCTCATGACTTTGGTGAATCGCACGGGCCTCGACGACCCCGCGGCCGAGTTGCAACGCGTCCAAGCCGTCGTCGCCGATCTCGAGACGCAACGCCGCGCGGCCGTGGCGGCCGGGCGGCCGCTCACCGACATCGACGCGCGCCTCGCCGACAATCAGCAGGCGATGTTCGAGCTGGACGCGCAGAATCGCGCAGCGCGGCGCGCTCGTGCAGGCCCAGGTCCGCGCCCGTGAGGTCGAGGCGGCCGCCACGCGCGATCTCGAGACGGCGGCCGACGCCGCGCGCTCGACGGCCGTCGCCGCGACGGTCGACACGGTCGACCGCTGGCCCGCGTCCGCGCTCGGCGTGCTCGCGTTCGCGCTGGCGGCCATCGCTCTGCTCGCCGGCGAGCTCCTTGTCCGGTCGCGCCGGGAGGAACCGCGAGCTCACGAACCGGTGCACAGCTTCGCGGAGCAGGATGATGCGTTGCACACGGCGAAGACCGGCGTGCGTTCGATCGACCTGCCGATCGAACATCAACGCGAGTACCTACGCTCCATACCGGAACGCGAGCAGGACTTCTATCGAGCGCTCGCGCCGCGATCGCCGCCGGACCTCACCGAGCCGCAGGCGACGCAAACGCCACCAGATTCTGCACGTAGCTCCTCGCCGCTTCGTCGAACGCGCCACCGCACGTAATCACGCGCAGCGCCGGCCCCGCCGTCGGACCGAAGACCGCGCCGTCGGGAACGCGTCCTTGGCGTAGTGCTCGACGTGGTCGATCACGAAATCGACCGCGCTGCCGTCTCGCCGCGTGATGCGCACGTGATCGCCGATCCGCAATTCGTGCAGTCGATAGAACACGGCAGGTCCTGTCGTCGAATCGATGTGTCCGGCGATCACTGCGGGCCCGTCTTCGCCCGGACGCGGCCCGGCCTCGTACCAACCGGCGTCCTCCCAGCGCACCGGCACTTCCATCGTTCCGTCAGGTTGGAGACCCAGCTCCTCCACACGTGCGCTCACGCCGATGGCCGGGATCTCGAGATGAACGGGAGGCGCGACGGCGAGCACTCGATGTCGCGGGCGATAACGCGGGCCGGCATCCAACCCCGTGGTCGGGCTCGTGACGTTCGTTGGCGGCGACGTCGTCGCCCCGAGCTCCTGCGCGCCGCGTCGCACCCTTCGCCGATGCACACCCCGCCGATATCGTCAAGAGGAGCATGAGCCCCGCGACCGGAGCAGTCACGGTACGCGCGCGTGCCTGCGTCGCCGGTTCGACCGAGCTCACCCCGGGTGCACGGGCGTGTGTATACGCACTCGCGCCGTACCGCCTCCGCCGGTCGCCGCCGCTCCGGCCGGCATCACTGCCGAGCCTCGTGCATCGACCACCGGCACGAACTGGATCGGTTTGTCGGCGCCGCCGATGACGGCGAACGTGTAGATGATCCCGGCGCCCACGTCGACGCCGGGCACGCTCAAGACGACGTTTCGCCGTTCCGATCCGACCACCCGCACGTCCTTTTGACCGGGCGAGACGTTCGCGTACGGGGATGCAGCGGCAAAGCCGATGCTCCGACCGAACACCGAACGGCCGGTGAGCGTGACGTCGATCGGTGCGATCCCGACGGCAGCATTGATGACACGAACCTTCGCGTCACCGGCCGCGGGTGCGCTGAGATCGTCGTCGAAGATCTGACCGCGCAGCTGTGCGTTCAACCCGACGCCGGCGACCGTGTACGCACTCCCGTCTTCGAGCGTGGGCTTCGCCGCGAGCAACGGTTTCGCCGACGCTTCTGCGCCGGCCGGCCGCAGCTCGAGCTCGTGCTGGCCGGCCGGGAGAGTCGCGTAGTCCGAAACGGTGTCGTACCCGACGTTCTGGAGCTTCCGTTGCCCGTCGATCCACACGTCGACGCCGGCGGTGTCGGGCGACAGGTGTGCGACTCGCACCATCGCGGATCCCGACGTCTCCTCGGCGTTCTGTGCGTTGGACGCCGGGGTGACGGCGGCGAGGGCGGCGAGCGCTATCGCAGCTGTGAGGAGCAGGACGAGCCGCTTCAGCTCGCGGCTCACGACGGCTCCATCCGATCGATGCCGGAGCGTTTGGCAGCGGTCGGCGGCGCGTCTGCGGTGAGCTCCGGGTCATCGGGCAGCGTCAGGTCGATCTCCTCCTCAGCGGTCGCGTCCGACACGGCGGGTCCGTCCGCGTGCGCTTCCGCCGTCGATGCGCTGTCGTCCGCGACCGCGGCCTCCGCCGCGTCGTCTTCATCACGCGCATCGTCGTCACCGGCAAAGAGGAGGCTCGCGCCCGGCAACTCGAGCGCGCGCGCCGACGCCGCGGCGAGTTGCTCGGCGTGGCGCGCCTCGGCCGACAACTGCTCGGCCTGGCGCAGCAGCTCCGCGGCTTGCGTCGCGGCCTCCTCCGCTTGCGCAGCAGCGCGCTCGACTTCAGCGCGCGCCGCCGCGGCGCGGATCTCTGCTTCACGCGCTCCCGTGCGCGCGGCCTCCTCGGCGCGCCGTGCCTCTACCGAACGCGCTTCGGCATTCCGCGCAGCATCGGCCAGTCGTTCGGCCTCGGCAACCGACGCCTCGCGCGCCGCGACCTCCTGGGCCGCTTCGGCCTGCTGGCGCTCCAGTGTGAGCATGCGACCCATCAGCTGACGAATGCTCGCCTCCGAGACCGCGAGGTGCTCCTCGGCTTCCGCGATTGCTTCTGCGGAAGCTCGCTCGCGCTGCTCCTGTCGCTCGCGCTCGCTCTGCCTGAAGGCCTCGACGCGTGCGGCGATTCGCGCGTTCTCGCTCTGGCGTTCGGCCTCGGCGGCGTCCGTGTCGGCGCGAGCACGGAGCTCGGCCTGAGCTACGGCGTCGGCTTCCTCAGCCTCCGACGTGTTCACGACATCGTCGATCGCCGCCTCCAAGGCCCGCGCCGCCGCTTCTGCCCGGTTGGCTTCTCTACGGGCTTCCGCGGCGCGCTCCCGTGCGACGCGTTGGGCTTCCGCTCGCGCCTCGGCGGCAGCCGATACCGACGTACGGTACGACTCCGAGTACGCGCGTTTCCGCGCCGCTTCGGCCTCGTCGAACTCGCGAGCTCGTCGCTCGAGCGCCGCAGCTTCGGCGCGGCGGCGTTGCTCGCCCTCTTCCTCGGCGGCCAACGCCTCTTCGGCGAGGCGCGCGCGCAACTCCACCTCGCGCTGGGCGGCCCTGCGAGCCTGCGCCTCGGCCTCGTCCACAGCCTGGTGCGCCCGTTGCAAGTCGTCGGCGACGCGCTTCGCCTGCCCGGTCGCCTCCACGAGCTCGTCGGTGCGGCGCGCGACCTCGCGCTCGGCCTCGTGGACAAGCGTCGGCTGCGAATCATCGGTCACCTCGGTCGCAGGCACCGGCGCGCGATACGAACCTCGCCGCGCCCGGCGTGTGCGCGCGGTGTCTTCTCTGGCGCGCCGCTCTCGAGCCCGCGCTCGTTTGCTCATCGGGGTCGCGCGCTGCACGAAGTCACCCTCGCGAGGGCCGCCGCGCGACGCGTCATCGGCGCCGTCGGGCTCGGTCTTGGCGGGCGTGTCATCCACGCGCGTGCCTTCGCCGTCGGAGGCGGCGGCATTCGTCTCCTCAGGCGAGGGTTCCGACGAGGGCTCGCGACGGCTCCGTCTCCAACCGCTGGCGGCCATCAGACCCTCCTTCGCAGGTTGAGATTGTGCACGGTCGGCCGATCGTCGATCAAGCTCTTCCCCGGCGGAGGCGAAGGGACACTTCACAATCATCGTGCACGCGATCACGAAGCTCGCCAGAATCTCCGTCGCTGCGACCACCTGACCTCGTCGCGTCGACTGAAGGGTCGACTCGTTCAGTAGCTCTTCCAGTCGCGGCCGAACCAGCGGCGGATGCGGCTCACGCCGAACTCGGACTTGTCGGCTGCGTACAGCTGCGAGGGCGCGTCGAACTGCCCGGTCGGTCGGTCGCCACGGCGAAACGTGACGTCGACGCGCGCGACCTCGTCGTCGCCGAACTCGATGTAACAGATGCCGCGGCCGTCATACATGTCGGCTTCGGCGCGACCGCGTTGCTGCGCGATGATCGCGTCGGCGACCACAGCCGCTTGTCCCTCGGCGAACACGCCGGCTTTGGGCGTGCCGACACTCGTGACGTCACCCACGGCATAGACCCCGGCAAAACTCGTCTCGAGGGTGAGCGGGTTCACGGGAATCCAGCCGTCAACACATAACGCCGACTCCAACACCACCGCGGGTGCGCGATGCACCGGCACGCCGAGGAACAGGTCGTAGGGCAACTCGTCGCCATCGGCGAGCACGACGACGTTGCGGTCGGGATCGAGCGCTCGCACGGTCCGTTCGGGATACCAGGAAATGTTTCGCTCCGCGAACGCCGCGAGCAACGCCTTGGACGCGTCCGGCGAGGGTGGGATCGGCACGGGAAGCGGCATCACCAACGACACCTCGGAGCGCTCACGCATGCCGCGCTCGACGAGGTAGTCGTGTACCAACAACGCGGTCTCGCTCGGCGCCGGTGGACATTTGAACGGTGTCGACGTCACGCCGACGACCACACGTCCTCCTTCGAAGTTCGCGAGCACATCGCGCGTCGCGAACGCTCCTTCCTCGGTGTAGAACTCGTGGCCTCCTTCGACGAGACCCGGCGTCGCCGCGGGATCCAGCTCGGCGCCGAGCGCGACGACGATCACGTCGCCCTCGAACGACCCAGCGTCGGTGTCGATGCGCCGGCCCGCGGGATCGATGGCGCGCACGGTCGCTTGCACGAATCGCACGCCGGGCCTGACGACGTGGCGGTACGGATGGTGCACCGCCGCGGCCGTCGTACGCCCGAACATCACATCGAGTTTCGAGAAGCCGAACACGAATCCGTCGGTACGGTCGACCAACACGATGTCGTGGTCGCCGCCGAACTTCTCGGCGAGCCGTGCTGTCAACTCCAAGCCGCCGAACCCGCCACCCAACACCAAGACCCGCATCGACTGACTCCTCTCCATTGCGCGCCGCCCCGGCGCCCTACGAGTCAAGCCGAAACGTCGCCGTGGCGTCCTCCGCCGGCTGAGAGGAGTCGTTCCAGGATGCGCGGTTCCGCGGGCCACGCGTCGAACAGCAGCTCGCGCGGAACCCGGCGAGCGGCGTACCGGAACGCCAATGCAACGACGATCGCGTCATCCAGCGGACCGACGACCGGGAGAAACTCGGGGATCAGGTCGATCGGCGACAGCACCCACAGCCCGGCAACGGCGACTGCGATCCTCGCTCGACGCGGGACGCGCGGATCACGCCGGAGTCTGCGGGCAGTCGTCATGCAGGCCGGTAGCACCGCCGCCAGGTCCTTCGCCGCGCCCGCCGGAAGCCGTCGCGCGAGGACCGCCAGCAGCGCCCACGACACAACGACCACTACCGCTGCGGTCACCACGAGCCGAAGGGCAAACATCCGGCCCGTAGCATGCACCGACATCGTGGGCTCGGGAACGCGTGATCTTCCGCACTCCCACTGATCATGGTCGGCGTGGTTGTCGCACTGCTCGCCACGCGCATGCGCACGCCGCCCGCCATGATCGTTCGCAGGACATCCGCAGTCGCCGGTAAGCGGTCGCGGGGCTTGTATACTACTCATGGAGTATACTTAGCGAGTGCCTCGCGGAAAGCCCTCCCCGAAGATGGCCATCACCGTTGATCCCGACGTGCACGCGGGCGTTGTCGCGGCGGCGGCGGCCGAAGGCGTGAGTGTTTCTGCGTGGATGACCGAAGCGGCGCGCCGGGCACTCGTAATCCGCGACGGGCTGTCGGCAGTCGCCGAATGGGAGGCACGGCACGGCGCTCTCACGTCCGAAGAACGCGACGCGGCCCGCAAGCGATTGACGGGCCGCGTACGGCGCCCTCGGCGCAGCGCGTGAACCCCGCGGTATACGACGCCGGCGCCCTCATCGCGGCTGATCGAAGCGACCGCGCCATCTGGGCGGAGCATCGCCTTCGGCTCGAGGCCGGGATCATCCCGCACGTCCCGGCTCCCGTCGTTGCCCAGGTGAGCAGATCAAGTCGTCAAGTGCAGCTGCGAAGGTTCCTCCGGGGCTGCGACATCCCACCGTTCGCCGAGCCCGACGCTCACGCAAACGGCCGTCTGCTCAATCGTTCGAAGTCCAGTGACATCGTCGACGCGGCCGTCGTGGTTCTCGCAGTGACGCACGCGGCGGAGATCGTGACCGCGGATCGCGACGACATCGCGCACCTACTCGCGGCGGCGCGTACGGCTCTTCCGATTGTCGACGTGTAGACAACGCCGACGCGCATGCATTGCCGCTACCTGAGGCTGAGCCTGGGTGACGTCGGAGCTACGCCTCGCGCTCGCCGTGATTCTCTCGACGCAGCCACATGTTCGGGGCAATGCGTTTGAGCTCTTCGAGGTGAGCGCGGCTGAGGCCGCGAATCTTTCGGGCGCCGAGACGGGTCAGACGCAACCTCACGACGCGGTGATCGTTGACATCCGCGCGCCGCTCGACGAGACCCGCATCAACCGCCCGGTCGACGAGGCCCACCGCACTGTGGTGCCGGAGGAACATGGCCGTCGCGACATCGCCGATCGTCGGCCCCGACGCGTCTGCGTGCCCGCGAATCGCCAGGAGCAGCTGATGTTGAGCGGGCGTAAGACCGATCGCCGTCGCCATCTCTTCGCTCCAGTGCAGGAAACGGCGCAGGCCCGTTCGGAACTCGAGGAGGCGCGCGTATTCGCCGTCGTCGAGATCGCGGCCGAGATCCACTGGTATATCGTACTACGACATGTATCGAAGACGTCTCGCGCGGTTCGACGACGGCATCCTTGGCATCTCACACGGACTCTTCGTGGCGACGGTCGTGGTCGGGTTGGCGAGCGGCGTCGTGGGGGCGGCCTACTTGCTGGCAATCCATGTTCTGCAGCATCTGTTGTGGCCGGACAACTGGAACGCCGGGGCGGAAGTCGCGGTTCTGGGCGCGGTTGGGATTGCGGTCGTCGTGATCCGGCGGCTACTGGGCAGTCCCGGTGACGTGGAGCTGCTGGTCGACAACATCCACGTCTCGGGCGGCGTGGAGAACGTTCGATCGTTGCGATCGCTCTGGCCGATGTCGGTCCTCACGATCTCGGCCGGCGGCGCGGCCGGTCCCGAGGCGCCGTTGGTCACAACGTGCGGTTCGTTGGCGGGTCTAGTCGCGCGCCGGCGAGACATGTCGATGCTCGAGACGAGATGCCTGACGATCGCCGGGATGGCCGCGGCCTTCACAGTGCTCTTCGGCGCGCCGCTCGGCTCGGCATTCTTTGCGCTCGAGATCCTGCATCGCCGCGGCCTCGAGTATCACGAGGCCCTGATGCCGGCGTTCGTCGGAGCGTTGTCCGGCTACGTCTGCTACATCCTCCTCACCGGCGCCGACCTCGCTCCGGTATGGCAAATCCCCGGCGTCGACTCGCTGCGCGCCATTGACATCGCGTGGGCAGCGGGCGCCGGAGTTGTCGGCGCCGCACTGGCCGTCGTGTTCACCTTTCTCGTGCTCGGGCTGCGACGCGCATTCGCATGGTTGCCGCAGGTCAGCCGACCAGTTCTCGGCGGGCTCCTTCTCGCCGCAATCGGCATGTGGTCGGGGTACGGACTCACCTTCGGCGAGGCACAGACCGGACACGTCCTCGTGGCCGATCTCGGCGTCGGTGTGCTCGCCGTCGCGATCGTCGCCAAACTGCTCGGGACATCGCTGACGGTCTCATCGGGATGGCCCGGCGGCTTCATCATCCCGCTGTTCTTCATCGGTGCAGCCGGCGGCCAGCTCACACACCACGCGTTCGCAAGCGCGAACGTCGGCGTCGTCTGCGCCGCGCTCGATGGCCGCAACCAACGTCGGAGTGACCAAGACATTGGTCGGATCGTCGCTCGTCGTCACCGAGATGGGCGGCCTTCGGCTCTTGCCGACGACGCTGCTCGCCGCGGTCATCGCACTGATCCTCACGAGCGAAATCGGCCTGATCCATTCCCAACGCGAGCGCGCGCCGCTCGACGATTCCACGTCGTGAGCCCCGACTTCGATACTCGTCGTTGCCGTTCCGGGCGCTCTCACCTGTCAGCCGGGCCTCACTTCGCATTCGTGTAGCACCCGAGTGCCGACATGGATGCGTACCCGAGTCAACGTCCAGTCGTATGTGTGGCTCTCGTCGATCGCAATGCTGTCGCTCGACTCGACTTCGGTCCGCCAGCGCGGACACGGAAGCGATAGAGCATCTGTTCCGATGTTCTCACCCTCATACTCCTCCTCCTCGGCCTTCGGAGAGGGCCACGAGACGACGAGTGCGGTGTCGCGCGATCGCGGCATCGACTTCGTCGGCTGTGCGACCGAGCGAGACATGTTCGAGGAGTTCGAGCACTGCGTTCGCGTCGACCTCGTCCGCGGCGAGGTCGCGCAGTGTCGAGGTCATCTCGGCGAGCGCGGGACCCCCTGCGATCTCGTGGACGGTCACGAAGACATGGCGTCCCGCGGTGGCATCGGTGGGCAGCTCGTCGCCGAAGCACACCATGCGATCGCCGTCAACGGCGTAGCGAACCGCGTGCGGGCGGCACTCGGCACAGTGGACCCAGGCAGTGTGATGGCGGAAAACGGAAGCGGGAAGCGTCACGGTGATCTCCGGTCGGCACGGCTCGCCGCTATCCGGCGGCGAAGACGCCGGCCGCGCCTTTCGACGCGTCGGAGAACTTGTGCGTGACGAATGGGTATTTGCCCGGGACCGCAAGCGAGAACTCGACGAAGCCGCCCTGCGCGGGCGCGAGGTCGAGCGCCTGGCCGCCACCCTGCTCACCACCGGGCTGCAGGAGGTAAGCGCCTTCCTTGTAGACGGAGTCGAAGATTGTGCCGATCACGTGGAACGACGAGATGTCCGAGGGCCCGTCGTTCATGACCCACGCGCGAATCTTTTGGTTGGGTTGCACACGAATGGGGCGCGCGGCGTACTGATCGACGTAGCCGTTGAAGACGACGGCGTCCCATTGCTCGGCGAGGAGCTTGTTGTAGTCGACGGGCTGAGATGGATCGCTCTCGCGGTAGAGCTCGGACTGCACGAACACGTACTCGTGGTCGACCGGCGGAAGGTTCGGAGGGTCGATGATGACCGCGCCGTACATCCCCATCGCGATGTGCTGCAACACGGGCGGCGTGCCGCAGTGGTACATGAAGATGCCCGAGTGGTTCGCCGTGAACTTGTACACGAACGACTGGCCCGGGCCGATCATGCGCATCGTGACGTTCGGCGCGACCTTGCTCGCGTGGAAGTCGATCGAATGCGTCATCGACGCGTGGTTGACGAGCCGGATCTCAAAAGTGTCGCCGAGGGTGCCGCGCAGGACCGGACCGGGCACCTGACCGTTGAACGTCCACATGAGCTGCGACACACCGGGCGCGATCTCGACCTGCTTGTCGACGATGTCGAACGTCACCTTGTGCACTGTGCCTGCCGGCTGTGTGCTCGGCTTGGGCGCGTTCGGGTCGTGGGCCTTGAAGGTGTCGGGCGCTCCCGCCCCGAAATCGAAACCGGGGGAGGCTGCCGACTTCGTTGTCTCGGCGGCGTCGACGACCGTGGCCGATCCTCCCTTGTCGATCAGGAAGCCAAGACTGGCGGCGCTCGTGATGAGCGAGATGATGACGCACGAGCCCAGGACAGTTGGCCAGACGTTCGTTGCGTTCGACTGAGAGGTTCGCATCGCCAATCTCCTCTACGTATTTCTAGCATATACTAGAGATAAGATGAAGGCAATCGCGAGCAATGGCGGTGCGGGTCACGTTGATCACCGCTTCACGCGATCGGGCGCACTCAACGGCGGTCGTCCGCGCGGACCACCTTCGCGCGATCAACCGCGTCGCTCCGCCCTCCGCGGCGCGCTCACCAACTGTGCAGCGCCTTACTGCTCGTCGTGCGGCTCGAGGTGCAGGCGTAGCCGGCAGTTCGCGCGCCGGGGATCATGGGGTACGAGCTCATCGATGACGATGCGTCCGTTTGTCAGCTCGACGATGCCTTGCGCCATGCCGAGATGCAGGGTGCACACCGTGTCGGGATCGGCCAGTGCCGTCGTTGCGAACGGGCAGGTACGAAGCACGACATCAACCTTCTCGCCGCGAGTGCGAACCGATGGTTCGAAGCCTTGCCGCTCCATCGCGTCGACGACGAGTGCGACCGGATCGTCGTCTGTCGCACCGCCGAGTCGCTGGCGACGACCGGCGCGCCGTCCGACCTCGACAACCGAGTCCCCGGTTCGCAGTATCTCGGCGAGCAGCAGGCTGAGACGCTCGTACGGTCCGGTTGCACCCCAGCGGCTCTCAGCCGCGGGATGAACGCGGTAGTTCAGCCGCGGGCGGCCGCGCCCGGTGATCGGAGCGTGCGCCTCGGCCACGAGGTTCGCCTGCACCAACTTCGCGAGGTGCTGGCGGATCGCGTTGTGATTGAGGCCGAAGTGCGAGGTGAGTTCCTCCACGTCGATCGGTGAGCCCGCGTCGACCACGTACCGAAAGATTGCGTGGCGCGTCGGGTCGCCCAGGGCTCTTGCCTGTTCCTGCAGTGTTGGCGTCCGCGACTGCTCAGTCTTCATCCGGCCTCGAGTTCGCGTCACTTCTTTTTCTACTATACTCTAGAGAAAGCATCGGACTGGGCCTCGTGCGGCTCGGCCCCGGTGCAGCAATCGAAGAACACCGCAACGACGACGTCGACACTCTTATGTTGGCGCCGGCTCATGTTGGCGCCGGCGAGCACGGCCTGGTCTATGTGAGCATCCATCGCGCCCGCGGGCCGCTCACGCCGCGACCACGCAGCAGAACGAAGCAGGCCGCGACGGCCGCGATCGAACGCAATGCCGAGGGACCGCGAGTTCTACGAAGACTGCCGTTGAGGGCGTGTAGAACGCCTCAGTCTTCGGGGAGATCCGCGAAGTTGCGCTTGGCGGCCCGATACCATCCCATCCCGGAGATGGGGTGCTTCCACCGCCCCTGCATCTCCTTCAGGGCACCGGCGTGCGAGTCATCGCCGTCTGCGACCACTTCTCGCAGATGATGATCCTGTGCCTTGATGACCGCGTCAGCCGTGTCTCCCTGGAGCCGAAAGTCACACGGCCCGCCCAGTTGCTTGCACGTCATCGTTTTCATGAGCTCACCGCCTTCTTCACGACCTGTGTTCGTTCTTCGTGTCGCTCGCGCCTATGCCTTGTCTTGAATGAGTCCGAGAATGTTGCCGTCGGGGTCGATGACCGACGCCACCACACGGCCGCCGCCTACTTCGTTCGCCGCGTCTTTGACCGTCGCACCGGCCGCGGTCACCTCGGCGAGCTTCGCTTCGATGTCATCGACGTGCCAGTACGCGACCGGCGACGTCAGGCCCTGCGGGCCACCGCCGGGAAGCAGGCCGATGTGCTGGCCGGCGACGTCGAAACCGACGTAGAAGGACGACTCGGTCTGGGGCGCGACGCCGAGTAGCGCGGTGTAGACCGCCTTGGCCTTCTCCACATCGGAGACCGGATGCAACACCGTCTTGATTCCCTGGACCGATGATGCGCTCATGATCGCTCCTTGACTCGTCGTCGAATGACGATAGTACTCTCGAATCGAGAGTGATACTATCGTTACGTGCCCAAGCCCGTCAAGCGCGACCCACCGAGCGAGAGCGGGCGTGGTCAGGCCCGCACGCGGCTCGCTCGTCGAGCAGTGGTCGGCGCGGCCCGGACCCTTTTCCTCGAACGCGGCTACGCGGGGACCACGATCGAGGCAATCAGCGAGCGCTCCGACGTGCCATCAGCGACCGTGTACCGGCTCTTCTCCTCGAAGCTCGGGATCCTCAAGGCGCTGCTCGACACCTCCATCGCCGGTGACGACCAGCCGCGGGCGGTGCAGGAACGACCGGACGTCGCCTCGCTGTTCACCGAACCCGACCCGCCCAAGGTCCTCGCGGGGTTCGCCGGTGCCACCACGGCGATCAACCAGAGGGCCAACGACGTCTATCGCGTCCTCACGAGCGCGGCCGGTTCCGATCCTGCGGCCGCGGAACTTCTCCGCGAGATACGACAACAGCGAGATACAGGTCAAGGTCGCATCGCGCGATCGCTTTCTCGCGCCCACGCGCTCAAGCCCGGACTGCGAGAACGCGACGCCGCCGACCTGATCCACGCGCTCGATGTCCCCCGAGGTCTACTGCCTTCTCGTCGGCGACCGAGGCTGGACACCCGAGCGCTACCAACAGTGGCTCGCGACAACCCTCACCCAACAACTCACCTGAACCATCGAAGCGCTCGGGCTGGGCGCGGCGCTCGATGCGCAACGAGCTGTCGACCGAACAGGTCGCCGCGGTCGCCGCGATGACAACGTCGGACAACGGCGTCGACGTCTTGGTCGCGGCCGCGGGAACCGTCAAAACGTCGATCGCTCAGCTCGCCGCCGAGCTGCGGTTGCCGACGAGATGCAGATCGTCTTCTGCCTTGCCGGGCAGCACACGCACAAGCACAAGGCCGTCATCCTCTACGGCGACCACTTCGGCGACCGCGGGATCGGCTTCCTCGTTCCCGACCACCACGAACATGCCGGCGTGCAGGTCGAGTGGACGCTCCAGATCCTTCAGACGCGTGTGCGTGAGCCCCGCGCCGTCCGTGCGGTGATAGTCAACCCAGAGATCCCACTTCAACGTCATTGTCTTCATGCTACGCCTCACCGGCGCGGGCCGGGTTGGCGATCGGCGGGTCGAATGCGGCCTCCAGCCGTTCGAGCGTCGGATCGAGCATCATGCTGCGACGGTTCGCCGTCTTGGTCGGCGCGTCGATCAACTTCGGGCGTTCTCCGTGTTCGCGATTGCGCCGCACCTCGATACTGCTGTCGATCGTCAAGCGTTCGCCGTCGAAATCGTCCCACCGCAAGGCAGCGATCTCGGCGCGGCGCGCGCTCGCAACTGCGCCGATCCGCAACGCCAGCTCGGCCGCGGGATCGACCCGACTGGCCGCTTCGAGAACGAGCCGCACGTCTTTCGCGCTCATCTTGGCGCGCGGTGCCTTGCGAGCCAACCGCAGCTGCGCGCGGCTCGCCACGTTTGCCGGCACCCACTCCCACCGCACCGCCTGCGACAGCGCGGCGCGCAACACGAGATGCCGGCATCGGATCGCTGCGTCACCCAGGCGGCCTTCCGCATGCGCGAGTGCCACTGCTCGACATCTCTCACGCCGAGACGTGCGACGGCAACGTTCGCGATGCGATCCTTGCCGATCGCGGTTGCGCGGTGCGCGTAGTCGCGCTTCGTCGCCTCGGTCCACGCGTACTGATTGACCTCGCGCCATGCGGCAATCACGTCGGCGACGGTACGACCTCCCGCGTGGGGCGCGGGGCGCGACTCGAGCGTCGACATGACGCGCTGCGCTTCGCGCTTGGTCCCGTGCACGGTCCGACTGAACTGCGTCGGCTTGCCGCCGTCGTCGCGGCCGGTGAAGACCCGGATCTCCCACATGCCGGGACGCTTCTCGCGGAACGACCCCACGACCCGGCCCTACCCGAAAATGGTAGGGATGAGAGGGATGACTGCCGCCGATGCAGGCGGACGCAATGGACGCCGAACTACGGAATCTGCAGGCCAGAGATGGTTCGCGCGATGACCAACCGCTGGATCTCGGAAGTGCCTTCGAAGATCGTGTAGATCACCACGCTGCGTACGGCGAGTACGCGCATGTCCGCTGAGCAGGCACAGTGCCGTAGTCCGCCCTGCGCACCGTGTATCGGCGAGTTGTAGGGATGCAGCAGGGATGCTCGGCGGCGCGCGACGAGTTGCCCGCGCGTCATGAGCGTGCGCCGCCGTTGCTGACCGACTTGCGACGGCTGTCAGATCGGGTCTGTCGCGCGCTCGCCTCTTCTCGCGACATGGTGGGTCCATGTGCTGCCGTCCCAGTAGCGGTGATCGAAGCGCGTCGTCGGGTCCTCATACCAACCGGCCGGCGCGAGCGCGCTCGGAGTCGAGTCGTGTGGAACGACAGATCGTGCGTCACCCGCGTGACCGTCGGCAGGCTCTCGGACGGCGATCGGCTCGTCGCCGGCGCCGTCTGTCGTTTCGGCGACGGAGGAATGCGTTGCTGTTGCTTCCGGCTCGACGCGAGACCGCGAGGTGGGCGCGCCGAGCTTCGCTCTCGCGTGACTGCGCCGCTTCAACAGGTCTTCGACCGCCGCCTCACGCGCCGCGTCGTTGCCGTACATGGCGAGCCCACGGTCGGCCCAGTAGAGCACCGCCTCCCAGTCATGTTGTTTGGACTTACGGATCGCGGCCTGCCGGTACAGCTCGAGCCGCGGGACCTTTCCCCACTTCGCCACGAATGCGTCGCGCATCGCGGCCATCTCCGCGTCGTGCGCGTCACACGCGGCGTCGTATTCCTCGAGCGCCGTCTCATACAGATCCCTGGCGTGATAGAGACGACGCTCAAGCTCAGCGAACTGAAAGTGACGATCGATCGGATCACTGTCCTGGGCGAGAGCAACGCGGTGGAGCATCGTGATAGCCGGACGATCCGCTTCGGGAAGCTTCGCCGCCCACGACAGGTCGTAGGTGTCATCTTCCTCGTCCGACGCCCACGCTTCCGCCCAGCCTGTATCGAGGTGTCCCAAGCCGCGCGTTCCTGGTGGTGTCGGTCGTGTCTGGGGAGGATCTCGCCGCACCGCGGCCCGTGTCTACACGAATGCGTTGCAGAGCGGACGCCCTCACCCAGACCCGGATGCCGAACGAACCTTGACTGAATCCCTCGTCCCAACCACCAACGATGAACCCAACCGCCTCCAGCGCGGAACCGCATCCTGTCGCCATCGGCCTCGCAAGTCGCGTGGCCGTAGCTCGCGGGACGTAACCGACGAGCTGGCCCATGCACTCCACGCGGATCGCGTTCGCGTCGTACTGGTTCTTCGGCTCACAGCGCAACGTCGCTCCGACACGATGCCGCTTGCCGATATCAGTACGCGGGCCGGCAATCCGCTCGAGCGCCACCTGATACGACGCTTCCCCCACGACATCGATCTCAACGAGGCTGACGTCACACTCGACAACAACGAGGTCGTTCGCGCCCTCGAACTCCTCGGCGATGCTGATGGCACCGCCGCCTACACCGCGATCGCGCCGTCGAAGAAGCGCCATTCACCCTTATCGGCAACCTGCACGGAGCGATGAGCTCACCGCAGGGCGCCCTTGCGGGATCTGGGTTGGCCGCCGGCTTCCGATTCCACGATCTCCGGCACACCTGCGCAGCGCTGCTCATTGTGGCGAGCCGGCACCTCGAGGAAGTGAAGACCTACCTCGGCCACTCGTCGATTCGCGTCACGTCCGATCGCTACGGCCACCTGTTTCCCGAGGCGCACGCGGCCATCGCCGATGCGCTCGACGCGACTTACCGCGCGAATACCGCGGCCTGAGCTCCAAATTGCATCGCTGCAGAACGCGAATCAGCTGCCCCGGAGGACCCCTGATCTGGGAACCGTTCTGGAGCGGACAGCGGGGTTCGAACCCGCGACCTCAACCTTGGCAAAGCTCGCGGTGCACGTCCTTGAACAGCCGTATGCGGTCTGACCTGCGAAGACGTTGTCGTTGATTGTCGTCCTTTCGCAGCGTTTCGCGACCTCCCGCGGCCCCACCGCGGACCGAGGTGAAGTCTCAACCTGCGGGAGCCGATAATGATATCGTTATCAAGGTGAGTGGGCGGCAATGGGCGGTCGAGTTCCACCCGGAGTGCGAGCGATGGGCAGACAGGCTTTCACAGAGCGATGCCGACGCCTTGCTCGCGGCGATTCGCGTCCTGCGAGACCTCGGACCGAACCTCGGAAGGCCGCTCGTCGACACAGTGAAGGACAGCCGGCATTCGAACATGAAGGAACTACGACCAGGATCGACCGGGAGAACCGAGGTGCGTCTGCTCTTCGCGTTCGACCGCAAGCGCTCGGCGATTCTCCTGCTCGGCGGCGATAAGAGCGACGACTGGTCGGGCTGGTATTCGAAGAACATCCCGATCGCCGATGAACGATTCGACAAGCACCAGCAGACGCTAGGCGTGACGACAAAGCGACCGCAGAGGAAGAAACGATGAGCATGAAGGCCTGGGAGAAGAAGGTCCTCGCCAAGCCAGGTGCAGCCGCGCGAGTTGCCGAGATCGAAGACGAGCTCCGCCTGGCGGCCGGACTGACCGCGTTGCGGGAACAGGCCGGGTTGTCTCAACGGGAGCTCGCCAAACGGCTCGGTGTGTCGCAGCCGCGCATTGTCGCGATCGAACGCTCGAAGAACGTCACCGTGGAACTGCTCGAACAGTACGTGACGGCCGTTGGCGGCCGGCTACAAGTCACAGTGATCAAGGGCAACAAGAAGATCGCGCTCCTGTCTTCTAAGCCTCAGGCTGCGCAGACACCGCGTTCGCCCGCACGCAAGAAGCCGCGCACGACGAAGGCACCTCGGACATCCACGAGAAAGCGTCTGAGGCAATCGGCGTAGTCCGGCATCAGCGCGCCGGGCACATAGCTCACGATCGATCCGGGACAAACGCTTCCGCTAGCTACGGACAAGGGGCCGGAGCGTCTGCGATGGCGCATCGAATTCGGTCGATCGCCTCGGGACGCGCGCACGGTCCGTACCGGACGGATGAGCTATCGCTCAGGACCAGCGTCGTGTAGTTCCCAAACCTGCACTCTTCGGGCTGCGGGAGTGGGGAAGGAAGTTCCGCGGGAAGGAGTGCAAAGACGGCACGGTCCGAATCGGCGCGGGTCAGGGCCAGCTGCGGACCTTCCGGAAAGGCCGTCGTCTCGATCCGAACGACATCGGCGGCGTGGGATCGCTGCGCCGTCGTTGGCGTGGTGGTAGTCCTCGGCGCCATCGTCTTGCCGTCTGAGCTACATGCAACAAAGCCGAGCGCCGCGGCGACAACTAACGCCGTGCCTTTCGAAGTGCCGAACACGCACCCATCTTGCCCTGAGAGAGGACCAAGCGCACACCCCGCGGCGTATTCGCAGCGTCGAGAGGATGTGGCTGTTGTCTCGAGAATGCTTCGCTCTGCATGAGGCGCGCGTGTCCTGGTCGCCTTGGAACGGCAGAACGCAAAAGCTCGCTCCACTTGCACGACGCGCGCTGCCGGTTCCGCTGTTAAGCGGAACCGGCAAGTCTGTGCCGTTCTTGGAGACGGTTTCGGTGCAGACGGGGGCGTTGCGATCTCAGGCGTTGGGTGAAGCAACTCGAGCATTGGCCGCGCGAAGGACTGTGAGCCAGAAGTGCGTTGCTGCTTTCAAGATGGAGCGTTGGCGCGTTCGCGCGGGTGAGGCGCGCTGATACAAGGTTTCCAGGATCCGCGTTGTGGTGAACGCGGGTGTTCAGGGTGGTGGCACGCCAACCTGGAGGAGGTCCGGATGAGGTATGTCGGTGGTGTGCTGCAGGCCGAGTTCATGAGTCGCGTTCGAGACGTCCCGCCCGCGCGTTGTCTGGTCGTGCCGGTCGATGTCGGCAAGACCGCAGCGATGGCCTTGGTGGCGGACGTCGTCGGGCGAAGTGATCGTGCGGCCGTTCCGGTTCGAGCTGAACACGGACGGGTTCGCCGAGTTTCTCGGCGTCGGTGACGTTCGCACGGGCACAGCGCGATGCGCTGGTGTGTCGGGTCGGGGTCGAGGCCGCCGGCCACTATCACCGCACGTTCGTGTCACGACTGGTCGCCGACGGGCGTCGAGGTGGTGGAATTGAACCCGGCCGCGGTGACCCAGGCACGCGACCAACAGCTGTCCGCTCGACTGAAAAGCGACGAGCGTGATCTTCGCGGCGATGGTCGAACTGTTGGCCCGGGGTGCGGGACGGCCACCCCAGTCACGTGACGCCGCGATGGTCGAACAAGCCGCGTGGGCGGCGCATCGACGACAGCAAAGTCGCGGCGTTCAAGCGGGCTGCGTCAACAGATCCACGCGCAACTCGATTTGGTGTTCCCCGGTCTGGCGGGCTGTTTCGCCGACCTGTTGGACTCCAAGGCCGGCTGGGTGATCGTGCGCGACCTGCCGAACCCCGAACAGATCGTGCGCCTCGGCGAGGAACGGCTGCGGGGCTATGTGCAGCGCCGCGGGGTGCGCAGCATGACCCGCACCAAAGCCGCCCAGGTCCTCGACGCCGCCCGCATCGTGTTGGCATTACCGAAAGCGGAACGGGCCACGCTGGAACGCATTCTTCGCCGCTGACGTCGCCCTGTTGGGTGACCTCGAGGAACAGATCAGGACCGCCGAAACCGAACTCGCCCGCATCATCGGTGCGACACCGGCCGGTGTGTTGTTGAGCTTGTCCGGCGTCGGTGTCGTGCGGGCGTCGAACTACGGCGCCGCGCTCGGCGACCCGGCCCGGTTCCGCAACGCCGACGCCGCCTACCGGGCCGCGGGACTCGTCCCCGCGCTCTACGAATCGGCCGGCACCGCCCGACACAGGACTCGGAATCACCAAGGCCGGTTCGGTCGAACTCCGGCACTCGATCATCGAACTCGGCATGGGACTTACCCATCACGAGCCCGACTTCGCGGCCTACCGCGCCCGACTCCGCGCTGCGGGCAAATCCACCACTGGTCGCGGTAGTCGCGGTCGGCCACCGCGCCCATCGTCTCGCATTCGCGATGGTCCGCAGCCAAACGCCCTACGACCCCAACGATGGGCCGCCAGCGTCAACGCGGGCCGGTCCGTCATGGCGAAGACCACAAGGGCCCACCAACCGACGACGTAACCGGCCCGCGTCAAACGATCGCCCCCAACCAGGCGCCGCGTCAACCGACATGCGTCGGGCACCAGCGGTCAGGGATCCGGACCAACGTCGAGCGCGCGAAGACCGTCCGCCTACGCGGACAGGTCGTGAATAGCGTGACGCCGGATCCCTCCCACTATGCGAGCGTGAACACACGCGCCTGAGCCGCCGCACGCGAGCTCGCGTACATCAGCCACCGCCGCCGGGACACCGCACACCGCCGAAGAACGCAACGGACGCGACGACACCACAACGACCGGCCCCAAGCCGGCCGAAAGAAAAACGCGCACAACGTGTGCCTTGACGATCGTTACACGCGCTATTCGTAGACATGGATATTGAACGGACGACATCGCAAGCGACACGCACGGGCGCACGCGCAAGCACGAGCGCGCCGTCGCCGGAACGCCTCACGTTGACAGTGGACGAAGCCGCAGTGGTTCTCGGGATCTCTCGCTCGAGCGCGTACGAATGCGTACGTCGAGGAGAGATCCCAACCGTGCGGTTCGGCCGTCGCATCGTGGTGCCGCGTAAGGCCGTGCTCGCGCTTCTGGGCGAAGACCAGCTCGATCAGTGATCTTGTGCGTCCAGCACGTCGCCGAGCCCGCCCGCGAGCGCCTCGTCGGCCGCTTGAACAGCGTGGGCGTACACGCGCAGCGTCATTGCTGCGTTCGCATGGCCTAGGCGCCCTGCCACTGTGCGGACGTCGTGACCACTTGTGATCGCTGTCGTCGCTGCCCAGTGGCGCAGGTCGTGCAGCCGCCACTTGGCGTCGATGCCGGCAAGATCACGAGCTCGGTGCCACCACCATCCGATGCGATCGGGATTCGCCGGTCGCTCGTCGATCGAGAACATGTACGGACTGATCACGTCCCGTTCGGCTCGCACCTTCTCGATCATCTCAACAGTCGTCTCATCGAGCGTCACGACTCGGCGGTTCGCCGTCTTCGTCGGCGCGTCGATCAGCTCGGGCGTGCCGAGCTCTATCGCGTTTCGTCGCACGGCGACACTGCTGTCAATCATCAAGCGATCAGCGCTGAGGTCATCCCATTTGAGTGCCGCGAGCTCTGCTCGTCGGGCGCCGGTAACGGCGGCAAGTCGCAAGGCCAAAGCCGCGGCTGCGTCGACCGTTGAGGCGGCCGTCAAGACCTTACGGACGTCAGCACTGGACATCGACGACGCGCGGTGGTCGCTTCGCGGTACGCAATCGCGCCGCACTTGCGACGTTCGTGTGCAACCAACCCCAGCGGACCGCTTGCTGCAGCGCGGCACGCAGCACTATGTGCCGACCGCGGATCGCCGCTTCGCCGATGCCGGCCTTGCGCATGCGTAGATGCCAGCGGTCGACGTCGGCGACGGTGAGCCGCGCGATCGCGACTTTGCCGATCCGATCGGCTGCGACTCGCCGAGCGCGGCTTCGCTGGTCCCGCCGAGTCGACTCCGCCCACGACGACTCGTTCAGTTCGATCCACGCGTCGAGCACGTTGGCAACGGTGCGGCCGGCAGCATTCGCTGTCGGCTGCGTTTCGAGTCGCGCGGCCTCATGCAGCGCCTCACGCTTTCCGCCGCGAAACGTGCGGCTGATCTGCGTCGGACGCCCGTTCTCATCGCGACCGGTGAAGACGCGGATCTCCCACACACCCGGGCGCTTCTCGCGGACGGTCGCCACACGCGGCAACGTACCGGAGAAGTTGTAGGGATGGAATAGGGATGGACGTCTCGGACGGGAGACGACTCAGCGGACCGAGATCAGGGAATCTGCAGGCCAGAGATCGTGCGGGCGATGACCAACCGCTGGATCTCCGAGGTGCCTTCGAAGATCGTGTAGATCTTCGAGTCGCGGTGCCACTGCTCGACGGGGTGGTCCTTCACGTAGCCGGCGCCGCCGAGGATCTGGATCGCTTCCTCGGTCACGCGTACTGCGGTCTCACCTGCGAACAGCTTCGACATCGAGCCTTCGCCGGCCGTAAACTCCTTGCCGGTCGCGCCCATCCAGCATGCGCGCCACACGAGCAAGCGTGCGGCGTCGATCGCCATGCGCATGTCGGCGAGCTTGAATGCGATCGCCTGGTTCATGATGATCGGCCGTCCGAACGCGACGCGATCCTTCGCGTACTCGAGCGAATACTCGTACGCGGCGCGCGCGATACCCAACGCCTGCGCACCAACCAAAGGACGCGTCGACTCGAACGTCGCCATCGCGGCCTGCACTCGTGAGCTCTTGCCTTCGCGTGCACCGCGCGATCCGCGCGTCGAGCTTCTCCTTGCCGCCGAGCAGGCAGCGGCCGGGAACGCGCACGTCGTTCAACATGATCTCGGCCGTGTGCGAGGCGCGGATGCCCATCTTCTTGAACTTCTGACCCTGCGAGAGGCCGGCTGTGCCCGGCGGGATGACGAACGACGCCTGCCCGCGTCCTTTCAGTTCGGGTTCGACCGACGCGACGACGACGTGCACGGTCGGCACCTTGGTGATGCCGCCGTTGGTGATCCACGTCTTGGTGCCGTTCAGCACCCACTCGTCTCTTGCTTCGTCGTACGCCGCGCGCGTGCGTAATGAGGACACGTCGGAGCCGGCGTCGGCCTCACTCACTGCGAACGCGGCCATGTGAATGTCGTCGGGCGTGCCGAAACACTCGGGGACCCACTCTGCGATCTGTTCGGGCGTGCCGTTGCCGACGATGCCCGAGACGCCGAGCGTGGTGCCCAGCGCGGCGAGCGTGATGCCCGCGTCGCCCCAGCACAATTCTTCCGACACGACCGGAAACGTGAGCCCCGTGGGGTCTTGGAACGCGGACGCGACGAATTCCCATGAGTACAGACCGATCTTCGCGGCCTCTTCGATGATCGGCCACGGCGTCTCCTCGCGCTCGTCCCATTCCGGGCCGGCGGGCCGGATCACCTCCGCCGCGAATTCGTGGACCCAATCCTTGATGTGGATCTGGTCCTCGTTGAGATCGAGTGAGAAGTCGGCCATGTGCCCATCCCTCGTGCCGGCCGCAGTGCGGGCGGCAAAAAGTTACTCGTCGGTAAACGAGGATACCAGCGTCCCGGAGGGACGAAACCACCGGGCGCTCGCAGCGAGGATCGCAGTGCCCGTCGATCGTTGTGGAAGCATCTTTTGGAGGGACCGGCCCGACTGTGTGGACACTTCGCCGCGCACGTCGGCGTGAAACTGTCCAATCGGTCTAGCGTCCGGCGCTCGTGAACGAGTTCGCCTTCGCCGGACGCGCGCGGCGATCGTCGGAATCGGCGAGACGGAGTACTGGCGCGGCGCGCCGGCGTTGCCCGTCGAGCTCATGCTGCAAGCCGCCGACGAGGCGATCGCCGACGCCGGCCTGACCGTCGGCGACATCGACGGGCTGATCCCGCCGCCGGGCTACACCTCGAGCGAGGAGCTCGCCGCGAACCTCGGCATCGACACGCTGCGCCTCGCGACGACCGTGCACATGGGCGGCGCCTCGCCCGTCGCGTCGTTGCAGCACGCGGCGCTCGCGGTCGCGGCTGGGATCGCCCGCAACGTGCTGGTCGTCGTCGGCTGGAACGGCTATTCCGCGTTCCGTCCGCGCCCAGGCGTCCCCCGTCCGCGGCGCGGTATCGACGCCAGCGCGGTCGGCGACACCGTCGTCGACTTCTACCTGCCGTATGGCGCGCGCTCGGCTGCGCAGTTCTACAGCTGGATCGCGATGCGTCACAAGCTGCTGTACGGCACGCGCGATACCGACACCGGCGAGATCGCGCTGACATTCAGGGCGCACGCACAACGCAATGACAAGGCGTTGATGCGCGACACGCCGTTGACGATGGACGACTATCTCGCGGCGCGTTGGGTATCGGAGCCGTTCCGTCTGTTCGACTGCTGCCTCGAGACCGATTGCGCGGCGGCGGTCGTGGTGACGTCGGTGGAGCAGGCGCGCGACCTGCCGCATCCGCCGGCGGTGATCGCCGCGGGTGCCGAGGGCCATCCCTATCCTGCCGACGACATTCCGAACCGACCCGACATCTTCCGCATCGGATTGAGTGACGCGGCACCGCGCGCGTTGGCCGCGGTGGGCGTGCACGCCGACGAGATGGATTTCCTCGAGATCTACGACTGCTTCACGTATGTCGTGCTGCTGCAGCTCGAAGCGTTGGGGTTGTGCGCGCGCGGCGAAGCGGGCGCGTTCGTGCGCGACGGCGTGCTGCGGCTCGACGGCGGCGCGCTTCCGACGAACACGCACGGCGGCCTGCTCTCGCAAGGTCACATGTGGGGCATGAACCACGTGGTCGAGGCGGTGCGGCAGCTGCGCGGCGCCGCCGGCGCGGCGCAGGTGCTCGACGCCGAGATCGGGTGCGTCACCGGTTGGGGCGACTTCGGCGATGGCTCGATCGTGATCCTCGCGCGAGACCGGTAGAGGTGCAGCGATGGGCGATCGCCTGATTCCCTCGCCTCTCGGACCCAACGCCGCGTTCTACGCGTTCTTGGCGCGAGGTGAGCTCAGACTGCAACGGTGCGCGTCGGCATCGTGTGGCGTGTGGCGGCACCCGCCTCGCCATCGCTGCGCGGCGTGCGGGTCGCTCGACACGACATGGAAGGTGGCATCGGGGCGCGGGCGGCTTTTCTCGTGGACCGTGACCCACCGCCCGGTCGACCCCGCGTTCACGCCGCCGTATGTGATCGCGGTGTTGGAGCTCGAGGAAGGCCCGCGGCTCGTCGGCAACGTGCGCGGGATCGAACCGGACGAGCTGGCGCTGGAGCTGCCGATGGTCGTCGAGATCGAGCCGATCTCCGACGCCGTCGGCCTCCTCTGGTTCCGACCTGGCTAGCGACCCGGCGTCCGCGCGTAGCGACCGGATGGTTCGCCTGAGGTCATTCGGTAGCGTCCGCGACCGTGGAGGCGTGGGAAGTCGCGGCACGCGAAGCTATTCGGCACACGATCTCGTCGTACACGTACTTTGCCGATCGGGCTCGCTTCGACGAGCTCGTGACGTTGTTCGCGGTCGACGGCGTCCTCGAGGTCGAAGGAATCGGTGGTGCGCGCGCGGTCGGGCGCGCCGAGATCCGCGTGTTCTTCGGCGGCGTCAACACCGACGTCGTGTCGGCGGCGGCGGCGAGGCCGCCGGGACGCATGCAGCATCACGTGTCGAGCCTCTGGATCGACGTCACGTCGCCGACGACAGCGCGCGCATCGTGCTACTTCACGGTGATGACCGGCGCCGGCGTTGACCACTGGGGCACCTACCGCGACACGTTGGCGCCCTCTCACGACCGCTGGCTGTTCGCCCACCGCTTCGTCCGCACCGACGGCGTGACCCAAGGAGGCTGGGCCGCAACCCGTCCGCGCACCGTGGGGCGTCAATAGGGGGTCGTAAAACGACCCCCTATTGACGCCCCACGACAGTCGCACGCCGCGGCGTGAGATTGTGGGTCACGCGTAGGACTCGATCGGGGGGCAGGTGCAGAAGACGTTGCGGTCGCCGTAGACGCCGTCGATGCGGCTGACCGGCGGCCAGTACTTGTCGTGGCGCAGCGACGCAACCGGGAACGCGGCGATCTCGCGACTGTACGGGTGCAGCCAGTCGTCGGTCGCGACATCCTCCGCGGTGTGCGGCGCATTCCCGAGCGGGCTGTCGTCGTGCGTCCACTCGCCCGCGCCGACGCGATCGATCTCGGCCTTGATCGCGACCATCGCGTCGACGAACCGATCGAGCTCACCGAGGCCTTCGGATTCGGTCGGCTCGATCATCAACGTGCCCGGCACGGGGAACGACATCGTCGGCGCATGGAAACCGAAGTCGATCAGCCGTTTCGCCACGTCGTCTACCGACACGCCGGTGTCGCGCGTGATCGGGCGGATGTCGATGATGCATTCGTGCGCGACCAAGCCGTTCGCCCCCGTATACAGCACCGGATAGTGCGGCGCGAGCCGACGCGCGAGGTAGTTCGCGTTCAAGATCGCGACCTCGGTCGCGCGCGTCAAGCCGGACGCGCCCATCATCTTGATGTACATCCAGGGGATCGGGAGAATGCCCGCCGAGCCCCACGGCGCCGCGCTGATCGCGCCGACACCAGTCACCGGGCCGGCTTCGGCGCGCAGCAGATGGTTCGGCAGGTACGGCGCCAGGTGCGCGCGCACGCCGATCGGACCGACGCCGGGTCCCCCACCGCCGTGCGGGATGCAGAACGTCTTGTGCAGGTTCAGGTGCGACACGTCGGCGCCGAACTTGCCCGGCCGCGCGACACCGACCAGCGCGTTGAGGTTCGCGCCGTCGAGATACACCTGCCCGCCGTGGTCGTGCACGAGTGCGCAGATCTCGCGGATCTGCTTCTCGTACACACCGTGCGTCGACGGATACGTCACCATCAGCGCGCCCAGCCGATCGGCATGCTCGACAGCATTGCGCTCGAGGTCGTCGAGATCGACGTTGCCATGGCCGTCGCACGCGACCAACACCACGGTCATTCCTGCCATCGCCGCCGACGCCGCGTTGGTGCCGTGTGCAGACGCGGGGATCAAACAGACGTCGCGGCTGCGCGCACCCGTAGCCTCGTGGTACTTGCGGATCGCGAGCAGCCCGGCGTACTCACCTTGCGATCCCGCGTTCGGTTGCAGCGAGATCGCGTCGTATCCGGTGATCTCCGCGAGCCAGCGTTCCAGATCGGCGAAGAGCTCGAGATAGCCGTCGATTTGGTCGATCGGCGCGAACGGGTGCATGCGCGCCCACGCAGGCCACGTGATCGGTTCCATCTCCGCGGTCGCGTTGAGCTTCATCGTGCACGATCCGAGGGGGATCATCGTGCGATCGAGCGCGAGATCACGATCGGCGAGCCGGCGCAGGTAGCGCAGCATCTGGTGCTCCGACCGGTGCGCGTTGAACGCGGGATGCGTCAGGAACGCAGACGTGCGGCGCAACGAGTCGGGGATCGCGTCGACGGCGCTCGCCGGCACGGCCGCACCCACGCCGAACGCGCTCGCGACGTCGCGCACGATCGCATCGGTGGTCGTCTCGTCGAGCGCGATACCGACGGTATCGCCGTCGATCTCTCGCAGATTGATGCGTCGCGCCCGCGCCGCCGCGACGACCGCTGCCGCGCCCTCCGGCACACACACCGATACTGTGTCGAAGAACTCGTTGTGCACGACGTCGAGACCACCGTCGCGCAACGCGGCCGCGAGGCGCGCGGCGAGCGCGTGCACACGTTCGGCGATCGCGCGCAGTCCTTCGGGCCCGTGGTACGCGCCGTACAGGCCGGCGATCACCGCGAGCAGTACCTGGGCCGTGCAGATGTTGCTGGTCGCCTTCTCGCGCCGGATGTGTTGCTCTCGCGTCTGCAGCGCGAGGCGGAACGCAGTACGACCCTTGCTGTCGACCGACACCCCCACCAAGCGACCCGGCAAGGTGCGGCGATATTCGTTCCGCGTCGCGATGTACGCGGCGTGCGGCCCGCCGAAACCGAGCGGCACACCGAAGCGTTGCGAGCTTCCGACGACGACATCGGCGCCCATCTCGCCCGGTGGCGTCACCACCGTGCACGCCAGGAGATCAGCCGCGACGCACACGAGCGCGCCGCTCGCGTGCACACGTTCGATCACCGGTGTGAGGTCGCGCAAACGGCCGCTCGAGCCCGGATACTGCAACAACATGCCGAAGAGGCGCGCGACCGTCGCGTCCACGAACGCATCGCCGACGACGACGCGAATGCCCAACGGCTCGGCGCGAGTGCGCACGACGTCGATCGTCTGCGGGTGGCAGTCGACGTCGACGAAGAACACATCTCTGCCCGCCGCCGTGTCGGTGGCGCCGTTCAGACGGTACAACATCGTCATCGATTCGGCGGCGGCGGTACCCTCGTCGAGCAGCGACGCGTTCGCGATCTCCATTCCGGTGAGGTTGGTCACCATCGTCTGGAAGTTGAGCAACGCCTCGAGCCGACCTTGGCTGATCTCCGGCTGGTACGGCGTGTACGCGGTGTACCACGCGGGGTTCTCGAGCACGTTGCGCTGGATGACTGCGGGCGTGATCGTGTCGTGGTAACCGAGACCGATGAGCGATGTGTACACGTCGTTGCGACCGGCGAGCGTGCGCAACCGGTCGAGCGCATCGCGCTCCGACATCGGCGCGTCGAGAGCCGGCTCGACGCGATCGCGAATGCTGCTCGGAACGGCGGCGTCGACCAGCGCGTCGAGCGATGCGTAGCCGAGCGTCGCGAGCATCACGGACTGCTCGTCTGCGCGCGGCCCGATGTGACGCTGCACGAAACCCTGCCGCGTCCTCCGCCATCGTGTTCCTCTTCAGTTCGCGGTTCGGAACGGGCCGCTTGCGACCCGCTCCCCCTCTGTCCGCGAACCTGAGAGATTCACGCCCGGCGTGGCCTGCCGGCGCTTTCCCCGTCGGTGAGGCCGTGCCCGACGGACATGACCTGCTCTCCAGAGTTGCCTCGCTCCGACGGTTCGGGTGCCTGAGAGGTTCCGGGGAGGGTTGCTCCTTCGGCGCCCGGCCCCACCGGGACAATGCTCGCGAGGCCGGATCTCTCCCGTCCGAGGTCGACGGCTATGTGAACTCGACGATAGCCGCTCACGACGCGCGAAGCTGACGCCCCATGACCGACACCGACGCGGCCGACGACCGGTCGGGCGACGGCGACGACGCTCCCGCCGCGCACGACCATGATCCTGATCATGATCATGATCATGGTGACGACGAGCGCGAGCAGGAGCTCGCCGAGCGCGACGTCGAACACATGAGCGCCGCGCTCGCCGCGCTCGACGACGACTCGTTGCGGCGCGCGCTCAATGGGATCAGCGAGAAGTCGCGCGCCGAGATCGCGGGCCAGCTGAACATGCCGCGCGCGACCATGCACCTCGGCGACGCGTGGGTGCCGCTCGTACGTCGCAAGCTGCGCAGCGCCAACCCCGACCGGCAGCTCCAAGTCGTGTTCGCGCTCGTCGAACGCGTCAACGACCAAGCAGTGGCCGCGCTCGGCGATCGCTCCGACGACCCGAGCCGCGACGACATGATCGAAGTACTTCCCGCGGTCATCGAACGGCACGGCACGCCACTGGTGACAGCGATGCTCGCGGGGTACGCGGCGAGCGACGCCGAATGTCGGCCGGTCATGCGCGAGCTATTGGAGACCGACGAGCGATTCCTGATCGGCGAGCCGGTCGCCCTCGAGGAGCTCGCGAGTGCGGCCGTCGCGAACACGCCGGTCGTCGACGAGAAGGCGCTCGCCGAAAAGCGCGAGCAGCGCCGCGCGGCCAAGGAAGCGAAGCGCGCCGCCGAGCTGCGCGACCGCGACGCACGGGCCGCCGCAGAAGCTGCTCGGCGCCAGGCGCTGCACGAGTCGAAGCGCAAGAGCAAGTAGGAGCACCGGATGTTCGACGTCGTGATCCGGGGCGGGAACGTCGTCGACGGCACCGGCGCGCCGGCGCGCCGAGCCGACCTCGGGATTCGCGAGGGCCGGATCGTCGAGATCGGTTCGTTGAGAAGCGACGACGCCGCTGAAGTGGTCGACGCCGGCGGGTACGTGGTCGCGCCCGGGTTCGTCGACCCGCACACGCACTACGACGCACAGCTGTTCTGGGATCCCGCGGCGACGCCGTCGAACTTGCACGGCGTCACGAGCATGATCGCGGGCAACTGCGGGTTCACACTCGCGCCGCTGCACGCGGCCGACGCCGACTACATCCGCCGCATGATGGCAAAGGTCGAAGGCATGCCGCTGCCCGCGTTGGAATCGGGCGTGCCGTGGTCGTGGACGTCGTTCGGAGACTACCTCGATGCGATCGACGGACGAGTCGGGCTGAACGTCGGGTTCATGGTCGGCCACTGCGCGTTGCGACGCCACGTGATGCGGGGCGATGCCGTCGGGCGGGAAGCGTCGGACGAGCAGCTCGACGAGATGCTGCGGCTGCTGCACGCCTCGATCGACGCGGGCGGCATGGGATTCTCGACCACGTTGTCGTTCACGCACTCCGACGGCGACGGCGAACCGGTTGCGTCGCGGTGGGCGAATAACGACGAGGTGCTCGCGCTGTGCCGCGCCGTCGCCGACCACGAAGGCACGTCGTTGGAGTACGTCACCAGCGGTTGCCTGCGCGGGTTCACCGACGAAGAGGTCGAGCAAATGGCCGCGATGACGCTCGCCGGCCGGCGCGCCTTGAACTGGAACGTGCTGACGATCGACTCGCGCGAGCCGCAGCGCTACCACGATCAGGTCGCCGCGTGCGAGCACGCCCGGGCGCGAGGTGGTACCGCGATCGCCCTCACGATGCCGACGCTCGTCGAGATGAACATGTCGTTCCGCAACTACTGCGCGTTGTTCATGCTGCCCGATTGGTCGGAGGTCATGAACCTGCCCGTACCCGAGCGCATCGCGAAGCTCGAGGACCCGAGCGTGCGCGCCTGGATGAACGACCGCGCGCACTCGCCCGACGCGGGCGTGTTCGCGCGGCTGGCGTCGTGGGGTCGGTACCAGATCGGCGACACATACTCCGCGGCGAACGAAGGCCTCAAGGGCCGAGTCATCTCGGAGATGGCCGAGCTCGCGAACCGCGGCACCTTCGACACGCTGCTCGACATCGTCATCAACGACGAGCTGCGCACGATCTTGTGGCCGTTGCCGTCCGACAACGACGTGAAGTCGTGGCAGATGCGCGCCGAGGCATGGGAGCACCCGCTGGTGATGATCGGCGGCTCCGACGCGGGCGCACACCTCGACCGCATGTGCGGCGCGCCGTACACCACGTCGTTCCTCGCCGACACGCTGCGCGGACGTCGGCTGGTGTCACTCGAGCGCTGCGTGCAGATGATGACGCAGGCGCCCGCGCAGATGTTCGGGCTTCGTGAGCGAGGCGAGCTGCGCGAGGGCTTCCATGCCGACGTCGTGGTGTTCGACCCCGAGTCGGTCGCGACCGGCGAGGTGCAGCTGCTCGAGGATCTCCCCGGCGGCTCCGCGCGCTTGTACGCCGACTCGATCGGCATGCGGCGCGTGCTCGTCAACGGCACGACAATCGTCGTCGACGGCAAGGCGACGGGCGCGCTCCCCGGCAGCGTCCTCCGCAGCGGTCGCGACACCTACACGGTCCCGATCCCCGCCGACGTGTAGCGTCGACCGTTTGGACAGTTTGCCGCGGTAGGGCGCGGCGAAGTGCCCAAACGGTGGCGGGTCAGGAGAAGGCGGGGATGACGTGCGTGCCGATGAGGTCGATCGTCTGCAACACCTTGTCGTGCGGGATGCGGTACGGATTGACCAGGCAGAGCAACAGGTCGACGCCGGCGGCTTCGTATCGCTTGCAGGCGTCGACGCACTGGTCGGGCGTGCCGAGCACGCACGCGCCGGAGTCGACGAGATACTCGAGCGACAGCAGGTCGAGTGACCCGTCGTCCGAGTGCGCCTTCATGGCGGCCGCGTAGTCGTAGTTGCCGAGCTCCTGATGCCGTTCGGCCATCCACTCCGCGACTTGCGCGATCTGGCGAGCGCCGACCCTCGGGTACCACTCGAACGACTCGCGGGCGACATCGCGCGCTTCCGATTCGCTGGGCGCGCACACGGCCATCGTGAACGTCGCCGCCTGGTTGTTGACGAACTTCCCGATCGGCGCGTCGCATTGCGCGACCGCGCCACGATAGATGTCGATCTTCTTCTTGACCTCTTCGGGCGACACACCGACCGCGAACGAGCACAGCCCGAGCCCGAGGGCGCCCACCTGCGCGTGCCCGTCGTCGCTGGTCGTCGCGCCCCAGATCGGCGGGTGCGGTTGCTGCAACGGCTTCGGCTGCACGCGCCGCTCGGGCAGCGACCAGTGCTTGCCCTCGAAGGAGTACTGATCGTTGGTCCAGCAACCGACGACGTGCTCGATCGCCTCGCGCCACATGTCGCGCGTGTCTTTCGGATCGATACCGAAGCCTTCGAGCTCGATGCGCGTCGCCGATCGGCCGGTGCCGAAATCGACGCGGCCGTCGCTCAACAAGTCGAGCACCGCCACCGACTCCGCTGTACGCACGGGATGGTTGTAGGGCTTCGGCATCAGCCGCACGCCGTAGCCGAGGCGCATCTTCGAGGTGCGGCTGGCGATCGCGCCGTACAGCACCTCGGGGTTCGAACAGTGCGAGTACTCCTCGAGAAAGTGGTGCTCGACCGTCCAGAACGCATCGAACCCGGCCGCCTCAGCGGCGATCGCTTGCTCGAGCGTGTGCTTGTACGCGAGGTGCTCGCTGTCAGGCGCCCACGGGCGCGCGACGGGGATCTCGTAGAAGAGGGCGAACCTCATGGGCGAAAACTATCGCGACCGCAGATCCCTGCCATCGTGTGAGGCGTGCTGCTCACGTGCGGCGGTCTTGGAGGAAGGGGTACTCGGCGCGAACCTTCCGCACGCGGGCGGGGTCGACGTCGGCGGTGATGATCGCCTCGCCGTCGCCGGCCTGCGCGCACACGATGCCGAACGGATCGATGATCATCGAGTCACCCGCGTACGTCAGCTTGCCGCCTTGCCCGACACGATTCACGCCGACGACGTACGCCTGGTTCTCGATCGCGCGCGCTCGCAGCAGTGTCGTCCAGTGTTCGCGCCGCGACGCGGGCCAGTTCGCCGGCAGCACATAGCAATCGGTCTCCGACGCGTTTTCCCAGAACTCGTCGGCGAAGCGCAGGTCGTAACACACGAAGAACGTGCAACGAACTCCGCCGACCTCGACCGACAAGAAACGGTCGCCGGCGCAGAAGTGCGTGTGCTCACGGCCGTATGTAAACGGGTGGATCTTGGCGTACCGGTGCACAGTGCCGTCGGGCGCGGTGACCAGCAACTGGTTGTAAGGCAACGATCCCGCGCCGCCCACGCGCTCCGGTAACGACGCGCACATCCATACGCCGTGTTCTCGCGCCTGATCGAGCAAGAACCGCGCGCTCGGGCCGTCGGGCGGCTCGGCGGTGCGCTCGGTCTTCATCGAGAATCCGGTCGAGTACATCTCGGTGCACACGACCAGCCGTGCGCCGGCCTCGGCGGCGCGCGCGATCAATGGCTCCAGCCGTGCGAAGTTCGCCCGCGGGTCTTCCCACACGATGTCGTGCTGGATCCCGGCGACGATCACGGCGTGCCGGCCGATCGCAACGCTTTCAGCCGCGTACACGCTTCGTCGAGCACTTCCGGCCGTTTGCAACACGCGAACCGAACCAGCGGCGCGCCGGCGGCGGCGTCGTCGTAGAACACGACGTTCGGCACGGCGACGACGCCGCAACGCGCCGGCAACGCGCGGCAGAACGCGAGCCCGTCGTCCTCACCGAACGGCCGGATGTCGGCGGTGACGAAGTAGGTGCCCTGCGGCTCGAAGACGTCGAAGCCGGCATCTGAAAGCCCCGCGCACAAGCGGTCGCGCTTGTCGCGCATCTCGGCGACGAAGCCCGAGAAGTACGCATCGTCCAACACCAGCCCGACCGCGATCGCGTGCTGGAACGGTCCGCCGCTCACGTACGTCAGGAATTGCTTCGCGGTCTTCACCGCGATGACAAGATCGGGTGCCGCGCACACCCAACCGACCTTCCAGCCGGTGAACGAGAAGGTCTTGCCGCCCGAGGAGATCGTCACCGTGCGCTCGCGCATCCCGGGTAGTGACGCGATCGGCACGTGCACACCTTCGAACACGAGGTGCTCGTACACTTCGTCGGTCACCACCAACAGGTCGTGCTCGACCGCAATTGCCGCGACCAACTCGAGCTCCGAGCGCGTGAACACCTTGCCAGTGGGATTGTGCGGGGAGTTCAGCAGGATCAGCTTCGTGCGCGGCGAGATCGCGGCCCGCAACGCGTCGGGATCGAACGCGTACGACGGCGGACGCAGCGTGACGACGCGACGGGAAGCGCCGGCCATCGCGATGCAGGCCGCGTACGAGTCGTAGTACGGCTCGAAGGTGAGCACCTCGTCGCCGGGCTCGCAGAGCGCGAGCAGGGCGGCTGCGATCGCTTCGGTCGCGCCCGTCGTCACCAGGATCTCCGTCTCGGGATCGAACGACAATCCGTAGAAGCGTTGTTGGTGCGCGGCGATCGCGTGCCGGAGCTCGGGCACACCGATGCCCGGCGGGTACTGGTTGTGTCCGGCGGCGATGGCGGCGATCGCCGCCCGTCTCACGACGTCGGGCCCATCAACGTCGGGAAACCCTTGTCCGAGATTGATCGAACCGGTCTGCGCGGCGAGCGCCGACATCTCGGCGAAGATCGTGGTGCCGAACGGCCTGAGGTGCGCGGCGAGGTGCCGGTTCACGCCGTCATGCTACGAGTGACGGAGCGCACCGAGAATCCTGCGGGGCGACCGCGGCGTCCGGTCGCGAATCGACTCAGGCGCGTGATACGTGCACGGGCCGGGCGTCACCGACGGATGCGATCGCGCCGGTGTCGGTGTCGGTGTCGTCAGACGTGCGTCTGGTCGGCAGCAGCAAGATCAATGCGCCGAGCACGGGCAGCGCGAGCGACAACATCAGCGAGACCTTCTCCGAACCGGCCATGTCCATGGTCAGGTGCCGCAAGTGATACAAGAAGTGCGGGATCGAGTACACGAGCCACGAGATCGCCGCGACGCGCACCATCGCGCGCGACGCGAGCACGAGTGCGGCCGCGGTGACGACGAACAACGCAAGGTTGAGTTCGCCGACATCACGGACGAGATGCTGGTTGTAGAGGCCGTCCATCGCCACCCAGCCTCGACCGAACGGGAAGTCGTCGTAGAACGAACGCGGGAAGAACGACGCTTGCACGCCGACCGCGAGCGCGCTGAGCGCCAGCAGCCAGACGATGAGGCGCATGTAGCCCGGGAGCGCCCGCTCCACACCGAGCGAGCGCACGAGCTTGGGGTATCCCTCACGCATCGTCGGCGAAGACGGGCGCCAGCCCGTGGCTTCCCGAAAGCGACGGTTCGACACCCGCTGCGAGGCGACGAGGTAGCCGGCCATCTTCGGTTTCAACCACGCCGGCGCGCGCCACAGCCGGCGACGCCCGACTGCACGCGCGAGTGCGTGGTCCTGCTCCGCGCGCGTCAACGTCTCGTCGTCGACGATGTCGTACACGCCGGCGGGCGCGTCCAGCGCCGCGACGACGGAGGTTGCCACGTCGTCCGCGTCGATCATCGGCGCGTACGCGCCGGCAGGACCGAAGTCGCCGGCAATCCCGCGTCGCGCCACGTGCACGATCGCACGGATCTGGTCGCTGTCGGGCGCGTAGAAGCGTCCGAAGCGCAGCACCACACCGCGTCCGCTATTGGCCGTGAATCGTGCGACGTTCTCCTCCGCGATCTGCATCGCGCCCGCAAACGGTGACGTGGCCCACGGCGCCGACGCGGCATCGATCACCACGTCGCCGTGCTCGCCGTACAAGAACGCGAGCGACTCCTGCACGAATACCGACGCGCCCGCCGCGATCGCAGCGTCGACGAGGTATCCCGACGCCTCCCGCCGTATGCGCTCGTTCTCGGCCCAGGAGCCGAGCCGCGCCATCTCGAGCAATGGCGGGATCTTGGTCGTCAGGTTGACGACCGCGTCGTGTCCCGCAATCGCCGCCCGCAGACCGTCGGCGTCCAACACGCTCACCGGCACGGGTTGCGCGCCGAGCGACTCGAGCAGCGCGGCCTTGGCGGGAGTCCGGGCGGTACCAGTGACCTGGTGGCCGGCGGCGACCAGCCGGGCGACCGCCCGGTGGCCGGCGACCCCGGTCGCGCCGGCAACGAACACACGCATTTCATGCCTCCCGTGTCGGTCGAGGTCAGCGGTAATCCGGATATTATATATCCGAGTTATCGCCGTCTACTCGAACCGACACAATGGGCGGCATGCAGCTGGCGCACACGCCCGAGCCGCCGTACTACGCGGTGATCTTCACCTCGCGACGCGACATGCAACCCGACGACCGATACGAGGAAACCGCGAAGCGAATGTTCGAGCTCGCCACGCAGCGGCCCGGATTTCTCGGCGTCGACAGCGCGCGAGAAGACATCGGCATCACGGTGTGTTACTGGTCCGACAAGAGCGCCATCGCGGCATGGAAGCGCGACGCGGAACACGCGCTCGCGCAGCACGAGGGGCGCACACGTTGGTACGACGCATACGAGATCCGCGTCGCGCGCGTCGAACGTGCTCACGGCTTTACACGAAGCTCATGAGGCTGCCCGCACGCATCGCTCTCGACGACGAGACACATCTCCGCTTGTTGACCGTTGACGACGCCGAGGCCGTCGCCTACGGCGTGCGCGACAGCCTCGACCACCTCCGGCCGTGGATGCCATGGGCCGACGACCAGTCCGCGAGTGTCGACTTCCAGCGCGAACGCTTGCGCAAGCTGCCGGCGATTCGCGCACGGGGCGAGGAGTGGCAGTACGGCCTGTTCGCAGGCGACGACGCGTTCGTCGGTTCGTTCGGGCTGATGACCCGGCGCGGACCGGGCACGTTCGAGATCGGCTATTGGGTCCGCGCGGACGCGGCCGGACACGGGCTCGCGACCCGCGCCGCGGCCGCGCTCACAGATCTCGCGCTGCAACAAGAGACCGTGCGCCGGGTGCTGATCTTCTGCGACGAGGCCAACGTCCGCAGCGCGGCGATTCCGAGGCGGCTCGGCTTCCGCTTGATCCGGATCCAGACCCGCGCGCCGCAGGCTGTGGGCGAGAGCGGCCGCGAGATGATGTGGGTCAAGGAGCGCGCCGACGCACGCGCCGGCCACGGCCGCGCAGAAATTGGAAATTCTCCATAAAATGGTCCGAACGCCTCAGGGACATCCTGCGCTATCTCCATAAACTACGCAGCGGGGGCCGAGCTCCGAAAGGACACGGAGGTCAAGGGCAGACGCGGCACGGATGCGCGTCGAACGCTCCGCCCGGAGGGCCGCGCAGGAGGCGGCCCAACCGGGCGCCGGAGGGATGCCTTCAGGCGGCAACAACGCCGTTGTCGGGCCGGGTCGTGGGGGGCGCGACCCGGCCTGATGCCTTTCTCGCGCAGAGAAGGCGTCGAGCCGGATCGCGTCGGCCGGCGGCAAACGATGCCACGCTCGTCAGCGCCGGAACGGCACCGCCTGCTCGATACGAGCCATCACCTCGTCGTCGACACGGGCGGCTACCTCGAGCGCGTGCATGTTCTCGCGCACCTGTGAGGCGCGGCTGGCGCCGGTGATGACCGTCGAGACGTGCGGGTTCTTCGTGCACCATGCCAGCGCGAGTTGCGCGAGCGAGCAGCCGAGGTCGTCGGCGACGACCTTCAGCGCGCGCACCATCTCGCCCGTGCCCCGATCGGTGAGCATGCCGCGCAGCCACTCGTAGCCGGGCAGGTTGCCGCGCGAGTCGTCGGGAATGCCGTCGAGATACTTCCCGGTCAGAAGGCCCGACGCGAGCGGGCTCCAGATCGTGAGCCCGATGCCGAGGTCCTCGTAGAGCCGCGCGTATTCGAACTCGACGCGCAGGCGGTTCAGCAAGTTGTACTGCGGTTGCTCCACCACCGGCTTGCGCAAGTGGTGCCGGTCGGCGATCTCCCATGCTGCGCGGATCTCGTCGGCACTCCACTCCGAAGTGCCCCAGTACAGCGCCTTGCCACTCGCCACGATGTCGGACATTGCCCACACCGTCTCGTCGATCGGCGTGTGCGGATCGGCGCGATGACAGAACAACACGTCGACGAAGTCGAGGCCCAGCCGCTCGAGCGACCCGTCGATGGCTTGCAGCAAGTACTTGCGGTTGAGCGTGTTCTGCATGTTCGGGACCTCGTGCAGCCCCCAGAACACTTTGGTGGAGATCACGTAGCTCTGACGCGCCCATCCGAGCTTCCTGATCGCCTGGCCCATGATGCGCTCGGACTCGCCGCCCGCGTATGACTCCGCGTTGTCGAAGAAGTTCACGCCCGCTTGCTGGGCGGCGTCGAGACACTCGATCGCGGTCTCGACCCCGAGCTGGGCGCCGAACGAGACCCACGAACCGAATGACAACACGCTGATCTGCAGACCGCTGCGTCCGAGGCGTCGATATTCCATCTTTCTCCGGTCGTCTCCATGCTCCGCTGCAACCAGATCGGTCGATTCTCGGCGCCGCCTCCCCTCCGGTGGGCTGCGCCTTCATCTCCTCCGGTCGCTCCGCTCCCGGCTCCCGCTCCGGCAACGTACCCGGCACAATGCGAGCGATGCTCCTTGCGGACGTCGTCGCCACCTCTTCGGCCGTGGGATCGACGCGGTCACGCACGACGAAGATCGAAGCGCTTGCCGCGCTCATCTCTCGATGCGGCGCGGACGAGATCGTGCCGGTCGTCGGATTTCTCACCGGCGAGCCGTGGCAAGGACGGGTCGGTGTGGGATGGCGCACGCTCGCGGCCGCGCGCGACGAGCTCGCGGCGCGTGCGGCGGAAGTCCCGACGCTGACCGTCGCGGATCTCGACGAGGCGATCAGCGTCATCGAGTCGACGACCGGCGCCGGGTCAGCCGCCGCGCGTCGCTCTGTGCTCGGCGAGTTGTTCGCCCGCGCGACCGACACGGAGAACGACTTCGTGTTCCGATTGATGACCGGCGAGCTGCGCCAGGGCGCGCTCGCGGGTCTGATGGCGGATGCGATCGCGTGCGCCGCCGAGCTCCCCGCGACCGCCGTGCGGCGGGCGGCAATGCTCGGCGGCGATCTCGGTGAGACCGCCCGGCAGGCGCTCACGGGCGGCCAGGCCGCTCTCGACGAGGTGCACCTTCAGTTGCTGCGGCCAGTGCGGCCGATGCTCGCGGCGAGCGCGTCCAATGTCGGCGACGCGCTCGCGCAGACAGGTCCTGCGTCGGTCGAATGGAAGCTCGACGGGGCGCGCATCCAGGTACACCGGCGTGACGACGAGCTGCGGGTCTTCACGCGCAACCTCAACGACGTGACCGAGCGGCTTCCGGAGGTGGTCGCCGCCGTGCTCGCGTTTCCGGCGCGCGCCTTCGTGCTCGACGGTGAGACAATCGGCGTCGACGCGGACGCGCGTCCGTTCTTGTTCCAGGACACGATGAGCCGGTTCGGTCGCGATGACGCGTCGAGCCACACGATGGTGATGTCGGGCTTCTTCTTCGACGTGTTGCACGTCGACGGCGACGACCTGCTCGAACGGCCGCTGCGCGACCGCGCCCATATCCTCGCGGAACTCGTCGGGGATTACGGCATCCCGTCGGTGCACACCGGCGATCCGAAGGTGGCGGCGGAGTTCCTCGACCGTGCGCTCACGACCGGCCACGAGGGCGTGATGGTGAAGTCGCTCGACTCGCTCTACGACGCGGGCCGGCGCGGCGGCGCGTGGCGCAAGGTGAAGCCCGTGCGCACGCTCGATCTCGTCGTGCTCGCCGCCGAGTGGGGCCACGGCCGGCGGCGCGGATGGCTGTCGAACCTGCACCTCGGTGCGCGCGATGCCCGCAGCGGTGACTTCGTGATGGTCGGCAAGACGTTCAAGGGTCTCACCGACGAGCTCCTGACGTGGCAAACCGCACGCCTGCTAGCGCTTGCAATACGTGAGGACGGGCACGCCGTGTTCGTGCGTCCCGAGCTCGTCGTCGAGATCGCGCTCGACGGTGTGCAGGTGTCGACGCGTTACGCCGGCGGTGTGGCATTGCGGTTCGCACGTGTACGCGCCTACCGCCCGGACAAGTCGCCGGCCGACGCCGACACGATCACGACGGTTCGGGCGATGCTTCCGGGCTCGGAGGGGAGTACGGCGGCGGCGAGCTCGCCGTGACGCTTGAGTCCTCGCGTTTGCGCTCTTGCAGTCGGCGGATGCAGTCGCTCAGATCGGCGAGGTACTCCTCGACGTCGCGGCGATGCTCTTCCAAGATCTCGAGCTTGTTCTCGCGCCAAGAACGCTGCCCGCCACTGTGCCCGTGTTCATGGTGACGACCGTGGTCGTGTCCGTGGATGTGTGTGTAGCGATACCGGCCGTAACGGCCGCGACGTCGTCGCATTACTTCTTCCCTTCGTCGTAACGCCGGAGAAAACTCCGAAGCGATTGCTGCGTGGCGCGGAGGGCTTCGGCCCAGGCGTCGAGCACGAGCCGCCCTTCCGCAGTGACTCTGTAGGTGCGCTTGGCGCGGGCGTCGCGATCATCACGCCATCTGGAGATGACCATGTCGTCGTCTTCCAGGGCGCGCAGCAGGCGATACAAGTTGCCGAGGTCGATGCGCTCGCCCGAGCACGGCATCGAACGCGCCCACGACGACCGTGTCGACCACGCGCATGTCGGCCACCAACAGATCGGCGTCGAGGTTTCGCGCGACGGCTTCACGACCGGCGCGCGACGGCTTCTGCGCTCACATCGGAGCCCGTGACGACGTAGCCCCGCGCCGACAGCCCGAGCGCTTGTGTGCCGATCCCGCACGCGCAGTCGAGGAGCCGCGCCGGTGGGACGACACCCTGTTGCCGCAGCACCCGGTCGGCCACGGCCGCATGCGCCTGCGCGGCCGCCCACCAGGCGTCGAAGAGCACGTCGTAGTCAGCCGCGAGGGCGTCGTAGAACGCGGCCGGCGACTCGTCTGCGTCGGTCAAGCCGGCAGCTGGTTCATGTACTGGTTGAGATCGAAGTAATCACGCCACGCGGCGATCTTGCCCTCTCGCAGCTCGAACGTGCCCATGACCGGGAGCTCGATCATCTTCCCCGGCAACATGAAGACGTCGACGCGTTCGGTCAGCACGGTGTCGCCGACCGCTGCGATGTTCACGACGCGGAACTCGACGCGTTCCACGCCGGTCGTGAACATCTCGATCGTCGCCTTGATCGCATCGCGGCCGGTCACCGGCGCGACGGGGACGTTGTGATACACGGCGTCGGCGGTGAAGTAGTCCACGATCGCGTCGACGTCGATGCCCTTCCCCCACTCGTCACAGAACCGTCGCACGAAATCGATCCCGTCGCTCATGGATACCGACGATAATGACCGGCCGTGGGCGCGGCACGTTTCGATCGAGCGACGACAGTCACGTCCGACCCTGCGATCGCGCGCCGTTACCACGCGGAGCTGGGCGCGGAGTGGAACTGCCCGATTGTGCCGCAGGGTGGCTTGGTCGTCGCGACCGCAGCACGCGCAATGGTGACCGAGCTCGGCGACTGCACGCAGGAGTTGCGCAGCATCTCAGCAGTGTTCGCGGGACAGGTTCGCCACGGCGACATCGACATCGACGTCGCGATGCTCCGGCGCGGCCGCTCGATGTCGCAGTGTCGCGCCGAGGTGCGCAACCCCGGCGCCGACGCGGGCACGACCGCGATCGCAGTGTTCGGCGCGCCGCGCCGCGGCTTCGATTTCGTCGACGTCGCGCCGCCTCCGGTTCCACCCGCCGAAGAGTGTCCGTCGTTTGGTGATCCGCTTCCGGAAGGTCTCGAGTTCGAACGCGATGAGCCTTTCGCGTTCTGGGAGAACGTCGAAGGTCGTCCCGCATTCGGTCATCCACCGTGGGAGGACTACGAACCCGTGTCGTCGTTGCGTGCGTCGTGGTATCGGTTCAGCGAACCCGCGCGACTCGACGACGGTCGTTGGGATCCGCTCGCTGTGCTCGCGCTGTGCGACACGATGCCGGGAGCTGTCGGCGAACGGCTCGGCCCGCAACCCGACACTTGGTTGCCGCCGAGCGCCGATCTCACTGTGCACATGCTCGATGACGCGCGCGGTGAATGGATACTCGGTGTAAATCGCGCCCGTCACGCAAGTGATGGTTACGCGTCGGTCGATATGGAGATGTGGGACTTCGATGCGGAGTCGCCCACCCTTGTCGCGTACGCGACGCAGATCATGTTCTTCAGCTTCCCCAAGCCGTAATGCGTGCTACGCGCAGAATTGTTGGCGCTGGGCCGACCCCGGCGTCTGTCCCGGTTGCGGCAATCGCGGTACGCGCTGGGTGGCCTGTCGTACAGCGGGTGCGGAGAATCGCCACCGAGCGTCGAGGTCGTGAAGGTTCCGCTTCATTACTGCCCGCTCCGTGCCGATTGATAGATCCATGCGCAGGGGGAAGGCACGGCGCGTTCGCGTCGCGGTCGCTTGGGCCGCGGGCGCAAGTGGGATCGCATTGCTCGTTCTCGGCGGCTGCGGGTCGACTCCGACCCAGCCGATTGCCGAGCAGCCGGTGGCGCTGACGACACCGACCACGGCGGTGACGTCGACGACGCACAGGGTCGTGACGACGGTGCCGCGCACCACGACGGTGCCGCCCACGGTTCCGCCGACGACGGTGCCGCACACACTGCCGCCCGTGACGCGTGCGCCGGCGCCGTCGCTGCCGCCCCCACCGCCTCCTGTCGTGCCGGTCGCCGCAGTCGTGCCGTCGAACGGCGCGGAGTCGGCCATGGTCGCCGGCATCAACGGCTTCCGCCAGCGCAACGGCATGGCGCCGCTCGCGGTCAACGGCGTGTTGGTCAACAAGGCGCGCGGTTGGGCGAGCCACATGGCCCAAGGTGGATGCGGTCGTAGTGGCAGCGGCGTCCCGAACATCTGTCACTCGGTGCTGAGCGACGGCATCACCGTGCAGTGGTACCGCCTCGCCGAGAACGTCGGCATGGTGAGTCCGTCCGGGAACACGTCCGGCATGGAAGGCGCGTTCGAGGCGTCACCGCCGCACGCGGAGAACATGCTCAATACCGAGGTGAACTACGTCGGTGTCGGCGTCGCCGTCGTCGGCAACTACATGTACGTCGCCGAAGAGTTCATGAAGGCGTAGCCCGAAGCGTCCACCGAGCGAGGCCGATCGTCCCGGCCCGTCACTCGGGGCCGATGGCTCCCAGCTCGCCTCGTTCGAAGAGCTCGATGCTGTCGATGATCTCCTGCTTGGTGTTCATCACGAACGGGCCGTACCAGGCGATCGGCTCGCGCAACGGACGTCCGCCGAGCAGCATCACATCGGCATCATCGTCGGCTTCGATCACGACCGACGCGCCGTCGCGGCCGAGCACTGCGAGCTGGTGTGCACCAGCGTCGCGACTGTCGGCACCGATACGCGCGTGTCCGCGCAACACGTAGACCAACGCGTTGAAGTCGGCACGCCACGCGACGCGCGACGCGTCCACCGGCGTCGATCGACGCGTGTGCGTAGACGATCGGCGTGTGCGTGCGCCCCGGACCCACGACGCCGCCGGTGTCGCCCGCGACAACACGCAGCAACGCGCGTCCGTCGGCGCTGCGTACGAGCGCGAGCGTGTCGCCCGAGAGGTCCTGATAGCGCGGCGCGGTGAGCTTGTCCGTGCGCGGGAGGTTCACCCACAGCTGCGTCCCGTGCATGCGGCCGCCGTCGCGCAGCATCGCCGCCGTCGGCATCTCGGAGTGCACGAGACCGGCGCCCGCGGTCATCCACTGCGTGTCGCCGCCGCGCAGCAATCCGCCGCCACCGGTCGAGTCCCGGTGCTGCATCTCGCCGTCGAAGAGATAGGTGACGGTCTCGAAGCCGCGATGCGGATGGTCGGGCGCGCCCTTCGCTTCGCCGGGGCGATAGTCGATCGGACCCATCTCGTCGAGCATGAGGAACGGATCGGTGGCGCCGAGATCGGCCCCCGGCTGCGGGAAAGGCCGGTGCACGGGGAAGCCGCCACCCTCGAGCGCCTCCTGGGCGGTCACGATTGCCGTCACCCGACGCGGCGTCTCGCTCGACTCGGCGAACGTCGGCAGTTCTTCACGGTGGAGCGGTGTCACGGCAGGCATGTGACCCCCAACATTTGCGTACGCAACTATATGCCCGCAGGCCGAGACTCTCCCAGGAGCTGCTGCAACACGGCGGGCTCGAATGCGTACGCGTACATGCGCCGGCCCTCGATACGAGCGTACGCGGGCTTCTCGTCGGGCGGGTACCACGTGTCCCCGTCGGGATAGACCTCGAGCAGGTAGTCGTGGAAGCCCCCGCCGTATGCCGTCCGCACATCGACCTCGTGCGCGACGCCGTGCACGATCACGGCGAACGTCTCGCCCACCGTGTGCGCGCCGCTCACCGACGGCCGCGCCCGCAGATGCCGGAATCGCAGCGATTCCTGGCCCGAACCGAACCAGAACGCACCTCGATAGAACAACCCGTCGACGGGCCCGACGCGTGGCTCGCAGTTCGCGGTGACCGTTGCAAGGCTGAGCACGCGCACGCCTCGTAACACTCGCACGAGATCGGCCGCCGCAACGCGCCGCTCGGGCGTGTGGATCGTCTGCATGTGCGCACCCATCTGCGCGTACGAGTCGTCGAGCAGGTGCTGCAGCGCCTCGACGTCGTCGTCGATCTCGTGCACTCGCGCAGCGTAGATGCGACACGCTTCGATCGCCGCGCGTGCGAACGAACCCCACGGGTACCATCGCGTCGGCACGGGGAGTGGCGCAGTGGTAGCGCACCAGCTTTGGGAGCTGGCGGTCGGGGGTTCGAATCCCCCCTCCCCGACTCCGCAAATCTGGCGTCACATGTTCGAGCGGCGATACACCGACGTCCGCAGGCCCGCAGGCGGTCACGCTCACGCCGACCGCGCGTCGCCCCGACTCGATTCTCGGAGCAGCGCAAGAAACGATTGCGCGAGCAAATGACGACCGACCCGCGATTGCCACGACATCATTGCGACGTGGAACTTGCTCATTTCGTTGATGCATCGAGGCTGCCTGGGCGAATCCGTCGCGATCGACGCAACGCTCACATGCACCACGCGCTGTCGATCGCAGAACCCTTGGTGTACACGGGCCGCGCCTGGCGGGGTCGATGTCGCGAGCCCGATGAGTGATCCCGCGGAGCCCACGCCGCCGACGCGCCTGCCGATGCGGGTGATCATTCGCAGGCGACTCGCCGGAACCGGTGGTTCGCGGCGCTCGGCGGTTCAACTCGCCGGACGCTCATCGGGCTGTTTCTCGTGGTCTTCGTTGTCCACGCGGCGGGACCGAGCACACAGGTCACCGATTCTCGGCTGTCGGTGCCGACGATGGTGAGCCTCGTCCACGATCACACGTTCTCGCTCGATGGACGCGAGACCGTCGCGCGATTGACGAATAGATACGACATCGTCGAGATTCGCGGGCATCAGGTCATGGGCTATCCCTACGGGCCCGCGCTGTTCGCACTGCCGCTGGTGATCGTCACCGATGTCCTCCCCGGCTTCGACAGCTCGACGCTGTCGGTATCCGAACCAAACCGTACGTGGCGCATAGAGGTGCCCTCGGCGAGCGTCCTCACCGCGGCTGCCGCGGTCATGTTCTTCTTGACCGCGCAGCTCGAAATCCTCGGACCAGCGGTAAGGCGACGACGACGTGCCGCGTGCAGCCATGCTGCTGTTTGCCTTTGCGACGTCCGTATGGTCGACCGCATCGCGAGCGCTCTGGCAGCGCACGCCGTCCCTGCTTCTGTTGACGACCGCGTTGTATCTCGCGGTGCGGTCACGGAAGCGTCCTGCGGTCATCCGTTGGCTGGGAGCCGTGCTGGCACTGGCGTACGTGATGCGACCGACCGATGCCATTCCCTTGGCGGTCTTGACCGTCTGGGTATTGCTGTGCCGTCGGGGGTACGCCGTTTCATTTCTGGTGGGAGCAGCGATCGTCGGCGTGGTGTTCGTCGGCATCAACTACGCGATCTATGACGCGCCGCTCCCGCCGTACTTCGAGCCGGGAAAGCTTTCCGGTACGACGCACTTCTTCGAGGCATTGGCGGGAACGTTGATCGCCCCGTTCGCGGACTGTTGCTCTACACGCCCATCTTCCTGCTCGTGCCGTTCGGAATCGTCTTGCGGGTCAAGGCCCGCACGTTCGACGGACTTGACACCGCTCTCATCGCGGTGGTCGTCCTTCATTGGCTGCTCATTGCATCGTGGTCGAACTGGTGGGGCGGGTCGTCGTACGGGCCCCGGTTGTTCACCGACGTTGTGCCGTTTCTCATGTATCTGCTCGTACCCGTCATCGATTGGCTCCCGTCTTCGCCACATGCTGCGCCGACCGCCAGAGTGCGAGCAGTGTTCATCGGAGTCGCAGTCCTGGCCTCGCGAGTGCGTTCGTCCACGCGACCGGCGCGTATGTCCGCGCGACGTTCTGCTGGAACGCATCCCCAACCGTCATCGATAGTGACCCCGACCGGAACTGGACATGGACCGACCCGCAGTTCGCTCGTGGGATACGCGATCTGCGGAACGGCGCTTCTCTCGCGACCGTGATTGCCGGATCGTGCCGCTCGCCGGAACCAACGGACACGGGCTCGGGCTCTTGAGTACCGAGCGGGTGCCGTTCGGTACCGACAATCGCGTCAGCGTCCATGCCAGTTCTTGACGAGCAACGCTCCTCGTGACGCGCTGACATCAAAGCGAGTCGGCAGGCACGAACATCGTGGACGAAGGCCTTGGGCGCGGTGCGCAGCAATGCATACGATCCCGCCAGTGATCGGCGCGGCGGCAGTACACGGGCGATGAAACTCTTGCGCAACGGCACGCGGCGCGAGCGTCCGAAGTCGTTGCTGATGACGTTCGCGCGCGTGAGCGGCCCGACACTGCGGCCGAACGATCTCGGTGATGCGCAGCGCGGTCCGTCGGTGGTCATCTTCGTCCGGCACGGACGTCCGCTCGTGCAGCCGCGAGTGCCGTCGTACGAGTGGCCGCTCGATCCCACGCACGCGGGGTTGGTCGAGAACCTCGGCGCCGCGCTGCCCGGGTTGCAGATCGTCTGTAGCGACATGCGGCGGGCGATCGAGACTGCGCGCTATTTCGGCGAACCGACTATTGACGAACGACTGCGAGAAGTCGCGCAGCCGCGGCTCGGCGAGCTCGACGATGAACTCGAGCGATACCTGCGCGGCGAGCGGCTCGACGGATGGGAGCGGCAGCATCAGGCACACGCGCGCGTGCAAGCCGCGGTTCACGACCACGGCGACGCGATCTATGTCAGCCATGGCACGGTGCTGTCGCTCTACCTCGCGTCCGTCGTTCCCAAGTTGAGCGCGAGCCGTTTCTGGAGGGGCTTCCGGTATCCCGACACGTGGAAGCTGGACGGCAACGACCTCGTGCGCATCTCGACGAACAGCTGACGAGACGCGCGGTCACGCGTCATCGTCTCCAGGACTTGCCCGACCAAGGGCCGCCTCGAATCGAGGCCGGCGAGCGCGCGATCGTGTGCGCGCTCCTCCGGTAGCGAGCGCGATTCGTTCGCGGTCAGGCCGTGTGCGCTACGCCCGCTGGGCGCGCCGCCGTGACGCGAGGATCAGCCCGCCGGCGATGCACGCGAGTGCAACCAGCGCGACACCCAAGGTCGCGGCGCCCGTGAAAGGCAGCAGACCGTCGTCGCCGTTGTGCGACGAGTTGTCCGACACCATCGCGGTTCCCGTCGTCGGTGGAGAGTTCCCCGACCCCTGGTCGCCGACCGCCACCGTCGTCTCCGGCGTGTGGCTCGTAGTGGGCGTCGTCGCGTGAGGTGCGGTCGTCGCGGTCGACGGGGTGGTCGTCGTCGTCACGCCCGGGTACGACGGTGTGCCCTGCGGCGCCGTCGTGGCGTACGCCAGCCAGGCGCTCGCCGTGAGTGCGATGACGACGGCGATGCCGGCGAGGCCGGTCGCGATGTGATAACGAAGCCGCGTGGCCATGGTGCTCCCCCCAGATTCGCCCATTCTGTCCGATTTCGACAGTCTGGGCAATACCCGTGCTCTGGGAAGATTGCCCGGGCTCTAGGAGATCTCGTCGGGCACGGTCCCGCCGCGGGCGCGGATGTCGCCGAAGCGCTCGGCGAAGTGCCACCGGTGGCCTTCGGGATCGGTCGCCTCGTAGCGCCGCTCGCCGTAGAACGCGTCGCTGAGCTCCATCGTGATGTCGGCCCCCGCCGCGACGGCGTGGGCGTAGTGCGCCTCCACGTCGTGCACGTACACCATCATCTGCACGGTCGTGTTGCCGGTCGTGCGCGGGCTGTGGATGCGGTGCACCTCGGCATTCGCATGACCGATCATCACGACGCCGGTACCGACGCGCAGCCACGCCAGCATGCTGTCTTCGTGCTCGGTGCGCGCCTCACGGATCTCTTCGAGCTGGAACACACGACCGAGATAGTCGAGTGCAGCCCGTTCGTCTTCGTACGCGAGCCGTGGGTAGATGTCGGGCAGCTGGAGTTGCGCCGGCACGTTGTCTCGCGTGTTGGAGATTCTCGCCATGAGCTTTTCCTTTTCCCTCGCGAACAACGTCGGCTCGGCCGGATCGTCGGGCAGGACCCGATCAGGCCGCAGCTTTCGAAGCTCGTCGAACTCGTTGCTCACATCTGTCTCCCGCTCGACGATCGCAGTTCACGCAACGACATTCGCGCGCGATTGAGTCGCGACCTCACGGTACCCACGGGGATGTCGAGCGCGCGTGCGATCTCCTCGTAGCTCAGCTCCTCCCACGCGTACAGCACCAGCGCGTCGCGCTCTTCGGCCGGGAGGCCGGCAACTGCTTCGGCGACGTGCGGCCAGAGTTGCATCGCGTCGACCGCGGTCACGAGCTGATCGGCCGGGTCGAGCGCGTGGCGATCCCGGGCGAGCAACCGCGCCGTCGCCTGGATACGACGCGCCTCACTACGACGATGGTGCGCGACGAGATTGGTCGCGATCCCGTAGAGCCACGGCCGCGCGTTCGGCTGCATGCAGTCGTACGTGTCGCGCTTCTCGAACGCGACACGAAAGACCTCGCCCAGGAGGCCCTCGGCATCGTTCACGTCGACGCGGCGCACCAGGTAGCGGAACAAAACGGTGGCGTGGCGGTCGAAAATGGCGCCGAACGCGCCCGTGTCGTCCAACGACGCCACGATCAGTGCAGCGTCGGACTCGGGCCCCATTACCTCATGTTTCCCGATCGAGCCGGCGGGTTCGCGGCCCGCGTGATCGGGAGCAGACGATCATTGCGTGGCCAGCCGCTGCGGCCATTCGCCACGTCTCGCTCGGCGGAAGCCGTCCCGCCACTGCCTACTCGGGAAGTCGCTGCTCGATCACGTCGAGGCGCTCGAGGATTCGCTGCAGCGTGTCGTCGGGCGCCATCGTAAGCCTTGGCTGCTGTAGCCCCGGTTGCTGCTTCATGTGCACGAACCCGGCGAGCACGTTGATCACTGCCCGACGCGTCGTGCGCAACTCGAGCCCCATGCGGCGCAGCACCTGACTGGCAACACCCGCATCAGTCGCGAGCAGGCCCAGCAACAGGTGCTCACAGCCGATGTAGTTGTGTCCGAGCGTGAGTGCCTCTCTGACCGCGACCTCGAGTGCTTCCTTCGCGAGCGGCGTGAACGGAATACGGCCACCTTTCGGTGCGCGTCCCGGTTCGATCGACGCAACCAGCTCGCCCCGGAGATCGTCGGGTTCGATGTCGAGCGCGTTCAGCACCGCGAGTGCGAGGTTCCCGCCCTCGTCGAGGATGCCGAGCAGGAGGTGTTCGGTACCGACGTAGTTGTTCGGGATCTCACGAGCCTGCGCATTGGCCAGCTTGATCACCTGGCGCGCCCGCGGCGTGAAGCGCTTGAACAGCCCGGGCCGGTGCTCCTCGTCGTGCGGCGCCTCGTCGGAGCCCCGCACCGCGGAGACATCGCGCACCGCGAGCTCGAGCGCGTTCTGGCAGATCGCCGACACCGGGAGCTGCGCCTCGCGCACCGCGGCGGCGAGCTCTTCGGGCAGGTAGACGTTGATCTTCGGCATGGGGTTATCGTGGGGTTATATACGCAAGAAGTCAAGGGGCGGGCACGGGATTCGGCACAGTTCACGGAGCGGAAACGCCCCTCGCCCGCCGCGCTGTCTACGGTCGGTGTCGTGACATCACGCAGCCGTCTGTCGACTGTGCGAACGAAGGTCGGCGGCCGCGCGGTCACGTATGTCGTCGGTGGTGAGGGCCCGCCCGTGCTGTTCCTGCACGGATGGGCGCTCGGCAACCGGGCGTACCGCCAGATCGCCGAGCGCCTCGCGCGACACGGCTGTCGCCTGTACGCGCCGACGCTGCCCGGGTTCGCGGGAACGGCCGACGTGCCACGCAACGCGATGTCGATGGCGGGCTACGCCGACTGGGCAGACGCCTTCATGACTGTTGTCGGGATCGACGAGCCCGCGATGGTCATCGGACACTCCTTCGGAGGTGGCGTTTCGATCAAGCTGGCACACACGCGACCCGAACGCGTCGGCTACCTCGTGTTGTTGAACTCCATTGGTGGTATCACCGATCGGCCGATCTGGGAATGGGTCTGGGGTTTCGGCGTAGAACTCTTTCCGACGCGGCAAGGCATCGACATCATCCGGGCGATTCGCGACGACCTCTCGATGAACTTGGTGCGCAACCCGAGGGGTCTCGTCCACGTGGCGCGTCTTGCGATGCGGGCCGATCTGCGCGAAGAGCTCGCCGATCTGCGCGAGCGTCACGTACCGGTGCTCGCTCTGACGACGGCACACGACGGCGTGATTCCGCGCCACGCATTCGAAGCCCTCTGCGCCGCGCTCGGCACCCAGGGCGAAGTGATCGCCGGACGGCACATGTGGATGCTCGCCGACCCCGATTCGCTCGACGAAGTGCTCGCCAACGTTGTCGACGTACACGTGTCCGGCCGCCGCGCGGCGAGCGCGTCGAACCGCGCCGAGATCGTGCTCGACAAGCTGACCGAGACGTCGATGCCGGCGGCACGGGCACGCGCGTTGCTGCGCAACGCGCCGCAGCTGTGGATCATCGAGCGCGCCGCCCGAGGTACTCGCAGCCGACCTCGCGCTATGTCATCCGAGACTCGAAAAGCGCGAGGTTCGTGCCGTTGCGCGGCCGATCGAAGGCACCGACAGCGTGCGCCTGACGGTCGCGGCCGCGGATCGGCGCGGCCTCCTCGCCGATACGACCGCGGTGCTCGCACACCACGGCTTGAGCATCAGCGAAGCATCCGCGGCCACGTGGACCAAGCCGAGCCTCGCGGTCCATGCGCTGACCGTCAGGCACGCGACGCGTCTCGACGCGGCCGAGTGGGACCGGTTCGGGGAGGATCTACGCGACGTCGCGCGGGCAGGATTCGAACCCGAACCGAGGTTCGTCGCCAAAGGTCGCGCGAGCGTCGCCGTCGACGGCAACGAGACCGGCCAGACGCTCGTGCAGGTCGAGCGCGCCCGACCAGACCGGCCTGTTGTGGAGGATCTGCCGTTGGCTCGCGGACAACGGCGTCAACATCGAACACCTGCACGCCGCGACCGACGACGGCACCGCCCGCGGCGTCTTCGTCGTGAGCGGCGAATGCGACGCCGACGCGCTCGCCGACAATCTCAACGGCACGTCATCTCCACGCTGCGGCCCGATCGGGCGACTCCTACACATCTCGCCGCTCCACCACATGCGGGGGCCGCCGCGGACATGACCCGGTAGCGTGCACACGCGAATATCCAAGCGGGTGTAGCTCAATGGCAGAGCTCCAGCCTTCCAAGCTGGCTATGCGAGTTCGATCCTCGTCACCCGCTCTCTGACATCTGTCCTGGTCAAAGCGCATGTACAGACGCCAGCGGCTGTCTGCACAGCGCCGGATCAAAGGCGTTCGTGCCCTCCCCGTGCCCTAAGCCTCGATCCACCGATGAGTTGATGGTCTGAGCGGCGCGTATCCGCGAAAGATGCCTCCCGATCAGGGACGATGACGGTGCTGAAGCCACATCGTTCCTGGAGCTCGGGAGGCACTTCCGGTGAGTGGAGTATCGCGCGCGATTGACCGTCTGGATGTGACCTTCGATGACGAGTCGTTGGTCGCGAACGCGGGCCTGGTGGTGCCGGCCACGTTGATGGTCGGGCTCGGCCTCGAGCGGCTGGTGAACGCGACGGTGCGTCTCGGTGGCCGGGTGGGCGGGGCGCGTCCGGGCCGCAAGGTCCTCACGTTGGTGGCGACGATCATGGCGGGTGGGTCCCATATCGACCATGCGGACATGCTGCGCGCGGGTGCGACGCAGCGTGTGTTGCCGTTCCGGGTGATGGCTCCCTCGACGTTGGGGACGTTCCTGCGCGCGTTCACGTTCGGGCATGTCCGTCAACTCGACCGGGTCATCGCCGAGACGCTGCGACGCGCGTGGTCGCTGGGCGCCGGGCCCGGCGATCGTCGTCTCGTCATCGACGTCGACTCGACGATCTGCGAGGTGGTCGGTAAACAGAAGCAGGGCGCCGGTTACGGGTATACGAAACGGTTCGGCTACCACCCGATCGTCGCGACACGCGCCGAGACCGGTGAGGTCCTGCACGCACGGATGCGTAAAGGCCAAGCGAACACCCAGCGCGGCACGAAACGGTTCATCGAAGAACTCGTCGCTCGGGTGCGTCGCGCCGGCGCCCTCGGCGAGATCGTGTGCCGGTTCGACTCGGGGTTCTGGTCGGGTGACACGATCGCCATGCTCGGGCGCCTCGACGTGCGTTACACGATGGCGGTGCGCACGAACACCCAAGGAATCGCTGGCGCGATCGCGACCATCGACGAGAACGCGTGGGTCGATATCGACTACACACCCGACGGCGAAGCCCAAGTCGCCGAGTGCGTCTATGGCAGCGGACAGCGGCCGCCACCGCGTCGAGCGGCGGCTCATCGTGCGCCGAACCCGCCTCACCGACACCACCCAAGCGCGGCTGTGGCCCGACTGGCGTCACTTCGCGTTCTTGACCGACCTCGACGGCGACGCCGTCACCGTCGACGCGTTCCATCGCCAGCACGCAGTCGTTGAACTCGCGATCCGTGACCTCAAAGAAGGCGCCGGGCTCGAACACGTCCCCTCCGGACAGTTCTTCGCCAACGCAGCATGGCTCGCCTGCGCGGTGCTCGCCCACAACCTCATCCGTTGGAGCGCTGACCTCGGCGGCATCACCAACGACGGAGAACTCACCGTCGCGCGCACCATCCGCACGAAACTCCTCGCACTACCGGGCCGCGTCGTCAACCGCAGCGGACGACACACGCTCCGTCTGCCCGCACGTTGGCCGTGGACCGAGACGTTCCTCACCGCGCTCGAACACCTCCGCGCCATCCCCCAACTCGCCTGACGAGCCCACACCCTCGACATAAATTCCGCGCCGCTCTCGGGGCGGAGCCATGCCCGACGCGAGACGAATCGCGACCTTCAGCGCACCCACCCCCGGCTCACGACCCGAGAACACCCGCAGCACCGACGAGAACACCACACCCACGATCACTGCGACCACGAACACACAGTCACAGCAGCGAATCGGTGGATCGAGGCTAAGAGGCCCGCGCGAATAGGTGCCATCCACCGGTCGTCGGGTTGTCCCGCGTTTGATTGCGGGTGCAGCCAACAACGACGACCGAGTGGAGGCACTTGTCATCATGCGCGCGCTGGATCCCGAGGTGGTAGATGCCGTGTGGGCAGCCGTGGAGCCGCTGCTTCCAACCCGACCGGCCGATGGGCACCCGTTGGGTTGTCACCGTCGACGAGTCCCAGACCGGGTGTGCTTTGAAGGGATCCTGGTCCGGCTCGTGACCGGCTGCGCGTGGGTCGATGTCGAACGGCTACTCGCCAACCGAGTCTCGGACACGACGTTGCGGGAACGTCGCGACGAGTGGATCGCAGCGGGTGTGTTCGATCGGCTTGCCGCGGAAGCGGTCGCCGCGTATGACCGCGTCATCGGGCTCGACTTCGAGGACTGCACCGTTGACGGCAGCCAGCACAAGGCACCGACGGGCGGCGAGGAACCGGCCCGTCACGGTTGCGGTGAGCGCAACCGGCAAGTCTGTGCCGCTCGTGAAAGCCGTCTCAAGGCAGCAAGGTAAAGGCGTCGATGTGCCGTGGACGAACGACCGAGAAGTCGCGGCGATCGAGCGTCGCGATGTCGGTGACGCCAAGACGCTCAGCGAGCGCGATGAGGACGGCGTCGGTGAAGTCGAGACGGAGGTCTGCGTACTGCTCGAGGAGTTCGGCGGCACACGCCAAATCGGAACCGGAGACGTGCTCGAGGTCGATCTCGCTGGCGACGATGTTGCGGACGAAGCCGGCCGCGGCATCGGGACGTACCGACCGGACCAGATACACCGCCTCGGTGAGGACCGGCATGCAGCTCACGACTCGGTCGTGTCGCTGCCTCAGCAGACGAATACACGCCTCGCTGTCCGGATCATCGACGATCGTCGCAGCTACCAGCACGCCCGTGTCGACGAGAAGCACCGGGTCAGGACCGCCCGAACCCTTCGCTCTCCAAGATCTTGTCTGCGTCACACGCTCGGAAGCCCTCACGCGAAGCCGTCACGGTCGCAACGAAGGGGAAGCGTTCTCGAACCGAGTCGAGGAACTCCACAACGGCTTCGTGCGCGAGCTTCTCGGGCGCGACGCCTCGCCGCTCCGCCTCCTCGCGGAGTCGCTTCGAGTCCTCGGTGTTGAGCTCGATCGGGTCGACGGCCATGACGTCAGGATACCGCCCGTTGTCGCCTCTTCCTCCGGCGCTCGTGCTGCAGAATGACGTCATGAGCACAATCGACCCAGCGGACGCGAAGGGCGCCGAGACGCTTTGGCGACACGACGCGGCAGCACTGGCCGAGATCGGCGCCGTGCTCTTTGAACAGTCCACCGAGGTAGAGGTGAGATTGCCGCGCCGCCTTGCCGATGTCGCCGTCGAGGCTTGGCAGCGTGAGGACGATACGGGCTCGCCCGGAGATGAAACTCACGATCAGGCGCTCAACAGAACGCGAGCGGCAACGCTCGCACTCATCGGATCCGCACTCGAAGAGCGCGGGATGGCTCGACCGCGACGACGTTGTCGTGAAGCTCGATGCCTGGTTCGTCGGTGACGCACTGAATGCCGCCGACGACGCCGGAGTCATCAACGGCTGACCGAGTTCGTGCCCTCCACGTGCCCTAAGCGCCGGAAAACAACGGTCGCGAGCGGTATCGAGCGGTGAAGCGAGATACGCACTGACCTGCACGAACCTCTGAACATGAAGGTCGGGCAGCCCTCTCTGTCAGGCTGACGTGAGACACCTGGTGTTGCCCACCATCCCTTGAGGGCGAGTCAGGATCACGTAGACCGATGGCCATGACTTCTGCAGCCTTGCTCGCACGCGCCCAAGATGAGGGTGTGGGCGATGATGATCCGGCACCGAAGCCGAAGCGGCGAGGTTCAGCGCCGAGTACAAGCTCGCGGTTCTCGACGAGTACGAACGCTTGACCGATGCGGGCGCGAAGGGCGCGTTGTTGCGTCGGGAGGCCTGTACTCGTCGCATCTGGTCGAGTGGCGCCGCGCTCGCGACGCGGGCGCGTTGAAGGGGCTCGCTGCGAAGACGCAGCCCGCGACGCGTGCACCGGAGCAGGTCGAGTTGGAACGCGCGCGCAAGAAGATCGCGCGGCTCGAGGATGATCTCACCAAGCACAAGTTGGCGTTGGAGATCCAGGGAAAAGCATCGGAGCTCTTGGAGCGGCTGCTCGCCGAGAGCGACGAGACGAAGAAGCAGCAGCCGTGATCGACGAATGCTTCAACGCGATCGAACCGATGCTCGGTACCCGCGCTGCATGCGCGGCGGTGAGCCGGCCACGTGCGACGCACTACCGCCATCAAGCACCACCGAAGCCGCGGTCGACGACACCGCGGCCGACGCCGCCGAACAAGCTCACCGACGACGAAGCAGGCATGGTGTTGGACGTGTTGCGTTGCGAACGGTTCGTGGACCTGTCGCCGGCGCACGTGTTCCACGTCCTGCTCGACGAAGGGACCTACCTGGCGAGCGTGTCGACGTTCTACCGGCTGCTGCGCGCCAACGGCGAGGTCCGCGAACGACGCCGCCAAGCGACACACCCGCCGCGAGTGCGGCCCGAGCTCGTCGCGCGCCGACCGCTGGTCGTGCGGTCGTGGGACATCACGAAGCTGCGCGGCCCACGCCCCGGTGAGTACTACGACCTCTAACATCGTTCTGGACATCTTCAGCCGCTACGTCGTCGCCTGGTTGGTCGCGCCGCGCGAGTCGGGCGAACTCGCCAAGGAACTCATTGCCGATGCCATCGCACGTCACCGCGTGCCACCCGGCCAACTGCGCGTGCACGCGGACAACGGCGCGTCGATGACGTCGAACCCGGTCGTCGAGCTGCTCGCGTTCCTCGGCATCGGCCGCAGTCACAGCCGCCCACACGTGAGCAACGACAACCCATTCAGCGAGAGCCAGTTCAAGACGCTGAAGTACTGCCCGGCGTTCCCGGAGCGGGTTCGGCTGCATCGAAGACGCGCACGCGTTCTGCGACACGTTCTTCACCTACTACAACCACGAGCACCGCCACTCCGGCATCGGCTACCACACGCTCGCGTCGGTCCACTCGGCACGGAGTAGGCCGTACATGACGCTGTCGCGCCAGTGGCCGGCGCGGTAGTACAGCCCTCGCTGGACCCCCTCCCGGCGGAAGCCGACGTGCTCGAGCGCTCGTTGCTCTGCAACGTTGTCGACTTCGGTGCCGGCTTGGAGCCGGTTCGCCGTCGTCGTGCCGAAGAGATACTCGACGAGCTGCCGCTGGGCCTCGGTCCCGACACCCTGGCCTCGGTGCCGAGAGAACAGGGCGATCCCAATCTCGAAGTTGCCGGACGTGCCAACGGGTCGCCACGTAACCCAACCAGCGCACGTGCCGTCGTTCAGCGCAACCGCGAGGAACGACGACTCAGACCCGATGAGTCCGTCGTCGCGCCACCGGCGTTCGATCTCCTTCGCAGCGTCCATGCGAAACCCGAACCATTGGTGCTCGCCTGGCGCGTCCGGATCCCACAGAAGCCGCCCGAGGTCGCCGAGCTCCTGCTCCTCGATAGGCCGAAGCCTCGCCTCCACTCCCACAGCTCAAGTCTCCTCAAAACCGCGCCCGAACGCAGGCTCAGGGCAGGCGTTCGAGGAAGCGGAGAGTGTCGTCGACCGCGACCTCGGACGGGTCGACGTCACCGCGCACAAGCGAGATCCGTCCGGGCCGGCTGTGTACATCGACCACCGACACGCGTCTGCGCGACCTGACGCTCCTCGTGGACGAGCGCAGCAGGGTCACCCGTGACTCCTTCGTCGCCCGAGTGTGCGCCACGATGACTGCGACGCCTCATCCTGTGAGGACGAAGACGTCCTCGACCAGCACGCTCCAGCTCGGCACGTCCGCTGCCTGACCCACAAGAGCGACGCGAACCTTCGTTGCGATGAGTTTCGCGGTGCGCAACCGTCCAACTGATGGTGAGTGCTCGCTCGGGGCGCCGGGGTTGCAGAAGGAGGGGTCGACCATGAGCTCGATGGCACGCCGGATGTTCGAGCTGGTCGAGCCGATCGGTGTCATCCCGTACTCGGCCGACGAGCCCGACGTGGCGATGTTCGCCCTCGGGTTCACCAACTACTGGGACACCTACTTTGCCGGACGGGCGGGCGCCCTTGGGCCTCGCTCCGGCGGAGGTGGTGGACGCGCTCTTCTACAACTTCGCTCCCGGTGAGGTGGCTCGCCACATTCCGAAGGTGTGGCGCACCACCACACCGGAAGCGGCGATCGCCGCTCGCCAGATGGGCTGTGTGAAGGCGTTGCGGCGGATCCTGGGCGATCACGTCGACTCTCCCGCCTTCGCACGGGCGGCTGACCTGTTGCTCGAGGCCGCGACCAGCGCACCGTTCGAGGGCCGGCCGATGTACGCCGCGCTGCGCGCGATCCCGATCCCCGATGACGTGGTGGCCCGTCTCTTCCATGCCGCTTCCTTGCTGCGCGAGCACCGTGGCGACGGGCACATCGCAGCACTGATGATCGAGGGTGTCGGCGGCCTCGAGGCTCACGTCCTGTTCGCCCTCGACATGGGCATGCCTGCGGAGAAGTTCGGACGCATCCACCATCTCCCCGGAGCGCAGCTCGCCGCCGTGATCGACGGGATGCGCGATCGCGGCCTGATCGGCGATGACGGTTGGCTGAGCGAACCGGGTCGCGCCGTCAAACAGCGCGTCGAGGCGCTCACCGACAACCTCGCGGCGAAGCCCTACGAGAGCCTCGAGCCCGGCGAGCTCGACGAGCTCACGGCCATGCTCGAACCGCTGGCCGCGCTGCTGCTCGCCGCCCAAGACTGGTAGACGCAGGAGCGTCGCTCATGTTCGCGGCATCGTCAACGGGCTCCCACCCGCCGGCGACGGCGGCGTGCAACCCCAAACGGCGACCGAGACCGATCGCGCCCGAGGAACGGCAAGCGCCGTAGGAACCAACGAGCGCTTCAGCCTCGCCACATCGTGCCCACAGCGACCGTCCCCGAACGCCGGCTCTGCTCGCGCCGATCGGATGCGCCGGCTCGGCGCGACTCTCACGGCTCTTCAATGCGCCGCGCGCCGCACCTCGAGATGACTGTCGAACCACCCGCTCCCCAACTGACCATTTCCATCGCGTGTCCATCGCGCGGCCGGGGAAATCCGAGGCCGTCCGACGCCGTATGCCCAACGCTGTGACCTGCGAAAGCGCTGCGCCCACGTCCACCAGAATCGGGCTGGCCAATCTTCCAAGCTGGCTCTGCGAGTTCGATCCTCGTCATCCGCTTCACCGCAGATCCGCTCGTCAGCGAGCTGGAGCAGACCTCGTCGCTGACTCCTCCACGACCGCCAGCACCTCTGCGTGCCCTGGGAGATCACGGCAGCGTCGGCGCGCCATGTCATGACGGCAGAGGGTTGGACGGGGGGCCTCGTTCCCCGGTGCCCGGTGACGCACGTGTACAGCCTTCGGTCAAGGGCCCGATGGGTGGCGGGCTCGTGCGCCGGACCAGAAGCGTCACTGCGGCACTATTCCTGCGGTGCCGGTCGAATGAGCAGCCGATCGAGGGACGTCTGAACGAAGCCGGCGCCGAGGTAGAGGTTGCGAGCGGCGTCGGTCTCGACGCCGACCTTCAGGCGGCGTGCGCCTTTGCGTGCGAGCCGATCGAGGCCGTTCGTCAGCAACGCGCGGGCGAGGCCGCGTCGCTGGTATTCGTCCTCGACGCGCATCGGTTCGAGGAGTCCGACGAGCGTCGAATGGTCGAACCAGAACAACGCGTAGCCGGCGACCCGGCCATCCGCGTCCTCGACTGCCAGATCGAGCGTCGGATCGTACAGCGAGCACTGTCGCAGCCGCGGCTCGACCAGTTCACCGTTGCGAGCGATCATCGGGTGCGTACGATCCGCGCGCGTCACGCGATCGACGACCGCGAACCCGTCGACCTGCACAACCGGCGGGCGCTGGTCGGCGTCCATCCATGAAGCGCCCGACAACTCGTCGGTCATCGCGAATCCGCTCTGGATGGCGAGGGCCACCAACGGCGCTTTGTCCCCGGCGCACGAGCAATTCGAGTGCGCCCCGGATGTCGTCCGGCGGCGGCTTCCAAGGTCGCGGCCCAGACCTCTTCCTCGTCGACGATCGACGGCACGGCGAAGACGTCTGCTTGCCACTTGTCGCCCCAGGCCGTCAGCCCCGCAGCCGCCACCGGGCCGGCCTCGTCGAACCAGACCGCCAGCACCAGCGCGTCGGTGACCCGGGGGAGGCGCCACCACCACTGCGCGTCCACGGCCTCCCACATGCCGCCGAGCGGGCTCGTGGGCCGCCCGCAACGCGCGGCGCCACGTCCTCTCGAGGAGGCTGAAGCGGCAGATCCGTTCGCCGCGTACTACGTGCTGAGACGCGCCAGAACCGTGCGGCATATCTGTTCCCCGCTCCGAACCGCGCCCTCGATGGTGCCCGGTGGGCTGCTGCGCTCACTACCCGCGAAATGGATCCGGCCATGACTCGCAGTGAGAAGGGCACCGTGCAGGGTCAGTTGATCTGGCCGCGCGACCAGGTAACTGCCGCCGGCGGTCGGTTCGTCGTGCCAGCGGCGGAAGCGGCGGTCGACCCAGTGCCTGATCCCGAACGCGATCGCCAAATCGTCAAAGAGGGCGTTCTCGGATCCGCTCGCAGCGTCTCCGTAGGCGAATCCGGTCACCACGCGTCCGCGCCGCCATCCCGCGGTAACCATGTGGCCTCCGATGAGACCGCCGACGCGGTCCGGGTTCGGATCGTCAGAGATTCCGACGAGCTTGGTCAGACGGCCGAACGAAAGGTCGCGGTGCAGGCGAACCAACTCGGGGGGCAGCCGCGGATCGAACTCGAGAGCGTGCACCTTGGTCAAAGGAACTGCGACGACTACGGCACGCGCTTGCCAGGTTCGGCCCGAAGCCGACTCGACGGTGACACCCTCGGACCCTTCGACGACTCGGTCGGCGCGTTCACCGAGCACGACTTCGTCGCGGAGACGGGAGGCCAATGCATCGGCGATGGCCTGCGCGCCGTTGCTGATCCGATACTGCGTCGCGTCGAGGAGCAGCGAGACAAGACCGCCCGCCGATGCGATCCACCACGCCAGCTGCAGAGCCGAGACCCGTTCTGCCCGCTCACCGGCAATGGTGCCGACGGCCGCTTCGAGGAGCTCTCGGTTGCGGCCACGCATCTTGATCTGATCGAGCAGCGCCGCACACGACTCCCGGTCGAGCGCTCGACCGCGCTCGTTCGCCCACGGGGTTTCGGGGTCGACGTGGGACGCGACGCGGGAGATCGTCATGAGACCTCGCCCGAGACGGGCGAGCTCGCTGGCGGATCGCGTGGGTAGCGCTGCCGAACGGACAGTGTCCCCGGCCCGCCACACGACCGGACGGGTCAGGATGCGCATTCGCTCCAATCGGAGATCGAGCTCGTCGGCGAGCTGTCGGACGCGATGCTGCGCCCGGCCGACCGCTTCACCACCGAGATCGACGGTCTCGCCACCGACGACCTCGGTGTGGACACGCCCGCCGACGCGGCTGGCGGCGTCGATCACGACGCACCGTTGCCCGGCCTGCTCGAGCCGCATGGCAGCGGTGAGACCCGCCACCCCCGCTCCGATAACAACGACGTCGATCACGGTCGCTCACTTCCGTTGTCACAGCGAGTCGTCTTATCGGTGTACCGAGAACCCGGCGCCCACGCCAAACGTGTGACTCATGACGACGAGTGGCTCACGTGCCTCGTAGCATTCGACTGGTGGCCCGGGTCTCACACCGCGCGCAGCGAGCAGTCTGCGAACCGGCGAGCTGAGCATGCAGTACGACGAGATCGCTGTCCTGCGGAGCAAGCATCCGGCCTGGTCGTTGCTGCGTGCCGACCATTCTGCGCTCGTGCTGAGCTTTCTGGGCCGCGTCTTCGTCGACACCAACGCGGGCGCGCTCCCCGCGCCGCTCCTCAACCGTGAGCTCGACGACGAGTTGTACGCGCTGAACCGCCGCCTCGGTGACGGCACGTTCCCGCGACCGGCGAGCGCGTACCTCGACGAGTGGGCGTCGCCCGAGCGAGGCTGGCTGCGCAAGTACTACCCGCCCGGTTCCGACGAGCCGCACTACGACATCACGCCGGCGGTCGAAAAAGCGATCGCATGGGTTCGTGACTTGCGCGCGCGCGAGTTCGTCGGCACCGAGTCCCGCCTGAACACGATCTTCGAATTGCTGCGGCAGATGGTGTTCGGCGCCGAGACCGATCCGCAGGAACGACTCGCACGGTTGCACCGCCAGCGCGAGGACATCGAGATCCAGATCAGCCGCGCCGAGCGCGGCGAGATCGTCGTACTCGACGCGGTCGCTCAGCGCGATCGCTACCAGCAGCTCGCTCGCACGGCCCGCGAGCTGCTGGCCGACTTCCGAGAGGTCGAGGAGAACTTCCGACAGCTCGACCGCACGCTGCGAGAGCAGATCGCCGCGTGGGTCGGCACCAAGGGTGCGTTGCTCGACGAGGTGCTCGGGAGCCGGGCCAGCATCGCGGAGTCGGACCAGGGACGGAGCTTCCGCGCGTTCTACGACTTCCTCCTTTCCGCGGATCGGCGCGCCGAGCTGACCGATCTGCTCGACCGGCTGCCGCGGATCGACGCGATCGAAGTGCACGACCCGCGCCTCGCTCGCATCCATTTCGACTGGATCGACGCCAGCGAGCGCACCCAGGCGACGGTCCGCATGCTGTCGGACCAGCTGCGCCGGTTCCTCGACGATCAGGTGTGGCTGGAGAACCGCCGGGTGTTCGAGCTGCTGCGCGGCATCGAGGCGAAGGCGTTGCGCGTCCGCGACGTCCCGGCGCCGGCCGTGACGATGGCGCTCGACGACGCGAAGGTCACAGTCAGTCTCCCGCTCGAGCGGCCGCTGTACCGCCGGGCCGCGGCGGAACCACTCACCGCCGGCCCGGTCGAAGGCGGCGACGACGACTTCGATACTTCGGCGCTGGTCGACCAGATTCATGTAGACCGCGACGAGCTCCTGCAGCGAGTCGTCGCAACGTTCGGGCGCGCGGGCAGGTCGCGCTCGACGAGGTCGTCGCGCGCCAGCCGCTCGAACACGGGCTGGCGGAGCTCGTCGGTTACCTGTCGCTGCACGAGCCCGGCCTCGACGTGTTGTTCGACTCGGATGGCCGCACCCGGATCAGGTGGGATTCCGACGAAAGCGAGCGGGTGGCCGACCTGCCGCGGGTGACGTTCAGCCGTGGGGGCGAGGTGCAATGACGGCCGCGACGCACGGCAACGAGGCAGGTAGCGCCCTGCCCTCGGTGCTCGTGCATCTGTTCCGTGGACCGCTGTATCGCGACACGCACGAGAAGCTGTGGGATCCGATGATCAAGCTGCGCGCCGCGATCGGCGACTACGTGGCGGTGCTCGGCCTGCAGCTCGATGTCGACGAGAGCGAGGGTTACGCGTTCTTGCGCAGCCGGCCGGTCGGCGACGCCGACGACGACGAGGAGACGCCGCGGCTGGTCGCGCGCCGCACCCTCTCGTTCCCGGTCAGCATCCTCCTCGCGCTGTTGCGCAAGCGCCTCGCCGAGTTCGACGCCTCGAGCGCAGAGACCCGCCTCGTGCTCGGCCGCGACCAGATCGTCGAGATGATGCGGCTGTTCGTGCCCGACTCGAACAACGAGGCCCGGCTCGTCGACGGCATCGACGCGCACATCAACAAGGTCGTCGAGCTGGGCTTCCTGCGCCGGATGCGCGGCGACGCCGAGCAGTTCGAGGTGCGCCGCATCCTCAAGGCGTTCGTCGACGGCCAGTGGCTCCACGAGCTCGACGCGCGGATCGACGAGTACCTGTACGAGCTCGGCCGCGCCGAGGTGCGCTCGTGACCGCGCAGCTCTTCGACCCCGAGCCGCTCGACCCGGCGGTGGCCGCGTCGCCGGGTTGCCGCCTTCTACGCCTCGAAGTGTTCAACTGGGGCACGTTCGACGCCAAGGCGTGGACCTTCGACCTCGACGGCCGCAACGCGCTGCTGACCGGTGACATCGGTTCGGGCAAGTCGACGCTCGTCGACGCGGTCACCACGCTGCTGTTGCCCGCGCACCGCATCTCGTACAACAAGGCCGCCGGCGCCGACACCCGGGAACGCGATCTGCGCTCGTACGTGCTCGGCTACTACAAGTCGGAGCGCAACGAAGTGACCGGCGCGTCGCGGCCGGTCGCGTTGCGGGGCACGAGCCACTATTCGGTGATCCTCGGTGTGTTCGGGAACGCTGCATACGGCGAGACCGCGACGCTGGCGCAGGTCTTCCGCGCACGCGAACGCGAATCAGGGCCAACCCGAGCGCTTCTACGTGGTCGCCGACGGCGACCTCTCGATCGCGAAGGACTTCTCCGAGTTCGGCACCGACCTCCGACACCTGCGCGCCGCGCTCCGCGAGCGTGGCGCGCGGGCTGTACGACACCTTCCCGGACTACGGGAAGGACTTCCGGCGCCGCCTCGGGATCGAATCGGAGCAGGCCCTCGACCTCTTCCATCAGACAGTCTCGATGAAGGCCGTCGACAACCTCAACGACTTCGTCCGCTCGCACATGCTCGAGCCGTTCGACACGAAACCGCGCATCGACGCGCTCGTCGACCACTTCGAGAACCTCACGTCCGCGCACGACGCCGTGCTGCGCGCCCGCGCCCAGCTCGAGCTGCTCGACCCGGTGGTCGCCGACCTCGATCGTCACGACGAGCTCGGAGCGGCGGTCGAGCAGCTCGACCGGCAGATCGCCGCGCTCCCCCTCTACTTCGCCGGCCGCACCAAGGAGCTGCTCGACGAGGAGCTCGGCCGCCTCGCCTCCGTCATCGCGCGGGTCGACGGCGAGATCGCGGCTGTGCACGGCGAGCTCGAGACGCGGGCGGCCACCGACGAGCAGCTGAGTGTTCAGATCGCGGGCTGCGGCGGCGATCGCCTTGCCGAGATCGAGAAGTCGATGACCGACTGCGAGCGCGAGCAGCGGCGACGGCGGCAGAAGTTCGCGCGGTTCAACGATCTGTTGCGCGACGCCGGGCTCGAACCGGTTACCGCCGCCGATCAGTTCGACGCGACGCGCGCGCGCGTCGAAGCGCGCGACGACGAGCTGCGAATGCACCTCGCGATGCTCGACAACGACGTCACGGAGCAACGCCACCTTCAGCGCACTCTCGGAGACGAGGCGCAGGCGGTCAACGACGAGCTGCGCAGCCTGCAGACGCGCAAGAGCAACCTTCCGAGCCGCACCCTCACGCTGCGCGAGGAGCTGTGCGTCGAGCTGGGCGTCGAACCCGACGCGCTTCCGTTCGCGGGCGAGCTGCTGCAGGTGCGTGACGACGCCGCTGCGTGGGAGGGTGCGGCCGAGCGGGTGCTGCGTGCCTTCGCGCTCTCGCTACTCGTGCCCGACGCGCACTACGACGCGGTCGCGCACTGGATCGACGGCCGGCACCTCGGCACACGCGTCGTGTACTTCCGCGTTCCCGCCCGGTTCGCGCCCGCCGCCGGCGCCGAGCGCCGCCGGGCGCAGCCGATCCTCGCCGACATGCTCGACGTGAAGCCCGACACGGCGTTCGGTCCGTGGCTCGAAGCAGAGCTCGCCCGGCGCGCCGACCACGTGTGTGTCGATGCCGTGGCCGAGTTCCGCACGGTTGCCAAGGCGGTCACCCGCCACGGCCAGGTCAAGGACCGCGACCGTCACGAGAAGGACGACCGACGGCGTCTCGACGACCGGCGCGAGTACGTGCTCGGGTGGACCAACGAGCAGAAGATCGACGCGCTCGTGACGTACGCGGCCGACGTCCAGCGCCGGCTCGGCGCGCTCCGCGACACCGTCGCCGCCCTCGACCACCAACGTGACCTGCTGCAGACGCAGCGCAGCAAGCTCGTCGGGTTGGGCGAGTACACGACGTGGAGCGAGCTCGACTGGCAGGCGCACGCGAACCGCATCACCGCGCTGCGTGCGGAAGCCGAGCGCATCCGAACTTCGTCGGACGCCCTGCGGGCGTTGACCGACGAACGCGAGCGCGTCCGCGACGAGCTGCGGTCGTTGCGCGACCGACTCGACGCCTCGCAGCGCGACAAGGGTGCCGCCGCGAACGAACATGCGAACGCCGAACGCGGGCTTGCCCACGTCGAGGAACAGCTGCGCGACACGGAGGCGCTGGAACGCGCCCGCGAGGTGTTCGTTGCGATCGACGACGTGACGAGCGAGCTCGGAATGCGAACTGTCGGCCTCGCCACCGTACGCGACGTGCAGCAGGCGGCGGCCCGGACGCTCGGGCAACGCCGCACCGACATCGCCGCGCGGCGGCAGGCCGTCGAGATCAGGATCGTGAGGGCGATGACGAGCTTCCGCTCCGCGTACCCGCAAGAGACCGCCGAGCTCGACGACTCGCTCGGCGCGGCCGACGAGTACCGCGAGCTGCACCACAGGATCGCGAGCGACGACCTCCCTCGCTTCGAACGCGAGTTCAAGAACTACCTGAACCAGAACACGATACGCGAGATCGCGGGCTTCGCGGCGCAGCTCAACAAGCAAGAGGCGATCATCCGGGAGCGCATCGAGACGATCAACGCGTCACTGCAAGGCATCGATTACAACGAGGGCCGCTACATCCGTCTCGTCCCCGATCGCACGCCGAACACCGAGATCCGCGAGTTCCGCGACGAGCTGAGCGCGTGCACCGACAACGTGCTCGGCGCGGATGCCTCCGACCAGTACTCGGACCAACGGTTCGTTCAGGTGAAGCGCATCATCGACCGCTTCAAGGGCCGCGAGGGCTCGGCCGAGCTCGACCGCAACTGGACCCGACGCGTCACCGATGTCCGCCAGTGGTTCGTGTTCTCGGCGTCGGATCGGTGGCGGTCCGACGACACGGAGTACGAGAGCTACACGGATTCGGCCGGCAAGTCGGGCGGCCAGAAGGAGAAGCTCGCCTACACGATCCTCGCCGCGTCGCTCGCCTACCAGTTCAAGCTCGAGTTCGGCGCCGCCCGGTCGCGGGCCTTCAGGTTCGTCGTGATCGACGAGGCGTTCGGTCGGGGGTCCGAGATGTCGACGCGCTACGCGCTGAACCTGTTCACGAGGCTCGGCCTCCAGCTGTTGATCGTGACGCCGCTGCAGAAGATCCACGTGATCGAACCGCACGTCGCAGCGGTCGGGTACGTCGACAATCTCGACGGCAACTACTCGCGCCTGCAGGGCCTCACAATCGAGGAGTACCGCCGGCAACGCGCGCCGCGCCCGCGCCTGATGTCGGAGCGCTGGACGACGGTCGACGACCTCGTCGCGACGTTACGGAAGCGTTGGTCGACCGGCCGGTACCTCCGCGACCGTGTGCAGGGCATCGCCTGGGAACCGATCACCCTTCCGGTCAGGGCGCCGAGCGCCGCCGAGCTGCTCCACGACTTCGACGACGCGCTCGCATGGGAGCAGCGGTTCCGCCGGGGCAGCCGCACGCGCAGCGGTACACCCCGCTTCGCGATCGAAACCCGCACCGTGAAGGGCCACGGCCTCGGCGTCAACCAGGTACCCGTTCGCATGCGGGTCGACACGTTCGAGCAGTGCTGCGCGTTGCTCGGTACCGCTGACGACGTGCGGCGGCTCGACGAGATCGTCGAGCAGACGACGCGTCGCGTCCCGGCGCTGCTCGAGTGGGTCGCGCGCCATCCCGTGACCGCGATCGAGCTGCACGAACAGTGGTCGCGCCTCGTCGACACCGTCGCGTGGATCGGGGCGCACGACACGTCGCGGTGCTATCTCCGGCACATCGACGTCGTCGGCGTCGACACGAAGTTCGTCGAACGCAACCAGAAGGTGCTCGGCCGGCTGTTGTTGCACGTGCTGCCGGCCGACCGGATCGACCTCACGGAGCTACGCTTCGCCCGCCGTTTCGGCTTTCGCGACAAGCCCGGCTACACGCGGCTACGGCTCCTCGCGCCCACGCCACCGTTTCCGTCGGAGATCACCGAGGCGCGGGTCCGCACCGACGAGCTCGCGACGCTGGACCTGCCGGTGACGACGGTCTTCGTCGTCGAGAACGAAGTGAGCTACCTCGCGCTGCCGCCGATGCCCAACGCGATTGCCGTCTTCGGCGAGGGATTCCACGTCACGAGCCTCGAGGCGCTGCCGTGGCTCGGGGCGAAGGAGATCGTCTACTGGGGCGACATCGACACGCACGGCTTCGTGATGCTCGACCGTCTGCGCGAACGGTTCGCGTGCGTACGCTCGGTGCTCATGGACGAGGCAACCCTCCTCGCGCATCGCGGGCAGCTCGTGACCGAACCGGAGCCCGTGGCCGAACCCTTGCCGCACCTGACGAGAGAGGAACAGATGCTTTATCGTGACTTGATCGAAGACCGCTTCGGCACGAATGTGCGACTGGAACAGGAACGCATCCGCTTCTCGCTCGTCCGAGAGGCACTTCGGCCGTGGTCGAACGCGGCGAAACGAACCATGAGGTTGCTCTGCGTCCGATCGATCCGCGGGCGTGTGGGCAGCAGCCTCGAAGCGGGGATGGATTCCGCCCGTTCACATCTCACCATCTCATTCGCCGGGGCACACGATGGTTGAAACGCAACCGGATCCGCTCGCGGTGTTCGGTGACGAAGGTTGGGTACGGAATCGGATCCACACGCCGCGCGGCGCTCGTATCTTGAACTTCTTTGTCGTTCCACTGTGGCGTGTCCTGCCGCCCCGAGGCTTTGGAGTGCTCACGACCGTAGGCCGGGTGAGCGGCACACGTCGGCGCCAAGCCGTGCGGCTCGTGTTCGAGGATCGCACCGCGTATCTCGTCGCAATCGTCGGTGAGCACTCGGATTGGCTCAAGAACGCGCTGCGTGCCGACACCGTGCACCTGCGGGCGCGAGGCCGAACGGGTCGAGGCCGTGCCCGCCGGCTTCGCGACGCGGTCGAAATCGAGAGGGCGCGCACGTGCTACTGCGAGCAGGAGAACCTTGCGGACTACGCCGAATGCGTTTTGAACCTACGCGGGCGCCCGTCCAGGTCGAAGATCGAGCAGCTCCACCGCCGTTGGTTCCAGATGGGAACACCAGTCGCGATCGACATGCAATGAGTCGACCGTAGTTGGCGGGCGACTTCGTGCATCCGAGCGCCATCGATCTGCCGACTGCGCCACCGTCTCGGCCCGTAGCGAACGGATCGGGCACTCGAGCGCGGCCTGCGGCAGCAAGGGCGTGAGCGACGGGCTCCTTCCTCACCCTAGGGAAGCAATGCGGAATGCAAGGCGCACGCCGACGCGCGAGCCGACGCGCAGACGAGTCGCCGCGTCGTCGAGCTCGGCGTGGACGCCCTGCTCCGGCCGGGTGGCGCGCGCGACGACCGCGACGCGGCCGCGCCACGCCTCCGGATCGGGAGACCACGACATCGGCGCGTCAGCGTACGCGGCGCACGAGGTGCGAGCCCCGCGTTGGGGTGGTCGTGTGCACGGGCGGAGCGTGCGCGGTCCCGCCGCCTGCGCGCGGCGGTGGTCGTTCGCCCAACTTGCGGCGCGTCTGCCAGCGGAAGTGCGCGACATGGATGAGGCCGTCAGACGTTACGACCTCGAGATCCCGACAACCCGTCCACATCGGGTTCGTCGCCCAGTGGAACGACACAATGCCGCGGCGCGGATTCACGTGCAGGTCGGCGTCCACGATTTCTGGCTGACCGATTGGGTCGCCGGTCTCGCAATCGACCGCGACGGACGTGATGTCGCCGATCGCGGTGTCCCCGGCCGGTGTCGTGAACTGCACGAGCACACCGCGTGCCGGCGAAGCCGTGTTGACGCCGCTGTGTATCGGCGGCAGGAACCGGAACGGAATCGCCTGGATATTGACGACCACCTTCGCTTCGAGACACTGGCGGCGATCGTTCGTGCACACGACGTACCCGAACGTGTCGTTGCCCGCGAAGCCGCCACCGGCCGTGTAGCGAATCTTGTTGCCGACGATCTCGGCCGTGCCGTGCGCAGGCATGCCCGCAATCGTCAAGGTCGACGCGGCCAGTCCCGCATGGCCGCCGCTGTCGTTTGCCAGCACGTCGATGTCGACCGAATCGAGCGGCCGCACGTGCGCCAGGTCGTCGCTCACGACGGGTGCCGCGCCGCACGTGAACGGCTGCGCGTTGCGGAACGCGTCGACCATCGGCTCGGTTCCGACGCCGTTGTTGACGGCGACGATGAGATCGAGGGCCGGGTCGATGTGCACCTCCTGGCCGTAGAGCCCGATCATCTCGAAGCTTCCGTCGGCGTTGAGCCAGAACTGCCCGCCGTACATGCCGTCGGATCCCGGTCCCGGGGTGCGCACGAAGTCGACCCAGTTCGGGGAGAGGAATTGCTTGTTGTCCCAGACACCGTCGCGGAGGTAGAGCAAGCCGAGCTTGGCGAAGCTCCGCGTCGTCGTGTTGGTCATCCAGCCCGACCGCCACCGGCCGGTCGAGTCGAAGCCGATGTCGACGGGATTGATGCCGAGTGGATCGAGCAAACGGTCGTGCAAGAACGCGCTGTAGCTCGCACCCGACACACCAGCCGTGTTGCCGATGATGCGGCCGAGTATCGCCGCATCGCCGGTCGAGTAGTGCCACACCGTGCCCGGCGGGTCCTGCAGCGGTTTCGCGAGCGCGTATCCCGATTCGTCACCCGACGCGACCATCTGCACCACGTCTGAGTTCGTGTCGCCGCTGTAGTCCTCGTTCCACTGCAGCCCCGAGCTCATGTTCAACAAGTTGCGCAGCGTGATCGCCCGGCGCGGATCGTTGGCGCCCGACCATTCAGGAATCGGCGCGCGATCGTCGAGCGCGAGCTTCCCTTGGTCGACGAGCAACCCGATGATCGTCGATGTGAACGACTTCGACTCCGAGAACGACGGCTCGATCGTGGCGGCGGTGATGCCGTCGGCGTACTTCTCGTACACGAGCTGGCCGCCGTGGATCACCACGACCGAGTCGCCGGCGTTGGGACCAACCATCTGGGCTGCGGCCGCGTCGACCGCCGCGGGATCGGTACCTGCGGGCAGCGGTCCGGCCGGCCATCCTGCGGTGGGCCACGCGACGCACGGCGGCTGCGGCGGAAGGTCGGAGCCGTGCAGCGGTCCGGCCGGATCGAAGCCGAGCGCGATCGCGGTGACGGGTTCGCCGTCGACAGCGAGGTAACACGCGATGACCGCGCAGTCGTGCTCACCGTCGGAGAGCTGCAGCACACGCCGCACGCTGAACCGGCCCGACACATTGCCGCCGCTGTCGGCGTAGAGATCGAGCGACGCGCCGCACGTGTTCGCGGCCACCGAAGTCGAGATGCATTGCCGCACCGACGCGTCGGCACCGGGGTCGTAGCTGTTCCCGCGAATCTCAACTGATTGGCGATCCCACAAGCCACGCGCGGGCAGCACTTGCACTTGCGTGCCGGCCGACAGCGGCGCGTCGGGATCGAACGCGACGGGGATTGCGAAGTCGTAGATGTCCGCGGCGTAGATCTGCACGCGCACGACGCACGCGACCACCGCGCAATCGACATTGTTCCCGAGCACGCGGGGAAGCAACAATGGGACGACCGCGTCTGCCGACGACAGGTTCTCGGATACGTCGGCACCGCACGACGTCTCGTCGGCAGTACAGAGGCTGAGCGCGGCGAACGTGCCCGGGTCGACGCCGTGGAATTGCACCTGAACAACCTGGCGGTCGACGAGATCCGTCTTCGGCGAGACATCGACCGACGGCACCGGCGGCGGCGGCACCGACGCGTCGAACGTCACCGGTACGTCGACCGAGTCGATCGGATACGCGAGCACGCGCACGACGCACGGCGCACTGGCGCAGTCCGTGAGGCCGACGCGTCGCGAAACGGCGGCGGTGGTCGTGAACGAGCCGTCAGCGCCGACGGTCACCTCAGTGAGGTAGTGGCATTGCTCGTTGCGTTCGCCTGCCGCCGCGCACTGCTCGATCTGCCCGAACGCGTCGGGCAGGAAGTTGGTCGCGGTCACCGTGACCGATTGCAGGTGCGTCAGATTGGTCGCGGGATCCACTGTTGCCTGCGGCGAGACGGGCGGATGCGAGCCATCGAAGACGAGCCCGATCGACACGCGATCGTCGAGGTCGCCGTACGGGACCGCCCAGAGCCGGCAGCGGTTCGGCTGCGTCGCGCAGTCGAACCCGCGGACGAGGCGCGCGAGCCACACGTCGGTGTCGAACGCGCCGACGTCGTCGGTTTCGGCGAAGCCGCTCTCGCCGTAGAGGCAATCGGTCGCGTAATCGCCCGCGCACTCATCGAACGGCACGAATGACGACGGATCGAATCCCGTGCCGTGAACCGTGACGTGCGCGCGATCTGGCAGCGGCGACGTCGTGTCGATGGTGATCGTCGGTACCGGAACCGAAGCGCCGGCATCGATCGCGATCGGCGTCGAGGCGCTCTCGTTCGACACGCCGAACTCCGACGCGATCAACCGGCACGCCTCGGCCGCGCGAGTCGACGGAAGTCGCCGGGTCGCCGATGCGGCGGTGTACCCGGAAGTGCGCGGTGCCGGCGCCGGTCGCGTCCAGCGTGAACGACGCGTTCCCGGCGCATGCATCACCTTCGAGCGCGGATTGCCGTATCGATCCGTCGCCGCCCGAGGACCCCCCGGACAAGAACACCGAGACAGTCGCACCTGGCGCGAACGGCCCGGCGCCGGCGACGGTGATCGCGAACGGGCCGGGGGCGGCGTGCGCGTTCGCGCCAACCATTCCGAGCAGGCTGGCGACGAGGAGGACGGACACCCAGAGGCGCTTCGTCACGGTCGGAGTCTCGCAGACCCGTTCCGCTATCGCCACGGTCGGAAAGCCGCGGTCAAAGCTCTTTCTCGAACCGAGTCAGCCGTTCGCAAAATCGTTGGGGATCCAAATAGTGCGGGTAGTGCCCGTGGTCGGGCCACACCTCGAGCTGCGCGCGCGGAATCGTCTTCTGCAGCCAGTTCGCGTAGTCGCGGCCGGGATCGCTGCCGTGCAACGCGAGATACGGGCTCCGGATCGTCCGCGCGATCGAATCGACGAGCGCGTCGAGCTCGTCGATTGTCAGCGAGAACACGACGTCCCACACGCCGAGCACGACGTCCTGCTCGGGGTGCGAGCATGCAACGAGTCGCGCTTGCTCTTCGGTGGAGAGCGGCGGATAGAACGTGCCGAACAGCGATCGGACCGTCGCCTCGAAAGTCTCGTGATCACCGCGCAGCACTGCCTCCGCCGACATCAGGAGTTCCTTGAAGCCGGCCAACGCGAGTGGTTGATCGATGTTGACGACACCGCGCGTCGGGTATGTCGCCGCGTACGCGCTGGCGACCGCGCCTCCGAGCGAGTGCCCGACGGCGAGCGGCGCGCCCTCGTCGACGGTGTCGACGACGACGTGCACGTCGGCAGCCATTGTCACCAGGTCGTACGGCGGGCGCCGCTCGGAATCGCCATGGCCGCGCAGGTCGAGCGCGACGACGCGGTGCTCACGCGACAACGGCTCGATCAAGGGTTCCCAAGCCTGCCGGCACTCGGTGGTGCCGTGGATGAGCACGACGAGCGAGCCCGTACCGCCCGTGTCGTCGTACGCGATTGCCGCACCGTCGGCTGCGCGTGCCGTGTGCACGCACGAAGTGTGCCCGCGGCCTGGCAAGACGTCGAGTCACAAGTCGAGATCGATGCCTCGCAAGAGGGCGAGCAGCAGCCCGACACACACGAGAACCATCCCGACGATGGCGCTGGTCGCGCCGATGAACGCCCCGCCGAGGTCGACGGTGTCGAGCCGATTGCGGTGAATGCCGATCGCGGTCGCGACAAGCGCAAGGAACGAGATCACCAGCAGCGTCACGCCGCCGAGCGCGATCCACGGCGTGGCGCCCGGTTCCCGCCCCGGCGGGCGTCCCGGGCCGGCGTCACGGTCGCCCTCGATCAACGACGCGAGCACGGTCGCGGCCCATGCGGTCACGACCAACGCCGCGCCGATCGGATCGCTCGGTCGGTGCGCTGCGCTCGCGACGGTCGCCGCGCCGATCACCGACGCGAACACGGCGCCGAGCACGGCCACGACCGCGCGCCAGCGGATCGGGCTCACGATCATCGCACCGACGCCGAGCGACAACGCCACGGTGGTGTGGCCGCTCGGAAATGTCGGCCCGGGACCGACGCCGTCGAACACACCGAAGTCGGGCCGCGGTAGCACGACCCTCTTCAAGATCTCGGTCGTGATGCTCGAGCCCGCGATCAGTACGAATGCACTCACCGCGAGACGGGGCCGACCGCGCACCAACGCAACCAACACGATCGCGCCACCGAGCAGTGCGAGCGACGCGACGTCGATCGTCGTCAGCAAGCGCGCGGCGGCGTGAATGCCCTCACGATGAAGCCCCCGCCGTCCCTGCAACGCCGTCGCGTCGAGCCGTTGACCCCAAGACGTCTGCACGGCGAACAGATACAGCAACACGAGCAGCGAAACCGCGGCCGCGGCCACCGCGAGCAGCCCCCGCTGCGGTTGCGTGCGGTCGTCGCGTGCGTCGACGACGTCCGAGGTCTCGGTCACCGGCTCGTGAGCCTGCTAGGCCGAGGGCGTACCCACGCGCACACGGTCGCCATCGGGGTCGACGAGCGCAACCTCGCGCGCGCACGGCTGATCGACGATGTCGGCGCCGAACTCGGCCGCGACGCGGTCGACGTCGGCTCCACGGAGGTCCACGAGGGTGCCGGGCTGCGCGTCGCCGAGATGCTCCGAGACAAAGAGTCGCGCTCCCCCGTCGCATGCAATCGACACGAACGCGGGAAACGTTTGGCCGAACCGGTGCTCCCACTCCTTGGCGTATCCGAGCCGCTCGTACCAGGCCACTGCGCGCGCCGCGTCCATGACGCGCAGAACTGGAACCGCCTCGTCGGACATCGCTCCATCATGCCCGCTGCGGCGACGTGGTCGGCACACCGTCGCCGGCGCGTCGACACTGGCGTCCCGCGCGCGGCGAGACTCGCGGGCGTGGCGGGAGATCGGCTCGACGGCAAGGTCGCGATCGTGACCGGCGGCGCCCGCGGCAGCGGTGCCGTGATCACCCGCCGATTCGTTACCGAGGGCGCGCAGGTTGTCGTTGCCGACGTGCTCGACGATCGCGGCCGGGCAACCGTCGCCCGGATCGGTTCGCAAGCGCCCTACGTGCACAGCGATGTGGCGTCGGAGGACGGCTGGGCCACGCTGGTAGCGACCGCGCTCGACGCGTGGGCGCCGTGCACGAGCTCGTCGACAACGCGGCCGCCCTGGTGCTGCGCGGCATTGCCGACACGACGGTCGATCAATACCGGAAGATCTTCGAGGTGAACGAGCGGGACCGTTCGCCGACGCGGCCGTCTTCCTCGCGTCCGACGCCAGCGGCTTGTCACCGGCGCCGACCTCACCGTCGACGGCGGGATCAGCGTGGGCATGATCGTGCCCGGTCAACCGGGGACCTGAGCGTCCAAGCAGCCGCGCACCCCGATCAGCGGCACGAGCGAAACCGGTCAGCCGTTGACCGCTTACCCGTGCGAAGATGCCGTCGTGCGCGCCGACCGGCTGGTTGCGATCCTGCTGATGCTCCAGTCGCACGGGCGCGTCACCGCCGCGGAAGTCGCCGACGAGCTCGAGGTGTCGGAGCGAACCGCGCGTCGCGACCTCGAAGCACTCGGCATGGCGGGGTTGCCCGTGTACTCGACGCAAGGCCGCAACGGCGGCTGGCGGTTGCTCGGCGGCGGCCGCACCGACCTGAGCGGCCTCACCGCGGCGGAAGCGCGCGCGTTGTTCCTCGTCGCGGGGCCGGCCGCGGCGACGCCCGCGATGAAGGCGGCCGTCCGCAAGCTCGTGCGTGCGCTGCCGGAGACGTTGCGCACGCAAGCCGAGGCGACGACGACGTCGGTGGTGATCGACCCTGCGGGGTGGGAGCAGCCGCCGGTGGCGGCGCACCATGCACCGCCGCACCTCGACGCCGTGCAACGGGCGGTCGTCGAAGGCGAGCAGCTCGAGCTCGGCTATGTCGCGCGCGACCGGACCGCGACGACGCGCGTGGTCCATCCGCTCGGGCTCGCGACGAAGGGCACGATCTGGTATCTCGTCGCCGACACCGACGCGGGTCTGCGTACCTTCCGCGTCGACCGCATCCGCGCGGTTACGCCGACAGGCGACGCGGTGGTGACACCGCCGAACTTCGAGCTCCGCGCTGCGTGGCGCATGATCACCGAGGAAGTCGATCGCAAGCGTGCGCCCGTGCACGCGCGGGCGTATGTGGAACCGCAGGCAGTCGGATGGCTCCGCGCGTCGCTCGGCAACCGCGTACGCATCGGTCCCGCGCGCGCCGACAAGCGGGTGGAGCTCGAGCTGCGCGGGCACCACGAGCACTCACTCGCGGCCGAGCTCGCGGGCTACGGCACCCTCGTCGAGGTCGTCGAGCCGCACGGTGTGCGCGCGCAGCTCGCCCGGATCGCCACCGAGCTCACGCTGATGTACGGCACCGCCATCGGCGCATCAGCTGCCGCCGCACGGGTCTCGGGAACCGGAGCGTGACACGCGCGATGAGCGAAGCGTCGAACGGCGGCGGTAGCGGTTTGCTTGCCGGACGAGTCGCGGTCGTGACTGGCGGCGGCGGCGGCATCGGCGCGGCGACGAGCCGCCTGTTCGCCGCGCATGGCGCGCGCGTCGATCGTCGCCGATGTCGACGAGGCGCGCAGCCGCGCGCTCGCCGAAGACATACGCGTGCACGGCAACGACGCGTCACTCGTCGTCGCCGACGTATGCGACCGCGCGAGCCGTGCGCTCGCTGCACGACGAGGTGATGCGGGCGCACGGCCGAATCGACGTGCTGGTCAACAATGTCGGCCACTATCTACGCCCGTCGCGAGACTTCGCCGACACCGAGCCGACGTTCTGGGAGGAGTTGTATCGCGTCAACTTCGGCCACGTTCTCTCGGTGACACACGCGTTCTTGCCCGCGATGATCGAGCAGCGATCGGGGTCGATCGTCAACGTCTCGTCGGTCGAAGGATTGCGCGGCTACCCACCCGATCCCGTCTACGGCGCGCTGAAGGCGGCTGTCGTACAGTTCACGCGCTGCCTCGCAGTGCAGGTCGGCATTCATGGTGTGCGCGTCAACGGCATCGGCCCCGACGTCACCGAAACGCTCCAAGTGCCTTACTCGAGCTGGGTGCCCGAGGAGCACCAACACATGTGGCCCGCATGGGTGCCGGTCGGTCGTGTCGGTACGCCCGACGACCAGGCGCGCGTCGCGCTGTTTCTCGCGTCCGACCTTTCCGGATTCGTGACGGGCCACACGATCCCGACCGACGGCGGTACCGCGGCCGCGGGCGGCTGGTTCCGGTCGCAGGCGCGCCGCGGCCGCAGCTGGACCAACCGTCCTGCGGCACCCTGAATCCGCGTTCATGTTCGATCGCGCCTTACCGTGGGCACAGCGGAGGCTCAGTCGAACCGGGCGAGGGTGGCCCCATGACACTGCCCACACGCATCGACCGCAGGACAGCCCTCGGCACGATCGGCGGGCTCGGCGCGCTGATCGCCCTCGCGGCATGCGGCCGGTCGTCGAGCTCGTCGACCCCGACGACCGGCACCTCGGCCGCGAACTCGGCGGCGGCGGCGAGCAACGGTACGAGTGCGAGCGAGGTCGCGTGCGTGCTCACACCCGAGCTCACCGAGGGGCCGTACTACCTCGACATCAATGACGTGCGCAGTGACATCACCGAAGACCGCGAAGGCGTGCCGCTCGCGTTGACGATGACGATCGTGGACGCGACGAAGTGCGCGCCGATCAAGGACGCGGCCGTCGACATCTGGCACTGCGACGCGACCGGTGAGTACTCGGGTGTGGAAGGCAACTCGGGCACGTTCCTGCGCGGCACGCAAGTCACCGGCGCCGACGGCAAGGTCAGGTTCGACACGATCTATCCCGGCTGGTACCAGGGTCGCGCCGTGCACATCCACACGAAGGTGCACGTCGACAGCTCGGTCAAGCACACGGGCCAACTCTTCTTCGACGACGCGCTCAACGCGTCGGTCTACAACGCGAACTCGCCCTACAACACACGCGGCGCACCCGACACGCCCAACGCGAACGACAGCATCTATCAGCAGGGCGGATCGAACGTCGCGTTCGTCGACGTCGAGCAGCACGGCAAGGCCTACGCCGGCGCGATCACTCTCGGTCTGAAGGTCTGACGTCGCCGTCGGAATCAGCCGAGCGCGTTGGCGATGATGTCGGCGATCTCTTCGTGCTCGGTCAGGAAGCCGTCGTGACCCGCGATCGAATTCACGACTTCGACGCCCTTGTTGCGCGGGATGAGGTCGGCGAGCTCGTGCTGGAGGCGGAGCGGATAGAGACGATCGGACGAGATACCGGCGATCGTGACCTCCGACGTCACGCGCGCCAACGCTTCGGCGACGCCGCCGCGGCCGCGCCCGACGTCGTGGTGGTTCATCGCACGTGACAGCACGATGTAGCTGTTGGCGTCGAAACGGCGTGCCAGCTTCTCGCCGTGATACTCGAGATACGACTCGACCGTGTAGAGCCCGCCCTCGAATGGGTGCTCGTCGTTCTGATGACCGCGGTTGAACCGCTGCTGGAACTCGAGCTCGGAGCGATAGCTGACCTGCCCGATGCCGCGTGCGATCGACATGCCGCGCCACGGTCCTTCGACGAGGTCGTAGTAGTTGCCGCCGTGGAAGTGCGGGTCGGCTTCGATCGCACGGATTTGCAGCGAGCACAGCGCAATCTGCTCCGCGGTTGCGGCCGCGCCGCAAGCGATGACGATTGCCCTGGGAACGCGATCGCGTATTGCACCGTCCATTCGACCGCGCGCTGACCGCCCATCGAGCCGCCGATCACGGCCGCCCACTGCGCGATCCCGAGCGCGTCGGCGAGCGCGGCCTCGACGTTCACTTGATCGCGGATCGTCACGATCGGAAACCGCGTGCCGAACGGCGTACCGGTCTGCGGGTCAATCGACGCCGGACCCGTCGTTCCCTGGCAACCTCCGAGCACGTTCGGGCACACGACGAAGTAGCGGTCGGTGTCGATGGCGCGGCCGGGACCGATCAGCGCGTCCCACCATCCGAGCAGCGGATGGCCGGCTTCGGCCGGACCGGCGGCGTGAGCTGTCGCCGGTGAGCGCGTGGCAGACCAAGCACCGCGTTGTCACGCGCCGGCGCGAGCATCCCCCACGTCTCGTAGGCGACGGTGACCGGCGACAACGTCGCGCCCACGCGCAACGCGAGCGGCTTGTCGTCGCACAGTGTCACGAACTGGCGACGGCCGGCGTCATCGCCCGGCCGCCACGCGCCGCTGACCGGGATGGGCTCCTCGCCGCTCACGCGCTACGCGCTCACGACGACTTCGCCGCGCGCATGCCCGCGTCGAGGTCGGCGAGGATGTCGTCGATCGTCTCGATACCGACCGAGAGCCGCACGAGGCCGGGCGTGACACCGGTCGTTGCTTGCTCGTTCACCTCGAGCTGGCTGTGCGTCGTGCTCGCGGGATGGATCGCGAGACTGCGCACGTCCCCGACGTTCGCAAGATGACTGAACAGCTCGAGACTGTCGATGAACTTGCGGCCCGCGTCGACGCCGCCCTTCAGCTCGAACGCGATGATCGCGCCCTGACCGTTCGGCAAGTACCTCTGCGCGCGGTCGTACCACTTGCTCGACTTCAGGCCCGGATACGCGACCCACGCGACCTCGTCGCGGCCTTCGAGCCACTCTGCGACCGCGAGCGCGTTCTTCGAGTGCCGCTCCATACGCAGGCTCAGCGTCTGCAAGCCCTGCAGGAACAGGAACGCGTTGAACGGCGAGATCGCGGCACCGAGGTCGCGCTGGTACTGCAGCCGGCACTTCAGCACGTACATCGCGGGCCGCAGCTCGGGCGGAAGCTGGTCGAACACGAGACCGTGGTAGCTCGGGTCGGGCTCGGTGAAGCCCGGGAACCGCCCGCTGCCCGGATAGTCGAAATTGCCGCTGTCGACGATGACGCCGCCGATCGACGTGCCGTGCCCGCCGATGAACTTCGTCGCGCTGTGCACGACGACGTCGGTGCCGAAGCGCATCGGCTGCAACAAGGCGGGGCTCGCGAGCGTGTTGTCGATGACCAGCGGAATGTTGTGCTCGTGCGCGATCTTCGACACACCCTCGAAGTCGAAGATGTCGCCCTTCGGGTTGCCGATCGACTCGCCGTAGAACGCCTTCGTGTTGGACTTGACGGCCTTCCGCCACGCGTCGAGATCGTCGGGGTCGTCGATGAACGTGACCTCGACGCCGAGCTTCGGGAACGTGTAGTGCAGCTGGTTGTACGTGCCGCCGTACAGCGAAGCGCTCGAGACGATGTGGCCGCCGTTCTCGGCGAGGTTGAGCAGCGCGATCGTCTGCGCGGCCTGGCCGCTCGCGGTCGCGAGCGCGCCGACACCTCCTTCGAGGGCGGCCATGCGCTGCTCGAACGCGTCCTGCGTCGGGTTCATGATCCGCGTGTAGATCATGCCGAGCTCTTGCAGACCGAACAGCGCCGCGGCGTGCTCGGTGTCGCGGAACACGAACGACGTCGTCTGGTAGATCGGCGTGACGCGCGCGCCGGTTGTCGGGTCGGGGTCGGCGCCGGCGTGGACGAGGCGGGTCTCGAGACCCCAAGCGTTGTTCGGCATGCTTCGAATCCTTTGCGCGCAAGGACGGCGGGGCAGTCGCGTCACCGTACGTCTCGAATCCCGACACGTCCAGTCGCATTTCGTCGTGCGCGCCGGAAGAGACACGGACAGCGCACACATCTGTGATCGCGGGCGTCGTCACGATGGTGTCCGCGAACGCCCTGTTGGCACCGAGTCTCGCAACGGCACACCCCAGCACGTGTGAGCGCACATCGACCCACGCGACATCTCGCCGAGCGCACCACGGTCACCGACGGCGCGGCGACACGAAGAACGTTGAACGTCGAGGAGGTGTGGCGACCCGACAACGCGAACGCTGCGTGAGCGCGCCTCGACGACCGGTTGACGATCGAGGCCTCGTGGCGCGGACGATTCGACGACACGAAATGCGTTCGAACCGCGGGGCGGTGCGCGAAGCGCCGACGTTCTCGAAGCGCCTGGGCGCGGCCAGCTTTCGACGAGCAGCGTGACGCGGTGCCGCAAGAGGCCACTGAGCGTGACGCTCGACGTGAGCGGCCGGCATCAGCATTTCCGCCAAGATTTCTTCGGCAGGAGGGTGTTTGTTGATCTGGCGCGCGGGGTACCGCCACGGTGGGTCCGAGGCGCCGCCCCCCGCACGGCGTACTTGGACCCCCTGCAGCACCCGGTTCGGGAACGCCGAGGATCGCCGCCCGGCCTCGGCGTTCCCTCCGGAGCGTTTCTTCTTCGCCCCGTCGTTGCGCCGCGCTCGTTTATGCCCGCCGCGCGCCCGCTGCAGTCAGCCTGCGGACGCGGTCGTGCGCGATCGCCGCCCGGGCTGCGTTCGAACCGCAGGCGCCGTGCACGCCGCCGCCCGGATGCGCGCTCGCCGATGCCAAATACAGGCCGTGTATCGGCGTCTCGGGGCGACCGAAGCCGGGTGTCGGCCGGAAGACGAGCTGCTGGAACAGTTGTGCGGTGCCCCCGCCTACTGCGCCGCCCATGAGATTGGCGTCAAAGCGCTGCAAGTCGCCCGGCGTCATCGCGTGCCGGCCGCGAATCGTGCTCGCGAAGCCCGGCGCGAGCGCTTCGATGCGCGCCTGCACTCGATCGGCCATGCGTTCCTTCGCGGACGCGTCGAGGTCGGCCGGTATCTCGCCGGCGGCATCGCCCTTTATCTCCCGCGGCAAGTGCGTGTACGCCCACAACGTCTCGCCTCCCGCCGGCGTGCGCGTCGGGTCGGCGATCGACTGCTGCCCGACGAGCAGGAACGGACGCTCGGGTATCAAGCCCCGCGCGATCTCCGCGCGCGATTCGGTCAGCGCGTCGACGCTCTCGACGATATGCACAACACCCGCGGCGCACGCTTGTGGCGCGGCCCACGGCACCGGACGGTCGAGTGTCCAGTCGACCTTGAACACCGACTGGTCCCACATGAATCGGCGAAGGTCGTCGATCGTGCGCGACGACAGGTGGTCCTTGCCGACGAGGTCGAGGAGGAGGCGGGGCGCGTCGACGTCGGCGAGCACCGCGCGCGTCGCGCGAATCTCCTCGCCGCGTACGCGCACGCCCACCGCGCGCCGGTCGCGCACCGTCACGTGATCGACCGGCGCGTTGCAGACGACGCGCCCGCCGTTCACCTCGAGGCGGTTCACGAGCGCGTCGGTCAGGCGGCCCGCGCCGCCCTGCGGTACCGGCCAGCCGACATCCTGGCCGAGACCGGAGAGCACCCAACCGAAGAAGCCGCTCAGCACATCGCCGGGAGCGAGGTCGGCGTGCAACGCGCAACCCGCGAACAGACGCCGTGCCTGCTCGGACCCGAACTCTTCGGCGACGAGGCGACTCACCGGCAACAACGCGAAGCGCATGAAGCGAATCGGGCCCTCGCGGCGGGTCGAGAACGCGAGTTTGGCGGTCGCCCGCAACGGAGGGATCGGCGAGAACAAACCTTCGAGGAGCCCGTCGCGCACCCGCTGCCAGCGGGCAAACAAGTGGCGCCACGCGTCGCCGTCGCCGGGATGGAAGCGGTCGAGTGACGCCGCCGTCTCGTCGAGGTTGGTCGAGATGACCGGGCAACTGCCGTCGAGCGCCGGATGCGCGAGCACGAGCGGGGCCCGCATCCATGTCAGCCCGTACTGCTCGAGCCGCAGGCGCCTGATCACCGGCGACGCGGCCGCGAGTGGATAGAACGCGCTGCCGACATCGTTGACGAAGCCGGGTTCGACCAGCTCCTCCGAGCGGACCGCACCGCCGGGTGTGGGTGCAGCCTCGTACACGACTACCTCCCACCCGCGATCGGCGAGCACGTTCGCAGCGACAAGACCATTCGGTCCGGCACCGATCACGACCGCGTCCGGCATTGGATACGCCTCCGATGTGAAGCGCGCTCAGCGCTTCTCGTATCTCGATGCTAGGAGGCGACGCAGTCATGGCAGCGAAACGATGTTCCTGATGCCGAGCGCGATCGTGAGAATCGGTTGCCGCAGCCACGACAGCGGACCACCCGTGATGCGCTCATCACGACTCTCGTCTTGTGGCCGCGACGCTTGGGACGCAGGTCGAGCGCGACCGTGCCCGTCGCCCGCGGGCGGAGGCGAACTTCGAGCACCACCCGCTTGTTCGGCTTCTTGTCGACGAGCTTCGTCGAGTCCGCGACCGCTGCCGGGCCGGCACCGACCTTGTGGTGGAAGCGACTGCCTCTTCGCGGCCATGTTGGATCATCGCGGATCTTCTCGGCACCCATGACCCACTCGGGATAACAGTTCGCGTCGAGCGGCGTCTCGTACACCTGCTCCGGGGAGGCGTCGATCACGATTTCGTTACGCGCCATGACGGCCGGTGTACCCGTGCCGGGTACGTTGCAAGCGAGACGACAGCGCAGCGACCGAAGGGGAGCGAAGCGTGGAGTCGACCCGATAGCCATGGCGCGCGACCTCGCCGACTACGACGCGAAACGCGACTTCGCCAAGACGCCCGAGCCACCGGCGCGCAAGTCGCGTGGAAAGCGGACCAGTCCGGCGCCCCGATTCGTCGTGCAGGAACACCATGCCCGCGCGCTCCACTGGGACCTGCGCCTCGAACGCGGCGGGGTGCTCGTGTCGTGGGCCGTACCGAAAGGCATCCCCCGCGACCCGAAGCGCAATCATCTCGCGGTCCACACCGAAGACCATCCGATGGAGTACCTCTCGTTTGCGGGCGACATCCCCGCCGGCGAGTACGGCGCGGGCTCGATGCGTGTGTGGGACGCGGGTACGTACGAGACGCACAAGTGGAGCGACCGCGAGGTGATGATCACGTTCCACGGTGATCGCGTGCAGGGCCGGTACGTGCTGTTCCGGACGCGCGACAAGCAATGGATGATCCACCGGATGGATCCACCCCAAGACGCGGGAATCGCATCGGCGCCCGACGATCTGCGACCGATGTACGCAACGCTCATGAAGCACTCACCGGCAGGTGACGGGTGGGCATGGGAGCTGAAGTGGGACGGCATCCGCGCGCTCGGTTACGTCGACGGCGGCCGGCTCGAGCTCTTCACGCGCAATGGCAACGAGGTGACCCATCGCTATCCCGAGTTGCGCAAGCTCGGCGAGAGACTCGGCGCGCGCGACGCCGTGCTCGACGGCGAGATCGTGGCGTTCGACGGGAACTCGCGTCCGAGCTTCGAACGGTTGCAACAACGCATGCACGTCGACAACGAGACTGCGATCCGCCGTCTCGCGAACGACGTGCCCGCCGTCTACGTGCTCTTCGACCTGCTCTGGCTCGACGGCCGCTCACAGATGGCGCAGCCGTACGAAGATCGCCGGGCCGAGCTCGTCGCGCTCGGCCTCAACGGCGCGTCGTGGCAGACGCCACCGAACGAGATCGGCGACGGCGCCGCGACCATCGAGGTCAGCAAGCGGTTCGGGCTCGAAGGTGTCGTCGCCAAGCGTCTCGACTCGATCTACGAACCGGGCAAACGCTCGCGAGCGTGGGTCAAGGTCAAGAACGTGATGCGCCAAGAGTTCGTCGTCGGCGGATGGCAACCGGGCGAGCACGGGCGCACCGGGAGCATCGGTTCGCTGTTGCTCGGCTATTACGACGACGCCGGCGCATTGCACTATGCGGGAAAAGCCGGGAGTGGGCTGTCGGGCGCGTCGATCGCGGAGCTGACGAAGCTCTTCGAACGCTGTGCACGCGCCACGAGCCCGTTCGACACCGCAAAGTTGCCGAAAGGCGCGCGGTTCGTGGAACCGGTCCTCGTCGTCGAGGTGAAGTTCACCGAATGGACGACCGCGGGCATCATCCGCCAGCCGACGTTCCTCGGCGTGCGCCCCGACAAGGACCCGCGCGAGGTCGTGCGTGAAGTTCCGGGCTGAACCCCCGCGTCGCTCAGCCGACCGGCGTCTCCGACACGTCGGGCACGCGCGTCACGCCGAGACCGGTATCGGTCGCGAAGCGAGCGAACAGCACCGCGTCACGCAGTGCGCAGCCGTGCGCATCGTTGTTGAAGTACACGTAACCATCGGCGTCGCGGCCGTGCATCTCGTGGATCCGTGCGACCCACGAACGCAGCGCGGTGGGTCCGTAGCACGACGGCGGTCGCGCGAGGCCGAAATGGAAGCGCACGTAGCACCAGTCAGCGGTACACCATTCGGGTGTGATGATCCGCGAGCCTCGGTCGGCGAGGCAGAGCGCAGCGTGATGCTCGGCCAACACCGCGCGCACCTCGTCGCACCACCAACTCTCGTGACGCGGCTCGACGGCGACGCGAACACGACTGCCGAACGCGCGGAGCGTCTCGTCGAGCCGGCCGGGCGCCGCGCGCAAGTCGGGCGGCAGCTGGAGCAGCACGACCGACAAGTGTGCGCCCAGCTGTGACGCATGCGTCAACAAGCGCTCGACGGGCTCCTGCGGCTCACGCAGCCGCCGGTAGTGCGTGAGGTAGTTGCTCGCTTTGATCGCCATCACGAAGTCGTCGGGAACGCGCTTCGCCCACGCGCCGAAAGTCTCGGGCTTCGGCAAGCGATAGAACGTGTTGTTCACCTCGACAGTTGCGAACCGTTCGGTGAAGTACTCGAGCCAACGAGTCGACGGCAGATTCGCGGGATAGAACTGCGCGCGCCAGTGCTTGTACTGCCAGCCCGACGTGCCGATGCGCAACACGCGCCGTCACGCTTCGCGCGGGGCCGTCGGCGGCCACGAGCTTGTTCATCAACCGCATGCGCAAATTCCCTTCTCGCCTGCCGGCGGTGCCGGCCTTCGCGCCGTGCCGGTCGTGCCGGCTCGCTCGACCCGCCCCGCCCCGGCTCGCCCGGATCGTCCGACCGTCGCCGGACGGCGCCCCAGACGCGGGATGACATCATGGTCGGATGGGTCCCGGTCCGGGCGGTTGTACGTGACGCCGTACCCCGTTTCTCCCTCCGCGGCACCGGGCCGCGCGCGCCGATGACCGCGTACGAAGGCGCGGCCGGCGCGCGCCCGCTGCCGGCGCCGCCCCGCCTGCCCCGTGCCCAGGACGCCGCGCCGGCGGTCGAGAACCTCGCAGTGTGGCCCGGTCAACCGTTCCCGCTGGGCGCGACGTGGGACGGTATCGGCACCAACTTCTCGCTGTTCTCCGAGGTCGCGCAGAGCGTGCTCACTGTGTCTCTTCGATGACAGCGGCCACGAGACGCGTCTTCCGATCCGCGAGCAGACCGCGTTCGTTCACCACGTCTACGTGCCAGGCGTCGGCCCCGGGCAGCGCTACGGCTTCCGCGTCAACGGCCAATGGATGCCGCAGCAAGGCCGCCGCGCGCGAATGCGCACAAGCTGCTGCTCGACCCGTACGGCAAAGCGATCACCGGTGACGTCAACTGGGGCCAACCGGTGTACCCGTACCGCTTCGGCGACGAGCACCGGCTGAGCACGAGCGACAGCGCGCGCTTCATGCCGAAGTCGGTCGTCACCAACCCGTACTTCGACTGGGGAAACGATCGCGCACCCAACATCCCGCTGCACGAGTCGGTCGTCTACGAACTGCACGTCAGAGGGTTCACGCGACGGCACCCCGCGGTGCCGCCGAATCTCCGGGGTACGTACGCGGGCCTCGCGGTGCCGGAGGTCGTCGACTGGCTGCTCGGTCTGGGTGTGACCGCAGTCGAGCTGATGCCGGTGCACCAGTTCGTGCACGACCATCTCCTCGCGCGCATGGGTTTGCGCAACTACTGGGGCTACAACTCGATCTGCTTCCTCGCACCGCACCACGAGTACAGCGCCGAGCGGCAGCCTCGGACAGCAGGTGCAGGAGTTCAAGCAGATGGTGCGCACGCTGCACGGCGCGGGCATCGAGGTGATCCTCGACGTCGTCTACAACCACACCGCCGAGGGCAACCATCTCGGGCCGATGTGTCAGCTTCCGCGGGCATCGACAACCCGGCGTATTACCGCTTGTCGGAAGCCGACCTCCGCTACTACGTCGACTACACGGGCACCGGCAACACGCTGAACATGCGTCACCCGCACGTGTTGCAGCTGCTGATGGACTCGCTGCGCTACTGGGTGCTCGAGATGCACGTCGACGGTTTTCGCTTCGACCTCGCGGCGACGCTGGCGCGCACGCTGCACGACGTCGACCGGCTGTCGGCGTTCTTCGACGTGATCCAACAGGACCCGGTGATCTCGCAGGTCAAGCTCATCGCGGAGCCCTGGGACGTCGGCGAGGGCGGGTACCAGGTCGGCAACTTCCCGCCGCTGTGGTCGGAGTGGAACGGGCGCTACCGCGACACGGTGCGCGACGTTCTGGCGTGGCGAGGACCAGACGCTCGGCGAGTTCGCGGCGCGGTTGACGGGCTCATCGGATCTGTACGAGGCGACCGGCCGCCGGCCGACCGCGTCGATCAACTTCGTGACGTGCCATGACGGATTCACGCTCGCCGATCTCGTGTCGTACAACGACAAGCACAACGAGGCGAACCGCGAAGGCAATCGCGATGGCACCGACGACAACCGCTCGTGGAACTGCGGCGCGGAAGGCCCGACCGACGATCCCGACGGTCATGGCGTTGCGGCGGCGCCAGCAGCGCAACTTCGTCGCCACGCTGTTCCTGTCGCAGGGCGTCCCATGCTGCTGCACGGCGACGAGACCGGACGCACGCAGTGGGGCAACAACAACGCGTATTGCCAGGACAACGAGGTGTCGTGGGTCGATTGGGACCATGTCGACGAGGGTCTGCTCTCGTTCACGGCGGCCGTCGACGCGCTCCGCCGCCAACATGCGGTCTTCCGCAGGTCGCGCTGGTTCGAAGGACGACCGGTCGAGGAGAACGGCGTCAGCGACATCGGCTGGTTCGTCGCCGACGGCCGCCCGATGAGCGACCGCGATTGGCAGGCGGGCTTCGCAAAGACGATCGGCGTGTTCCTCAACGGCGACGCGTTGCCGTGGCTCGACCCGCGCGGTCACCCGGTGCGCAGCGACACGTTCCTCATGTTGTTCAACGCGCACACCGAGCCGGTCGATTTCGTCGTGCCCGGTGAGGAGTGGGGACGCGAATGGCGCGTGATCCTCGACACCACGCACCTGGTCCCGCGGCCCGATCCCACGCCGTGCAAGCCCGGCGATCGCGTACGCGTGATCGACCACGGCCTCGTGCTCCTGCAGCGCACGACACCCGGGGCATAGCGATCGGCCCGGCAACGTTGGCCGGTCACTCACACGGTCGGGCTCTCACCGCCTTCGGGGATCCAGCGACCGGAGTCACGCCATTCGACCGCGGCATGGAAGCCCTGTTCGGCCGCGAGGTCTTGGAACCACCGGCCTTCGGGCGAGTGACGCGTGATCCCGTCGAAAAGCGTGGCAAGGATCTGCGTGCCGTGCAGGCCCATGTTGTCGTACGCCTGGTTGATCATCAGCTTCTGCATGACGAGCTGGTTGACTGGCACGCCCGCGATGCGATCGGCGAGCGCCTCGACACACGCGTCGAGCTCTTCGGGCGGCGCGGCATCGAGGACGAGTCCCCAGTCGGCGGCCGTGCGGCCGTCGATCGTGTCGCCGGTCAGCAGCATGCGCTTCGCGCGCTCGGCGCCGAGCCGGTAGACCCACATCGCGGTCGTCGGGCAGCCCCATACCGCGCCGGCATGTAACCGATGCGCGCATCGTCGGCCATCACGACGAGATCGCACGACAACGCGATGTCGCTGCCACCCGCAATGGCGTAGCCGTGCACCTTGCAGATCGTGGGCTTCAACGAGCGAAACAGCGTGAAGAAGTCGTCGGTGTTGCGCTTCATCGCGCGGAAGTCCTTGATCGGATCCCACACCGCGCGCTGCGTGCCGACGCCCTTCTCGGCGAACCGCTCGAGGTCGTAGCCCGCGCAGAACGCGCGGCCGGCTCCCTGCAGCACGATCACGTGCACTTCGGGATCGTCGTTCGCGCGTTCGACGGCGTGTCGGATCTCGCGAGGCATGTGCTCGTCGATCGCGTTCAGCTGGTCGCGCCGATCGAGCGTGATGTACGCCTTTCGATTCCGGGCTTCGTAGGTCAGCGTGGCGAATTCGGTGTCGGACATGGCCGAAAGCATGCACCAGGGTTTCGCCGAGCCGCCCGGCTGGCGATGGAACATTCCAGCCCGCGGGCGAGCTCAGAGTGTCGTTCCACGGCCCGGGCGTGCTCGTCGTCGTCGGCGAGGTCAGCCGACGGCCGACGAGAGCAACAGCGCGACCGGCATTCGCGCGAGGACGTCGGCCAGCTCGACGCGGCCGTCGGCCGTACGGACACGTGAGCCGTCGAATACGTTCGTCCAGGTGTCGTCGTCCGTTGCCGGGAACGCGATCGTCGCGTGACCCCAAAGGTCGCCCACCGGCCACTGATCGCACACGGTGACAGCGAGCCGGCACGCGCGGCGCGATTGCGACCGCGTGGGCGTCGTGGTGCCGGCGGGCGAACGCGAAGACCGCATCCGGCAGCGTCGAGCGCGAGATAGTCGCCATCCCCGAACAGGGAGCGGTGCGCCCGCCGCGCGCGAAGGCCCGCGGCCGTGACGTGCAGCTTCAGCGCTCCTGAACGCCACTCGTCCAGCGGCGGCGCAGGTGCGGCGAGCAGCTCCGCACGCCGCGCGAAGTCGACCGGCCGGCGGTTGTCGGGGTCGACCAGAGACAGGTCCCACAACTCGCAGCCCGCGATAGATGTCCGCGGTGCCGGGCATCGCGAGCTTCCACGTGAGCATCGACAAAGCGTTGCACACGCCGAAGAACGCAACCTCGTCGACGAGCGTCCCGAACGCGTCATGCAGCAGTGCGCCGTCGTCGGCGATCGTTCGTTGCGCGCACGTGATGACGTTCTGCTCGTGGGCCTCGTCGGGGTGGATCCAGTTCGTATGCTGCTTCGCTTCGCGCAGCGCCTTACGGAGGTAGTCCGCGATGCGCGCGGCGAACGCCGGAAGCTCGTCGCTCGAGAGCGGCCAGGCACCCAGCAGCGTCTGCGCGACGAAGCGCTGCTCGACCGGTGTCACCGTCGCGGTGCGGCGCGACGAGCTCGCGCCAGCGTGCCAGCCCGCGTTCGAACTCGTTCGCACGCTCGGAGAGCACGCAAAGTCGCGCTCGCACGTCCTCGGTGCGCTTGGTGTCGTGCGTGCTCGTGCTCACGAGCCCGCGGTAGCCGCGCGCAAGGGTGTCGAACCGCGCGCCGGCGTCTTTCGTGTCGGCGGCCGGGTCGCCGCCGACCTCGTTCTGCGCGAGCAGCGCCGGATACCGGTAGCACGCGGTGTCTTCGTGGCCCTTGGCCATCACCGCGCCGCTCAGCTGTCGCCAACGTGTGGCGAGCTCCGACGTTGGTCCCACGAGCAGATGCGCGCGCAAGCGGCGGGCGCCGTCGGCCGGGATGCGTCCACTCGCCCGTTCGATCCGGCGTGCGTCATCGGGTGTCGCGTCGTAGGTGCGATACACGTCGAGCGCGATCGTGAGCTCGCGCAATGGCACCTCGAGCTCGGGGGCGTCGAGCAATGACGTGACTTGCTGCCACTCGGGCCCGAGCAGTCCGTCGAGCACGTCGGCCTTGCTCTCGCGCTCGATGTCGGGAAACGACATGCGGTTGTTCTCGGCGTGCAATGCGACCTCGAGCTGCCGCCGGCCGTCGGGGTCGATCAGCAGTTCGGTGAGCGCTCGACCCGCCTCGTAGCCCGTCGTGCCCGCGGTACTCCACGCAGCGGCCAGTAGCTCGTCACGAGCGAGGATCTTCTCGACAACGACGAACGCGCCGCCGGTCGCGTCACGTAGTCGATCGAGATATTGCTGCGGATCGGCGAGCCCGTCGATGTGATCCACGCGCAAGCCGTCGACGACGCCGCTCGCGAGCAGCTCGATCGTGAGCGCGTGCGTTTCCCGGAACACCGCGCCGTCTTCGACGCGCACGCCGACCAGATCGCCGATGTCGAAGAAGCGACGCGTGACGGGCTCGCCGCGGGCGCCGCGCCACGTGTCGAAGTACTCCGTCTGCCCGGAGTCTTGGAACTCGCGCCAGCGCGGGTTCTCGCGTGACGCCGCCTGATGGTTCGGCACGATGTCGAGCAGCACGCCGAGACCTGCGTCGTGCGCGGCGTCCGCGAGACGTTCGAGTGCCACTCGGCCGCCGACCTCCGGGTTGACACGCGTGGGGTCGACGACGTCGTAGCCGTGCGTGCTCCCGGGCCAGCGCGGCGAAGACAGGTGAGAGATAGAGCCAGTCGACACCGAGGTCGGCGAGATACGGTACGAGCCGCGCCGCGGCGTCGAGGTCGAACGCCGCATTGCACTGCAACCGGTACGTGGAGACGGGCGCCGTCACCGCGCCGAGCCGACCACCAGCGCGGACACCGCCGGAACCTTGATGCGTGCGTGCGTGTCACCGGGAAGCGTCATCGGCAGCGCACGCTCGTCGCGATGTGTGTCGAGCAGCGTCGACCACACGCCCGCGCGCAACGGCACCTCGACGTCGTGGGGCACGTCGTCGAACGCGAGCACGATCGTGACCGTGTCGTCGACGGCCGCGCGCGTGACGACGACGACACGTTCATCGGCGAAGACGTGTGTGGTCGAGCGCGGCCGGGTCGAGGAGGCGGAGTGCCGGCCGCTCGCGGCGCAGCTGCAACAACTTGTGGTACCACTCGAGCATCGACGCGTGCGGGTGTTGCCCGCGCTTCGACCAGTCGAGCGTCGCGGCGTCGAACGTGGCCTGCGCTTGCGGATCGGGCAGGGCGACAGCTTCGGCCAGCGACGCGAACTCCCGCCGTCGCCCCCGCCGCACGGCCTCGACGAGATCGGCATCCGTGTGCGACACGAAGTACGGGAACGGGTTCGTCTCGCCGTACTCCTCGCCCATGAACAGCAGCGGGACGAACGGCGCGCACAACACCGCGACCGCGGCGAGCCGCGCGCGGCCGACGCCTGCCTGCGCCACGAGCCGATCTCCGGCCGGACGGTTGCCGACCTGGTCGTGGTTCTGTCCGAACACGACGAAGCTGGCGCCGGGCAGACCTGCCGCGCGGCGCCCGTGGCGGCGGCCGCGATAGGACGAGAAACGACCGCTGTAGGCGAATGCCTCGCGATACACACCGCGAGGTCGTGAGGGTCGCCGTAGTCGGCGTAGTAGTCGTGGCGATCGCCGGTGAGAAGTGCGTGCAACGCGTGGTGGAAGTCGTCGTTCCACTCCGCGTCGCAGCCGATCCCGCCCCGTTCCTTCGGCAGTACCAGCCGCGCGTCGTTCGCCGCGCTCTCGGCGATCACATGGACGAGGCGGTTGCTGTTGCCCGCGAACCCGTGCACGGCGTCGACGAGCTCCTCGACGAACGGGTAGGCGCTCGGGTCGACGATCGCGTGCACGGCGTCGAGCCGCAACGCGTCGACGTGGAACTCGTCGACCCACTGGAGCGCGTTCTCGATGAAGAAACGACGCACGTGATCGCTGCCCGGCCCGTCGAAGTTGAGCGCGTCACCCCACGGCGTGCGGTAAGCGTCGGTGAAGTACGGGCCGTAGGCACCGAGCACGTTGCCTTCGGGCCCGAGGTGGTTGTAGACGACGTCGAGCGCAACCGCGAGCCCGCACGCGTGGGCGGCATCGACGAAGCGGCGCAGGCCCTCAGGTCCGCCGTAGCTGGATTCGACCGCGTACGGGAACACGCCGTCGTAGCCCCAGTTCCGCGCGCCCGGGAACTCTGCGACCGGCATCAGCTCGACGGCCGTGACCCCGAGCCCGCGCAACGCGGGCATGCGCGCTATTGCGGCGTCGAACGTGCCTTCGGGCGTGAACGTGCCGGTGTGCAGCTCGTAGAGCACGTACTCGTCGAGCTGTACCCCGCGCCACAGATCGTCGGTCCAGGCGAACGCCGGGTCGATCACGGCGGAGTCGCCGTGCACGTCGTCGGGCTGCGCACGCGACGCGGGATCGGGGAGCTCGCGGTCGCGGAGCACGAAACGGTAACGCGTACCTGCGCCCACACCGTCGGCGCGGGCGGTGTGATAGCCGTCGTCGCCGCGCGTCATCGTGACACGCTGCTCCGCCGGCGCGGTGATGTGCACCTCGACGCGATCGTGGGCCGGTGCCCAGGTGCAGAACTCGACAGTGTCGCCCGACACCCACGCGCCGAGGCGCGTCATCGCATCTCGGGCGCGAGGAACAGCGCCGCGAGCGGCGGCACGGTGAGCGTGAGCGACCACGCGTGCTCACCCATCGGCGCAGGCTGCGCCTGCACGCGGCCCATGTTGCCGACGCCGGAACCGCCGTAGTCCTCGGCGTCGCTGTTCAACAGCTCGACCCACGCGCCGCCGCGCGGCACTGGGACCCGCTGGTTGTGCCACACGGTCGGCGTGAAGTTCGCGAGGAACAGCAGCGGTGCGCCGTCGGTCGCGTAACGATGAAACGCGAGCAGGCTGCGTTCGCGTTCGTCGGCGATCGCCCACCCGAACCCTCCGGGATCGTTGTCGCGCTCGTGCAGCGCGGCATGGCTCCGCAGCACGCGGTTGAGGTCGGTGACCCAGCGCGTGACACCCGCGTGTACGGGATCGTCGCAGAGCCACCAGTCACATTGCCCGTCGTGATTCCATTCGCCCCACTGGCCGAGCTCGGCGCCCATGAACAGCAGCTTCTTGCCCGGTGACGCCCACTGGTAGCCGAAAAGCAAACGCAGGTTCGCGAGCTGCTGCCACGCGTCGCCGGGCATCTTCGACGCGAGCGAGCGCTTGCCGTGTACGACCTCGTCGTGCGACAGCGGCAACACGTAGTTCTCGGTCCACGCGTAGACCCCGCGGAACGTCAACTCGTCGTGGTGATATCGGCGGTGGATCGGATCGCGCTCCACATATTCGAGCGTGTCGTGCATCCAGCCCATGTCCCACTTGGTGCCGAACCCGAGGCCGCCGAGGTAGGTCGGTCGCGACACACCCGGCCATGCCGTCGACTCCTCCGCGTACGTCTGCACGTCGGGGAACGAGCGGTACACCTCTTCGTTGAGCTCGCGCAGGAACGCGATCGCGCCGAGGTTCTCACGGCCGCCGTACTCGTTCGGCACCCACTCGCCGGCGTTGCGCGAGTAGTCGAGGTACAGCATCGACGCGACCGCGTCGACGCGTAGCCCGTCGGCGTGATAGCGGTCGAGCCAGAAGCACGCGCTGCTGATCAAGAACGACCGCACTTCGTGCCGGTCGTAGTTGAACACGAGCGTGTTCCAATCGGGATGCAAGCCCTGCCTCGGATCGGCGTGCTCGTAGAGTGCCGTGCCGTCGAAATTCGCCAGCGCGAACTCGTCGGTCGGGAAGTGTGAGGGCACCCAGTCGAGCACCACACCGACACCGTGACCGTGCAGCGCGTCGACGAACGCCATGAAGTCGGCCGGCGTGCCGTACATCGGTGTCGGTGCGAAGTACGACGTCGTCTGGTAGCCCCAGGAACCGAAGAACGGGTGCGCCATGATCGGCAGCAGCTCGACGTGAGTGAAACCGCGCGCCGACGCGTACTCGCCCAGCCGCGCTCCGGCGTCGTGATACGAGAGGCTGTGCCCGTGCTCGTCGCGGCGCCACGAGCCGAGGTGCACCTCGTAGATCGAGATCGGCGCGTCGAGCGCCTGCCGGGCGGCCCGACTGGCCATCCATGCGTCGTCGTTCCACGAGTGCGCGAGATCGGCGACGATCGACGCCGTGCCCGGTGGCATCTCGGCCGCGAACGCGAACGGGTCAGCCTTGTCGGCGCCGAAGCCGCGGCGCGACTCGATGTGGAACTTGTAGCGATCACCAGGTAACCAGCCGGGTAGGCGCGCCGACCAGAGTCCGCTCGACTCGAGCGACGTCATCGCGTCGGTTCCCGGTGTCCAGCCGTTGTGCTCGCCGACGACCGACACCGCAGACGCGTTCGGTGCCCACACGGTGAACTCGACCGCGCCCTCGACCAGGTGTGCACCGAGCCGTTCGTACAAGCGGTAGTGGCGGCCTTCGTTGAACAGATGGAGATCGTCGGCAGTGAGGAGGCTCACGATCCGTGCCTGCGGTCTCGGGTGCGGCGCTGGCGCCCGCCGTCGAGGCGCTCCAGCCCTTGCTTCACGGTGTCGAGGTTGTCGAGGTCATCGAGGCCGTGCGCCCAGCGACGCCGAAAGGCGTACGGATCGGCGGTGCCCGGAACGTTCTGCGGCTCGGTCTCGAGCCAGAGATCCTCGAGTGACGCGAGCACGATCGGCGCTCGGCTCCGGCCGAGCCACGCGAGGATCGCGTGCTGCACAGCTTCGGGTGCAGGTGCCTCGCCGTCGCCCGCGAGCTCGCCGGCGTCGCGCAACGTGCGTAGCAAGGTGTCGCACGGCGCGGGCGCGAGCGCAGCCCACCAGGTCGCGAACGTCGGGAGGTCGTGAGTCCCGATGCTCGCGAGCTCGTTCGACGTGGGCGCGGAGTCTGCCTCGAACTGCAGCACCCACATGCCGAGCCCGCGGCGGCGGCGCAACGCTCGGTCGGCCTCCGGCGGCACAGTGCCGAGGTTCTCGCCGACGACGGTTGCGTTCGCGCGGGCGGCTTCGATGCACACGATCGCCCATTGCTCCTCCGCCGTGTAGTGCACGTACGTGCCTTCGGTCGCGGTGGCGCCGGATGCGATCACCCAGAGGCGGTGGAGACCCATCACGTGGTCGATGCGGAGCGCTCGTGCGTAGGCGAAGTGCGCGCGCAGGCACGACGAGAGGTATGCGTACCCGCTCGCGCGTGCGAGCACGGGATTGATCGGTGGGAAACCCCAGTCCTGGCCGCCGGCAAAGAACTTGTCGGGTGGTGCGCCGACGGTGGCGCCCCGCAGGAACAGGTCACCTTCGGCCGCGACATCGAAGCCATCGCGATGCGTACCGACGGGGAAGTCGAAATACAACGCTTGACCTCGCGCGCCGACGCGCGCGGAGAGATCGGTGAGCTGCTGCGCGCACAGCCACTGGGCGTACGTGTGTAGGTGCGAGCCCGCGGCGCCGGTCCCTTCCTGTTGCGCACGGAAAGCGGCGTACTCGCGCGCGAGAGGGTTCGCCTCGAGCCAGCGATCGTGCTCCGCGCGGCGGGCGGGCAACCTGTCGAGCCCCGCGCACGCGCGCTCGAGCCACGGACGGCGCGCGGCCGCGAGACGCGGCAGATCGACGTACTCCCCCGGTGACGGTTCGACGACGACGGCATCGTTGCCCTCGAGCTCGGGCACCGCACCGAGGTCGACATAGCACTCGTTCCAAAACCGGCGGCTCGCCGGCACGTAGGGGCTCGGGTCGCGCGGCTCGCCACCGTGACCCACAAAGGTCGCGAGCAACGGCAGCGTCGCGACGACACGCGCGCCACGACCGCCGGCCCACTCCGCCAGGCGCGCGAGCGACCCGAGGTCGCCGGTGTGTGTTCGGTCGCGGTCGTGCATCGCGTACACCGGGGCGAACACCCCCCACGCGTGGTCCAACCCGGCGCGGCCGACGCGGCTGGGGGCGGCGAGGATCCAGCCCTCACCGCGCGTTCGACGCCCGTCGACCTCGACGCGGAACCGGTGGCGCCCGAATGCCGTGCACCCACGCGCGAGGCGAACCTCGAGCTCGACGATCTCTTCGGTCGCGCCAGTCATCCGAACGTCACAGGCCTCGCGGGCGCAGCGCACGATCCCGCCCTCGTCCTCTTCGACAGTCACCGCGAACCGGGCGCCGGCCGACGCCGCGGGCAGGCACATCTTCAGCACCGGCTGTGCGCCATCCCACGCCACCGCTACGCAGTCGACCAGTTGCAATGCGCGCGCCGCCGCCATCTCGCGCCGCGCCGAACGTGCATCCTCGGGGCGCTTCACGTCGACGCCGAGCAGCCGCAATGCATTCAGCAGCGTGTCATCGGCGCATACGTGCGTCACGCCGTCCTGGTCTCGCCACTTGGGGTCTATGCCGCGCTCGCGAGCGAGCACGTGCAGCTGCTTGCGCACGCTCGCGGTCGTGCTCACGCGCGCTCCTCGATGAATCGCGGCTTCGGCGCGAGGAACCGCCGCAGGCCGGCGATCGGGATGCCGACCCAATCAGGCCGGTGATCGAGCTCGTAACGCATCTCGTACATCGCCTTTTCGATCAGGTGCGCGTCGAGCTGCACCCGTTGCGCGTGCCGATCGTGTGGAACGAGGTCGGACGCCCCGAGCGCGTCGAGATAGCCCCTCAGGTATGCGGCGCCGACCCACGTGACCCACTCCTCCGCGTGCGCCTCCAGGAGTTCGTGCGCGCGCTCCTCGCTGCGCACCTGGCCGCGTGCAAAGGCATCGGGGATCGACGTTCGGGCCGCGTAATCGAACGAGCGGAGCATTCCCGCGACGTCGCGCATCGGCGAACGCTTCAGGCGCCGGTGGCTCAGCGTGAGCGCCGGCTCGCCTTCGAAGTCGATGAACAAGAAGTCGCGTCCGGTCGACAGCACCTGGCCGAGATGCAGATCGCCGTGCACGCGGATGCGCATTCCGCCCGGCGCCGACAACACGCGCCGCAGTCGCTCGAGCAGCTCATCGCCGTGGTCGACGAGGAAGCGCGCGTCGGCCGCGCATCCGCTCGAGAGCTCGGGCTCGGCCCGCTCGAGCTGTCGCAGCGTGCGTGTCGCGGCGTTGCGCATCGACTGATATGCCGACCGCTGCGCGAGTGCGCCGAGCGGCTCGGGGGTGAACGCCTCGCCGGGCGCGGCGGCGAGAGCGAGGTGTAGCTCGGCCGTGCGGCGGCCGAGGACCTCGACCGACGCCAGGATGCCGCCGGCCAGCGTCTCGAACGCGCGGGGCGGCTCGCGCCCGAGCACGTCGAACGCGTGCGCGGCTCCGGTGCGATCGCCGAGCGTGTCGGGGTCGGCGTGGCTGAGCACGCCGTCGTAGAACCGTCCGATCGCGTCGCGGTACCACGAGTACGCGTCGCTCTCGTTGCGCACGTACGCGTGCGCAACCGCGAGCGTCGCGGCGGGTTCGCCGTTGTGCCGATATTCGAGTGTGCCGAGCAGTGGCGGCGCGATCGAGAACCGCGATTGCTCGCTCAACGCGCGACCGATCTCGACCTCGGGGCTGACGCCCGGTTCGATGCGGCGGACCGTCTTCATGATCACGTCGTCGCCGAAGGTGAGCGAGGTGTTCGACTGCTCACCACCGAGCACGGTGACCGGCTGGCCGTCGGCGCCCACGCCAAGACGTAGTAGGGCACTGTTGTGCACGATGCCGGCGAGCGTGCCGTCGTCGCCGCGCACGCGCCGTCGCCGCTGCACGAGCTGCATCAGCGCACGCCCGTAACCGGGGAGCCAGTGCGCGTCGACGAGCACGCCGTTCGCATCGTCGTCGCTGCTCGTGACGCGTACGAGCGCGGCGGCCGCATGTTCCTCGGCGAGCCGTTCACCCGCGTGCCCGGGCACGAATGCCATCGGCAGCACGTACGTGTCGGGTTCGCCGTCGCGGTAATCGACGCGCACGAGCGCGATGTGCGCAGGATCGGGAGGCGCCATCTCCTCCCCCACCGTCCAGAAGTGCGGCAGCACAAGCTCGATCGTGTCGACGAGGCGCGCGCGCACGACTCGCCGGCCCTTGGCGCCGAACCACCGTCGCGACTGCAGCAGTCGCGGCAGCGCGTCATCGAGCTGCGCACGCGCGTCACCCGTCAACACTTCGGTCCACGATCGGCGCACGCTGATCTCCGGAAGCGAGGGGTCGGGCGGCCGGTTGCCGTCCGACGGCGCAGGCTCGAGCGAGAACCAGTAGAAGGCGTGCGGCCCGAGCGTGAGCAAGTACGGCAGGTCGCCGATCGGCGGGAACGACGTCTGGCCGAAGAGCTCGACGGGACGCATGCCGTGGAATTCGTGCAAGTCGAGCTCGACGTACTGCGCGTAGCGCGAGAGGTTCGCGACGACGAGCACCTGCGCGCCCGGCGAACCGTCGGGGCGCTTCTCGCGCCGCAAGAACGCGAGCACGCGGTGATTGTCGGGTGTGAGCAGCTCGAGCGAGCCGTGCCCGAGCACCGGATTCCGGCCGCGCAAGGCGATCAACCGGCGCACCCACCACAACAACGACTCGGGGTTGTCGAGCTGCGCCTCGACGTTCACCGTCTCGAAGTGATACTCGGGATCGATGTTGACCGGCAGATACAGCCGCTGCGGGTTTGCGCTCGAGAAGCCCGCGTTGCGATCGGCGCTCCACTGCATCGGCGTACGGACCGCGTCTCGATCGCCGAGATACACGTTGTCGCCCATGCCGATCTCGTCGCCGTAATAGAGCACCGGTGTGCCCGGCAGCGAGCAGAGCAGCGCGTGCATCAGCTCGATCTTGTGCCGGTGGTTCTGCAACAACGGCGCCAGCCGGCGCCGAATGCCGAAGTTCACGCGCATCACCGGATCGTGCGCGTACGTGCGGTACATGTAGTCGCGCTCTTCGTCGGTCACCATCTCGAGCGTGAGCTCGTCGTGGTTGCGCAAGAACACCGCCCACTGGCATCCCGCCGGAGGCTGCGGTGTCTGGCGCAAGATGTCGACGATCGGGAAGCGGTCCTCCATGCGCAAGCCCATGAACAGCCGCGGCATCAGCGGGAAGTGGAACGCCATGTGGCACTCGTCGCCGTCGCCGAAGTACGCCGTCGCGTCCTCGGGCCACTGGTTTGCTTCCGCGACCAAGACGCGATCGGCGAACCGCGCGTCGATGTGCTGACGGAGCTCCTTCAGGAAGTCGTGCGTCTCCTTCAGGTTCTCCGACGTTGTGCCTTCGCGCTCGAACAGATACGGCACCGCGTCGAGGCGCAGGCCGTCGACGCCGAGCTCGAACCAGTACTCCAGCGTGCGCAGCATCTCGCGCCTCACTTCGGAGTTCTCGAAGTTGAGGTCGGGCTGATGCGAGTAGAAGCGATGCCAGTAGTACTGCTCGGCGACGCCGTCCCATGCCCAGTTCGAGTGCTCGAAGTCGTGGAAGATCACACGCGCGTCGCGGTAGCGCGTGGGATCGTCGCTCCACACGAACCAGTCGCGGAACCGGCTGCCACGCGGGGCGCGCCGCGCTCGTTGGAACCACGGATGCTGATCCGAGGTGTGGTTCAGCACGAGCTCGGTGATCACGCGCAGGCCGCGCCGATGTGCTTCGTCGAGCAGCCGGCGGAAGTGGCGCAGGTTGCCGTAGACCGGGTTGATCCCCCGGTAGTCGGAGATGTCGTAGCCCTCGTCGCGCAGCGGCGAGGGATAGAACGGCAGCAGCCACAACGCGGTGATGCCGAGGTCTTGGAGGTAGTCGAGCTTCTGTGTCAGGCCGACCAAGTCGCCGACGCCGTCGCCGTCGCTGTCGGAGAACGCGCGCACGTGCACCTCGTATACGACCGCGTCGCGATACCACGTAGGATTCAGCGCGAGCAGCGGACTACTGCGCCGGAGCGCAGGACTCACGACGCGGCTCCACGCGCGATCGTGAACACGTGCGCCGGCACCGATCGTGGATCGAGCCGCACGAAGTTGTGCGCGCCGTGCCATGCATAGCGCGCGTCAGTCAGCAGGTCATGTACGACCAACGAGTCGTCCGGCGCGAAGCCCATTGCCGGCAGGTCGAGCGCAGTCCAACCGCCCTGCTGCTCCCACGGGTCGAGGTTGACCACGCAGAGGATCACGTCGTCGCCGGCCGTCTTGCTCCAGCAGATCAGCTGGTCGTTGTCGACGTGGTGGAAGCGCAACGTCTCGTTCTGCTGCAACGCGGCATGCCGCGCGCCGGATGTCGTTGCAACGAGCGAGAAAGTGTCGGAGTGTGTCGGCCCGATCGAGCTCCCAGTGACGGACCTGATACTTCTCGGAGTCGAGATACTCCTCGCTGTCCTCGTCGCGCGGCGTGCGCTCCATGAGCTCGAACACAGGACCGTACACGCCGTAGTTCGCGCTCAAGCACGTCGCCAGCACCGTACGGGCGAGGAATGTCCCGCGCGAGCCGTCCTGCAGCGCCGCGTGCAGGATGTCGGGTGTGTTCGGCCACACGTTGGGACGGAAGAAGTCGGCGAGCGGCGGCTGGGTGAGCTCGACGAAGTACTCGACCAGCTCATGCTTCGTGTTTCGCCATGTGAAGTACGTGTACGACTGCGTGAAGCCGACCTTCGCAAGACGTTCCATGACCCGCGGCCGAGTGAACGCTTCCGACAGGAACAGCACGTCGGGCTCGGTCTCGCGCACTTGCGCGATCAGCCACTCCCAGAACGCAAACGGTTTGGTGTGCGGGTTGTCGACGCGGAACACGCGCACTCCCCGGTCGGCCCAGAAGCGTACGACATCGAGCAGCGCGAGCCAGAGCGCCTCGCGGTCCTCGCACGCGAAGTCGATCGGCACGATGTCCTCGTACTTCTTCGGTGGGTTCTCCGCGTAGGCGATCGAGCCGTCGGCGCGATGGCGGAACCAGGCCGGGTGCTCGCGAACCCACGGGTGATCGGGCGCGCACTGGAACGCGAGATCGAGCGCGATCTCCATGCCGCGCCGACGCGCGCGCCGCACGAGATGGTCGAAATCGGCGAACGTGCCGAGCTCGGGATGGATCGCGGTATGGCCGCCGTCGTGGTTGCCGATCGCCCACGGACTGCCCGGATCTCCCGTCTGCGCGTCGCGTCGGTTGTTGGGACCCTTGCGGTGGCTGCAACCGATCGGATGGATCGGCGGCAGGTAGAGAACGTCGAAGCCCATGTCGGCGATGTCGGCGACGCGCTCGGCGACGTCGCGCAGCGTCCCCACGCGCGGGATCGGGAGACGCGGAACGCGGGAACAGCTCGTACCACGCCGAGAAGCCGGCGAGCGACCGATCGACCCACACCGGCGACGTGGTGTCGAAAATCGTGCCGTCGGCTCGCGACAAGTGCGCGCGACCCAACTCCACGAGCGCACCCAAGGCGGCACGCGTCTGCGTGTCGATCCCCGCGCGTAGCCGAGGGGCCCACGCGAACAAGTCGTGCGACTCGGACGTCGTGCGCTCGACACGCTTGGCGGCCTCCTCGACGAGGCGCGCGCCCTCCTCCGCGTCGACGCGCACGTCCTGGCCGGCGTCGAGCTTCGCTACGACGTCACGCGCCCACGTCGCGAGCTCGTCGCGCCATGCGCAGATCCTGAAGCGGTGCTCGCCGATCCGGTCGACGACGAACTCGCCCCGCCAGCGATCGTTGCCGAGCGGTTCCATCCACGCCGACCGCCAGCGGCGTTCCTCTTTGCGCCGGTACTCGAGGCGCACCGCCAGCTCTCCGTGGCCGGCGGTGAACACGTCGGCTTCGACGACGACGGGCCGGTCGACGACCCGTTTGGCCGCGAAGCGACCCGCGCCGACATCCGGCGTGACGTTCTCGATGGCGATCGCTTCGAAGTCGGACACCCGCACGTGCTCCAAATCGGCCTGCCGGTCCGATGTACCCGACACACACGCGGCACATGCGGTCGTGTGCGCCGCTAGTGGCATCGCAATGGCCCTTCCCGCTTGCGCACCGAGGCTGTTGCCGAGGCGTCTGCGCGAATCCGTCCGGGCACCTCCAGGCTACGGGACGCGACGCACGGGGTCGGACGCACCACCGTTACCACCTTCGCATCGCGCGCATCGTGAATCGGTGAGGTTCGACCGCCTCTTCGACCTCGCGCCAATCGCATCCGACCTGACGGTGCGTGATCAGCGCCGGCCGCATTCCACGGCCGGCGTGCCCGGGCGCGCCGCAGCGTGAAGATTCCACGAGCTGGGTACGCACGGGGAACGCACGACTCCCGCAACGAAAGGACCATCGTGGCGAACGACGCGAAACCCACTCGGCCGAGCGGTACGACACGCGATGCCGAGGCCGCCGACGCCCAGGTGCACGCCAGCCCCGACGACCTGCCGACGCCGGAAGAAGAGGCCGCGGCCGAACGCGCCGGACCGCCCGGCAAGGACGTGTCCGACAGCTACGAAGACGCCATGGAGCGCGGCGCGAACCAACAGGGTGAAGGCCGGCTCCCGTAGTCGCGACCCGCGGCGGGCCTTCTGACCACGCCCGCGGCGACGATCACCGGTTCGGGATGAGGCTGCGCACGCAGGTCGAGTCGCGCCCGCCGAGCGCTCTTGTCGCGCTGACGCACGCCGTTTCTCGCACGACGACAGCGGGAACACGAAGACCGATGATCAACGAGCCCAGCGGCCGGTTCCGCCATGTGGTCGAGCGCATCGAGCAACTCGGCGCGCTCGACGCGGTGTCGCGTACGCTCGAACCGCTCGTGCGACGCCTCACCAAGGATGACCGGGTGAAGGCGGCGCTCTCGGGTGCACAGCTCGGGCATCGGCTGCACCCGCTGCTCACCGACGTTCCGATCGGTTGCTGGACGTCAGCGGCGATGACCGACGCACTCGCGTGGCGCTCCGGTGAGCGTGCCGCGCGGCGACTGGTCGCGTGCGGGATCCTTGCCGCCGTTCCGACCGTCGCAACCGGGATGTCGGATTGGAACGACACCTACGGCCCCGATCGTCGCGTCGGCGTCGCGCACATGGCGGCGAACACCGCGGGACTGCTGCTGCACATCACGTCGTGGCGCGCGCGGCGGCGTGGCCATCACCTCCGTGGCGCGCTCCTGAGCGCCGCCGGCCTCGGCGCGGTCGCGGCCGGCGGGTACCTCGGTGGGCATCTCGTGTTTACGCGCCGGGTTGGCGTCGACACCGACGTGCCGGTCCTCGAGGACGACAGCTGGCAAACCGCATGTCGCGTCGACGAGCTCGTCGACGGCGAACCGATCGGCGCGAGCGTTGGCGACGTGCGTATCGCGCTCGTGCACCGGTTCGGCGCTGTGCACACGCTCGCGGCCGTGTGCTCGCACGCCGGCGGGCCGCTCGACCAAGGACACGTGCACGACAACGCGCTCGCCTGTCCGTGGCACGGGAGCACATTCTGTCTGGCCGACGGCACCGTGCTGCGCGGACCGGCAACCCGGCCGCAACCCTTGTACGAGACGCGGTGCGCGGCGACCTCGTCGAGGTTCGCGCGGTCTCCGGCGATCGCGCATTGGTGCACACCGTCGTTTGATCGGCGAACCGAGCTGGGTAGTCGGCTTCCATGGATGCAATCTCGCTGCTCAAAGAGGACCACCGCGCCGTCGAGACGCTCTTCAAGAAGTACGAGAAGCTCGGTGCGCGAGCCGGGAAGACCAAGCGATCGACAGTCGACAAGATCATCAAGCTGCTGTCGGTGCATGCCGCGATCGAAGAGATGGTGTTCTACCCGTACGTTCGCGAGCACGCTCCCAAGCTCAACGAAGCGGTGCTCGAAGCGCTCGAGGAGCACCTCGTGGCGAAGTGGGAGCTCGACGCGCTCGAGAAGATGGACCCAGCCGAAGAGCGTTTCGATGCCAAGGTGGCAGTGCTCACCGAATCGGTGCGGCACCACGTGAAGGAGGAGGAGAAGAGCCTCTTTCCCAAAGTGCGGCAAGCGATCTCGCGCGGGGAGCTCCAAGCCCTCGGCGAGGCGTTGGCGAAAGCCAAGAAGACCGCTCCGACGCATCCGCATCCGCGCTCACCTGACGCACCTCCGGCGATCGCGCCGGTCGCCGCCGCCAACGCAGTCATGGACCGCGCCCGCGATCTCGGCAAGGACGCGATCGAGAAGGTACGCGAGCGCGTGTGACTGCGTGAAGCTTCGCCACACGGGATCTCCGCTCACGGAAGCGCAGGAAGCCGCCCTCCTCGGCGAGCAATGCTGCGCGCACGATCGCGTCGCTGCATGATCCGACGACGGAATCCATGTGGGCATTACTCGGGCGTGTCGCGTCTTCCGGTGTGGCGCGCGAGCGAAACCGGTGGCGGGACGGACGATGCCGCCGGCCCGAGGGGGCTGCGGTAGCGTGAGCCAATTCGCTCGAGGGGAGACACCCGGATGGACGAGCAGGCCCTGGGTCCCGACTTGGTGCTCACAACCGATCGTGACGGCAACCGCGCGGTACTCGCCGTACGCGGGGAGCTCGACGCGTATTCGGCACCCGGCCTCGAAGAGCAGATCACGAAGCTGACCGGCGAGCGTGTCGACCAGATCGTCCTCGATCTCTCGCAGACGGCGTTCTTGGACTCGTCCGGGTTGCGAGCGATCCTCACCGCGCAGCGGCGGCTCGGCGAGTCGGGCGGCCAGCTCCGGTTGCGGGCACCGAGCGACGCGGTCACCCGATTGCTCGACATCACCGGACTGGCAAACCACTTCGTCGTCGAGTAGCGCGGCGCCCTCGATCAGAGCCGGCGCCGTACGGCCTGGACTGCTTCGATCGCGAGGCCGACGCCGACCTCGACGGCCGCACGCGCCACCCCTACCAACATCGCTGCGATCGCGAACGGCGCGGCCGGCGTGCGCGGCGCCGGCGCCGCCGCCCGCGCCCCCTCCGTGGCCGGAGCCTCCGTCGGTTCGGGCTCGTTCGAGGCCGCCGCCGGGGTACTCGCCGAGCTGCGCGTCTCGGTCGCACCACCGAGCGCTTCCCATACCGCCTCGAGGTTGACGAACGTGCGGTCGGCCGGGAGCCCGCGCAACAGCGCCACGATGGGGTCTTCGGCGCGTTCTTCTTCGGCAACGGCGATCAAGCGCGCACGATCACCGGGGAACGCGCTCGGGCGTAGAGATATCGCGATCAGTGAGCGCAGCTCGACGTCGTCGAGCGTCGTGCGTGCGTCGGGAAGCGGCTCACCGTCCGCCGGCCCCTCCGTGCGACGCGATTCCTGCCGCGCGTGGCTCCGAGGGCGAACCCCGCAGCAACGAGCTCGTCTCCTTGCGAAGCTCGTCGTCGAGGCGGGCCGAGTGTTGCGCGCTTCCCCGTTCGGTCACCGCGCCACCGCGTCAGACTCGTGCCTGCACAGCGCATACGGCGCGTCCGACGTCTTCATCGAGCGGCACCAGATCTGCAAACGCGGTGAGCACCAGCACCCGACGAACGATGCCGTCGGACGGGACGGCGATGCGGAGCTTCTGGCGGCGCGCGCGCAAGCGACGGGCGAGCTCGAACAGGATGCGTACGCCGGCGCTGTCGAGGTAGCTCGTGTGCAAGAGGTCGAGCACGAGGCCGACCGCGTCGCTCTTGACGCTCCCTACGACGCGTTCGAGGACGTCGTCGACGTTCGACGCATCGAGCTGGCCCTTGATCTTGCACACGGAAACACACCCCTCCGTGCGGATGACAACGTCGACCAGACTCACATCGTTCACTGGACAGCCTCGCGGGTGTTGTCGATGTCTTTCCGCCGCGACAGACGTCGCATCAGCGTCCCTTACCCAACCGGCGGCGTCCTACCGCGAAAATCATTCACCGGCGTCCGATTCACTGCGAACGGCGGGAACCTCCGCGGGGACATCGGCCGGCCAATCGGGTCATCCGTGCCGATCCGGCCTTGCTGCACCCACCGGCTAGCGTGCGGCCGGCGTGGGACCTCAACAGGCAGTCGGCGAAGTCGTACGGCTCACGGTTCCTGCCGCGCTCGAGTACGTGCGGATCGTGCGGCTCACGGCGTCGGGGATTGCCAGTCGCCTCGGTCTCGACGTCGACGAGATCGAGAACATGCGCGTTGCCGTCGACGAGCTCGCGAGCACGGTCGTGGACGCGGCGAGCGGCGACCTCGAGATCGCGTTCTCCAATGTCGCGGGCGCCCTTCGCATCGAGGGTCGCGCCCCGACCGATGAAGCCGAGATCAGCGTCGACGATCTGAGCTCCCAGATCTTGCACGCCGTGTGCGACGAATACGAGCTGCGCATCGCCGACGGGTCAGCCACCTTCACCTGTTCGCTACGCTTGCCGTTGGCCTAGCCATGGCCCTCACCGCCGAGGAGCGCGAGAGGCTGCGCGCGAAGTTCAACGAGTATCGCAAGTACGGCGATCGCAAGACGCGCAACGAGCTCATCGAAGCGCACAAGTCGTTGGCGTCGCACCTCGCGCGCCGATTCGCGAATCGCGGTGAGCCGTTCGAAGATCTTCTCCAGGTCGCGTATCTCGGCATGCTCAAGGCAGTAGAGCGATTCGATCCCGACCGCAACCTCGAGTTTTCGACGTTTGCGACGGCGACAGTCGAGGGTGAGCTGAAACGACATTTTCGCGACAAGACGTGGTCGGTGCGGGTGCCGCGCCGTCCACAGGAGTTACACCTCCGCCTCAACAACGTGATCAACGAGCTGTCGCAAAAGCTGACGCGCCCGCCGCGCGTCCCGGAGGTCGCGGCGGACCTCGGCGTCAGCGAGGAGGAGGTGCTCGAAGCGATGGAAGTCGGAGGCGCGTATCGCTCGTCGTCGCTCGACTCACGCGCGGGCGACAGCAACGACGCGTCTTCGCTCGAGCGCCGCCTCGGCACCGCCGACCACGGCTTCGATCTTGCCGAGCATCGGGTACTCCTCGATCGCGTGCTCGCCGACCTTCCCGAACGTGAGCGCATGATCGTCGAGCTGCGCTTCTTCCACGACATGACCCAGACCGAGATCGCGGAACACGTCGGTATCTCTCAGATGCACGTCTCGCGCTTGTTGAGCCGGACACTCCTCCAGCTCCGCGAGCGCCTCCACACCCTCGACGCGTAATTTCTGGGTCGCGACTCACCTCCGAGCGGGGCATCGCCGCAGGTGGGAGGATTCGCTGCTCCCGGCGAGCTCGCTCCGCACCCGCCGGACTCAGTCGGTCAGGTCCTCGACCTTGTCTCGCACCTTGTCGACTGCCTCTTCAACTTTTTCCTTCAGGCTCGCCGCGCCCTGCTCGATCTTGCCCTTGCGCTTGAGTTCGTCGTTGTCGGTGAGGTCGCCGGCTGCTTCCTTCGCGCGGCCTTTGAGGTCCTCGGCCTTCTCGTTCGCCATTCAGCACTCTTTCCTGTCGGGTTGGGGGACGCACCAACGATTCCCCGCACGGGCCGCGGCCGAAACCTTGCGTACGGCGAACGCGGTGTCGCGCCGGCCACGTGTTGCATATGCGGACGGCACGTGACTCATCTGTGGGTGTGCGTGTGTGAATGTGTCTCGTCGTCGGGGCACGTGTGGCACTCGACCTCGAGCGTGGCGTGCTCGATACCGAAGCGATCCGCGAGCATCCGCTTCAGAACTTCGGCGCGCAGTTGCGCGTCGTGGAGCGACAGTGCGTCGCCCATCACAACGTGCGCGGAGAGCGCCGCGTGTTCGCTACCGGTCGTCCAGAGGTGGAGGTGATGCACCGCCTCGACACCGCGCTCCTCGCACATCGCGCCACGTACGACGGTCGCGTCGAGACGGGCTGGTACAGCTTCGAGCAGCACGCGGGTTGCATCGCGCAGTAACCGCCACGCGCCTACGACGACGAGCGCCGCGATCACGAGCGATGCGATCGGGTCGAGGCGCTCGGCGCCGAACAGCGCGGTGCCGACACCCGCGACGATGACGGCGAGCGACCCGGCCGCGTCGGCGAGCAAGTGCCAGAGCGCGCCGCGCAGATTGAGATTCCCGTGAGCGTGATGCGCAATCGCCCGCGCGCTCGCGACATTGACTATCAATCCGAGGACGCCGATGACGATGACACCTACCGCGCTGACCTCGGACGGAGACTGCAGGCGGCGCACACCTTCGATCGCAATGACAATCGAGCCGGCGATGAGCAACAGCGCGTTCACCTGCGCGACGAGCACCTCCGTGCGGCCGAAGCCGTAGGTGTGGCGTTCGGTGGGCGGACGCTGCGCTAGGCGCAGGGCCGCGTACGCGATCCCGAGCCCGACGACGTCGGACACCATGTGCATCGCGTCGGCGAGCACGGCCAGGGAGCCGAAGACGACGCCGCCGACGACCTCTACGCCGAAGAAGGCCGCATTGGCGGCCAGCGCGAGCAGCAGGGCGCGGCGTCGGGGGTCGATCCACGAATTATGGCGTTCCCAGTCGTTCGGCGCGCGCGGCTTCGCGACGGAACAGCTCCTCGACGTCGTGGCGCAGCGTCTGCTCGCTCGGCGGCCAGCCGTCGGGCCTGACGACGCCGTCGATCGACACGGTCGTGATCGGACGTCGTTCGTTCGACGCCGCATAGACGGCGAACGCGACCTGGAGCGCCTTGATCGCAGTCTCGGGATCGAGGTCGGTCGCGACACCGGCGCACAGCGCGTCGACGAAGGCCGCGGCCGCACGCCGGAACGAGCCGTCGTACGACGCGTCGAGCTCGGCGAACGAGGTACGCCGCCCGTCTTCTTCGTAGAGCACGAGCGGCGGCAGGTCGACGTGGAGATTGCCGCAGAGCCGCGTCACCCACACGAAACCGCGAGTTCCCTGGATCTCGAAGAACTCGTCGGCGCCGTAGTGGTTGCTACGAATGAACATGTCGGGTGCGTACGACACCTCCATCATGCCGAGCAGGTTCTCGCGCTCGTACTCGAAGAGCGCGACCGTCGGAGCCTCGAAGAAGAGCGGGCCGCGCCGGACGATCGCCTGCACGCTGCGTATGTCGCTGTCGACGAGCCACAGCGCCATCGCGTACTTGTGCATCACGTCGTCGAAGAGGTGACCGCCCGGACTCTCCTCGTTGAAGCGCCACGTGTAGCCCGCGGGATCGAGCGTGGCCTGGAACTGCGATTCCGTGCGGCCGACCACGGTCTTGATGCGCACGACAGTCGGCTCGCCGATGACACCCGAGCGTATGAGCTCCCGCGTCTTTGACGAGCGGGGGAAGAAGCAGCACTGCTCGGTGACCCGCAGCACCCGTCTGGTTCGGTGTGCGGCGTCGAGCATCTGGCGCGTGGCGTCGACCGAGTTCGCGATCGGCTTCTGCACCGACACGTGCTTGCCCGCCTCGAGCGCGGCGATCGCGTGATCGCCGTGCATCGGTGTGGGGCTGAGGACTTCGACCGCGTCGACCTCGTCGTCGGCGAGCAGCTCGTCGAAGCTGGTGTAGCCGCGCTCGACATGCCACTCCTCCTGTCGGCGAGCCAGCACGTCGGGTCGGGGATCGCACAGTGCCACGACGTCGCACTCCTCGTGCGCCAGGTAACCCGGCACGTTCAAGGTCGCGATGTTGCCGACGCCGGCGATTCCCATACGCACGCGGTCCATGGCGCTCATGCTTGCACGCGAAGCTCGAAGACCGTCGCGCCCCGGCGAGCGCCGTGGACTTGACGCACTGCAAGCCGGCACGCGGCCAAAGTGCGTCGAACTGTTCCGCCGTTCGTTCGCGCCCGCCTCCGGTCAACGCGAGCATCAACGCATCGGTGGCCTGCGCGAACGCGTTCCGCTTCCCGGGTTCGAGCACCGATTCGACGATGCAGATGCGGCCGCCGGATACGAGCGCGGCGCCGCAACTGCGCAGGATCGAGACGCAGCCGTCGTCGTCCCAGTCGTGGATGATCGCTGTGAGCACGTGGATGTCGTAACCGCTGGGTACCGACCGGAAGAAGTCGCCCGCTTCGAAGCGGGCACGCCTCGTCACGCCGGCCTCGGCGAAGGTCGCTTGCGCGCCCGCCTTGGCTTCCGGCCGGTCGAGCACCGCGCCGGTGAGCGACGGATGCGACGACAACAGGTGCGCGAGCAGCGTGCCGGTACCGCCGCCGACGTCGAGAACCGCATGTGCGGCCGCGAGCGGGAGCGCGCCCGCGCCGGTCACTGCTTGCATCCGCGGACCGGCCGCTTGCGCGTCGTGAAACGCGACTGCGGCATCCGGATGCGCGGTGAGGTAACCGAAGAAGTCGACGCCGTGTGCCGCAAAAACCGGGTCCTTCCCTTCGCGCACCGCCTCGAGGAGGTGCGCGTACGCCGCCGTTACCCATGGTGCACCCGCGAACAACGGCCAGCCGCCCCACCCGCCGTCGCGAGTGAGCGCCTTCGTCACGCGATTCGCGCGGTACCGCCCGCGCCGATCGCGCCGCAAGCAACCGCGTGACGCGAGGTACGCCAGCAAGCGCTCGAGGCCGTCCTCGTTCGCGCCGATCTTGGTTGCGAGCTCCCGCGCGGTGCGCGGCTCGTCGAGGTGCTCGGGAACCCCGAGCTCGACGAGCGCGTACAACGCCGGCGCGTCGAGGGCGCCGAGCAGCCGCTCGAGCACGACCTGCATCGGCAGACCCATCGCATCGTGCACGCGTGCCAACGCAGCCCGAATGGTGGTGGTCGTGCGCACCATTGCCGGCGGCGGCACGGCGGGGATGCCGGCAACACCGCGCGGCGTGAGCGGCCAGGTGTTCGTCATGCCCGGAGCGTGACACGAAATCGGTTCGCCGGGCCGATCGGCCGCCCTACCGTGTTCACATGCCGATCGAGCTCGAGCCGACCGACCGAACGCGCCACCGCCGCCTCAAGGAGCGCGGCTCCCACGATGCGAGGCTGATCCACGCGATCCTCGACGAAGTGCTGGCCTGCCACGTCGGGTTTGCGATCGACGGGCAGCCGTGGGTGGTGCCGACGATTCACGCCCGGCGTGGCGACAACCTGTATCTGCATGGCGCGGTCGCCAACCACATGTTGCGGACGCTGAGCGACGGCATCGAGGCCTGTGTGACGGCCACGATGATCGACGGGCTCGTCCTCGCTCGTTCCGCCTTCCACCACTCGATGAACTACCGCTCGGTGATGGTGTTCGGCCGTGCGACGCGCGTCGAGGACGAAGACGAGAAGCGTGACGCATTGCACGCGCTCGTGGAGCACGTCGCGCGTGGACGCATGGCCGATGCGCGACCACCGAGCGACGAAGAGTTGCGTTCCACGCTCGTGCTGCGGATGCCCATCACCGAGGCATCGGCCAAGGTGCGCACCGGTGGACCGCTCGACGACGACGAAGACATGCCGCTCGGCATCTGGGCCGGCGTGCTGCCGTGCACGATCACGTTCGGCACGCCGATTGCCGACAACGGCGTCGATTGTGCCGCGCCGGTTTACCTCGTGTCGTACGCTCGCTAGGCGACGAGGCCGACCACCGGCTCCTTGCGCACGTCCGCGTTCATCACGTCGCCGAGCAACGCGAGCAGATCCGACCGTACGGATGCGTACGCGGGATCGTCGTAGCGGTTGACGACCTCGCCCGGATCCTGCTGCAAGTCGTAGAGCTCGCCGAACGGCTGGTCGAGGTATCGGTGCAGCTTGTAGGCCCCGGTGGTGATCGTGCGCATCGGGATCGAGCGCATGATGCTGAAGTCGTTCTCGGTGAGCACGTACTCGCGTGAGGTGCCGTCGAGCGCGCGTCCTTCCATCCATTCGGGCTCGTCGAGGCGGGCGGCGGCGAGCATCGTCGGCGCGAGGTCGATCGTGCCGACCGGCTCGCTCACGACCTTGCGCGCGCCGAAGCCGGGCCCGCGCACCAGGAGCGGGACCCGCAGCAACGAGTCGTAGCCGAACGGGCCCTTGAAGATCATCTGGTGTTCACCGAGGAACTCGCCGTGATCGCTGGTGACGATCACGAGCGTGTCGTCGGTGAGCCCGCGCTCGTCGAGCACGTCGAGGATGCGCCCGATCGCGTGGTCGAGCTGCGCGACCATGCCGTAATACCCCGCGGTCATCGTCGCGAGCTCCTCGCGCGTCAAAGTGGCGCCGCCGGGGTTTGCCCACTCGAGCGGCCGGCCGCGCATGCCTTGGGCGAGGATTTCGTGAAGCGGTGGCTTGGTCGCGAACTCGTCGTCGTGCACTTCGGGGAGCACCGCGAGCGCGTCCTCGGGTGAATAGAGGTCGCACCACGGCGCGGGTGGGTCCATCGGGTGATGCGGATCCGTGAAACTTACCCACCCGAAGAACGGACCATCGACGTCGCGCAGCCACGTGCACGCGCGGTCGGCAACCCATGTGGTGGGGTGATCCTCTTCCGGCAGCACATTGCGCCACGTCTGCGTGTGATCCCACCGCCCACCCGCGGCCTCGGGCTGCATCAGGCGCAGCCGCTGCACGCCGCGCTCGAAGCCGTCACGGAACAGATAGCGCGCGTAATGGAGTCCGAATGGCGGCGGCCCGAAGATCCAGTTCCACTGCCCGACGAGCTCGGCGATCCGCAGGTTGTGGCCGAACAACATCAGCTCCGCGTGCTCGAACCCGAAGTACGGCCCGTACCACTCCGGGTCGAGGCGCGCCGAGCCGTCGACCGATTCGATCGCACCCGTCGGAAAGAACGGGAACGTCGTCGCGAAATGGGCCTTGCCGATGATCGCCGTGCGGTAGCCGGCCGCGCCGAGCAACGTCGCAATCGACCGCTCCTCGTTGTCGCGGGGCAGGTCGATGCCGTTGCACGTCACGCCGTGCGTCGACGGGTACGTGCCGGTGAGAATCGTCGCACGCGCCGGCTGGCACAGCGGATTCTGTGTGCGCGCCCCGGAATAGCGCGTGCCGGTGGCGGCGAACGCGTCGAGCCGCGGCGTCGCGTCGAGTGCATTGCCCTCGACGCCGAGGGTGTCGGCGCGCTGTTGGTCGGTCGTGATGAGCAAGATGTTCATGAGCCTCATTCCCCGAGCGCGGCTGCCGCGAGTCTGCGGACGACCCGCCGGGCCACAGCCACTGAGCAACCTTGCACGCGCCGGAGGCGATCCCACACCTCGAACGATGTGCACACCTCGAGCGCGGCCGTGCGCTCGCGACGATCTACACCCGCGAGCTCGTGCCCGAACAGAGTCGACAACTCACGCCGGTGCTCGGCCGCGAGCCTCGCGAGGGCATCCTGCAAGACCGGCGAGCCGGGCGCGACCGCGAGGCCCGCGCGCCGAACGGGCGCGATGTGCTCGTAGAGCCGCACGCGTTGGGCGACGAGCGCAACGATCCGCGCGGCCCGTGGCAGCGATTCGTCGATCGGCGCACGCAAGGGCGCGAGCCGCTCGTGCTGCCGGGCGACGCATTCGGCGTACAGCGACTCCATGTCGTCGAAGTGCTGGAAGACGGAGCGGAGCGAGACACCGGCGCGGGTCGCGATGGCGCGTGCAGTCGGGCGCGCGTCGCCCTCTTCGAGCAGCGCGAGCAGTGCCTCTGCGATCGCGCTGCGAGTGCGGGCACCGCGCCGGACACGCCCGTCGACACTGGTTGCGATCGCCACGGCAACATGGTAGGAAAGTCGCACTCCGAGTGCAATAACTTCTTCGACGACCTGGAGCCCGCCGCATGGAAACAGTTCGCACGCCGGACGAACGCTTCATCGGACTTCCCGACTTTTCGTTCGCACCGCAATATGTGTCGGTCGCCGATGGAGAGGGTGGTGAGCTGCGCGTGCACTACCTCGACGAGGGCAGCCCCGACGCCCCTGTCGTGCTACTCATGCACGGCGAACCGTCGTGGAGCTTCTTGTACCGCAAGATGGTTCCCGTCCTCGTCGATGCCGGCTTCCGTTGCATCGCCCCCGACCTCGTCGGCTTCGGGCGTTCGGACAAGCCGGTGCAGCGCACCGACTACACATACGCGCGTCATGTCGAATGGATGCGCGCGGCGTTGTTCGATCAGCTCGATCTCGCGCGACGTCACGTTGACGTGTCAGAACTGGGGTGGGCTGATCGGCCTGCGACTCGTCGGCGAGGACCCCGACCGGTTCGCGCGCGTCGTCGCCGCGAACACATTCCTGCCGACCGGTGACAACCCGCCCGGCGACGCGTTTCTGCGCTGGCAGCAGCTCTCGCAGACGGTCGAGGAGTTCGACGTCGGCTTCATCGTCGGCACCGGCTGTCACACCAAGCCTCCGCAGGAGGTGATCGCGGCATACAACGCGCCCTTCCCGGACGACACCTTCAAGGCCGGCGCGCGCCAGTTCCCGATGCTCGTGCCGACGGCGCCCGACGATCCGGCTGCCGCTGCGAACCGCGCGTCGTGGGAGACCCTGCGGGGGTGGCACAAGCCCTTCCTCACCGCCTTCTCGGATCAGGACCCGATCACGCGTGGTGGAGACCGGGCGTTCCAGGCGCAAGTGCCGGGCTGCAACGGCCAGCCCCATACGACAATCGAAGGTGGCGGCCACTTCCTGCAAGAGGATCGCGGCGAACAACTCGCGAGCGTGATCGTCGCGTGGGTGCAGCAGGGCTAGACAGATGACCGGGTGAGAGAACACGACGTCTTTGCGTTGCTCGACGAGGTGCGCGCCATCGCCCGCACCGGGCTCCACTACACCGACAATCCGTTCGACCGGGCGCGCTACGAACGCCTGCTCGAGCTCGCGTCACAGGCGTACGCCGACCGAACGGGTATCGACGCGCCGGCGATACGCGCGCGCTTCGACGCCGAGATCGGATATCAAACTGCCCGCGTCGGCGCCGACGCCGCAGTGTTCGACGATGATGGTCGCTTGCTGCTCGTGCACCGCGTCGACGACGGCAAGTGGGGACTGATCGCAGGCTGGGTCGATCCCAATGAAACACCGGAGCAAACCGTCGTTCGCGAGCTGTACGAAGAGGTCGGCGCGCGCGGACGCGTCGACGAGCTCGTCGGCGTGTTCTTCCGCCCCGCGCACGCCGGCGAGCATCCACACGGCATCGTGTCGATTGCGTATCTGTGCTCGATCGAACCGGGTGAGCTGCGTCCGCAATTCCACGAGGTGAGCGAGGTTGCGTGGCGACATATCGATGACGTCGCCACCAATGAATGGCATATGCACCACGAAGACCTTGCTCGGGCCGCTCGGCAGGCGTACTGGCGTGCCCTGAACGGCCTCTAAACTGTCCCGGATGGGGGCGCAGTTCCAGCGCCAGGTAGTTGACGGAGTACCTGCCTATGTCGGCGACCAGATTGGTCCCGTCACGGGTGGGGTCGTCTTTCGCGTCGGTTCTGCGGACGAGACCCTGCTCGAGCACGGCTTCGCGCCGCTCGTCGCGGAGCTCGCCGCGATCGATGTCGAGGGAATGCACTGGATCGTCCACGAGAGCTCGACGATCTTCTTCACGACGGGAAGCGCACCGGACGTCAAGGGGGCACTGCAGGCCGTGTGCGCGGCCCTGCGCGCGTTAGCCGACGACGACATCATCGACCTCGCCGACACGATCCTGAACGAGCGCGCGCTCCCACCGCAGCCACCGGTCACGATCCTCGGTGTGCGGTTCGGCGCGCGCACCTTCGGCCTCGGCGGGTTCCCTCGCCTCGGCCTTCTCCGGGCCAATGGGGCGCGCATTCGCGCGTGGGTCGCGCGTCACTACACACGCGCGAATTCGATTCTGTGGTCCACCGGTCCGTTGGGTCGCCCGCGACTCGGACTCCCCGCGGGCGCGATCACGCCGCTGCCTACTGCGGTGCCCACTTCGATCTCGCTTCCTGCGTGGTGTCCGCAGGACTGGCTCGGTGGCGCATGGCGTCCGTTCGTCTACTTCTGCGCGGTGACATCGGGTTCGTACGCGGCACTCGTGACCGACCGTGCCGTCGAAGCCGAGATCCGCCAGCGCGCGTATCGAGCCGGCCTGGTGCTCGCCGATCGCGAGGCGAACGTCAATCCGTGGACCGCGGACTTCGACTACTCCGACTTTCGCATCGACGTCGGGCCTCGTGTCGATGACGGTGTCGACGTGTTGCTCGGAACGATCGACGACCTCGCCGACGTGGGGCCGACGCCGGCCGCGCTCGCGCAGGCCGTCGAAGAGTACGAACGTTGGGTCAGCGAACGTGCGGCGGCGCCCGGAATCGCAGCGATGCTCGCGTGGCACGAGCTGTTGACCGGCCGGCCGCGGAGCCTCGACGAGATCATGACCGACATTCGCCGGGTGTCCGTCGAGGAGGTCGCCACGATCGTCGGCCGTATGCGAGATTCTGCAATCGTCGTCGTGCCCAAGGGCGCCGAGCTCATCGACCCGCGTTTCGCGTGGCTCGAGCCCTCGATGGTACCGCCGGTCACGGGCACGGCGTACGCCGCGCTGGCGAGCCCGGAGGGCATCGCCGACAACGGGAGCAACGCCGAGGCCGATGACGTGCAGCTCATCGTTGGGAGCGACGGTGTCACCTACGACGACGGCGAGGAACAGCTGACCGTGCGCTTCGCCGACTGTGTCGCGGCCGTGCGGTTCCCCGACAACACGCTGGTGCTGTACGCGGGCGACGGCACGATGATCTCCGTCGCGGCACGGGAGTGGGTGCAGGGGATGGCCGCGCTCGCGAAGGTCACGAAGGGCATCCCGCCCGACCGTATGGTCGACGCCGGTGGTGGCGAGGGCCTCGCCCCTGTCGAGGTCGTCGGCGTCGGCGAAGACTGATCCGACGGCTACCGGGCGCCGTCGCAGCCGCCGGCCGCGCTCGCGTCGTCGATTTCCACGCTCGAGAGGGCGGCCGCGAGGTTCGCGAGCTGCCGCTCGCTCAGCCGGTCGACGAAGTGCTCGCGTACGCCGTTGACATGCGTCGGCGCGGCCTTCTCCAGTGCGCGCAGCCCCTTGTCGGTCAGCACTGCGTTCGAGCCGCGACGATCGGTCGGGCAGACCTCGCGGCAGACGAACCCGGCGCGCACGAGTCCGTCGATGCGTCGGGTGATCCCACTCGGCGAGAGATGCAGCCGGGCCGCGAGATCGCTCATCCGCGACGAGTGCTCGGGCATCTCCGAGAGCAGGACCAGCACCTCGTAGTCGCCGAGCGAGAGGCCGTGATTGGCCTGGAGCTCGTTGTCGAGGATGGCGAGCAGGCCCGTGGTCGTGCTGATCAATGCGCGCCAGGCCCGCATCTCGGGCTCGTTCAACCAGCGGGTGCTCTCGGACACGTTCGGATAGTAGCGGCGTGGGGGGCACTTGTTGCGCCCGCAAGCATTCGGGGATATAGTTGCGGAAGCAACAGTTGAACACACAAGATCCATGTTCGGAGGTCCCCATGGCCAGCGCACAGACCCACTCCGGCGTCCGGTACGTGCCCGCCGCCGGCGCGTACGCGCTCGATCCCACGCACTCGTACGTGTCGTTCACCGCGCGGCACCTCATGGTCACGAAGGTGCGGGGCCGCGTTCCCGTGGTCGACGGCCGGCTCGTGATCGACGACGACCCGCAGGCGTCGTCGGTCGAGGCGACGATCGACGTCGCCGCGGTGGAGAGCGGCGACCCCAAGCGCGACGAGCACCTGCGCTCGGCGGACTTCTTCGACACCGAGAACCACCGGCACGCCACCTTCCGTTCTACGAGCGTCGAGGACCACGGCGACGGCGAGTTCACGCTCCACGGCGACCTCACGATCCGCGGCGTCACCCGGCCCGTCTCGTTGCACGGCGAGTACCTCGGAACACAGGACTCGCCGTGGGGTGACACGCGCATCGGCTTCGGCGCCGAGACCGAGGTCAGTCGCAAGGACTGGGGCCTCGAGTGGAATGTCGCACTCGAGACCGGTGGCGTCGTGGTGGGCGACAAGATCAAGCTCACGATCGACGCAGAGTGGATTGCGGCATCGGCATGATCGCACATCATCAGCCGCCGACCAACTAGCGCGCCGTTCGCGCAGCGAGTCAGGATCCCGACGTGGATCCTGACTCGCTGCTTGCGCGTATGACGCTCGACGAGAAGCTCGCCCAGCTCGGCTGTGTCTGGTGCAGCGCGCTGATCCGCGACGACGCTTTCTCGGTCGGCGCCGCCGACCACTGGCTCGCGCACGGCATCGGCGAGATCACCCGCATCGGCGCGACGACCGGCTTGCGACCGCGTCGAGCGCGCCGAGTTCGCCAACGAGATCCAGCGTCACCTCGTCGAGCGCACACGTTTGGGCATTCCCGCAATCGTCCACGAAGAGAGCACAGCGGGTTTGTGCGCACGTGAGGCCACGCAGTTCCCGCAGGCGATCGGCCTCGCCGCCACCTGGGACACCGATCTTCTGCAACGCATCGGGGCGGTGATTCGCGAGCAGATGGTTGCGACCGGCGCCCGGCACACGCTTGCGCCGGTGCTCGACGTCGCGCGTGACCCGAGATGGGGACGGGTCGAGGAGACGTACGGCGAATCGCCCTACCTGACCGCGCGGCTCGGTGTCGCGTACGTGCGCGGTGTGCAGGGCGACCTGCGGAGTGGCGTCGCCGCGACCGGCAAGCACTTCCTCGGCTACGCAATGTCGGAAGGCGGGCTGAACCACGCACCGGTGCATCTCGGGCCGCGTGAGCTGCGCGAGGTGTACGCCGAGCCGTTCCGGGCCGCGATCGCGGAAGCGGACCTGGCGACCGTCATGAACTCGTACGCATCGGTCGACGGTGTCGCGTGCGGTGCGTCACGAGCGATTCTCGACGACCTGCTGCGCGGCGAGCTCGGCTTCACCGGCGCGGTCGTCGCCGACTACAGCACGACGGAGTTGCTGATCAGCCATCACCGGGTCGCGGCGACGAAAGGCGAGGCGGCGCAACGGGCGCTGGAAGCAGGACTCGACATGGAGCTCCCCCAGCTCGATTGCTACGGGGCTCCACTCAAGGCGCTGGTCGAGGACGGCACGGTCGACGTCGCGTTGATCGACCGCTCGGTCGGCAGGGTTCTTGCGTTGAAGGAGTCGCTCGGCCTGTTCGACGACGCCTACGTGTCCGAGGAAGACGCGGCGAGCGCGTACGGGCGCGGTGCGGATCGGGCGCTGGCGCGGGACGCAGCCACGAAGGCGATCGTGTTGTTGAAGAACGACGGCGTGCTGCCGTTGGCATCACATGATGCACGCCTGGCAGTGGTCGGACCGGCCGCCGACGACATGCGGCTGCTGCAAGGCGACTACTCATATCCGGCACACACGGAGATCGTGCAGCCGCGCGATCGCGAGGGGCGGTTGATCGACACGCCGGGCCGATTTGCCGCCGGGCCCTACTATCCGGAGTCGGTCACACCATTGTCCGGCATCCGGGCGCTCGCGCGTGAGGCCGCGTACGCGAGAGGTTGTGGCGTGCGCAGCACACGCATCGACGACATCGCCGGCGCCGCCGCGTTGCGTCGCGCCGCCGACGTCGCCGTGTGTGTCGTCGGCGGGCGCTCAGGCTTGATGCCCGATTCGACCTCGGGCGAGTTCCGTGACGTGACCGACCTCGGTTTGCCCGGCGCGCAACAGCAACTCGTTGCAGCAGTCGTCGCGACCGGAACACCGACGATCGTGGTCGTGATCAGCGGGCGCGTGCACGCGTTGCCGTGGATCGCCGAGCACGCGGCCGCGTTGCTGTACGCCTGGCCGGCGGGCGAGCAAGGAGGTGCCGCGATCGCCGATGTGCTGTTCGGCGCCGTCTCGCCGTCGGGCAAGCTGCCGATCTCGTTGCCACGCTCCGCAGGCCAGATCCCGGTGCATCACGACACGCGCGCCGGCGGCGGGAGCAGCGCCATCTACGGCGACTACGTCGACTCTCCGACGACACCGTTGTTTCCGTTCGGCTTCGGGCTGTCGTACACGTCGTTCTCATATGCCGATCTCGCCGTCGACGAGCCCGTGCACACCGAAGCCCCCTTCGACGTGCGCGTGTCCGTGACGAACGGCGGGGCGCGACCCGGCACGGAGGTAGTGCAGCTGTACCTCCGCGACGAGGTCGCTCGTGTCGCGCGTCCGAAGCAATCGCTCGCCGGTTTCGCGCGCGTTCCGCTCGAACCAGGCGCGTCGGCAACCGTGACGTTCACGGTCGATTCCAGCGCGCTCGGTTACTACGACGAAGCAGATGCGCTTCGTCGTCGAACCCGGCGACGTACGCATCATGGTTGGCGATCTCACGTGCACAGTGCCCGTTGCGGGCGCCGAACGCGAGTGTCGTAGGCGCGTCCCGACGACAGTCGACGTGAGCGCGTGACGCCGACGCTTCCCGCCGCGATGTACACGGATCCGCAGGTATACACGCGCGAACGTCATGCCATCTTCGGTCGGGAGTGGCAACTCGCGGGCTTTCGCCGCGCAGCTCACGCGAGCCGGGCGACTACGTGCACCATCAGTTCGCGGGCTGGTCGATCGTTGTCGCGGTTCAGGACGACGGATCGCTGCGAGCGTTCCACAACGTGTGCCGCCATCGCGCCGGTCCGCTCGTGACCGACACGCACGGACACTGCACGAGCTTCGTGTGCAGGTATCACGGCTGGGCGTACGGGCTCGATGGTGCGTTGCGATCTGCCCGTGACTTCGGCGACGAGACGCCCGCCGACCGGCGCATTCGGGCTCGTCGACGAGTGGCGCGGATTCGTGTTCGTGAACCTCGACTCGTCGGCGCCCTCGCTCGCCGACGATCACGGCGCGTTCTTCGCCTCTGCTGCCGAGCAGCCGTTCGAGGCCTTCACCTACAGCCACCGGCTCGTGCACGAGGTCGCCGCGAACTGGAAGGTCTATTGCGACAACTACGGCGAGGGCTACCACGTGCCGCTCGTGCACCCGGAGCTGAACCGCGACGTGGTCGCGAAGGAGTACCGCGTCGACGTCGGCGACCACTTCTGCCGACATTCCGTGCCGGCCCGCGACGGCTCGCACGACGGCAGCTTGTGGCTGTGGCGATATCCGAACCTGGCGCTGAACGTGTATCGCGGCGGAGTAAACGTCGAGCGTTTCGTGCCCGCCGGTTGCACGCGGCACGTTCGTTGTGTACGACTACTTCTTTCGCGACCTCGACGCGCTCGCGGCAGAACACCGCGGCAGTGCGCGCCGGCTGCGTGCTGATGGACGAAGACCGCGCGATCTGCGAATCCGTGCAACACAACCTCGACTCCGGCGTGTACGACGTCGGGGTGTTGAGCCCCCGTCACGAGAATGGCGTCGCGGCCTTCCAGCGGTGGGTACGCGACTCGCTCGCGACTTAGATCTGGAGGCGCGATGACGGAGACGATCAAGCTGCACTGGCGCAAGAGCGAGACGCACGGGCTCGAGGACGATCCCGATCCCCGGCCGATCCGCTACACGCTGGTCTCGACCGACGACCACCTCGTGGAACCGCCCGACATGTTCGCAGGGCCGGCTGCCGGCCGCGCTCCAGGACGACGCGCCGAAGGTCGTCGAGACCGCAGAGGGCCACGAGGTGTGGCACTTCGACGGGCAGGTCTTCTTCCAAGTCGGGCTGAACGCGGTCGTCGGCCGCAAGCGCGAGGACTGGAAGGTCGAGCCGACGCGCTTCGACGAGATGCGGCCCGGCTGTTACGACATCGACGCGCGCGTCCGCGACATGGACATCAACGGCGTGTGGGCGTCGGTGAACTTCCCGTCGCAGATCACCGGCTTCTGCGGCTCCGTGTTCTCGCGCTGCAGCAACGCCGAGCTCGGGCTCGCCGTCACGAGGGCGTGGAACGACTGGTTCTACGACGTGTGGTATTCCGCGTATCCCGAGCGCATCGTGCCGATGGGAATCACCTATCTCGCCGATCCCGAACAGGGTGCCGAGGAGATCCGTCGCAACGCGCGCGCGGGTTCACCGCGGTGACACTGCCCGAGATGCCGCACCGCATCGGCATGGAACCGATCTTTTCGTCGTGGTGGGACCCGATCATCGCCGCGTGCGCCGAGACCGACACCGTCATCTGCCTGCACGTCGGTTCGACCGGGAGTCGCCGACATGCCGGCAGGTTCGCCGATGGTGCCGCTCGGCGCCACCCTGTTCGGGCAGCTGTCGCTGAGCGCCTGCGCGGAATGGTTGTGGTCGGGCTACGCGGTGAAACACCCCGATCTGAAGATCATCATGAGCGAAGGCGGCATCGGTTGGGTTGCAATGCTGCACGATCGTCTCGAGAACATCGTCGACCGTTCCGGGTACGGCCACTACTTCCCCGGCGACCTGCGGCCGGCCGAGATCCTGCACCGCAACTTCTGGTTCTCGACGATCGACGACCCGTCGACACTGTCGACGCGCAGCACCATCGGCGTCGACCACATCACGTTCGAGTCCGACTACCCGCACGGCGACGGCACGTGGCCCGACACGCAACAAGTGTTCGCCGACGTCTTCGGCAACTTGCCCGACGGCGAGATCGCGAAGATCAGTCACGAGAACGCGGCGCAGCTGTTCCGGCACCCGTTGCCTCCACCCGGAAACCCCCACGCAGCAGGAGTGAGGACGCCGAGCATGAGCGAGCCTCGGGAGCCGGGTATCCCGGCGAGCAGCGAGCGCGGCCCGAGCAGCCCGGCCCCGCAGGGCCAAGAGCGGAGAGACATGAGCGAGCCTCGGGAGCCGGGTATCCCGGCGAGCAGCGAGCGCGGCCCGAGCGGCCCGGCCCGCAGGCCCAAGAGCGGAGAGACATGAGCGAGTACGACGAGCTGCTGCTCGACGCGTACAAGGGTGAGCTGTTCGGCGACGCGTTCTTCGCCGAGCTCGCCGAGAGGCAGCCCGACCCCGAACGCCGTGAGAAGCTGCGGACGCTGCAGACCGTCGAAGCACGCACTGCGACGTCGTTGCGACGACTGGTCGACGACGCTGCCCTGTCGGTCGACTCCAAGAAGTCCCACAAGGAAGGCCACGACCTCGCGGCGAGCTTCGACCCCGAGCAGTGGGAGGAGCTCGTGCGCGCGCTGCACAAGGCGCTTCCGGCGTTTCTCGAGAAGTTCGAACGCCTGCGCGAGATCGCGAGGACGCCGACCGACCCTGCGCTGATTGCGCTCGTCAACCACGAGCGCGCGATCGAGAAGTTCGCGGAGCTCGAGATGGCGGGCGACAAGAAGTCGATGAAGCCGCTCGAGGATCATCTGCGCCGTCCCGCGTGAACTATCGCGGCGAACGTGTCCAACTCGATCTGCCGGTTCTGGATGCCGGCGCGCGCGCGACGTACGCGCCACCTGCAGCCGAAGAGGGGGTGCTGGTGCTGCTGACCGGCGACGTCACGTGGGGCGAGACGTGGTGGCACGGCGCGACGTGTTCGGCGGGCCCGCGTATGCGGTGTACCTGCCGCCGGGCGCGACCGTCGAGGTCGTCGCGCACGCGCCGAGCGAACTGGCTCTCGCCGCGACGCGAGGCGCGAACCTGTCGGCCTCGACGCCGGCCGTGCCGACGTTCGTCGACGCCGGCGACGTCGTCGTGTGCGAACGCGGAAAGCCCGGCTGGCTACGACAGGTACACGACATCGTGGCCGACAACGTGCCCGCGCACGCGTTGATCGTCGGCGAGACGTTCAACGAACCGGGCCAGTGGTCGTCGTTCCCGCCCCACAAGCACGACGGCGCCGACGGCGAAGCGGCGCTCGAAGAGGTGTACTACTACCGCTTCGATCGCCCCGACGGCTTCGGGTTCCAGGGACTGTACGAAACCGGCGGCGTCGAACAGGCCGTCTTCGTGCGCCACGGCACGATCGTCGGCATCCCGCGGGGCTACCACCCCGTGTGCGCCGCACCGGGTTACCGGCTCTACTACCTGTGGGCGCTCGTCGGCTCACCGCGACGGCTTGCGATGCACGAAGATCCGGCGCATCGTTGGTTGTCGGGATGATGTTCGGCGTTACGCGACGGTGATCGTATGCGTCGAGGTAGACGTCTTGGATCGTGTGCAACAGATCGACGCCGTCGGCCATCGGACGCTGGAACGCCTTGCGACCCGAGATCAGTCCGGTGCCGCCTGCTCGCTTGTTGATGACCGCCGTGCGCACGGCTTCGGCGAGGTCGGACTCCCCAGATGACGCGCCACCGCTGTTGATCAGTCCGGCACGACCCATGTAGCAGTTCGCGACCTGCCAGCGTGTGAGATCGATCGGGTTGTCAGTGGTGAGCGTGTCGTATACGAGCTTCGACGTCTTGCCGTAGCCCTTGAACGCGTTGTATCCGCCGTTGTTCTCGGGCAGCTTCTGCTTGATGATGTCGGCTTCGATCGTGACGCCGATGTGGTTCGCCTGCGCGGTGAGGTCGGCCGAGACGTGGTAGTCGGTGTCGCCCTGTTTGAACTCGCTGTTGCGGAGGTAGCACCACAGCACGGTGAACATGCCGAGCTGATGGGCGTGTGCGAACGCCTCGGAGACCTCTTGGATCTGTCGGGTGGCTTCCTCGGAGCCGAAGTAGACAGTGGCGCCGACACCGGCCGCGCCGAGCTCGTACGCCTCCTCGACCGAGCCGAACATGATCTGGTCGAACTTGTTCGGCAAGGTCATCAGCTCGTTGTGGTTCATCTTCACGATGAACGGGATCTTGTGCGCGTACTTGCGTGACATCGCGCCCAGCACGCCGTACGTCGTCGCGACCGCATTGCAACCGCCCTCGATCGCGAGCTCGATGATGTTCTGCGGATCGAAGTACCGAGGGTTCGGCGCGAACGACGCGCCAGCAGAGTGTTCGATGCCCTGGTCGACCGGCAGGATGCTGACGTAACCGGTTCCGGCGAGACGTCCGCTGCCGTAGAGCTGCTGCAGGTTGCGCAGCACCTGCACAGGACGGTCGCTGCCCGCCCAGACCCGATCGACGAAGTCCGGACCGGGCAGGTGCAGGTCGTCCTTGGGGATCCCTTTCGACACATGATTCAGAAGCCTTTCGGCGTCGGCACCGAGCAAGGAGGCGATATTCATGCCGGGCATCGTAAGCGATCCGCTGCTCGTCGACTTCCTGCTCTCGGGAACGCCGGGATTGGCTCACTTCGGGGCGGCGGCCGTGCGGCATCCATCGCAGCCGGGCGCGTCGACACGTGCGAGGGCGTCGAGCACCTCGACCTGACGCTTCGAACCGATACCGTTTCGTTGCTTCCTACGCGCCCGTAGCTCAGCTGGATAGAGCAAGTCACTTCTAATGACTAGGTCGCAGGTTCGAATCCTGCCGGGCGCGCACGTCAGCATCGCTGTGTCCCACGGTTCCTTCGTTTCCGGGGGTGCTGGGTGAATCCGGGAGCGGCGGCCACCGGCACCGTGTCGACGCCATGAGTTCTTCCCCCGGTAGAGCACGTCCGTCGGCGGGGCCAGGGCGCGGCTCGTCGGCGCGATCGCACCGGCGCGTATGGTCGTGTTCCCCACTCGAAGGAGACGACGCATGCCCGTGAAGCCCATTCCCGATGAGTACCCGCGCGTGATTCCGTACCTGACCGTCGACGGCGCGGCGGACGCGATCGACTTCTATACGACGGTGCTCGGCGCAACCGAGACCGTGCGTATGGGTGGGCCTGACGGGAAGATCGGGCATGCCGAGATGACGATCGGCGACGCGGTGATCATGCTCTCCGACGAGGTTCCTGACATGAATCTCGTCAGCCCGAAGAAGCTCGGCAACACTGCGGTGACCATGAGTGTGTACGTCGAGGACGTCGACGTCACGTTCAACCGCGCGCTCGAGCACGGCGCGACCGAACTGCGTCCGGTCGAGAACCAGTTCTACGGCGACCGTTCGGGACAGTTCGTCGACCCGTTCGGACATCGTTGGAACGTCTCGACGCACGTCGAGGACGTCACGCCGGAAGAGATGAAGAAGCGCATGGCCGAGATGGCGGGCGGCTGACCTTACGAACCCGCCGCGCCACGCACGTAGCCGCGCGCTCCTGACGAAGCGCTCGCCCTGTCCGTGCACGAGCTTCACGAGATCGCCGAGCTCGATGTTCGCGTCGACCAAGTGGAGTCCCCACGTGGGGTCGGGAATGGCGTTGAGGGTCGGTGAGATCCCGAGCGGCGTGATCTGCAGCACGTTCGCGCCGCCGGCCGACGAGCATTGGGCACGATACGCGTAGCGATACTCGACCCACGTGGTCGTCGCGGTGATTGCGGGAGTAGCGACCGCGCCCGTGGCGCCGCCGATCGCGGTGCCGGGCGCGAACGGCTCGGTCGGTTGGCTCGGCGAGATCGGAGCCGCGCCGCCGCCGAGCGCGGCCGGGTTGGTGCAGAGCACTTCGAGATCGGGGTTTGTCGTACGACCGAAGAAGCTCGTATCGGGTACCGGCGCACCGAACGTCGAGTACACGATCACGCAGCCGAACTGCGTCCGCCGGCGGCACGCGGGGACGTTCTGGAAGTCGCCGCCGACGTCCTGGCCCTTCTTCACCGTCACGTTGCCGCCGAGCAGGATGCCGGCGACGAGCAGCCGGCGGACCGCGGGCTTCGGGTCGACCTCGTCGGCAAGGAGTCGTCGCAGGACGCCCGCGCCCTGCGAGTGCCCGATGAACAAGACACCGCGACCGTGGTTGTCGTTCGCGAGGTAGTCGAGCCAGGCGCTCCGCACGTCTTGATATGCGGTCTCGCGCATCTCCGGCGTCACGTCGCCACCGAACAAACCCTGGATCGTGATCTGGCGATACACCGGCGCGAACACACGGCACTCACTCGCATATCGCGACGCTTGGTACAGCGCGATCGACCGCAGCTCCGGCGTGACGTTGAAGTCGGCTTGCGGTGTCGGCTCGTCGCTCGTCGTCGGATACACGTAGAAGCAATCGATGTTCTGGTCGGACTGCGACTCGTGCGTGACCGAGATCACGCGCCGCCGCGCGTCGTAGTGCGTGACGGAGATGTCGCCGCCGCAGGGGTTGTTCGCCATGCCTGGGAAGCACAACCACGTCGTGCGCGCCGGCGCGTCCGCGGCGCCGGCCGGGCTCGCGGTGACCAGCAAGCCACTCGTGGCGATGAGCAACGCCGTGACAAGCGCGACCGGTCGTTTCTTCACGGGTGCGCGCTTGGTGCCGAGTGCCGCAGGGAGCTCGGGCATGTACATCGGCGTTGGAGCCATTGTCCTCATACTCGTCATCTTGCTGCTCATCGGCGTGCTGCGCTAGCTCGCGTCGAGAATCAGCCGCAAGTACGATGCGGCGCCGTGGCAGCGCCGGTCATGCTCGTGCACGGGCTCGGATCGTCGTTCGAGCACAACTGGCGACCCGCAGGATGGGTCGATCTGCTCACCGATCGCGCGGCGACGGGTGATTCCCGTCGACGTGTTGGGTCACGGTACGGCTGACGCGCCGCACGATCCGGGCGCGTACGTCGATCTCGAGCGATCGATCGCGAACAAGCTTCCCGACGAACCGATCGACGCGGTCGGCTTCTCGATGGGCGGTCAGCTCCTGTTGCGTGTCGCCGCGACCGCGCCCGATCGATTCGCACGACTCGTTGTGATCGGTGTGGGCGCAAACCTCTTCCGCGACGACGACTTCGGCGGGCTGGCGGACGCGTTCGAACACGGTGTCGAACCCGACGATCTCACTGCCCGGCTCTTCGTGCAGCTCGCTGCGAGCGCAGGCAACGATCCGCTCGCCATCGCGGCGTGCCTTCGCCGACCACGTGCGCCGTTTACCGAGGAAGAGGTCTCGCACGTCACGTGCCCGACACTTGTGATCATCGGCGATCGCGACTTCGCCGGTCCCGCCGAACCGTTGCTCGCGGCGCTGCCGAACGCAGAGCTTCGGACGCTCCCGGGCGTCGACCACTTCCGCGCGGCCAGCGAGTTCGCGTGTATCGACGCGACGTTGGAGTTCCTCGGTGCAGTCCCGTAGGAGCGAGTGCGAGCTCCGGAGACCTTGGCAGGCACACGCCCAGGGCGCGTCGACCGTGACGATTGCGTGCACAGCTCAAATCCCGAGCAGGCGCCGGCGCACCGGTTCCGGCACGAAGAACCACTCGTGCGCGTCGACGTCGTACAGACGCGTGTCGACTCGGGGACGCCGGCGGACCACACGCGGATCGTGACGTTTCGACGCGAGGCTGAACGTCCAGAACGCGCCCGGATACGTAGCGATCGCGGTCCACAACAGGTCGGCGTGCGCGAAGCGCCGTCCGAGGGTGGTGAAGCAGTTGCGCACGATGTCGGGGTGGAAGTGGATCGACTCGGTCTGTGCCACGAGCATCCCGTCGTCCCTCAGCGAGGTCTCGCACAGCGCGTAGAATTCGTCCTCGAACAGGCGAGCGGCCGGACCGATCGGGTCGGTGAGGTCGACCATGATCACGTCGAGCTCGCCGTGGAGCTCGCCGACGGTGTGAAACGCGTCTCTCGGACGCACCTCGACACGCGGGTCGGCGAGCGCGACGCGGGCGACCTCGTAGTGCTTGCGTGCGACCTGCACGACCTCTTCGTCGAGCTCGAGCAGGAAGACTCGTTCGATGCCCGGGTGCTTGAGGACTTCGGCGACGAGATGCACGTCGCCGCCGCCGACGATCGCGACGTCGCGCGGACCCGGGTGCGAGAACAGCGCCGGATGGGCGAGCATCTCGTGGTACACGTAGGTATCGAGGTCGGTCATCTGCACGATGCCGTCGAGCGCGAGGACGCGACCGAGGCGGGGCGCCTCGAAGAGCATGATCTCCTGGAATTCGGTGCGACGCTGCTCGAGCACCTGGGTGACGTCGTACGCCGCGTGCGAGGCGCTCCCCGGCTCGTGTTCCTCGAAGCGGCGGGCGACTTCGGGCGGCACGCCCCGGGTGAGGTACTTGCACTCGACCCGGTCGGCCTCGAATGCCTCGCGCAGCACTTCGATCGCAGCATCCAGGTCGGCGTTGTCGCCGCAGCTGAACAGGTCGGCCGCGACGTAGTCGTGCTCGGGCCACGTGTGAATGGAGAAGTGGCTCTCGGCGATCATCGCGATGCCGGAGACGCCGTGCGGCGAGAATTGGTGAACGAACACGTCGATCAGGGTCACGTTGGCGGCGAAGGACGCGTCGCGCAGGGCTTGCTCGGCCTTCTGCAGCGAGTTGAGGTGACTCGCACCCCAGAGCTCGCAGATGGCGTGCCGTCCTACTCCTGATGCGTCCACCTCACCCTCCCGGTCGACGTGCTTGGAAAGGGATGACGCTATCGGTGCGAGGAGCGACCGCTGCGACGGAGCCCGCACTCTTTCAAGAACACGACAGCGAAGCGACCGGAGGGAGCGGAGCGCGGAGTCGACCCTTTGTCAGGAGTGTTTACGAGTTGCGGCCTCTACACTGTCGGGGCTGTCGGCTCGGCCGCGCAGCGCGTGGTGACTGTAGCTCAGGTGGTTAGAGCGTCGGGTTGTGGTCCCGAAGGCCGGGGGTTCGAGTCCCCTCAGTCACCCTTCCGAGGCGAGCGCGGCGAACGCGCGCTCGTGTCGCGTCGGCGTTGATGTGCGCGACGACGTGTTGCGGCGGGCCCGTGATCGAAGCACGCATCGTGCCGTCGTCGTCGACCTGCAAGCGACGGGTTTCCATACCGCGATGCGCTCGCCCAGCGCGATCAGCACGGTCGCCGGATCGTGGAGGACGAGCTCGAGCGGCTCGTCGCGCCGGGCGCGCCACGCCGCGAGCTGTTCGCGCAGCGGCGGGATGTTCGCGGTCAGCACCCCTTCCATCTCGTCGTCGACGGTCAGCAGCGCGGTGGCGTCGAGCGGCACGACGACGAGATCGCCCGTATGTGCGAGCAGGCGTTGGGCAGCCGCTGGATCGCGACCCACGTTGTGCTCGATGTGGTGCCACACACCGTGATGACGCACGCCGCCGAGCGCACCGCCCATCATCACGACGCGGCGCGGGAGCGCGTGCGCGGTGGCGAGCGACGCGACGTTCGTCCACGGGCCGATGCCGGCGAGCACGTCGACCGCGCCGAGCTGCTCGGGCGTCGGTGGCCCCGCGCACACCGTCACTTCGGGCAGGAGCGCCTGCGCCAGGCGCGCACGAGCTGCGACGTCGCCATCGACGGTGCTCACGCCGACGAGGTCGGCTCCCGGCGCGTGCCCCGCGCACCACAGCGCCACCGTGTCGTCGGGATCGTCGCCGATATCGGTGTCGATCCAGATGCGCGTCATGCGCGCAGGATCGCAACGAGCGCCTGCTCGAGCTCGGGAGACGCAAATGTGAACCCCTTGGCCTCGAGCTCGGCGGGCACGACGCGCTGGCTCACGAGCAGCAACGACTCGACGAGCTCGGCACCGAAGCGCAGCTTCAGTGGGAGCAACGGAGTGGGGAGCACCGTCGGTCGGTGCAGCACACGGCCGAGTGTGTGTGCGAACTCTTCGTTGGTGGCCGGATTCGGCGCGGTGAGGTTCACGGGCCCGTGGAAGCGTTCGTCGTCGATCACCGCCCGGATCGCGGCCACGACGTCGACGAGCGCGATCCAGCTCATCCACTGCTTGCCCGAACCCTGCTTGCCACCGATGCCGAGCCGGAACGGCAGCAGCATGTTTGCGAGCGCGCCCCGTGTTTGGCGAGCACGATGCCGTTGCGCGTGATGACAGTGCGCACGCCCGCGTCGGCGGCGGGCCGCGTCTCCTCTTCCCACGCGCGGCACACCTCGGCGAGGAAGTCGTTGCCGGACGCGCTCTTCTCGGTGAGCACCTCGTCGCCGCGATCGCCGTAGTAGCCGATCGCCGACGCCGATACGAACACACGCGGCTTGCGTTCCCGGGTGGCGACCGCGGCCGCGAGTACCGACGTGCCGCGCACACGGCTCTCGCGGATCTGCTTCTTCTGGTCGTCGGTCCAGCGGTGCTCACCGATGCCTTCGCCGGCGAGGTGTACGACCGCATCGACACCTTCGAGCGCGGGTGCGTCGATCCGCCCCGCTACCGGGTCCCAGCCGATGTCGTCACCTTCGGTGATGCCACGACGCCGCAGCCGCAGCACACGATGCCCCTCGGCGTGCAACGACGAGCTCAGGGCAGTACCGATGAGGCCGGTCGCACCGCTGACGACGATGTCCACGGCGAAACGATACGAGGTCGTCCACTAGCATGACGGATTCAGATTTCACGCGCCCCTAGCTCAATTGGTTAGAGCATCAGACTCTTAATCTGCAGGTTCCGGGTTCGAGTCCCGGGGGGCGTACGTACGAACCGAGGCGCTCCTCTTCACGGCGACGACTGTCACGACCTCGATCATCTTCACCGATCTCGTCGGGTCGACGCAGATGGCATCCCGTCTCGACGGCGCGGGCGCCGACGAGATGCGTCGGATCCATTTCGGTGTGTTACGAACGGCCATCGACGCCACCGGCACAGAAGTGAAGAACCTCGGTGACGGACTGATGGTGGTGTATGCGAGCTGAGCGCGGCACTGGACGGAGCCGTCGCGGCACAGGTGATGTGACCGAAGAGGACGGCGACTACTTCGGAGAACCTGTCGTCGAAGCCGCCCGATTGTGCGCGAGCGCGCAAGGCGGACAAATCCTCACTACGGAGATCGTCGGACTTCAAGCGAGGCGGAGCGATCATCGTTTCGCTCCGCTCGGCATGCACGAGCTGAAGGGCCTGGCGGCGACGGCCGACATCGCGGCCAGGGCGACGAGCGCGATCGGATCCGTGCGCACGAGCTACTTGCAGACGCGATCACGACTTCACGAGCATTCGGGTGCGCCGCGCTCGAGCGCCAGGCCACGGATCTTGCCGCCGAGATCGCGTGATTCGCGTCCTGTTCCGTCATTCCCCGAGCTGATCGCGCGCCTCCGAGGGCTGCGTCACGCAAATCGACCATTCTCGAAGAAGACCACCCGTGTCGAGCTTCGACCGTACTCGCCGGACCGCGCGAGCGGTTCGTCATTCGAGTCGCGGCACGCCGATCGCGAACCGGCATAGTGTGCCCACGATGGGGCGCCGAGCCGATCGAGAACACAAGCTCGCCGAGCGCGAGCGCCAGCTGGCGCAGACCGAGCGCGAGAGTGTCGAGCGTCACGACCAGCGGACGCCGGCGCATTTTCGCGCGATGAGGACACACGAACGCTCTGCGGAGTTGCACGACGCGATCGCCGGCCTCTTCCGAGGCGACGACTGAGCCGTTCCGTCTGACGCGGAGGTCGGCGTCGGCCCCGAAGAGCCGCAGGTATCGTGCGCCGATGCCGCTCGATGATGACTACGAACCTTCTCCGGCGGGCTGGGTGCGAAACCAGGTCGAGCGGTACGAGGCGTCGGGCGGGCGCGAGGCGAACACGCTTCTCGACACCGGCATGCCGATCATCGTCGTGACGATGCGCGGTAACAAGAGCGGCAAGATTCGCAAGGTCCCGTTGATGCGCGTCGAGCACAACGGCGAGTACGCACTCGTGGCGTCGATCGGCGGCGCGCCGAGAAACCCCGTCTGGTACTACAACCTCAAGGCTGGTTCGGAGATCACGATCCAAGACGGCGTCGAGCCGTTCCGCGTCGTCGTGCGCGAGGTCGACGGCGACGAAAAAGCGCTGTGGTGGGAACGCGCGGTCGCGTCTTACCCGCCATATGCCGACTACCAAGCGCGCACCGATCGTGCGATCCCCGTGTTCGTCGCGACGGCCGCGACGCGATAGTCACGCGTCGAACGTCACGAGCTGGCGCGCGACCTCACCGCTCTCGAGCGCCGCGAAGCCGTCGTTGATCTTCTCCAACGGCATGGTGCGGCTGACCAGCTCGTCGAGCTTCAGCTTTCCCGCCATGTACCACTCGACGTACTGCGGCATGTCGATGCGAAATCGGTTCGAGCCCATGTTCGAACCCTGGATCCGCTTCTCCATCAGGAGCTGGAATCCGTCGATCTCGACGCGCTCACCCAACGGGATCATCCCGATGACGGTCGCGGTACCGCCCTTGGCGAGCATGTTGAACGCTTGTTGCGCGGTCGCGGTCAGTCCGATCGCCTCGAACGCATGATCGACACCGCCGCCGGTGAGCTCGAGGACCGCGCCGACCGGATCGTCGGTCGACGCGTCGACGACGTCGGTGGCGCCGAAGCTCGTGGCGAGCTCGCGCTTCGATGCAACGCGATCGATCGCGATGACGCGTCCTGCGCCCGCGAGCGCGGCGGCCTGTATGGCGTTCAACCCGATCCCGCCGCAGCCGATCACGGCGACCGATTCACCTGCGCGCACTTCCGCGGTGTTCAATACCGCGCCGACGCCGGTCGTGACGCCGCAGCCGATGAGCGCGGCTTTGTCGAGCGGCATGTCGGCACGGATCTTGACGAGCAGGTTCTCGCGCACGCGCAGCTGCTCGGCGAAGCTCGCCAAGCCCGCGAACTGGAACACCGGCTCGTCGCCTCGACGGAACGGCGGCGGGTTCGACACCGCGGCACCCATTCCCGCGGTGTCACAGAGATTGGGACGACCCGTGAGGCAGTAACGGCACGCGCCACAAAACCCGCTGACGCAGGAGATCACGTGATCGCCGGGCTGTACGTACGAGACGTCCGTGCCGACCGCTTCTACGACACCGGCCGATTCGTGGCCGAGCACGACCGGCACCGGGTGCGGATACTTGCCCTCCATGAAATGCAGATCGGAGTGGCACAACCCGGCCGCGGTCGTCCGCACCAACACGTCGTGCGGACCAATGCTGCCGATCTCCACGTCGTCGACAACCAACTCACCGGGAATGTGTTCGAGCACCGCAGCCTTCATGCGGGCGACGCTAACCACTCGGACCGTGGTGATCCACACTCACGCGCCGACGCGGGACGAGCGCGCTCGTGCTTCACCCGCCGGGCGGCGTGTAGCTCACGGTGCGCTTTGCGGCTTCGTCGAGCTCGGCCGGCGTGAGCAACACCGTCACCTTCGAGGCGGCCAGGCCCGATGCCGAAACCGCGAGCGAGAGTGCTGCCGCCGAGATGTTGTCGGGCAGATCGACGATGACGACGGCGTCGTCGTCGCCGAAGGCGAAGTGGAAGCTCTCCATCTTGCCGCCGATCCCTTCGAGCATCTTCTGTACCGCGTTGGCGCGCGCGGTGCCGCCTCCCTTCAGCACCCCTTTCACGCCATCGGCGTTGTACGAAGCTTTGACCAGGTACTTCGGCATTGCGACTCCTCTCTGATCGTTCAGATGACGGGACTCTGCGTCGACGATGACGCACTTGATCTACGTGACCCGGTCGAGGAACGCGGCGACTCGCTCCTCGCGCATGGGTACCGACACTACGAACTTGTCGGCCGCACCACCAGTGGAGCCTCGCGTCGGAGTCACTGAACAGCGTGCGGGCAACATGGATCGCGGGGACGACAGCGCCGAGATGGCCCTTGCCCTGCCGCGACTGGTCGGTCGCCGCGCTGCTCGCCAGCTTGTTGTGCAGCGCGATGGCCAACACGATGCTCGACACGGTGCTCGGGCTCCAGGTGTTCGCGATCAGCCACCGCCCGCTCGACCTCGGGCTGCTCGGCCTCGCCGCGTTCGCGCCGTCGGCGCTGCTGGTGTTCGTGACCGGCTCGATCGCCGATCGCTTCGATCGCACCCGCGTCGCCGCATGAAGCCTCGGCGCGCAGGCGGCAACCGCGGCGGCGATCTTCGTCTATCTGTCGTCGACGCCGACGTCGGTCATCCCGATCCTCGTCTTCGCGTTCGTGTTCGGCACAGCACGCGCGTTCGCGGGGCCGGCCGTGCGCGCACTCCCGGCCGACATCGTCCACGGGGAACGTGTGCCCTGGGTCGTCGCCCGGTCGTCGATCATGTGGCAGATCGCCACGATCGTCGGACCGGTGATCGGTGCGTTCCTCTATGCCGCGCAGCAACGCCTGCCGTACCCCGCCGTCGCGTTGTCCGCGCTGGTGTCGGGCGGCCTCGTGCTTTTCGTACAACAGCCCGTTGTCGACGCGATCGCGCCGGCAGTGGCCGGGCTCCGCGCGAACCTCGGCGAAGGCGTCGAGGGTCTTCGGTTCGTCCGGCGCCGACCGATCGTGCTCGGCGCGATCTCGCTCGACCTCTTTGCGGTGCTGTTCGGCGGCGCGGTCGCACTATTGCCGGCGATCGCCGAGGAACGGCTGCATGCTGGTGCCGTGGGCGTCGGATGGTTGCGCGCCGCGGGTGGCGTCGGCGCGTCGCTCGTCACGCTCGGCCTCGCGCTCCGTCCACTGCGGCGGTACGTCGGACGCACGCTGTTGGGCGTCGTCGCATTGTTCGGCGTGGCGACGACCGTGCTCGGCGCGACGCACGTCTTCACGATCGCGTTCATCTCGATGCTCTACTGTCCGGCGCCGATTCGGTCAGCGTGTTCGTGCGCGCGACGCTCGTCCCGCTCGTCACGCCGCGTTCCAAACGCGGACGGGTGCTCGCCGTCGAAAACGTGTTCATCGGCGCATCGAACGAGCTCGGCGCGTTCGAGTCGGGTGTCGCGGGCCAGCTGCTGGGGCCGGGCGGCGCCGTCGTGCTCGGCGGCGCGGCAACGCTCGCCATCGCGCTCGGTTGGTCCATGCTGTTTCCCGACCTCCGCGACGTCGACACCTTTCCGTCCGCGAGCGAGGAGTGACGAGCACGTCGGGAACTACGTGCGCACGCGTAATTCACGAGCGCCACATGTGCTCGTCGCGTACCGTCCCATGGATGCATCATCGGCAGACCGCCGTCGTGAGCGCCGTCAGTCGGCGAGCGACGCACGACGTCTCGAAGACGAATCACTCGAGCATCCGGCTGCTCGCCGGGCTGGGCGTCGAGGGCGACGCGCATGCCGGCGCGACCGTGCGGCACCGATCGCGTGCGGCGCGCGACCCCACACAGCCGAACCTGCGCCAGGTCCACTTGATCCAGACCGAACTCTTCGTCGAGCTCCGCGCGCGCGGCTACGCGGTCGATGCGGGCGCGATGGGCGAGAACGTCACGACGCGCGGCCTCGACCTGCACGCGCTGCCGACCGGCACGCGGTTGCGCCTGGGCGAGCGCGCGGTCATCGAGCTCACCGGGCTGCGGAGTCCGTGCCGGCAGCTCGACGGGCTGCAGTCCGGGCTCACGGCTGCAGTCCTCGACCGCGACGCGCAGGGCGCGTTGATTCGCAAGGCTGGCGTGATGAGCATCGTGGTCACCGGCGGCACCGTCGGGCCGGGAGACGCGATCGTGGTCGCGCCGCCCGACGCGCCGTTTCGTCCGCTCGAGCCCGTCTGATCCTCAGCGTGCCTGCAAGGTAAGGGCGGCCACTCTCGCGGCCGAGTCCGCGGCACGGAACGAGTCACGCGCCAGCCTTACGAGCTTCGGAACCTGCCAGGGCTTCGTCACGATGTACCTGATGCCCGCGACCATGTTCGGCGAGCCGTCGGGGTTGACGAGACCGATGACGTCGCCCGGTGTGACACCGACCAGGTCGCTGATGACCCGCACCGCCGACCACGGACGACCTCGTTGCTCGCACACCTCGGCGACCCCGGCCGTTTCCATGTCGACTGCGATGAAGCCCTCGCCGACCAGCTCGCGCAGAGAATCGGGGCTGATGTCGAAGTCGTCGTGACTCATCGTCTTGCCCTGCGGGGTGAATGCGCCGAGCGGCGTCGCCTTGTACCCAACACCGGTGTGCTTGTTGACGACGACCTCGGGAAACAACACGTCGCCGACCTTGCTGTGACTCATCCCGCCCGCGATACCGACAACGAGCACATGGTCGACCTCGACCTCGTCGAGCAAACGGGTGGTCGCCTCGCGGGCCATCTGCAGGCCCATGCCCGTGCGAGTTGCCACCACATCGGCGCCGCCGACCTTCCCGCGATAGAACTTTTCGCCCGGCGCACGGTCGAGCTTCATCGCCTGCACGACGGGCTTCATCTCCGACGGCATCGGCGCGAGCACGCCGACCCGGAACCTACGGTCACCCTCAACCATGCGCTGCATTGTGACGCACCGAGGATCCCCCTGCACGGGCCGCGCCGTGTGCTGAACTCTTGCGGCGCGGCCCCGGCTGGAGGTACATGTGCTGCTGCTCGCAACGACGAATTCCGGGATCTACAAGCTGTTGCTCGTCGTCCACATCCTCAGTGCGATCGTCGGGCTCGGCGCGGTCATGCTCAACGGCTTGTATGCCGCGCAAGTGCAGAAGTATCAGCGACCGCAGGGACGCGCGATCTCCGAGGCGAACTTCGCGGTGTCGACCATCGCCGAGTACGTCATCTACACGATCCCGGTATGGGGCATCCTGCTGATCGTCGCGAGCGACAAGGCATGGAAGCTCTCGCAGACGTGGATCTGGCTCTCACTGCTGCTGTACGTCGTCGCGATCGGCATCGCACACGCGGTCATGATCCCCGGTCACCGGCGTGTCAACGCGCTGCTCGCGCAGATGGAGCAGGGCCCGCCGGCCGGCGGCGGGCCGGCCGCGCACGCCGCGCAGATTCAGTCGCTCGGCCAGCGCCAAGCCATGGGCGGCGCGGCGCTCAACATCATCGTCGTGTTGATCTTGCTGCTGATGGTGTGGAAGCCGGGCCTGTAGCGGCCGCTCAACGTGCGCCACGCAACAGCTTGCCGGGGCGCGCACCCTGGTCGTCGCCGTCGCACAACACGACCTCGCCCGACTTCACGGTCGTGAGGTAACCGCGCGCGCGTTGCACGAACCGGCGCGCATCACCGGGCAGGTCGTGCACCATGACCGGCCGTTCGAGTTGCACGTGGTCGTAGTCGATCACGTTCACGTCGCCGATCTTGCCGGGCACCGAGCGCGCCGCGATCGCCGAGCCCGTAGATCGACGCGGTGTCGGCCGTCATCTTCTTCACGACCCATTCGAGCGGGAGCCGGTTGTGGTCGCGATCGCGGGTCCAGTGCGCGAGCATGAACGTCGGCGTGCTCGCGTCGCACGTCGTGCCGCAGTGCGCGCCGCCATCACCGAGGCCCCACGCGCTCGTCGGGTGCAGGAGCATCTCGCGCACAGGATCGAGCGAGAAGTTCGTGAAGTTGAGCAGCGGGCGTAGTACGAGCGCGAAGCCGTCGTCGGCGATCAGCGCGTCGTAGTAGACGTCCATCACATCGCGGCCCTGCGCGCGCGCCTGCGCCGCGATGCTCTGCTCGGGCTTTGGTTCGTAATCGGGTGTCGCGCCCATCGGGAACGCGCGCTCGGGGTCGAGGAACTGGCGCATCGGCGCGATCGCCGTGTCGACCTCGGCCCGCAGCTTGGCGCGCAGCATGGGGTCGCGCATGGCGGCGACCCTCTCGGCGATCGGCATATCGTGCAGCGGTGCCCACGACGCACAGAACGCGAACGGTTGGAACGACTGCAGGCCGAGCAGCAAGCTCACCGGCCGGCCCGCGACCTGCGGTCGCACGGGCGCACCTTCGGCTGCGGCTTCCGCGCAGAGCTCGAGCATCAGCGACCACGACTCGGGATCGTGGTCGTTCTGGGTGAGCGCGAACGACACCGGCCGCCTGATCGCGCCTGCGAGCTTGCGCATCCAGGCCATCTCGCGTTCGGGCGCCGCGAGATCTTCGCCGAGCGCGCCGGCGGGCGCGAGCTCGAACACACCCGTGCCGAGGTCGCCGAGCACAGTGCCGATCCCGAACAGCTCGTCCTCGGCGGCGAACGTGCCGGGCACGGGCTCGCCGTCGATCGCCATGTGCGCGATCGTGCGACTGGTCGAGAAGCCGAGCGCGCCGGCTTCCATCCCGGCGCGCACGATCGCGCGCCATGGCCTCGATGTCGTCGGGCGTTGCGGGCTCGTTCTTGGCGCCGCGGTCGCCCATCACGTACGCGCGCACGGCGCCGTGCGGCACCTGTGAACCGACGTCGAGCATCTTCGGCGCGCGGTCGACGGCCGAGAGGTACTCGGGGTAGTGCTCCCATTCCCACTCGATGCCTTCCGACAACGCCGCGCCGGGAATGTCCTCGACGCCTTCCATGAGGCCGATCAGCCAGTCGTGCTTGTCGGGCTTGGCGGGCGCGAACCCGACGCCGCAGTTGCCCATCACGATCGTGGTCACGCCGTGCCAGCAGCTCGGCGTGAGCAGGGGGTCCCAGGTGACCTGGCCGTCGAAGTGGGTGTGCACGTCGACGAAGCCGGGCGTCACGAGCGCGCCGTCGGCGTCGATCTTCGTACGCGCTTTGCCGCTGACCTTGCCGACCTCCGTGACGACACCGCCGGAGATCGCGACGTCGGCCGTGCGTGCTTCCGCACCGGTGCCGTCGACGACGCTCCCGCCCTTGATCACCAGGTCATGCACGTCGGATCACCTCACGTCCTCGGGGCGTCAATAGGGGGTCGTTTTCCGACCCTCACTCACGCCTCACGGAAGAACTCCTTGACGTCTTGGACGAGCAGGTCGGGCTGTTCGAGCGCAGCGAAGTGGCCGCCGCGGTCGAAGCGGGTGTAGCGCACGAGGTTGTAGCGCGCCTCGGCGTAGGCCTTGGGGATGCGGAACATCTCCTTGGGGAACACTGCGGCAGCCGTCGGTACCGACACGTAGTCGTCGCCGGGACCGAAGTTGTGGCCGCGCTGCGACTCGCAATAGAGACGGATCGACGAGTTGATCGTCTTCGTCACCCAGTACACGGTGAGGTTCGTGAGGATCTGGTCGCGCGTGACCGCGTCTTCGGGGTTGCCGTCGTTGTCGGTCCAGGCCCAGAACTTCTCGACGATCCAGCCCGCGAGGCCCGCGGGTGAATCGGTGAGGCCGTACCCGAGCGTCTGCGGGTTCTTGCCCTGGATCTCCTGGTACGCCGCGCCGCGGGTCATGAACTCGCCGGCGGACGCGAGATCGGCTGTCTCTTGCTCGTCGAGCTGCACCGTGCTCGGGTCGGCGGGGAAGGCAAGCAGCATGTTCGAGTGCAGCCCGAGGCAGTGGTCGCTGTCGATCGCGGCGAGGCGCGCGCTGATCATTGCACCCCAGTCACCGCCCTGCGCGCCGTAGCGGTCGTAGCCGAGGCGCGCCATGAGCGTCTTCCACGCGCGCGCGACGCGCGCGGCGTCCCAACCGGGCTCCGTCGTCGGGCCCGACCAGCCGTAGCCGGGCAGCGAGGGCGCAACGACATGGAACTGTACGCGCAACGGCTCGATAACGTCGAGGAACTCGGCGACCGATCCGGGCCAGCCGTGCGTGATGATCAACGGCAGCGCGTTCGGGTCGTCGGACCGCGCGTGGATGAAGTGGATCTGCTGGCCGTCGATATCGGTGAGGAAGTGCGGCCAGCGGTTGAACCGCGCTTCTTGCGCGCGCCAGTCGAACTTCGACGCCCACGTGTCGCAGAGGTCCTGCAGGTACGTGAGCTCGGTGCCGTATCCCCAGCCGCTGTCGGGGATCTGGTCGGGCCATCGGGTGCGCTGCAGACGCTCGCGCAGGTCGTCGAGCACTGCGTCGGGCACCTCGATCCGGAAGGGCCGGATGTCGTCGCTCACGCGCAGGACGCTACCCGCGCCGAGCGTTTGGCCGCCCGGGCCCGGTCGCGGCACGACCGGCCAAGATGTCGGGCCATGATGCCGCTGGATCCGCTCGCCACGTTTCGTCTGGACGGGAAGGTCGCGATCGTCACCGGCGCGAGCGCCGGCCTCGGTGCGCGCTTCGCTCGTGTGCTCGACGCGGCGGGCGCGCGCGTCGTCCTTGCTGCACGGCGCGCCGAACGACTTGCTCGCCTCGCCGGTGAGCTCCGCGACGCGGTGCCGGTCGCGTGCGACCTTGCCGATGACGGCGCGCCAAAAGCGCTCGTCGCCGCGACGCTTGCGCACTACGACCGCGTCGACGTGCTGGTCAACAACGCGGGCACGAGCGATCCCACGCCGGCGTTCGAGGAGACGACCGACAAGTTCGTGCAGACCGTGCGCGTCAACCTCGTCGCGCCGTTCGAGCTCGCACGCGAAGCGGCGCGTGCGATGGTCGCCTCCAACACACGCGGCTCGATCGTCAACGTGGCGTCGATCTGGGGTCTCGTCGGCGTCGGGCAGATCCCCGAGGCGGGATATGCCGCGAGCAAAGGCGGGCTCGTGAACCTCACGCGCGAGCTCGCCGCACAATGGGCGCGGCGCGGCGTGCGCGTGAACTGCCTCGCGCCGGGGTGGTTCCGCACCGAGATGACCGAGGGTCGCATGTTCGGCGACGAGCGCGCGGAGCGGTGGGTTCGCCAGCGCACGCCAATGGGACGCGGCGGCGACGAGCACGAGCTCGACGGCGCGTTGTTGTTCCTCGCGAGCGACGCGAGCACGTTCGTCACCGGTCAGACCCTCTGCGTCGACGGTGGCTGGACGAGCATCTAGCCCGTTCTTGTCGAGATGTGCCCGAGACTCGGGCGCCATCACCGCACGTAGGATGCGCCCGATGGCGACCACGCTCGAAGCGGTGCCGGACCAGCCGCCGCTCGAGGAGGATCCCGATCGCCGCGCTCGCGCCCTGTCGCTGTGGCCGCTCGGCGTCGCGGCCGCCGCGGCCGGCGCGACGTCGCTGATCGCCCGGGCGGTGTTCTTCCCACTGTTCAGCGGCAACTCCGACGAGTCGGTGTACATCTACCAAGCGCGCATGCTCGCGCAGGGCCACGTCACCTTGTCGGCGCGCGTGCACGAAGAATTCTTCTATCCCTGGCTCTTCGGACAGCGAGGAACTCGGTTGTTCCCGCGTTACCAGCCCGCGTGGCCGACCGTCATCGCGGTGTCGCACGCGCTCGGAAGCGAAAAGATCGCGCTCGTCACTGCCGCGATCGCGGTCACGGTTGCCGTCTGGTTTCTCGCACAAGAATTCGAGCGCGGCTCGGCGATCTACGCGGTCGGCGTGTTCTTGTTGTCGCCGATCTTCATCATCCAGTCGGCGACGTACCTGCCGTACCTCTGGATCACGGCACTCGTCACTGGTGCGCTCGCGGCCGCCCTCGCCGGGCTGCGAACACGCCGGCACGAGATCTACGCGGTGTGCGGTGCACTGCTCGGTGTCGCGCAGCTCACACGACCCGCCGACGCGTTGCTGTTCGCTATCCCGATCGTCGTCTATCTCACCGGACGGCTGGTTGCCGACGACGCGATCGAGCTCCGCAAGGCGCTGCTCTGGGTCGCGCTCGGCGTACTGCCGTTCGTTGCGATCACGGTCGCGTACAACGTCCATATCACCGGCGCACCGCTGCGGTTCCCGCAGCAGGTGGCAGAACCGCTCGACACGTTCGGCTTCGGCCCGCGCCGCTTCGCACCCGACTTCGGAACGCTCGACTACGACCGGGCGAAAGCCGTTCGCGCACTCCAGCAGAACAGCGCCGCGATCCCGCGCTGGCTCGCCGGCGGCGGGATCGGCCTCGTGCTCGCGCTCGCCACTGTCGTCTTGCGCCGGCGGCGCGCCACCACGTGGTTGCTGTTCGTCGTCGCGCTCGACGTTTCCCGCCGTCTACTTCTTCTGGTGGGGAACGGCCCTGGCGGGCGGTGGTGCGCGCAACGGCCTCGGTCCCCACTACTACGTGCCGGCGTTTGCGCCGCTTGCCGTGCTCGCGGGCTGGAGCCTGCACCGTCTTGCACGCCGATCACGCTCCCTGGTCGCGCTCGCGTGCCTCGCGCTCCTGGTGGGGACCGCGTTCGTGTTACCGCCGATCCACGGGAACGCGAACTACACCGAAGAGCTCGCCCAACAACGCAAGCGCGCAACCATGTCGGTCGCGCTGCACAACGCCGTGCTCGTCAATCGAGGCGATCCGCAGGGATACATCCTGAAGGACTTCCAGTTCCTCGTCGGTGATCCCGAGCTCCACGACGACGTGCTGTATGCGATCGATCGCGGCGCCCGTACGGTTGACCTCGCGACGCAGTTCCCCGCACGCAAGCTGTATCAATGGGTGCGACGGATCGAACCCGGCGACGCGCTCACTCAACGCACCGATCTCATCCAGCCGCTACGGATCACGACGGGCCGAACGATCAGGCTGCACTTCGTCGTCACGAGCGACAACCATCCCGTGACGTCGGCGTACATCTCCTACGACGGCACGGTCATCGCGCAACAGACGATCGAACGCTCGTCGACACCCGGGCGACGGCATCGCGTCGACGTCGCGCTTGTCGCGCCGGGCACGGCCACGCCTCCGAGCAAGCGGGGCGTGCTCGTCGTGCCCGTCACGCACGACGGCGTGGTGCAGGTCGGCGTCGCGTTCGGCGACGACCAAAACCTCGACACGTCGGAGCTGTACGAGCAGCGCTACTTCGTCGGCACGGCGTCGAAAGACGCCACGCGCATCTCCGTGCAGCGCCCCGCGCTCCAGTACCACCTGTATCGGCTCGGCACCGAGGACTGGGTCCCGGAGAACGTGTCGGCTCGCATCACCGAACGCAAATGACAATCGTTCCCGCGGTCGGGGTCGCCGCCCGGATCCAAAGGAGAAGCGACGCACCGTGCGCGAAGATGACCGGACGCGAGCGTGGCGGAATCGGCAGACGCGCCGGGTTTAGGTCCCGGTCTCGAAAGAGGTGGGAGTTCGAGTCTCCCCGCTCGCACAACTCTCTGACGAGGACTTTCGTCGGACTCGAGGGACTGGGCGGCACGGCGCGGACGGCCCAAAACACCATTGCTAACGGATTGCTAACGGAGTTGCGTTGCGCGCGTTGCGAAGGGTCACTTCCGCAAGCGCGGCGCGTATTGGTGCTTCTGGATCGAACTCGAACCCGGTCCCGACGGGAAAGCGCCGACAGAAGTCGCGCGGTGGCTTCAAAACGCGCAAGGAAGCCGAGCGCGCGTTCGCCGAGTTCCGCGACGAGGTGCGGCGTGGCGCGTACGTCGAGCCATCGAAGCTGACACTCAACCGCTTCCTCGAGGAGGAGTGGTTCCCGGGCATCCGCGCGAGCGTCCGTCCGACGACGTGGGAGCACAACCACCGCTTGTTCCGCGACTACGTGCGGCCGTCGTTGGGTCGGTCGCTTCTCCCGAATGTGACGCCGCCTCGGCTCAACGCCGCGACGTTGACGGCCTCGTGGTCGAGCGCGGCTCGCGCACGCGGCCTCGACGCGTTCGGCGCCCCACTTCTTGACCAGACCTCACAGCGCGTAGACCTGACGCATCTTCGTCCATGGCAACGGGATGTCCAACAGCGCGGCCGCGTACGCGCCGATCGCCGGGCCATGACTCGCAGCCATGCGTTGCAGCCGGTCCAGGTCCCGCAACGCGTAGACGGTCTTGGCGGCGGGCAGGTCGCCGGGGTCGGTCGAGCGCTGACCGGGCTGGTCGCGGGGATGGACCTTCACGAGCTGGCCACGAGCGAAGATCCGCACCAGCGATCGGTCGGCGCGGACCTCGACGCGGCTGCCGATCAGGTTGCCCGGCACCGAATAGAGCGCCTTGGCGACCTCGATGTGATGATCGCGATGCACCTTCGCGCTCGCGTAGATCGGCAGGTCGTAGCGCTCGGTCGGTGCGACCAGCAGCCGAGGTTGTTCCGCCGCCGTGAACACGCCCAGGGGCTGGCGTTGTGTGGTGCCGTGCACGCGCAGGCCCGCCCTGGTTGCGCACCACCGCTCGGCACGGCGTTGCGCGTCGTCGAGGTCGATGAAGGTCTCAGCGGCGAAGAACGAGCGGCGCACGAACGGCACCGTCCGCTCCACGCGGGGTTTGTCCTGCGGCCGGCGCACCCGTGCCGGGTCGACCACGAACCCGCGTGCTTGGGCGTATTCGACGAAGGCTTGGTTCAATCGAGGTTCGAGCGCGTGCGCGTCGTCGACGATCGCGGTCATGTTGTCGGGGATCACGGTGCGGAACACGCCACCGAAGAACCGCCACGCCGCTTCGCAGCCCGAAATGACGGCGTCGGTCGTCCGCCGGAACGTCAACCACACGAAGCAGTGCCGCGAATAACACGCGGTGAAGTTCAACGCGTGCACGACCCGGTCGCCGCAGACAATTCAGCGCGCGGCCTGTACGAGTCGAGTGGCTTCGTCCGGGTCGAGAAACACGGATCCTCCTGGACGATGATTCGACACGCCGCTCAATCAACCTGAGCCACTACCCGGCGATGCGTTCGGTCGAGCGAACGGAGCCGCAGTTATGGCGCGTCCGCCCTTGTGGGATCGGTCCCCGCGACGCGAACCAGCCTGCTGTCGTCGCCTAGGTGACCCTCACATAGATCACGTAAGTCTCAGCCTCGGACGACAACTCCAGCACCGAGTCACGGCGCGAGCCGATCGGAAATTCTGAGCTATGTGGACGCGACGGGAATGGGCGTTTCGGTGCGCGATGACCGCGCAACTAAGACGATGGATGCGATCAGAACCCAGAGCGGGAACAGCACGAACGGCAAGAACAGGGCGCCGGCGAGCTGGAGCACACCGACGACAAAGCCCGCAATCGTCAACCAACCGGGTAGGAGCTGGTCTCGGCGAGCCAAGTACGACGCCGTCGCGAGGAATGCGCCCGCCGTCAAGGCTCCAGCGACGACCAACACTCCGAAACCGATTTGGTCGAACTGGCGGGCAAAATCGCCCGACGGAACGGGCACGCTCCCGAACTGCTTCGCGCCCGGGATGGAGGCCCGCACCAACGCCGAGATCATGGCAAAGGCCACGAACAGCGAACCGAAGGTGATCATCATGCCGCCCCGGTCCTGCAATCGGTGATTCAGGCTCCACATGAACCAGACGAAGGCAAGCAAACCCAGCACCATGAGGTACGCGCCGATGATCGCGCCGGCGCGATGTCCGCTGTCCGTCCACCACTGCTGCCACTTGACCGTGTCTTTGTTGTCGCTCGGCGTCGGGAAGGCGATGAACCCCACCACGAACAGCACCACGAAGACGATGCCCATCCACGCCCCAACTCTGTTTCCTGAATCCATATTGAGCCTCCCGCAGCGATCGTCGATCAATGCCACCCGCCCAAACTCTGCGGCGCAGAGAGGAACGCATAATGCCCGCTCTGGCGTGATATTGCGAGGGTTGATGATCCGAGGTGGCGGAGGATGACTGTGCCATCGGCCGGTTCTATCTTGCGAGGAATGGCGAAGAAGGCCAACGCGACGGAACAGGATCGCGTCGCGGTCGCGCGGCTCGTACTCGAAGGACTGGCCCACGACGAGCCGCTCGACGACGTGTTGAGCCGGTTGCGTCCGTTCGCCGACTACCGGTTTCCGTTCCCGGGCGACGTGCTCACCGAAATCGGGGCCATGGCCCTCGAGGTCGCGGGTGCGACCCCGGCGACACCACTGTCGCTCAGTGACACGACCGAACGACTCCTGTCCGAGTGGACCATCAGCGGCAATACCGCGCGCCAGAAGTATCGAGCGGCGATCCAGGCGGCCGTCAGTCTGCACGCGGGGATCATCGTCGACTACGAAGAAGTGGCCGGATGGTGGCAACCCCAGGACTACACGGTCCACGCATTCGAGGCCGCGGTCGTGTTAATCCGCGTTGCGGCCGAGCACACCCAACGACCGGCGAGATCGATCTGCGAAGAAGTCGCGGCCCGACGCGGTGCGTCCCTCGGCGACGCGAGTGGTCGAGACGACGAACTTCGATGACAGCGCCAGACGGGCAATCTGGCGCGGCGCGCGATTGCAGGCGTCGGGTTCAAGCCGCAGTCAAGAACGCGCCGCCTAAGTTTGGAAATCGTGCATGGCAAGTCATCGACGCGGCTCGTGCTGATCTGTGGGCTTCCAGCCTCGGGCAAGTCGACATTCGCTCGTCAGCTCGCACGCAAAATCCCGGCGATCAGATTGGATAAGGACGGGTGGGCGACTCAACTGGGCGCCGACTTGTGGGATGACGAATTCCGAGTGCGTCTCGAACATCAGCTGTGGGTTCTCTCCCAGGATCTCCTCGCCCAAGGCCAGAGCGTGATTTTGGAGTGGGGCCACTGGGCGCGAGTAGAACGGGATGAGAAACGACTCGGGGCGCGAGCGTTGGGGGTAGGAGTCGAATTGCATTACCTCGATGTGCCCTTGGAAGAGTTGATCGAGCGAGCTGAGCGTCGCAATACGTCGGGCGACTGGACGGCCTCGCCTATCACGCGGGCGCACTTTGAAAGGTGGGCAACGATTTTTCAACCTCCGGACCGGGAGGAGACCCTGTTGTTCGACAAGCCCGTCGCCGAAGGTTGAGCGCGAACGTTGGCGAACCATTCACGACCTTCGGCCGGGTTTGCTCGACCTCGGCTCAACCTTTCCTCGGAGCGCGTGGCTTCGAGCCGAGCGGGCGGTGCTGCGGAGCGCTCCCGACGACGCGTTCGACTACAGCGATCCTCGCGGGACGATGTCGCTGCGCGCTGCACTCGCCGCGTACCTGGGCCGCTGCCGCGGCGTCACGACGACACCCGAACAGATCGTCATCTGCTCGGGATTTGCCCACGGCCTCGGCGTCCTGCTCAAGACACTCCATCATCTCGGCATCGACACGGTTGGCATGGAAGACCCCTGCTTGCCCGTGCACCGTGAGATCGTGCGAGAACTCGGCATGCGAATCGCCGCCGTGCCCGTCGATCACCACGGAGCCGTCATCAACCGCCTCGACCGGCGCGCGCAAGTCGCGCTGGTGACACCCGCCCATCAGTACCCAACCGGCGTGACCCTGTCTCCCGACCGTCGAATGCAACTCGTCAGTTGGGCGCAACGCACTGACGCGCTCATCATCGAAGACGACTACGACGGCGAGTTCCGCTACGACCGCCAGCCCGTCGGGGCACTGCAAGGACTTGACCCCAACCGGGTCGTCTACGCAGGCACGACAAGCAAGACCATCGCGCCAGGAGTTCGCACCGGCTGGCTCGCCCTCCCAAAGCACCTCGTCGAACCAGTTATCGCAACGACACGCAACACCGGTGCATCCCCGCCGTCGCTTCACCAACTCGCCGAGCTTCTGAACTCGAGCGCCTTCGACCGCCACCTCCGACGACTGCGTCTCGAATACCGACGACGACGCGACCTCCTCCTCGACGCCCTCGCGACGACCGTGCCGGAACTCGAACCTACCGGCGTCGCCGCCGGGCTTCACGTGCTCCTCTACCTCCACACCGCATCCACCGAAGCCGCAGTACGCCGCCTCGCGGAGGAGCGCGGCATTGCCCTCGCGTACCTCGAGTCCCACTGGCACCAGCAAACCCGCAGGGCGCAAGGCGTGATCATCGGCTACTCGCGACCGCCGCTCGCCAGCTACGAAAACGCCGTCGAAGACCTCGTCGCAGTCCTCCGCCGCGCCGTGATCGACACCGCCGACGATGCTCGCTTCCACGAGCCCAACCGGCGCGTCTGCTACCAAAGGCAGCCCAGGTCCGGGGCGACGACATGAACCAGCTGATCAAGAGTGGCTACGTCGGATGGATGGACGCGCCCTCCGACGAGGGCGCCCTCCGACGAGGCGCTTCGGCAGGACGAGCTGTGCAACCGCAACATGTGCGCACTCGCCGACAACTTCATCGACTTCGGTTTCACGGTGCTGATGGACACGGTTCTCGCCGACCGCCCAGAGCTGGACTTCTTCTTGGCGCTGCTCTCACCAAGACCGGTGACACTTGTCGTCCTCGCGTCCGGAATCGGCGCGTGCAAGTACCGGAACGCAACGCGACACCCGCAAGATCGCTTCACCTTCGACGGATACGAACGCCTGGAAGCGGACATGAAGCGCGAGTTCGGCGACGCCGGTTGGTGGTTCGACACGTCCAGCCTGACGCCCGACGAGACAGCCGAACAGCTCGTCGCCGAAGCCGCTGATCGGACTCGCCCTCTCGCCGCGGGCTGGCACCACTGGCTGAGGCATCTCCACGAGCACTCCGTTTCCCAACGGCACCAACCCCCGCCGCCGGACTGATCGCACCCGCCACTGTTCCGTCCTGAGGCGATGCGGACCTCCCGATCTGCTCGCCAGCGGATTGTGAAGACTCGCGCCATTCGCCTGTGGAGTCCTGGTCGCTCGGTCCCGACCTTCCGCCACGGGGCGGGCGGCGCGACTCGTGATCGAGCCACCGACCGAACCGACCGGACCTTGCAGATCGCCGCCTGTCGGACGGGTGTGCATTCCCGCGGCGCTCCTGATTCATCCGAAGTCCCCTTCCGAGCTCTCCGTTTTGGGTACACAAGTGCGACCACGCGCTTCGGAGGTCACTCGTGCACGGTTTCGTCGACCTGCTCTTCGACAACGACGGCGCGGCCGGGCGGGCGACCACGTCGGCGCTCGTGATCGTGGTCGCGCTACTCGTGGCTCTCGGCGGCAGCCGGCTGCTCGCGCGTCGTCTCGACGGGCCGTACGCGAAGTACTACGCCCGCAAGATCGTGCGGTATGCCGTCGCCTTCACCACGGTGGTGGCACTCGCGATCGTGTGGAAAGCGTTCGCGGGCCGGGTGGGCGTCGTGCTCGGCCTGTTCGCGGCCGGTCTCGCGTTCGCGATGCAGGAAGTGATCGGCGCGCTCGCCGGTTGGTTCAACATCATGTCGGGCCGGGTGTTCTCGGTCGGCGACCGCATCGAGATGGCAGGCGTGCGCGGCGACGTGATCGACATCACACCGCTGCGTACGAAGATCATTGAGATCGGGTCGGCGACCGACGCGCATGCATGGGTGAACGGGCGTCAGTACACGGGGAGGATCGTCGCGATCTCGAACAAGAAGACGTTCAGCGATCCCGTCTACAACTACAGCGCCGTACTCGACTTCATCTGGGAAGAGCTCGCGTTGCCGATCGCGTACGACCAGGATTGGCGCCGAGCCGAGCAGCTCCTGCAGGAGGAGATCGACCGCATCGCCGGCACTGCGGAAGCAGCCCATGCCATGACCGAGATGGCGCGGCGCTATCCGGTGCCGCGTGCCGACGTCGAGGCGAGGGTGTTCGTGCGGCTGACCGACAACTGGGTGGAGCTCGCCGCTCGCTTTCCGGTGTCGGTGCGAACGGCGCGCCGCGTGAAGGACGATCTCTCCCGACGCGTGCTGGCCCGGATGGAGAGTGAAGGTATTTCTGTCGCCTCCGAGACCGAGCATCTGACGGTGCATCTCGACCACCCGGCCGAGACCCCGCCCACCTGAACAGCGGACACCCTTGTGCGGGCTGAATGCGCGCAGACACGCGCTGCTCTCAGAACGTCGAGGGCCTCGCCCGACGTGATGCGCGGCTCGGCAACGCTCGCGGCGTGGCGGTCAGCAGCCTGTCGCCGATTGCAACACACGGCACGCCTCGGCCATGCGCGCGGGTGAGAGCGCGACGACCTTACGACGGAAGCTCACCCGCGGCAGCGTGTGCAGGTTGTCGAAGTTCGCGACGCAATCGGTGGGAACACCGTCGTCCGCCCGGGTGAGATCGAGCTCGGATACCAGCGCACGGCGCGTTCGCGTCAGCGCTGCAACTACGACCGAACCGATTCGCTCGGCAACGGGGTCGCGCGTGAGCACGAGGACTGGCCGGTCGCCGCCGGGAGTCGCGGCGAACCAGACGTCACCCCGTTGCATCAGCCCAATCCGACCAGTCTTCGGACGGGCCCCAATCTGCAACCTCGGCCAGGGCGCGTTCACCCTCGTCGAGCGGTTGCGACTGCCACTTCTCGCTGTCGTGTTCACCGGCGAGACGCACCAACTGCCGGCGCAGCGCGTCGCGCAGCAGCTCGGACCGGTCCACACCGAGCCGCTCGGCCCAACGCTGCACAGCGGTGGCGTCGGCCTCGTCCACTCGGAAGCTGAGCATCGTCATACGATGAAGATACCATGTATGACAGCGTTCGACGGCCGGAGCGGCTCGCGCCACGCGGACGCGCGTCGACGCTCGCTACGCATCTCGGCAGGGCATCATCTCGCGCTGAAGTATCAAGGCGATGGTCGCCGAGCGCGTCGATCCGCGCTCAGAAGCGGAGGAGCTCGAAGCGGCGCAGCAAGCGGAGCAGCTCCACTTCCACGCGCGTCGCTGCGCGCCCCGGCCGCGACCTCCATGATCACGGGTTCGGTCACGCCGACCTCGTCGCCGCCGGCGATGCTGCACCATTCGTTTGTCAAAGTGGCGGTGTGGATGAGCAGGAGCTGCATGGCGGGATCGCGAACGCGGGCCGGGTCGTCCGCGTCGGTCCGCATGTTCTTCGTCCCTCGAGTCCGCACTCGAGTTCGATCCACGCCTTCCTCCGAGCGGTCAGGAACGCCGGATTCGAGGGCGCCTCGTCACCAGTCGGCATCGACGAGGACGGACGCGAGCGCCTTGTGTTCATCGACGGCGACGTCCCCGTGCCGCCCTACCCGGACTGGAGCCAGTCCGACTCCGCGCTGGCGTCCATCGCCAGGCTGCTGCGCGAGCTGCACCACACGACCCGCGCGTTCGACCCTCACGGTCTCACCTGGGACGACAGTCTGGCTGACCCTGCGGGCGGGACGCTCGTGTGCCACAACGACGTGTGCCCCGAGAACGTCGTCTTCCGTGACGGCATCGCTGTTGCGCTGCTCGACTTCGAGTTCGCGGCGCCTGGCCGGCCCGTCTACGACCTCGCCCACCTCGCCCGCCTCTGTGTACCGATCGAAGACGACTTCGACCAGGCCCGGCTCGGCTGGCGGCCCGCCGACCGGCCGGCACGGCTGCGATTCGCCGCCGACGCCTACGGACTCGACCGGGACGGCCGGGCCGAGCTCCTCACCGCCGTGAACGATGCCATCGACCGCGTCGAAACAGCGGTCCGGCGCAGCGTCGACGCCGGTGAGCCGAACGCTGTCGCGATGTGGAACCGGACCGGTGGCAGCGAGCGCTACGACCGCCGGCGCCGCTGGTGGACCGACCACCACGGCCAGTTCGCAGCCGCCCTGCGCTGACGAGGCATCTCTCGGCCTACCCGCACGCCGCTGTGATGCATCCGCGCGGCCTCGTCTGCTGCACCATCAGCGCGCAGGCGTCTGCGCGGCCCGGACGGGAGCGCCATGCCAACGGTTCTGGCGTTGTTGCTGTCGACGATCCGCCGACCCATGGCAGGCCCCGAAACTCGTGAACGAGCCACGACACCGGCCACCCCCGGCGGGTTACGCCGGCGGCGCGGGATCGGGGGCTGGTTGCTCGGCGTGCTCCAGCTCGGGGCTGCGCACGACACCCCACAACGACGCGACGACGACCGCGGAGCCGATGATCTCGATCGGTCCGAGCGACTCGCCGAAGAACAACCACGCGCCGGCCGCGACGAGCGGTGGTTCGACGAGCAGCAGCGGCGACGACACCGACGTCGGCACGTAGCGGTGGGCCCACACCATCAGCACGTGCGCGGTCGTGCCCGACACCATCGTGCACGCCGCGAACAGTAGCCCGCGACCGCTGATCGCAAGCGAGCCGTGCACGATCAACGTAACCGGCGTGAGCAACAACGCGCCGCACGTCAACGTGCCGAACATGAACGCGAACGGGTCGATGACGAAGCTCGTGCGCAGCACGCGGCCGTAAAGGAACCACCCCGCGTTGAGGAAGAGGCTGACGACGGCCACGATGTCGCCGGCAAAGCTCCACGAACCGCTGCCCGACGACGCGGCCGCCGCGACCACCATCGTTCCCGCGACCGCGACGGCGCCCAGCGTCATGTGGGCCCGCCGGATGTGCTCGCCGAGGAACGCGACCGCGAACCCGACGATCACCACCGGTTGCAGTGCGGTGATCAACGTCACGTCGAGCAAGGTCGTGAGCCGCAGCGCTGCGAATGCGGTCGCCGCGCCCGACACGAACGACGCACCCGCACCGAACAGGAGCGCGATCCAGCGCGACGCGTGAAACGTCGGGAGGCCACAACGACGCCCCGTTCGCGCCCGGGCGGCGGGCGCGAGCCGCGATGATCAGTGCCAGCGGCGGCAGCGCGAACCAGAGACGCCACGTGGTGAACACCAGCGCGTCGGTGTCGCCCGCGCGCACGAACAGCGACGACGCCGACCACAACACGATCGCCGCGCAGACCGCGAGCAACGCCTGCCGCTGCACGGAAAGCGATCGCGAACGCGCAACGAGGTCGATCACCCGAGCAAGCTAGCTGGCGCGGCGCGCGACGACCTTTCGATATTGGTCGAGCGTCATCGCGCCTTGCAGCGTGTACTCGTCGTCGACGACGACTGTCGGCACTGCAGCGATGCCTTGCGCGAGCGCGGCGCGATGATCGGCAACGACATCCTTGTGCAGCGCGCCGGCGTCGGCCTCGAGGCGCGCCGCGAGCCCATCGGGATCGAGATCGATCACACGCGCGACGTCGAGGATGACGTCGCGTTCGGTGATCGTGCGGTTGTCGGCGAAGTACGCGTGCATCGAGCGCGATGTGAAAGCGATCGAACGCGTCGGTACCGAACTCCTTGCGGACCGCTTTGCCGGCGATCGCGGGCGGCATCGAGTGACTCGGGGGCGCGTGTGCACCCGACCATGTGCGAAACCGCGCGGCCGGCTCCGCACTCGCGGGGCGCGCCCAGCCTTGGGTGTACTGCGTGAACTGCTCGAGCGTGCGGGGCTTGGGCTCGGGACGGAGCAGAAACGCGCGCCATTCGATCGTGAGCCCGTCACCGGCCTCGTGATGCAGCGCGTCGAGACGCACCGCGGCGACGTAGCACCACGGGCAGAGGAAGTCCGACCAGATCGTGAACCGAACCGGTGCGGGTGCCACTGCGGGCGGTCAGCGCTTCTTGCGCTTGCGGAACAACTTCTTGCGCGCCGCGTTGCGCTGCTGCTTCGCGAGCAGCTCCGCACCAGCGAGGTTCACGATGTCTTCGGTCTCGTCGAGCAGCGCCGCGACATCGGCGTCCACCGCGACCTCGGGCTCGGGAGGCGGTGGTTCCATCGGCTTCGCCAACGACCCGTACGTCCAGCCCGCGTCGATCATGCGCCGCTCGTACTTCTGACAGTCGGCGGGGCAGCGCCACGGCGCCTCCGGCGCGAGGTCGAGCGCGCACTTGCGTACGGCTTCACCCGACGCGTAGGTGCGGCTCTCGTAGTGGCGGCAGTCGGTGCGCATTGCCATCGCACCATTCTCGCGGATTTTCGACGGCTTACGTGGTCGTGGGGATCGACGGCTCGTTTCGATCGTGGTCACCGGGCGTGGAGGCCGAAGCCGGCGCCGGCCGGTCCGGTGAGCGTCAGGCGGTCGCCATCGATCTCGAAGTCGACGCGCCCCTCGAGGACCGCCGCGTAGTCGAGCGCGGAAGCGACGCGGCAGTTGGCACGTACCGGCGCGGGAAGGTCGACGAGCGTGAGCGAGCTCGCACCGACGTCAACCGCGCCCGACGTGCGGTTGCAGCCGTCGTACACCTCGATCCGCGTCTCGTTCGGGAGGAGAATCGTCGCCATCACGCCGGCCGGGGCGCTCGCGGCAGTCTCACCGTTGATGATCGTGTCGACAATCCATGTCGTGCCGACAAGCGGCTTGTCCGGCCTGACGACTGCACGATCCCGCAGCGTGAGTGAGGCGGTCGCCGAGGTCACGGTGATCGTGTCGTCTGCGATCGAGAGCGCCGGCTTCGACGAAAAGAGCTGGGCGAGCCACGCGTCCTGCTCGTGCCGCGGCGTGTCACAACCCATCTCGGTACCGCCGAGCTGCGCCGCGACGAGTTGCTCCTGGTCGACGCGATACGCGCCGCCGAGCGTGTTGCACCCCGCATTGAGCGAGAGCACACCGTCGGTGAACGTCGCCGTGACGCGAGTGTCGGGTACGAGCGTGCGCCCGGTCACCGATGTGGAGACATAGGTCTTGCCGTCGAGCGACGACACGTTCGCGGGGGCCGATGCCGGCGGTGACGTCGTTGCGGGTTTGTCTTCTCCGCCGCAACCCGTAATGACGAAGAGGAAGACGAACGCGAGCGTGAGTGTCGCCCTGATACGCATGGCGCTTCGACGCCGACGGGGCCGCAGTGGTTCCCGGCCTCAGTCGAGCCAGTCGCCGGCTTGGTCGAGCAGGAAGCGGCTGACCGCGAGGCAAGCCTCGAGGGTTTCGCAGGGCACTTCCTCGCCGCGTCGAATGCCGAGCAACGACACCCGTTGGTGCGCGACGATGCGCAAGCTGCGCTCGGGCGCGTCGGTCGCCGACGGGAACGAGTCGGTGGCCGACACCTCGAGCGGCAAGTTCGGCCCCCCGATTCCCGCCAGCTCGGTCGCGAGCACGAGCAGGTCGGGACCCTTCGCCAACGGTGGCAGTGCCCATGTGAAGCTCAACGGGAAGTGGAACGCGTCGGGCGGATCCTCGTCGTCGGCCAGCTCGATCACCTTGTCCTCGAAGCCGAGCAGCACGCGCGGGTCGATCTCGAGCGAGAGATACACGTCGACGGGACCTTCGCATCCCTCCTCGGGATGCACGTCGACCTCCCACGTCTGCCGCAATGAGTAGCTCTCGACGAAGTGCCGTTCGTCGTGCACGTGGAAGCCGTGCTCGACCGCATGGTCCTTGAGATCGGCGACGAAACCTGCGACGTCGAGAACGGCCATCTAGTCGCCGAGCGTACCGAATGCCCGGCGCAGCGCGGTCCCTGTCAGCGCCAGCGCCTCGCGGCTCGCGTCGAACGCGCTCGACAGTCCGAAGAACGCGTGGATCATGCCGTCGTAGCGCGTGAGCTCGACGGGCACGCCCGCATCCTGCAAGCGGCGCGCGTACGCCTCACCCTCGTCGCGTAACGGGTCGTACTCGGCGGTGATCACGACCGCCGGTGCGACACACGCGAGATCAGGCATCCGCAGCGGCGAGATCCGCCAGTCGGTCGTGTCGGCGCCGCTGCGCGTGTAGCAGTCGAAGAACCAGTGCATCTCGTCGCGAGTGAGGAGATAGCCCTCGCGGTTCTCGCCGTACGACGGCGTGGTGAACGCACAGTCCGTGACCGGGTAGACGAGCACTTGTATCGCGATGTCCGGCGTGCCGGCGTCGCGGCGAGAAGTGCGCACACCGTCGACAGGTTGCCGCCCGCGCTGTCGCCCATCAGCGCGAGCCGGCTCGCATCGCCGGCGAACGATGCCGCGTTCTTCGCCGTCCACTCGACCGCGTGCCAGCAGTCGTCGAGCGGCGCGGGAAACGGGTGCTCGGGTGCGAGGCGATAGTCGGGCGCCACGACGATCGCCTCGGACGCGTTCGCGACCTGGCGGAGGATCGGATCGAACTGCTCCACGCGGCCGATCGTCCAGCCGCCGCCGTGCAGATAGACGACGATCGGAAGGTCGGGCTCCGGCGACGGGCGGTAGATGCGAACCGGCACGCCGTCGGCGTCGCGATCTTCGACGGCGAAGACGGGTTCGGGCGCACCCGCAAGCAACAGCAGCGCGCCGAATCCCTGCCGTATCAGCTCGAGCGTCTCGTCCGACCGCGGCGGAAGCTCGGCCGCGTTCATCGCGTCGCACAGCATCTGGGCCTGCGGATGCAGCGGCATCAGGCGAGCGTCCCCAACGCGTCGCGCAACGCGCGCACCGAGACGTCCCACGCGTGCTGACCGGGAGGCATGAACGCGTGCATGCCGAAGAACCCGTGGATCAGGCCGTCGGCGCGCACGACCTGCGTCGGCACTCCCGCTGCATACAGACGTTGGCCGTACAGCTCGCCTTGATCGCGCAAGGGATCGAACTCCGCGGTGATGACGACCGCGGGCACGCGCCGGCGACGTCGGGCGCACGCAATGGCGAGCAGCGCCAGTCGTCGTAGTCGTCGGGTGTGTTGGCGTAGTGCTGCCAGAACCAGCGCATGCTCTCGGCCTCGAGGAAGTAGCCCTTCGCGTTGTCGATCATCGCCGCGCTCTCGAACTCGTAGTCGGTGACCGGATACACGAGCAGCTGCAGCCGCGGCTGGGGCAGCCCTTCATGCAGCACGCACAGCGCGACGACCGCGGCAAGGTTGCCGCCCGCGCTGTCGCCGCCTATAGCGATGCGCGACGAGTCGGCGCCGAACTCGTCGGCGTGCGCGAGCGCCCACTCGTACGCACTCATGCAGTCGTCTGCCGCCGCGGGAAACTTCGCCTCCGGTGCCAGGCGGTAGTCGACCGACACCACGACCGCACCGACCTCCTCACAGAGCAGACGGCAGACATTGTCATGCGTCTCGAGGTTGCCGGTCACCCAGCCGCCGCCGTGGAACCACAACAGCAGAGGGAGCATGGTTGCGCCGCTCGGGCGATAGACGCGTACAGGAATATCGCCCGCCGGCCCGGGAATCGTGCGGTCACGCACCTCGTGCACGGGATGCTTCGGGATCGCGGGATTGGTCGCCATCGCGATCATCGAAGCTCGGCGCTGCTCAGGTGAGACGCCGGGCGTGAACGTCATGCCGGCTTCGTCGAGGAACTGGATCATCATCTCGGCCGAGGGATGCAACGCCATGCACGCTCCTAATCCTGCGTGTGCAATGCCGCGGCGAGCGCCCGGAACGCGCGCCCGCGGTGCGACACCGCATGTTTCTCGTCCGGCGTCATCTCTGCAAACGTGCGGCCGTCGCGCTCCACGGGCACGAACACGGGGTCGTAGCCGAAGCCGTCGTCGCCGCGCGGTTCGCTGGCGATCACGCCTCGGACCTCGCCGCGTGCCATCGTCTCGCGTCCGCCGGCGGTGCGCGCCAACGCGACGGTCGCAAAGCGTGCAGTGCGACGCTCGGCGGCGACGCCCTCGAGCGCACCGAGCAGCTTGGTCACATTGTCGGTGTCGGTCGCGTCCGCACCGGCATAGCGCGCGCTGTAGACACCGGGCGTGCCGCCGAGGACGTCGACCTCGAGGCCGGTGTCGTCGGCGATCGCGAGCAAGCCGGTCGCGTCGGTGAGCGCACGCGCCTTGATGCGTGCGTTCTCCTCGAGCGTCGTACCGGTCTCCGCGACGTCGGGGGGCTCGGTGAGCGTGGGAAGTGTAGCGGCGACCGCCGCGATGTGGTCGGGTGTGTCGAGCACGAAGCCGGCGCGCCCGAGCGCGTACGCCGCCAACGGTTGTCCCGTGTGCGCGACGAAGATCTCGACGATCTCTTTCGCCTTGTGGTCGTTCTGGGTCGCGATGATCAGCGGGAGCGGCAGCGTCATCGCGCGCGCGGCGCGGGCGGTTCGAGCACCATCTCGTGCTGCGCGCGGACGATCTCCGCGATGCCACCGGCGGCGAGCCCGATCAACGCGTCGAGATCCTTGCGGGTGAACGCGAGGCCTTCGGCGGTGCCTTGCACTTCGACGAAACGTTCGTCGTCGGTCATCACGATGTTCATGTCGACCTCGGCCCGAACGTCTTCGGAGTATTCGAGGTCGAGCATCGGCGAGCCGTCGATGACACCGACCGAGATCGCCGCGCAGGGCTGCAGCACCGGATGCTTCGCCAGCGTGCCGGAACCGACGAGCCGTGTACAGGCGTCGTGCAACGCGAGCCAGCCACCGCAGATCGACGCGGTGCGCGTGCCGCCGTCGGCTTGCAGCACGTCGCAATCGACCGTGATCTGCACGTCGGGCATCAACCGCAGGTCGGTGACCGCGCGCAACGAACGACCGATGAGACGTTGGATCTCCTGCGTACGCCCGCTCTGTTTGCCGCGGGCCGCCTCGCGATCGACCCGTTCCGGAGAAGAGCCCGGCAGCATCGAGTACTCGGCGGTGACCCAGCCCTTCCCGGAGCCCTTGAGCCACGGCGGGATGCGTTGCTCGATCGAGGCCGTGCACAGCACACGCGTGCGCCCGAACTCGGCGAGCACGGAGCCGTCGGCCATGTCGGTGAAATCGCGGACGAAGGTGACCGGCCGCAGTTCGTCCGGCGCGCGACCCGATGCTCGTTCGGTCATTCCGTGCCTCGCTCCGGCCGCGTCAAATGTGGGTGACGAGGTGTGGGGCGGCGAGTGTCACTGCTCGCCCGAACGCCTCGGATCCCTCTTCGACGGAGGCTACCGGGTCGATGGTCGGCCACAAGTGGGTGAGCATCAGCCGCCGCGCCCGAGCCGCGCGCGAACTCGCCGGCTTGGCGCGCCGAGTAGTGGATCGGCGCGCGGATGTCGTCGTGTTGGTAGGTGGCTTCCGACAACACGAGGTCGGCGCCGGGCGCGAACGCTTCCACGCTCCATCTCGGGCCGGTGTCGGCGGTGTACACGAGGCGCTTGCCGCCATGGGCCATCTCGACTGCGACCGTCGGCAGCGGATGGTCGGTACGTGAGAAGCAGAGCTTGGTGTCGGCGATCGCCGCGCGATCACCGTCGCCGACGAGGGTCCACTCGAACGTGTCGCCCCACTCCCCCACGAGCCCCTCGAGCGTCTTCTCCAGGCCTTCGGGCGCGTACACGGGAAGACCACTCTTCTCGAGGCCGTACTTGTACATCACGTGCAGGCCGTAGATGTCGACGCAATGGTCGGGATGCCCGTGCGTGATGACAACCGCGGTGAGGTCGGCCGGGTTCGCGTGCTGCTGCAAGTTCGTGAGCGTGCCGTTTCCGCAGTCCATCCAGATCGTCGCGTCGCCCGCGCGTACGATGTAGCCACTGCACGCGCCACCCGCAGGCGCGCCGTAGCTCCCGGAGCAGCCGAGCACGGTCAGCTCCACGACCACGCCTCCACCCGGTCGACTTCCGGTCCGAGGAATCGTGCACCCAGCGTGCGGAAGGTCGCGACGTTGCCGCTGGTCATGAACTGCACGTGCCGTTCGTTGCGGTGGGCCGCCGGGGGGGCCGCACCCAGTGTCCGGCGCACTTCGAACGCGGTTTCTTCGGCACTCGAGACGAGCACGACGTCGGAGCCCATCACGTCGGCCAATGTGCGAGCCAGCAACGGGTAGTGGGTGCATCCGAGGACCAGCGTGTCGACGCCGGCCCGGCGGATGGGCGCGAGCAACCTCTCTGCGAGCACGTGTACCTGATCGGAGTCAACGTCGCCCTGCTCAACGAATTCCACGAATCCCGGACAGGCAGCGCAGATCAGGGTCAGGTCGGGGCCGAGATCGGCCGCTGCCCGCTGGTATGCCCCGGAGGCGATCGTGCCGACGGTGCCGATGACCCCGATCCGCCGGTTCGTCGTCGTGCCGATCGCCGCGCGCAGGCCGGGCTCGATCACGCCGATCACCGGCACGGCCACATGCGCACGCAATTGATCGAGCGCCGCCGCGGACGCGCTGTTGCACGCGACGACGACCATCTGAACGTCACGCGCGAGTAGGAGGTCGCTGATCTCGAGAGAGAACTTCAACACGTCCTCGGCCGGCTTCGGCCCGTAGGGAAAACGGCCGGTGTCGCCGAAGTACACCAGATCTCGAGCGGGCAGCAGGTCGAGCAACGCGCGCACGACGGTGAGGCCACCGAGTCCGCTGTCGAACACGCCGATCGGACGCTCGTCGTTCATTGCACGAAGACGCTACCGGCTTGCCGCGCGCCGGAGGCGATCCAACACCGCGGCACCCAGTGCGCCGTCATCGCTCGGGGCCGGTGCGACGATCACCTCGACCGCGTGGGCGTCGGCCTCGCGAAGCAGCGCGTACAGCGCGCGCGCGTACGCGGTCGCGTCGTCGGGCGCGTCGAGCACTGCGACGCGCAGCCCGGACGCGCGGAGCTCGGTCGCGTGCGCAGCGACGTCGTCGGGCTTCACGACGTCGACGCGCGCGTTCGGCGCGTAGTGCGACGCCTTCGTGCCCGGCGCGGCAATCTCGCCGCTCGTCTTGCGGGCGAGCGTCGCCCCGACTATCGAAGTGAGGCGCGCCTCGGTCAGTCCGCCGATTCGCAAGACGACGGGCGCGGCGCCGGTCACGTCGACAATCGTCGACTCCACGCCGATCGCGCTCGGTCCGCCGTCGAGCACCACGTCGACGTCGGCGCCGAGATCGCTGTGAACGTGGCCGGCGGTGGTCGGGCTCACCTTGCCGTAGCGATTGGCCGACGGTGCGGCGATGGCGGCGCCGAATGCGTCGAGCAACGCCCGTGCGATCGGGTGCGCGGGAACACGAACGCCGACGGTGTCATGCCTACCGGTCGCCTCGTCCGCGATCGCGCCCGGCCGGCGGCGCAGGACGAGCGTCAGCGGGCCGGGCCAGCACGCGTACGCGAGCCGACGGGCGATGTCGGGCACGTCGCGCGCGATGTTTTCGAGTTGCGTGGCATTGGCGATGTGCACGATCACCGGGTGATCAACGGGACGCTGCTTGACCTCGTACAGGCGGCGCAGCGCGTGCGGATTCGCGGCGTCGGCGCCGAGCCCGTACACCGTCTCGGTGGGGAACGCGACCAAACCGCCCGCGCGCAGGACGTCGACGGCGCGCGCGATGCCGTGCCCTTCGCTCACCAGTAGTTGATGCGCGTCGCGCGCTCGACGACCTCGTCGATCGGATCGGTCCACGCCCCCGAGGAGAGGTACTTCCAGCCGCCGTCCGGGAGCAGCGTGACGATCGTGCCCCGGTCCATTTGTTGCGCAACCTTGACCGCACCCGCGACCGCCGCACCCGACGAGATTCCCGCGAACACTCCGCAGTCCTCGAGCAACCGCCGCGTCGATTCGATCGAGTCGCGTGGCCGCACGATCAATTTCCGGTCGAGGATCGAGGGATCGAAGATCGGCGGCACGAACCCGTCGTCGAGGTTGCGCAGCCCCTGCACGAGCTCACCCGCAGGCGGCTCGACTGCGATGACGCGGACCGCCGGCTTTTGCTCTTTCAAGTAGCGGCCCACGCCCATCAACGTGCCGCTCGTGCCGAGCCCGGCCACGAACACGTCGATCTCGGGGCAGTCGCGCAAGATCTCGGGGCCGGTCGTCTCGTAGTGCGCGAGGGGGTTCGCCGGGTTGCCGTATTGGAACAAGAACGTGTAGCGCTCGGGCGCGTCGGCATGGATCTTCTCGGCCATGCGGATCGCGCCGTTGCTTCCTTCGTCGGCCGGTGACGTCGTGACCTCCGCGCCGAAGATCTGCAGCAGCTGTCGCCGCTCGATCGACACGTTCTCGGGCATCACGACGCGTAGCTTGTAGCCGCGCAGCTTGGCGACGAGCGCGAGACCGATGCCGGTGTTGCCGGACGACGGCTCGAGGATCGTGGCGCCCTTTTGCAGCATGCCGTCGCGCTCGGCGAGCTCGACCATCTTCCGCGCGATGCGATCCTTCGACGAACCGCCGGGGTTCTGGCCTTCGAGCTTCGCCCAGATCAACACGTCCGGGTTCGGCGAGAGTGCATGCACACCGACCAGCGGCGTGTTGCCGATCAGCCCGAGAACGTCGGGGTGCCGAGTCACCGCGCCCGGTCCGCCGCCTGTGTCACACAGCTCTTTCGGATCTGAAGGATCTGTGTGACTCGGAGGAACATCAGCCGCCGGCGACGGCGGGCAAGATCGAGAGCACGTCGCCGTCGTCGACCTTCGTGTCGAGGCCGTCGAGGTAGCGGATGTCGTCGTCGTCCTTGTAGACGTTGACGAACTTGTGCAGCCCGCCCGCGTCGTCGAGCAGGTTGCCGCGCAGGCCGGGATACTGCTCGACCAGGCCGTTGAACACCTCGCCGACAGTCGCGCCGTCGACCGCAACCGACACCCGCCCGTCGGCGTGGGCGCGCAATACGGTGGGAAGCTTGATCTCCACGGCCATACGAGGAGGTTACAACCCGACCCTTCCGGTCGGGATTCCCGCGGCGATGGCGGGCTAACCGAAGCGCACGATGACGAGCGCGAGGGCGACGGCGATCGCGAGCGTGACGCCCATGGCTGCAAGGCGCGCCCCGCTCGGCGGATCGGCGGGGCGGACGTCCCGGTCGGCGGGGCGGTCGGCGGGAGGCGAGTCGACGTCGACGAGATGCATCCCTGCTTCTTCGACACGATCGGCACGCGGCCTGAGAGCGCGTTGTCGTCACCGAGCCGCGGCGGCGCTCAGCGGTCGAGGGCGACGGCGACCTCGGCGACCTCGTCGTTGCGAATGCGATAGGCGCGCAGCACCGGTGCGGCGTCGCGCAGCGAAACGATCACGTACAGCCACGCGGGGTCGACGGCCTGGCGCACGTCGGTTGGCGACGGGTACGCGTCGGTGTGGGTGTGCGAGTGCCACACGCCGACGATCTCGTCGCCCCCGGCTTCGGCTGCGCGCATCGCGGCAAGCATGTCCGTCGGGTCGACGGTGTACGTGCGCGCCGACGCATCGGCGTTGCGCGTCGGCCGCGCGTCGGTGACCTGACCGGTGACCTCGCCGGAGGGAGACATCGGGCCGAGCATCAAACCGCAGGCCTCGTCGGGCAGCCCGTCGTAGCAGTGGCCGACTATCACCCGATATTGCGCCTCGGTGAGCCGCAGCGTCGGCTCGGCAAACAAGCTCAATGGCGGGTCTCTTCGAGCGCGCGCCACACTCGCTCCGAGGTGCACGGCATGTCGATGTGTCGTACTCCGAGGTGCGAAAGAGCGTCGATGATCGCGTTGTGCACGGCCGGGGTCGATCCGAGCGTCGCCGATTCGCCGATGCCCTTGGCGCCGAGCGGGTTCAGCGGCGTCGGCGTCACCGTGTTGTACGTCTCGTACGACGGCAGCTCCGCGGCCGACGGCATCGCGTAGTACATGAGGTTGCCCGTCGTCGGATTCGCGTCGTCGTCGTACTGCACCTCTTCCCACAGCACCTGGGCGACGCCCTGCGCGATCCCACCGTGCTGCTGGCCGGCAACGATCAGCGGGTTGAGGATGTTGCCGCAGTCGTCGACCGCGACGTGACGCACCATGTCGACGCGGCCTGTATCGATGTCGAGCTCGACGACCGAGAGGTGCGCGCCGAACGGGAACGACGACCCGTCGGCTTTGAAGTCGAGCTCGTGCTGGAGTCGTTCACCCACCCCATCGGGCCGGCGTGCAGGATCCTTTGCGGCACTCGCGAGATCGGCCCACGACACGCGGCTCGCGGGCACACCCGCGACCTCCAAGCCGCCGCCGTCGCCGACGACGATGTCGTCAGGATTCGCTTCGAGGAGGTGCGCGGCGAGCCGCTTTGCCTGTGCGAGCACCTCCTGACTCGCGACCAGCAACGTGCTGCCGCCTATCTGGCCCGAGCGGGAACCGCCGGTGCCACCGCCGCGCGGCACAACCGCGGTGTCGGAGTGCACGACACGCACGTGCTCGAACGGCACGCCCAAGGTGTCGGCAACAATCTGCGAGAACGTGGTCTCGTGCCCTTGGCCGTGTGCGCTCGTGCCGATGCGCGCAGTCACCGTGCCGTCGTCTTCGATCTCGACCGAGCCGAACTCGCTCGTGAGTACCATCGGCGCGCTGATCTCGAGATACGACGCGACGCCGATGCCCATCAACACACGGTCGCCGCGCTCACGGCGCGCTTGTTGCTCGCGTCGCAAGCCTGCGTAGTCCGCGTGGTCGAGCAACGTGCTCAGCGCCATGTCGTACTCGCCGGTGTCGTACGTCGCGCCCGCGCCCGTGGGCGGCGAGTAGGGAAACGCATCGGGCGCGATGAAGTTCTTGCGACGGATCTCCACCGGATCGATGCCGAGCTCGTCGGCCGCGATGTCGAGCACGCGTTCCACCAGGTGAATCGCTTCCGGACGGCCCGCTCCGCGATACGCGGCGACCGGTGTCGTGGTCGTGAGCACGGCCTGCCAGTTGTATTCGATCTTGGGCACCGCGTACACGTTCGACGACATCATCTGGGTGAAGAACGCAAGGAACGCGCCGACCGTCGGGTACGCACCCGCATCGGCGATCGTCTCGACGCGCAACCCGGTGATCGTGCCGTCGCGCCGGAGCCCGAGCTCGACATTGTGCACGTGACCGCGGCCGTGCCACATCGCGACCATGTTCTCCGAACGCGTCTCCGCCCACTTCACGGGCCGTCCGAGCGTGAGCGCCGCCTTCGCGGCGAGCAGGTGCTCGACGTACATCCCCTGCTTGGCGCCGAAGCCGCCGCCGACCGCAGCGTGACGCGCATGCACGAGCTCGGGATCGACCCCGAGCAGCATCGCGATCTGGTCGCGCACCCCGTGCGGACCTTGCGACGAGACCCAGATCGTCAGGCCGCCGGCGGGCTCGCCCGGCAATGCGATGATCCCGCCCGGCTCCATCGGCACCGGCGCGACGCGTTGATTGACGATGCGTTGCCGCACGACGACCTCGGCGTCGTCGAGCACGCCTTCGATCGGACCGGTACCCATCGCGTTGGCAATGTTCGATCCGTGCGATTCGTGCAGAACGGTCGCGCCGTCGGTGAGCGCGGAGTCGACGGTCGGAAGCGGCGGCAGCTCGTCGTAGTCGACGATCACGGCGTCGGCGGCGTCCATCGCTTCGCCTTTGGAGCTCGCGATCACCATCGCGACGATGTCGCCGACGAACCGCACCTTGCTCTTGGCCAGCGGCGGGCGGTTCATTGTGGGCGGCAACATCATGAACCCGTGCACGTCGGGGACCTCGAGGCTCTCCGCGGTGTACGCCGCAACAACGCCCGGCATCGACACCGCGTCGTCGAGATCGATCGTGGTGATGACGGCGTGCGCGATCGTCGAACGCACGAACGCGATGTGGAGCAAACCCTCGACCTTCAGGTCGTCGTAGTACTGCGTCTCGCCGACGAGAATGCCTGGATCTTCCTTGCGCAGCACCGGATTGCCGAGGATCGATCCCGACGTCGCCATGCGTTCCTCCCGCGGCTCGACGCGGCGGCAGGTTAGCGAATGCAAGAATCGGCACCGTGCGAGCAGTGCGCAACACCGCCGATGGCGTGCGCATCGTCGACGTGCCGATGCCCGACTGCGACGGCGTACGTGTGCGAGTACGCAGCGCCGGTATCTGCGGCTCGGATCTCGAGATGGTGCGCACCGGGTTGTCGACATCGACGATCGGCCACGAGTTCGCGGGCGTGCTCGACGACGAGACACAGGTCGCGGTGCAACCGTACGTGCCGTGCGGCGCGTGTGAACAGTGCGTTGCGGGGCGCGCGAACCTGTGTCGATCGACCACCGGCACGATGCTCGGCGTGTTCGTCGACGGCGGCATGGCCGACGAGATCGTCGTCGACGCGTCATGCATCTCGCTGCTCGCCGACGGGGTACACGTCGAGGACGCGTCGCTTGTCGAGCCAATCGCGGTCGCGTTGCACGCGTGCGGGAGGGGCGGCGTGGTCGACGGCATGAGCGTCGGCGTGATCGGCGCGGGGACAGTCGGGTTGTTGTCGGCCGCGGTCGCGCGTCACCTCGGCGCGGACGTCGGGATCTCGGCCCGTCACCGCGTGCAACGCGACGCCGCCGACGCGCTCGGCGTCGTGACCGACGTGCCGCGCAACTGTGACGTCGTGATCGAAGCAGCAGGAACGACGAGCGGCTTCGACAATGCGGTCGGGCACTGCCGGCGAGCCGGGACGCTCGTGCTCGTATCGACGACATGGGAGCCGATCTCCATCTCGTTCCTCAGCGCGCAAATGCGCGAGCAGACGCTCGTGCCCGCGTTCGTCTACGGCGAGGCGGACGGCAAGCGCGAGTTCGACACGGCCGTCGGCATCCTCGCTGCCCATCCCGAGATCGCGCCCGCGTTGATCACGCACCGGTTCGGCCTCGACGACGCGCCGCACGCTTTCGCGGTGGCCGCCGACCGGGCCCACGGCGCGATCAAGGTCGTCCTGCATCCCTGAACCCCGCGGGACCCGCCGGGCTCGTGCGCAACATTCTCTCGCAGCAGTAACGAATGCTCAGCAGTAGCGGGCGCTCGTCTCGCGCAGCGCCGCTTCGCACTCCGCGATCGTCTCCCGCAGGATCTGCGCGACCGGCTTGATCACGTCGATGCGACCGGCGACCTGCCCGCTGAACGCGAACGACGCTTCCATGTTGCCACCGAAGTAGAGGTCGTGTACGGCTTGCAGGCTCGGTATGACCGCGCGGTCTCCCTTCTCGGCGGTCTCGCTGAAGCCCGTGCGCAACACGCGGAAGGCCGGCGGCGCGTGCCGGTTGAGCAGCAACGTGTCGCCTTCGGCCGACGCGCAGATCAGCTGCTTCCAGTTCTCGTGCACAGGTGACTCGGCCGCGCTCACCATCCGCGTACCCATCTGCGCGCCTTCGGCGCCGAGCACGAGCGCGGCTGCCATCGACCGGCCGTCGCAGATGCCACCCGCCGCGATGATCGGTACGTCGACGCGCGACGCGATCAACGGCAGGAGCACCATCGTCGACGCGCCGGTCGGCGCCTTGAAGCCGCCGCCCTCGTTGCCTTCGACGACCAGCCCGTCGACGCCCGCGTCGACCGCCTTCAATGCGCCGCGCAACGACGGCACGACGTGGAACACGGTGATGTCCGCGTCCTTGATCGCGCGCGTGAACTTCGTCGGGTCGCCGGCCGACGTCGTGACGAAACGCACGTCGTGGTCGGCGACGAAGTCGACGATGCCCGGATCGCGGACGAAAAGCTGCGCGATGTTCACGCCGAACGGCTTGTCGGTGAGGTCGCGCATCTTCGCGATCTCGTCGCGCACCTCCTCGAGGCGACCCGACGACGTCTCGATGATCCCGAGCCCGCCGGCATTCGACACCGCCGACGCGAGCCGGGCGCGCGCGATGTAGCCCATCGGCGCCTGCACGATCGGGTGCTCGATGCCCAACATCTCGGTGATCCTCGTGCGCATCGCCGGAACCTATCCGCGCGAACGCGTGAGCGTAGGCGGGGTCGGGGGCTGGGAATCCCGGCCCGCCGCGAGTGCGATCAAGAAGCTGCAAAGCTAGGTGCGCAGGGGCACACCGGAACAGAACAAGACACTTGTGCGCCGGTTCGACGAGCTCACGCAAGGAGATGCCACATGACGACGCCGGTGATCATCGAGGCGGCACTCAATGGCGTGACGAACCGCGTGCGCAACCCGCACGTGCCCGCGACGACCGAGGATCACACGACCGACGCGCTCGCGTGCATCGACTCCGGCGCGACCGTGATCCACACGCACGCGCCGAATCTCTTCGCGTCACCCCAGGAAGCGGCCGAGCAATACGCGGCGTCGTACCGGCCCATCGTCGAGCGGCATCCGGGCGTCATCTGCTACCCGACGACGGGTATCGGCCCGACGATCGACGTGCGCTACGGGCACATCGAGCTGCTCGACGACATGGGCGTGATACGCGCCGGCTTCGTCGACACCGGTTCGGTGAACCTGGGCGGCACGGGCGCCGACGGTCTGCCGGTCGAACCGGGCTACGTGTACACGAACACGTTCGCCGACGTCGCGCACAAGATGCACGTGTGTCGCGAACGCGGTCTCGGCCCGAGCGTCGCGGTCTTCGAGCCCGGATTCCTTCGCGTCGTGCTCGCATATCACGCGGCGGGCGCGCTGCCCGCCGGCACGCTCGTGAAGTTCTACTTCTCTGCAGGCGGCTATCTCGGAGGCGGCGCGCCGTTGTGGGGTGCGCCGCCGATCATCGAATCGCTCGACATGTATCTCGCGATGTTGGGCAACGCCGAGATTCCGTGGGCGGTAGCCGTGCTCGGCGGCGGCCTCATCGAGACGCCGGTCGCGCGTGCTGCGCTCGAACGCGGCGGTCACCTGCGTGTCGGCATCGAAGACTGGGACGGCGGTCCCTCGAACGCCGAGCAGGTTGCGGAGGTCGCGAAGCTGTGCGCCGACGTCGGACGCCCGGTGGCGACCATCGCCGACGCGGCGGCGATCCTCGACCTGCCTTGATTCGATGGACCGTGCGGACGAGCTGATCGCGATCGTCTCCGGCTCGGCATGGTTGTGCGCGGCGCTGGACGCGGGCGCCTAGCCCTGCTGACCCTGCTGAGGGGTTCGAACTTTGAGCATCTCGGCAAGTTTTACGCGGTTGGGGTGAGTCGTGCGTTGTCGGTGTGGTTGGCGATGGTGTGGTCGATCGTCGCGAGGGCTCGTCGGAGCTCGATGGGCGCGGGTGGCTCGTTGCCGGCCGCGATGAGCGGTCGGAGCAGACGGTCGTGGATCTTGGTGTGGAAGACCGCGACTCCGGCGGCCGTCAAGGACGTCGACGTCGCCTTCTTCGACACTGCTGATCTCACGCACGACCACGAGCTCGCCGCCGAGGACACGCTCCAGCGCGTGCTCCCGGAGATCGAATGGGACGTGAAGAACCAGGCGCGCGTGCACCTGTGGTTCGAAGGAAGATTCGGTGTTGCCGCGGAGCGGCTGACGTCGGCGGTCGACGGTATCGCGATGTGGCCCGAGACGGCGACCGCGGTGGCCGTGCGGCGCCGCGCGGACGACAGGATCGAGATTGCCGCGCCGCACGGTCTCGACGACCTGCTCGACGGCGTGTGGCGGCGGAACCCGCCCCGCGTCACCGACACCGAGGCGCGAGAGCGTCTCGCGCGCAAACAACCGCTCGTCCGCTGGCCGGGCGTGAGCGTCATCGAGTGATGCGCAACACCTCGTGCAGCAGTCCGGCCTGCCCGCTCGGGCGCGCAATGAAGCGCCGCACGTCTTCACGAATGATGTCGCGGCCTTCGTCGGAGCCGTACATGCGCTCGTCGAAGTCGGCGCGAGTGCGGAAGCGCAACTCGGCGATCCCGTCGATCTCTGCTCCGACGTTGCTCAGCGTCCGCTGTACTACGTGCTGCGTGTAGCCGGCCAGACCGGTGTGATGCCGGCGCGCGAGCGGGCCGTGGTTGCCGGTCCAGTGACGCGCGAACTCCTCGGGCGTCATGTGCGCAGCCCGTTCGACGAACGACACCATCGTGACCGCCGTCGGGTCGTCCGATTCGATGATGCGGCGCGGCTCGACCTCCCACACGCCTAGCTCACGCGCATGCGCCTCGAGCACCGCGGTCGGCACCGACGCCGCATCCCACACGTCGAGCACGAACAGCGCGTCGAGCGGATCGCCCCTCGCAAAGCGGCCTTGATCGGCGACTGCGAGGCTCGCCGTGCACGCGCGCACGTTGTTGTCGTCACTCGCGACAACCGCCCACGCGTCGACCACGGGCGCCGGATCGACCTCCGGCGGGCACCACAGGGCGACCAGCACATGCGGCACGGCTCAGCGCATCCACACGTCGCCGTCGAACATGCCGCCTCCGGTACGGAGCGGCTGATCGGTGACGACCGCGTGGTCGCGCGGCGCACTGACGGCCACCCTCTCCAACACGCAACCGTTCGCGCCCCATACCAGCACACCCAGCCGGCAGTCGTGCAACCACGAGTCGGCGACGACCGTGTTCGCAGCACCACCTTCGACAACGACACCCGAATCGCAATGCTCGGCCAGTTGCTGCTCGATGCGACTGTCACGGCCGCCCTCGACGTTCACCGCCCGCATCGTGTGCCGTGCCTCGTTCCGTGACACGCGCGGTGCCGCGCGCGTCGAGCAGATGGACCCCGAACCAGCGTGTCTCATAGCGGTTGCGCGTGATCTCGACATCCTCGGTGGAGGTGCATCGGATCGCGGACAGGTCGTCACGGCACTCGTTGTGCTCGATGACGTGTCGGGTACCGCCGTTGCACTCGACGCCGGCCCCCCACCGCAGACCGTGCTGATAGTTCCCGCGCACGGTGACGTGATCGGTGCCCACGCACCACACCTTTCCGCCCGCGATCACGTTGTTCGTGAGCACGTGCTCCGCGCCGCCGCTCAGGAGGATCGACTGCACGACGCACTCGGTGATCGTGATGCGATCGCCGCTTCCCGTCACGCACGTCGCGGGGATCATCATGTATCCGGGTGCGCCACCGGCGACGGTTACGGCCGCGAGCGTCGCACCGGCCGCGAGCACGACCGCGTGCTTCTCGCCGGCATCAATCACCGTCGGGCGCGCACCCTCGCCCCGCAACGTCACGCCTTCCGGTACAACGATCGGGAACTCCTCGTCGTCGTACCGACCCGGCGGGAGATGCACGACGTCACCCGCCCTCGCGCGTCGCAGCTGCTCGCCGACAAAGCCGGCTCTCGCGACGCTCGCCGACCGAATGCGCGGTCGTCCGTTGCAGGACACCACGTAACGCGTGCCGAACGGATGTCGCTCCACCGCACGCGCGTCAACGGCAGTACCGCTCGGCGCTTCGCGGAACGCGAGCGCCTGCCCGTCGGGCATCGCGACCGATGTAACACCCTGCAGCGCTGCGAAACACGGTTCTGCGCCCGACGAGAGGTCGAACGCGTGCACAACGTCTCCCACGCGGGTGTACCAGTGCGGCCCGTCGCCGGGCACCGCGAAGCGCGTCGAACCATGGATCGCGTCGGCGTGCTCGCGCACCCATGCACCCGACTCCCGCAGTAGGCGTTCTTGGATGTCGGGCAGCGTGCCGTCGGCGGTGGGCCCGACGTTCAACAACAGATTGCCGCCCTTGGCGACGGTCTCGACCAACAGCGCGACGATGCCGGACGCGGTCAGATGATCTTCTAGGCGCTCGTTGCGGTTCACGCAGAACGAGTAGCCGAGCCCGCGACACAGTTCCCACGCGCCGGCGGGCGCAACGGCGGGAACGTCGTATTCGAACACCGCGAAGTCGGGATTCGACGCCCAGAACCGGTCGTTGCAGACCAGTTCGAAGCCGTGCGCCGCCGCGTACGTCGCGCGCCTCGCCGATGATCTCGTCGGCACGCCAGTGCGCGGCCGGATGTCCCCAGTGTCCGTCGCCCCAGAGCAGCGCGGGCTCGTACCGCTCGACGAGCTCACGGATCTGGGGCCGCATGAATGCGTCGACGTACTTCTCGGCGTCGGGGTACGCGGGATGCGACCAGTCGAGCAGGGAGTAGTAACACCCGAACACGTGCCCGCGTGCGCGCACCGCCGCGGCGAGCTCCGCCGTGATGTCACGTTTCGGGCCATGTCGCACGGCATTTCTTGCGGTGAGCGAGGTGTCCCACCAGCAGAAGCCGTCGTGGTGCTTGGTGACGTGCACGAGGTAGCGCATGCCTGCGTCGTCGAGCAGATCCGCATACCACGAGGCGTCGAAACGATCGAACGTCAATTCCGAAATGAAGTCGTCGAACGAGCGCGCGCCGAAGTGCTCCGCGTGCCAGGCCACGACCTCGGGCAGCGGGCAAGTCGGGTGCAGCACCATGTCGGGCCTCGGCTCGAGGAACGCCCAGTACCAGTCGGCGTATTCGTGCACGGGTGCGAAGGCCGGCACGCTGGCGATGTTCGCGTGCACGAACATGCCGTAGCGACAGTCGCCGAACCATCCCAACCGAGCGGGCGTAGTGGCCGCAGTCACGGCGACAGTCTGCACTACCGTCGCTGCGTCATGTCTCGGCGCGGCGACCACGTTGTCATCACGAATCGCAAAGCTCGGCACGAGTACTTCGTGCTGGAGAGCTACGAGTGTGGCGTCGTGCTGTACGGCGCCGAGGTGAAGTCGATCCGCAACGGCCGAGGGAACCTGCAGGACGCGTACGCACGCATCGACGAGGGCGAAGTCTGGCTGTACGGCATGCACGTGTCGCCGTACGAGTTCTCGCGCGGCGACCTCGACCCCGTGCGCCGGCGCAAGCTCCTGTTGCACCACAAAGAGATCGTCTCGCTCATGCGTGCGACCGAGGAGAAGGGCGTGACGCTGGTGCCGCTGCGCGTCTACTTCAAGGACGGCCGCTGCAAGGTCGAGATCGCGCTCGCACGGGGTAAGGCGCGTTACGACAAGCGCCAGGCGATCGCCAAGCGCGACGCCGACCGCGAGACCGAGCGCGCGCTGAAGGAGATGCGCCGGAGATAGTGCGCCGACGGCTGACCTAGTCGCCGCTGACTGGAACGGGCTCCGACGGCTGCGGCGCAGCGGCGGGCTCGAGCGCCTTGCCCTCGACCTCAATGCGTGGCAGCCATTCGAGCCACTTCGGGAACCACCAGTTGCGGTCACCGAGGAGCTCCATCGTGGCCGGCACGAGCACGAGCCGCACGACCGTCGCGTCGATGAACACCGCGAATGCCAGGCCGAAGCCCATCAGCTTGAGCACACGCTGATCGCCGAGCACGAAGCTGCCGAAGACGCAGATCATGATCGCAGCCGCGGCGGTGATGAGCCGTGCCGTCTTGGCGAGGCCGTTCGACACCGCGTTCGCGTTGTCGCCGGTGCGGTCGTACTCCTCCTTGATGCGCGACAGGAGGAACACCTCGTAGTCCATGGAGAGACCGAAGACGACGGCGAACAGCATCATCGGCACCCACGCTTCGATGGGTCCTTCCTTGGCGATGCCGAGCAGGCTTTTGCCCCAGCCGTTCTGGAAGATCGCGACGATCACGCCGTACGCGGCACCGATCGACAACAGGTTCATGATCACGGCCTTCAATGGCACGAGAATCGAACGGAACACGAGCATCAACAGCACGAAGCTGAGCACGAGTATCGCCAGCAACATGTACGGCAACCGCTGGCCGAGCAAGTCTGCGAGATCGACACCGATCGATGTCTGGCCGCCGACGAACACCTCGAGCGACGAATCGCCGACGACGCGCGGCACGACGTCGTCGCGCAGGCGGTGCACGAGCTTGGTCGTGCCGGCGTCCTGTGGAGTGCCGACCGGCGTCACCGAGATCAGCGCCGCCTTTCCTCCGTTCGGGCTCGGAACAACCGGGCCGACCTGCGCGACGCCCGGCGTGTCGTTGATAGCGTCGGCGACCGATTCCATCGTCGCCATGTCGTTCGGCGACTTCAGCTCGGCGACCACCAACAGCGGGCCGTTCGAACCGGGTCCGAAGCCCTGGCTCAACAAGTCGTACCGCGCCGAACGGTCTGGCTCGTCGCTTCGTTGCCGTTGTCGGCGATGCCGAGCCGCAACCCGAGTGCCGGGATCGTCAGCACGAGCAAGAGCGTGAGGCCGAGGATCGCGGCCGGCCAGGGACGTCGCTGCAGCGTGCGGCTCCAGCGAACCCACAACGAGCTCTCGACGGAACCGCGGCGGCGGCGTGCGCCGGGCAACGCGAACCGGTCGATCGTGTGGCCGACGAAGCCGAGCACCGCGGGCAGCAGCGTGACGGCCGCGGCCATCACGAACAGCACCGCGAGTGCGGCGCCGATCGCCATTCCGCGAATGAACGAGACGCGGATGAGGAACAGGCCGAGCAGTGAGATCACGACCGTGCCTCCGGCGAACAGCACCGCGCGTCCACTGGTGTCGATCGCATGGACGACGGCTTCCTCGGGCTCGGCTCCCTCGTGCAGCGCTTCGCGATAGCGAGTGCTGATGAACAACGCGTAGTCGATCCCGACCCCGATGCCGATCATCGCCGTCACCTGGGGCGCGAACGACGGGATGTCGAGGACACGTGCGAGGAGCTGCACGCACGCGAGACCGATCCCGATGCCGAACAGCGCGGTCATGATCGGCAAGCCCATTGCGAGCAGCGAGCCGAACGCGATCAGCAGGATGATCACGGCGGCGAGCACGCCGATCAGCTCGCTCGCGGGCATCGTCTGCTCGACGAACATGTAGCCGCCGAGCTCGATCTGGACGTCCGCGGTGTTTGCCTTCTTTACGATCTCGCGGATGTGTGTCGCTTCGTCGACGGGTACATCGTTCGACTGCACGTCGAACTGGATCTGACCCTTTCCGATCCTGGGATCTGTCTGCGAGAACGCGGACGCGGCCGTCTTGCGTGTTGTCGTACGGCGTGGCGACCGCCACGACATGCGGCTGCTTGCTGATCTCGTCGGCGACCTTGGTCACCTGCTGACGCGCAGCGGCCGACGACTGCGCGTCTCCGTCTTTCACCTTGAACACGAGGTCGCCCGTGTCACCGCCGACGAAGTTCCGGCCGAGCACGTCGAACGCGTGTTGTGATTCCGTTCCCGGCAACGAGAAGGTCTTCAGCAGATCGCCACCGGCGGTCTGACTGAGGATGCTGATGCCGACGAGAGCGATCAACCAGGCGACGACCACGCGCCGCCGACGCATGTAGCAAACGGCGGCGAGGCGAGCGAGCATTCGCGCAGGCTATGCCGCGCCCGCCGCCGCGTGGTGACTAGACGCTGCGCCCGGTGAACGCGACGAGCTTCTCGATCGGCGTCGCAGATGACGGCGGTGTCACCTCGGCGCCGAACGTCTCGCCGTTGCGCAGCTCCGGCTGGATCATCGCCCTGGCGGTCTCGAGGCCCTGCGCGGCCAGCTCGGCGGGCGGCTCGAACTTCTGGCCGGTCGCCTGCGAGAGGTCCCACGCGTGCACGAGCAGGTCGAACTTCAACAGCTCGATCACGAACGGCGCCGGGATCTGCCCGAACGGCAGGTTCAGCGTCTTGCTCATCGCGCCCTGCGCGTCGGCCGCTTCGCGGAAGTCGTTGATCGCCGCGTCGAACGAAGCCACTGCGTCGTCGCCGACCATGTCGGGCGCGGGCGAGTCGGGATCGATCTGGATCTCCTCGCCGCGGAATGCGGCAGCGAACATGGGCGCGCCGGTGACGAAGTGATTTATGAGGCCGCGAACATTCCAGTTCGCGCACGGGGTCGGCGCCGACATCTGTTCGGGTGTCGTGCCCTTGATCAAGCCGCGGAGTGTGTCGATCTGGTAGTTGAGCTGGTCGGACGGAGCCATCGATCCCTCCCGCGTTGAAACCGGTCTGAGGGATCTTCGCCCGGCACGGGCGCGCGGATCAATGTTGCGCGTCAGTGCTGGTGATCGTGTGCGTGGTCGTGATCGGGCGCGGCAACGGCTCTGCGGACCTCGTCCATGTCGAGCGCGCGCACCTGGGAGATCAGGCTCTCGAGCGCCGCTCCGGGAAGGGCACCGGCCTGCGAGAACACGGCGATGCCCTCGCGGAAGATCATCAGCGTCGGGATCGACATGATGCCGAACGCGCCCGCCAACTCTTGCTGATCCTCGGTGTCGACCTTGCCGAAGGTGACGTCCGCGTGGCGTTCCGACGCCTGCTCGAACACCGGTGCGAATGCGCGGCAGGGGCCGCACCACGATGCCCAGAAGTCGACGAGCACGATGTCGCTGTCGGTGACAGTGTCCGCGAAGTTTTCTTTCGTCAAGGTGTCGGTGGCCATGGGGAGTCGAACCTGTCAGCTGCCGGCGGCATTCCCATCCGTCGACCGTCGTAGTTCGCGTGAGGGGTGCGCCCGGATGATCGCCCGGGCCGGGCGGTCGAGGCGCACGTAGTACCACGACCAGCGCAACATGACCTGCAGACGGTTCTCGAAACCGATCAGGTAGTAGAGGTGTACGACGAGCCAGACGACCCAGCCGACGAATCCGTGGAATCGCAGCTTCCCGATCTGGCCGACGGCGCGCTTGCGTCCGATCGTCGCGAGGGTGCCCTTGTCGCGATAGCGGAACGGGCGCCGCGCACTTCCAGTGCGCGCGCCGCCGGAGAGAATCTGGCGCGCGACGTAGCGGCCGGCCTGCATCGCCGCCGGCGAGATCATTGGCAGCACGTTGCCGTGCTTGTCGCGCACCGCCGCGACGTCGCCGATCGCGAACGCGTCGCTCGCGCCGGCGATGCGCAGGTGGTCGTCGACTTCGATGCGACGCGGCTTCTCGTCGAGCACATCGTTCGGTTGCACGCCCGCGGCCCATACGACGGTCGCAGTCGAGATGTCGTTGCCGTCGCGCAACACCACGCCCTTGTCGCTCGCGGACGCGACGAGCACGTTCGTGCGCACCTCGACGCCGAGCTGCCCCAGCTCGGCGAGCGCGTACCGCGACAGCTGCGGCACGAACATCGTCAGGACTCGTTCGCCGCCCTCGAGCAACACGATCGACACGTGCGACGGCGCGAGCTCCGGATACTCGTACGGCAGGACGAGCCGCACGAGCTCGGCGAGCGCACCTGCGTACTCGACGCCGGTCGGCCCGCCCCCGACGATGCAGAACGTGAGCAAGCGCCGGCGTTCCTCGTCGTCGGCGCATGCGGCCGCACGTTCCAGGCACTCGAGCACGTGGTTGCGCAGCTGCAGCGCTTCGCCCAGATCCTTCAAGCCCAGCGCGTGCTGCTCGATCGCGTCGTTGCCGTAGTAGTTGGTGACGCTGCCGGTCGCGACGACGAGAGAGTCGTACTCGAGCACCGTGCCGTCGTCGAGGTGCACGAGCTTGCCCGCGAAGTCGACGTACGCGACCGCGCCCATCTGATAACGAATGTTCGCCGCGCCGCGGAACACCTTGCGCAGCGGCGCCGCGATCTCCGCCGGGTTCAGCAGGCAGCTCGCGACTTGGTACAGCAGTGGGGTGAACAAGTGATAATTGCGAGGATCTACCAGCACGACTTCGACCGCTTCGTCGCGCAACGCCTTCGCGCACTGCAGACCACCGAAGCCGCCGCCGATCACGACGACCCGCGGGAGGGGCTTCGCGCTCACTGCAACATTGTCGCGAATCGCACGCGTCAGGCCCGTATGGGCGTTACAGACCGTGGATCGATTGCGACGCGCTGCGGTACAACAGCAGACGGCGGCAACCAACCAGTCAAAGGGGTCTGCATGTTGGGCGCGTCACGAAAGACGACTGTGATGGGGAGCCTTGCGGTCGCGGTCTTGGCGATCGCGATGGTGCTCGGCGCGGCGGCGCCTGCATCGGCGGCCGGGCACTTCGTGGGTGCGGGACAATCGATCCAGGCCGCGATCGACGCCGCGTCGCCGGGCGACACGATCATCCTGAAGCCCGGCACGTATCACGAGAACCTCTCGATCACGAAGGACCGCCTCACGATCATCGGCAACGGCGCGACGCTCGCGCCGCCCACAACACCGGGCGCGTCGACGCTGTGCGACGCGCTGTTCGCCGACCCGGGCACGCCGCCACCGCCGGCGTCGAACGGCGTGTGCATCGCAGGTCAGGTCGATCCCACGACGATGCAACCGACATCCTTCGTCACCGGGACACGCATCCTCGGCTTGCACGTCGATGGCTTCGCGGGCAGCGGCATCGTCCAGGTTGCCGGCAAGGACAGCCGTTTCACCGGGAATCACGCGACCGACAACGGGGAATACGGGCTCGCCGCGTTCATCTCGACCGGTACGTCGATGGTCGCGAACCGCGCGTCCGGAAGTGAAGAGGCCGGCTTCTACGTCGGCGACTCGCCGCAGGCGAACGCGACGATCGTCGCGAACGATGCGTCCGGCAACCTCTTCGGGCTGTTCGTGCGTGACGCCGAGCACGTGACGGTCGCCGGCAACCGCTGGCACGACAACTGCGTCGGCATCTTCGTGCTCGCGGACGCGCCCGGCCCGGCCGGTGCGGCAAACATCAGCGGCAACCTCGTCAAGAACAACAATCATCTCTGCGAGATCCCGGCCGACGAAGGTGGAGGGTCGCTCGGCGGTCTTGGAATCGCGATTTCGGGCGGCCACGACGTCGGCATCCGAGGCAACATCATCACCGGCAACACCGCGCCCGCGGACAGCGGCCCCGAGCATGCCGGCGTCGCGATCGCGACCGGCGACGGTGGCACGGTGGCGACCGGCAACGTCGTGAAAGGCAACGTCATCCGCAACAACGTTCCCGACATCTTCTGGGACGGCGCGGGCACCAACACGTTCGCCGCGAACGCCGGCTGCGCGCAGAGCGTCCCCGACGGCCTCTGCTGAGGTCGCGCCGCAGGGCTGTGTCACACAGAACTTTCGTCTTCGAGGCAAACGTGTGACACAGCCGGTAGAATGCGGGGTCCGCCGCAGGTTGCTGACACGCACCGGCCTGCGACGGACGTTGACAAGGGGGTGCGTGGCTTCGATCTCGAGGATCGAGGTGGGAGAAGCGAGCCGACGTTGCCGGATCGTCGTGAAAGAGCCGGCACAACCAATACACGCCAATGACAACAACATGGCGATGGCTGCCTGAGAGTTCTCGGGTAGTCCGCCCGCATCGGGTTCGTCATTCGCCCGAGCGTGGCGTCATCCAGGATGGCTCACCGGTCGGCAAGGCCTCGGGGTCGACCGGGACATCGAAACGAGGCTGGCTCGCCGATCGGATGCCGTTGGCCGATCGGCGAGTGAAACCAATCAACGGCTGCGCTCGGAGAAGTCCCATCAAGAGCTCGGGAGACGGGGGTTCGACTCCCCCCACCTCCACGACGAATGACGTGGTCCGCATGTCGCTGACGGCGCCGGCGGCCCCGCGACCAGAATGCTCGAGATCGCTGCAACGAATTTCTGACGGCCCCGGCATCGTTGCGTGCAGCTCCCGCTCGAGGCGCCGTCTTTACGACCGCCGTGCAGAAACTGTCAACCAGAAACTGCTTCGCGACACACCGCATTTCGAACAGCCGTCATCAAACACGCGCGCAACGAATGCGCATCGACCCATCTCACAAGCCGACGTCGCGAACAAAGGTGATGTCATCATGCATTTGTCGTGACGGCGGTTTCGTGCCGTGACCTGCGTGTTGTCGTTGCAGATCCCGGTCCGCGGACGCGGGAGCGCAAGCTCGCGACATGCTGGCGGGGATCGGACGGCCGTTCAGCAATTCTCGTCTTTGTCAACGGCCGGTCGCTCAATCGCGGGAGTCATGAGCCGTGCCAGTCCGCTGTTGCAGGGCCTGGCTCGTTTTCGAGCGCGTTTCTCGAACTTGCGGTGGTCCGTGTGGAAGGCAACAGGTTGAGGGAGCACGGGTGCGAGCAGGTTCCACGGTGAAGGACATGGGTTGTTGGCGTCTGCGTGCTGCGGTGGTGGTTACGTGCCTCGCGTGCTCGGCCGCGTGCGGGGGCGGACACCACAGTGCGAGCGCGAAGCGGGCGGTGCCGGAGTTGGCGGTCGGCGCCGCCGGCTACACGGTGCCGGCGCCCCTCAGCCCGGCGCCGCCCGGGACCCTGATCGCAACCCGTGACGCCACTGCGATAGCTCAGACTCTCGGCGCCGAGCGCGCATGGCAGATGCTCTACCACTCGACCGATCTCCTCGACCACGACATCGTGGTGAGCGCGCTCGTGCTCGTTCCACGGCGACTCCGGCCGTCCGGATGGCCCGTAGTCGCATGGGCGCACGGCACGAGCGGTCTCGCCGACGAGTGCGCGCCCTCGATTGCTCCCGATCTTGCACACGATCCCACCGCCGTGAACGAGGCGCGGGCGTTGCTGGCGCGCGGCTGGGTCGTGGTCGCGAGCGATTATCCCGGCCTGGGCACGCCCGGCGTACACACGTATCTCATCGGCGAGGCCAACGCCCGGGCCGTCGTCGACAGCGTCACCGCCGCGCACGCGCTGGTCGGCTCGCAGCTCGCCGCCCCCTGGGTGGTGGTCGGGCACTCCGAAGGCGGCCAGACCGCGCTCTTCGTCGCGCAGGCCGCGAACCGGCGCGCGCCGCAGTGGAGGTTTGCCGGCACGGTCGCGCTTGCGCCGGCGTCGACACTCGATGCGCTGATACCGCTCGCGGAGGCCTCACACGACCCGGTGGACCAGGCGTACATGGTCTACACGCTCGAGGGTCTGAGCACCGTCGATCCGCGCCTCGACGTTGCGCGCCTGTTGACGCCGCGCGCCCGGGCAGTGCTCCTCGACACGAAGGCGGGTTGTATCGATGACATCACCAACGACCTCCGGCGGCGACACCTGGATCACCTCATCGCGGCCGATGCCACGACGACGACTCGTTTGAACGCGGAGCTCGGCCGCTACGACAATCCCGATCGCGCCCGCGCGCCGGAGCCGATCCTGATCGCGCAGGGCACCGCCGACCGCGACGTGCCGTCCGGCGCGACCGACGCCATGGTCTCGCGCCTCTCGCGCGCTCGGCGATCATCTCGAGTATCGCCACTACCCCGGCCTCGACCACGGTGCGGTCGTGGCCGGATCGCAGAGTGCCGTGGCCGGTTGGATCAGCGCACGCTTCGCGGGCACGGCGGCGCCGGCGACCTGCACGACGACGGCACCCCCGTAACCGAACGACGAGATCGGGCACGCCGAGGCTCGACGCGCGCCCAAACGGACTTGCTTCGCCGACAAGTATCCGCTTTCGTTGCATCCCAATGGGCGGGACTCGTGAACGCGATGCGTGCACAGCGTTCGTCGGAACGTTCCGGGCGCTGGATTACGGGTTCGCGGTACGCACGAACGATCCGGCGCTCGCGGGCTACCTCGACGGCATCCTCGGCGCGCTCCGCGCGCCCACTCCGTCTTCGGTCGTGTATTCGCTCGTCGACAACGGCGAGGACGCGCTCGATCGCTACGCGCTTTGCGTCGACGACGAAACAGTCGCCCGCTCGGCGTCCGGTTCGTTCGTTGTCGCGTTCCTCCTGTGGCACATCAACCGACAGGCCGTGGACTGCTCGGGCACGTACACGATCGTGCACGCCGGCGCCGTCCTGACCGACGGCGGTGCGATCGTCCTGCCCGGACGAAGCGGGTCCGGCAAGTCGACGCTGGTCGCGGGCTTGGTACGTGCGGGCCTTCGGTATCTCACCGACGAAGCCGCGGCGATCGACCCGCAGGCCCTCCGGGTGCAGCCCTATCCACGACCGATCGCCCTCGGCTCGGGGGCTCGGCGGGTGCTTCCCGAGGTCGCGCCGGTGCTCGATGCCGATGTCGAACGCCGTTATGCCGGCGATGAATGGATCGTGGATCCCCGGCGTCTCGGACGCAGCGTTCCAAACGACGCCGCGACACCGGCGCTCATTGTCGCTCAGCAGTACGAGAGCAGCGCCAGGAGCCATATCGAGCCGATGCGCCGCGCCGAAGCGCTCATGACGCTCGGTGAGAACGCTTTCAACCTTCACGATCGCGGCGCCGCAGGATTCAAGACACTGGCGGAGCTCGTACGACAGTGCACGTGTTACCGGCTCGTTGTCGGCGACCTCAGCGAGGCTTGCGACCTGGTGCTCGCCGCCGCGCTCGACCTGAATCTTCGTCTCGCCTCCGGCATTGAAGGCGCACGCCGTGCAGTCGTGCTCTCACCTTGTCGGGGGCGGGAGCGCGGCGTAGAAACGCGTGGTGATCGAACACACCGACGAAGACCTGGCGAACTCGCGCTTCTTCCGCGTTGACCTCAGCGGTTCCCGCATGCACGGCGTGGTGCTGCAGAACGTGAAGATCACCGATGCCTGGGTGAACAACGTCGAGATCTCCTGTCTGCTCGGTTCGCTGATCGTGAACGAGGTAGACGTCAGCGACTTCGTACGCGCCGAACTCGCTCGTCGTCACCCCGAATTGCGCATGCTCAGAGCTGCGGATGTCGACGGTCTTCGAGACGCGTGGCGGGTGATCGAGGCGCAAGCGAACGCAACGCTCCGACGGGCGCGGTCGCTTCCCGAGGCGAAGCTCTACGAGTCGGTCGACGGCGAATGGTCGTACGTCGACACCCTTCGGCATCTGGTGTTTGCCACCGATCGTTGGATCACCGGACCCGTGCTGGACGAGAAGGAGCCGTTCCACCGGTTGGGTGTGCCGAACGACGATCCAGAACCGTGGCGAGGAGCGTTGATCGACGTCGACGCCGAGCCGACGTTCACGGAGGTTCTCGAAGTTCGTGGCGAACGGATGGCGTCGGTGGCCGCGCTTCTCGACGCAACCAGCAACGACGACTTGATGCGGACGGTCGCGTCACCGAACGGGGGCACCACGTCGGTCCTGGCGTGCATCCAGATCGTGCTCGGCGAGGAATGGGCGCACAACCGCTACGCCATCCGCGATCTCGACGCGCTCGGCGACATTCGAGGCGCACCAGCCACGCGCGCTGGGCACTAACTGTCCGAGACGAGATCCGCGATGAGTTCGATCGCGTTCGTGCGCCAGCCCATGCGTTCCCAGCCGGACCGACCCGTGCGCGCTTCGAGCGCGGGCGCGTGCTGCAGCTCGATCAACGCCTTCCACAGCGCCCATCCACGGCCGCGCTCCCATGTTGCGTCGTCGATGCCCAGCGCGTCGCGAAACACACGGCGGCTCGGGCCGTGAAACAACGTCCACGCGATCGTCACGTCGCACGCGGGATCGCCCACTGCCGAACAGCCGAAGTCGATGACCGCCGACAGCCCGCCGTCGACAACGAGAAGGTTCGACGCCACTACGTCGCCGTGCACCCACACCGGAGTGCCGTCGAACGGTGCTGCGAGCACGGTCTCCCACGCGGCCGTCACGGAGTCGACGTCGACCGTCGCGGCGAGCGCGGCGAGCGCGGCGCGCGTCTGCGCGTCCCAGGTCGAGACCGGCCCGCCGCGGGCATGACTGTGCGCGCCCGCGCGAGGACCGTCAGCGGAATCGACGGCGTAGAGCGCGCGGAGAAACCGAGCGAGGTCCATCGCGAACCTCTCGAGGTCGGCAATCCGGGCGGAGGTCGCAAGCTCGCCCGGCAGCCAGCGGTAGACCGACCACGGCCGCGGAAACATCTCCGACGGCAACCCCCTTGCCAGAGGCTGCGGGATTCGCAACGGCAGTTGGGACGCGAGCACCGGGAGCCATCTGTGCTCCTTGTCGACCTGCGCCGAGTACGCATCGCCGCTCGGCAACCGCACCGACATCTCGGCACCGAGACGAAACGTCGTGTTGTCCCAGCCGTCGTGTTCGACCGGCGCGATCGGGAGATCTCCCCACCGCGGAAACTGTTCAATCAACAGCCGTCGCACCAGCGCAACATTGATCTCCGATTTGTTCACCACGACACACTCTTGCCCGCGGCGCGCCCGCGCCCCCGCGAGTTTCTTCGCTCACGGGCCACACTTGCAGTCGCCGGGCAAGGGACCGACACACCGACGCGGTGAAGGCCGTTTGGCGCATCCACTCGTCGTCGGTCAGCGAGCGCATCAGCGCGCCGAAGCGCGTGAACTCTTCTCGCGCGATCACGTTCGCTTCGGGTCGGGTGATCCTGGCGGGAATCATCGGCGCTTCTCCGCGTCCGCTGGTCGGGGTACATGTCGGTGAGCAGGTCGAGCCCACGGGTCCGGCGAGAGGCGCGTCAAGACGCGGGGTCTCGGTCGGGCGCACGCCGAGGCGCCGCCGTGAGACGGCGCCAGCCGCGAGGAATTCGCGGCTCCGGACCGCCGAACGCACCGGCACGCGCGAGCGCATGGAGCACGGGTCGCAGCGCGGCGGCGCGGACTTCTTGTCGCTGCGGCGTGCCGTTCGCGGCGCGCCAAGTCTTCCAACCCGCCAGGCCTACGACTTCGTAGACGCCGGGGTGCACAAGGCTGTCGGCCACCGCGCGCAGCGCCGCCGGCGCCAGCCGGCGCACGAGGAATCGTTCGGACCACCCCGCGCGCGCCCAGAGTTCGGGCAGGATCAGTCGTGCGTATGCAAGATGTCGCGCCTCCTCCGCGCGGTGGTAACGACTGACGGCACGAAAGAACGGGTCCGTGCCGGGATGCTCCGCCACGCGCTTCTGAAAGAGGTCGGGCACCTCCTCGCCTGCAAGCACCATGACGCAGAAGAGCAGCGGGCGGCGCAAGACGAACGACGTCAGCGCGCGGTCGATCGCGGCGGTCGGCCAGCGCAGGAACGGGTTGCGCGCCGCGGGGCGCACCTGCTCGAGCAGGCGAATGAACAGCCGTGAATGTCGAGTCTCCTCGCCGAGCTCGTGCAGCACGTACACCACACGATCGTCGGTCAGTTCCGGCGCGTAGGCGAGTTGGCGACCGAAGCCGCACAGGAGCAGCGCCTCGAACCGGATGCCGGCGTCGACGACGGCGGCGACTTCTTCTTGTGCCAGCAGCCGTTCCTGCTCGGCGGTGAGTTCGATGTCGAGTCCCACGATCGACAAGAGCTCGCGAGGCAGCATGGGACGGGATCGATCGACGACGCCGGCGACCGAGTCGTCCGGCTCCACGATCGCATGAGAAGCCATGCTCAGCTTGCGGATCCGGGCGGTCGTCGTGCTCGTCATGGCGTCAATCTAATGGATTTCAGGTATTCGGTCAATACCTCAAATCCGAGAATTCTGGTAGCATCGTGATGTGGCTCCGCCCACCAAAGCGCAGCGCACGCGCGACGCCCTCCTGATGCACGCGATCCGACGCTTCGCGGCGGTCGGCTACCAGGCGACGTCGGTTGCGGACATCTGCCGGCAGGCAGGTATGAGCTCGACCGCGGCCTATCCGTACTTCCGCAGCAAGGAAGACCTCTTCGCCGCCGCGGTCGACACGGACGCGGCCGGTCTCATCAACGATGCCCTCGATGACGTCGTCGCCGGCGACTTCGACCTCGACTGGCCGGCGTTGTTCGCGCGGCTCCTCGGCGCGATCGACAATCACCCCCTCGCACGCCGCGTGCTCGCGGGAGAAGAAGGCCGGGGTGCGGAACGATTGCTCGTCCTCCCTGCCGAAGCGGAGGTGCGCCGCGGACTCACGTCGGCGCTCGCCCGACTGCAAGCGGAGAGCAAGGTGCGCCGCGACATCGATCCCGCGACGATGGCAATCGGCCTCGAGACGTTGATCGTCACGGTGCTGATCGCAACGCTCCAAACGGGCGGCGCGCCCGATCTCGAACGCACGCAGGGCGTGCTCGCGGTCTTCGATGCCGCCGTTCGCGCCGAAGCGCGTCCCGCGAAAAGGGAACGCCCCGCGAAGGCTCCTGCGCCTACGCATGCGTCCGTGTCACGATCGAACGCTCCACGCACGCGCCGTCGTGCATGAGACGACCCCGTTGTCCCGAGATGGTCGCGCCCGTTAGGGCATGAGCGTATCGACGTCGATCTCCGTTTCCTGCGGAGGTGTAGGGAACCCGCCCGCGACGCCGGCTTGCAGCTTGGGCCCGAGAATACCGTCGCGGAAACGCTCCCAGCTCTCCTTCGACTCGTGCACGGCCACGATCGTCCAGCCGTCGCCGGAAGGACCGGCCGCGTGGAAGATCTGCCCGTCGGGAAGCTTGCCCTTGCCCGGGTGCACCGCCGCCAGCGACGCCTCGTAGTTCTCCTTCGTGCCACCCGGGAAGTGATGGATGATTGCGAATGCCATGCGCCGACCTCGTTTCTCGGATGCGACTCGTCGAGCATCATGACCGTTCGGACGACGTCACGCCATCTCGTGCGCCACGCAATACTCACGTCGTGACCGACTGGCTCGAGATCACGCGTCGCAATGCACGCTCGGTGCAGACGACGATCGGCTGGATCTTCTGGGATCCGGGCGCGGTCGCGCGCTACGAGCGTCTCGGGCTTCCCGGCCCGCTCGGCTACATCGCGTCACGCGCCGCGCCGCTCGGACCGGCCGGCGCCGACGCGACGATCGCCGCGTACGGTTCGATCAGCCCGATCGGAATCCGTGCGGCGTTCGATCTCGTCGCGGAGCACACGACGTTCGATGACGTGTGGCTGGCACGCGACGACGCGGTGCTCGAAGGCCTTCGAGAGCACGCACCCGCGATCCTCGACCCCCTCGCCGAGCTCGGACCGCATGTGTGGCCGGTCGTCGACGAGCTCCCGCGCGTCGGCCGCGTGTTCTTCGCGGCTCACCTGCGTATGCCGCGCCCGCACGACCCGGTGTTGTCGGGATGGCACGCGGTCAACTGCCTTCGCGAATGGCGGGGCGACACGCACTGGGCGCTCGTCGCGGCCGCGGGCCTCGACGGTGTCGAAGTCTCGATCCTGCACAACGCGTGGCTCGGTTACGAACGCGACTGGCTTCCGAGATCGCGCGGGTCCGATCGTGACGACCTCGAGCGCGCCTGGCGGTCGCTCGAGCGACGGGGACTCGTCCTCGCGGGCGAGGTGAACGCCGACGGCGTCGCGCTGCGGCAACGGCTCGAGGACGACACCGACCGCCTGACCACATTGCCGTGGCGGCGCCTGGGCGAAACCCGCGCCAAACGCTTCGCACTCGACTTCGAGCCACCGTGCGAAGAGCTCCTCCGGAGAATCGACGTCACCGCGGGTCCGAACTATCAGCCGGCGTCGCGAGCGCGGTAGCGGCTCCGCCGACCTCAGCCAGCACCCCATCGATCGGACGCGGCACGCGCGCACTCAATGGTCGACGAAACGTGGCCGTCGCTGCTCGACGACGGCGCACGCGCCGCCTTCGATCCACGTGGACACCCTGGCCGACGATCTACTACGTCTGGGTGTTATGGATACCGACGATTTGCAGGACCTGCGTTACGACGTCGCCGACCACGTCGCAACTGTCACGTTCGCGCGACCGGAGCGACTGAATGCATTTCGCGCCAACACGATGCGCGAGTTCATCGCTGTGCTCGATCGCAGCGACGCCGACGACGATGTACGCGCGGTCGTTGTCACCGGCGACGGCCGCGCGTTCTGCGCGGGTGCCGACGTCTCTGGTGGTGCGCGTGCGTTCGAACCGACCAGTCCGCGGACCGAGTCGGAAGCGCCGCGCGACGGCGGCGGGATCCTTGCGCTCCGGATCTACACGTCGAGGAAGCCGATCATCGGCGCGATCAACGGCGCGTCGGTCGGCATGGGCGCGACGATGACGCTGCCGATGGACGCGCGTCTCGCGTCGACCGTTGCGAAGTTCGGTTTCGTGTTCACCCGACGCGGGATCATCCCCGAGGGCTGCAGCAGCTGGTTCCTGCCGCGCGTCGTCGGGATCGGCACCGCGAGCGAGTGGATGCTCACCGGACGCCTGGTCGACGCGCCCGAAGCGCTCCACGCCGGGCTCGTGCGATCGCTACACGAGCCCGAGGATCTGCTGCCGGCCGCGTACGCACTCGCACACGAGATCGCCGACAATGCGTCGCCGGTGTCCGTGTCGATGACCAGGCAATTGCTGTGGCGCATGCTCGCCGCGGAGCGGCCCGACATCGCACACCGCGCCGAGTCGCGTGGGCTCGCGGTTCGCAGCCGTTCCGACGACGCGCGCGAAGGCGTCGAGTCGTTCCTCGCCAAGCGCGCACCGGCGTTTCCGGGTCGCGTCAGCTGCGACAGCGTCGACATGTTCGACGACTGAGCCAACAGGGAGCCGTCGTGATGACACCGACATTCCGATGGACGGGTGTGTGCATCGACTGCGCCGACGCCGAAGCGATGGCCGCGTTCTACGGACAGCTCCTCGGGTGGGACGTCACGAGCCGTGACGGTGAGGTTTGGATCGCGATGGCCGACCCCTCCGGCGGCGCCGGGCTGTTGTTCCAAGCCGAAGCGGACTACCGCGCGCCGACGTGGCCCGAGCAATCGCACGGTCAGGACAAGATGTTGCACTTCGAGATCAGAGTCGACGACCTCGACGCAGCAATCGCGCACGCGACCTCACTCGGAGCCCGGGTCGCCGACCACCAACCGCAAGCGCGTGTGCGCGTGATGCTCGACCCCGCCGGCCACCCGTTCTGCCTCTACCTCGACTAGCGCGACTGCGGACGCCGTTCGTCGACCGCGGTACGCGCAGGATCGAGGCGTCCCCGACACATGGCAGCTGTTCAGCCTTCGGGCTGCGCGCCCGTAACCTGCCGACGCCGAACGAGTGACGACCGGACGGACGGCGCGCGCCGGCCGGGCCGCGCGGCGATGCCGGCGCACGCGCCGACGGCGACGAGGCCGAGCCCTCCGAACGCGAACGTCGCCGCGACTGCAGCCCCGACGACTAGCACCGCGACGACTGCACGTTGCACGAGCGGCCCCGCGTGCTCCATCCGCCGGTGCAACGCCAACAGCTCGTTGTATGTCGTGCACGACGCGCTCGCGAACACGGCGAGCCCGCGCACGAGCGCGAACGTGACGCCGGAGGCGAGGCCGACGAATGGGCTCGCGCTCAACGCGCCGACGACGATCAGCGCGAAGAGCGCACTCGTCATGATGTAGGTGGTGAGGCCGGCGCCGATCTGCCAGCCGAAGCCGAGGCCATAGACCCAGCTGCGGTACGACGTGAGCCAGTCTTCGTTGACCTGCCGCCGCAAGAACGGCGGCGTCCACGGCAACAGGCCCGCGTCGAGGGCGGCGCACCACAACATCGCGGCCGCGGCCCCCGCCGTCGCGAACGTCGTCGAGATGCCGGCCACGCGCATCAACGCCGCGAGCGCGGCAATGCCGGCGCCGAGCGTCGCACCGCCGGCGAGCGCGCCGAGCAGGAACCAGATCGCCGTCACATGGAATCGGTTGCCACGTGCTCGCTCGGCGACCGGCGTGAGCTGCGAGAGCATCGACAAGCCGCACGGGGACCACGTCGAGTAGACCGCCGCGGCGGGAACGACCACGAACGCGAGAACAGCTAGCTCGACGTGCATCGCGTGATGCTACGAGATGCTCACGCAGCGAGCTCGCGCACGAAGCCGCCGTACCAGGTACGCCTGCAGTGGCTCTCGGTAACGTGGCTCGACATCCCCGCGTTGTGGTTAGCGACACATCGCCACGTGATCCGCGAGGGCTGCCCGTGGGTCGGGTCACCACGCAGCGGGTCGGGTCGAAGGCGGCGGCATGCTGCCGGGCCCGGGGCTGCGTCATCGACCCCGCGGCGCCCGGCGACGACGACGCGTCAGAGACCGTGCACTGCCGGCACGAATCGCGCGAGGTATGACGTGAGGTGCACGTAGGTATCGGTCGCGAGCAAGACGCCGAGCACGAGCAACAACGCGCCCGCGACCTGCTCGATGACCGGGCTCGCGCGGCAGAGCCGCGCCGCGAGTTGCGGCGACGATGCGAGGCCGAGCGCGGCAAGCAGGAACGGCACGCCGATGCCCGCCGCGTACGCGCTCAGCAGCAGCGTGCCGCGCGCGACTTCTCCCGAGCGCGCCGCGATCGTCGAGCGCGGCTGCGAGCAAGGGTCCCACGCACGGGCTCCAGCCGGCGCCGAACGCGACACCGACGACGTACGGGCGCGCGACTCCTGCGACCCTCGGCACCGCCGGGATCAGCCGTCGCTCGCGCGACAGCGGCCCACGCAACACGCCCAAGAGCGCGAGACCCATGATCACGATGAGAACCCCGCCGACGACACGCACGGTGTCCTGGAACGCCGACAGCGACGATCCGAGGAGTCCGGCGGTCGCGCCGAGGCCCGCGAACACTGTCGTGAAGCCGGCGATGAACAACAGCGTCGCGGGTACCGCGCGCGGGATCGTGCGCGTCACCCATCTCACCGACGATGATCCCGAGGTACGCCGGCACGAGCGGCACGATGCACGGCGCGAGGAACGACGCGACGCCGGCACCGAACAGCGCGACCACCTGGGTCACGATGTCGCTCATCCCGTCGCCGTCATCCGAACGTGAAGTCGTACGCCTCGAGGCCGGGGCCCTCGGCGGTCACCACGAGCTGATGATCCTCGACACCGGGCGCGGCGACGAGGCGATACATGTCGGGCGCGGTCACAGTCACGACCGTGCGCCCGTGGCCGTCGTCCTGCGTGCTTGCGCCGCGCTCGGCCGCCGGCACGGCCTGCCCGTCGAGCGTCACGATCGCGTCGACCGCCTTGCCGCTGGTGCTCGCGAGCACCAGGTTGACGGTCTGCGCGTGCATGCCGAGCACGATCTGCGCGCCCGCCGCGCCCGAAACGATCTTCTCGTTTTCGCCCGACCATGTTCCGGCGATCGCGACGCCGGGAGGCGTCTGCTTGTCGGCCGGTGGATACGTCGCTCTGCCCGAACGCACGCCGAGCTGGCGATGTTGCACGTCGAGATACGTCTCGGGGTTGACGCGTTCGCCCGACGCGGTCTCGGGACTCACTGCGGTCGCGCGGGGCGACGACGCTGCGACACCCAACAACGTGCGCAACACGTCCTCGCTGTTCGTGTAGTCACCTTCGCCGAAGTGCGAGTAGCGAAGGTGGCCGTTGCGATCGGCGACGTAGTCGGCGGGCCAGTACTGGTTCTCGAACGCGTTCCAAATCGTCATGTCGTCGTCGAGCGCGACCGGCCATGTCACGTCGAGCCGCTTGACCGCCGCGTCGACGTTGCCGTGCACCTTCTCGAAGTCGAACTCGGGAGAGTGAATGCCGATGACGACGAGCCCGTCGGCACGGTAGCGGTCGTACCAGGAGCGGACGTAAGGGAACGTGCGCACGCAGTTGATGCACGAGTACGTCCAGATGTCGTACAGCACGACTTTGCCCGTCAGCGAGGCGGGCGTGAGCGGCGGCGAGTTGATCCAGCCCTTGGCGTCGAGCTTCGGCGCGAGCCCCTTGTCGGGCAGGTGCGCGGTGTCGACCGGACCCGCGATCGTGGACGGCTTCGAGCCGGCCGCCACGAACACGGCCGAGAGCGCGACCGCCCCGACCACCAGCGCCACAACGAGATACACCCGGCGCCGGGAAGGCCGCTCGCCGGGGACCACCGCCACGGGCGAAGTGTACGGACGGCACGCGCACCGACGTCTGCCGCCGGGGCGACTCGCATCGCCTCGCAGTCGACCGATTGACAGGTGACTATATAGTCACGTATCTTCTCGGCATGGACGCGGTGTTCAAGGCGCTCGCCGACCCGACCCGGCGGCGCCTGCTCGACGAGCTGTTCCGGGAGGACGGTCAGACGTTGCACACGCTCGAGGCGCAGTTCCCGATGACACGCTTCGGCGTGATGAAGCACCTGAAGCAGCTCGAGGAAGCTGGCCTCGTCGTCACGAAGAAGCGCGGCCGCGAGAAGCTCCACTTCTTGAATCCCGTCCCGATCCGGCTCGTCCACGACCGGTGGGTGAGCAAGTACGCCGAACCGTGGGCGGCCGCGCTCGGCGGTCTCAAGCACGAACTGGAGACGACAATGGAGAAGGTGTTCGAGATCTACATCCGCACGACGCCCGAGCGCCTTTGGGAGGCGATCACCGACCCCGAGATCCGCGCCAAGTACAACTTCGGCGCGGGTGTGCGCTCCGAGTGGACGCCGGGCGCGTCGATGGAGATGGGCGCGCCCAAGGCCGGCGGCCTGCTCGGCGACGGCGAGATCCTCGAAGTCGATCCGCCGCGCCGGCTCGTGCACACGATGCGCGCGTTGTGGAGCGACGAGGTGAAGGCCGAGGGCTTCTCGCGCGTGACGTGGGAGATCGAGCCGATCGCCGACTCGTGCCGGTTGACGGTCACGCACGACCAGCTGCGCGAGGGTGCGAACGATCAGCTGTACGGCGGCTGGCCGATGATCCTTTCGGGCTTGAAGACGTGGCTCGAGACCGGCGAGCTGCTCACCACACCCGGGTCCTTGATGTACAGCTGACGCTCGCGACGTCAATCATCAGGGAGCAGCGGCACCGACAACACCGGCTCTCGCCCGAGCAACACTGCCCGGGTGACGGCCGCGGCGCCGAACCGATCGCGAACGTCGTCGACGGCGACGTCGAGCGCGCCGCCGGCGAGTCGGTCGAACGGCAGCGTCAGCTGCGTGGTGTGCTCCCCGAGGTTCGAGACCGCGACCCCTACGAGCGTGATCCCCCGGGTTGCGATCATCGGTGTCGCCACATCGAGAAGGCCGCGCGCAACCGCGAGAATCATCGGTGTCGCCGCAGTGGCGCGGTCGAGCGTGTGCGCGCGCGTCGCGCGCGAGAAGTCGTCGAAACGCAAACGCACGGTGACGGTCCGGCCCGTCCGACTCGCCGCGCGCATCCGACGTGTGACGCGATCGACGAGCTCGACGAGCACCGCGTCGACATCGGCGGCGGTCTTGGGCGCCCGACCGAGCGCGTGTTGCGCACCCACGGACCGGCGGCGACGCCGGGTCTCGACGGGACGCGGGTCGCGATTGTGCGCGAGCGCATGGAGATGACGACCCGCCGCGCGTCCGAGCATCGCGACGAGCGCGGCTTCGGGGATCTGCGCGACGTCGCCGACGGACGCGACGCCACGGGCACGCAGCTTGCCGGCGGTGATTGCCCCGACACCCCACAATCGTTCGACGGGCAGCGGGTGCAGGAAGACGAGCTCTTGGTCGGGCGGGACCACGAGCAGCCCGTCGGGCTTGGCACCGCGCTCGCGACCTTGGCCAGGAACTTCGTGCGAGCGACGCCCACGGTGATCGCAAGCCCGACACGCTCGCGCACCGCGCGCCGTAGCCGCGCCGCGATCTCGGCGGGCGCGCCCGACACGCGCGCCGCAGCCCACCAACGTCGAGGAACGCCTCGTCGATCGAGAGCGCTTCGACGAGTGGCGTCGTGTCGTCGAACACCGCGAACACGGCCTCACTCGCTTCGGCGTACGCCGACATGCGCGGTGGCACGACGATCGCGTGCGGGCAGAGCGCCGCGCCTGCGCGCCGCCCATCGCCGAGCGCACGCCGAACGCCTTGGCTTCGTAGCTCGCGGCGAGGACGACGCCCCCGCCGACGACTACCGGCCGGCCGCGCAGCCGGAGATCGTCGCGTTGCTCGACCGACGCGTAGAACGAGTCGAGATCGGCATGGAGGATGGAGGCCCCGGCAGACACGAACATGTGTATGGGGTATGTCCTTGAGTGGACTAGCCTCTAGATGTGGGTTCGGAGGGTGTGGCGAAGGCCGGGGTCGATTATCCGGCGACGTATCAGCAGCTGGTGTCGTGGTTTTCGAGTGAAGCGGCGTGTGTCGAGTATCTCGAGCGGTTGCGATGGCCTGAGGGGTTTCGGTGTCCGGCGTGTGGGTCCGAGCAGGCGTGGCGGACCGGTTCGGGGCTGTGGTTGTGTGCGTCGTGTCGCCGCAAGACCTCGGTGACGGCGGGCACGATCTTTCACCGTTCGCATCTTCCGTTGACGCAGTGGTTCGCGGCGGTGTGGTTCGTCTGTTCGCAAAAGACGGGCGTGTCGGCGCTCGGCTTGCAACGGGTGCTCGGCTTCGGGAGTTATCGGACCGCGTGGAGCTGGATGCACAAGCTGCGGCGGGCGATGGTCCGACCTGAGCGTGATCTGCTCGGCGGTGTCGGCGTCGCCGTCGAACTCGACCAGACCTTCGTGGGCGGTCGTTCCTCGGGTGGCCGGCGCGCCCGCTATGAAACCAAAGCGGAAGTGACGATCGCGGTTGAGCGTCAACATCCCAAGGGTCTGGGCCGTGTCCGTATGCGCCGGATCACCAGCCAGCACCGCAAGCAAGACATCTACGCGTTCGCGCGGGAAGTCATTGCGCCGGGCACGATTCTCTACACCGATGGCGACACGCTCTACCACGGCCTCGCCAGCGAGCTCGACATCACCCACGAGCCGATCGCGTTGGTGCACGCCGCGGATCCCGCGCACGAGGTGCTGCCCGCCGTGCATCGCGTCGCGTCCTTACTGAAACGCTGGCTCGCCGGCACCTTGCACTACGGCCAGTCGACCAGCCATCTCGACTACTACCTCGACGAGTTCACCTTCCGGTTCAACCGCCGGACCAGCCGCAGCCGAGGCCTGCTCTTCTACCGGCTCCTCGAACAAGCCGTGCGCACCGACCCGCACCCCTACCACGACCTCATGGGCGGCACCACCAGCGAACTCGACCGCTACATCTGGGGGTAGGTGCAGACAACGCTATACCCCATACGTATGTTCGCATACGGCCGCGCTGCCCGCCAGCCGCCGTCGATAGTGAGCGAGTGGCCGCGGTTCGGGATCTCGACGATCTCGGTCACAACCTCGAGCACGCGAGTGCAACAAGCGGTCAGCGTGCTGCGAGCTCGACGATCACGAGCGCGCCCGCGTCGTGCAGCGCGATCACGCCCAACCCGGCGCGGGCTGCGAGAGTCGTGAGCTCCTCGCGCGTCCGCTCCCGGCCGCGCATGTAGACGAGCAGCCGCAGATCCATCGACGTGTTCGGCGTCACACCGTCGACGCCGATCTTCTCGATCACGAACACACGACCGGTCGCGCCGGCCGCGTCCGCGCAACGTCGGAGGATCGCGCGTGCATTGCCCTCGTCCCAGTCGTGGATGACCGCGGTCAGCATGTAGCCGCCCGCACCCGGTGGGAGCTGCTCGAAGAAGTCGCCGCCGACGGCGCCGGCGCGTTCGTCGAGACCCACGCTCGCGAACGTCGCGCGCGTGGCCGTCGCGGTGTGGGGCTGGTCGAAGACGCGGCCGCACAGCTGCGGGTAGGCGTGCAGCAGCGCGACGAGCAGTGTGCCGTTGCCACCGCCGACATCGACGACATCGCCGAGCGAGCCCCAGTCGTATGCGGGGACGATCGCGGCAGCCCACGCGGCGACGTCGCTACCCATCGCCTCGTCGTAACGCGCCTGCCGGACAGGATCCGCGGCGACGTCGTCCCAAAAATCGCGCCGGTAGCGGGCCCGAAACGCTGGTTCTCCCGTCCGCACGGTGTGCAGGAGGTCGACGAACGACAGCTCGGCACGGCCGAGCGCGCTGTCGATGTCCAAGAATGCGCGCAGACCGCCCGCGTGATCGTCGCGCAAGGGCGCGGCCAGCTCGGTCAGCGCATAGGCACCCGCCTCGTCGCGCCGAAGTATCCCGAGCGTCGTCAGATGGCGGAGGATGCGATCGAGCAGCTCGGCATCGGTATTCGTCGCGTTGGCGATCGCCGCCGCGGTCGTGTGACCTTCCGCGACATGGTCGGCAACCCGCAGTGTCGCCGCGACGCGCAACGTCATCGGCGTCACGAGGTCGGTCATCGCCAGCAGCGACAGCGTGCTCTCGACATCCTCCATCGCGAGCGACCTTAGGAGCACGACGCGAGTCGTAGCCGCATGGCTCGTGACCGGGTCGCGGCGCGACGGCTACTGCGAAGCCAGGGCCTGAAGCGCGCGAACAGGCAGGCTTCGCGGCCGGCAGTGGGGATGCTCGAGACGCGCCTCGAGGATCCCGACGGCCGGATCGTGAGCGTGCAAGCACCCCGGCTCCCGACGCTCGGGCGACGCGTGCCGGACGGCTCGTACGGACGAGTGCTGGCGTCCACCACAACGCGGCGATCACAACTCAAGGACACCGCGCGGCACGTCGATCCGAATTCGTGCCGCGTGTCGTCGGGCGCGTGCAACCAAAGGCGGGCGTCAGGCGTCCTTCTACGCACACTGAGGCGACGAGGGTCAGCGGAGGACGGGCGTGTATCGGATCGACGCGGGTGCAGTCGCGCAGCTTGACGTTTGGTCGCCGCCCGCGCCCAGCGCGTCGAAGGTTGCGTACCCCTCGCGACGGAAGCGAATCGCGTGCGCAGCGCTGGTCATCGCGTTCATCGTCACGAATGCCTTCGTCGTACACGCGATGCTCGGCGCCGGCGCCCGTGGCGCCAACCTCGCCGTCGCGCAACAGCAGACCCAGCTCGACCTGAATGAGCACCGCGTCGAACTCTCCGGTCTGTGGTCGCGCGAAGCGTCTGCAGCGGCCCGACTGCACCAGCTCACAGCGAAACGCGATCTGCTGGTCGCGAAGACCGCGTCGGTCGGCGCCGCGACCGCTGTCGGCTCGCAGCCGCAGCAGGAAAGCGCGCACGCAGGCCGCCGAGCGGGAAGCCCGCATCGAGCGCGCTCAGCGAGTGCCTGGCGGCGCTGCATCGGGCGATGAACACGCTCTCGGTCGGCGACACCTTCCACGGAGACGACGAGGTCGAGAAGCTCGGTGCCGCATGCGCGAACGCAAGCTGAGCTCGCGCCGAATTGCCGGGATCGCACTCGGTGCGGTGGTGGTCGTCGCTGCCGAAGGGGCGCTCGCGGCGCGGACCCTCGAGGCACGCCACGCAGCCGACGACCGCCGGTCGGTGCTCACGCAGACCCAACGCGAGCTCGAGGCAACGAACGATGCGTCGACGCGCACGTACGCGACGCTCGACGCCCTCGACGCCGCGGCCAACACGCGGACGAAGCAGGCGGACCGGGCGGAGCGCGCACTCACCGACGCGAAGGCGTACGAGCGCAAAGCTGCACGTGATCTCGCGGCGGCGAAGCTGCTCGCCGCGAACGCGTCGGCGGGCGTCCGCGCCGTCCGCGAGTGCGCGGACGGTGTCGGGCAGGCGACGATCGAGAGCTACGGTGGCAACAAGGTCGCGGCGGTCGCGAGCCTGCGCCGCGCCGCGCAGCCGTGCATGCGCGTGCTCACCGCCGAGGGATCGAGCGCGGTGTATCCCTTCGATTTCAGCGACCCCTCGCTGCTGCGCGTCGGCGACACGTACTACGCGTACTCGACGAACAATGCCGCGGGCGAGGTTCAGGTCATGGCGTCGGCCGACCTGCATCAGTGGACATTGCTCGGAGACGCGCTCCCGTCGTTGCCCCCGTGGGCAGCGTCCGGCAACACGTGGGCGCCCTCGGTGATCGCGATCGACGGCACGTACGTCGCGTACTACACGGTGCGCGACGCGGCGTCGGGGAACCAGTGCGTGTCGGTCGCAGCCGCACATGGTCCGGCGGGTCCGTTCGTCGACACCACCCCGTGGCCGCTCGTGTGCCAGCACGACCTTGCGGGCTCGATCGACCCGCGGCCGTTCGTCGACGCGTCCGGCCAGCCCTGGTTGGTCTGGTCGAGCCCCGGCGGCAAGCTCCCGGCGATCGTCTGGAGCCAGCCGCTCTCACCGGACGGCCGCGGGCTCACGGGCGTGCCGACGATGCTGGCCAAGGCCGACCGGCCGTGGGAGACCGGCGTCGTCGAGGCACCTGCGCTCGTGAACACCGACGGCGGGCTCGTGCTCTTCTACTCCGGCAACCACTGGAGCACACCCGACTACGCGGTCGGTGATGCGCGGTGCGCGACCCCCGTCGGCCCGTGCATCAAGGACACGGCCAACCCCGTGTTCGCGAGCCACGACGCGTTCGCCGGCCCCGGCTCCCCCGACTTCGTGGCGACGCCGAGCGGCGACCTCTGGATGGCATTCGCCGCGTATCGCGCCGGCTCTGTGGGCTACCCGTCGAGCCGGCTGCTCCACGTCACGCGCGTGCACGTCGATCGCAGCGCGGTGACGTTCACACCGAACTGAACCGACTCCTGGCGCGGCTCCCGCGAACCGTGCTGGAGTGCGATGCATGGCGAGCGTGCTGACCGAGATCATCATCGATTGCAACGAGCCCGCGCGTGTCGGCGCGTTCTGGCGCGATGTGTTGGGTTGGCCGTTGGTCGCAGACGAGCGCGGCTTGTGCTGGCTGTCGGCAACCGGTCGTCCCGACACGCCGCCATTGCTCGTGTTCGTGCCTGTTCCCGAGCCGAAGACGTCGAAGAACCGCCTGCACCTCGACATCAACCCTTCGGGGTGCGACCAGGCCGAGGAGCTCGAGCCGGCTGCTCGCGATGGGAGCACGCCGGGTCGACGTCGGACAAGGAGAAGTGCCGTGGGTCGTGCTCGCCGATCCCGAGGACAACGAGTTCTGCCTGCTCGGACGGCGCGTCGATCCGGTATAGCCGCGGCTTCGGTCGGCCGGTGTCGATCTCGGCGATCGCCGTTCGTCGTGATGGTGTTCAGCACCGACAGGAGGAACAGATGCGGTACATGCTCTTGATCTGCACCGACGAGACCGCGGTCGAGGCGCTCAGCCCGGCCGAGGGTGAGGCGATGATGGCCGAATACATGAGGTTCGGCGAGGAGATGGGAAGGCGCGGCGTGTTGCAGGGCGGCGAGCGGCTGCGCCCGACAACGGACGCGACGACAGTGCGGGTGCGCGACGGCGAGACGCTGACGTCCGATGGCCCGTTCGCGGAGACGAAGGAACAGGTCGGCGGCTTCTACATCGTCGACTGCAAGGACCTCGACGAGGCGCTCGAGGTCGCGGCGAAGATCCCGGGCGCGCGGATCGGCTCCATCGAGGTGAGGCCGATCTGGGAGATGTGAACGCGGCGCTCGACGACGCGTTCCGCGACGAGTGGGGACGCGTCGTCGCGACGCTGATCCGTGTGACCGGCGACTGGGACCTCGCCGAGGAATGCGCGCAGGACGCCTTCGCACGCGCACTCGAGTCGTGGCCGCGCGACGGCGTCCCGCGCAATCCCGGCGCGTGGCTCACGACGACCGCGCGCCACGCGGCCGTCGATCGCATTGCGTCGCATCGCGTCGGGAAACGCGAAGTTGCAGGAGGCCGTCGTGTTGTCGCCGCCCGGAGAGCCGTACAACACCGACGACAGCGGTATCGCCGACGATCGCCTCCGGCTGATCTTCACGTGCTGCCACCCGGCGTTGACGATCGACGCGCAAGTTGCGCTCACGCTGCGCACGCTCGCGGGACTCACGACATCCGAGATCGCGCGCGCGTTCCTCGTGCCCGAACCCACGATGGCGCAGCGGCTCGTGCGCGCCAAACGCAAGATTCGCCACGCGGCGATTCCCTATCGCGTTCCGCCTGCGCACTTGCTGCCCGAGCGCACGAACGCGGTGCTCGCCGTGCTGTACCTGTTGTTCAACGAGGGCTACAGCGCTACCACGGGTGACGACCTCGTGCGCGCCGACCTGTGCGCGGAAGCGATCCGGCTCGCTCGCACGCTCGACCGCACTGATGCCCGACGAAGCCGAGGCCCGTGGCCTGCTCGCGCTGATGCTCTTGCACGACGCGCGCCGCGCGGCCCGGCTCGACGCACCGGCGATCTCGTCACCCTCGAGGAGCAAGACCGCGCGCAGCTTCGATCGCGCCGCGATCGCCGAAGGCGTCGCCGAGCTCGATCGCGCGTTGCGGCGCGAGTCGCCCGGTCCGTACCAGGTGCAAGCCGCGATCGCGGCGTGCCACGCGAGTGCGCCCGATGCCGCGTCGACCGACTGGCCCGAGATCGCCGCGCTGTACGGCACGCTCGCCGCGGCATGACGCGATCGCCGGTCGTCGAGCTCAACCGCGCGGTCGCGGTCGGCATGGCCGACGGGCCGGAGGCCGGGCCTTCGACTCGTCGACGCGCTCGAAGAATCGGGCGCACTCGCCGACTATCACCTGCTGCCCGGCGACGCGTGCCGATCTGCTGCGCCGCCTCGGCCGGCATCGAGAAGCGGCTGGCACGCGTATCGTGTCGCGCTGGCGCTCGCGAGCGCAGACACCGAACGCCGGTTCCTTCAGCGACGCATCACCGAGATGTCGACCGGCGACTCGCGGCACTAACCGATCTGGCGCTGCCGCGCCTTCCCAGTAGGGCGCGCGGATGTCCTTCTTCAGCAGCTTGCCCGACGGGTTGCGCGGCAGGACCTCGGCGAAGTCGACCGACTTGGGCAGCTTGTAGCCGGCGAGGTGCTCGCGGGCGAACGTGATGAAGTCCTGCTTCGGTTGCCGTGCTGCCGGCGCGCGGCACGATCACCGCCTTCACGGCTTCGCCCCAGCGTCTCGTCGGGGACGCCGATCACCGCGACGTCGGCGACGTCGGGGTGCTTGGCGAGCACGTTCTCGACCTCGGCGGGATAGATGTTCTCGCCGCCCGACACGATCATGTCCTTCACGCGGTCGTGCAGGAACAGGATAGCCGTCGTCGTCGCGGTAACCGGCGTCGCCGGTCTTGAACCAGCCGTCGTCGGTCGATCGCCGAGCGTGTCGCCTCGGGATTGGCCCAGTAGCCGCGCATGTTCTGCGGCGAGCGCGTCCACAGCTCGCCGACCGTGCCGGCGGGCGCGTCCTCGCCGGTCTCGGGGTCGACGATCCGCACCTCGACCCACGGGAACGGCTTCCCGCACGAACGCAGAAGGTGCGGCCGGTGCCGGGATCGTGGTCTTCGGGGTCGAGCTGCGTGATCGCGCCCGTGGTCTCGGTCAGGCCGTAGACCTGGATGAACTCGCAGCCGAACACATCCATCGCCTTCGTGAGCATGGCGTCGGTGATCGGCGACGCGCCGTAGACGATCGCCCGCAACGACGAGAAGTCGGTGCTCGTCGACGCTCGGGCGTCGACCAACAGGAACTGGATCACCGCGGGCACGATGAACGCGTTCGTCACCCCGAACTCGGGGATCAGCTCGAGGAGGCGCGCCGGATCGACGTCGCGCAGCACCACGGTCTGGCAACCGTGGTACGAGGCCGACCATCGCCCAGCCCGAACCGCCGATGTGGAACATCGGCATCACGGCGAGGTTCACGGACTCCGGCGTGAACCGCCACGACTCGGTGACGTTCAGGACGCCCTTGAAGAAGTTGTCGTTGGTGAGCATCACGCCCTTGGGCAACCCGGTCGTGCCCGACGTGTAGAGCTGGAACGCGACGTCGCCGCCTTCGGCCTCGACGCCGGGGTCGGCCGCGGCGTGCGGTGGCGATGAGCTCCTCGTAGTCGTGCCAGCCGGCGTGGCCGCCGATCGCGACGATCGTGCGAGACCGTCGCGACGTCGCCTTCGATCTTCTCGACGTGCGCTGACGAACTCGGACCCGACGATCACGACCTTGGCTCGCGCGTCGTTGATGATCTGCGCGATCTCGGCGGGTGCGAGGCGCCAGTTGAGCGCGACCGTCACCGCGTTGAGCTTGGCGAGCGCGAAGGTCACCTCGAAGTACTCGACGCCGTTCTTGTCGAGGAACGCGACCCGATCGCCCGCGCCGACGCCGAGATCGGCGAGCGCGTTCGCGAGCCGGCTCGATCGCGCGTCGAGATCGCCGAAGGTCACCGTGCGCCCGTCCAGCTCGAGCGCGGGCTTCTGCGCGCGTTCCCGGCCGTGGGCGCGGATCACTCCCGCGATCGTCGTAGCAGTCATCGGTTCTCCCCGGTCGCCGGCGGCCGCTTGTGAGCTTTTCGATAGTAGGGCGGGGTTCCCGCGCCAAGCCCGGCCACCAACAACTCGAGGAACGGCTCGAACAGCTGCGCGTTCTCGGGCTCGAACGCAGCACTGATCGCGAATCCGTCCGCCGCGCTCAGGAAGATGGCTGCGAGGTCTTCGACGGGCATTGGAAGCTCGACGCCGGCGCCGGTCGCCTGCGCGTCGACGAACTTCGAGATCATCTCCCAGTTCTGCCGCCGCTTCGCGATGACCCGCGTGCGCACTTCCGGATTCCGCAACACGTACAGGTTGAACTCCAACTCGAGCGCGATGAAGTCCGGGTCGCCCGCCATGACATCGCGCCACTTCCTGGCCACGCTCGTGAAGTCGACTTCTTCCCACGACTGGCCGTGCGGCACGAGCTCCGCGAACTCCGCCAAGAAGCGCGCGTTGAACCGGTGCATGACCTCGAGGAACATCTCCTCTTTGCCGCCGAAGTTCTTGTAGATCGCGCCGCGGGTGAAGCCGGCGATCTCGGCGATCTCGTCGAGCGACGCGCCGTGAAATCCACGCTTCGCGAACATCGCCTCGGCCGCGTCGAGGAGCGCGTCCTTGGTCATCTGCCGGCGCCGGGCGGGGGTCAGCTTCTCGGGCCGCTCGGGCTTCTCGGGCCGCTCCGGCTTCTCCGGACTGGTCGCCACCCGCCCATTCTGCCCCGACGAGAACGCTCTTGACTCTTGATGACGTAAGCGTACCTTGGATACATGATCGTATCTCAGTACCGCGAGCGTACCCTCGTTCCCCGGGACGTCGGCCGCTGGCTGCTCGGCCGGCTCGTCTGGGAGGCACGCCTCGCGGAGCTCGAGCGGTCGCGCCGGTTCGACGACCTCGACGCACGTTCGGCCGACGGCGAGCGGGGTCACTCGGGTGGTCGCCTCACCGCGCGATCCGTTGCGGGCGAAAGTCCGAGCCGACCGTGCGCGAACCGTCGGTCCGCTGCCCGGTGACGCCGGGAGTTCGGAGCCTCGGCCCGGGGTGCACAGCGCGACGAGGTCGCGCGAACCGGCCGCGGCGCACGTGTCGCGGGGGAGTTCGCTCGCGGCGCCCCCGGAGTTGAGCACATGCTGCGCGAGCGCTGCTGAAGGAACGCGCGTGACACTCAGGGCGAGACCGCGGGCGGCGCGGGCGCCCGCACTCGCTCGCGCCGGCGCCACCACATGGCCCATGCGAGACCTGTAGCGATCGCCGCGGCGCAGATGAGCAACAGCCACCACAGCCACGCGAGCCCGCCGGCGTCGGATCGTGATGCCGCGGGATCGCCGAGACCGACGCCGAGATCGTCAGCGAGCTTGCCGCCGGCGCTCGTGGCCGGCCTGCCCGCGTCGATCGTCGCGCCCGACCCGTTCCGCGCCGTTGCCGATCGATCACCACCGAGGCCGGCCACGCCGCGGGCGACGTCGCTCCCGCCCGCGGTGCCTTCGGTGCGACCCGCGTCCGTCCCGCCGCCGCTGATTGCCGTTGCCCGGGTCGCTGCCGTCGGCGCCGCCGTGCGATCCTCCGCCGGGAGTCGCCGTCGGCGTCGATCCGGCGCTCGTGACGGTGAACGTCGCGGGCGCATACACCGTCGTCAACGACGGCACGTTGTCGGTCACGCAGACGGCGCCGATCGGCGCCGGACCCTCGGCGGCCGGAACGCCCGAGATCGACGCCGTGACATGCCACGAGCCGTCGGCCGCGACCGGAGCCTGCGCGGTGACAAGCGTCGACGCGATGCGCACGTAGTCGGCGGTCGGATCGATCGTCACACCGGGCGAGCAGTTGGCGCCGCTGATCGTCACCGAGGTGCCCGGCGGACCCGAGGTTCGGCTGAGTGTGATGTCGTACACGGCTGCACCGGCGACGCCACTGCCCGCGAGCGCAAGTGCGGTGGCGAGGGCGGCGGCAACGAGCGACTGCGACACGCGAGTGTTGTTGATCAACCGCGTGACCTCTCGATCGGGGTGGCCCGAGTGATCGTCGCCGCGCGGCCCACGAGTGAGCGGCCGGCCCCGGAATTGTCCAAGCGTGGTGAAGCGCGTGCGCAGTCGTTGTGCCGCCGTCGCGTTGCGCGCGGGACGGGGCCTCACTCGACCGCGTGGTCGAGCAGTTCGCGGTCGAGGAATCCCACGTAGCCGACGGCGCAGCGCAACTCGCGGGTCGCCTGCACGAGGCGCCGGACACGCGCTGCGAATTCGGCGCCCGCGAACGGCCGAACCACGAAGTCGTCCGCGCCCGCGCTCAACATACGGTCACATGTGGAACGCGCGTGGTCGCCGCTGACTGCGAGCACGCCGGTCACGTGTTCGGCGCCCCGCTCGACCTGCTGCATCTCGCGCAGCACCTGCACGCCATCGAGGTCCGGCATGTGCACGTCGAGCACCATGACGTCGGGCGGGTGCTGTCGCAACATCGCCAGCGCGCGCCATCCTTCGCTCGTGCTGACGACGCGCCAGAAGCCATCGCGTTCGAGCAAGCGCGTCATCAACAGCGCGGCGGTCGGATCGTCGTCGACGATCAAGATGCGCGCATCCTCGATGGCACGACTACCGCGTGGAACGTGCACGCGTGTGGCGCGCGCGTCGATCGCCGGCAGGGTTTCAGTACACGCCGCCATCGTCATCGCGACTCCTCGACCTCGTCGTGCCGTATCGGGCACTGGCCCCATCGGCACAACGCGTCGAACCGGTTCAACGACAGCGACCCAACTTCGGGCGCTGCGATTTGTTGCGGAGTTGGCCGGCCGTCGCTCGCAACCGCCGGGGCGGCAGGGCGATGATCGCGGCCGAGCCCCCGAGGAGGATCCGACGAGCGAGACGGCGGTCGGCTGTTCCCGGCATCCTGACCCCCATCCAGCCCGAACACTGCCGCCGTCACGAGCTGCCATTCGGTCGTCGAGGTCACCCCCCCGTCCGCACGACCGATGTCTACGGTTCGAACGCGTAGCCCTTGGCTCGCACAGTCCGGATCCACCTCGGGGGCTCGCCCGTTCCGTCGTTCGAGAGCTTCGTCCGCAGGCGGCGCACATGTTCGGTGACGGTCGCCGGGTCCTGCCAATCGTCGGTCGAGTGCCAGACCTGCTCGAGCAGCTCCGATCGAGAGAAGACCCGGTGCGGCTCCGACGCGAGAAACACGAGGAGGTCGAATTCCCGCGCCGTCAGCTCGATCAGCTCGCCGTCGACAAACACACGCCGGGCGTCGGCGTCGATGCACAGATTCCCGAAATCCAGGACCGTCGTGCGCGAACGCGTCGTACGACGCAGTATGGCGCGCACGCGCGACGCGAGCTCGCGCGGCGAGAACGGCTTGACCACATAGTCGTCCGCGCCGAGCTCGAGACCGACGACGCGGTCGGTCTCCGCCATGCGACCCGTGAGGATGATCACCGGTACATCCGACGACGCGCGTATCCGCGCGAGCACGTCGAAGCCGCCGACGGCTCCGAGATTGACATCGAGCACGACGAGACTTGCAGGCTGTTGTCGCAGCGCGTCGAGCGCGGCGTCGCCGTCGGCCGCTTCATGCACCGAGAAGCTTTCGCGCTCGAGTCCGGCGCGCACCAAGCGCCGGATCGCCTCGTCGTCGTCGACCACCAGGATCTTGGGCGCGCCACCTGCGTTCGCGGCGTGGGATTCGCCGTGCGCTCGCGCGCCGGACACGTCGGCGCTGATGACGTCGCTCCCGGGAACATCCACGATGTGCGCCACCTCCTCGCTCACCTCTCATCGGCGAACAACCCCCGACCTGTGAAGCCGAGCGCCCAGATTCCGCGCTTGACGGCCGACCCACCGAGGTCGACCGCGGTGTGTGGCAAGCCCCTTCCCGATGGATCCCGCTGCTTCAGTTCACGTCCGGTTTCTGTCGATGACGCGGGCGATGCCCGCGCAACATTGGATACGGGAGTATTCGGAGGTTCCCCGTGGGAGCCACGAGTAGGAGTCACTCGGTGGAGCGCACGGTGCGGCGAGCGGGCGTGATCGCCCTTGCGAGCACGAGCCTCCTCTGGGTGCAGGGACCGTCGGCGCACGCGCTCGGCGTGTCCTCGTTCACCATGTCGCCGACGTCGGGCCCACCGGGCACGACGGTCACGGTCAGCGGCAACGGGTGCTCGCCGGGTCTCGTGCTGGGCGCGTCCGAGGTGACGCTCGCGGCGACCACGCTCCCACCGGTCGACACGCGGTTCTCGGTCGATGAGCGCGGCGCGTGGAGTGGCACGTTCGCCATCCCTGCCAACGCGACCGCGACGGCCGCAGCCGTGACCGCGGCGTGCGTCACCGGCCTGCCGTCGCTCGTCACCGCGTACACGCCGAAGACGTTCACGGTCACCGCCGCGAACACCCCGACGACACAGCCGACGAGCAACACACAACCGCCGGGCGGCGGCACGGCCGCGACGACGCCAGGCGCGCAACACCCCGACGACCCGTCGTCGCCGGACCCGGTCGCGGATCCGGCGGCGCGTCACCGAATGACGGAGGCGGCAGCACGCCGGGCGCCAGCGCGGGTGGAAGGGACAGCACCGGCACGCACCCGGGCGCGGGCGGCGAGGACGCGAGCGAGTCGACGAAGGCCGGCACGCATCCGACCGCGCGCGCCGCGTCGCTCGGCTCACCCGAACTGTCGGTCGCGCGGCGCTCGTCGAGCAGCAACTTGTCGTTCCTACTGTGGGTGCTCGCGATGCTCGTCGCGTTGGGCCTCGGGGCCGGCGCATTCCTCTGGTATCGCACGCGTGCGGGCGGGGGCGAGGTCGAGCCGGAAACCGACGCAGGGTGAGTCGGGCCCCGATGTTGCGAGCACACGCCGCCGCGCTCGGCGGCGTCCGTCGTCGTCGTGGGACTCGCGCTCACGCTGGCCGCGTTCGTCGTCGTGCAACACGACGTCGAACGGCTCAGCCGGCAACGTATCGAGCGCCCGGCCGGCGACGCGCTCCGCAGTGTGCAGCATCTGACGGGGGCGGTCGACGAGCTGCTCGCGACGGCCAACGGTGTGTACGCCACGAGCGGCGGCGACGCCCGGCGGTTCGTTGCCGTGATCGGTCGTGACGTGCTCGCGAGCCCGACGATCGCGGGCATGGCGCTCGTTGTCGGAACCCGCGGCATCCACCGGGCGGCGACCGTCGGAACGACACGATTGTTGTCGGGCAACGAGCACGAGGCGCTCGAGCGCGTCGAGCTCGTCGAAGCTCATCGCGACGCGCCACGAGCGCGACGGCTTCAGCCTCGGATTCTCGGCACCGGTCGCCCCGCACGCGGCGGCGTACCTCGAGATCCGACTGCCACTCGCCGACTCGGTGAGCTTGCCGTTCGCGTTGGTGCCGCGAGACGAGACCAAACCGAGTGCGAACGACATCGTGCTCGGGAACGTCGCGACGCTGGCGGGCCTCGCGCCCTGGAACCAGACGGTTGCCGTCGGCGGCCGCACGTTCACATTGATGGTCCGACCCGACGCGGCGCCGAACGCCTGGCTCGGGATCACGCTGCCGCAGCTCGTGCTGCTCGCCGGAGTGCTCCTGACGATCTTCGCGGCCGCAATCGCAGCCTTGATCGCGCGGCGCGCGCGGGTTGTCGAGAGCCTGAGCGTCGAGAATCGCGCACTCGACGAGGCGCTCGAACGCCAGCGTGAGGTCGAAGCCGAGCTGCGCGCGTCGCAGGCCCGGCTCAGCGCGATCCTGCGCGACTCGCCCGACATCGTGGTCCTGCTCGACCTCGACGCGGGCACATGCGACGTGCTGAACCGCAGCGACTTCCTCGGTCATCCGTTGGCGACGGTCGCCGCGGCCGGCGGCCTCGACGAGCTCGTGCACCCGGAAGATCGTGCCGACTCCGACGCGCATTGGCAGCGGCTGCGCGATCTCCGCGGCGACGAAGTCTGCGAGACCACGCTGCGTCTACGCGGCGCGGACGGCGAAGCGCGCTTCGCGCGGCTGCGCTTCTCGCGGCTGAACCAGGACGGAAGCGATACCGGCGCGACCTTGCTCGGGTCGATCGGAGACGTCACCGACGAGTGGGCGAACCAGCTTCGCGAGGCGGAGCTGCGTGAAGCGCTGCGGCGATCCCAGCGGCTCGAAGCGGTCGGGCAGCTCGCCGGGGGGGTCGCGCACGACTTCAACAACGTGCTGGCAGCCGTGCAGGCGTCGGTCGAGCTCTTGATGGACGACGTGCCCCCGGGCCGTCCGCACGAATACGCCCAGGAGATCGACAAGGCCACGCGTCGCGGCGCCGCACTCGTGCGACAGCTGCTGACGTTCGCGCAGCAGGACCGCGCCGAGCCCCGCCTCGTCGACCTGAACGAGATCATCGCGGGAATGGAGCAGTTGCTACGGCGATCGCTCGGCGACCACATACAACTGCACGTCTCGGCGACCGAGTGCTCGTGCGTCGTCGAAGCGGATCCGACGCATCTCGAGCAGGTGATCCTCAACCTCGCAGTCAACGCGCGCGACGCCATGCCGAGCGGTGGCGTGTTGTGGATCGCGACCAACGTCGAGTTCGACGCGACGGGCGGCACGAACGATCGGGTCGTGCTCTCGGTCACCGACACCGGGACGGGGATCGATCCCGAGATCCGCGATCGCATCTTCCAGCCGTTCGTGACATCGAAAGATGCGGGCAAGGGCACCGGCTTGGGCCTCGCGACCGTCATGTCGATCGTGCAGGAGGCCGGGGCAGAGATCAGCCTGCTGACGGAAGCGGAGCAGGGCACGACGTTCGAGATCTCGTTCGCACGCCGGCCCGGGCTCGCGACCAGTTCGGAGTCGTCGATGCCGGCCGCACATCTCGATGGCGCCCGCCGGCGCATCTTGCTCGTCGAAGACGACACCGCGGTGCGCGCGCGTCGTTGCGCCGTATCCTCGAACGGCGCGATTTCGACGTCGCCGAAGCGAAGAACGCGGCCGAGGCGCTGCGGCTCGTGGAACAGCGCTCGTTCGACCTGATGCTCACCGATGCGATGATGCCAGGCATGCCGGGTACTGCACTGGTCGCGCAAGTGAAGCTCACGCATCCGCAGCTCCGCGTCGTTCTGATGAGTGGTTACTCGCGCGAGCTCGTCGACGCCGACGGCGCCTTCGACGACACCCAGCAGCTCCGAAAGCCGTTCACGAGCGCGGAGCTCATGCACGCACTGCACGAAGCGTTCTCCGCGAGGTCGAGGAGTCGACGCCGTAGCTGTCAGGATCGCGGAGCCATGATCAGCACCGTGCCCTGGGCCGCGCACACGAGACGGTTCTCGTTGTCCACATCGATGCGCACGACGGCTGTGCGCTTCGTCAGCGACACGATCTGCGCCGCGTGCGTCGAGCACACCTTGCGTCACCGGGGCGAGCAGGTTCAGCTTGAATTCGGTCGTCGCCGCCCACGCACCCTTGGCGATCACCGGGTAGCAGACGGTCCCCAGCACGTGGTCACAGAGTGCCGACAGCACGCCGCCGTGCAAATTGCCGAACGGTGTCATCAACTCGTCGCGTACCGCGACAGCGCGCGTGCAGGAAGCCCGCGCCGACCTCCACGTGCTCGATCGCGAGGAAGCCTGCCAATCCTGACGCGAGGTCTGCAGCACCCTCGAGCGCCTTGGCCGCCTTCTCCGAGTACTGCGGGAACTCGATCTTCGTCATCGTGCGCTGCCTGCAATTCCGGGCACGACCACGCCGTGCACAGGTGGAGGCTCTCCCTCGCCGGCCATGTCGCGCAACAGCGGTGCGACCGCGTCGAAGCCGACTGCACGCCGGGGCAACTCCCCGAACGGATACGTGCCCGCGGCGAGCAGATCAAGCGCCTCGTTGTACGCACCCGCGTCGACGCCGAGCGCGCCGAGCAGGCGCAACTCCTTGTAGACGATCTGGTCGGGATCGAAGCCGGGCGTTGCGTCGCTGCCCGCGCGTTCCCGCGAGCACGATCGTGCCGCCGCGGCGCGCAAGCCGCACGGCCTGACCGAGCGCGGCCGGTGCCTTTGCCGTCACGTCGACGACAACGTCGACGTGCCGTCCGAGTGTGTCGCGGATCGCGGTGACCGGATCGGACGTCTCGACGTCGACGACCAGGTCGGCGCCGAACTCGGCCGCGATCGCGAGGCGGGGCGCGTCTCGAGCGCCCCGACCCGTCACCATCACGAACGACGCGCCGGCGTGCTTCGCGGCCGCGCACGCCGAGAGCCCGCGCACACCCGGGCCGAGCACGGCGACGGTCGCGCCGACCTGTAGCTCAGGAACCGTCACCGCCCAGCGGATGCCCGCGCCCAACGGGTTGAAGAGCGTCGCCGTGACCGGATCGAGCGCATCCGGCACCTTGCACAACATCGAGTCCGGCGCGAGGTACTGGTAGTCGGCGTAGCCGCCCCAGAGCCCCGGCGCGCGCGACACCGGCACCATGCCGTACATGTCGCCGAGCCCGTGCCGCGCGCAGCGCCGGTACACGCCGGCCTTGCACACGTCGCACTCGCGGCACGAGAGGAACACCTCGACCGCGACGCGGTCACCCTCGGCAACGTTCCAGCGCGCGGCCGCGCCGGCGCCGATGGATTCGACGACCCCGACCGCCTCGTGGCCCGGCACGAACGCGAACCCCGGAAACAGCTCTCCGGTGAACTGCTCGTGATCGGTGCCGCACAACCCGCACGCCTCGACGCGCAGGAGCGCGTCGTCATCGCCGACGGCGGGGATCGGGAGGTCGCGCGCCTCGAGCTCGCGGGGTGCTTCGAGCACGAGCGCACGCGCGAGCGCTCGCCCCGCTCGTGCAGGGGCGTCAATAGGGGGTCGTTTTCCGACCCTCACTCACGCCTCCGGGGCACGGGGCAGGGTCAGGCGGCGGTATTGCCCACGCGGCGAAGCGCCTCGTTGGCGTCGTCGGGCAACTTGTCGAGCGGCACGCGGAGCTCCTCGACCGTCGGTCCGAACTTCTCCGCCCGGGGCGCGAGCGCCTCCAGGTCGAAGTTGTACAGACGCGCCGCGTTCTCGCCGAGGATCTTGCGCATGTCGGGCTCGGTCCAGTTGCAGAACACCTGGCGCAGGTGCTCGCGAGTGAACGGGTACGTGCCCTCGTCGTGCGGATAGTCGGAGCCCCACATGAACTTGTCGAGGCCGACGGTCTCCTTGGCGGCGGACGCGTCGGCGGGTCCGGGGAAGCTCACGCCGAGCCACACGTTCTGTGCGAAGTACTCACTCGCCGACTTCGGCAGGATGTGCTCCTCCTTGAAGCGCAGCTCACCGATCGCGCCGGCCTTGCGGACACGACCCAGCGTGTCGTCGAGCTGCGCGAGCAACGGCGGGATCCACGCGCACCCTTGCTCGGTCATCACGAACTTCAGCGTTGGGAACCGCTCGAACACGCCCGAGAGCAGCATCATCAGCATCGGCCGGCGCGAGAAGTGCCGCGAGCTCGCTGATCTGGATGAGCGCCGAGCTCGGCTGCGGCAAGTACGACGGTGCGCCGACACCGCCGTGGCAGTTCACCGGCACCTCGAGGTCCTGGCACACCGCCCACAGCCGGTCGTAGTCGGGGTGATTCCACGGCTTCAGCCATGTCGCGTCGGGCGGCACCGGCGGCAGCAACACTCCGCCGCGCAGGTCGTGCTCCGCGATCCACTTCACGTCCTCGATCGCGTCGTCGAGGTCGTTGACGAACATCTGGCCGATGCCCGCGCGCCGCTCGGGATACTGATTGCAGAAGTCCTCGAGCCAACGGTTGTGCGCGCGAATACCGGCGAGGCGGTGCTCGTAGTTCTCGGGCTCGGGGGGTGGTGCGAACAGCACGAAACTCGGGAAGAACGGCGGCACCGTGTTCGGGAAGATGACCTCACCGACCACGCCGTCGGCGTCCTGTTGGCCGTTGCGCATCTCGTTGTCCCAGTTGCGGTAGCGCCGTTGGTCGCCGAGGTCCTTGAACGGGTTCTTGTACTTGCCGCGCCAGGCGTCGAAGTCGTCGTGGTACTTCGGGTCGAGGAACTCCCGGTACTGCGCGTGGCTACCACCGGCGTGCGTGTCGGACGAGATAATCGTGTAGTGAACGCTTCGGGCCATGAGGCTCCTCCCGGAGGGCATGCGCGTCGGTATCGCCGGAAAACTAGAAGCGCGTTCTAGTATATCCCTCGTGCCGAAGCTTGCCACGACCGACGCCCAGAGGGCCCGCAGGCAGCGCGGTCGTCGACGCCGGCCTCGCCCTGTTGGACAGCCGTGACTACGACAACATCCAGGTGAAGGACGTCGCCGACGAGGCGAACGTCGCGCTCGGCACCGTCTACAACTACTTCTCGTCGAAGGACCATCTGTTCGCCGAGGTCCTGATCGCCTGGGCAGCGACCCTCGGCCCGAACATCTCGCGCAACCCGCTGCGCGGCGAGACCGACGCCGAGCGCCTGACCGAGGTCTTGCACCGCTCGGTGCGCGCGTTCGAGCGTCAGCCCTACCTCGCCCGACTGGTCGCGACACTCGAGACGTCACCCGACCCGTACGCGACCGAGATCCTCGCCCGCCTCGGCGAGACGACGACGCAGGTGTACGCAGGCGCCATGCACGACGTCGACCCCGCGCGCGCACGCGCGATCGTGCGCGTCGTCGACGCGGTGCTCGCGTCGGGGCTGCGGTCGTGGGTGTCGGACCACGCCCCGATCACCGAGGTCAACGACCGGCTCACGGAAGCCATCGCGCTCCTGCTCGGCCCCGGGGCGTGAGTGAGGGTCGAAAAACGACCCCCTATTGACGCCCGGCGGACGCCTTACTCCTCGGCGATGAACCCGGTGGTTTCCGCCGACGCGCCGGATTTGCCGAGGAGGTGCTTCACGACCTTGCCGGCGGCGTTGTGCGGCATGCCGGCGACGAGCTCGACGTGGGTCGGCACCTTGTACGCGGCGAGCGACCGCGCGGCGAACGTGCGCACGTCGTCCTCGGTCAACGTGCCCGGCATGCGCGCGACCACGAACGCCTTCACCTCTTGGCCGAGCACGGGATGGTCGACGCCGACGACCGCGACCTCGGTGATGCCGGGATGCTCGATCAGCCGGCTCTCGATCTCGGCGGGATAGATGTTCTCGCCGCCGCGAATGATCAGGTCCTGGCGTCGTCCTTCGAGGTAGACGAACTCGTCGGCCACGTGGCCGAAGTCGCCGGTGCGATACCAACGCCGGTCGTCGAGTGCATCTCGTGTCGCGTCCGGGTTGTTCCAGTACCCGAGGAACAACGCGGGCGTGCGAATGCAGATCTCGCCGACCACACCATCGGGCACTTCTTCGCCGGTCGTCGGATCGCGCACCTCGACTTCGACGGTCGGCGACGCGTTGCCGATGCTGTCGGGGTGGTCGTACGTCGATGCCGAACGCAGCGAAGTGCCCGCGCCGTTCGACTCGGTCATGCCCCATCCGGTGCCGAGGCCGGGCCGTACGTTCGGTAACACGAGCTCGAGCCGCCGCAACAATTCGGGCGCCCACACCGAGCTGCCGCCGCCGACCGTGCGCAGCGACGACAGGTCGTATTGATCGATGTCGGGCCACTCGAGCAGACGCCACAGCTGCGTCGGGACGAGCGACCACATCGTCGCGCGGTGCTGCTGCGTCAGTGAGAGGTGCACGTCCTCGCGCCACTTCCCGGTCGGCGGGTACACAATCGTCATGCCCGCTGCGGTTGCCATCACAAGCTGACAGTTGAGCCCCGACACATGGAAGTACGGCGACGCGGAGATCGTGCACGGCGTCGACAGCGGCAACGACGGTTCCTTGCCCGCATGCATCGCGCGCATCACCTGCTCGGCGCCGCGCGTCATTGCCGACCAGACGAAGTGAATGTTGCTGCGGTGCGACAACAGCGCGCCCTTCGGACGGCCGGTCGTGCCGCTCGTGAACAGGATGAGGAACGGATCGTCCTCGTCGATCTCGACGTCGGGCACGACGGCAACGGCCTCGGCGCCGAACGCTTCGAGCTCGGCGAAGTCGTCCTCGAAGGCGACGACCGGCACGCCGGGAACCTGCCCGAGATCGTCGAGGCGTTCGCTGCGGCGCCGGTCAGCGAGGAGCACGGTCGGAGTCGTGAGATCGAGCGCGTATGCCATCTCCGAGCCGGTCCACCATCCGTTCATCGCCACGGTGATCGCGCCGAGCATCGTCGTCGCCCAGAACGCGATCGCGTACTCGACGCAGTTCGCGGCCGCGATCGCGACCCGATCGCCCATGCCGACGCCGTACTTCGCCGCCAACGAATGCGCGACCGCGGCCGCCGCGCCCGGCATCTCCGCGTACGTCACGGTGCGGTCGGGAAAGATCACGTACGGGCGATCGTCGAACCGCTCTGCCGCGCTCAGTAACAGCTCGCGCAGATTGCGCGGTCGGTTGACGTACACCTGCATCGGGACGCCGAGCACGTCTTCGGTCGCAAGCTCGAACAGTCCGCCCGGACCGACCAATGCTTCGCGAATCTCTTCAGGAAGCGAACGATCCGGCCACCGCAGCGTCACGGAGCGGCATCGTAGGAGGCACGTGCTCGGCGCGGAAAACGCACCGCACACCCGCCGGCGCGCTACCGCGCGCGTTCGTAGTAGATCGGCTGGTCGGTATCGCTCGCGAAATACAGGCGACCGCGCCGGTACGCGAGCGGGGCACCTGATCGCGCCGACACCAGCACGTCGTCGTGCTCGACCGCCCAGACCGCGTGATCGCTGATGCGGACGAACTCGTTGCCACGCGCGACGTACGCGAACAGCTCGTCGTCCGCCACGCGACACAGACACCGGGAGTGGTCGAGAACTGCGTCGACTTCGTGTTCGTCACCGACGAAGAGCGCCATCGGCTTGCCCCCTACCCCGCCAGTTGCTGCCAGACAACATAGGCCGTCCCGGACGTCCGGGCATCCGTCAGCCGCGCCGAATTGCCCTGATCGCGGAGAACGACCGGCGGTGGTCGGCACGCGTTCGTACCCGAAACGCCGGACGGGCCTCAGCGGGCGCGGCGGTGCTGCAGCGCCTTCGCCGTCGTCTCGTCGGCCGGCAGGAACGTCTCGATCGCGAGCTCCGACAATGTGATGTCGAGGGCGGTACCGAACGTGGCGATCATCGTGACGAACGCGAGCTCACCGTCATCGGTGCGCAGTCGCAGCGGGATCGCGACTTCACGCTGTGCTTCGAACGCGGGCCCGGCATCGACGCCCATTGCCTCGGCGTATCCCGCGAGCTCGACTTCCAGCGCACGCAGTTCCCCGTCGCCGGTGAGCGCGATCGTGCGCCGCAGGCTCCCCAACAAGTGGTCGACCCACTGCGGCAAGTTCGCGATGCGCGCCGCGAGACCGTGCGGATGCAGCGTCACACGCAACACGTTGCACGGCGGATCGAGCAGCTCCGGCGCGACACCTTCGACGAGGATCGCCGCGGCCGTGTTGGCGGCGACCAGCTCCCAGCGCCGATCGACGAGAACCGCCGGGTACGGCTCGTGGCCCGCGAGCAAGCGGTCGATCGCGGCACGTACCGCTTGCATCTCGGGCGCGTCGAGCTCGGTCGCTTCGTAGGTCGGCGCGTAGCCGGCGGCGATCAGCAGCGGGTTCCGCTCGCGCAGCGGCACGTCGAGGTGCTGCGCGAGGTGCAGCACCATCTCCCGGCTCGGTCGCGCCCGGCCGGTCTCGACGAAGCTGAGGTGGCGAGCCGAGATCGCCGCCGCGGTTGCGAGATCGAGCTGGCTCATCCGGCGGCGGACGCGCCAATCTCGGAGCATCTGTCCGACGGACGTGGTGGGCGCGGTGGCGAGCATCGTGGCACCGTACCGAGCGGTTCGCGCCGTGACGATTACCTCGCAGGGAATCGACCGGAATACCCGCCGCGCACATGATCGCACCATGACGACACTCACCGCCCTCCGGCGCCCCACCGTTGTTGCCGGCGTGCTGCGCGAATACGAGCAGTTCGCCGCGCTGGTCGCATCGCTCGACGAAGCGCAATGGCATACGCCAACGCGCTGCGCCGGATTCGAGGTGCGCGACGTCGCCGGTCATGTCATCGGCCTCGCCGAGGACACCGCGGCCGGCAAGCCCGGCAGCCGCACCGCCGAACAGGAGGCGGCGAGCGTGCGCGACGACTCGCCCGCGCAGGCCGCGTCGCGGTTGCGGGCCGCGCTCGCCGGGATCTCCGCGCTCGCAACCTCGCTCGACGACGGCACCTGGCGGGCGCCGGCGGGCGCCGGCGACCTGACGCTCGGCGAAGGTGTGCTGACGCTCTGGTACGACGCGTACGTGCACGCCGACGACATCCGTGCCGCGGTCGGGCACGCGTCGGAGCGTGGCGACGGGCTCGGTGGCAGTGTCGCGTATCTCGCCGCCGAGCTGACCAAGCGCGGTCACGAGCCGATGACGCTCGCGCTCGAAGGCATGCCCCGCTACGACGTAAGCGGCGGCGGCCGGGGTGTCACCGGCGACCCGTTGCAGTTCGTGCTGATCGCCACCGGCCGCGAAGACCCGGCCGCACTGCGACTGCCGGCGACCGTCAACATCTACGCCGACTGATCATCGAGCACGTCCCGCACTACGTCGACAAAGCGCTCGTAGCGGCTGTCATCACGACCGACGATCGCACCAAGCCAGTTGCGGACGTCGTCGAGATCGAGGGCGCCCGCCGTCAGGAGGAGCACCTGCTCGATGTCGATCCAGTCCTTGCGGCGGTCGAAGACGACCTTGCACACAAGCAGGTCTTCGGGTGCGAGTATCACGATGGTGTCGTGGCCGAAGGGAACGCGACGCACGCGCGTCGCCGCGTGGAAGTGAAACTCGTCGTACGCGAAGAAGAGATCGAGGGGCGTCGTCTCCCACCACAGTCGCACCTGTCTGTCGCGTTGGGTCGCGCGCCGATCGGACGCCGTTGCCCGCACCCCAAGTGGCCCGCACGTCTCGACCACCCGATCGAACTGGTCTGGCGGAAGGAACACGTTCACGTCGATGTCGATGGTGGCTCGTGGCTCTGCGTAATACGCGAGCGCGAGCGCACCGCCGAATGCCGAAGGAATACGGGCCGCTTCGAGCGCGCCGCGAGGTGCACGACTTTCTCCGACAGCCGCAGCTCGTCGCTCACTTCGCCGACACGCTCGAGAACCGAGGAAAGGCGAGCTTCGCGTCGCGGCGACGAGTAGGGACCCGACTCGCGAGGTCGAGCAGGTCGTAGAGCGCTCGGCCGCGTGCTTCGTCGTCGACGCCGATCCACTCGAGCGCGCCGGCGAGAGCATCCGGTACGCCGCCGCGCACGCGCGGCAGCGCCTGCCGCAGAGACTTCGCGAGCGCCGGCGGAAGCCGCTGCCCCGCACGGAGCTCGGCAACGAGGAGACGCGCGGTCGCGCCCGCGGCGTGAAGATGCTGCGGAACTCCCAGCTCGGCGGCGCGCGCGCGAATCCGTTCGGCGTCGAACGTGGCGCACGCACGCGCTTCTGCGCGTTCGAGTACGGCAGCCGTGAGCGTTCGGAAGCTCGCAAGTGTTCGCGCGCGCGGCCGACGCGGGGTCGCGACCGACTCGCGAATCTCGAAACGACCGTCGCGGCGGGCGACGAGGAACGCCATAGTGGGTAGTATACCACTACATCGGCGACGATACCGTTCGGGCGTGGCGCGTGGCGACGACGCGGTCGAGCTGGAGGTCGACGGGCACGAGCTGCGCGTCACGAGCCCGAACAAGGTGCTGTTCACCGAGCGCGGTGAGACCAAGCTCGACTTGGTGCGCTACTACCTCGCGGTCGCGGCGCCGATCATGCGCACGATGGGCCGCCGGCCGGTGCTCATGGAGCGTTATCCGCACGGCGCGGCCGGCTCGTCATTCTTCCAAAAGCGCGTGCCGGAGAACGCACCGAAGTGGCTGCAGACGACCATCGTCAGCACACCGAACGGGACGACGTCGCGTGCGTTGGTCGTCGGCGACGTCGCGCACATCGGGTGGGCCGTCAACCTCGGATGCCTCGGCTTCCACGTGTGGCCGTCGCTCGCCGACGATCCAGGGCACGCCGACGAGCTCCGCATCGACCTCGATCCACAGCCGGGTGTCGGCTTCGACGACGTGCGCGCCGCGGCGCACGCCGTAAGGACATTGCTCGACGAGCTCGGCATCGTCGCCTGGCCGAAGACGACGGGGAGTCGCGGCATCCACGTGTACGTCCGCTTGCTCCCGCAGTGGGACTCGTACGAGGTCCGCGCCGCGGCTCTCGCGCTCGCGCGAGCTCGCGCGCCGCCATCCCGATCGGATCACCGACGCGTGGTGGAAGGAGGAACGGGGCCAGCGCGTGTTCGTCGACTTCAACCAGAACTCGCCGCACAAAACGGTGTTCGGCGCGTGGTGCGTGCGTGCACGCGCGGGTGCACAGGTGTCGACCCCGTTTTCCTGGGACGACCTCGACACGATTCACGCCGACGACCTGACGGTTGCCACGGTCCCGGCACGCGTCGCCGAGCGCGGCGACCCGTGGGAGACGGCGGCAGACGCGCCCCAGTCGCTGGAACCCCTGCTGGCGATGTCCGAGCGCGACGCGGCGAACGGCCTGCAGGATGCGCCGTGGCCGCCGGTGTACCCGAAGATGCCCGGCGAGCCACCGCGCGTCGCGCCGAGCAGAGCGCGCACGCCCAAGAAGGCGTGACCGAGGAACTGCCTGTTGGACTCGAGTCGAACGAGCGTGTCGCGGTGCGCCTATTGTCGGCGCGCATGACGTTCAAGGGTTGGCCACCCGCCGCGCTGCAGTTCTACGTCGAGCTCGAAGCCGACAATTCCAAGGCGTTCTGGACCGCACACAGAGACGTCTACGAGCATGCGATCAAAGAACCGTTCCTGGCGTTGACCGAGGAGGTGCGCAAGGAGTTCGGGCCGCTGCGGTTGTTCCGGCCGTATCGCGACACCCGGTTCGCGAAGGACAAGAGCCCGTACAAGACGACCGCAGCCGCCGCGACCGAAGGCCCGGGCGGCGCCGCGTACTACGTGCAGGTGTCGGCCGAGGGTCTGTACGTCGGTAGCGGCTACTACCACATGATGCCCGACCAGCTCGAGCGATACCGAAAGGCGGTTGCCGATGCGAAGTTGGGTCCCAAGCTTGCGAGCGCGGTCGACGCATTGCGCAAGAAGTACACGGTTGCCTCGCGTGAGCCTTTGAAGCGCGTGCCGCGCGGCTTCGACGCCGACAATCCGCGTGCCGAGTTGCTCAAGATGAAGGGCGTACACGTCGGCCGCGAGTTCGGCGCGCCGAAGTGGTTGCACACCGCAGGAGCCCGGCCGCGGATCCTCACCGCGTGGCGCGATGCCGCACCCGTGAACCGCTGGCTCGACCGCCACGTCGGCCCGAGCGCGGCACCACCACCCGAGCCGACCTGAGAGATCCGCGCACCACGCGCCAGCTCGTGGCGCGAGCTGGCCCGTAGTCTGAGCGGACATGTGCGGCATCGCCGGGTTCGCCGGTTCCGACCGCGAGCGGCTCGTGCGCATGCTGCGCTCGATCGTGCATCGCGGGCCCGACGGCGAAGGCATCGAGGTCGGCCCGCACTTCTCAATCGGCATGCGTCGCCTCGCGATCGTCGACGTCGCCACCGGTGACCAACCCTTGTACAGCGACGACCGCAACCTCGCGCTCGTGTTCAACGGCGAGATCTACAACGCGCCCGAGCTGCGTCGCACGCTCGACGCGAAGGGCCGCCGGTTCGTCACCGACCACTCCGACACCGAAGTGATCCTGCGCGGCTTCGAGGAGTGGGGGCCGCAGGTTGTCGACCACCTGGCGGGCATGTTCGCGTTCGCGATCTCCGATGCGCGGCGCGGTGAGCTGTTCCTTGCTCGCGATCGCCTCGGGATCAAGCCGCTCTACTACACCGACGGCCCTGAGGGCTTCTCGTTCGCGTCCGAGCTCAAGGCGATCTTCCAGGACGCGCGCGTCGCGCGCCAGCCCGACCTCGAGGTCGTGCGGCGTTTCTTGTTGTACCGCGTGCACGACGACGGAGAGGAGACGTTCTTCGACGGCGTCAAGCGGTTGCTGCCGGGCCACACGATGACCGTGTGGCCTGAAGGCGGCGTGAAGATCGAGCGGTACTGGAATCCCACGGTGAATCCCGACTTCGCGTCTCGCGCTCCGACGACGACTACGCCGAGGAATTCGCGCAGGTGTGGGACCGCGTCGTGCGCCGCCATCTCATCTCCGACGTTCCCGTCGGCGTGCCGCTGTCGGGCGGTCTCGACTCGAGCGGTGTCGTGTCGACGATGGCACGACTGATGGTGACCGGCACCGACCTGCACACGGAAGGCCTCTACACGTTCTCGGCGCTGTACCCGGGCGAGTCGATCGACGAGAGCGAGTACATCCACGAGGTCGAACGGGCGGTCGGCAGCATCCCGCACTACGCGTACCCGGACCTCGACGAGTTCTGGAACGAGATCATGCGGTGGGTGTGGTTCCAGGAGGAGCCGACGATCGCGTCCGCGCCGTATGCGTACTACTGCGTGTACCGACTCGCCGGCCGGCACGTGAAGGTCATGGTCAGCGGCAACGGCGGTGACGAGCTGCTCGCGGGGTACATCCCGTACTTCCGCGCGTACATGACGTCGGCGATCGCGCAGAAACACTACGGCGCGGCCGCGCGCGAGCTCTTGCAGGGTTGGGACCTGTACCGGAAGTTCGCGGGCGAACTCGTGCGCACGCGTCTCCCCGGGCGCGACAAGAACGCGTTGACCGCGCGCGAGCTCGTGCGCGAAGGCGCGAGCGTGAACTTCGAAGCGCACAAGAACCTCAACGAGCGCCTCGCCAGCGACGTCCTCCGTTACTCGACACCCGACCTCTTGCGCTACGAGGACAAGAACTCGATGGCCTTCTCGATCGAGGCCCGCGTCCCGTTCCTCGATCACGAGATGGTCGAGCACATCTTCGGTCTGCCGATCGACCAGAAGATCAAGGGCGGATGGAACCGCGCGGTTTACCGCAACGCGATGAAGGGCCGCATGCCCGAGAAGAACCGCCTGCGCCGGTCGAAGATCGGCTTCACAAACCCCGACGTCACCTGGATGAAGGCACGCGCCGACGAGATCCGCGCGATCTTCGCGTCACGCGAGCTCGCCGGCCGCGAGGTGTACGACCAGCCGCAACTCGTGTGCGCGTGGGACGAGTATCTCGCCGGCAGGCCGGGTGACGGATTGATCTTCTGGCGCGTGCTGGTCACCGAGCTGTGGATGCGGCGCTACATCGACGAGAGCGTGGCGGTCGCGTCGTGACCACGCGCATCGCCAAGGGTGTGGCGTACGACCGCATCCCCGTGCAGACGCACCTGATCCACATCAAGGAAGCGCTGCCGCCGGTGTTCGACGAGTACGTGAAAGTGGTGCTGCAACCCGGCGACTGGGTCGCAGTGTCCGAGAAGTTCGTCACGATCTCGCAAGGGCGTGTGATCCATCACTCGGTGGTGCGGCCGGGGCTGCTCGCGAAGCTGCTCGTGAAAGGCGTGACCAAGCATCCCGACGACATCGGCTATTCCGATCCGCGCAAGATGCAGGTTGCGATCATGCAGGCCGGCTGGTGGCGCATGTTCGTCGCGATGGTGCTCGGTGGCGTGTCAAGGGTCGTGCTGCGCCGGCGCGGCGACTTCTATCGCATCGCCGGCCACCGCATCTCGGAGATCGACGGGTTCAATCCCGCGACTGTGAAGCCGTTCGACGAGTTCGCGATGCTCGGGCCCGCCGATCCCGCCGCTGCGTGCACCGAGCTGTCGGCGCACACCGGCGTACCGGTCGCGATCGTCGACGCGAACAACATCAACATCGAGGTGCTCGGCACCAGCCCCGGCTTCCCTGTCGACAGGGCGACAATCCGCGAGGTGTTGCTCGACAACCCGATGGGCCAGGGGGACGAACGCACTCCGGTCATCGTCGTGCGCCCCTTGGCCTCCTGAGTCGCGTTCCTACATCTCGCAGCGCCGTTGGTCGATGCATTGGCGGGCTCTCGACGGAGCCGACTGCTGCGACAGGGGGGACGATGATCCGCACGAGTCGAGGTACGCCGGCGCGCCGGCGCCACCCCGCAGCCGCGAGCCGCGTCCTCGCCGCCGGGCTCAGCACGTCGTCGTTTCTCGGGATCGTCGGCTCCCTCGGCGCCGGTGCCCCGGCCGCCGCTTCCTCACCGCCACCGATCGCGACACCCGTCGCGCTCACGACCACGACCACGGTTCCCGAGCACGCGGTGAACGCGAGCCGGCGGACGACGGCCACCCGCCCGGCCGCCGCGGGCAAGGGTCCCGGCACCTCGACGACGACCACCCCGCGTGCAACCGCATCCGCGCCCGTCGACACGGCGCGCTCCCCGGCCCGCGCGACGCCGGCGGGGTCGCCTGCGGGCCCGGTCACCGCCCCACCCGCGGCGACGCCCGCCTCCCCGACTGCAACTGCGTCCCCCCCGAAACCGACCGCGCCGCCGAAGACGGCCCCGCCCGCACCGCAGCCGGCGGCGACACCCCCCACCACCGTGTTCGTCCCGCCCCCGCCGCCCAGCCCGCCGCCGTGCACCGGATCGAGATGTCACTGAGGCAACTCGACGCCGGCTACTGGACCGAGCATCGCTTCGCAGCAATGGGCAGTACCGCGCATCTCGTGTTCGGTGATGCGCCGGCCGGCGTCGCGGACTGGGCGATCGACGAGGTTGCGCGGCTCGAGCAGTGCTGGAGCCGCTTCCGCGACGACAGCGAGCTCGCACACGTGCACGCGCGTGCGGGATCGTGGGTGAACGTCAGCGCACCGATGCTGCGCGCACTCACGTGCGCGCAGGATCTTCACCGCGCGACCAACGGCCTCTTCGACCCGACGATCCGCGACGCGCTCGAGGACGCGGGCTACGACCGCTCGTTCGAGTTGATCGCGGCCGCGCCCGCCGAGCACGCCGCCGGCCCCACCCCGGTGCCCGGCTTCACGCGCGTCGAGATCGATGTCGACGCATCGCGGGTGATGCTTCCCCGCGACGTGCGCCTCGACCTCGGCGGCGTCGGCAAGGGTTTGGCCGCCGACCTCGTCGCGCGCGGTGCGATCGACCGCGGTGTTCGCACCGCGCTCGTCGAGCCTCGGCGGCGATGTGCGGGCCTGCGGCGAACCGCCGCCTGATGGCGCCTGGCGCGTACCGGTCGAGGATGCCTGCAACGAAAAGCGTGTCGCGTTCGTCCAGGACCTGGCGCACGGCGCGCTCGTCACGAGCACGACGCGATTGCGCGCATGGAAGCGCGCCGGTCGCCGGCACCACCACATCATCGACCCCCGCACCGGTGATGCGACGCAGAACGAATCTCGTCGCGGTCGTCGGCGGCCGCGCCCATCGCGTGGTGGGCGGAAGGCCTCGCCAAGGCGATCCTGATCGCCGGCGCGCACGAGGGGGCGGCGCTCGCGCGGTGCACCGGAGTGCACGCGTGGCTGTTCGGCGACGACCGGACAATGCTCGAGATCGCGCCGTGAAACTCGCGATCGATACCAGGCTCACCTGGTATGCCGCGCGTGCGTCGGGGATGGTGACGTGGTCGCTCGTGACCGCGAGCGTGCTCTGGGGGCTGGCGCTGTCGACGCGGCTGATCCGCCGGCGTGGCGCACCGGCGTGGACGCTCGACCTCCACCGCTTCCTCGGCACGCTCTCGTTCGCATTCCTCGGCGTGCACCTGGTCGCGATCTGGGCGGACAGCTACGTGCACTTCGGGCCGCGGGCGCTGTTCGTGCCGATGGGCTCGCAGTGGCGACCGGGCGCGGTCGCTTGGGGCGTCGTGGCGATGTACTTGCTGGTCGCGATCCAGCTGACGTCGTGGTCGCTTCATCTCCTGCCCCGGCGGCTGTGGCGCGCGGTTCACTTCACGAGCTTCCCGTTGTTCGCGATCGCGACGCTGCACGGGTTCACCGCGGGCGCCGACAACACGAACATCGTCGTGCAGTGGGCCGCGCTCACGGGCACGATGATGCTGGTGTCGCTCGGCGTCGTGCGGATCAGTAGCGCAGCCAGGTCCCCTCGAGCGGCACGACGCCGACTCCCGGCTTCGTCCAGTCGCACACACCCTGCGGGAAGATCTTCCTGAGTCGTTGCTGCTGCGCGGCGGTGAACGGCACCAGGTAGTCCTCGTCGGAGACCGGCTTCAGCGCACACTTCAGGACGTCGTTGCGACGCGGCGCGCCGGCGGCGGTACGCGGGTCGTTGTGCAGCGGGAAGTCGTCGCGGCACGGCCCCGCATTCTCATAGATGTCGTGGGCCTGCGATCTCCTTGCCGTTCGCGCCGATGCAGTTGTCTCCGGCACCGGCCGGCATCTTGGCGTCGGTCGAGCCACTTGTCGAGTACGGCTATCGCGTCGTTGCCCGCGCCGCCGCCACCCGACACGATGTTGCCGATGACGCCGCCGATGCTGTTGATCGCGCTCCCACGCGTCCAGATGACGAAGTTCGGCGACTGCAAGCGATCCCGTAACGAGAACGCGCGGAAGCGGTCGTGGATGTCGCCCGCGCTGTCGGTATAGACGTTGAGGTCGATCAACGGCACGATCTTCTGGTCGCCGCCTCCCTCCGAGATGCGCCCCTTGGCGTACACAGTGCGCAACGCGTCCTCGGACGCGACCGACCGCTCGGAGACGATCTTGCCGTCGACGTCGTACCCGCCGACCTCGCCGTTCAGGTCGAGGAACTGATCGACGCTGATCATCTTGTCGTCCAGGGCGTGCAGCCCGTACTGCACGCCGGCGTTGTCGAGCGGCCGATACGCGAAGCCGGTCTGCGGATCACGGCCGAGCTGGTTGACGTTCGCGTCGGCGAGGTCACAGCGCAGGCCCTTCGGGTTCGTCGTGGCGTCGTAGATCTTCGATTTCGCGATCTTGCCGTCGCACCCGTCGGATCGGGCGCACCCCTTCGAGGAAGCTCTGCTCCCACACGATGCACGTGGTCGGCACCGCATGACCGTTGATCGCGGCGCGCTGGTCGCCGGTCAGCTGACTGCCCGCGGTCCCGTAATAGTTGTCGAGCAACCCGCAGTCGGTGACGCCGGGCGAGATCGAGAGCGCGTCCGGGAAGGGCAATACCGCCAGGCTCGCGTCGAGGATGCCGGGATAGTTCTGCAGGATCAGGTGTTGTTGGATCGCGCCGCCCGACGCACCTTCGCCGATCGTGTGCACAGGTACGCCGAACTCGTTGGTGAAATGCGACTTCACCATCATCGCGGTCTCGGCCGAGAGCACGTCGTTGCACTGCGTCTGGAATGTGTTGAACGTCGCGGTCGCGACCGCGTATCCGGCTTCGAGGAACGGCTCGGCTTCCGCGCTCGTCATCGTCGAGCCCTGCCCGTAGGTCGTGCCGCACCCGCCGCCGAAGCGGTACACGAGCCGGCCGTTCCATGAGGTGTCGGCGCTCGGATCCTCGACCCGTTCGGGGTCGAGCACGTCGATCCAGTACACGGAGCGATTGATGACACCGCGCTCGCGCCGCACGACGAACGGCACCGGTTTGCCGTCGCGCGTCGCTTGGCGCGTGTCGCGCGGCACGACATCGGGGTTCGTCAGCGGCTGCAGACCAATGGCGTTGCGATACAGGTAGTCGACCTTCGTCGGCGCCGAGCAGTCGTTGTCGGTCGCCTTGCCGAGACCGTTCTCCTCCGTCGAGCACGCCAGCAGCGGCAGATGCGGGCCCGAGAACACCGGACCGGTGATCGCGGTGTCGGCGATCTGCACCGAACCCGTGAGGTCGCCTTGGCGCACGTCAATCGTCGAGCGGCCCGGCGGGAGCGCGTCGATACGCCACCACGTGCGCACGGGCATCACTCGAACGGGCCGGCCCGCGATCGTCACCGTCGGCGTGCCGGCGCCGCTCGTCTGGAGCAGCGCGCTCTCGCCGGTGACCATGTCGGGACGCGACGACACCACGCGCACGTCGAGCATCGACTCCGCCGGCGTCTGGTGCTTCGCGCTCGAACCCAAGCTCGAGCACGACGCGCCGAGCAACACCGCGGCGAGCATTCCGATCCCCGCGACCTTGTGCACCGAACGGAACGTAGCGCGCCGACCGGTACTAGCCGTACGCCGCGACCGAGACGATGCCGATCGCGGGCGGCCGTGCGCCGAGTGATCCGTAGAACGGCTTCCTCGAGAAGTTGAAGATGCCGCCGTCGGACGCCACCATCAGGTAGCCGCCGCCGGAGGCGACCATGCCGACGACCGGCTTGTTGAGGTGCTTGCCGCCCATCGACCCGTGGAACGCGGCGCGGAACGAATACACGGCGCCGTCGCGGCCGACGAGCCAGTACCCGACGCGGTCGGGATCGGGCGCGAGCGTACGGATCGGCGCGCTCACGTGGTGTCCGCCCTCGGAACCGTAGAACCGCGCATCGCCGAACGTGAACACGCCGCCGTCGGACGCAACCATGTAGTAGCCGCGCCCCGACGGAGTGCGTACCGAATCGAGCACGGGACCGTTGAGCGGCGTGCTGCGCATGTCGCCGTACCAATGCGCGTCGCCGAATGGCATCACGCGTCCGCGCGATGTGAACAACCAGTAGCCCCTGCCGCTCGCAGTGCGGCTCATGCTCGTCACGAGCTCGCCGGGCAGCAAGCTCCTGGCGTTGCCGTATCGCTTGGCGTCGCCGAACGCGTACACGCGACCGATCGCGTCGACGACCCAGTAGCCGTAGCCGCTCGGCGTCGCGTCCATGTCGCTCGCGAAGGTGGGCGGCGTCGAGCCCAGCCTCGGCGTCGTGCCGAAGTTGTACACCGCATCCTGCGGCACCGACCATCCAGTACCCCTTGGGTGCGGGCCGGTACGTCCACGACGCGGTCTTCGGCACGCTCTCGTTGCCCGCGGCGTCACGCGCGATGACGGAGAACTTGTGCGCGCCGACCGCTACGCCGAACGTCGGGAACGGTGACGAGCACGACGTGTACGGCCCACTGTCGCGGCTGCACACGAACGTCGAGCCGCCTTCGTTCGCACGGAACCGGATCGACACGTCGGCATGTGCCCAGTAGCCGGCCGGCGCGGTGTCGAACGTCACACTCGGCGCAGTCTGGTCGGGCGGCGGTCCGACGATGAACGACGTGCCGTAACCGTCGACGCGGTCGCCCGACGCGTCGGTCATGCCGTCGACGCGCAGCGCGTACCTCCCGTCCGCGAGTGGTGCCGACGGCGTCACGGTGATCGTGGTCGTGCCGTTCCCGCCGATCGACGGCGGGCACCGTGTTGCCGTGCGCATCGACGAGCTTCACCGTCGACGACGCGTTCGTCGCTGCGTGCGTGAGCGTGAGCATCGGGTGCACCGTCGACGAGATGTTCGTCTGGCGGGTCGCCGGGCTCACGGCGTCGACGAGACCGCTGCCGTAGACGGCGGGCAGCGCGTCGTTGCGGTGCATGAGCAGCGACACCCCGAACGCCGTCGCCACGACCACGTCCGGAAGCCCGTCGCCGTCGATGTCGCCGACGGCGAGCGCTCGGCTGTCGTAGTGCGACGACGCCCGGTCGTCGGCCGGGAACCGCTCATCGATGCTTTCGCCCGCGCGCACGACCTCGACCTCGCCGCTGTCGTCGTGCAGCACGACGACGTCGTTTCCGCTGCCGTTGACGTCGGCGCTCACGACCGGTTCGGGTTTGCCGCCCTGCAGCATGAACGCCGGTCCGACCGGCTCCAGCGCGCTGCCGCTGTCGGCGTACCGCGTGACCCGGCCGGGCGTTTGGCGTTGCGTGGCGACGATCTGGTGCGCGCCGGCGTCGTAGGCGACGTTGCTGACCGACGGGAGCAGCACCGGGGTGCGCGCCGTGAACGCACGCGAGCCGCTGTACACGAACGCGGCGACGGTGTTCGCGCGTGCCGACACGATGTCGAGGTGCGCGTCGCCGGTCAGGTCGCCGACCGCGAGCGACGACGTCGAGTCGTCCGTCACGAGCTTGCTGTCGCGCGAGAATCCGGCCCCCAGAACACCTGCACGCCGCGAGGGGCCCGCGGTGACGATGTCGGCGTGGTTGTCGTGGTCGACATCTGCGATCGCGAGTTGCGTACACCGCGCTGTTGCCGATCGCCGTCTCGGTATCGAGACCCTGCGCAGTCTGGAGCAGCAACTCGACGCCGGCGGTCGTGGGGTACGCAACATCGTTGCGACCGTCACCGTTGACGTCGGCGACGACGAGCCCGCCGCCCGACACGCCGGCCGGCGTCGCGATGACGTCGCCGATGCCGAACGACCGGCGCGCCGTCTGCGGCAGCACCACGAGCGTGTCGGGAAGCGAAGACGTGTCACCCATCAGGAACACGACGTCGTTGCGACCGTCACCGTTGACGTCGCCGATGGCGGTCGACTGCGCGGCCGAACCGACGTCGAGCGGGACCGCGTCGCCGTAGAGCGGTGGCGTCGATCGTCGTCGACAGCGTCAGCTGATACGAGGCCGTGTCGCCGCCGTGGTTCGCGACCCGCAGCAGGTAGTCGCCCGGCGTGTCGATCTCGAACACGAGGTCCCCGCCCGCGAACTCCTGCGACGCGAGGAACTGCATGCCCGCGTCGTACAGCTGGATGACCGGCTGCATGTCGTGCTGGTAGTCGCCGTCGCCGGCGGGAATGTGCACCTTGTACCAACCGCTCGCCAGATGGATGCGGTACCAGTCTTCGTCGGTCTCGGGGGCGATCTGCGCGGCGTGCGTCGCGCCGAGCGACAGCGGCGTCGCGTCCGCGGGCGCGTCGTTGGGCTCGTCACCGCTCGCGCCGAACGAGACGTGCGGTGCCGAGCGCGGGACCGCCGAGCGCCGCGAGCGGGTCGACGATGCCGTGGCCGAACGCGCGGTCGACGCCCGGTGGCCCGACGTCGCGCGCGGTCGAGAGGATCCGATCGACTACCTGCGCCTCGGTCAAGCCCGGTCTCGTCGCGCGCGGACGAGCGCGGCCACGCCGGCGACGATCGGTGCCGACAGCGACGTGCCCGACTCGGTCGTCGTACGCGTCGGCGGTCGTCGACGCCGAGACGCGGTCGAGGTGATGTCGAAGCCCGGCGCCGCGACGTCGACTCGCCAGCCGAAGCTCGAGAACGACGTGAGCGCACCCGTGTCGTTCGTGGCCGAAACCGCGATCACGCCCGGACACGCAGCGGGATAGCCGACGGTCTCGCCCGCATCGTTGCCGGCGGCCGCGACCACTACCGCGTCGTCGGCCAGCGCGGTGTCCACCGCCGCGCACAGCACGTCGCTGTTCCCCGGGCCGCCGAGCGAGAGGTTGATGACCTTGGCGCCGTGGTCGGCGGCCCACGTGATGCCGGACGCGATCTCCGCGTCGGTGCCGCCGCCGCTCGCGTCGAGCACTTTCACGGGCATGATCTGCGCCTGCGGCGCGATGCCCGCGATGCCTCGCTTGTTGCCGAGGTTCGCCGCGATGATGCCCGCGACCAGCGTGCCGTGCCCGAAGTCGTCCTGGACGCCACCCGCCGGCGGGACGATGTTCACGCCCGCGCCGACGCGACCGGCGAGATCGGGGTGTTGCGCGTTCACGCCGGAGTCGACAACGGCGACCTTCACACCGGTGCCCTTGCTGACGTCCCACGCGCGATCCATGCGCAACGGCAACAGGTACTTCTTCTGCGCGGTCGCCCACCGCGGATCGTTCGGAATCGTCGAGCGCGTGCCGGACGTAGGAGAGTCGGACCTGCGAGACCGTGGACTCGCGTTCGAGCCGTTCCTTCACGACCACCGCGTCGTCCGCCGTCGACAGCGTGGTCCACTTCGTGTGCCCGACGGCGCCGTCGATGTGCGCGCCGGCACCGCGCGAGGCGCCGGTCGAGGTCGCCGGGTCGCGAACGGAACGTGACGAACACGTGCTCGTGATCGATCTCGGGCAGCTGCGAACGCCGCCGCGCCGCTCGTGTCGATCGCGCTCGTTGCCGCCCCGCCGGATGTGCTCGTTGTGATGAGCGACGCGTCCGGAACAGGCGCGGGTGCAGGTGCGTTCGGTGCGGTGTCGCCCGAGGCGTCCGACGCGATCGCGGCGCCCGCGCTGATCAACAGCGCGACGACGAGGCCGAGCGCGAGCGCGCGCCACGCACCCGATGCGCGCGTGCGCTGGCGGCTCCGACGTCGCTCGCCCGACGCCCGCCCTCGAAGCATGGCGGCCCCTCGCATTCCTCTGCCGAAGTCTGCCATGCCACGCGCGTGTGGCGATACGCTACCCACTGTCCGCGATCCAACTTGCATAGACAACCTGTTCGCCGGGCGCGGTGCCCGTTTCGCACCCCGATTCGCACACTGCGCGTGGCCAGGCACGCGCGGCAGTCCGCGGCCGGCGCCAGCCGCGTCTCGCTCGTCCGCCAGGCGGGCACCTTGCACAGCCTCGGCGGGGTCGGTTTCCCGTACGAGCTACGAGCCCCTGACCTGTCGACCGTCGGCGCGTACGACTACGGCGGCTCGCTCGAAGGAAACATGACCGCGCATCCGAAGATCGACCCCTGCGCCGGGGCCGGATTCACTTCTCGGATACAACCTCGCCGAGCCGTTTCTCCTGTACCCCGTCGCCGACGGGAGCGGTGCGCTCGTGTCGAGTCAACTGGGAGCGGTCAAGGCGTCGACGATGATGCACGACTTCGCGGTCACCGACCGCAACGTCGTGTTCTGGGAGATGCCGGTGCAGTTCGGCTTGCAACTCGCGGTGAGGATGGTGAACGAGAAGCGCTCGCCGGCGATCCCGTTCGTGTGGACACGCGAGTACGGCGCAGCTGGCAGCGTCGCGGCCGGATCGGATCCGGGGGGGTCGTGCTCAGCGGCGCGATTCACGTCGACGCAACGACCGGCACCGAGGCGCCGTAGGACCCCGCGCAAAGTTCTCGTCCGATGAATGGCTGTTCGTGCCAATGGGCGCGGGCGAAGCCGAGGCCGTCGTGATCTCGCCGTCGTGATGTCGTACGTGTACGAGCGCGCGGAGCTCGTGCTGCTCGACGCCCTCGACGTCGGGCGCGGGCCGCTCGCGCGGTATCGCTGCCGCGATGGGTGCCGCTCGGTTTCACGCCGACGTGCCGGCCGACGAGAGCTGACGATCCGTCGGACACGCGCAACCTCGGCGGCCTGCGGGAAAGGGGAACTGCGAAAAAGGGGAACCCGGAAAGGGCGCTCGGGTCGCCGGGCGGCGGCGGGCGGTCCGACCGGCCGGCGACCCGAGCCAAGCCACACCGGCGCGGGGCGCCACGGGCCGGTGGGGCAGGACAACCGACAGTCTTGCCGGATTTGTGGGGAAGTCAAGCGGCATGTGCAGAACGATCGCGCGTTGCTCGCGCGCGGGTTACGGCGTGTCGTGCGTGTGCTCGATCTCCGGCAGCAGGACACGGGGATTCAATATCGACCGGGGATCGAGCGCGGCTTTGATCGCGCGGTAGGTGGCAATCTCGGCCGGTGACCGGACGAGCCCGAGGTATTGCTTCTTCGCGGTGCCGATGCCGTGCTCGGCGCTGATCGAACCGTGCAGCTCGGCCACGAAGCGCAACACGCTCTCGGTGACGCGTTCGTCGTCGGGCGCGACGCCGGTGACGTTCACGTGCATGTTGCCGTCGCCGGCGTGGCCGAACAACCACACGCGGGCTCGGGCGCGACCATGCCGACGCACGCGCAGGTATGTCGCGTACGAACGACGCGAGCCGGCCGGCGGGCAGAGAGACGTCGAGCTTGTGCGGCGCGCCGAGGAGATTGATCGCCTCGGTGTGGCCTTCGCGATAGCGCCACAGCGCGCGCACGTTCGCGTCGTCGGAAGCCACGGCGACCTCCGCGGGCGCACCCGCACGCGCACGCGCACCGCGGGCACCGAGCTCGCCGACCGCACGCGCGAGCGCGTCGACGGGATCGCTGTTCGCGGCCGCCTCGACGAGCACGTACGCGTCGTGCCGCGTCGCGAACGGACGCGAGAGGTGGAGTCGTTCGACGACGAGGTCGAGACCATCCTGCAGGAAGAACTCGAGCGCCTGCACGCAGTCGAGCGTGCGCCGCAACTCGCCGACCGCGTCGAACGCAGTCTCGACGTCGTCGAACGCGAGCAGCGCCGCGACCACGTGGCTCGGCCGAGGCACCAGCCGTACGCGCGCGGCGGTGACCACGGCGAGCGTGCCTTCGCTCCCGCATATGAGGCTCGCGAGGTCGTAGCCGGTGTTGTCCTTCTCGAGACCGTCGAGGCGCCGAATGACGCGGCCGTCGGCGAGGATGGCTTCGATGCCGACGAGCTGGCGGCGCGTCGGCCCGTGCCGCAACACGTGCACGCCGCCCGCGTTCGTCGCGATCGTTCCGCCGACGGTTGCGACATCGCGTGCGCCGAGATCGACGCCGTACTGCCATCCCGCCGCGTGCGCGTGTTGTTGGAGACGTGCGAGTGTGACACCGGCTTGCGCCGTGACCTGGCCGGTGCGCCCGTCGACGGGACCGAGCGCGTCGAGGCGCCGCACGTCGAGCACGATCTCGCCGTGGAGCGGCACCGAACCGCCGACCAGTCCGGTGTTGCCGCCCTGCGGGACGACGGCCGCGCGCGCCTCGTTGCACGCGGCGAGCACGGCGGCCACCTCGTCGACGCTTCCGGGGCGAACGACCGCCGGTGTGACGCCGCGGAAGCGTCCGGTCCAGTCGACGACGTGCCCCACGGTGACGTCGGGATCGGTCTGCACATATGCAGCACCGACGGCGTCGCGGAGCGCGGCGAGCAGCTCGAACGAGCTGGTCATTGGCGGGAGCCTACGAGCTGCGTGCCAAGATCGAGCGCGTGGATGCGACCGGAGCGTCGTTGCGCGGGCGCTTGCTCGTCGCGACGCCGCCGCTCGTCGACCCGAACTTCGACCGCACGGTCGTGCTCATGCTCGAACACGGTGACGACGGCGCGCTCGGCATCGTGCTGAACCGCCCGAGCGAGACGCCGCTCGACGACGTGCTGCCGGAGTGGCGCGTGTTGGCGTCGGTGCCGCCGGTCGTGTTCAGCGGCGGTCCCGTGTCACCGGAGGCGGTCATCGCACTTGCGCGCGCTCCATCGGACGCGACCGAGGGATGGGTCCCGATCATCGACGATCTGGGGACGCTCGACCTCGGCCGCGATCCGCTCGACCTCGGCGTGCCGGTCGCCGATCTGCGCGTGTTCGTCGGCTACGCGGGCTGGGGTCCCGGGCAGCTCGAAGGCGAGCTCGATGCGAACGCGTGGTTCGTCGTCAACCTCGTGCGCGACGATCCGTTCGCGCCGTCGCCCGATCGGCTGTGGCGCGACGTGCTGCGCCGGCAACGTGGGCGCACGGCAATGTTCGCGCTCTATCCCGACGACGCAACCAGCAACTGACGCCGGTTCGAAACCCCGCGCGGTCGAGCGACCAAGATGGACGGATGGATTGGCTGACCGAGATGACGCTCCACCTCGCGCAGGCGACCGGAATCGATCCGGCCGCGCTGCTGCTCGACGCGGGTGCGGCCGAAACGTTGCTCGACCTCGCGGGGCGTGCGGCGCACGCGACCGGACAGCGCACCAACGCGCCGCTGTTGTGTCACGTGCTCGGGCGCGCGGTCGCGCAGGGCGCGTCGCTCGACGACTGCGCCCGGGCCGTCCGTGAGATCACGGGAGCGGGCTGAGTGCGGCTGGCCGGCGCCACACTCGCGGTCGGCCACGTCGTCGCGATCGAGGTCGACGGCGACGAGTTCGTCGCGTGGCGTGGCGGCGACGGTCGCGTCCGCGCCGCGCCCCGGTGGTGCCCGCACCTCGACCACGACCTGAACGAGGGTTACGTCGTCGGCGACGAGCTGGTGTGCGTGGGCCACGCGTGGGCCTTCGACGGCGACGGCCACACGTACAAGCGCAACGAGTTCGGCTCGCTCCGAATCGTGTGGGCCCAGTGCGCGCGCACGTACGCGTGCTCGGCGTGCGCCCCGATGGCCACGTGTGTCGCGTCGAGTTGCGCGACGAAGGCGCCGACCGTGTGACGGCGGTCGCGGTCGTTACGAATGCTCGGGCGTGAACACGACCGGGAGGTGCTGGATCGTGGTCACCAACGAGTTCGGGCCCCGCATCGGGCCGCAGCCCTCGGCGACCCGCGCATCGGGAATACGGGAGAACAACTCCTCCAGCAGGATCCGGATCTCGGTGCGCGCGAGGTTCGCGCCGAGGCAGAAATGCGGTCCGGTACCGAACGCGAGATGCATGTTCGGCTCACGGTCGATGCGGAACTCGTCGGGGTCGTCGAACACGTCGGGGTCGCGGTTCGCCGACGGGTACAGATTGAGCAGCACGTCGCCTGGCTGCATCTGCTTGGCGCGCAACTCGGTCGGCGTCGTCACCGTGCGCGAGAAGCTGATCACCGGCGATACGTAGCGCAGGATCTCCTCGGTCGCGCTGTTGACCAGCGAGAGGTCGGCAACGAGACGCGCACGCTCGTGCGGGAACTGTGACAGCGCGCACATGCCGCCCGCGAGAGCGTTGCGCGTGGTCTCGTTGCCGGCGACGAGCAGCAGGACGAGGAACGAGATCAACTCCTCGGCGTTGAGCTCGTCGGCCTCGGCCGACGACAGAAGCACCGAGATCAGATCGTTCTGCGGGTGGGCGCGTCGCTCGGCGAGCAGCGCGTCGAGATACGTGCCGTACTCGCCCCACGCTTCGCTAGCGGCCAGCCCGCGCGGCTCGTGCGGCTCCGAACCTTCGGCGGCCATCATCGTGTCGGACCAGTGCGCGAGCCGTTCACGGTCGGCGACGCCGAGGCCGAGCATTTCCGCGATCACGATCAACGGCAGCGGCTTCGCGATGTCGTCGACGAAGTCGCACTCTCCACCGGCCGCGACATCGTCGACGAGCGCCCGTGCTAGCTCCCGAATGTGCGCCATCAGGTCGTTGATCCGCGACGGCGTGAACCCGCGACTCACCAAGCGTCGCTGGCGCGGCGTGCTCGGGATCGTCCATCGACACGATCGACAGCTGATCAGCGCCACCGCCCTTCGGCCGTACGCCGTTCGCGCTGCAGAACAGATTGGGGTTGCGCTCGACGTACGCGACGTCGTCGTACTTCGTGATCACCCACAGCCGGTTCTTCTCGTCGCGATGGACGGGATCGTGGGTGCGGAGCCATGCGTACACGTCGTGCGCGACCTCGCGGACGTACAGCGTGGGATCGAGCGGATCGATCTCGAACGGGGGTGCGGGCGTGATGGTCATTCGAACTCCTCGGCGGACACGCGCGCGAACACACGCGCGAGCTTGCGGGCGCGCGCTCCGAGCACGGCCCGGCGGTTCTCCGGTTGCGGGAGGTGCTCGACGAGCACTCCGATGACTGCGTTACGGATCGCGCGCACGACGTCCTCGTCGTGCAGCGCGGGCGCGTCGGGGCACAGGTCGCGCAGCCAGCGCGCGAGCGCGACCTCGAACGCGGCCGCGGTCTCGATCAACGGCCCGAGCACGTCGTCGTCGCCGTGAATCGCCTCCGCGAGCAACGCGCGCCACAGGTCTTCGTCGGCAGTCATACCGACGAAGAGATGGTCCAGGAGCGCGGCGAGGCGGTCTTCGACGCTGCCCGCGATGCCTTCGGGGAACGGCGTGACGAGGTCGCCGCTTCGCCGATGCGCGATCGCGGCCTGCAGCAGGTCGTGCTTCGACGGGAAGTAGTGGTACAGCGTCGCCACGTTGCAGCCGCATGCCGACGCGACCGCCCGCATGCTGGTCCCGCTCGCGCCGTTGTCGGCCATCAATCCGAGCGTCGCTTCGAGGATGCGTTGCCGCTGCTCGGCCATCGCGAAGCCACCCTATCAAACGTTCGTTTGGGGGCCTCCCGGGCGTACCGGTCCCCATCCGGCCTTAGACTCACCGCGAGTAGAAGGAGCCCGGCGTGCCGCCCACGACCGCACTGCGCACCGACCGCTACGAGCTGACGATGCTCGACGCCGCGCGCGGTTCGGGCGTGGCCGGTCATCGGGCCGTGTTCGAGGTGTTCGCTCGGGCGCTGCCGGCCGGGCGTCGCTACGGCGTCGTGTGCGGCACCGGACGCCTGGCCGACGCCGTCGCACGCTTCCAGTTCGACGACCGGGTGCTCGCACAGCTCGCCGCCGCTCGCGTCGCCGGCGACGAGACGATCGCGTCGCTCGCCGACTTCCGATTCCGCGGCGACATCGTCGGCTATGCCGAAGGCGACACGTACTTTCCCGACTCGCCGGTCGTGCGCGTCGAAGGCACGTTCGGGGAGTCGGTGCTGCTCGAGACGCTGGTGTTGTCGATCCTCAATCACGACGCCGCGATCCGCGAGCGCGGCGGCGCGAATCTCGGTCGCCGCCGGCCCCCGCCAGCTCGTCGAGATGGGTGGGCGCCGCACGCACGAAGACGCGGCGGTGGACGCGGCACGCGCGGCATACGTCGCCGGGTTCCACGCGACGTCGAATCTCGAAGCGGGCCGACGCTACGGCATCCCGACCACGGGCACCGCCGCGCACGCGTTCGTGCTCGCGCATGCAGATGAGCCGGCCGCGTTCGCAGCCCAGCTGCGCGCGCTCGGACCCGACACGACACTGCTTGTCGACACCTACGACATCGCGACCGGCATTCACAATGCGGTCGAGGCCGCGCGGGGATCGGCGCCGACGGACCGGGCGCGATTCGCATCGACTCCGGCGACCTCCCGGAAGAAGCGCGGCGCGCACGCGCGTTGCTCGATGCTCTCGGCGCGACGCACACGCGCATCGTGGTGTCGGGCGACCTCGACGAGTACGTGATCGCCGCGCTCGAGAGCGACGACGGCGGCCGGGCGCCGATCGACGCGTACGGGGTCGGCACGCAGGTGGTCACCGGGTCGGGGTTCCCGACCGCGGGGTTCGTGTACAAGCTCGTCGCGATCGCCGACAGGCCGGGCGCCGATGCATCGCTGCGGCCCGTTGCGAAGCAGAGCGTCGGCAAGGAGACGCACGGCAGTCCAAAGACGCCGTTTCGCGTGCGCGACCCAGGCGGGCACACGATCGCCGAGGTGCTCACGATCGGTGATACCCGCGTACCGGAAGCGCGGCAGCTGCACTGCCCGCTCGTCGTGCACGGCGATCCGTGCGCGACGTCGCTCGAGGCCGCGCGCGCACATCATGTGCAGGCGCGCGCGGAGTTGCCCCCGGAGGCGCTCGATCTCAGCGCGGGCGCGCCGGCGTTGCACGCGCGAATGCCCGAAAGGAGCTCGCGATGACGCGCGCACTGGTGATCGTCGACGTACAGAACGACTTCTGCGAAGGCGGGAGCCTGGCGGTCGAAGGCGGCGCCGCAGTAGCCGCGCGCATCGGCGAGCTCGCGCACTCGTTCGACTTCGTCGTGGCGACGAAGGACACCCACATCGATCCCGGCGCGCATTTCTCCGAAGAACCCGACTTCGTCGACTCGTGGCCGCCCCATTGCGTGGCCGGCACTCGTGGTGCCGAGTGGCACCCGACGCTCGATACGAGTCGCGTGCAAGCCGTCTTCTTCAAGGGTGCGCGGGTCGCCGCGTACTCGGGATTCGAAGGTCGAAGCGATCCCGAGCAACTCGACGGAGAACCGCTCGACGCGTTCCTCCGCGGCCGGGACGTCACCGAGGTGACGGTCGTCGGGATCGCCACAGATTTCTGCGTCGCGGCAACGGCACTCGACGCGCAACGTGCCGGCTTCCACACGACAGTCGACACGCGGTACTGCGCCGGCGTCGCGCCCGCGACGACAGCCGACGCGATCGCACGCATGCACGCCGCCGGGATCGACGTGCAGTGAACGCCGAACACGACGGCGAGGCGGAGTTCCTCGCGGCGTACGACCCCACGAAGTACCCCGCGTCGCGGTGACCGTCGACGTCGTGCTGCTGACCGTGCGCGCCGGACGCCTGTCGGTGCTGCTCGTGCAGCGCGACGGCCATCCGTTCCGCGGCGCGTGGGCACTGCCCGGCGGCTTCGTCGAGCCCGACGACGACCTCGACGACGCCGCGGGTCGCGAGCTCGCAGAGGAAACCGGCGTGCGCGTCGCCGGCCTCGGTCACGGCCTCGGCCATGTCGAGCAGTTGCGCTCGTACGGCGCACCCGGGCGCGATCCACGTATGCGCGTGGTGTCGGTCGCGTATGTGGGATTCACGGCGCACAACGAAGCCACGATCGCGGGCTCCGACGCCGCCGACGCGCGTTTCTGGGCGGTCGACGACCTCGCGATCGAAGGCATTGGCAGCGAAGACGGCGAGTCGTTGGCCTTCGACCACGCGCAGATCGTCGCCGACGGCGTCGAGCGCGCACGCGCGAAGCTCGAGTACACGACGCTTGCGACTGCGTTCCTCGACGAGCCGTTCACACTCGGCGAGCTGCGGCGCGTGTACGAAGCGGTGTGGGGCGAGACGCTGCACGAGGGCAACTTCCGCCGCAAGGTGCTGTCGACGCCGGGCTTCGTCGAACCGACCGGCCGCACCGCGCCCACAGACGGCCGCCCCGCGGCGCTCTACGCACGCGGCGCCGCGACCCAGCTGCATCCACCCATTTTGCGGCCGTGAGCCGAGACCAGGTCGCCGGCGTGTTCCCGGGCTCGTTCGACCCGTTGACGGTCGCACACCTCGCGATTGCCGAGGCCGCGGTGCGACAGGCCGGCCTCGAGCGGCTCGACTTCGCGATCTCGCGGGTAGCGCTCGCGAAGGATGCACAGGCGCGTCTCTCTGTGCACGATCGCATCGGCGCGCTGCACCGGGCTCGGGATCATCGGATCTGGATGTCGTACACGGTGACCGACGATCAGCTGATCGCCGACATCGCGCGGGGCTACGACGCGGTCGTCATGGGCGCCGACAAGTGGGCGCAGGTGCGCGATCCCCGGTGGTACGGAAGCGACACGGCGGCGCGCGACGCCGCGGTCGCGGTGCTGCCGCGCGTGCTCGTCGCGCCCCGGCCGGGGTACGAGATCGTCGGTGCGGAGATGCTCGAACTCGATCCCGCGCTCGCCGGTGTGTCATCGACGCGAGCGTGGGACGCCGGCGAGCATCATCTCATCGCGCCGGGTGCGCGCCGCCGATTGATCGTCGACGGCAACAACGTGATCGGCAGCCGTCCCGACGGCTGGTGGCGCGACCGTAGAGGTGCCGCGCGCCGGCTCGTCGCCCGGCTCCAGGCGCACACGTCGCGCACACGTGAGCCGATTGCGGTCGTGCTCGACGGGCGGCCGGTACCCGAGCTCCCGGAAGGTGTGCACGACGGCGTGCTCGTTGCGTACACGCGCCGCGGTGGGCGCGACGCGGCCGACGATCGCATCATCGAGGAGGTCGCGCGCGATCGTGACCCTTCGACGCTCACGGTCGTGACCTCCGATCGCGGCCTCGCGACACGTGTGCGCGACATAGGTGCGCGCGTCGAGGGCGCCGGCGACTTCATTCGGGAATTGGGATGGGAACCCCCGTGACCCCGTCGTCGCGCTCGACGCGGAAGGTGTTCAGCGCCATCGAGACGAGGTGGTACTGGCCGACGGTGAACACGATGTCGAGGAGCCCCTGGGCGTCGTAGTGCCTGGCGAGAGATTCATATGTCGCGTCCGACAGCGTCTGCGCGTCGTGCAGCTCGTCGACGGCGCGCACGAGAAGCGCGTCAAGGACGTCCCAGCCGTCGGCGTCGGGACCTTGCGTCACGCGCGATGATCTCTTCGTCGGTGATACCCGCGGCGCGCGCGATGATCACGTGCTGGCCCCACTCGTACGACGCGCGGCACTGCCAACCGGTGCGCAGGATCAGCAGCTCGCGATCTCGTGCGGGAAGCGTGCTCTTCGCCAGCACGTGGTTGCCGAACACGAGCCACCGCTTCAGCAGCTTGGGATGGTGCGCGAGGGTTCCGAAGATGTTCAACGTTTGTTCGCCGAGCAACCCGCGGGTCTCGTCGTCCCACTGGTCGCGCGGTTTGATATTCAGGCGAGGCTCCACGAAGCCGCAGCGTAGGCTGCCCCGGTGCCGCACGACCTCGTTGTCGACACCGCGCTGACCGCGGACGACGCGCAGCCGGGGCGCTATCACGGATACCTGCCGGACGCGTGGAAGGTGGTGCATGTGTTCGGTGGCGTTTCGATGTACGCCGCGCTCCGGGCCATGACCGAAGCGCTCGATCGCAGCGACCTCGATCTCGTGACCGCGAACGCGATCTTCGTCGCACCGGTGCCACCCGGGCCGATCACTATCGACGTCGACGTGCTGCGCGACGGCCGGCGCGCCTCGCAGGTCGTCGCCGACCTACGCGCCGATGGCGGCGACAGTACCGCGCTGCGAGTGCACGGCGTGTTCGGCGTGGAGCACGACACCGACCTTGCGCACCAAGAGGTGCGGTTCCCGGAGGTGCCGGGCCCCGCGGATGCACCGCTTCCGCCGGAACGCGAGATCGGTTCCGACGATCCGTGGGGACGAATCAACTTCCACGAGCAGACCGAGTGGCGGCCGGTGAGCCCGCTCGACGATCCCGGCAAGGGCCACTTCCTCGCGTGGGTGCGCCTGCTCGAAGGTGCACCGCATCGCTTGGCGCTCGCGATGCACGGCGACGTGCTCGGTCCAGCCGTCGGGCGCGCGCTCGGCCCGCACGACCGGGTCGGTCATTTCATGTCGTTGTCGCTCGAGATCGGGATCCGCTTCGTGCGCACGCCCGTGACGTCGTGGGTGTTGCAGGACATCGAGGCGTGGCACATCGGCGACGGCTACGCGACCGGACCCGCCCGCCTGTGGGACGAGGGCGGCAACCTCTGCGCGATCGCCACGCAGACCGCGCACCTCCGCCGCCACTGAGAAGGAAGCATCACGCCGGGCGCTCGACTCTCAATACGTTGCGCTCGCTCGGCAGCGCGTCGTAGAGATCCGCGACGAGGTCTTCTCTCAGCGCTTTGCATGCGCGGTCGTCCCAGCGGTTCTCCCACTGATGCGGGTCGTCATCGACGTTGTACAGCTCGCCTTCACTGCCGTTGTACACGACCGAGCTGAGCGGACCGATCCCGCCGCCGAACATCCCGGTCGCGGCGAAGAACTCTTCGAGACCGTTCGGTTCGCCGATCGTCGAGGGCTCGTACGCGGTGCACAGCCAGCCGTCTCGATAGATCGTTCGCAGATGCATGCCGTAGCCGGGAAACTGCGAGTCCCATTCGCAGAGCACCCGTTCACGACCGGAGCCGGCTGCGACCGGGAGGGCCGCACCCTGCATCCACTCGGCCTGCGGTACGCCCGCGATCTCGCAGAAGGTCGGCGCGAGGTCGAGTTGCCCGACCGGGTCGGAGACGACGGCCGGTGCGACGCGCGCCGATGGCGCGGGCCGCCACACCATCGGGAGACGCATCAGTGCGTCGGTGTGGAACGGGCCCTTGAAGATCAGCCCGTAGTCGCCCTGCAGCTCGCCGTGATCAGTGGTGAAGAAGACATCGGTGTCGTCGTCCCAGCCGCGTTCTGCGATACGTCGCAACACGCGTCCGCACGCCTCGTCGATCAGCTCGTTCATGATGTGCACCATCGCGTTGATCTCGCGAATCGAATCGTCGCTGACATTCTGCGGACGGTACGTGCCCGGACCGCCTTCGGCGTTCACGAACGAGCCTTCCCACAGCGCGAGCCAGTGCGCGGGCTTCTGCGCGAGCACGCGCTCGATGTTCTCCTTCGACCGCGGATGCCCGGGGGGCAGGTCGAGGTCGCGCCAGTCGCAGCGCCGCCGCTCGGACGCCGGCGGGTCCCACGGATGGTGTGGGTCGGGGAACGACATCCACACGAACCAGTCGGCGTCGGCCGGCAACGAATCGAGGTAAGCGATCGTGCGGTCGGCAACCCAATCGGTGTGGTACCAGTCACGCGGGATCGGGTTGACACGCGTCTCCGGCGCGCCGGTGTCACCGCCGGGTTCGGCCGCCAGCAATGGCGAGAAGCCCTTCGTCGCTTCCCAGCCGTGCGTGTCGACGAGCCACTTACCGTAGTGCTGCAGCGCGCGCTTGCCGACGGTCGGGACGTGTACCGCGAGCTCGGCGTGCTCGAAGCCCGCGGTACGGGCCGGCGAGCCCGCGCTGCGACATGTAGTTCTCCGCCCACTCGAGCTTCATGTCGAACCCGGGCTCGAAGTGCGCCTTGCCGAGCAAGGCGGTGTGGTAGCCGGCCTTCTGCTGCAAGTACCCGGCGACGCTCGGCGCGGCGGCCGGGAGTGGCACCCCGTTCGCGATCACGCCGTGCGTACGCACGTACTGCCCGGTGAGCATCGTCGAACGCGCGGGCATGCACACAGTGTTCTGGTTGTACGCGCGCTTGTAGTTCACGCCCGCGGCCGCGAGCGAGTCGACCACGGGCGTGCGCGCGATCGTCCCGCCGTTGCACCCCAACGAGTCGTGCCTCTGTTGGTCGGTCGTGATGAACAGAATCTTGCGACCCATCTCAATCCCCGCTCTCGGCGCGTTGTGTGCAGGCAAGCACGAGCGTGCGCTCCAGGCCGGCTTCACGGTGCTCGTATGCGCCTTCGTAGTCCTTCGTCGACGTCATCTCGATGAACGCCTTGCGGCTCGGGTACTGCACGAGCGCGATCGCGTCCCAGTCCTCGTCGGTCGGTCCGATCAGGGTCTGGTCGACGCGGCCCATCCAGAGGATCTTTCCGCCCGTCGCCTCGACCATCCTCACGACCGAGTCGCCGTACTTGTTGTACTCAACGGCGCCGGTACGCGGCTTGAACTTCAAGAGGTTCAGCATCGCGACCGGGCTTTCGTCGGGTGCGTTGATCAGCTCGAAGATCTGCTGCTTGGTGGGGCGAATGGCATTCACGCGCGTGAGTGTCTTTCTGCGCGGCTGGCTCAGTCATGGTGCGAGCGGTCATCGGCGCTTGAGCCATCGCCGGAAAGAGCACCCATGAACTGACGTCTCTTCGCGGCATCGTCGTTCCCCGGGAAGAAGGGCAACAAACGCTCGCTGTAGGACTCTCTGGCGGCGTTGATCCTCGCCCGCACCGCGGGCCGTTGCCGGGCGATGTCGGCAGCGAGGGTGGAAAGCACGCACCGCCACCGGGATCTTCCAGATGTGTCCATTCTGAGGATGAATGCTCGATGATCGCGCGCAGTTGCTTCCCTCGAGGAGCCCGTGCCGCCGCCGCTACCATGCTGTCCGCCGCCTCTTGAAAGCCCCTCGTGATCGCATCCACGTAGAGGTCTTCCTTGCTGTCGAAGTGCCGGTAGAAACCGCCGTGCGTCGAGCCCCAGATCTTCATCGACTGGGCGACGCCCTGTCCCTCCGGAGCCCAGTTCGCGGAACGACCGCGCGGCGGCGCCGATGATCCTTTCGTGCGTTTCCGCTTTTTGCTCGACCGGGTATCTCATGGCTCAAAAGGTATCGCCATCATCTTACAAATGCAATGCGCGTTGGCGGGGGCGCTGGACGCGCCGGCGGGGGCTGCGCCGGCGGGGGCGCTGACGCGCCGGCGGGAGAGCGGGGGTGGGTTTAGGGGTTGGTTGAGCCGCGATGGACGCTTTCTTACCGACGAGGCCGGAGCCAAGCCCCCCCGCCGCTCCCGCCGGGGCGCAGCCCGCCCGCAGGCGCAGCCCCCGCCCGCGCCCCCGGGCCCCGCGCCTTGCCCCGACCCGTCCCCGCCGCCAGTTTGCCGAATAGTCCGTAGACTGCGACCGCACCCGAACGGGATCATCGCTGACGAAGGAGGTGCCCATGGCCATCCGCTCCCCCGGCCTCCGACCACCTCAGGTGCGCCAGGAGGCCCTGAAGAAGCTCGAAGGCAGTCTGAAAGGTGACGTGCTTCGCCCCGGCCTCCCGGGTTACGATCCCGCCCGAGCGCTGTTCAACGCAATGATCGACAAGCACCCCGCGTTCATCATCCGCTGCCGACACGATCCTGATGTGCTGCGCGCGCTGGAGTACGCCCGCTTTCACAACCTGCCGCTGGCCGTGCGGGGTGGGGGCCACAATGTGGCCGGCAAGGAGTCGTGCGACCAGGGCGTGGTGATCGACCTCTCCCCGATGAAGGGGATCCAGGTCGATCCCGCCGCCCGCATTGCACGCGCCGAGGCCGGACTCACGTGGGGCGAGTTCGATGCCGAGACCCAGTCGCACGGCCTTGCCACCACCGGGGGCTTCATTTCGACCACCGGCATCGCCGGGCTCACGCTCGGCGGCGGTCTGGGATGGCTCATGCGCAAGCACGGCATGGCCTGTGACAATCTTCAGGCGGTCCGGATCGTCTCCGCCGACGGGCAGCTCCGGAGCGCCAGCGAATCGGAGAACCCGGACCTCTTCTGGGGCGTGCGGGGCGGGGGCGGCAACTTCGGCATCGTCACTTCGTTCACCTACCGGCTGCATCCCGTCGGCCGGATTCTCGCGGGCGTCGTCTTCTTTCCGTTGCAGCAGGCGGCTCCGGCCCTCCGGGCGTACCGCGACATCATGGCCTCCGCGCCGGATGAAGTGATGGCGTACGCGGTGCTGCTGACCTCGCCCGAGGGAGTCCGCATGTTCGCCATCCCGGTCTGCTACGCCGGACCGCTCGAGCGCGCCGAGGCGGCGCTGCGGCCGCTTCGAAGCATCGGGCAGCCCGCGGCGGATCAGGTCCAGCCCATGGTACTATCTGGACATCCAGCACATGTTCGATCCCGCTTTCCCCGCCGGCCGCCTGAACTACTGGAAATCCAGCTTCCTGCGGGAGCTGAGCGACCCGGCGATCGACACGTTGGTACGATCCTTCGAGACCGTTCCTTCGCCGTTCACGGCCGTGGCACTCGAGCCCTTCGGCGCACTGAGCCGCGTGCCGGCCGACGCGACCGCGTTCCCCCATCGCGACGCTCGTTTCAGCATCGTGATCGTCAGCACGTTTGGACGGACCCGGATGCCACGCCCGCCAACACCGATTGGGACCAGGAGCTCTGGAGCGCCCTGCAACCGTATTCCACCGGCGGAGTGTACGTGAACTATCTGGACGCCGACGACGGTGCCCGGGTGGAGAGCGCGGATCAACCGGCCACGTATCAGCGGCTCCGGCAGCTCAAGCAGAAGTACGATCCGGAGAATGTCTTTCGATCGACGCAGAATATGGGACCGGGCGGCTGAAGGGGCGGGGCGGCGGGGGCGCTGGCGCGCCGGCGGGAGCGGCGGGGTGGGTTGAGGATTGGTTGAGGAGTGCAGCCGATGCCGCATGAACGATTTGATGCCTGGAAGGTGAGTCACGAACCCCGCCGTTCCCGCCGGCGCAGCCCCCGCCGGCCGAGCCCCCGCCGGCGCAGCCCCCGCCGGCGCAGCCCCCGCCGGCGCGTCAGCGCCCCCGCCTCCCGTCACCGCTCGATCTCCGCCACCCACACATCCGAGTTCCGCTCCACCAGGGAGAAGAACGCGGCCCCGCGATGCCCGCGATGCCATGGCGATGGAACTGACGACCCGGAACATCGGCATAGGCGATCGTCGTTGCCGGACGGCGGCCGGCGAGGGGGATGGCGATGATGCGGAAGACCCCAGTGAGTCGGATCGGCAACAAGATGGTCCGGCCGTCGTCCGACCACGCCGACCACGTGGCCGGATAGACTTCGTCACGCGACGCGGGAGAAGGCGAGGCGGTCGCCCACCTCCACGACGTTCACTCCCTCGGGCGAGATGAAGCTGATCCACCGGCCATCAGGGACCAGCGAGGCCGGGCGGCTCGGCCGCCATGAGGGAAGGGCTCCGGACCGGTCCACTCCCCCGATGGGGCCCGCCGCGTGACCCACAGTCCCTGGTCGGGGTTTCGTTGCTGGTCGAAGGCGAGTTGTCGTCCATCCGGAGACCAGGTCGGGTTGTAGTCCTGCTCGGGACTCCGGGTGATCTGAACCGCCTCCCCTCCGGCGGCCGGCATCACGAAGACGTCGCGGTTGCCGGTACGGAGGAATGGAAGGCGACCTCCCGCCCATCCGGAGACACCGCGGGCAAGAAATCGGCCGAGGGATCGGTGGTCAATTGTTCGGTCGCCCCGCCGGAGAGTCGCCGGCGGTAGATGTCCGGGTTGCCGGCGCGATCCGAGTCGTAGTAGAGCCACTCGCCATCGGGTGAGACGACGAGGCTTTCGATACTCTGGGTCCCGGTGGTGACCTGGGTGGCCCGGGAGAGCGGAATCGAGTCTCCGGCCGGAATCGGCAGCGACCAGACGTTGGCGGTTTCCCGGAACTGGGACCAGGCCAGCCGCCGGCCGTCGGACGAGATGGTGATGCCTTCCACGTCGAGGCCGGTGGTGAGCCGGGCGGGATCGCCCCGGGGAACACCCCGGGACGTCAGCGTCACCTCGTAGATGTCCCGGCCGCCTTCGCGGTCCGAGATGTACAGGAGGGCCGGGCGGCCCGGCAGCCAGATGGGGCAGGTGTTGAGTCCGCTGACCCGGGTCACCTCGGCCGGCGTGCCGCCGCCCGACGGCACCACCCGAATGCCGCTGGCGCCGAGATTCCCGTTCCGGTGGAACAGGGAATTCCCCTCGACGTAGGCGATCCATCGTCCATCGCTGGACCAGGACGGCGAGTGGAGATCCCATCCCGTCGCGATCGGCGTCCGTCGCGAGCTGTCCGTCGCCTGAACCCACAGCGTGTCTCCAGCGGGATAGACGATGGCCCGGCCGTCGGGCGACCAGTTCCCCCATTTCGTCGTCCTGGCCACGACTCGGGACTGGCCACCGAGCGCCGGCATGATTTCCAGCCCCCGGGGCGTGACGGCGAGGAGCCTGGTCCCGTCGGGCGAAAAGGCCGCGCCGAACCCGGCTTGACTGACCACCACCGGGTTCCCGCCGCCGATCTGGTGAAGCAGCAGCCGCGGGGGAGCGTTCCCCACCGAGGTATACGCCAGCATCTTCCCGTCCGGCGAGAGCGATGGGTGGATCTCCCATTCGGGCGCCGACGCCACCGCCGAGCGTTTGCCCAGCCTCAGGAGCTCCGGCTCGCTGTGCCGGAGGGACAGGGCGACGGCGCCGGCCGCCACCAATGCACCGGCACCGGCCCAGCCGAGCCAGGCGGGCACCCCTCGCTTCGGGAGGCCGGCCGGGCTCGGCGGCGTGGTCCGAACCGGCGTGGTCCGAACCGGCGTGGTGGCGTCCTGGGACAGCGTCGCGTGGGCCTCCAGCTGCCTCACCAACACTTCGGCGCTCTGCCACCGATCGGCCGGCCGTTTTTCCAGGCATTTCATGAGGATGCCGGCCAGCGCGGGCGGGATGGTCGGCCGGTGTGTCGTGATGGGCTCGGCCGGCCGGGTCACCTGGGCGACCAGCACCTCCTGCGGTGTGGCGCCCCGGAACGGCGGCTCCCCGGTCAGCAGCTCGTATCCCAGGATCCCGACGGCATAGATGTCCACCCGGTGGTCGAGATGCGGGTCCGCCACCGCCTGCTCCGGCGCCATGTAGGCCGGCGTCCCCAGCGCGACGCCGGTCTCGGTCATCCGTTTGTCCCCGGCGGCATCGCTCACCGCCTTGGCGACCCCGAAATCCATGACCAGCGCGTGGCGGCCGGACAGGAGCACGTTGTCCGGCTTGATGTCGCGATGCACCACGCCCTGGCTGTGGGCGTACGCCAGGGCGTCCACGACTTCGATCAGGATCCGTACGGCGTCCTCGACCGGCAGCTCCCCCCGGCGCAACCGATCCCTCAGCGATTCTCCTTCCACGAACGGCATGACGTAGTAGGGGCGACCGTTGGGATCGCCGGGCCGCTCTTCGATGATTCCCGAGTCGAGCAGGGGCAGGACGTGCGGGTGCTGCAGCCGGGCGGCGATCTCGATCTCCCGGAAGAACCGGTCGCTGCCGATGGCGACGGCGAGCTCGGGCCGCAGCACCTTCACCGCGACTTTGCGGTGGTGCTTGAGGTCCGCGGCCAGATAGACCGTGGCCATCCCCCCGCTGCCGAGCTCGCGCTCCAGCGCGTAGCTGGCAGCCAATGCCGCCTTCAGGCGTTCGAGATTGTCGGTCATGTGATCGTCGAATGGGGGGATCGTGCGGGTACGTGGTTAACCTACCGTCGGTCGGAAACCTGCACAAGGAGAATGGGGGCGGGGGCGCGGGCGCGCCGGGGGGGGGGGGGGGGGGGGGGTGGCGGGCTCTGACGCGGCGACGCGCGGGTGGCCACGCTCAGAGCTCTTTGGCCTGACCTCGCAGCTTCGCCGTGCGGCGCTCGCGCACCCACCAACATCGCGGAGGGAAGTGCGAACGTGGGCCAGCCGAATTCCGTCGCTTCCTTGATTACTCGCCGGGCTCCCTATCCGAAGTCGCCTATCTACTCCGGTTCGCTCGCGATGGGCAATTTCTTACCGACGAGGCCTGGGCAAAGGCGCAGCCACCCGCCGGGAAGGGGGCACCTAGGCAAAGGCGCCTGGAGCGACGGCCGTGAACCGGATCACCGCCCACCCGACGCCTCCCGCGAAACTCTGCCCAGCCCCGCCGCCGCCTCCCTCCGCAGCGACGCCAGCGCAGCCACCGGCCGATCGAACCGCTCGAGCCGCACGTACCACACCACCCGGCCGGTATTGTCGATCGCGAGGCCGTACCCGCCCGCCGCGAAGACCACGTACCCGGGAGAGGGATCGATTCCGCCCGCCAGGTAGCTGGGCAGGTCGGAGGGGAGAGTATCCGTCCTCACGTGCAGTGACTCGCCCCCGGCGGTTCCGCCCGGGCCATATGCCAGTATCTGGAGTGTGTACGCCGTCGCGGGCAGAAGCCCGAGCACCGGCAGAACCGCCGAATCGCCCTCGATCCTCACCGCCGGAGTGGCGTTGTCCAGTGCCGGGCTCTGTCCAGCCCCGAACCGCACCAGCGCGCTGTCCGCGTTGAGGTGAGCCGTGGCGACGGCGCTGAGCGCGTTCCCGACCCCCGGTTGGACGAAGACGGCGGCGATCTCCGGAGGAGGCGCGGCGGGAGGGTCGTCTGGCCCGGTTCCGCATCCGGCGAGGAGGAGCGGCAGCAGGTACCTGGCATCAGGGCGTGTCACGGCAGTCGACGTCGAACCGCACCGCGGTGATCACCCCTATCGCGACCTGCACGATGCGGTGAGGGCTTCCGGTGAGCGTGCAATTTTCGGCGATATCGCCGATCTCGAAGGTGTGGTCACCCGGCACAAGCTGCTCGAAGAGAGAGGTCTGGTTTAGGTTCAGCCTGCGGGGCGCGCCCTCCACGCAGCCGTAGTCGTACCACCCGCAGGGCTCGATCAGGAGCTGGCCATCCAGCTTCATGGTGTAGCCGTCGGGGTCCACGCTCGTCCCGGCAGTCGAGGTGTTCAGCACCACGTCACCGGTGGTCGCATCACAGGAGGCGATGAACCCGACCTGGGAGGTGTCGCGGGTGAGCCCGCCGGCCGTCACTTCCACGGTCTGGGTGGACGAGCTGATCAGCCGGCAGTTGTCGCTGAACCCGCCCAGCCGGATCTCGTGACTCCCTGGCGGCACGTTCTGAGCACCACCGCGCCGAACGGAAAGAGCTGGGTTTGCGAGGCGCCGTCGAGGTACACCGTATATCCGTCGGGGTCGAAGTCCCGCCCGGAGGTCTGCGCGTTCACCTGAATCGCACCGCTGATCGCCCGGCATTCGATCCGGAACTCCGCGGTGACGAAGCTGCCGGAGGTGATGCTCACCCGGATCGAATCCGCGCCCTGGACGGCGCAGTTGGAAGCCACATCCCCCAGCACCACGTCGTGCTCCCCGTCGGGCAGAGACAGGTTGAGGAAAACTCGAACCAGCCGAGTCTGCCCTTCGCCGACGCGCACCAGGTAGCTGCTGTCCCGGTCTGCACCCGTGGTGAACACCGCGATCCGCATGTTAAAGGTCGAGGGACCTGTCGGATCATCGCCGCACCCGTATGCCACGAGCGCGATGAGACCGAGTAGGAGCCGTCTTGCGGCGCCGGATGTATCGTCCGATCTTCGAGCTGGTGGAGCCCACGTGACCTCTCGCATCGACATTCTCCCCGACCTCCGGAGCGGGCGGCACGGCGCGGTCGATCGCCTGGTGCCGCTGGTGTACCATGAGCTGCGGGCCATCGCCCACCGCCAGCTAGGGGCCCGCGCGGGAGGCTCGACGCTCTCCACGACGGAGCTGGTGCACGAGGCTTACCTCAAGCTGGTGGACCAGTCCCAGGCGGAATGGCGAGACCGGGCCCACTTCCTGGCGCTGGCCTCGGTCGCGATGCGCCACGTGCTGGTCGATCGGGCCAAGGCGCGGGTGGCGATCAAGCGCGGCGGCGGGCGCCGGCAGGTCACCTTCGACGAGGGCACCATCCATCTCGACGACCAGCCCGAGGCGCTGCTCCAGCTCGACGAGGCCCTGGAACGGCTTGCCATCGTCGAGCCCCGGCTCGCCCGCGTGGTGGAGTGCCGGTTCTTCGGCGGCCTGACCGAGGAGGAGATCGCTGAGGTCCTCGGGGTCACGGTGCGGACCGTGCAGCGTGACTGGGCCAAGGCCCGCATGCTGCTGCGGCGTGCGCTGGAGGCGTGACGGGTCAGTATCCCCATGGATCGTCGGAGCAGGTGACCGGAAACACGATCTCGACCACCGATCCATGCCCGAGCGTGAACGGCGATGTCGGATTGGGACGGTCCACGCTGCAGTTGAACGGGATGACCAGCTCCGCCCAGTACTCGCCTCCGTATGCCTGCGCGGTCATCACACCGCCGGGTGCCACGTTTCCCAGATCGAGGTATGTGGCGCCGTAATACCAGCCGTAATACCAGTAGTCCTGATACCAGAGGCGCACCTCATAGGGGCCGGGTGTGGGCCCGGTGGTGGGAGCGGAGATCCGCACGGTTCCCATCGGCGTCACGCAGCTCACGCCGAACTCGACGACCGCCACCTGGTCAATGACCACTGTGACGGTCCGGGTCGTCTCGGCGGGCGTGCAGTTCGCCTCCACGCCTCTGAGCGACACGGCATGGTTGCCGGGCGCGAGCCGCCTGAGGAGGACGTCGCCCCCCGTGTCGATGAAACCGTAATCGGTGCCGTCGATCGCCAGCCGATAGCCGTTCGGATCCAGAAACTCGCCGCTGGTCACCACCCGCACCCGCAGGCCCGTGAGCGGGCAGTCGATCTCGAAGGCCAACGTTCGGGTCCTGCCCGAGACGACCTCCGCCACCACCGACGTTCCCGGGTTCACGCCGCAGTTGCCCGCCACACCCGCGAGGACCACCGTGTGGGTCCCCGCGGCGAGCACCAGTGTGTGGGCGCCGGTAGACGGCATACTCACCTCGTGATTTCCATCCACCGTCAGCTCGTACCCATCCACGTCAGGGTCGTTTCCCTGCGTCAGGGTCGAGATCACAAGCCTGCCGGGAGCTTCCGGCCCGACCGGATCCTCGGCGCAGGCTGCCAGCAGCAGCGCGGCGGCGAAGAGTGAACTGGTTTGCATGGCAGGATTCCCGATTCAGAAGGAAGACAGACCATCAGCAAGGCGGAGCGTTCGCCGGGATCGTGAACGCTCCGCCCACCGGGATGTTGAAACGCGTGACCAGGAGCACAGCTGGTTCAGTGCTCACCACCACCGCCCGGTGCACCTCATTGGCGATCTCGACATAGGCTTTGCCGGGACCGAATACCGGGGTCTCCGTGCAGCCATCGTTCTTGGTAAATCGCTCGATCTTGATTTCACCCTCAATGACGTAGACGAAGCTGGGGCCGGGATGGGTATGCCACATGCCGGGCCCGGGATTGAACACGCTCCTCTGGATCACGATGTCAGTCCTGGCTTTCGAATGAATCATGAAGTCCGGGAGCTGGTTGATGCGGTAGGGCTCTAGCGGTGCGCGGACGGTGAACGGGTCCGGGGCAATCGCAGCGACATCCGCGGTCATGTCGTGGGCGGCAGGGGGTGCGACCGGTGCGTCTGAGCAGGAGAACAGCGCAGCGGCGGCGGCGAGAGCAACGATGGGACCTGCAAATCTACGGGATGGCATGGGTGACGTCCTTCAGGCAGCGTTAGTGAGAGTTCCCGGTTCAGCAGTGACGGCGCGCGGGCGCCTCGAAGGTCTCCGGCGCTGGTGAGTGCATCTCTTCGCAGGCCACGGCCCCGGGAGCCAGGCCCATGGCCCCCACGAAACCGGCGTGATGTTCCATTGGTGCTGCCCCCTTTCGCTCCTGGAGGAGGCGCGACCAATTGGAGTGGAAGGGCTTCTCACTGGTTAACGGCAAACACCCACGAAAGCCGACATCGGCCCGATGTCCCGTTCGGTTACGCCTGACGACTCGTCGCGGCTCGCCCCGTTGCTCGACCAGGTCCTCGATGCGGCGGGCGACCAGCGTGGGGCGCTACTGGACCGGCTCTGTAACGGCGACGCGGCCCGCCGCGCCGCGCTCGAGCACCTGGTCGAGGAGTGCGAGCGTCCCGATCCGCTGCTCGACCGCCCCGCCACGGAGGCTTTCGCGTCTCTGCTGGCCGACGAGGGCATTCCGGTGCCGGACACGCTGGCGCAGCGCTATCAATCGTGCGGGAGCTGGGGCGCGGCGGGATGGCGGTGGTGTACCTGGCCCGCGACCTCAAGCACGAGCGCGAGGTGGCGGTCAAGGTGCTGCGCCCGGAGATCGCCGCGGTGGTGGGACGCGACCGGTTCCTGCGGGAGATCGCGATCGTGGGGCAGCTGCGCCACCCGAACATCGTCCCGCTGCTCGATTCCGGCGAGGCGGCGGGTCCCTGGTACACGTGATGCCTACGCGGCGGGCGAGTCGCTGCGCGACGGCTCGCGCGCGAGGGCCCCTGCCGGTCGCGGAAGCGGCGCGGATCCTGCGCGACGTCTGCGAGGGCGCTCGCGATCGCACACCGGAACGGCATCATCCACCGCGACATCAAGCCTGACAACATCCCGCTGGCCGGCCGCGCGCTGATCGCGGATTTCGGCGTGGCCAAGGCGATGAGCCCCGAGGCGGCGGCGACCGAACATCCACCATACCAGCGGCGGCATCTCGGTCGGCACACCCGCCTACATGGCGCCGGAGCAGGCGGCGGCCGAGGCCGGATGTGACCTCCGGGCCGACATCTATGCCGTCGGACTACCTGGCGTACGAGATGCTGACGGGAAAGCCGCCGTTCGAGGGCGAGAACTCACACGAAATCCTTGCGGCCCACTTGGCCGAGTCCCCCGAGCCCCTGCGGCTCCGGCGCAGCAACCTCCCCCGCGCTGGCCGACCTGGTGATGAAGTGCCTGGCGAAGCGCCCCGCCGACCGCTGGCAGCAGGTAGAGGAGCTGCTGCACCGGCTCGATCACCTGGAGGAACAGCCCGGCAGCCCATGGGCGAGCGCCCGGCCCCGCAGGCGACCGATCAGGATCGCTGTCGCCGCCGCCGTGATCGCGGCTGCCCTGCTCGGCGCTTCCCTCTGGCGCGCGGCCCGGGGCCGACCGGGCGCGACTGCGCGAGAGCTGTTCATCGTCGCGGAGTTCGCGAACCGGACCCGGGACCCGACGCTGGGGACACTGGTTGCGGAGCGGGTGCGCGACCAGCTTGCGGAATCTCCTGGGCTCGCCTCGGTGGGCAATGAGCCGATCGCCGCCGCCCGGCGCCGCATGCGGCTCCCGCTCGGCGCCCCGCTCACCGGTGACGCCGCGCGCGAGCTGGCGGTGCGCGAGGAGATCAGGCTGGTCGTGGATGGCCGCGTGACGGCGGCTGGACCGGGGTTCGTGCTGAGCGCCAGGATCGTGGAAGCGGCGAGCGGCAACGTGGTCCACGCCGCCGCGGCCATGGCGCGCGATTCCACCGACATCGCGGCCGCCATCGAGCGCCTGGGCCGCGGGCTCCGGAAGGGTCTGGGTGAGCCGCTCGCGGCGAGCCCGGCGCCGACCGGCGCGCTCTGGAGCTACACGACCTCGTCTCTGCCGGCCCTGGAGAATTCCAGTCCGCCATCGTCTCACGCTCGGGCGGCGACTACCTGCGCGCGATCGAGGTGAACCGCCAGGCGCTCGCCCTCGATTCCAATTTCACCTTGGCGTATGTGGCCGTCGCGTCCAACACGGCCCTGGCCGGTCTTCCTGGCGGTCCGGTGGCACCGGGGCTGGTCCGCGCCTACCAGATGTCCGACTCGCTCCCCGAGCGGGAGCGTTACGCCGTCCAGGCGTTCTACCATTGGTTCGTGACCGGCGATCTGAGCCGGAGCGTCGCCGCGTTCCAGGGGCACGTCGACGCGCTCCGGGAGTTTCCTCGGGAGGCGGGCTTCGTGGCGGAAGCGGCCACGGCGCTCGAGCTGAACGGCGAACTGGCCGCGGCCGAGCGGATGGTGCGGGACGTGAAGCGCAACATGGAGCAGAGTGGGGGGAGTCGCCCGCGGGCGCTCCTCCGGGGGCGTCCAGCTCACCCATGCGCGAGTGCCCACGCCCTCGGCAACGACGCGGAGGCCGCTGGGATCCTGGAGCAGTACACCCGGCGCCGACCGGAGAACAGCCGGGCCATCCTGTTCCGCATTGGATTCCTGGTCGACTCAGGCCGCTACGAGGCCGCCCACGTGCTGGCGGCGCGGCTCCGGCGCCACTCGGGCCTCCAGAACGATCTGAGGCTTCAGGCGGAGCCTCGACGCGGTGCGCGGAGGATTCGCCGAAGCGTTAGGTCATCTCCACGATCTGCGGGACCAAGCGCTGGCGATTGGGCAGCCCGGAGCCGCACTGGAAATCGCGGCGGCGGCGGCGAGACTGCGGCTCCTGCGAGGCGATGTGAGCGGTGGGTCCGAGGTCGAGGACCTGCTGGCCAGCCATCCGCTCGATTCGCTCGACATGCTGGCCCGTCCCTATCTCCCGCTGGCGCTGTTCTATGCTCAGGCCGGCCAACCGGACAGGGCCCGGGCAACGCTGAACCGCTATGAGCGGGAGTTCCCCGCGGAGTTTCGGGGACCGGACCGCTGGATGCTTCGCCGCACCCGGGCCGCCTCGCTCCGGGCCGAAGGCAAGCCGCGCGAGGCCTTGGCCGAATTGCTCGAGGCCTCACGGCTGCCGCCGTTGCGAATCGGTCTCTTCGATGACCCCTATATCCGCTTGAGCGACCACCCCGAGGCTCGGCCGCCTCTACGAGCAGCTCGGGCTGCCGGACTCGGCCATCGCAGTCTACCGGCGATACCTCGGGGCGCGGTCGTTATCGAGAATCACCGTGGATGCGTTCGAGCGCGGACCGGTGCTGGAGGCGCTGAGAAGGCTGGAGTCGCGGGTCCAGCAGAACCGGCCGCCATGATTCGTGGCTTCGCCTGCCTGCTGCTCCTAACGCTGCCGCAGCTGCTCCTCGCACAGGGGATCACCACCGCCGCCATCGCCGGCGTCGTGACCGGTCGGGAAGGATCCGCCATCGCGGGGGCCGTGGTAACGGTCAGTCACGAGGGCTCCGGCCGACGGTGGGAGCTGCTAACCGGCTCGGGCGGGCGCTTTCTGCTCGAGGACGTCACGGTCGGCGGACCCTACCGCATCGAAGCGCGGGCAATCGGGTTTGTCCCAGCCGTCAGGCGGGGACTCAAGTTGGCGCTGGGTCAGCGACTGCTGGCGGATTTCCTGCTTGAGCCGGCCCCGCTCGAGCTCCCGGAGCTCACCGTCAGCGCGGTCGCGGAGCCGGCGCTCGACCGCGGCCGGACCGGTCCCGCCCAGATCATCGACGCCGCGACGATCGCGGCGCTCCCGACGCCCCGTCGCGACCTGCTCCAGCTCTCGCTCCAGAGCCCCCAGGTCGCTTTATCACCTTCGTCGGTGTTCTCCCGCACCGGCGGGCTCGTTATCGCCGGGCAAAGCCGGATGTTGAACGGCTTCCGGATCGACGGGGGCCTGAGCCACGACCTGTACCGCGGCGGTCTTCCGGGAAGAGAAACCCTGCCCCGGCCGATCTCGCTCGAGGCGCTGGAGGAAATCCAGGTGCACGCGGCCCCGTTCGACGTGCGCCACGCCGGGTTCACTGGTGGGCTGGTGAACGCGGTCACCAAATCGGGCACCAATGCCGTCCACGGGACGGCGTTTCTCTTCCTGGCCGACCAGGCGCTGGCGGGGCCAAGCGTGGGCGGGAACGGGGCGGGGGACTTCACCAGTTGGCAACTCGGCGGTTCGGTGAGCGGGCCGCTGGTGCGGGATCGGGCGCACTACTATCTCAACCTCGATCTTCAGCGCCGCCGGGTCGCCGATCCCGGCCCCCTCATCACCGACACCATCGGTGGAGCCGACACCCTGCGGATCGGCATTCGCCACGAGAGCGCAGTGCGGTTTCAGGACATCCTTCGCGACACCTGGGATCTCGACCCGGGAATACTGGGCCCGGTGGACGGATCCCAGCCCGCGGAGGACATCTTCGGCAAGGTATCGCTCCAGCTCGGGACCAACAGCCACCTCGAGGTGTCCCATCAGTACCGGCATGGGGACGTCGCCGGCTCGCCTGAACGGCGCTTCGGCCTGTACGCGCTGAGCCCGGTGGCCCAGCGCAACCTGTCGACCAGCCACTCCTCCCGTCTGATCTGGACCAGCCTCCTCGGTGGCCGCTGGTCCAGTGAGCTGATCGTGAGCTATCTCCGCACGCGCGACCGGTGCCGCCCCGGGGCCACCTACCCGCGCATCCTCGCGTTGGCGGACAGCGGACAGCTGGCCACCGGGCCCGGCGCCCGCTGCCCGACTGATGAATTCGGCCAGGACGTGGTGGAAGCAACGGAGAATCTCACTGTCGGCCTGGGGGACCACGTCCTCACCACGGGCCTGAGGGGAGAGCTGCTGCACTTCGACGACCGGGTGTTGACCAGCTCGCCAGGGACCTGGCGCTTCCGCACCCTGGACGCGTTGGAGGCAGGGCTCGCTTCCGTGTACTCGCGGGCGTTCTACGGCTCGACCGAAGGCCGCGGTGCGGACTTCCGGGTGCGCCAGTTCGGGCTGTACGCCCAGGACCGCTGGACGCCGGCTCCGGATCTGACACTGACCGCCGGTATTCGGGTGGACATTCCCTGGCTGCCCGATCCGATTCCCACCTACATCCCACTCCTGAATGAGCTGGGGCTCGACACCGGTGAGCTGCCCGATGCCGGCCCGCTCTGGTCGCCCAGACTGGGAATCAACTACGACGTCCGGGGCCGGGGGCACACCTTCGTGCGCGGAGGCATCGGGCTCCTCAGCGGCCACCCAGCGTATGCCTGGGTGGGTGGCGCCTATCATGACAGTGGCCGGGAGCTGTTCGTGAGCTGCGCCGGGTCCCAGGTGCCCGCATTCGCGCCCCTCGATCAGCCGGCGACCTGCCTCGATGGGGGTGGGGTGTTCCCGCAGCTCAGTTTCTTCGAGCCGGGCGTCGGCTTTCCGAGAACGCTGAAGCTGTCGCTGGGGATGGATCAACGCCTGCCGGGAGGCGCGGTCGGCACCTTGGATCTGCTCTACAGCCGCGCCGTGGATCAGTGGTACCTGAGCGACGCGAACCTGGGATCGCCGGTGGGCGTGGCGGCGGGAGAGGGTGGGCGTCCGCTCTATGGGACCTTCGGCTCCTCCGGCGCGCCGGCCACCACTGCGCGGATCTCACCTGCCTTCCGCACCGTTGTCCGGGTCTCGAACCGGAGCGGGGACGAAGCAGTGTCGCTCTCGGCCCAGGTCCGGAAGCGATTCGGCCGAGGCTTCGAGGGCGGTGGGCTCTACGCCTACACCCGGTCGCGGGACCGGATGTCTTTCATCGTATTCGAGCCCCGCGGCAATCTGGACTTCACGCCGCTCGACGGCACGCTGGAGGACCGCCGGCTCACGACCTCGGTCTTCGAGATTCCCCACCGGGTGCGGCTGTACGGGATCCTCCCGCTGCCGTTCAGGACTCTCCTCTCCCTCACGTACACCGGCTCGTCAGGCACGCCCTTCACCTATGTCATCGACGGCGATGCCAACGCCGACGGCCTGGGCATCCTCCAGCCAAACGACGTCGTCTACGTCCCGAACAACGTGGTGCCCGGCGGCGACATCGTCCTGGTGCAGCAGGACCTGCAGGGCCGCCTCGGGCCGGCGCCCGGGGCGGCTTACGCCCGCCTGGAGAGCTTCATCCAGGCGGATCCCTGCCTCCGACGCCAGCGTGGGCGGCTGCTGCGCCGCAACAGCTGCCGCAATCCCTGGTTCGGCAGTCTCAACGCCCGGATGTCGAAGGCCATCCCGATGCAGGCGGGGCAATCGCTGGAATTCGGAATGGACCTCTACAACCTGTTGAACCTGATCGACCAGGAGTGGGGACAGTACCGGGTCACCTTCAGCAACAATCCCACCGTGCCCATGCTGCGGTTGTCCGGCTACGACGCGAGCAACGGCCGGGGGATCTACCAACTCGCGCTGCCGGCGCGGAACGAGGTTCAGGATCTCGAGTCACGGTGGCAGGTGGAGATTAGCGTGAGGTATCTGTTCTGAAGCGGTGAAAAGTGGCCACCTGCCACGTCGTCTACTGTGGTAGACACCACCACACCTCGCGGATCTTGCAAAGGCAGATCTCCTGGCCCTTTGAATTCATCGGCGGCGGGTCACTCTGAGCGTCCCACCACCTGGCGACTTGCCCCGCCCGGTCCCGACCCCCACCTTTGCCCGGTCGTCCGTAGACTGCGACCCCACCCGAACGAATCATCGCTGACGAAGAGAAGGGAGGTGCCCATGGCCATCAAGTCCCCCGGCCTCGGACCGCCTCAGGTGAGCACGGAGGCCCTGAAGAAGCTCGAAAGCAGCCTGGAAGGTGACCTCCTTCGCCCCGGCCACCCCGGTTACGATCCCGCCCGAGCGCTGTTCAACGCAATGATCGACAAGCACCCCGCATTCATCATCCGCTGCCGACACGACCCTGATGTGCTGCGCGCCCTGGAGTTCGCCCGGACTCACGGCCTGCCGGTGGCGGTGCGTGGTGGGGGCCACAATGTGGCCGGCAAGGCGTTGTGCGATCAGGGCGTGGTGATCGACCTCTCCCCAATGAAGGAAATCCAGGTCGATCCCGCCGCTCGCATCGCACGGGCCGGCGCGGGACTCACGTGGGGCGGGTTCGATGCCGAGACCCAGGCGCACGGCCTTGCCACCACCGGGGGCTTCATTTCGACCACCGGCATCGCCGGGCTCACGCTCGGCGGCGGTCTGGGATGGCTCATGCGCAAGCACGGCATGGCCTGCGACAATCTTCAGGCGGTGCGGATCGTCACCGCCGACGGGCAGCTCCGGAGCGCCAGCGAATCGGAGGACCCGGACCTCTTCTGGGGCGTACGGGGCGGGGGCGGGAACTTCGGCATCGTCACCTCGTTCACCTACCGGCTGCATCCCGTCGGCCGGATGCTCGCGGGCGTCGTCTTCTTTCCATTGCAGCAGGCGGCGACGGCCCTCCGGGCGTACCGCGACGTCATGGCCTCCGCGCCGGATGAAGTGATGGCGTACGCGGTGCTGCTGACCTCGCCCGAGGGAGTCCGCATGTTCGCCATCCCGGTCTGCTACGTGGGACCGCTCGAGCGCGCCGAGGCGGCGCTGCGGCCGCTTCGAAGCATCGGGCAGCCCGCGGCGGATCAGGTCCAGCCCATGGAGTATCTGGACATCCAGCGCATGTTCGATCCCGCTTTCCCCGCCGGCCGCCTGAACTACTGGAAATCGAGCTTCCTGCGGGAGCTGAGCGACCCGGCGATCGACACCTTGGTACGATACTTCGAGACCGTTCCCTCGCCGTTCACGGCCGTGGCCCTCGAGCCCTTCGGCGGCGCACTGAGCCGCGTGCCGGCCGACGCGACCGCTTTCCCCCACCGTGACGCTCGTTTCAGCATCGTGATCGTCAGCATGTGGACGGACCCGGATGCAACACCCGGCAACACCGCCTGGACCAGGGAGCTCTGGAGCGCCCTGCAACCGTATTCCACCGGCGGAGTGTACGTGAACTATCTGGACGCCGACGACACTGCCCGGGTCGAGAGCGCGTACCAGCCGGCGACTTATCAGCGGCTCCGGCAGCTGAAGCAGAAGTATGATCCGGAGAATGTCTTCCAGTCGACGCAAAACATCGGACCGGCCCGCTAAGGCTGCCCGCGAGCAGATCCGCAGCGATCGGCGCGAGGCGGCCGGTTCAGCAACCGCTCGCAGACATCGAGCGAAGAGCCGGCGGACGACTCGGCGTGGCCGTCCTCGATACGCGCGCCGGTAACCGCCTTACCTACCGCGCGGACGAGCGTTTTCCGATGTGCAGCACTTTCAAGTGGCTCCTCGTGGCGCAGGTCCGGGCCGCTCTTCGATGATTCCCGAGTCGAGCAGGGGCAGGACGTGCGGGTGCTGCAGCCGGGCGGCGATCTCGATCTCCCGGAAGAACCGGTCGCTGCCGATGGCGACGGCGAGCTCCGGCCGCAGAACCTTCACCGCGACTTTGCGGTGGTGCTTGAGGTCCTCGGCCAGATAGACCGTGGCCATCCCCCCGCTGCCGAGCTCGCGCTCCAGCGCGTAGCTGGCGGCCAATGCCGCCTTCAGGCGTTCGAGATTGTCGGTCATGTGATCGGCGAATGGGGGGATCGTGCGGGTACGTGGGTAACCTACCGCCGGTCGGAACCTGCACAAGGAAAATGGGTGACGGGGGCGCAGCCCCCCGCTTTCAGGGCACGACGACCTCCTCCCAGCTGAAGACCCGGCCGACGCCCGCGGATCGACGTGGAGCCGCAGCCAATCGGCGTCGTCCTCGATGCTGCGATCCACGATGATCTGGGTGACGTTGGGACGCGGCGTCGGCGCCATAGAGGCTGAACCAGGGCACGCCGACATCCACCCGGTAGTCGTGGCTGTCGCCGGCCACCAGCAGCACCGGTCCCTTGAAGCTTGCCCGCCAGCGCGGCGAGGCGACCGACGAACTCGGTGTGGGCAGTGAACGGTGGCGCCGCCGGCCCGGTCGCCCGGGTGCCAGAGGTCGGCCTGGAAGAAGAGCACGACGCCCGGGCCGCTGGCGCGTCCGGGCAACGCGAAGGTCTGCTCCAGCCACTCGAGGTTGGCGGCGTTCCGTCCGGCGTATTCCCGGAGGCGGCCTGGGTTTCGCGGGCGTCTCGCCGGGTGGCGAGCGGCGTCGCCGAACCAGGGATCGAGGCCGTTGTTCGAGCCCAGGATGTGGAAGGTGGCGAAGACCAGCCCGCGCCGTCCAGAGCTGGTTCTCGGGGTAGCCTTCCTCCGCCTCGATCCGCATGTTCGGCCGGCCGAGCGCTGAGCCCGGGTGTCGCGAAGAAAAGGTGCGCGGATGACGGCTCAGGCGGTCGAGTGGGTTGTAGCCGCCGTTGTTGGCCCGGTGGCAGTCGGTCCACTCGTTGTCGCCGATAGCGTAAACGAGTGGATCGGCGAAGGCTGGTGAACTGCTGCGCGATGATCTGGAAGATCGGCGTCGGAGCAGAGATCGCTGCCCGGACTTGATATCGCCCACGTGGACGGCGAGCCGGACCTCGGGATCCCGGTTGATGCCGTCGATGAACGAGGGGAAGCTGGCCCGCGCCGCATCGCCGTAGGGGACGTCGCCGATCACCGCGATGTCGAGCGGGGTGGCCGATTGGTCGATGGGAACCGCGCTGGAGGCCGGCGCGCCGCTCGAGGCGGCAGGCGGGCTGGTTGGCTCAGCGCACGCGGCGGCGAGCAGGACAAGGGCACCCACGGCAGGGAGTCGTAACATTGCGTCGCTCCGTCATCAGGAGTGATCGAGTGCCGAGCCGGCGCTCAAGTGAGCAGGATGGCCGGGCGGCGCAGCCCGGCGGGCAAGCGACGCATTGTACCTGTGCTCGGTCTCGATTCCGTCAAGGAGGGCGCGCGCGTCGGTAACGACCGGGTCGGACGAGGGGGAGCGTGGAAACAAGGCGGGGGCTGCGCCGGCGGGTGGGCTGCGCCCGGCGGGAGCGGCGGGGTGCTAGTTGGAGGTGGCCATGGAGCGGCCCAGGCGCTACGTGAGGATTCCCCGCCGCTCCCGCCGGGCGCAGCCCACCCGCCGGCGCGTCAGCGCCAACCGCCTTTACCGCCGTTCGAGGAAGACGCGAACATCGGAACCTGTGCCCGCTTCGATGAACCCAATGCCGAACTTGGTATCGCGCGAGGCGATCTCGTTGGCGTTCTTTCCCGAGGCGACGGTGTGGTTGACGAAGACGGCTTCGAACCTGCGCTGTTCTCCGTTCTCGTAGAATTTCGTCCCGGCCAACAGGGCACCGTTGATCGTCGCGTCCTTGAGTACAAAGCTCCGGCGGCGGTTGGTCTCGCCGTTCATCGCGTCGAATCCGCTACCCGTTACCACGCCGCCCCGCTCGACATGAAGCGACAAACTCCATTCGCTATCCTCCGATTCGTAATTGCCACCGTAATCAACCGGATCGCGAACCGCGGCTTCGTTCTTGATGTCGATGTAGGTCTCGATCGAGACATTCGGCTTCTCTTTCTTCTTGTATTTCGTCTTATCGAGCGCGGCGACCAGCTCGCGGGTCTCTTGACCGGAGTCCTGGGCGTAGACATCACATGACACAACAACGAAAAGCGCCAAGGCGGCAGCAAGCGATAGTCTGAGCATGAGTTCCTCTCCTTGGAAAATGGCCTAGGAGCAGAACCCCTTAGACACTCACCATCGACCATCGGTTGCTCGACAGCTAGGCGGGGGCTGCGCCGGCGGGTGGGCTGCGCCCGGCGGGAGCGGGGGAGTGCTACCTGGAGGTGGCCATGGAGACGGGCCGTGCGTCCCGCCCCGCCGCTCCCGCCGGCGCGTCAGCGCCCCCGCCGGCGCAGCCCCCGCCCCTAGATCGCCTTGAACTCCTCGAACGGCTGCTCGCATCCATGGCAATAATGGATCGCCTTGCAGGCCGTCGACCCGAACTCGCTCTTGCGTTCGGTGTTCGAGGAGCCGCAGTAGGGGCAGGGGGTGCGACGCACGGAGGACATCAGTGGAACCAGCGCCTGCTCGACCACGGTGTGGCCGGGAGCAGCGATGCCGTAGGCCTTGAGCTTCGCCTTGGCCGCGTCGCTCAGCCAGTCGGTGGTCCAGGCCGGCGAGTACACCGTCCGGAGCTCGACCCGGTCGTAACCGTTGGCTTTGAGCGCGGCCACGATCTCCTGCTCGATCATCTGCATCGCGGGACAGCCGGAGTAGGTCGGCGTCACCTCCACCGCCACCGCTCCGTCGGGTCTCAGCTCCACCTTGCGAACGATCCCCAGCTCGACGATGTCCAGCGCCGGGACCTCGGGATCCGGGATGCCGCGCAGCACCTCGAGCAGGGCCTCGTCGGCGCCTGCGCCGCTCACCATTTCGCCCCCGCGTGCGAGCGCGCGAGGATCTGCATCTCGGCCAGCAGGTGGCCCAGGTGCTCGGTGTGCCGCCCCTGGCGGCCGCCGGAGTGCATGTAGCCGTCGGGCGGCAGGGTGAGGGTCGCCCGGCGAATTACGTCGCTCACGACCTCACGCCACTGGGGCTCGAGCGCCGCCGGGTCCGGTGCGCCCGCGCCCGCGAGCAGCCGGTCCACCTCGTCCGCCGCGTACAGCTCGCCGGTATAGGGCCAGAGGCTCGTCCAGCGCCGTCTGCACCCGCCGATGACTTTCGTCGGTGCCGTCGCCCAGCCGAATGACCCACTCGCCGCTGTGGCGGATATGGTAGCGGGCTTCCTTGTAGGCCTTGGCCGCGATGCCGGCGAGCCTGGTGTCGGCCGCCCGTTGGAGGCGGTCCAGGAGCAGCACACTCCAGGCGGAGAAGAGGAACTGGCGTACGATGGTACGGCCGAAGTCGCCGTTGGGAAGCTCGACCAGCTGAATGTTGCGGTACTCGATGGCATCGCGGAAATACGCCAGGGCAG